>NZ_LFIQ01000108.1:51134-56207 GCF_001189245.1 Bradyrhizobium pachyrhizi | reverse complement strand
TCAGTCGGCACGGATCGGCTTCCAGCCGGGCCGCGAACTCGGCGGCGCCATCAGCAAGCAGCGCGAGACCGGCATCATCACGCTCGAGGGCGTCAGATGGGCGAGGGCGCTCTCCGGCCCGTACAAGGGCAAGACGCCGACATCGGTGGCGCAGGTGTTGCAGCCCGGCGACGTGATCTACGCCGACCCGCTGTTCAGCAAGGACGGCCAGCGCGTCGAAGGCCAGTACCGGCTGCGCCAGGTCCCCGAACTGTCGGGCGCGATGGTGGCGATGGATCCGCATACCGGCCGCGTGCTGGCGATGGTCGGCGGTTTCTCGTTCGACCAGAGCCAGTTCAACCGCGCGACGCAGGCCTACCGGCAGCCCGGTTCGACCTTCAAGCCGATCGTCTATTCGTCGGCGCTCGACAATGGCTACACCGGATCGACGATGATGATCGACGCCCCGATCGAGATCGACCAGGGGCAGGGCAACATCTGGCGGCCCGAAAACTTCTCCACCGGCAAGTATCAGGGCCAGGTGACGCTGCGCAACGCGCTGCGGCTGTCGCTCAACACCGTGACCGTGCGGCTGGCGCAGGAAATCGGCATGCCGCTGATCGGCGAGTATGCAAAGCGCTTCGGCGTCTATGACGAGTTGCCGAACTATCTCGCCTATGCACTCGGCGCCGGCGAGACCACGGTGATGCGGATGGCCACGGCCTATTCGATGATCGCCAATGGCGGCGTCCGCGTGAAGCCGACCTTGATCGACCGCATCCAGGACCGCTACGGCCACACCATCTTCAAGCACGATCAGCGCGAATGCCGCGGCTGCGACGCGCCGGAGGGCTGGAAGAACCAGCCGGAGCCGCAACTCGTCGACCGCCGCGAGCGGGTGCTCGACGCGATGTCCGCCTACCAGATCACCTCGCTGATGGAGGGCGTGATTCAGGCCGGTACCGGCACCGCCCTGAAGGACGTCGGCAAGCCGCTCGCCGGCAAGACCGGCACCTCGAACGAGGCCAAGGATCTCTGGTTCGTCGGCTTCTCGCCGGACCTCGTCGTCGGTCTCTATGTCGGCTACGACAAGCCGCGCTCGCTCGGCCGCAACGCGCAGGCCGGCCATACCGCGGCACCAATCGCGCGCGACTTCCTGAAGCTCGCGCTGGCCGACAAGCCCGCCACCCCGTTCAAGCAGCCGGTCGGCATCCGGCTGGTCCTGGTCGATGCCAAGACCGGCCAGCGCGCCGCGCCTGGCCAGAACAGAGGCGTGGTGCTCGAAGCCTTCAAGCCGGGCCAGGCACCACCGGTCAATGATCCCGGGATGGTTGCCGGCACTGACGTGATCGACGGCACCCAGCAGGGCATTTCGCCGGACGCCGATCGGGCCGTGATGCGGTCAGGGACGGGCGGGCTGTACTGAGGTCGGCCGGCTGGACCCCCTCTGACTGTGGTCGTTCGGTCTCTTGCGCCGCCGTGCCAAACGGCGGTGCGGCGCTTTGTCAGGGCGCTCTGGTTGAACACGCCGCTTGCGAGATCGACCTATTTGCAGAGGCCCGCGGATTGCGCGGGCGAGATCATCTGTTCCTGATGACGTGCGTTCCGTCTTGGATGATCAAGGTACTCAAGCTCGTCGCTCACGTCGTGTGGGCGGTTTCCATGATCGGGCTCGGAACGTTGATCGGTGCGAGCTATGGCTGGGCGCATCACGGCTGGATCGGCGCGGTCGCGCTTGGCTTCGTCGGGTTCAGCGTCGGAGCATTCCTCGCCGCCGATCCTTTCGTGGTTCTTGAATTCCTTCAGTGAAACCTTTGAAGCCACGACCTGGCGGGGAAAGCTGCCACCAATGGCTGGTCCCACACTGGCGGTGATTTTACGCCCATTCCCCGCCAACAATGCTTGCCAAGCGTGGGACCAAGCGGGTAGAAGGTCGCACTCGCGCGGGCGCTGATTTGGCAGGCGAACCCGCTGCACCGAGATGTCCAGTCATCCAGCTAAGCTGTTGATACCACGGGCGAATCTTGGGGAATGGTGTAACGGTAGCACAACAGACTCTGACTCTGTTTGTCTTGGTTCGAATCCAGGTTCCCCAGCCAATCTGCCTCGGTGGCGTGATCATCCTCTGAAATCCCGACGAGATTGCCGGCTGCAGCTGCCGGCGGAGGTCAGTCGTTTGTGTGCCATCACGGCATCGAGGGTGGATTAGCCCGGCGTAATCCACCATGGTCTCGCGCGCGTGGTCCGGCCCGTTGCAGTAGAGGTTTAAGTTGATGGACGAAATTCTCTATGCCCGTGAAGCGTCGATCGGCGTCGACGAGTTCATCGAGGTGCTGCGGCAGTCGGGCCTCGGCGA
Organism: Bradyrhizobium pachyrhizi; assembly: GCF_001189245.1. Taxonomy (GTDB): domain Bacteria; phylum Pseudomonadota; class Alphaproteobacteria; order Rhizobiales; family Xanthobacteraceae; genus Bradyrhizobium; species Bradyrhizobium pachyrhizi. Next base: position 53,872 of record NZ_LFIQ01000108.1, on the reverse strand, counting down.
GCGGCGCCCGCTGGCGGATACCGACCGGATGGAGCGCATGATCGCCAATGCGAATCTGATCGTGACAGCGCGGAAGGCGGGCAAGCTGGTCGGCGTGTCGCGCGCGCTGACCGATTTCGCCTATTGCTGCTATCTGTCCGACCTTGCAGTCGATCGCGGGTACCAGGGACATGGCATCGGCAAGCGCCTGATCGCGGAGACGCGGCGCCTCGCCGGACCTGAATCGATGTGCCTGCTGTTGTCGGCGCCTGACTCGATCGGGTTCTACAAGACCATCGGCATGCCGCAGCCGGACAACGCGTTCCTCTACAAGCGGGAGCGATAGCGAACGGCTACGCTGCGCGGCGCTACTTGATCTTGTCGTAGACCGTCGCGAAGTCGGCGAGCGGCATCGGGATCGAGATGGTTTCCTTGCCGAGATTCTGGAACGACACCTTGAGCTGCTTGCCCGATTTCAGCTGGGTCAGGACATCGGCGGCGATCGGCGTATTGATGTAGCAGCCGCGCGCCTCGCAAGTTTGGATCGGCACGTCGACGGCCTTGCCGTCGTCGACCTGCAGCTTGGCGCCGACAGGCAGGTTCAATCCCAGTGGAAGCTGGATCAGCGCAACCGGCGTGCGGGTGTCGCCGGGAACGCGGATATTGACCAGCACGATGAGCTGGCCGGTCTTGGTGAGCACCGCGGTCTGTTCCATCGCGCATTCGAGCGGAGCGTCGCGGCTCGCACTGGTGCAGCGTGCGATCCAGCCGGAATTGTTGGGGGCTGTTGCATCGCTCTGGGGAGCGGCGGGAGCAGCTGCCGGAGCGGGCGCGTTCTTGCTCTTGGCCGTCTGAGCGTGGCCGGAGTGGGCCATGCCGAACACGGTGAACAGGACGAAGAGCGACTTTGCGACAATCTTCACGATACCGGCTCCGAAATGAACATCTTTCGGATGTGCCGGGATGCCGGCAAAGTCAAGTCACTCGGCGGCCTCCTTGACCGATCCATGCTCGCCGTCGTCAGCGTCGTGGTCGGCGCGCGGCGAGCGGCCCCAGTTCGCAAACGCATTCGAGAGCCTGTCGAGATAGAGATAGACGACCGGCGTCGTGAACAGCGTCAGCGCCTGGCTAACGATCAGGCCGCCGACCATGGCGTAGCCGAGCGGCTGGCGGATTTCCGAGCCGGTGCCGGTCCCTAACATCAGCGGCACGCCGCCGAGCAAGGCGGCCATCGTGGTCATCATGATCGGGCGGAAGCGGAGCAGGGCGGCCTGGCGGATCGCCGCCACAGGCTCCATGTGCTGGTCGCGCTCGGCCGCGATCGCGAAATCGACCATCATGATGCCGTTCTTCTTCACGATGCCGATCAGAAGGATGATGCCGATCAGCGCGATCAGCGAGAAGTCGAAGCCGGCCGCCATCAGGATCGCGAGCGCGCCGACGCCGGCCGACGGCAGCGTCGACAGAATCGTGATCGGGTGGATGTAGCTCTCGTAGAGGATGCCGAGGATCAGGTAGACGACCACGAGCGCCGCGAGGATCAACAGCGGCACTGTCGACAGCGATTGCTGGAATGCCTGCGCGGTGCCCTGGAAGCTCGAGCTCAGTGTCGGCGGCGCGCCGAGGTCGACCATCGCCTTCTGCACCGCTTCCGTCGCCTGGCCAAGCGCGACACCCTGCGCCAGGTTGAACGAGATCGTGATCGCCGGGAACTGGCCCTGGTGGCTGATCGAGAGCGGCCGTACCGGCACGCTGGTCCAGGTCGCGAAGGTCGAGATCGGCACCTGTTCGCCGGTCAGCGGTGACTTGATGTAGATCTTGTTCAGCGTGTCGATCGCGCCCTGCAGCTCCGGCAATACCTCGAGGATCACGTGGTAGCTGTTGAGCTGGGTGAAGTACTGCGTCACCTGGCGCTGGCCGAACGCATCATAGAGCGTGTCGTCGATCAGCTGCGGCTGGATGCCGTAGCGCGAGGCGGTGTCGCGGTTGATCTTCAGTTCGAGCGTGGTGCCGTTGGTCTGCTGGTCGGTGGCGACGTCGCGCAGCTGCGGCAGCGTCTGCATCTTGCCGAGAATCTTCGGCGCCCATTCGTTCAATTCGGCGAGGTTGGCATCCTGCAGCGTGAATTCGAACTGGGTGCGGGTCGGGCGGCCGCCGAGGCGGACGTCCTGCGCCGCCTGCATGAACAGCCGGGCACCCTCGACCTTCTCCAGCTTCGGCCGCAGCCGGGCGATGACCTGCTGCGCGTTGGCGTCGCGATCCTTCAGCGGCTTCAGCGTGATGTACATCGCGCCGTTATTGCCGGCGCGGCCGCTGCCGCCGATCGCCATCGCCACCGTCGCCACCGCGGGATCCTGCTGCACGATCTTGCCGAGTTCCTCCTGCTTCCGCTTCATGTCGGCGAAGGAGATGTCCTGGTTGGCTTCCGAGGTCGCGGTGATCAGGCCGACATCCTGCTGCGGGAAGAAGCCCTTCGGGATGATGACGAACAGGTAGACCGACAGCGCCAGCGTCCCGAAGAAGATCATCAGCGTCGTGAACTTCCAGCGCAAGGCGAGGTCGAGCACGCTCTGATAGCCGCGCAGCATGGCGTCGAAGCCGCGCTCGCTGAGCTGGTAGAAGCGGCCGTGTTTCTCGTCATTGTGGGCGCGCAGGAAGCGCGAGGCCATCATCGGGGTCAGCGTCAGCGACACGAACATCGAGACGAAGATGGTCATCGCCAGCACGACCGCGAATTCGCGGAACAGGCGGCCGATGAT
>NZ_LFIQ01000108.1:41521-51124 GCF_001189245.1 Bradyrhizobium pachyrhizi | reverse complement strand
CAGGAGCAGCGGGATCAGCACCGCGACCAGCGAGATGCTGATCGAAACGATGGTGAAGCCGATTTCCTGCGAGCCCTTGAAGGCGGCAGCCATCGGCTTCTCGCCCTCTTCGATGTAGCGGCTGATGTTCTCCAGCATCACGATGGCGTCGTCGACCACGAAGCCGACCGCAATCGTCAGTGCCATCAGCGACAGATTGTCGAGCGTGTAGCCGAACACCCACATCAGCGCGCAGGCGCCGAGCAGCGCCAATGGCACCGTGACTGTCGGGATCACGGTCGCCCAGAAACTGCGCAGGAAGACGAAGATCACCATCACGACCAGGAAGATGGTCAACAGCAGGGTGAACTGGACGTCCTCGACCGCCGCGCGGATCGTAGTGGTGCGGTCGCTGATGACGTCGATCTTGATCGCCGGCGGGATCGCGGCGACCAGCCGGGGCAGCGTCGCCTTGATCTTGTCGACGGTGTCGATGACGTTGGCGCCGGGCTGCTTGAAGATGACGAGGAATACGCCGCGCTTGCCGTTGGCCCAGGCGGCCTGCTTGGCGTCCTCGGGCCCGGTGACGGCCTGGCCGATGTCACGGATCCGCAGCGGCCCGCCATTGCGGTAGGCGATGATGACGTCGTTCCACGGGCTCGCCGTCAGCAGCTGGTCGTTGGCGTAGATGGTATAGGCGCGGGTGGCGCCGTCGATATTGCCCTTCGGACTGTCGACGGTCGCGATGTTGATCGCGGCGCGGACGTCCTCCAGCGACAGGCCCTTGGCGACGAGCTTGGCCGGGTCGATCTGGACGCGAACCGACGGCTTCTGCTGGCCGCCGATGATGACCTGCGCAACGCCCGAGATCTGGCTGATCTGCTGCGCCAGCTGGGCGTCGACGGCATCGCTGACCGTCGTCAGCGGCAGCGTGTCCGATGTCGCCGACAGCAGCATGATCGGCGAGTCCGCCGGGTTGACCTTGCGGTAGGTCGGCGGCGAGGGGAGGGTTTTCGGCAGCTGGCCGCTTGCGGCGTTGATGGCGGCCTGCACGTCATTGGCCGCGCCGTCGATGCTGCGGTTGAGGTCGAACTGGATGGTGACCGCCGCCGTGCCGAGATAGCTCGTCGAGGTCATTTGCGCGATGCCGGGGATTTGCGCGAACTGGCGTTCCAGCGGCTGGGCGACCGAGGTCGCCATCGTCTCCGGGCTGGCGCCGGGCAGGGTCGCGGTGATCTGGATGGTGGGGAAGTCGACCTGCGGCAGCGGCGCGACCGGCAGCAGGGGATAGGCGACGAGACCGACGAACAGGATGCCGGCCATCAGCAGCGAGGTGCCGATGGGGAAACGAATGAATGGTGCGGAAATTCCGGCGCCGACGCTCATTCCTGCGCAACCTTCGACTGGGACGGATCCGAGCTCGCCACCGCCGTTGTCACCTGGGTTCCCGGCGAGACCTTGTACTGGCCCGCGGTGATCACCTGCTGTCCGGGCGACAGGCCCTCGTCGATCACCGACTTGCCGTCGATCGACTGGCTGACCTTGATCTTGCGAAGCTCGGCCTTGTTCTCCTGATTGACTGAATACGCGTAGAGGCCATCGGCGCCATGCTGCACCGCGTCATCGGGGACGACGGTGGCATCCTTCAAGGTTCTGACCAGAAGGCGGGTCGAGACCGACTGGCCCGGCCACAGCGCGTGGTCCTTGTTATCAAACACCGCCTTCAGCCGGACAGTCCCGCTGGTGGTGTCGACCTGATTGTTGATCAGCGCCAGGGTTCCCGTGGATAGCACCCGCTTGCCGTCGGTGGTCAGGGCAATGGTCTTGGGCGGCGCCACGGCTAGCGCCGCCTTGATATCGGGCAGCTGGTCTTCCGGCGCGGTGAAGATCACAGTGATCGGTTCGATCTGGGTGATCGTGACAATGCCGGTCTGGGCCGAGGCATTGACGATGTTGCCGATATCGACCAGTCGGAGGCCGACAATGCCGTCGATCGGAGATTTGACGGTGGTGTAGTCCACCTGGGTCTGGGCATTGAAGATGGCGGCCTCGTCAGCCGAGATCTGGGCGGTCAGCTGCGCCACCGTGGAGCGCTGGGTGTCGAGCTGCTGGCGCGTCGCGAACTCGCCGAGCTTGGTGTAACGCTGCAGGTCGAGATTGGCGTTGGCGAGATTGGCTTCGTCCTGCGCCTTCTTGGCCTTGGCCTGGTCGAGCGTCGCCTGATAGGGCCGCGGGTCGATCTCGACCAGCGTGTCCCCGGCCTTGACGAACTGGCCTTCCTTGAATGCGATCCTGGTGATCTGGCCGTCGACCCGGGTGCGGACCTGGACCGTGTTGAACGCCTGCACGGTGCCGAGGCCGGTGAGATAGACCGGGAAGTCGGCTTTCTCGACCGGTGAGATCTTGACCGGAACGGCCGGGCGTTGGGCTGAGCGCTTCTGCGCGGCTTCGATCGCCTGCTGGTTGCTCGTGTGTTTCTGCCAGCCGAAATAACCGGCGGCGCCGACCGCAGCGATCACCAAAACCCAACCGATGGTGCGTGACTTTGACATGCGGACTCTTGGGTTCGACGTAACAATAAAGGGTGATCGAAACGGTTCACAGAGCTTGCGGATATAATATGCGTGCACTTAATGTGTAAACACACCAAGGCTTGAGAATCCTAAACATTTGGAAAGGTTTAGGTCAGAAACGAGCAGAAACATTTCGTCTGGGAAACGCACCGAGGACCCCTATGTCGCTCGATCTCAAACGCCAGTTTATCGCGCAGCTCGTCGAGAGTTCCCGGCTGCTGCGCAATTATATCGATCATCGCGCCAAGGCGCGAGGCACCACGCGTGCGCAATGGATCGTGCTCTTCCGCCTGCGCGAGCAGGAGGGGCTGTCCCAGGTCGATCTCGCCGACGTCCTCGAATTGCAGCCGATCTCGCTGGTGCGGCTGCTCGACCGCCTCGTCGAGCATGGCCTGCTCGAACGGCGTCCCGATCCCAGGGATCGCCGTGCCAATCGCCTGTTCCTGACCAGGAGCGGGCGCCGCCTCGTCGACGACCTCGACAGTCTGCGCGACGCGATCGCCGGCGACGTGTTGCGCGACGTCTCGGACAAGCATGTCGAAAGCGGCCTCTCCACGCTTCGCGAGGTCAAGGATCGCATCAAGGCGCTCGGCGAGGAGGCGGAGCGCATCGCCGCGAAATAGCGCATCTCATCGTGCGCAGATTCCTTCGCTCCATCCATTCACCCGTTGCAGCGTGCGCGAGCCGGTTGAATCGTCGCGGGATGTCGTTCATATCGCGCAGCGACGATGCGAGAGGACGAGGGCTGCGATGGATGAGTTGAACGGGCGCATGATGGCATGCCAGATCCTGGTCACCGGATTGATCGCGCGCGTCGCCAACGAGCAGCGGGACCCGCTGCGCTTTCTCACCGACTTCCGCGACGAGATCAAAGCGGTCGTCAACGGGGTCAACATCGCCGGCCTCGAGAACAGCGACCGCGTGCGGCAGGTCGCGCAGCGGACGATCGACGAGCTGTTTTCGCTGATGAAGCCACCAAGCGCCGAGTGATCGGGGACGCATGCTTGCAAGCGGCGGTCAATGACGGGCGACACCGATTTAGAACGATTATTAGAACGCTTAAAAACTACAGTTTAGAACGATTTCAAACCGTAGATTAGAATCGCTTTGAATTGGGGCGATTCAAGCCAACTGTTGCGCTCGGCGCATTGATAAAAAAAGTCACGCTCGATAACCGAAAGAGACAGTTCGTCGCAGCTTCATTTCGCGAACGGGCTGACTTTTCTGGGGCAAGCAAGACATGAGCAATGTGAAGGCGCCGAGATCGCTGCGCTTCGATGCAGCGATCGGTTCGGCTGATGATACCGGTTATTCCGCCACGAAGGTCTCCGCAGTCGCGAGCCTGATCGCGGTGGCGTCGTTTTCGGGGGCCGAAGCGCAGCAATCCAACCTGCCGCCGGTGAATGTCGATGCCCCGGTCGCTCGCCCGCGGCCCGTGACGTCAAAGCCCACGGCGGACCAGGTCCGCGCCCGCAATGCGCTGCGCCGCGCCGCGCGACGCAACAACCAGCAGGCTCAACAGGCGCCGGTGCCGTTTCCCAACGCCGGCGGTCTTCCCGCTGACCGCGATCCCTATGCGGATCCTGCCGCGCCGTACAAGGGCGACCGTTTGCAGGCCTCCGGGAAATATCCCGAGCCGATCCTGAACACACCGAAATCGGTCACGGTGCTGACCAAGGACGTGCTCGAGGACAAGAACGCCACCTCGCTGAAGTCGGCGATCCTGTCGACGGCCGGCGTCACGCTCGGCACGGGCGAGGGCGGCAATGCCTTCGGCGACCGCTTCTTCATCCGCGGCTTCGATGCGCGCAACGACATCTTCATCGACGGCGTGCGCGACTCCGGCGTCAGCGTCCGCGAGAATTTCTTCACCGAGCAGGTCGAGATCCTGCGTGGCCCCGGCTCGTCCTTTGCAGGCCGCGGCACCACCGGCGGCGCGATCAACATCGTCACCAAACAGGCGACGACGCAGAACAGCTTCTACAACATGGACACCACGTTCGGCACCGATCGCACCAAGCGCGTAACGCTCGACGTCAACCAGGTGATCAGCCCGACGCTGGCGATCCGCGCCGGCGGACTGTTCCAGGATGCCGGCGTCGCCGGCCGCAGCTATGTCACCGACGACCGCAACGGCGCGTTCGTCGCCGGCACGTGGAAGCCGGTCGACGCGGTGAAGATCACCGGAAACTACATCCACACCGAGCTGACCGGACTCCCGGATTTCGGCGTGCCTTATTATCGACCGAGCACCGCGAGCACGGCCGGCGGCCCGTTCCCGGATTTTGGCGTCAACCGCAACAATTGGTATGGTTTCGTCAACCGCGACTTCTTCAGGACCGGGCAGGACATCGGCACCATCAACGCCGAGGTGCAGATCACGCCGGACCTCGTGGTCAGCAACAAGATCCGGGAATCGCGCTCGACCCAAAACTACATCGGCACGCTGCCGGAAGCGCCGACGCTGGCCGCGGGCGCTCCGTTCACGGCGTATACGCTGAGCGCCAATCCGCAAAGCCGCTACCAGGTCACCGACGTGTTCGCCAACCAGACCGAGGCGACCTACAAGTCGGTCGACGGGCTCGGCTTCAAGCACACGACGACGGCCGGCGTCGAATACGACAACGAGCGGTCCTCGATCGACAGATATCTCGGCCTGAGCTCGGAAATAACGACCGGCACATCGGCTTTCACGGGAAGCGGATCGCTCTCCGGCGTCAGCGTGTTCAATCCGCAATACACCAACATTCCATTCCCGATTCCGTCGGGGCTGTCCGGGATGCCGACCAAGATCGGGATCGACACCACCAGCGGCTACATCATGGATACCGCGAACTACAATGACTTCGTGATCCTCAATGGTGGCATCCGCTACGACGACTACAAGATCAACACGTCGGGATATCTGACGTCGGGCAACAGGACCACATTCGGCAGTCAGTCGGCCGACTTCGGGATGCCGAACTTCAATCTCGGCCTCACGTTGAAGCCGTTGCCGAACGGCAGCGTCTATGCGGCCTATGCGACCTCGTCGAACCCTGTCGGCGCCGAGTTCGACGGTACCAGCACGGCGTATGGCGGCCTGTCTCCGGTGCTGAACGGCGGCAATACCCAGATCTTCGGGCCGGAAAAGAACAAGGCGATCGAAGTCGGCACCAAGTGGGAATTGTTCGATCGTCATCTGTTGGTGACGGCGGCGCTGTTCCAGACCGAGAAGGAAAATGCGCGTGAATCGCAGAACGTGAACAACGCGGCCGCGGCCGCGGCGCTCGGCTGCTCCTATCCGACCGGGACGACCGGCAACATCTCCTGCATCACCGCGGGCGCGGCCTACCGCATCCGCGGCATCGATCTGGGCGTTGGCGGCAAGATCACCGACAAATGGAGCGTGTTCGGCGGTCTCGTGCTGATGCAGTCGGCAGTGACGAGGTCGCTTGCGCCGCCGGCCAACACCATCCTGTACTCCAGCAATGTCGGACTGCCGCTCGCCAACGTCGCGCATCAGTCGTTCAGCATGCTGACCAAGTACCAGCTCACCGACATGTGGGAGCTCGGTGGGCAGGCTGTGTATCGCTCGAAGGTCTATGGTGGCACGCTGCTCGCGGCCAACCAGGGCACCTCGATCCCGAGCTACTGGCGCTTCGACGCCTTTGCCGAAGCAAAGATCGACAAGCACTGGACGATGAAGCTGTTCGTCAACAACATCTTCGACAAGCGCTACTACGACGCGCTGTACCAGAGCGCGGCGCCGTTCGTGCTCGAAGCGCCGGGGCGCGCCGCGTATCTGGTTGTTTCTGCGCGTTACTGACGGAGGCTTCGCGGCGACAGATGCTGGTCTGTGTTCCCAACGTATTGAGCAAGGCTGATGTGGCGGACTTCCGCCGCATCATGGCGCAAGCCGAATGGGAGGACGGTCGCTCGACCGCCGGCGCCGCGTCCGCGATGGTCAAGCGCAACGAGCAGCTGCCGCCCGACAGCGAGGTCGCGCGGCAGCTCGGCAACCGCATCCTGTCGGCGCTGTCGGCTAGCCCGCGCTTCATCTCGGCGGCGATCCCGCTTAGAATCTTTCCACCCTTGTTCAATCGTTATGTCGCCAGCGACGGGCACCATTTCGGCCTGCACGTCGACAATGCGGTGCGCGGCGACAGGCTGACGGGCATGAGGATCCGCACCGACCTCTCGGTCACGCTGTTTTTATCGGAGCCGGAGGACTACGACGGCGGCGAGCTCGTCATCGAAGACCTCTACGGATCCCATGAAATCAAGCTGCCGGCGGGCGATCTCGTGGTTTATCCTGCTTCCAGTTTGCATCTGGTCACGCCGGTCACGCGGGGGACCCGGGTAGCGTCTTTTTTCTGGCTGCAGAGCATGGTACGGGATGCACACGCGCGCAGCCTGATCTTTGATCTCGATACCGCGATCCAGGCTCTGGTGGAGCGGCTGGGGCGCGATGACCCCGAAACGGTCAAATTGACCGGGATTTATCACAACCTGATCCGTCACTGGGCCGAAGTGTAACTGATGATGACATTCAAGTTCCCCGCTGCGTCTGCCATGATCGCCTCGCTGGCGATGCTGATGCTGGCCGCGCCGTCTTCGGCGCAGCAGCAAACGGCGCCTGTAGCGCAGCCCGCACCCGTGACCCGGCCTCAGCCCGCACCCGCGGCCCAGCCGGCGGCAGCCCAGCCTGCGCCGACTGCCCAAGCCGCGCCGGTGGCCGCCCAGCCGGCACCGCAGGCCCAGGCCGCGCCGGCCCCTGCCGCGGCGGCTCCGGCACCGACGGCGAACGAGGCGTCCCTGGCCGCGCCCGCGAGCGGCGACAGCAAGTCGCTGAAGTCGACCTCGACCGGCCTGCACGAATTGTCGCCGTGGAATATGTTCTTGAACGCCGACATCATCGTGAAGGCGGTGATGCTCGGTCTGGCATTCGCCTCGCTCGTGACCTGGACGGTGTTCATCGCCAAGATGGTCGAGCTGACGGTAGCGCAGCGCAAGCTGCGCGGCGCGCTGGCCAAGATCGCTGAATCGCGCTCGCTGGCCGAAGCGCAGTTCGCGCTCGGCGCCAAGGGCAGCGTGCTGTCGTCGTTCATCGCCGCTGCGATGCGCGAGGGGCGCCTGTCGGCGGGCATCTCGAGCGACAGCGGCATCAAGGAGCGCGCGGCGTCGAGCTTCGCCGAGATCGTGCGCGCCGAAGCCCGCAAGATCCGCATCGGCATGGGCCTGCTCGCGACCATCGGCGCGACGTCGCCCTTCGTCGGCCTGTTCGGCACGGTCTGGGGCATCATGAACAGCTTCATCGGCATTTCGAAGTCGCAGACCACCAATCTTGCCGTGGTGGCGCCGGGCATCGCGGAAGCGCTGCTCGCGACCGCGATCGGCCTCGTCGCGGCGATCCCCGCAGTCATCATCTACAACCATTTCTCGCGCGTCACGAAGGTCTACCTCGAACTCGTCAATCGCGCCTCGGGCGCCGCGGGACGGCTGTTGTCGCGCGACCTCGATCGCACCCATGGCGACGTTCCGCGCAACGCGCATGCGCGCGCCGCGGCGGCGGAGTAGGCGATGGCAGTCTCGATCTCCGAGAACGATGGCGACGACGATTTCGCGGAATCCCACGAGATCAACGTCACGCCGTTCATCGACGTCATGCTGGTGCTGCTGATCATCTTCATGGTGGCGGCACCGCTCTCGACCGTCGATCTTCCGATCGATCTGCCGACCTCCAGCGCGACGCCGCAGAAGAAGCCGGACAAGCCAACCTATGTCAGCATCAAGCCGGATCTCACGCTGGCGATCGGGGAGAACGCGGTGAAGCGCGTCGACCTGGTCAATTCGCTGGATGCCGTGCCCGACATGAGCCGGGACAAATACGTGTTCGTGCGGGCCGATCGGATGGTACCCTATGGCGAACTGATGGGCGTGATGGAGCTGCTGCGTGCCGGCGGCTACACGCACGTGAAGCTGGTCGCGCTCGAGGGCGTTCCAGGAGCGCCCGCGGCCGCGCCGGCTGATTCTGCCAAACCCTGACGGCGAACGCGATGTCCACCAACCCCGATCTCGACCTGCGGACCTCGAAGCGGCTCTGGGTGATCGCTGCCGTGACGGCGGTCGGGCTGCATCTGGGCGGTGCCGCGCTGGCGCTGACCAATTTGCGCGGCGACGACGGCGATGAGGGTCTCGGCGCCGCTGGCGCGGAATATGCCGTCGAGCTTGCCTCGGCGGATGTGCCCGACGATGCTGCACCGCCCGGCGCGCCGGCTGACGAGCAGCAGGCCGTGCAGGAAATGGCGCAGCAGAAGGCCGAGGTGAAGGACACCGACCTGCCTCAGGAAAAGCCCGTGGAGTCCGACGACCCCGATCGCATCGTGACGGAGGATACCGCGAAGAAGCAGAAGGAGGAGGAGGCCAAGGTCGCCAAGGTCGAGACCAATGCGCAGGAAGCGCAGCAAGCCTCGGAGTTGGCCGCGCCCACCAAGCTGGAGGACGCCCGTCAGTCGGAGACGACCAAGGCGCCCAATCCCGGCATCGGCAAGGACAAGCTGCTGCTGACCGCCAAATGGGGCAAGAAGATCAGCGCCTATCTCGACCTGCACAAGAAATTTCCCGAGAACGGCAAGGCCAAGGCAGCCAAGGTGAAGGTCGCACTTGTGCTGAATCGCCTTGGCAAGGTGTTGTCGGTTGCCGTGCTGGAATCGTCCGGAGATGCCGCCTTTGACGACGCGGCGATCTCGATGGTCCACCGGTCCGATCCGGTCCCGGCGCCGCCGGCTGACCTGACCGACGATCAGTTCTCCTTCAGCCTCGACGTCAATTACAACAAGCCGAAGAAGTAGCGAGCCGCGGCCGGCTGCGATCAGACCCTGGCGTCATTCCGGGGCGCGACACGTCGCGAACCCGGAATCCATTTATCCATTGAATGTGCCGCTGCTCAATTCCGGGTTCGTCGTTTCACGCGGCCCGGAATGACGTTGCCTCAGCTCTTCTTCACCAGCGGGCAGACGCTCTTCTCGAGCGGCAGCCAGGCTTCGTCCGCGGGGATGGTGGCGACCAG
>NZ_LFIQ01000108.1:26475-41511 GCF_001189245.1 Bradyrhizobium pachyrhizi | reverse complement strand
TGTAATAGTCCCACGGATATTTCGACTCGGACGGCTTCTTCACCTCGAACAGATAGGCCGGGTGGATCTTGCGGCCGTCGACGCGGATCGAGCCCTTGCCGAACAGGGGATCGTCGGTCGGTAGCTCCTTCATCTTGGCGACCACGGCGCGGCCGTCATGCGGATTGCCGCCGAGCGCTTCCAGCGCCTTGAAATAGTGGATCAGCGACGAATAGACGCCGGCCTGCACCATGGTCGGCGGGTTCTTCTTGAAGCGCTCCATGAAGCGCTTGGAGAAAGCACGGGTCTGGTCGTTCATGTCCCAGTAGAACGTCTCGGTGAAGTTCAGCCCCTGCGCGACGTTGAGGCCGAGCGCGTTGATGTCGGTGATGAACAGCAGCATGCCGGCAAGCCGCTGGCCGCCCGAGACGATGCCGAATTCCGCGGCCTGCTTGATCGCGTTGGTGGTGTCGCCGCCCGCGTTGGCGAGCCCGACGATCTTGGCCTTCGAGCTTTGCGCCTGCAGCAGGAAGGACGAGAAGTCGGCATTGTTGAGCGGATGCTTGACGCTGCCGAGCACCTTGCCGCCATTCGCGGTGACCACCGCCGAGGTGTCGCGCTCGAGCGCCTGGCCGAACGCATAGTCCGCGGTGAGGAAGAACCAGGTGTCGCCGCCGGACTTCACCAGCGCCTTGCCGGTGCCGTTGGCGAGCATGTAGGTGTCATAGACCCAGTGCACCGTGTTCGGCGAACACTGCGCGCCCGTGAGGTCGGACGAGGCGGAGCCCGAGTTCAGGTTGACGACATTCTTTTCCTTCGAAAGGTTGGCAATCGCGAGCCCGACATTGGAGGCTGCGAGATCGACGAACACGTCGACCTTCTCGACATCGATCCACTGCTTGCCGATGTTGACCGCGACATCGGGCTTGTTCTGATGATCGGCCGAGATCAGATCGATCTTCCAGCCCTTCGCCAGCAGCCCGGAATCCTCGATCGCCATCTGCGCCGCCACCGTCGAGCCGGGACCACCGATATCCTGATAGAGGCCGGACTGATCGCCGAGCGCGCCGACCTTGGCGACCTTGTCCATCGTCTGCGCCGACGCACCGCCGCAGAACGCAAGACTCGTGGTCATGACCAGGGCCGTCGTGACCGAGGCTGCAATGGAACGCTTCATCTTCCCTCCAGTATGATTTTGCTTTTTGAGTTCCGCATTATGCCCGGCATCGGGCGCATCGCCTAGGGCGCTGGCGTGATCGCTCGCGCGCGATATTCCACGCCACGGCGGTTGCGCAGCCGGTGACGCGCGACGGGATGCCGCGGCGTGCGGAGGTCGATCATCAAACGCGGATAGGGTGAAGCGCGGACGGCGCTATTTCCAGTAGTACCGGATCGCGACGTAGACCACGACGAGGCAGGCGAAGATCAGTGCCACCGGCATCGAACGCTTGGCGTTCGGGTCGGAGGTGCTCGCCTTCTTGGCGGGCAGGCGGCGGAACGTCGTGACGTTGCCATTGTCGGCGACGGGCTCGCGCGAGCGCGCCGGAACCTCCGGCGCTTTGCCGGCGCCGCCCATCTCGACATAATAGGTGCGGTACATCTCCTGGATGGTTGCCTCGCCGGCGTCGGCTTCGCTCATCTGTCCCAGCAGCTTGTTGTAAATGGCCAGGAAATTCTGCGCCTCGGGCGGTAGGGCGGAGGCGCCGTTCAGCTTCGCCATCATCTTCCAGGTCGCAAAGTCGGCCCGCGCGCGGGTGTCGGCGCGTCGTGCAATCAGCATATCGGCAGCTTTGATCACCATGGCCTCGAAGCGTTCCTGTCCTCAACGCGCGACCCGGAAAAATGGCTACCGGTTTTTCGATCGGGTCGTGCGCAGATCAAGGCTATGTGTTTTCGGTAATGAGGAGAAGGGCGTTGATTACATAGCCGGTCAGAGTTCGCAGTATCGTTGAAATAACATCAAGATTTAGGCCGACCTGCTGGCCGATCACCGGCAGCAGGATCAACAGCCCGATCAGGATCAGCATGCCGTAGGGCTCCAGCCGGGCGAGCGGGATCGCCAGCGGCCGCGGCAACAGCCCGACTGCGACCCGGCCGCCGTCCAGCGGCGGGATCGGCATCATGTTGAAGATCGCGAGCACGATGTTGATCAGGAAGGCGTTTTTCAGGTTGTCCGCGGTCCATTTTGCGGCATCGGCGGGCACCAGTGGCAGCGCGTGGAATGCCAGCGCCGCGGCGATCGCCAGGATGATGTTGGTGGCCGGGCCGGCCAGCGCCACCCACACCATGTCGAGCTTGGGATGATTGAGCTTGCGGAAGTTCACCGGCACCGGCTTGGCGTAGCCGAATAGGAACGGCGAATGCGCGAACAGCAGCACCGCAGGCAGGATCAGCGTGCCGAACGGATCGATGTGCTTCAGCGGGTTGAAGCTGACGCGGCCGAGCTGCCAGGCGGTGTCATCGCCAAGCCGATGCGCGACGAAGCCGTGCGCGGCTTCGTGAAACGTGATCGCAATGACCACCGGCAATACCCAGACGGAGATGTCATAGAGGGAGATGTTCAATGGCGTGCCGCCTCGGGTTCGCTGGGACCGGACCTCAGGCTAGCACGGATTCGCTGAAGGCCTTGCTGGCGAGCGTTGCCGCAGGTCAGCGCATGTCGGGGGCGACCGCGTGCGCCAGCGGCGGCTGGGTGGTCGCGATCCAGATGCCGACAAAAACGGTGACGATGCCGGCCACCAGATTCCAACTCAGCGGCTCGCCGAGCAGAGCGGCGCCGACCAGCGATGCCGCGATCGGATTGATTGTGACCGAGATCGCCACCCGGGTCGGCGTCGTCCGCTCCAGCGCGAGGGCCCAGAGATAGAAGGTGAGCGCGGCGCCGAAGGCGCCGAGATAGATCGCGCCGAACCATTGCGGCGCGCCGAAATCGGCAACCGGCGCAAAACTGCCGCGCAGCAGCGACGCTGTTATGAGGACAACAGACCCGGCCGCCATCGCGAGCGTGGTGAAGGGGATCGGGCCGGAGCGGCGGATATAGGGTTTTGACCAGATGCTGTAGAGCGCCATGCACAGCGCGGCTGCGACCATCAAGAGGTCGCCGCGCCAGGCGCCGGGTGGCGCCGTGGCGAGGCCGGAGAGCAGCGCCATCGAGACGCCGAGGATGGTGATCAGGACGCCTGCGGTTTTGCGTGCGGTGAGCGCTTCGGCGCCCAGCGCTGCGCCGACCAGCATGGTCAGCAGCGGCAGTGTCGACAGCGCGAGCGCGCCGCGCGCGGCGGTGGTGAAGATCAATGAGGCGTTGAACAGGACCGGAAACGCCGCAAAGAACAGCAGGCCGAGGCCGGCAACGCCGAGCCAGTCGTGCCGCGTCGGCCAGCTCCGGTGTTGCAGCAGTGCCGGCGGCAGCAGCAGCAGGACGCCGATGCCGAAGCGGAACGCGCCGATCGCCAGCGGGTCGATGGCGCCGACCAGAAACCGCGTCGCCCCGATCGAAGTGCCGCCGAGCGCGCTCGATGCCACCGCCGCCAACACCCCCCAGATCTCGCCCATTCCGTTCGCCCCTTGGTTTTGCTTGCACAATCTAGGGATGGGGACATAATCAGGGAATGGAATAGATTTGATCAACTAAATCACAGATCGTTATGAACGCGCCCATCATGGACCCGGATCTTCTGCAGGCCTTTGTCGCGGTGGCGGAGCATCGCTCCTTCACCCGCGCGGCCTCGGCGCTGAACCGGACCCAATCCGCCGTCAGCATGCAGGTGAAGCGGCTAGAAGAGCGGCTGCAGGCCGAACTGTTTCACCGCAGCACGTCAAGTGTCGACCTGAGTGCGGCAGGCGAGGGATTGCTCGGCTATGCCCGCCGCATCCTGAGCCTCAACGCGGAGGCGGTCGGCCGGGTGCGCGCGCACGGCACGGATGGGCGGGTTCGCCTCGGCGTGATGGACGACTATGGGACGATGATCGTCCCGCCGCTGCTCAAGGACTTCATCGCCGGCTATCCGCTGATCCATGTCGAGATGGAGACGGGGCTGACGTCGACAATGACCGATCGGCTCGGCGAAGCCTATGACCTCGTGATCGCGATGCACCCTGAGGGACGCGGCGAGGGCGAGTTGCTGCGCACCGAGCCGGCGGTGTGGGCCGCGAGCGCCGCGCATCGCGTCGAGGAGCTCGATCCGCTGCCGGTCGCGCTCTATCCGCAGGGCTGCTTGTTCCGGAGCTGGGCGATGCAGGCGCTGGACCAGGCGAACCGGCCGTGGCGGCTCGCCTTTGTCAGCCACGGCCTGTCCGCGGTCGAGGCGATCGCGGCGCAGGGCCTCGCCGTGACCGTGGTCAAGTCGGGGACGTTTCCGCCGACGCTGCGTCGGCTGACCGCGCGCGACGGCATGCCGCAGCTGCCGCGGGCCGAGATACGGCTACATCGCGCGCAAAACCTGTCGCACGCGGCGTCACTCCTGGCCGATCATCTCGTCGCGGCGCTGCGGCAGCCGGCGAGGCGAGCGGCGAGCTAATAGGTCGCGCGGCCGCCGGAGATGTCGAACACCGCGCCGGTGGAGAAGGCGCAATCCTCCGACGCCAGCCATGCCACCATCGAGGCGAGCTCCTCGACCTGCACGAACCGGGCCTTCGGGATCTTCGACAGCATGAAGTCGATGTGCGCTTGCGTCATCTGGTCGAAGATCGCGGTCTTCGCTGCAGCCGGCGTCACCGCATTGACCAGGACGTCGTGCTGCGCGAGCTCCTTGCCGAGCGATTTGGTGAGCGCGATCAGGCCCGCCTTGGACGACGAATAATGCGCGGCGTTCGGATTGCCTTCCTTGCCGGCGATCGAGGCAATGTTGACGATGCGGCCGTATTTCTGGCCGATCATGGTCGGCACGATCGCCTTGCAGCAGATGAAGGGACCCTCGAGATTGATGCGCATCACCCTGCGCCAGTCGTTGAGATCGGTTTCCCATACCGGTTTGTTGGCTCCGGTGATACCGGCGTTGTTGACGAGAATGTCGATCTTGCCAAACGCGCGCAGCGTTTGATCACGCGCGGCGTCGACCGCGTCGGGATTGGTGACGTCGGTCTTGATCGCGATCACGTTCTCGCCGATCGCCCGCGCGGTCTTCTCGGCCAGCGGCTGGTCGAAATCCCAGATCGCGACTTTGGCGCCCGACGCGACAAAGCGCTCGGTGATGGCGCGGCCAAATCCCTGCGCGCCGCCGGTGACGACGGCACAGCGCCCGTTCAGATCGATCTTGTTCATTGCTTTGTCCTTTGACGTTTTCCTCAGATGCTGCCGCGGCGGAAGTCGGCTCCCTCGCTCCGCTGTTGCGGGGAGAGGAGTGGGGTGAGGGGTTGTCTCCACATGCGTTGGCGGAGATGTCGTGCCTTGCCCCTCACCGGGATTGCTTCGCAATCCGACCTCTCCTCGCAGAAGAGCGGGGAGAGGTTAGAGTTAAAGCGTCCAGCCGCCGTCGATCACGTGGGCGACGCCTGTCGTGAACGAGCTTTCGTCGCTGGCAAGATAGACGGCGAGCGCGGCGATTTCCTCGGCGGTGCCGAGCCGGCCCATCGGCTGGCGCGCAACGAACATCTCGCGTCCCTGAGGGCCGGCAGCCGCCGCACGCTCAAGCATCGAAGGCGTCTCGATGGTGCCGGGGCAGATGCAGTTGCAGCGGATGCCCCTGGCGATGAAGTCGGCCGCGACCGAGCGCGTCAGTGCCGCGACCGCGGCCTTGGTGGCGCTATAGACGTAGCGGTTCGGCGCCGCCTTCACCGCGCCGGCGGCGGAGGCGATGTTGACGATGGCGCCGCCGCCCTGCGCCAGCATGCCGGGCAGGAAAGCGCGCGTGGTGCGGTGCATCGACTTGACGTTGAGGTCGAAGGAGAAGTCCCAGTCGTCGTCCGAGCACTCCAGGGCGGTGCCGTGATGCACGAAGCCCGCGGCATTGAGCAGGATGTCGGTCTTGCCGGCGCGTTTTGCCATTGCCTCGACGGCTGCGGTGTCGCGCACGTCGAGCTTCGCAACCTCGGCGACGCCTTCCTGCTTGAGCAGCGCAAGTTTGCCTTCGTCGATATCGGTCGCGAACACGGTCGCGCCCTCGCGGGCAAAGGCCAGCGCGCAGGCGCGGCCGATGCCGACGGCCGCTGCGGTTACGAATGCGCGTTTGCCCTTCAGGCGGTCTGACATGCGTTTCTTCCTTCTTTGGCGATTTGGCGTGTCATGCGCGGGCTTGACCCGCGCATCCATCTTCCGAGGAACGATGGCTTGCCGGGTCGCGCCCGGCAATGACGGTTTGCGTCCTAGTGATTATCGCGCGCCACGCCGACCCTGCCGGCGATGTCGTGGTAGCGCGTCGCGAGCTCGAGGCAGGCGCCGGTCGCATGCTGGCCGACGGTCTTGCGGTAGAGCTCCTGCCACGGCGTCTGGTTGGCCGGATGCGGGAAGCCGCCCTTGGCCTTCAGCTCGGCGCGGCGGGTGCGCAGCTCATCCTCCGAGATCATGATGTTGGCGCTGCCCTTGTTGAGGTCGATGCGCACCTTGTCGCCGGTCCTCAGGATCGCGAGCCCGCCATCGGCCGCGGCCTCGGGCGAGGCGTTGAGGATCGAGGGCGAGCCCGAGGTGCCGGACTGCCTTCCGTCGCCGATGCAGGGCAGGGACAGGATGCCGCGTTTGATCAGCGCGGCGGGCGGCTGCATGTTCACCACCTCGGCGCCGCCGGGATAGCCGATCGGGCCGGTGCCGCGGACGAACAGGATGCAGTGCTCATCGATGTCGAGCGCGGGATCCTCGATGCGGTCGTGATAATCCTCCGGCCCCTCGAACACGATGGCGCGGCCCTCGAAGGCATTGAGGTCCTTCTGATTGGACAGGTACCGATCGCGGAATTCCTTCGAGATCACGCTGGTCTTCATGATCGCGGAGTCGAACAGATTGCCGCGCAGCACGATGAAGCCGGCGTCCTTCACCAGCGGCTTGTCGTAGCCCCAGATCACGTCGCCGTCGGGCGCAGGTGCTTCCTTGCAGTTCTCGCCCATGGTGCGGCCGTTGACGGTGAGGGCGCCTTCGTGGATGCGCTTGTGCTTGATCAGCTCGCGCAGCACCGAGGGCACGCCGCCGGCGCGGTGATATTCCTCGCCGAGGTAGAAGCCGGCCGGCTGCATGTTCACCAGCAGCGGGACGTCATGGCCGTATTTCTGCCAGTCGTCGATCGACAGCTCGACGCCGACATGGCGCGCCAGGGCATTGATATGGATCGGCGCATTGGTCGAGCCGCCGATCGCGGAGTTGACCACGATGCAGTTCTCGAACGCCTCGCGCGTCAGGAAGTCCGACGGTTTCAAATCCTCCCAGACCATGTCGACGATGCGTTTTCCCGTCTCATAGGCGATCTGGCCGCGCTCGCGATACGGCGCCGGGATCGCCGCGCAGCCCGGCAGCGAGAAGCCGAGCGCTTCCGCGAGCGAGTTCATGGTGGAGGCGGTGCCCATCGTGTTGCAATGGCCGACCGAGGGGGCCGAGGAGGCCACGATCTCGATGAATTGCTCATAGTCGATCTCGCCGGCGGCGAGCCGTTCGCGCGCCTTCCACACCACGGTGCCGGAGCCGGTGCGCTGGCCTTCGTGCCAGCCGTTCAGCATCGGGCCGCCCGACAGCACGATCGCCGGCAGGTTGACGGTCGCCGCCGCCATCATGCAGGCCGGCGTGGTCTTGTCGCAGCCGGTGGTCAGCACCACGCCGTCGAGCGGATAGCCGAACAACACCTCGACCAGGCCGAGATAGGCGAGGTTGCGGTCGAGCGCCGCGGTCGGGCGCTTGCCGGTCTCCTGGATCGGATGGGTGGGAAACTCCATGGCGATGCCGCCGGCGGCGCGGATGCCCTCGCGGACGCGGTGCGCGAGCTCGAGGTGATGCCGATTGCAGGGCGACAGGTCGTTGCCGGTCTGCGCGATGCCGATGATCGGCTTGCCGGACTGCAATTCCTCTCGCGTCAGGCCGTAGTTGAGATAGCGCTCGAGATAGAGCGCTGTCATGCCCGGATTGTGCGGGTTGTCGAACCATTCCTGGGAGCGGAGCCTGCGGCCCTTGCCCTTGCTGGTCGCGCCTGCGGCGTCGTGCCCGTTGGTGGGGGATTTTGTCATTGATTTCTCCCGCAATGCAAACTGGTGGGCCCATTCAAGGGCTCTGGTTCAACGTCGTTTCTACCTTGCGCAAATCGTCGTGCATTACAAACCCGACCGATCACGCACAGGTGTTTCGTGTGATGGATTGGACCTTAGTTGAAGGGTCTTGGTTGCGCTATCATTTTATCATTTTTCGCGTCCCTTATGACGGGCAGCTGCCGGGCGACGTCAATTGCGTCGCGCCGAGCTTTGCCGTTCCATGACACTGAAGCCGAGATCGACGACGGGTTCGGCGGGCCGGCGCCCTTCCAGCGTCTCGATAACCATCACGGCAGCGTTTCTGCCCATTTCGTATCGATTGGTGCGCACGCTGCTCAAGGTCGGCTCGCTCGACGCCATGAATTCGAGGTCATTGAAGCCGACGATCGCTATCTGCTCCGGCACCGCCATGTGCCGGCGCTTGCATTCGAACAGCGCGCCGAGCGCAAGGTCGTCATTGACGCAGAACACCGCATCGATGTCGGGCGCCTTGGCGAGCAGGTCGGCAAACAGCGTCCCGCCGAGCGTGACCGAGGTTGGGATCGCCGTTGTCACAATAAGCTGTGGATCGAACAGCCCAGTGTCGGTCATCGCGGAGCGATAACCGTCGAGCCGGCGCTGCACCCGCGGATCCATCCGCGCGCCGAGGAATCCGATCCGCCGGTAGCCTTGCGCGAGCAGGTGGGCGATGGCCGCTTTTGCGGCGTCAAAATGCGAGAATCCGATCATCATGTCGATCGGGGAGGGACCGACCTCCATGATTTGGACGATCGGACAATCGACCGTCTCCATGATGCGGCGGGAATCGGCGGTCTGGTTGATGCCGGTAATGATCAGCCCGGCGGGCTTCTGTGCCAGAAACAGACGCAGCAGGCGCTCTTCCTGCAGGATGCTGTAGCGGGTGTTGGCGAGCTGAATGCTGTAGCGGCTGCCGTCGAGCGCATCATAGATGCCGCGAAGCACGTCGGAGAACACGTTGTTGGTCAGCGACGGGATCAGGACACCGATCACCTCGGTGCGCTGCGACGCAAGCGCGCGTGCCGCGAGATTGGGCACGTAGCCGAGCTCTTTTGCCGCACTTTCGACCCGCGCGCGCTTGCCGGCCGAAAGTGCTTCCGGATTCCTGAAGAACCGTGAGGCCGTAATCGGACTGACACCGGCGAGCTTCGCGACTTCGGCGAGCCGGATCTTGCCTGGCGTGATGCGCTTTCGGGCCATTTGCCGCTCATATCACGACGTTCGTCGCAGACAAACTGATATTGACAGCGCTACCAAGCGATTGCTAATCGAACGATTGCCAAAACCGGATAAACTGCGGACAATAACGCCAGTCCAACAGCGCCGCGCACCCAGCGCGGCCGGAACAAAACAGAGCGGTGGCGGCACTCGTCGTACGTCGTCGGGAACTTGAGGGAGGGAAGTGGATGTCGTCGGTCCAGATTCGCGACGTGCGGAAATCGTTCGGCAATTTTGAGGTTCTGCACGGCGTGTCGATCCCGATCGAGGACGGCGAGTTCGTCGTTCTGGTCGGCCCCTCCGGCTGCGGCAAGTCGACCCTGCTGCGCATGCTGGCGGGGCTCGAGAATATCACCTCCGGCACGATCTCGATCGGTGACCGCGTCGTCAACAATGTCCAGCCCAAAGAGCGCGACATTGCGATGGTGTTCCAGAACTACGCGCTCTACCCGCACATGACGGTTGCCGACAACATGGGCTTCTCGCTCAAGCTGCGCGGCGCCAAGCCCGAAGAGATCTCGACCGGCGTCAAGCGCGCTGCGGAAATCCTCGCACTGACGCCGCTGCTCGAGCGCTATCCTCGCCAGCTTTCGGGTGGCCAGCGCCAGCGCGTCGCGATGGGCCGCGCCATCGTGCGCGATCCCCAGGTGTTCCTGTTCGACGAGCCGCTGTCGAACCTCGACGCCAAGCTGCGTGTTGCGATGCGCACCGAGATCAAGGAGCTGCACCAGCGGCTGAAGACCACGACCGTCTACGTCACCCACGACCAGATCGAGGCCATGACCATGGCCGACAAGATCGTGGTGATGCATGACGGCATCGTCGAGCAGATGGGCTCGCCGCTCGAGCTCTATGACACGCCGGCGAACCAGTTCGTGGCTGGTTTCATCGGTTCGCCGGCGATGAATTTCCTCAAGGGCAATGTGAAGGTGAACGGCGCCGCCTATTTCGAGGGACCGAACGGCGTCAGGCTGCCGCTGAAATCGGCGCCGGCCAATTCCGACGGCCAACCCGCGGTCTACGGCGTGCGGCCCGAGCACTTCACCATCGCCGATGACGGCGCCGAGGCCGAGATCGTGGTCGTCGAGCCGACCGGCTCGGAGACCCAGGTGTTCGCCAAGCTCGGCGGCGAGCAGGTCGTCGCCGTGTTCCGCGAGCGCCATCTGTTCAACCCAGGCGACAAGGTTCGGCTCAAGCCGGATCCGTCGCTGGTCCATCTGTTCGACGATTCGACGGGGAAACGACTGAACAGCTGACGGACCGATCGATCTTAATGGCCGACCAACAGGCCAGATCAAAAACAATAAAAACACAATCATAGGGAGAAGGACGATGCACGATTTTACTCGCCGCTCGCTACTTCAGGGCGGCACGGCGCTGGCTGCAACCGGCATGCTCACAGGGCCGGCGCTGTTTGACTTCGCCAAGGCCTGGGCGCAGAGCGCGCCCTGGAAGGCGGAGCCCGGCGCCAAGCTCACCGTGATGCGCTGGAAGCGCTTCGTGCCGTCGGAAGACGATGCGTTCAACGCCATGGTCGCAGCCTTCAAGTCGGCGACCGGCACCGAGATGAATGTGTTCTCGGAATCCTTCGAGGACGTGCAGCCGAAAGCCTCCGTCGCCGCCAACACCGGTTCGGGCCTCGATCTGGCCTGGGGCCTGCACACGCTGCCGCAGCTGTTTCCGACCAAGGTCCTCCCGATGAACGACGTTGCCGATTATCTCGGCAAGAAGTACGGCGGGTGGACCGAGGCTGCCGCCACAACCTGCAAGAAGGGCAATGACTGGCTCGGCATTCCTGTCGCGACCGTCGGCGGCTATTTGACCTACCGCAAGTCGGCGGTTGAGAAGGCCGGCTTCAAGCAGGTGCCGTCCGACTTCCCGGCCTATCTCGAACTGTGCAAGGCGCTGAAGAAGAACAACACGCCGGCCGGATTCGCGCTTGGCCATGCCACCGGCGACGCCAATGCCTGGGTGCACAACATCCTCTGGGGCCACAATGCCTGGACCGTCGACAAGGACGACAAGGTCATCATCAACTCGCCGGAGACGATGAAGGCGCTGGAATATGCCAAGGCGCTGTCGGAGACCTTCATTCCGGGTGTCGCATCCTGGAACGACTCCTCCAACAACAAGGCGTTCCTGTCTGGCGAACTATTCCTGACCTCGAACGGCATCTCGATCTACATCGCCGCCAAGGACGACCCGAGCAAGAAGGAGCTCGCGGACGATATCGACCACGCGCTGTGGCCGGTCGGGCCGATCGGCAAGCCGACCGAGCTGCAGCTCGCGGTTCCGATCCTCGCGTTCAACTTTACGAAGTATCCGAACGCGGCAAAGGCTTTCGTCGCCTTCATGCTGGAGAAGGAGAATTACGACAAGTGGCTGACCGGCGCGCGGGGCTATCTGACCCATACGCTGAACGCCTACGACTCGGCTCCGGTGTGGACCGCCGATCCGAAGAACGCGGTGTTCGGCCAGGCCTCGAAGCGCGCGCTGCCGGCCTCCGGCATCGGCACGCCCGGCGAGAAGGCCGCGACCGCGATCGCCGACTTCATCGTGGTCGACATGTTCGCGAACTACTGCACCGGTGCCAAGGACGGCAAGGCCGCGATGGCGGAAGCCGAACGGCAGCTGAAGCGCATCTATCGCTGATGTGATGGCCGCGGGCGGCGGAGCGCCGCCGCCCGCGTCATCATTGGAATGCCATCATTGGAATATTGCGTAGTCATGCTCAATCCGTTGAGCAATCGGGACATCGCCTATGGCTGACATCGCCCTTGCGCCGCGACGTGCGAAAACCGAAATCCGCGAAGCGACCGCCTGGGATCAGCTCCGCCATAACAAGAACTGGCTCGGCTTCTGGTTCATGTTGCCGGCGCTGGCGTTCCTGATCTTCTTCCTGGCCTATCCGCTGGGGCTCGGCATCTGGCTGTCCTTCACCGACACCCGCATCGGCCGCGTCGGTCATTTCATCGGCACCGAGAACTATGAATGGCTGTGGGACGACGCCATCTTCTGGCTGTCGGTCTTCAACACGCTGCTATACACCTTCATCGCGAGCGCCGTGAAGTTCGCGGTCGGGCTCTATTTGGCGCTGCTGCTCAACGAGCGCATGCCGTTCAAGGCGCTGTTGCGCGCCGCGGTGCTGATCCCCTTCATCGTGCCAACCGTGCTGTCGGCGCTGGCGTTCTGGTGGATCTTCGATTCCCAGTTCTCGATCATCTCCTGGTCGCTGAAGCACCTTGGCCTGATCACCCAGAACATCAATTTCCTCGGCGATACCACCTGGGCCCGGATCTGCGTGATCTTCGCCAATATCTGGCGCGGCGTGCCGTTCGTCGCGATCACGCTGCTGGCGGGCCTGCAAACCGTGCAGCCTTCGCTGTATGAGGCGGCGACGTTGGATGGCGCTTCACGCTGGCAGATGTTCCGTTACATCACCTATCCCTTGCTGACGCCGATCATCGCCGTCGTGATGACGTTCTCGGTGCTGTTCACCTTCACCGACTTCCAGCTGATCTGGGCGATGACCCGCGGCGGCCCGGTCAACGCCACTCATTTGATGGCGACGCTGTCGTATCAGCGCGCGATCATCGCGGGGCAGCTGGGCGAGGGCGCCGCGATCTCGAGCGCGATGATCCCGTTCCTGCTCGCCGCGATCATGGTGTCATGGTTCGGCCTGCAACGCAGGAAGTGGCAGCAGGGAGAGAGCAATGACTGATCTTCCCGCCTCCAAGGTCGACCTCAAGAGCATCCTGTCGACGCCGTCGCGCGTCGACAACAGCGAGGGCATGAGCTACCTGCAATCGGTGCCCCGGCGGATCGTGACGCTCTACATCCCGCTGTCGATCATCGTGATCATCCTGCTGTTCCCGTTCTATTGGATGGGGCTGACGGCGATCAAGCCGGACGAGCAACTGCTCGACCTCGACAAGTACAATCCGTTCTGGACCTGGAATCCGACCTTCAAGCACATCCACAAGCTGCTGTTCGAGAGCTACTATCCGCATTGGCTCTGGAACACGATGTATGTGGCGGTGGGCGCCACCGTGCTGTCGATTATCGCGAGCGTGCTCGCGGCCTATGCGATCGTGCGGCTGCGCTACAAGGGCGCCAACGTCGTCGGCGGCCTGATCTTCCTGGCCTATCTGGTGCCGCCGTCGATCCTGTTCATTCCGCTCGCGACCGTCGTGTTCCAGTACGGCCTGTTCGACTCGCCCCTGGCGCTGATCCTGACCTATCCGACGATCCTGATTCCGTTCTCGACCTGGCTGTTGATGGGCTATTTCAAGACCATTCCGTTCGAACTCGAGGAATGCGCACTGATCGACGGCGCCAGCCGCTGGCAGATCCTGATCAAGATCGTGCTGCCGCTCGCCGTCCCCGGCCTGATCTCGGCCTTCATCTTCTGCTTCACCCTGTGCTGGAACGAATTCATCTATGCGCTGACGTTCCTGCAATCGACCCCGAACAAGACCGTGCCGGTCGCCATCGTCAACGAATTCGTTGACGGTGACATCTATCGCTGGGGGTCCCTGATGGCAGGGGCGCTATGCGGCTCGCTGCCGCTGGTTATTCTTTACGCGTTCTTCGTAGAGCATTATGTCTCGGCGATGACGGGTGCCGTGAAGGAATGAGCGCGCAAGGCCCGCAGCTGAATTCGAACAAGACAAGAAAAGGAGCAGGGTCGTGCACATTCTGATTCTGGGCGCCGCCGGCATGGTCGGCCGCAAGCTGACCAAGCGTCTCTTGCGCGAGGGCCGCCTCGGCAAGCAGGAGATCACCCGGATGACGCTGCAGGACGTGGTCGCGCCGGCCAAGCCTGCGAACGCCTCGATCCCCGTCAATGTGGTCGCATCCGATTTCGCCGATGCCGGGGCCGCGGCGCCACTGATCGCCGAACGTCCCGAGGTGATCTTCCATCTCGCCGCGATCGTCTCGGGCGAGGCGGAAGCCGAGTTCGACAAGGGCTACCGGATCAACCTCGACGGCACCCGCTATCTGATCGACGCCATCCGCGCCGTCGGCGGCGGCTACAAGCCGCGGCTGGTGTTCACGTCCTCGATCGCGGTATTCGGCGCGCCGTTCCCCGAGAAGATCGGCGACGAGTTCTTCCACACGCCGCTGACGAGCTACGGTACGCAGAAGTCGATCTGCGAGCTCCTGATCAACGATTACACCCGCAAGGGCCTGCTCGACGGGATATCGATCCGCCTGCCGACAATCTGCGTGCGTCCGGGCAAGCCGAACAAGGCGGCGTCCGGCTTCTTCTCCAACATCATCCGCGAGCCGCTGGCGGGTGAGGAGGCGGTGCTGCCGGTCTCCGAGGACGTCCGGCACTGGCACGCCTCGCCGAAATCGGCGGTCGGCTTTCTGGTCCACGCCGGCACCATGGATCTCAATGCGATGGGGCCGCGGCGCAATCTCAGCATGCCCGGGATGTCCGTCACCGTCGGCGAGCAGATCGCGTCGCTAGAGCGCGTCGCCGGCAAGAACGTTACCGCGCGGATCAAGCGGGTGCCTGATCCGACCATCATCAGCATCGTCTCGGGCTGGCCGCGCGATTTCGCCACCGACCGCGCGCTGAAGCTTGGATTCACCACGGCCGAGAAGACGTTCGACGACATCATCCGGATCCATATCGAGGACGAACTCGGCGGC
>NZ_LFIQ01000108.1:0-26465 GCF_001189245.1 Bradyrhizobium pachyrhizi | reverse complement strand
CGGAACGCGTTTGCGCGGAGATCATGCTCAGACAAGGGGCTAAGGCGCGATGATGATTCAACCAAGCTTCATCGCGCTCTAGCGCGGCGCTCGAGATGACCAGAGTTGCCAGCATCGGCGAATGCATGATCGAGCTGCGCCAGGCCCCTGGCGGCCAGCTCGGCGGGCTGTA
The DNA here is from genome assembly GCF_001189245.1 of Bradyrhizobium pachyrhizi. Classification (GTDB taxonomy): domain Bacteria; phylum Pseudomonadota; class Alphaproteobacteria; order Rhizobiales; family Xanthobacteraceae; genus Bradyrhizobium; species Bradyrhizobium pachyrhizi. The sequence goes on along the minus strand of NZ_LFIQ01000108.1, from coordinate 26,293 downwards.
TTCGCGCTCCTATGGTGGCGACACGCTCAACACCGCGGTCTATCTGTCCCGGCTCGGCATCCACGTCGATTACTTCACGGCGCTCGGCGATGATGCCCTGAGCGATGAGATGATCGCGGGCTGGGCGAGCGAAGGCATCGGGACCAAGCATGTCGTGCGATCGGCGGGCAAGCTGCCCGGCCTCTACCTGATCCAGACCGACGACAAGGGCGAGCGGCGCTTCTTCCACTGGCGTGACAGCGCCGCCGCCCGCGACCTGATGGATCTGCCCGAAACGGAAGACATCCTGAACTCACTCGCGACCTATGACGTCGTCTATCTCTCGGCGATCACGCTCTCGATCCTGCGCGAGGATGGGCGGGAGCGATTGCTGGCGGCGCTGAAGCGTGCGCGGCTGCTGGGGACGCGGTTCGCGTTCGACACCAATTTCCGCGCCCGCGGCTGGCCGGACCTGAACATCGCGCGGAAGGCCTTCAGCAGCGCGTTCGAGACGGCCGATATCGTGCTTGCCTCGACCGAGGATCTGGCGCCGCTTTATCCCGGCGAGAGCAACACGGCGCTGCTGGCGGGTATCTCGAGCCCCGAGGTGGTGCTGAAGCTCGCCGAGCCGGCCTGCATCGTGCGCTCGGCCGGCGGAACGCGCGAGGTGAAGGCGGAGCAGCTTACCAAGCCGGTCGTCGATACCACCGCGGCAGGCGACAGCTTTGCCGCCGCCTATCTCGCCGCCCGGCTCGGCGGCGCCGAGCCCGAGGAGGCGGCGCGCGCCGGCCATCGGCTGGCCGGGGTCGTGGTGTGCTATCCCGGCGCGATCATTCCGCGCTACGCCATGCCGCCGAAAAAGGCGCTTCGTCTCCCACCATCCCGCAAGGCCTCGCAATGACAACGACATCGAAGCAGGACCAGATCGCCGAGCTGATCCGCCAGGCCACCGTGATCCCGGTGCTGACCATCGAGCGGCTCGAGGACGCGGTGCCGCTTGCGAAGGCGCTGGTCGCCGGAGGCGTGCGGACGCTCGAGGTGACGCTGCGGACGGCGGTCGCGGTCGACGCGGCTAGGGCCATCATCGCCGGTGTGCCGGAGGCGATCGTCGGGATCGGCACGATCCTTAATGGTGACGACCTGGCGCGCGCCGAGGCGCTGGGCGCCAAATTCGGCATCAGCCCGGGTGCGACGCCCGAGCTGTTGACGGCGGCAGCCGCAAGCCGGCTGCCGTTCGCGCCGGGGATCGCGACCGCCTCCGAGCTGATGCAGGCGCTGGCCCACGGCTTCGACGTCGTCAAATTCTTCCCGGCCGAGCAGGCGGGCGGTATCAAGGCACTGCGGGCTCTGGCCGGACCATTTCCGCAGGTCAGGGTGTGCCCGACCGGCGGGGTCAGTGAGGCCAATGCGGCGACCTGGCTCGCCGAGCCGAATGTACTGGCGGTCGGCGGTTCCTGGCTGTGCCCGGCGGCCGATATCCGCGCCGGCAATTGGGCCGGCATAACGGCCATGTGCGCGACGGCGATGAAAACGCTGAAAGCCGCCTGAAGATACGCTACATAACCCTCCGAACAGGAACAGGGAGATACAGCCATGACCGCCAGCATCGTGGGTTGGGCGCACACGCCATTCGGAAAATTCGACGCGGAGACCGTCGAGGGTCTCGTGGTCAAGGTCGCCAACGAGGCGCTGGCTGACGCCGGCATCGCCGCGTCCGATGTCGACGAGATCATGCTCGGCCATTTCAACGCCGGCTTCTCGCCCCAGGATTTTACGGCCTCGCTGGTGCTGCAGGCCAATCCGGCGCTGCGCTTCAAGCCGACCACCCGGGTCGAGAATGCCTGCGCCACCGGATCGGCCGCCGTGCATCAGGGCATCCGCGCCATCGAGGCGGGCGCTGCGAAGATCGTGCTGGTGGTCGGCGTCGAGCAGATGACGAGGACGCCGGGCCCGGAGATCGGCAAGAACCTGCTCAAGGCGTCGTATCTGCCCGAGGACGGCGACACGGTCGGCGGCTTCGCCGGCGTGTTCGGCAAGATTGCGCAGGCCTATTTCCAGAAATACGGCGACCAGTCGGATGCGCTGGCGATGATCGCCGCCAAGAACCACAAGAACGGCGTCGCCAATCCCTATGCGCAGATGCGCAAGGATTTCGGCTTCGAGTTCTGCCGCGCCGAGAGCGACAAGAACCCGTTCGTCGCCGGTCCCTTGAAGCGTACCGACTGCTCGCTGGTCTCGGACGGCGCCGCCGCGCTGGTGCTGACCGACGCCGAGACCGCCAAGACCATGGGCAAGGCGGTGAACATCCGCGCCACCGCGCATGCACAGGATTTCCTGCCGATGTCCAAGCGCGACATCCTGCAGTTCGAAGGCTGCACCACCGCCTGGCAGCGTGCGCTGCAGAAGGCCGGCTTGCAGCTCTCCGATCTGTCCTTCGTCGAGACCCATGACTGCTTCACCGTCGCCGAACTGATCGAATATGAAGCGATGGGCCTGACGCCGAAGGGACAGGGCGCGCGCGCGATCATGGAAGGCTGGACCCAGAAGGACGGCAAGCTGCCGGTCAATCCGTCCGGCGGCCTCAAGGCCAAGGGTCACCCGATCGGCGCCACCGGCGTCTCCATGCATGTGATGAGCGCGATGCAGCTCACGGGGCAGGCGCCCGAGGGCATGCAGCTCAAGAACCCGCAGATCGGCGGCATCTTCAACATGGGCGGCGCCGCAGTCGCCAACTACGTCTCGATCCTCGAGCCGGCGAAGTAGCTTGAACATTGCCGAATGGCTGGCGGCGACGGCACGGGCGCGTCCCGACGCGCCGGCGCTGCTGACCGGTTTCGATCTCGACGCCGACTACGCCACCTTTGCCCGCCGCGCCGCCTCGATCGGGGCGGCGCTGGCGCGTGATCACGGCATTGCCGCGGGCGACCGCATCGCGCTGTTTGCGTCGAACTGCACGCAGTATCTCGAATGCCTCTACGGCATCTGGTGGATCGGCGCCGCCGCGATCCCGATCAACGCCAAGCTGCACGGCCGCGAGGCGGCGTGGATCTGCGGCAATGGCGGCGCCAAGCTCGCCTTCGTCTCCGATGACACGATCGGTGCGTTGAACGAGGCGAAGGACGACTGCCCCGCCGGCATGACCACGCTGTCGGTCGACAGCGACGCTTACAAGACGATGCGAGGCGGCGAGGGGCCACCTGCGCCGCTGCCGCGCGAGAGCAACGATCTCGCCTGGCTGTTCTACACATCGGGCACCACCGGCCGTCCCAAGGGCGTGATGCTCAGCCACGGCAATCTGGTCGCGATGTCGCTGTGCTATCTCGCCGACGTCGATCCGGCGACGCCGCAGGATGCCTCGCTCTATGCCGCGCCGATCTCGCATGGCGCCGGCCTCTACAATTTCCCGCACGTCCGGATGGGCGGTCGCCACGTCGTGCCGGAGTCCGGCGGCTTCGATCCGGATGAGGTGCTCAACCTCGGCCGCCAGCTCGACAATGTCGTGATGTTCGCGGCCCCGACGATGGTGCGCCGCCTGGTCGATGCCGCGAAGAAGCGCGGCGAGAACGGCGAGGGGCTGCGCACCATCGTCTATGGCGGCGGTCCGATGTACACGGCCGACATCACCGATGCGATGGCGACGATGGGCCAGCGCTTCGTGCAGATCTACGGCCAGGGCGAGTCGCCGATGACCATCACGGCGCTGTCGCGCGGCTGGCACGCCCAAAGCGATCATCCGCGCTATCTCGAACGGCTGGCTTCGGTCGGGCTGGCGCAGAGCGTCGTCACCGTGCGCATCACCGACAAGGACGGCAACCCGCTGCCTGCCGGGGAGACCGGCGAGATCGAGGTCAAGGGCGCGACCGTGATGCTCGGCTACTGGAACAATCCGAAGGCCAACGCCGAGACATTGAAGGACGGCTGGCTGCGCACCGGCGATGTCGGCCGGCTCGATGCCGACGGCTTCCTCACGCTGTCGGACCGCTCCAAGGACGTAATCATCTCCGGCGGCACCAACATCTATCCGCGCGAGGTCGAGGAAGCCCTGCTGACCCATCCCGATGTCCGCGAGGTCTCGGCCATCGGCGTGCCGGATCCGGAGTGGGGCGAGATCGTTGTCGCCTGCGTCGTGCTCGCGGACGGCGCCGCCGCCGACGACGGCAAGCTCGACGCGCATTGCCTTGCCTCGATCGCCCGCTTCAAGCGGCCCAAGCGCTATGTCTATCTCGGTGCACTGCCGAAGAACAATTATGGCAAAGTGCTGAAGACCGCGCTGCGGGAGATGCTGGCCAAAGGCATGGGCTAAATCGCGGCGAGGCTGGGTTGAATCGAAAACATCGAAAACAACCCCATGCACAGTAGGGATTGGGGTCGCTAAAGCGGTTAAGGGATAGGCCGCCGCCTCCCGCCGCGCTAAGCTGCCTGTGCTTGTCACCGGGAGAACGGACCATGGGAATCGAGACGTCTCTGTCGCTGTCGGAAGTGAACGATCGCATCGCGATCCTCCGGGACAATATCAGGCAGCTGATCGAGCAGGCCGCAGGCGCAGCCGGCGCCGAAGTCGAGGAGCGCATCGCCGAGCGGCTCGAGCAGCAGAATGCGGAACTGGAAAAGCTCCTGAAGGCGCGCGAGGTGATGACGGGGCAGTAGCCGGCATAAGGGCGGCGGTGAATCCACTTCGTTTTGCCCACCTTGCGTTCCGCCGCACGGAAGCGGCCCGGCCGCAGCCATGCATACGCCCATACGCCCGGCGCAGCTTGATCTCTTTGAAAAGCTCCCGTTACTAGCTCCATAACCACGACATCCGGGAGCGAACAGGACGATGGGACCACTGCAGGGTATCAAGGTCGTCGACATGACGACCGTGCTGATGGGACCCTACGCCACGCAGATGCTGGGCGATTACGGCGCCGACGTCATCAAGGTGGAATCGCCCGATGGCGACGTGACGCGGCAGATCGGTCCGACGCGGCATCCCGGCATGGGACCGGTGTTCCTCAACACCAACCGCAGCAAGCGCTCGGTCTGCCTCGATCTGAAGAAGCCGGCGGGGCGCGAGGCGGTGCTGCGGCTGATCGCGAAGGCCGACGTGCTGGTCTACAATGTGCGGCCGCAGGCGATGGCGCGGCTGCAGCTCGGCTATGACGTCGTTTCCAAGGTCAACCCTCGGCTGATCTACGCCGGCGTGTTCGGCTTCGGCCAGGAGGGACCTTATGCCGCCAAGCCCGCCTATGACGATCTGATCCAGGGCGCGACCGCGCTGCCGGCGCTGATGGCGCAAACCTCGGACGGCGTGCCGCGCTACGTACCGAATGCGCTGGTCGATCGCATCGTCGGCCTCACCGCGGTCGGCGCGATCTGTGCGAGCCTCGTGCATCGCGACCGTACCGGGCAGGGCCAGCGCGTCGACATTCCGATGTTCGAGACCATGGCCGGCTTCGTCATGGGCGATCACATGGGCGGCCTGACCTACGACCCGCCACTCGACAAGGGCGGCTATGCGCGGCATCTGTCGCCGGACCGGCGGCCTTACAAGACGCTCGACGGCTATATCTGCGTGATCGTCTACAACGACAAGCAGTGGGAAAATTTCTTCAAGGCGACCGGCCGCGACGATCTGCGCAGCGATCCGAAATTCGCGACCTTCGCCGGCCGCGCCACCAATATCGATGTCGTCTACGCCGAGCTCGCGCGCATCCTGCAGACCAAGACGACGGCCGAGTGGAACGAGATCCTCGAAAAGGCCGACGTGCCGGTGATGCCGATGCACGATCTCGAAAGCCTGCTGGAGGACCCTCATATGGTCGCGACCGGCGTCTTCCCCGTGGTCGATCACCCGACCGAGGGCCGGATCCGCAGCATGACGCCGTCGGCACGGTGGTCGGAGACCAAGGTCGAGCCGAGCCGGCTGGCGCCGCGGCTCGGCGAGCACAGCGCGGAGATTTTGCAGGAGGCAGGTTTCTCCACCGAGGAGATCGCGGCGATGGTGCGCGACGGCGCGGCCAAAGCGGTGCAGGCATAGGAGCACGACAGATGGATTTCGCACTCTCCGCCAACCAGGAATCGATCCGCGATGCCGTCGCCAAGATCTGCTCGCGCTTCGACGAGGCCTACTGGCTGAAGAAGGACAAGGAGGGCGGCTATCCGTCCGACTTCCACCGCGCGCTGGCCGATGCCGGCTGGCTCGGCATCTGCATTCCCGAGGAGTATGGCGGCTCCGGGCTCGGCATCACCGATGCCGCGATCATGATGCGCACCATCTCCGAATCCGGCGCCGGCATGTCCGGCGCGTCCGCGGTGCATATGAACGTGTTCGGGCTCAATCCGGTGGTGGTGTTCGGCACCAGGGAGCAGTGCCAGCGCATGTTGCCGCCGATCATCGACGGTCGCGACAAGTCCTGCTTCGCGGTGACCGAGCCCAACACCGGCCTCAACACCACGCAGCTCAAGACCCGCGCGGTGCGGCAGGGCGACAAATACATCGTCAACGGCCAGAAGGTGTGGATCTCGACCGCGCAGGTCGCCAACAAGATCCTGCTGCTCGCGCGCACCACGCCGCTGGAGGAAGTGCGCAGCCCGACCCATGGCCTCAGCCTGTTCTACACCGATTTCGACCGCAAGCGCGTCACCGTGCACGAGATCGAGAAGATGGGCCGCAAGCCGGTCGATTCCAACGAGCTGTTCTTCGAGAATTTCGAGATCCCGGTCGAAGACCGCATCGGCGAGGAAGGCCGCGGCTTCGAATACATCCTGCATGGCATGAATCCGGAACGCATCCTGATCGCGGCCGAAGCCGTCGGCCTCGGCCAGATCGCGCTGAAGCGGGCGTCGGAATACGCCAAGGGCCGCATCGTGTTCAATCGGCCGATCGGCATGAACCAGGCGATTCAGCATCCGCTGGCGAAGTGCTGGATGGAACTGGAGGCTGCCTGGCTGATGGTGCTGCGCGCCGGCTGGCAGTATGACCAGAACCTGCCCTGCGGCCCCGCGGCCAACTCCGCAAAATATCTCGCGGCGGAAGCCGGCTTCCGCGCCTGCGAGCAGGCGGTGATGACCCATGGCGGCTTCGGCTACGCCAAGGAGTATCACGTCGAGCGTTACTTGCGGGAATCGCTGATCCCGCGCATCGCGCCGATCAGTCCGCAGCTGATCCTCAGCTTCATCGGCGAGAAGGTGCTCGGCCTTCCGAAGTCGTATTGATGATAGGAAGTTCCCACGGCGTCATTCCGGGGCGATGCGAAGCATCGAGCCCGGAATTTCGAGATTCCGGGTCTGGTCCTTCGGACCATCCCGGAATGACGATGGAGAAGGTAGAGACACGATGAGCTTCGTCACCGGCGTCGGCCTCACGTCCTACGGCAAGCATGAGGGCCTGTCCTCGCTCGACCTGATGAGCAAGGCGGCCGGGCTTGCGATCTCGGATGCCGGGCTGAAGCGCTCCGACATCGACGGCATCCTCTGCGGCTACTCCACGGTCTCGCCGCATATCATGCTGGCCACGGTATTCGCCGAGCACTTCGGCATTCGCCCGTCTTACGCGCACGCCGTGCAGGTCGGCGGCGCCACCGGGCTTGCGATGACCATGCTGGCGCATCACCTGGTCGACGCCGGTGTTGCAAAACATGTGCTGGTGGTCGGCGGCGAGAACCGGCTGACCGGGCAGAGCCGCGACGCCTCGATCCAGGCGCTGGCCCAGGTCGGGCATCCCGATTACGAGGTGACGCTGGGGCCGACGATCCCGGCCTATTACGGCCTGGTCGCGACGCGCTACATGCATGAATACGGCCTCACGCAGGAAGACCTTGCCGAGTTCGCGGTGCTGATGCGCAAGCACGCGCTGACGCATCCCGGCGCGCAATTCCACGAGCCGATCACTGTTGCCGACGTGATGGCCTCCAAGCCCGTGGCGATGCCGCTCAAATTGCTCGACTGCTGTCCGGTGTCGGATGGCGGCGCGGCCTGCGTGATCAGCCGCGAGCCGACCGGCGAGCGGCGGGTCCGTGTCCGCGGCTGCGCCCAGGCGCACACCCATCAGCATGTCACCGCCGCGCCTGCGCTGAGCGAACTCGGCGCCGAGATTTCGATCGCGAAAGCGAAGCAGGCGGCGGGCGTCGCGATCTCGGACGTGCACTACGCCGCGGTCTACGACAGCTTCACGATCACGCTCGCGATGCTGCTGGAGGATCTCGGCCTTGCCGGGCGCGGTGAGGCGGCGGCGCGGGTGCGTGCCGGCTATTTCAATCAGGATGGCGAGATGCCGCTCAACACCCATGGCGGCCTGCTCAGCTACGGCCATTGCGGCGTCGGCGGCGCGATGGCGCATCTGGTCGAGACCCATCTGCAGATGACCGGGCGCGCCGAAAATCGTCAGGTGCGCGACGCCTCGGTGGCGCTGCTGCACGGCGATGGCGGGGTGCTGTCGTCACATGTCAGCATGTTCCTGGAGCGCGTGCGATGAGCGGACGGATCGTGGACTGGACCAAGGGCACTGAAGCCATCGTCTACCAGACCTGCAAGGGCTGCGGCGCGCGGCAATATTTCCGCCGCAGCTTTTGCGCCGCATGCGGTTCGCCGGATCTTGCCGAGCGTCGCGCGAGCGGGGCAGGGACGGTGTATGCGACCTCGCTGGTCTGCCGCGCCGCGACGCCGGAGACGCGGGCGCACGTGCCATACAATATCGTGCTTGTCGATGCCGACGAGGGCTTTCGCATGATGGCCCATGGCGACAACGACCTCGCCATCGGTGACAAGGTCGCGGCGCGCTTCACGCAATTCGCGGGGAGATTGGTTCCGTATTTCGCAAAGACGAAATGAGGGGCTGAACGATCCAGTCAGAACGCGAGACCAGGCTGAACAGGTTCGCTCTTGCCCCTCATAGTTTGCGGATACTAGTGCCAATAAAAGATGACGCTGGCGATGACGAGCATCGCCGTCACCGCCAGCATTTGCGCAAGCGCTTCCGAGGCCGCCCTCTTGGTGGCTTCCTTCATGCGTTTCCCCTAGACTTGGGCGTGACTCATCGTTGCGCAAATTGCGCGCAAGACGGCCGGATTTTTTACTCGGAACACCCCGCGTCGAGTATTCGCTTTTGACGAGTCCCCACTCAGCGAATATCGACTGTGACAGCGTTGTCTGGGAATGCGGCGGCAATTTGACTCGCGCGTGTTGCTCCTGCGACAGCGGCCCGTACGGAGCGTTTTCGAGCGAAGTGGATACCGGTTCGCGTGAAGAAAACGCGTCAAAACAAGGATCTAGAGCCACGTTCCGATTTCATCGGAACGGAAAAGGCTCTAGTGTTTCGGAACCCGACAGAAACGACAGCAAGATCAAGGTTAGGAAATGGCCCGTATCGACTACTCCGATCCCGCGAAGGCAAACCCGCGGACCCGCGAGATCCTCGACAAGAACCGCAACGCCAACATCTTTCGCATGATGGCGCATTCGCCAAGCTACTTTGAGCAGTATTGCCGGCTCGGCGGCGCGATCCGCCACAAGGGCGAGCTCGATCCCGTCGTGCGCGAGCTGGCAATCACGCGCACCGGCATTCTCTGCGAGGCGCCCTACGAGATCGTCGCGCACAAGCGGATCGGCAAGAATGTCGGCGTCACCGACGAGCAGAACGCCGCGCTCGAGGATTGGCAGTCCGCGACCTGCTTCAACGAGGTGCAGCGCGCGGCGCTCGCCTTCACCGACGAGATCGTCAAGCTGAAGAAGCCGACCGACGCGACCTTCAAGACGATCGCGGCGAAGCTGACGCCGGCCGCGCTGATCGAGCTGCAGCTCTCGGTCGGCTTCTACATCATGACGTCGAAATTCCTCGAGACGTTCGAAATCGACATGCAGCCGGTGACGGAAGTGGTGAGCTGAGCGGATCGCGTCGCGGAGTCCTTCGCCTCGCCCCGCCTGCGGGGAGAGGCCGGAGCGCATGCAGCGAAGCGGAATGCGGTCCGGGTGAGGGGGAATCTCCGCGAGTCTGACTCGAAGTTATTTTGCGGATGCAGCCCCTCACCCCAACCCTCTCCCCGCGAAGGGCGGGGAGAGGGTGAAGAATTAGCCCGACGTCAGCAGATCGACCTTGGCATTCGCCACGATCAGCCGATCGGCGAGGATCTGCGCGAGGTTGCGCATGATCCGCTCGCCGGCGCGCGGGTGCTGCTCGCGGAAGCGTTCGAAATCCCTGATCGCGACCTCATAGGCGGTCGCCGACATGTCAGCGAGCACGTCCGCGGAGCGTGTCGGCTCCAGGAGCGCCATCTCGCCGAAAGCCATGCCGGCAGTCAGCGTCGCGAGCCGGATGCCGTCCGGCAGGGTGACGTGGACCACGCCGCTGCGCAGGAAGAACAGCGAGGTGGCCTCACCGCCCGCGGCGATGACCTTTTCATTCTGCTGGTAGGTCCGGACCGTGCAGAGCGCGGTGAGATCGGCGATCTCGGCTTCGCTCAATCCGGCGAGCAGCGGCTGCTCGGCAAGCTCCGTGGTCTCGAGGAAGTCGATCGAGCCGCCATAGCGGTAGACGATCTGGTCCTCGGCCCACTCGATCGCGGTGTCGAGCAGATAGAAATCCCTGATATTGCCGAGCCGCCTGGTCCACTCGCTGATCGTGGCCCATTCGCGCGAGGTCCGCTTGATGCCGGACAGGATCACGGTGACGCCGAGCTCGGCGAGCTCCTGGAAGGCCTCGGCCACCAGCCTTGCGCCGGCGCGGGTCGTCGCGGTGACGCGGCGCAGGTCGAAGATCACGAATTCCGGCCGCGGGCTGCCGGCGAGGCGGCGCGAGACATAGTCGACATTGGAGAGCGACAGGGTGCCGACCAGCTCGATCACGCGAACTTCCTGGAAGTGCCTTGCCAGGATCTCCTGCTCCTGCGGCCGGCGCACCCGCCGCGACGGGTTCTTGCCGATATTGTAGTCGGCGATGATGCTGTGGCGCGCGTCGTCGCTGCGGTTCAGCATATGCAGGTCGTAATGCGCCGACAACGTCTCGCACACCTTGATGCCGCGCACGCTGTTGCCGTGCTTGTCGAGCTTCGGCGAATAGCTGCCGAGCCCGAGCCGCGCCGGCAGTGCCGCCAGAATGCCGCCGCCGACCCCGCTCTTGGCGGGAATGCCGACGCGGTAGATCCATTCGCCGGCATAGTCGTACATGCCCGACGAGGTCATCACCGACAGCGTGCGCGCGATCGCGTAGGGCGTCACGACTTGCTCCTCGGTCAGCGGATTGATGCCGCGATTGGCGAGCGTCGCCGCCATCACGGCGGTGTCGCGCGCGGTGACCAGGATAGAGCATTGCCGGAAATAGACGTCGAGCACCGCAGGCACATTCTCGGTGATCACGCTGTTGGTGCGCAGGAGATAACCGATCGCCCGGTTGCGGTCGCCGGTGGCGCTCTCGGAGGCGTAGACCGCCTCGTCGACATCGAGCTCACGCCCGGCGAAGCGGCCGAGTGCCTGGCGGATAAACTCGAACGCGCCGTCGCCCTTGTCGGCGTGGAGCAGACCGGAGCAGGCGATCGCGCCGGCATTGACCATCGCATTGAACGGATGGTTCTCGGCATTGAGCCGGATCGAGTTGAAGGGGTCGCCGGATGGCTCGACGCCGATCACGCTTTCCACTCGTTCGGCGCCCAGCGTGTCCAGCGCCAGCGCGAACACGAACGGCTTCGACATCGACTGGATGGTGAACGGCACCCTGGTGTCGCCGACCTCGTAGACGTGGCCGTCGAGCGTCGCCAGGCTGATGCCGAAATGGGTAGGGTCGGCCTTGCCGAGCTCGGGGATGTAGTCGGCCACCGCGCCGGTGGCCTCCGGCAGGAAGTCTGCGTGACAAGTGTGCAGAAACCGCAGCAGCGGCGGCTTCGAGCTGGACCAGGCCGTGGTGGTGGCGGTGACGGGAGGAGGCGATCGTTTCATCGCCTCCTGTTGTGCATCGCAATCAGGGCGCGCGCAACTGGTTCGGAACCAGCGCCTGACGGCGGACCAGCAGCAACGCGATCAGCACCGTCGGGGCGAGGATCGCGACCCCCAGCAGCGATACCTGCAGCTGCGACAGCGGGTTGATGCCGCCGCCAGGCGTCGCGAGCACGAAGCCGCCGATCACCAGCAGCACCCGGAGCGGCCATTCCAGGGCACCGGCGCCGCGGAGGTCGCCGACGAAGGCCTGATAGCCCTGGATGCCGCCGCAGATGAACAGGGTGCCGCACGCCGCGAGCGCCATCAGGCCGAGGCCGGCGAGATAGGGGCTCGGGCCCTGCATCACCAATGCCGGGTTCAGCACGAAGAAGAAGGGGATGAAATAGATGATGCTGCCGACCCACATCGATTCCCACCCGGTCTTCATCGCGGGCGAGCCGGCGATGCCGGCGGCGGCGAAGGAGGCGATCGCCACCGGCGGCGTGATCGACGACAGCATGCCCCAATAGAAGATGAACATGTGCACCGCCATCCGGTTCAGCCCGAGCTTCTCCAGCGCGGGCGCGACCAGGATGGCGAGGAAGATGTAGCAGGCGGTGGTGGTCAGCCCGAGGCCGAGGATCAGGCTGGTGAAGGCGCACATCACGAGCAGCAGGAACGCGTTGTCGCCCGCAAGCGTCAACAGATCGTTGGCGAGGCTCGAGACCACGCCGGTCATCGAGAACGCCCCGATCAGGAGACCGCAACCGGCGAGGATGCCGACCAGCTCGACGAAGGTACGGCCATTGACCTCGAGGAATTTTCCGATCGTCCCGAGCGTCCAGCGGCTCTCCTTGGAGAAGATCTGGTTCAGCACCAGCAGCAGCGCGGTGGCGTAGAACGGCGCGTGGCTTTCGCGCTTGAAATACAGCAGCATCACGATCAGGAGCGCGATCACGAAGACGTAGTACCAGCCGTCCTTGATCGTATCCATCACGCGCGGCAGCTCGGCGCGCGGAATGCCCTTCAGCCCGTGGCGTGCGGCGTAGGAATCGACCTGCATGAACAGGCCGACATAGTAGAGCGCCGCAGGGACGATCGCGGCCACCGCGACCTCCGCGTAGCTGATATTGAGGAACTGCGCGATCACGAACGCGGTGGCGCCCATCACCGGCGGCGCCAGCACGGCGCCGGTGGAGGCGCAGGCCTCGATCGCGCCGGCATAGGAGGCGCGGAAGCCGCTCTTCTTCATGACCGGGATCGTCATGGTGCCGGCGGTCAGCACGTTGGAGACGATCGAGCCCGACATCATGCCGAGCAGGCCGGACGCGAAGATGCAGACCTTGGCGGCGCCGCCGCGGAACGTGCCGCACAGCGCGAAGGCGAGGTTGATGAAGAATTTTCCGGCGCCGGTCATCATCAGCGCGGTGCCGAACACCAGGAAGCCGATCACGGTGTCGGCGAAAGCCTGGATCGGAATGCCGAGCAGGCTCTCGCCCGACAGCACGTGGTAGGCCGTGGTCTGGTCGAGCGTGAGCTGCGAGCCGCGGAACGGGCCGAGCCAGCTGGCCTCGGCGAACAGCGGATAGACCGTGAAGGGCAGCACGCTGAGCAGGAGGCTCCAGCCGCCGGTCCGGCGCAGCGCCTCCATCAGCATCACCCACATCACGAGGCCGGCAATGATGACGTTCCTGGGGGCGCCGTCGGACTCCCAGCCGTATTGCGCCGCCTTGCGAACGTTCAGCATCAGCCAGATCGAGGCAGCGAAGGTCGCGACGGCGAGCGCGAGATCATACCAGGGAATGCGGTTCAGCGGCGCACGCTCCGATCCGGGGAAAATCAGGAAAGTGAAGGGCAGCATCAGCGCGATCAAGAGATAGAAATATTCGGTGTTGAGCTGGGTGTAGTCGATGAAGAAGCGCAGCGAGAATTGCTGGTTGATGCAGAGCAGGATGGTTGCGGCGGTTGCGACCACCAGCGCCCAGCGCCACACCCCGCGCAGGGTGCGCACGCGCGTGACCTCGGCCTCCTGCAGATTGTCGAGACCGGCATGCGGATCTTCAAACTCGATTCTTTTCGCAGGCGCAGCCGCGGCGTTCTCGGGCATTACGCATCCCCCAATGTTGTCCGTTTTGCCCATAACCTAGAGCATGATCCGGAAAAGTGCGAAGCGGTTTTCCGGAAGCACCATGCTCAAACGGGCTGAAGCGCGATGACGATTAACCCGATCTCATCGCGCGTTGGCGGGTCTCACTCAAAGCCGTTGGGCATATTGGCTTTCGCAAGCGCGGCGGCGCGCGCCTTCATCCAGCCATCGAGGAAGGCCTTGTCGTCCGACGGCGGGTTCGACTTGCCGTAATCCGTCCAGGCGGCGGCGAGCACCTCCTGGCGCTTGTAAAGCGCGTTGTTGTGCGCCTCCTGTTCGTCGCTCCAGTGGCCGGTTTCCTTGAGCGCCTTCACCGCTCCGGGATGCACGGGAACGACCCAGTTCTTGGTCTGCCGGTCGGCGCCGAGCCCGGCGGCGCCGGGCGCTGAATCCTTGTAGGCGTCGTAGTTGACGATCATCGCCTTGGTGATCGCATAGATCTGGTCGACCGGCTGCGCCGCATAGGCGACGAAGATCGGGTAGGGGTAATTGCCGAGCTGAATCGGCTTGTCCGGCGAGATGCCGGCGCCGCATGTCGCGGTTTGCGGGAAGAAGAACGAGCCGACCTTTTTCACCCGTGCCCAGCCTTCCTTGTCGTCGGCGGGCAGCGGCGGCCACATCAGGCCGCGCGGCGAGGTCTCGGCTTCCTTGGCGGGGCCGGTGATCGTGGTGCCGAAGGCGGCATCGGTGTCGTTGTTGATCAGGCCTTTCCACATCGCGCCGTAGCTTGCGAACTCGACGATCTTGACATCCTTCTGGGTGAGGCCGCCGAACGCGAGCATCGCGAGCGAGTTCTGGTTCAGCGCCGGCGAGCCGACCACGAAGCCGACGCGCTTGCCGCGAAGGTCCTTCATTTCCTTGACGCCGGCATCGGCCGCCACGCCGAGCGCGCCGCAATTGCAGTCGACCGACGACAGCATGAGCTGCAGCGGCTGCGGGCCCCACTCCTTGGCGCCGAACTCGAACACGCCTTCCTGCGCGAAATAGGTACCCGATCCCATCGCCGAGGAGACCGCGCGCTTGGCGCGCAGGGGCGCGAGCCGCGCGACGTCATTGCCGGCCGGCAGCACGCGGACGTCGGTGCCGTATTTGTCCTTCATCATCTTGCCGACGCCGACCGCGATGTTGAAGCCGGCGGTGCCGGTGTCGTAGGCGGTCACCGCCATGGTCGGCGGCAGCTTGATGTCCTCGGCCGAGGCGGGCAGGGCAGCGAAGATCGAAATGCCGGCAAGTGCGGCAGGCGCGAGCGCCATCAGCCGATGGATCATAATTCCTCCCTTTGTTTCGCTGTGCGAAACTTTTCCGGGCGGGATGATTGCATCGTGATCCGGCGATGGCAACGCTACCTCCGGCGCAAGCCGGCGATTTCGGCCGCTGCATCACCGGACAGATTGTCGCGGCTGGACTGGAAGGACGGGATCTCAGGTCTCGACGATCGCGACCGCCTGGCCTTCGGCGATGACATCGTCGATCTTGACCAGAATCGACTTGATTTTGCCTGCTGCAGTCGACGTGACCGGTATTTCCATCTTCATCGCTTCGACGAACGCAATCTCGTCGCCATCGCCGATGCTGCTGCCGGTCTCGACAGGAAGCGCGCAAACGCGCCCGGCAACTTCGGTCACAACCTTGATCTCTGGCATTCCACTCTCCGATACCGTCTTGCGGAAATTTCATCCGGCGAACGGCTTTTTGTTGTGGCGGCAGATTGCCTGAGGTAGCTTCTTCTGCAAGTGGAATTTTATTCCGCAGGACGGAATGGAGCCAAGCAGATGGGAAGGCGCTCGGAACGGCTTAGCAGGCAGGGAATGCTCGCCAGCGAGACAGGCGATGGCGATGTCATCCAGGTGGTGTCGCGCGCCTTCGACGTGTTGCGGTGCTTCGAGGGACACGAGGCCCGGCTCGGCAATCTCGAGATCTCGAACCGCTGCGGTTTGCCGCGTTCGACGGTGTCGCGGCTGACGCACACGCTGACGCGGATGGGACAGCTCGTCTATCTGCCGCGCGACCAGAAATATCGCATCGGCCCGAGCGCGGTCGCGATGAGCACCACGATGATGAAGGGGCTGCAGCTGCGCAATCTGATCCGGCTGCGCCTGCAGGATGTCGCCGATCAGTTGCCCGGCACGGTGGGCTTCGTCATCCCCGACCGCTTTCACCTGGTCTATCTGGAGTTCGCCCGCGCGGCGAACGCGCTCGGCCTGCATGAGGCCACCGGCAGCCGGATCTCGATGGCGACCACCGCGGCCGGCCACGCCTACACGGCCGCGCTCGATCCCGCGGTCGGCGACGCGCTGATCGCGGAGATGGAAGGCGAGTTGCCCGACAGCGCCAAGATGCTGACGCCGCGCATCGAGGCCAACCGCCGGCATTTGCAGGAGCACGGCTACGTCGTCGCCTGCGGCCTGTGGAGCCCGCACATCAACGGCGTCGCGGTGCCGCTGTGGTCGCCGCAGTACCAGACCTATGTGGTCACCACGATCGGCCTGCTCTCGGCGATGTATGACGAGGCGCGGCTGCATCGCGAGGTGGCGCCGCAAATGGTCGAGCTCGCGGCCGCACTCGGCAGCCTGCTCGAAGGCGCCGACGGCGACATCTTCAGCAATCGGATCGAACGCAAGTCGCTTCCGGTGACCGCCCATAACAACAACAAAATCATCAAGACGGGAGCAGTGAATGAACTGGAAGCCGGAACTCGACGACCTCGCCCGCCGCGAAGCGTTCGCGCGGGAGATGGGAGGCGTTGACAAGGTCAAGCGGCAACGCGACCAGGGCCGGCTCACGGTTCGTGAGCGCATCGACAAGCTCGTCGACCAGAACAGCTTTCACGAGGTCGGTGCCATCTCCGGCATCGCCGAATATGACGAGAGCAACGAACTCAAGCACCTGACGCCGGCGAACTGCGTGTTCGGCCGCGCCAGGGTCGACGGCCGCACCGTCGTCGTGGTCGGAGACGACTTCACCGTGCGCGGCGGCTCGGCGGATGCATCGATTTCCGCCAAGCCGTTGATGGCGGAGGAGATGGCGCACGACTTCCGCCTGCCGATCGTTCGCGTGATCGAGGGCTCCGGCGGCGGCGGCTCGGTGAAGACGATCGAGACCAGGGGCGCGGCCAATCTGCCCGGCGGCGTCGGCGGCACGCGCTGGTACTGGTACACGACCGCCAACCTGGCCCGCGTGCCGGTGGTCGGTCTCGGGCTCGGCTCGGTCGCGGGCCTCGGTGCCGCGCGGCTTGCCGCCACGCATTACTCTGTCATGACCAAGAGCTCCGCGATGTTCGTCGCCGGCCCGCCGGTGGTGAAGCGCCTGGGTCAGGATCTGACCAAGCAGGAGCTCGGCGGCGCCGACATCCAGACCCGCGCCGGCGCCATCGACCAGGCCGTCGAGACCGAAGAGGAGGCGTTCGACTACGCGCGGCGCTTCCTGTCCTATCTGCCGCCGTCGGTCTACGACCTGCCGCCGACCATTCCCTGCACCGACGATCCGGAGCGTGCCGAGGAATCGCTGCTCAAGGCCGTGCCGCGCAACCGCCGGCAGGTCTACAAGATGCGGCCGATCATCGATGCCGTCGTCGACAAGGGCTCGTTCTTCGAGGTCGGCACCAATTTCGGCCGCCCGATCATCACCGGATTGGCGCGGATCGAGGGCAGGTCGGTGCTGCTGCTCGCCAGCGATCCCTTCCACTATGGCGGCTCGTGGACCGCGGACGCCTGCCAGAAGGTGGTGCGCTGGGTCGACTTCGCCGAGACTTTCCATCTGCCGGTGGTCTACCTGATGGATTGCCCGGGCTTCATGATCGGGCTCGAGGCGGAGAAGACGGCGACCATCCGCCATGGCGTGCGGGCGATGGCGGCGGTCAACCAGAGCACGGTGCCGTGGTGCACCATCATCATCCGCAACGCCTTCGGCGTCGCCGGCGTGGTGCATCAGCCGGCCAACCGCTTCTCGATGCGTTACGCGTGGCCGTCGGCATATTGGGGCTCGCTACCGCTGGAGGGTGGCATCGAGGCGGCCTATCGCGCCGAGATCGATGCGGCCGCCGATCCCGCGGCCAAGCTGCGCGAGATCGAGGATCGCCTCAACAAGCTGCGCTCGCCGTTCCGCTCGGCCGAGAAGTTCTGGGTCGAGGAGGTGATCGATCCGCGCAAGACGCGCTCGCTGCTCTGCGAGTTCGCGCGTCTCGCCGAACCGATCCGCAAGGCCGGGCCGCCGAGCAACATGTCGACGCGGCCGTAAGGCTTTCACGCCGTCATTCCGGGGCGGCCCGCAGGACCGAACCCGGAATCTCGAGGTTCCGGGTTCATGCTTCGCATGCCCCGGAACGACATGTCTTATTCACTCTCCCGATGCACGTCGTGGATCACGATGCCCATGCCGTTCTCGGGCATCTTGATCCATTCGCGCCGCTTCAGCGAGCGCTTGGTGTCCTCGTGCCCGCTCACCCAATGCTCGCGCATCGAGGTGCCGGAGAATTCGTGGTCCTTGGCGTCGCCCTCATAGGCCTTCTGCTGATAGATCAGCTGCAACAACGTGATGCCCGGCAGCCGGGCGTTTGCCTTCTTGAGCTGGCGCTCCTCGTCCGAGAGCTGACCGTCGGGGATTTTTCCCAGCGCGTTGTGCAGGGCGGTGCGCAGATTGTAGGTCTTGCGATAGACGTCGGTGTTGTAGCGGGGGCGCGACGAATACATGATGTCCTTGTGCCGGGCCATCACGTCCTGGATGTCGCGCGGCAGCGCGCCGCGCGCCGAGAATAGGTCGACCTGGAACACCAGCGAATTCATGTTGTCTTCCTGGTCGAGCAGATGCTGCAGCGGCGTGTTGGACACGATGCCGCCGTCCCAGAAATGATCGGTACCGACCTTCACCATCGGCAGCGCCGGGGGCAGCGCGCCGCTCGCCATGATGTGCTCGGGGATGATCTCGTCATGGGCATTGTCGAAATAGATGAAGTTGCCGGAGAGCACGTTCACTGCGCCGACCGCGAAGCGTATCTTCTTGGAATTGATGCGGTCGAAATCGACCAACTCAAGCAACGACTCGCGCAGCGGCGTGGTGTCGTAGTAGCTGGTGGCGGTGCGCGCGCCGGCCGGGCTGAACCACGGATTGCTCTGATGCGGGGTGAAGAAGCCGGGTTGTCCGAGCGTCGTCGTCAGCCATGAGCTGGTGAGGTTGCGGGCCTTGCGGAAGACGTCGCCGTCCGGCGTGTAGTGCCAGATCTTGCGGCTGGTGATGCGATCCCAGAACGTGTGCAGCCGCTCGAGCCGCTTTTCGGGCGGATTGCCGGCGATGATAGCCGAGTTGATTGCGCCGATCGAGACGCCGCACACCCAATCGGGCTCGATGTTGGATTCATGGAGCGCCTGATAGACGCCAGCCTGATAGGCACCGAGCGCGCCGCCGCCCTGCAGGACCAGAGCCACGCGATCGCAGCCTTCCGGACGCCAGCCCGGTGTCGCGTGATCGATATCGTCGAAATGCGGCGTTCGCGCGTCCATATCAGACACTCCAGAATTTGCGGCGAGAATTCAGCGCGCCGATGACGCCGTGATGACAAATGCAACGCCCGCGCTCGGCGCATCCGGCATGCCCGCCTGCATGGTTAGCATTCGCCTCATCAACGAAACGCGAGTCACGCAAGCGCAACCGCGGTCATGTACCTGACGGAAATTCCTCACATCGCTGTCAATCTCGGCCGCTAGCTTTCGCGCAAACTTTTCAAACACGAGGTTATTTGCGATGCGCAGGGAAGATCTGCTCAAGCTTCCGTCGATGCCGGCCGCCGGCCCGAGCTATCCCGCCGGTCCGTATCGCTTCATCGATCGCGAATTCCTCGTCATCACCTATGAGACCGATCCGGAGTTGATCCGCGCCGGCCTGCCCGAGCCACTGGAGCCGATCGAGCGGGCGATCGTGCATTACGAATGGATCAAGATGCCCGACAGCTCCGGCTTCGGCAGCTACACCGAGTCCGGCCTCGTGATCCCCGCGCGCCTGCATGGCGAGGAGGTCAACTTCGTCTGCCAGATGTATCTCGACGATGATCCGCCGATCGCGGCCGGCCGCGAGATCTGGGGCTTTCCGAAGAAGTACGCTCATCCGAAGCTCGAGATCGTCAAGGACACGCTGACCGGCACGCTGGAATATGCCGGCCAGCTCGTTGCGATGGGCACGATGGGCTACAAGCACGAGAGCATGGCGGGCAATGGCGACGTCACCCGCGCGACGCTGTCGAAGACGCAAGTTAATCTGAAGATGATCCCCGGCGTCGACGGCCATCTCGAGGTCTGCCAGCTGGTCGCGATCAACCTGACCGACATCGTCGTCAAGGGCTCCTGGATCGGACCCGGCCGGCTGCATTTGGTGCCGCACGTCAATGCACCGGTCGCCGATTTCCCGGTCAAGCGTGTCGTCGGCGCGCATCACTTCCTCGCCGACCTGACGCTGCCGTTCGGCCGCGTCGTGCACGACTACAACAAGGAGGCCGCGGAAGCGGCGGCGCCGACCGGTCTTGCGGCCGAGTAGGGCGGTCGCTGACATAAAACTGTAACAGGCGCGTCCTCCTATGTTGCGTCGAGGGGACGCGCTTGCTCAGCGTTGCGCGTGGGCGAGGTCTTGAACATGTCATTTCGCGCGGTTGCGTTACCGATTGCCTTGGGGGCGGGCCATGCTGGCTGATCCACCTCCCGCTCCGGCAGGGTCGCTGCTGACCCGTGAGGCGGTCCCCGGTCTGGTCTGGGCGTTCCGCCTGCATCACGACGGCCGTGCCGAGGCGCTTCCGATCGATGCGCCGATCGAGCCGAGCCATGACGGAAGGCTGTGGCTGCACTTCAACCTGACCGACGTCCGCACCCGGGCATGGCTTGCCAACATGCACATCCCGCAGCTCGCGCGGGACCTGCTGCTGTCGAATGACAATTTCCAGCAGATCCACGTCGTCGACAATTGCGTCTACGGCGTGTTTTCCGATCTGGTGCGGGATATCGACGCCGCGACCCGGGAGACCGGCTTTCTCCGCTTTGCGATGACCGAACGCCTCCTGGTCAGCGGCCGCCATCAGGCGCTGTGCTCCGCCGATGCGACGCGCCGCGTGCTCGAGGGCGGCCATCGCGTCGGCAGCGTCGCGGCGCTATTGGAAAAGATCGTCGACGAGATCGCCGACACCATGGACCGCATGACGGACAAGATCGGCACCGATATCGATGCGATCGAGGAGCGGGTGCTCGCCGAGGATACCGGATCGGAGCTGCGCAAGAATCTGAGCCGGATGCGCCGCACCTGTGTGCGCCTGCATCGCCAGCTCGCCGGCCTGCGCGTGCTGTTTCACCGGCTCGAGCAGAAGAACACCGACAATCTCAGCCCGGCGCTGCGGCTGCAGGCCGGCAAGCTCGCGCAGCGGCTCGACGGTCTCGACCACGACATCGTCGAACTGCACGAGCGCAGCCGCCTGCTCGAGGAGGAGCTGCGCTTCAAGCTCGAGGAGGAGAGCAACAAGCATCTCCACGCCTTGTCCGTCGTCACCATGATGCTGCTGCCGCCGACGCTCGTCACCGGCATCTTCGGCATGAACACCAAGGGATTGCCGTTGACCGACGTCGACAGCGGGTTCCTGGTCGCGGCCGGCCTTCTGATTGGGTCGGCGCTGCTGGCTTATCTGCTGATGCGGCGGCTCGGCATCGTCAAATAGTGCGAGCGCACCGCGGCATTCCCGATGTGCAGAGTTCTTTCCCGCGCGATGTTGGTGGCCGCGGCCCTTGCGCTCGGCGCGCCGGCGAATGCCGAAGACAAGCCGATCGCCGAGCGGATTGCTGATACGCGGGCTGCACTCGAGGAGGCCGGCTACCAGTTCAGCCTGACCTATATCGGTGAGGGGTTTTCCAACGTCTCCGGCGGTGTCAGCAACGGCGCGGCCTATACCGGCCGTCTCGATCTCGGTACCACCATCGACCTCGAGAAGGCGATGGGCTGGACCGGTGCGACCTTCCACGCCAACATGTACCAGATCCACGGCGACGGGCTGTCGCGGAGCTATGTCGGCAACCTGTTCCTGGTGTCCGGCGTCGAGTCGCTGCCGGCGACGCGGCTCTATGAATCCTGGATCGAGCAGAAGCTGCTCGGCGGCAAACTCTCGGTGCGCGTCGGCCAGCAGGGCTCGGACGTCGAGTTCATCGACAGCCAGTACGACGACATCTTCATCAATTCGGCGCTCGGCTGGCCCGGCATTGTCGGCACCATTCTGCCGGCCGGCGGACCGTCGCCGCCACTTGCCGTGCCCGGCATCCGGTTCAAGGCCAATCTGTCCGACCGCATCACCGCCTATCTGGCCCTGTTCGACGGTTCGGCTTCGCCGCCGCAGGGCATGGACGACCCGCAGATATTGAACGCCCACGGGCTCAATTTCCGGGTCAACGATCCGCCATGGTGGATCGGCCAGCTCAAATACAAGTTCGAGATCGGCGAGAGCAGGCTGCCGGCGACCATCACCGGCGGCGCCTGGTATCACATGGGCTCGTTCGCCGACCAGCGCTTCTCGGCCGACGGGCTCTCGCTCGCCGATCCCGACAGCTCCGGCGACACGCGATGGCTGCGGCGGGACAACGGCATCTTCATGGTCTATGAGCAGCTGCTTGCGCGCGCCAGGCCGGACGCTGACAAGGGCGTTGCGTTCTTCATGCGCGCCTCGGTCAGCCCGTCGGACCGCAACCTGATCAGCACCTATGTCGACGGCGGCTTCCTGTTCACCGGCTTCAGCGAGGCGTATCCGGACGATCGGTTCGGCATCGCCGCGATCTATGCCAGGATTTCCGACGCCGCACGCGCGCTCGACCGCGACACCCAGATCTTCACGGGCACGCCGTATCCGATCCGCGACTACGAGGCGATCCTCGAGATCACCTACCAGCACGTCGTGAACCCGAATTTCACCATGCAGCCGATGTTTCAATACATCGCCCATCCCGGCGGCGGCGCCGTCGATCCCAACGATCCGACGCAAACGCATCGGATCAAGGACAGCGTGGTGTTCGGGATGCGCACCATCCTGTCGTACTGACCGGCGGACGTCGCGCAGGCAGCGGCCTCAGGCCGCGACCGGCTTCGGCTCCGCCGCCGATTTCGGCTGCGGCCGCGCGATCGCCAGCGCGATCAGCGCGGCAAAGATGCACAGCGCACCGGCAATGAAGAACGCCGGCAGGTAGCTCTGATAGATCGTGCGCGACAGTCCGGCGCCGAACGCGGCGGCGCCTGCGCCGAGCTGGTGGCCGGCGAAGATCCATCCGAATACCAGATTGGCGCGCTCGGCGCCGAAGCGCTGCGCGGTGAGGCGCACCGTCGGCGGCACCGTCGCGATCCAGTCGAGGCCATAGAACATCGCGAACAGCGACAGCCCGTAGAATGTGAAGTCGGAGAACGGCAGGAACAGCAGCGACAGCCCGCGCAGGCCGTAATACCAGAACAGCAGATAGCGGTTGTCGTAGCGGTCCGACAGCCAGCCCGAGACGATGGTGCCGAAGAAATCGAAGATCCCCATTGCGGCGAGCAGGCTTGCCGCCTGCACCTGCGGGATGCCGTAGTCGAGGCACATCGGGATCAGGTGAACCTGGACCAGGCCGTTGGTCGAGGCGCCGCAGACGAAGAAGGTCGCGAACAGGATCCAGAACACCGAGGACTTCGCGGAGTCGCGCAACGTGCCGAGCGCGGCGGCCACGATCGGCGCATTGGCCGGCGGCGGCGCGGGAATTGGCGTGCTTCCCTCGTCGCCGAACGGACGCAGGCCGACGTCGCTCGGCCGGTCGCGCATCACCATCAGCACGGCAAAGGCGGCGACGCCGAGCATGACGCAGACCAGCCCAAGCGCGACACGCCAGCCGTAGCGCTCGGTCAGCGTCGCCAGGAGCGGTAGGAAGGCGAGCTGTCCCGTCGCGACGCTTGCGGTGAGGATGCCGACCACGAGGCCGCGCCGCGCCACGAACCAGCGCGCCGCGATGGTCGCGCCGAGCACCAGCGCGGTCATCCCGGTGCCGATTCCGATCACGACACCCCACAGCAGGATGAGCTGCCAGACCTGGGTCATGGCGAGCGAGGCCAATAGTCCGCCGACCACGATCAGCTGCGCCGCCAGCGTCACGTTGCGCAGGCCGTAGCGGTTCATCAGCGCGGCGGCGAACGGCGCCATCAGCCCGAACAGGATGAAGCGGATCGACAGCGCCGAGGAAATCTCGGCGGTGGACCAGCCGAACTCCTTCTGCAGGGGCACGATGAACACGCCGGGCGCGCCGACGGTGCCGGCCGAGATCAGTGCGGCAAGGAAAGTCACGGCCACCATCACCCAGCCGTAGTGGATGTTGCGGCGGGCGAGGGTGGAAGCAGGCCAGTTCGAGATCATTGTGTTCCGGATCGATTGCGGTGAAAGCTTTGCGTGATGCGCAATATGGCACGAGGGAGCCATGGCTAAAATGCCATAGTTCCCTCGTTTTAGGACTCAGACGCCAGGCCGTCGTATTGCCTCATGGACGCCTTTCATAACTAACCGTCACTGCGAGGAGCGAAGCGACGAAGCAATCCATCGTTCGGTTCGCGAGGAGAGATGGATTGCTTCGCGTCGCTCGCAATGACGGCATACCGGATCAGTGCGCGACCCGCTCGACGGCGATCGCGGTGGCTTCGCCGCCGCCGATGCACAGCGCGGCAACGCCGCGCTTCAGGTTCTGCGCCTCCAGCGCGTGCAGCAGCGTCACGATCAGCCGCGCGCCGGTGGCGCCGATCGGATGGCCGAGCGCGCAGGCACCGCCGTTGATGTTCAGCCTGTCCCTGGGAATGCCGAGGTCGCGCTGCGCCGCCATCGCGACCACCGCAAACGCCTCGTTGATCTCGAACAGGTCGACATCGCCGACGCTCCAGCCGACCTTGTCGAGCAGTTTTCTGATCGCCGGGATCGGCGCTGTCGTGAACCACTGCGGCTCCTGGCTGTGGGTGGCGTGGCCCTTGATCTCGGCCAGAACAGGCAATCCATCGCGATCGGCGAGCGAGCGCCGGCTGAGGATCAGCGCTGCGGCGCCGTCGGCATTGGCGGATGAGGCGGCCGGCGTGATGGTACCGCCCGCGCGGAATGCCGGCTTCAGGCCGGGGATTTTTGCCGGATCTACCTTCAGCGGGTGCTCGTCATTGGCGACGATGCGCGGCCCGGCCTTCTCGGCGAGCGTGATCGGCGCGATCTCGGCCTTGAAGGCGCCGCCCTCGACCGCCTTGCGGGCCCGGCTCAGCGTCTCCATCGCGAACGCGTCCTGGTCGGCGCGGGTGAACTGATAGGCCTCCGCGGTCGCCTCGCCGAAATCGCCCATCGAGCGGCCGGTCTCATAGGCGTCCTCGAGCCCGTCCATCATCATGTGATCGATGATGCGGTCGTGGCCGGCGCGATAACCGCCGCGCGCCTTCTGCAACAGATACGGCGCATTGCTCATGCTCTCCATGCCGCCGGACAGCACGATCTCGGCCGAGCCGGCCTTGATGATGTCGTGGGCCAGCATGGTCGCCTTCATGCCGGAGCCGCAGACCTTGTTGACGGTGGTGGCGCCGGTGGCATCCGGCAGTCTGGCGCCGCGCGCGGCCTGGCGGGCAGGGGCCTGGCCCTGGCCGGCGGGCAGCACGTTGCCCATGAACACCTCGTCGATGCGCTCGGGCGCGAGTCTTGCGCGCTCCAGCGCCGCGCCGATCACATGCGAGCCGAGCTTGTGCGCCGGCAGCGGCGCGAGCTCGCCCATGAAGCGGCCGAGCGGGGTGCGGGCGGCGGAGAGGATGACGACGGGATCGGTGCTGGTTGCCATGGCAGGAGTCCCTTCAATGCCGGGGATTTGATTGAATTATTGTCATCATATGATGCAATGCAAAAATTGCAACTGCGGCTCTCATGACAAAATGTCGTGTTCGCATGAGTTGGGGATAGGATCACCGCCATCACCAATGTCGGCCTGGCGAAAGCTTGGATACATAACCACCGACTTTTGTTGTGGGAAAGGCCGCGGCCCCAGTATTGCGAGGCAATTCGCATTCGGGGTAATGGGTCCTGGCCTTCGCCAGGACGACGAGGAAGATGGTTCTCGATTCAAGTGTTCACCACGCGATGTCGTCACCCGCGCATGCGGGTGATCCAGTATTCCAGAAGCCGCAATGCTTGAGTCGAGAGGCCGCGGCGTACTGGATGCCCGCATGCGCGGGTGATGACATCGGGGAGAATGAGGGTCCACGGTGCTTCCCAGACGTCGTCCCGGCGAAGGCCGGCAACTGTTA
>NZ_LFIQ01000107.1:73691-81028 GCF_001189245.1 Bradyrhizobium pachyrhizi | reverse complement strand
TTCGGTTGGCTGGCGCGGAACCTAAAGGTCCCGTTTCTCCCGGTCAACGCGCCAAAGCCAAAAAACCGTCCCCCGGTTTTGAACCAGTTTAGCGGTTCTGGCCCGGCACCCACAACACGTCTCCCGCTCCCTTATTGTTCTGGAAGCGGCTGGCAACGAACAGGAAATCCGACAGGCGGTTCATATACTGGATGCCAGCCTGATTGACCGGCTCATCGGGTTGGGCGGCGAGTTCCACCATGATCCGTTCCGCGCGGCGACATATCGTCCGGGCGAGATGCAGATAGGCAGAGGCAGGCGTGCCGCCGGGCAGCACGAACGAGGTCAGCGGCGTGAGTTGGTCGTTCAGGCTGTCGATATCGCGCTCAAGCCGCTCGACCTGGCTTGCCAGCATCCGCAGACGTTCGGCCTTGCCCTCGCGCTCGGGCACCGCGAGGTCGGCGCCGAGATCGAACAGATCGTTCTGGATCCGGCCGAGCATCGCATCGACCTCGGGGCTGCCGGCAAGATGCAGCCGCACCACGCCGATCGCGGCATTGGTCTCGTCGACCGTGCCATAGGCGGCAATCCGCAGATCGTATTTCGGCCGCCGCTCGCCGGAGCCGAGCGCGGTGGTGCCGTCATCGCCGGTGCGCGTGTAGATCCGATTGAGAACAACCATGGCAGGCTCCGGTGTTCGATGTTCGAGTCCACCACTCCGATCGGGAGAGGTGGAGAATAGCCCGACAAATCTAGCTCACCTAGCGCCCCATCGCCCAGACCGCGAGCATCGCGATGACGATGGCGACGAACTGCAGCAGCACGCGCAGCCGCATCAGCTTCTGCGACGTGTCCGGCGAGCCGCCCTTCATCATGTTGATGAGGCCGAGCAGGAGCACCAGCGCGACGGCGCCGACGGCGATGGGAAGAATGATCGTGCTGAGGAGAGATGTCATTTGCGGTACATAACACCGCAGGACGCGGACTTCCACACAGCCCGGCCATGCAACCAACTGGCTTTTCAGCGCGTAATATCAGATGCTGGGTCCGTTCTCGGGCCGAGCGGTTTTCGACAATGCCGGGTGGAATGTGAAGCAGCTTCGTTACGTCACCCACGTCGTGATGGATGCCTTTTACACGTTCCTCGCCGACGATGGCTGGGCGATCGCGAGCCACATCGCGCTGTCGACGCTGATGGCGCTGTTTCCGTTCCTGATCGTGCTGACCTCGGTGGCCGGCTTCTTCGGCTCCAAGCAGCTCGCCGACCAGGCGGTCGGGCTGATGCTGCAGGTCTGGCCGCAGCAGGTCGCCGAGGCGCTGTCCGGCCAGATCCACGACGTGCTGACCAACACCCGCGGCGACATCCTGACCATCGGCGCGGTGCTCGCGGTCTACTTCGCCTCCAACGGCGTCGAGGCGCTGCGGGTGGCGCTGAACCGCGCCTACGCCGTGATCGAGCCGCGGCGCTGGTACTGGCTGCGGCTGGAGTCGATCGGCTACACGCTGGTCGCGGCGTTCACCTCGCTCGCGATGGCTTTCCTGATCGTGCTCGGACCGCTGATCATCGAGGCAGCGCGGCGCTATATCCCGTTCTTCGTCGAGTCGAACGAGAGCCTGCTCAACACCGCCCGTTACGGGGTCACGATCCTGGCGCTGGTCGTCGCGCTTTTCATCCTGCACGCCTGGCTGCCGGCGGGCCGTCGCAGCTTCACGCAAATCCTGCCCGGCATCATCTTCACCATGGTGGCCTCGCTGCTCTCGGGCATCGGCTTCGGCATGTACCTGGCACGCTTCGCCAACAACTACGTCACGATGTATGCGGGGCTGGCCTCGGTGGTGATCGCACTGGTGTTCCTGTATTTCATCGCCGCGATCTTCGTGTTCGGCGGCGAGCTGAACGCGGCGATCATCAAGTCGCGGCTGCCGCACGGCGTGTCGCTTCATGCAGCGCAGTCGCGAGCGCCCGCGGGGACACAGGCTTGACCAGGAAGCCGTCTGCGCCGGCAGCGCGCGCCGCGGCTTCGTCCTCGGCCCGGCCGGAAATCCCGACAATCATGATGCGGCCGTGCGGCGGCGGCAGCGCTCGGATGCGCTTGATCGCCTCGATGCCGCCGATGCCGGGCAACACCATGTCCATCAGCACGGCATCAAAGGCGCCCTGCACGAGCCGGTCGGGCGCGGCCTCGCCCTGACCGACGAATTCGGCGTGGTGACCGAGTTCGGTCAGGATCGTGTTGAGCACGACGCGGCCGAACGGATTGTCCTCGACACTGAGCAGCCGCAGCCCTTGCGACAGCAGCGCGGCCGCGCTCTCGCCGGAGGCGGAGCCCGCCGGCCCCTCGGCGGGCGCCAGTTCCACCTTGAGCGTGAAGGTGGTGCCCCCGCCGGCGCGCCGGTCGGCGACGATGTCGCCGCCCATGGCGCGCGCGAGCTGCCTGACGGACGACAGGCCGAGCCCGGCGCCGCCGAACCGCGCGGCGATCGAGACGTTGGCCTGCGAGAACGGCCGGAACAGGCGCTTGACCTCCGATAGCGTCAGGCCGATGCCGCTGTCGGAGATCGCGAACGCGACGCCGATCTTGTCGCCCGACCTTGCCTTGACCGTGCCTACCGGCGCGATACGCAGCTCGATGCTGCCCTGCTCGGTGAACTTCACCGCGTTGTCGATCAGGTTTTCCAGCGCCGCGCGCAGGCGGACGGGATCGCCGACCGCAAAGGCAGGCAGCTGGTCGGAAACCTCGACGGAAGCCTGCAGCCCCTTGGCCGCCGCGCGGCCGGCCAGCGAATCCGCGGCGTGGCGCGCCAGCGTACGCAGGTCGAAGAAATCCTGCCGGATCTCGAGCCCCGGCCCCTCGCTCCGGGCGGCATCGACGAACAGGGTCGCAAGGCTCGCCAGATGCTCGGCGCCGGCCTTGATGGTATCGACCCAGCGCCGCTCGCGCTCGCCGAGATCGGATGTCGCGAGCAGATTGCTGATCGCGAGGATTCCGGTGAGCGGCGTCCGCACCTCATGGGCAAAGGCGGCAAGTGCGGTATCGACCATGCCGGGACCGGCCTTCGGGGCCGGCTTTGGCACGGCCCGCTTGCGGCGCGGCCTGGCCGCCACCTTGGCGGCGCGGGCCTTGGCCGTTCGTGTCTTGGCAGTCCGTGTCTTGGCAGTCCGTGTCTTGGCAGCACGCGTTTTGGCGGCGCGTGTCTTCGGCGGCGTCCCTTTGGATGGCCGCTTGCTGCGCCGTGCGCGCGATTTTGACGCCATGGTCTCCGTGATCCCCGCCCCGGTCAACAACATGGCATGCCAGGCGGGCCGGAGTCACGGCGACGTTTACTGCGCGCCCGCGCAAAACGCCATGATGCGATCAAACGGCCAAAATCTACTGCAAACCCACCAGGCGGCGAATATCGGCCGGGCTCGCCCCAGCCGCCCGCAATTCGCGCAGTCCGGTCGCCTGGGTCGATTTCGACAGCTTTTGGCCGGTCACGTCTCGGATCAGCCGGTGGTGCCGATAGTTTGGCACGGGCAGACCAAGCAGTTCCTGCAACAGCCGATGCACGCTGGTCGACCAGAACAGGTCAAGGCCCCTGACGACATCGGTAACGCCCTGCAGCGCGTCATCGATCACGACCGAGAGATGGTAGCTGGTTGGGGTCTCCTTGCGCGCCAGGATCACGTCGCCCCAGGCCTCTGGCCGGGCCACGACGTCTCCGCTCTCGCCAGCCGGCCCCTCGCCCGCTTCCTGCCAGCGCAGCTCGCCGGCATGCGCGCGGGCTGACGCCATGTCGAGCCGCAACGCGAACGGCACGCCCTGCCCGATCAGCCGGTCGCGCGCCGCAGCCGACAGCGATTTGGCCGGCCCCGGATAAAGCGGCGCGCCGTCCGGATCGCGCGGCCACGCCCCGCCGGCCTCGCGCTCCGCGACCAGGCGCGCGACCTCGGCCCGGCTTTCGAAGCTCGGGTAGACCAGCCGCTGGACCGACAGGCGGTCGATCGCCGCGCCATAGGCGGCAAAATGCTCGGACTGCCGCCGCACCGGGGTCTCCCAGGCGATGCCGAGCCAAGCCAGATCCTCGTAAATCGCCTGCTCGAATTCCGGCCTGCAGCGCGTCGCGTCGATGTCCTCGATCCGCAGCAGCAAGCGTCCACCCGACTGCCGCGCGAGGTCGTGGTTGAGCAGCGCCGAATAGGCGTGGCCGAGATGCAGGTAGCCGTTCGGACTCGGCGCGAAGCGGAAAACGGGTGGCATGGTGATCGGTCACGCGTCATTGCCGGGCTTGCCGCGGCGACTCTGGTTCATGCGCCCGGACAAGACTCTGTTACGATAGGAGATCGATGCGCGGGTCAAGCCCGCGCCTGACAAGCCCATGCAGACCCCGCAAATGCTGATTCATCTCGAAACCCAGGCCGACCTCGACGACGCGATCCACAAACTGGTCGACCAGGACCGCCGCCTGCGCCCGATCCTGGAGCTGACCGGCATGCCGGCGATCCGGCAGCGCGAGCCCGGATTTGCCGGGCTTGCCGCGATCATCTGCGGCCAGCAGCTCTCGACCGCGAGTGCGGCGGCGATCTGGGGGCGCGTCAGCACGGCGTTCGATCCGTTCCACCATGACGCGATCCGCAAGGCCCGGGCCGACCGGCTCGGCCGGCTCGGGCTGTCGGCGGCCAAGATCAAGACGCTGAAGCACATCGCGCGCGAACTCGCCGAGGAGCGGCTGAACCTCGACGTCCTTGCCAATGAGGAGGCCGATGCGGCGCACAACACGCTGACCGCGCTGCCCGGGATCGGCCCGTGGACCGCCGATGTCTATCTGCTGTTCTGCCTCGGCCATGGCGATGCCTGGCCCGCGGGCGACCTCGCCGTGCAGGAAGCGGTCAAGGTCGGGCTCGGCTTGAAGGAGCGGCCGACGCCGAAGCAGATGGCGCCGCTTGCGGAGCCGTGGCGTCCGCTGCGCGGCGCCGCGGCGCATCTGTGGTGGGCGTATTATCGCGTGCTCAGAAATCGCGAGGGCGTGATCGCCGGTGCAAAGTAGTCGTCGAGAAAAACACGCCAACTGCGTGATCGCGTGATATAGAATCAGCAGACTTATAGTTTTTCAATTTGCCGGCCTCGCCCATTTTGCACGCGCAGCACGTCCTTATTGCAAGGAGACGGACCTGATTTCTCTCCGTATCCCGCTGACGCTTCTCTCGTTATCCCTGGGCGCGATCGCCGCGGTGTGGTGGTGGCTCGGCATCCCGGTCAGCCTGCCGCGCGCACCGATCGATCCGAACGACAAGGTGCAGTGCATCTCGTACGCGCCGTTCCGCAACAATCAGACATCGCTGTCGCCGGCGACGCAGGTTTCGCCGGAACAGATCGCGGAAGATCTCGCGCAACTCGCCAAGATATCCCACTGCATCCGCACCTATGCGACCGATCTTGGTCTCGATCAGATTCCGGCACTCGCGGCCAAGGCGGGGCTGAAGGTCATTCAGGGGATTTTCCTCGACAGGGACCGAAAGAAGAATGCAACGCAGGTGGAAACCGCGATCCGCCTCGCCAAAGACTATCCGGACACGATCATTGCGCTCGTGGTCGGCAACGAGGTTCTGCTGCGCAAGGAGATGGCGGCTTCCGACCTTGCCGCCACCATCCGCTCGATCAAGGCGCAGGTCTCCGTACCCGTCACCTATGCCGACGTCTGGGAATTCTGGCTGAGCAATCGCGAGCTTTCCGACGCGGTCGACTTCGTCACGGTTCACATCCTGCCCTATTGGGAAAATGTTCCGATCCGGGCGGAAGATGCCGCCGCTCATGCCGACGAGATGCGCCGGCAGATCGCCGCGGCTTTTCCGGGCAAGGAAATCTTTATCGGAGAAATCGGTTGGCCCAGCGAGGGGCGCATGCGCGAGTCCGCGCTGCCGTCCCGCATCAATCAGGCGCGAGTGGTTTCGGAGGTCCTCGATCTTGCCCGGCGCGAGCATTTCCGCGTCAACCTGTTCGAGGCCTATGATGAAGGATGGAAGCGGGAGATCGAGGGCACGGTCGGCGGCTCCTGGGGCCTGTTCGATTCCGAGCAGCGCATGCCGAAATATCCGCCGGGCCAGCCGGTCAGCAATTTTCCGCTCTGGAAGCTGCAAATGTGCAGCGGAATGGCGCTGGCGATCCTGGTATTCGGCGCGGCATGGCTGACCTTGCGCCGCAAGCCGAGAAAGCCCGCATTCGCTCCATGGCTTGCGGTCGCGCTATCGGCGACCACGGCGGGAATCCTGTTTGGCGTCGCCGAGCAAAGATTGGTCTATGAAAGCTACGGAACGGGAGGCTGGCTTGTCTGGGGCTCGCTTCTGGTGGCGGCCACGGCTTCGCCGGTGTTGGGCGCCAACGCCCTGATGTCGGGCCGCGCACCGCCCAGCTTTTTCGAAGTGTTGGGTCCGAAGGGCCACCACACTGAATCGGTGCTGGTGACCCTGCACGGACTGGCCTTGATGATCACCGTCGTGATCGGCACGGCGACCGCAATCGGTCTCGTGTTCGACCCGCGCTTCATTGACTTCCCCTTTGCGCCTCTCACCATGGCGGCGGTGCCCTTTGCGGCCGTGACGCTGCTCAATCCTCCCACGAAGGGAATCCGCCCACTGGCGGAGTCGATCTTTTCCGGCATTTTCGTTGCAACGGCGATCTACACAGGATTCAACGAAGGGGCGGAGAACTGGCAGTCGCTGTGGACCTGCGCGGCCTTCCTTCTACTCGCGGTGACGCTGTTGCGGGCGCGCGCCTGACGACGCGCTCTAGCCGCGCAGCCTGACGCGGTCCTGGCGCGCGCAGTCGGTGACGAAGCCGATGACGGCGCGCACTGCGGGAAGCTCGACCAGATCGGGATGGGCGAGCAGCCAGAGATCGGAAAGGCTCGAGAGCTTTTGCGGCGCGACCCGCACCAGATCGGGGTAGTCGGCCCCGACCAGGCAGGACAGCGCGCAAATCCCGAGCCCGGCCCGCGCCGCCGCGAGCATGTCGCCCTGCGATGAACAGCGCATCACCAGCGTGCCCTGCCGGGTGATGACATCGCTCCAGCGCGCCAGATGCGCGTTGGAGGCCTGGTCGGCAAAGCCGATCACATGGTGGCCCCGCCACTCGTCCCGCCGCTCCGGCAGCTTGCGGCCGGCCGCATAGTCGCGGGAAGCGTAGAAGCCGGTGCCGAGCCGCCCGATCTTGCGCCCGATCAGGTTCTCCTCGCCCGGATCGACCGGCCGTAGCACCACGTCGGCCTCGCGGCGGCGCACGCTGGCCGGGAACGGATGGGTGATGATCTCGAGCTGGATGTTGGCGTGATCACGCAGGAACGGGCCAAGGCGCGGCATCAGCCAATGCGCGGCGAGCGTC
>NZ_LFIQ01000107.1:40624-73681 GCF_001189245.1 Bradyrhizobium pachyrhizi | reverse complement strand
CCTCCGCGCGGAGGGCCGCCGCGGCCATCGCTTCGGCGTGCTCGCGGAATTTGCGGCCATGCGACGTCAGCGACAGGCCGTCATTGGAACGCGCGAACAGGCGGGTCCCGAGTTGCTGCTCGAGCGCCGCGACGTTGCGACCGACAGTGGGGTGACTGATGCGCAGCCGCCGCGCCGCCCCGGCAAGGCTGCGTGTCTCCGCCACCGCAACAAATGTCTTGCAAAGCTCCCAGTCCATGCCGCTCCCCTTGCTGCGACACTGTTCATTTCTGGTTGATCGGGTGTTCAATATTGAACGTCATGACCGAGCCGTCCAGCCTTATATTGCCGCGCCAAGAGCGCCACCGCTCCAACCATCACAATAAATCGCGATCCGCCCCGGCTGCCGGCCGGGCGACGCGCATGGAGGATCCGAAAATGTCGCTGCCCGCTTCGCTCGCCAACAAGCTTGAACTGCCGGTCGTCGGCTCCCCGCTGTTCATCGTCTCGGGGCCGGAGCTCGTGATCGCACAGTGCAAGGCCGGCATCGTCGGCTCGTTCCCGGCGCTGAACGCCCGCCCGGTCGAGAAGCTCGACGAATGGCTGACCCAGATCGAGAACGAACTCGGCGAGTACCAGGCGCTGCATCCGGAGAAGAAGGTCGCGCCCTACGCCGTCAACCAGATCTGCCACGCGTCCAACGACCGGCTGATGCGCGACATGGAAACTTGCGTGAAGCACAAGGTGCCCGTGATCATCACCTCGCTGCGCCCGCCGTCCGAGATCGTCGAGGCCGCGCACTCCTATGGCGGTGTGGTGTTCCACGACGTCATCAACGTGAAGCACGCGCGCAAGGCCGCCGAGCAGGGCGTCGACGGCCTGATCCTGGTCTGCGCCGGCGCCGGCGGTCATGCCGGCACGCTGTCGCCCTTCGCGCTGGTGCGCGAGGTCAAGCAATGGTTCAAGGGCACGATCCTGCTGTCGGGCGCAATCTCCGACGGCTGGAGCATCGCATCCGCGCTCGCGCTCGGCGCCGACCTCGCCTATATCGGCACCCGCTTCATCGCGACCGAGGAAGCCAACGCCAATGTCAGGTACAAGCAGGCGCTGACCGAATACGCCGCGCACGACATCGTCTATTCGAACCTGTTCACCGGCGTGCACGGCAACTATCTCGGACCGTCGATCGCGGCGGCAGGCCTCGATCCGGGCGATCTGCCGGTCGCTGACAAGACCAAGATGAATTTTGGTTCCGGCGGCAACATGAAGGCCAAGGCCTGGCGCGACATCTGGGGTTCGGGCCAGGGCATCGGCCAGATCTCCGATGCCCCGCCGGTCGCCGAACTGGTGGCGCGGCTCAAGTCCGAGTTCGCCGCGGCGCGCAGCGACTTCCTGCGCGCCAGCGCTTGACGCTGTTTCACAAAGTCCGGGAGTGAACCATGAAACGAGCGCAACACGCGCTGGCAGCCGTGCTTACGGTCTGCGCGATCGCCAGCACAGCCGCCGCCGACAACGGCAACGTCAACGAAGCGATCCGGATCGGCCAGACGCTGCCCTATAGCGGACCGGTCTCCGGCTTCGGCACCATCGGCCGCGCCCAGGAAGCGTTTTTCGCGAAGGTCAACGCGGAGGGCGGCATCAACGGTCGGCAGGTGAAATTCATCACGCTGGACGACGCCTATTCGCCGCCGAAGACCGTCGAGCAGACCCGCAAGCTGGTCGAGCAGGAGGATGTGCTGATGATGTTCGGCTCGCTCGGCACCGCCACCAACAACGCCGTGCATCGCTATCTCAACAGCAAGAAGATCCCGCAATTGTTCGTGTTGAGCGGCGCGACCAAATGGGCCGACCCGAAGACCTATCCGTGGACCATGCCAGGCATGGCATCCTACGAATCCGAGGGCGTGGTCTATGCCAAATATGTGCTGCAGGCCAAGCCTGACGCGAAGATCGCGATCCTTGCGCAGAACGACGATTTCGGCCGCGATTATGTCGCCGGCTTCAAGCGCGCGCTCGGCAGCAGGGCCGCGAGCATGATCGTCGCGGAAGCGAGCTACGAGACCTCGGCGCCCACCATCAGCTCGCAGCTTGCGACACTGAAGGCGTCCGGTGCCGATGTGCTATTCGGTGTCGTGCTCGGCAAGTTCACGCCGCAGATGATCAAGGGCGTCGCCGAGATCGGCTGGAAGCCGGATCTGTTCTTCGTACCGACCTCCGCGTCGTCGATCTCGTTCCTGGAGCCCGCCGGGCTCGAGAACGCAGTCGGCCTGATCTCGTCCAGCAACCAGAAGGACACGATGGACGCGCAATGGGCCGACGATCCCGCCGTGAAGGACTATCTTGCCTTCATGAAGCAGTACCTGCCCAATGCGGATCTCAGCAACTCGAACTACTCGGCGGGCTATCATTATGCGACGCTGCTGATGGCCGTGCTGAAAGCGTGCAAGAGCGATTTCAGCCGCGAGAACATCATGCGCCAGGCGGCGTCATTGCGCGACGTTCCGCTGCCGCTATTGTTGCCAGGCATGACGGTATCGACCGGGCCGGACGACTATCTGCCGTTCCAGCAGTTGCGGCTGCGCCGGTTCAACGGCAAGAGCTGGATCAGCTTCGGCGAGATCCTGGACGATCGCTAGCAGACGAGGCGCGACATGATCATCAGCGGCGACAGACAGATCAGCTACGGGGACATTCACGCCCGCATCGCGCGGGCGGCCAGCGGCTTCCGGGCGCTTGGCGTGCAGGGCGGCAAGCCGGTCGGCATGATGCTGCGCAACGATTTCGCGCTGTTCGAGGTGGTCGCGGCCTCGGCCGCGCTCGGCAGCCCGGTCGTGCCGATCAACTGGCACCTGAAGGCCGACGAGGTCGGCTACATCCTGTCCGACAGCGGCGCCGACACGCTGGTCTGCCACGCCGATCTGCTGCCGCAGATCCGCGACGGCCTGCCGCCGGCAATCAAGCTGCTGGTGGTGACGACGCCGCCGGAGATCGCCGCGGCCTACGGCGTGGCGCCGGCGCTCACCCGCGTGCCCGACGGCATGACCGACTGGGACGTCTGGCGGGAGACGCACCAACCGCTGACCGAGGCGCCGATCGGCGCGGCGCCGATGTTCTACACCTCGGGCACAACAGGACTGCCGAAGGGCGTCAAGCGCAAGCCGATGCGGCCCGAGCAGCAGGCGGCGGCGGCGCGCGTCGGCGCCATCACCTATGGCGTCAAGCCGAACGAGGATCAGGTGATCCTGATGAACGGCCCGATGTATCATTCTGCGCCGCACTCCTATGGAATGCTCGCGTTCCGCAACGGCTGCGTGATCGTGCTCGAGCCGCGCTTCGATCCGGAGGATCTGCTACAACTGATCGAGCGCCACCATGTCACGCACATGCATATGGTGCCGACGATGTTCGTGCGGCTGCTGCGCCTGCCCGAGGAGGCGCGGCGCCGCTACGACCTGTCGTCGCTGCGCTTCATCGTGCACGGCGCGGCGCCCTGCCCCGTCGACGTCAAGCGCGCGATGATCGAGTGGTGGGGACCGGTCATCAACGAATATCTCGGCTCGACCGAGACCGGCATCCCGGTCTGGCATTCGTCAGCCGAAGCGCTGGCCAAGCCCGGCACCGTCGGCCGCGCGATCGAGGGCGGCATCGTCAGGATCTTCCGCCCCGACGGAACGCCATGCGACGTCGGCGAACCCGGCGAGATCTTCATGCGCCAGACGGCGATCTCGGATTTCGATTACCACGGCAACGCCAAGGCGCGCGCCGAGGCTGACCGCGACGACCTGATCAGCGTCGGCGATGTCGGCTATCTCGACGTGGACGGCTATCTGTTCCTGTGCGACCGCAAGCGCGACATGGTGATCTCGGGCGGCGTCAACATCTACCCCGCCGAGATTGAGAATGCCCTGATCGGCATGGCAGGCGTCCGCGACTGCGCGGTGTTCGGCGTTCCCGATGACGAGTATGGCGAGCGGTTGTTCGCCTGCGTCGAGCCGGAAGCAGGCAGCACGCTGTCGATCAGCGCGATCCAGGATTTCCTCCGCGGCAAGCTGGCCAATTTCAAGGTGCCGAAGGATATCCGTTTCATGGACGCACTGCCGCGGGAAGCCACCGGCAAGATCTTCAAGCGCAAGCTGCGCGACCTCTACAGCGAAGGACAGCTCGGCTGAGCGATGTGACGGCGAAGCAAACGGCGTTTGAAACTTAGTTGCTGTTGCAAACGGCCGGCAATGGACGCAACGATGCGCCTGCATCCTGAGCCCGGATCATCGCCATGAACTCGACCGACTTCATCGTCATCCGCAACGATCTGCAGCAGTGCAAGGTGATCGAGACGCAATTGCCCGATGCCGCGGCGCTGCCCGCCGATGCGCTGCTGGTGAAGGTGACCCGCTTCGCCTTCACCGCCAACAACATCACCTACGCCGTGATCGGCGAGCAGCTGAAATATTGGCATCTGTTCCCGGCGCCCGAAGGCTGCGGCATCATCCCGGTGTGGGGCTTCGGCGAGGTGCTGGTATCGAAACATCCCATGATCGCAGTCGGCGAAACGCTGTTCGGCTATTTCCCGATGGCGACCCATCTCGTGATCGAGGCGGCCGACGTCAGCAAGCGCGGCCTGCGCGACGGCGCCGCGCACCGGCAGGAGGTCTCGCCGGTCTACAATGCCTACGCCCGCGTCTCAGGCGATCCGACCTATGCGGGCCAGCAGGGCGACTTCCGCGCGCTGATGCTGCCGCTGTTCATGCTGTCGTTCCTGGTCGACGACTTCCTGGCCGAAAATGCGTTCTACGGCGCACGCCGCGTCATCCTGTCGTCGGCCTCGAGCAAGACCGCGTTCGGGCTCGCCCATCTCGTGCACAAGCGGGGTATCCCGGTGATTGGGCTGACCTCCAGAGGCAATGTCGATTTCGTCAGCTCGCTCGGCTGCTACGACGAGGTCGTCACCTATGACCAGGTCACCGCGATGCCGCCGGCCGAGCCTGTCGCCTATGTCGACATGGCCGGCAACAGCGCGCTGCGCGAAAGCCTGCACCGGCACTTCGGGGCGCAGATGGTCTATTCCGGCCGGGTTGGGCTGACGCACCGTGCGAGCGAGCCGCAGGAGCCGACGCTGCCCGGCGGCAAGCCGGTCTGGTTCTTCGCCCCGGACCAGATCCGCAAGCGCGCCAAGGAATGGGGACCGGGCGGCATCGACCAGCGTTTTGGCGCCGCCTGGGCCGAGCTCGTGCCGCATCTGCCGAATTGGCTTGACGTGGTCGAGCGGCGCGGCCCGGCCGCGGTGCGCGAGGCCTATCTCGATACCCTGCAAGGCCGCGTTCCGCCGGATCAAGGCCTGATCCTGTCGCTGGCCGAATAGGCGATATCCCGTCGCGCCCTTTCTGCATGCCTTCGAATGGGTATAGGCTTTGCGGAAAGGGAACGCCGCCAAGAAATTTCAGCAAGGCGGCCGATGGCGAGAAACGCTCGATGCTCGACAAGACGGACGATATTTCGGTCGCCGCCGACAATTGGCTTGTACAGTTCGAGGATGCGCTGGCCAGCCCGGACGATGTGCTGCTGAAGCCGCTGTTCCATCCCGACAGCTACTGGCGCGACGTGCTGGCGTTGAGCTGGAACATCCAGACCGTCAATCGGGCCTTCGCGATCATCGAGGAGCTGCCGGCGCATGCGCGTCACAGCGCGCCGCATGACTTCCGCATCGATGCCGAGCGCGCGGCGCCGCGCCGGGTGACGCGCGCCGGCACCCATGCGATCGAGGCGATTTTCAAATTCGAGACGGCGGTCGGCCGCGGCCACGGCATCGTGCGGCTGATCCCCGATGCCGCCGACGACGATCGCCTGAAGGCCTGGACCTTGCTGACGGCGCTCGAGGAGCTAAAGGGTTTTGAGGAGCAGCAGGGCCACACCAGGCCGCGCGGACAGGCCTATTCGCGCGACTTCCGCGGCCCCAACTGGCTCGACCTGCGCAAGGCATCCGCTGAATATGCCGACCGCGACCCTGATGTGCTGGTGGTCGGCGGCGGACAGGCGGGACTTGCGATCGCCGCGCGGCTGCAACAGCTCAAGATCGACGCCCTGATCGTCGATCGCGAAGCACGCGTCGGCGACAATTGGCGCAAGCGCTATCACGCGCTGACCCTGCACAACCAGGTGCAGGTCAATCATTTGCCCTACATGCCGTTCCCGCCGAACTGGCCGACCTACATCCCGAAGGACAAGCTCGCCAACTGGTTCGAAGCCTATGTCGACGCCATGGAGCTGAACTTCTGGACCGGCACGGAATTTGTCGGCGGCAGTTATGACGATGCGAGCCGACGCTGGAGCGTCGAGTTGCGCCGCGCCGACGGCACGACACGCAAGATGAAGCCGCGCCATGTGGTGATGGCGACCGGCGTCAGCGGCATTCCCAATCTGCCCGACATCCCTGGTTTGGAGAATTTTTCCGGCACAGTGATGCATTCCAGCCGCTACGAGGACGGCGAGAACTGGACCGGCAAGCGCGCGCTGGTGATCGGCACCGGCAACAGCGGCCACGACATCGCGCAGGACCTGCATTCCTCGGGCGCCGAGGTCACACTGGTACAGCGCTCCTCGACGCTGATCACCAATATCGAGCCGTCGGCGCAGCTGGCCTATGCCGCCTACAATGAAGGTACGCTCGAGGACAACGATTTGATCGCGACCTCGATGCCGCTCGCGCTCGCCAAACGCAGCCATGTGCTGATGACCGAGCAGTCGAAGCAACTCGACAAGCCGCTGCTCGACGGCCTTGCGCGCAAGGGCTTCAAGCTCGATTTCGGCGATGGCGGCACCGGCTGGCAGTTCAAATACCTGACCCGCGGCGGCGGCTATTACTTCAACGTCGGTTGCTCCGATCTCGTCGCGAGCGGCGCGGTCGCCCTGCAGCAATTCGCCGACATCGACACCTTCATGGGCGAGGGTGCGCGGCTGAAGAACGGCGAGACGGTTGAGGCCGACCTGATCGTGCTCGCGACCGGCTACCGGCCGCAGGAAGAGCTGGTGAAGAAACTGTTCGGCGAGGCGGTGGCCGCGCGCGTCGGCCCGATCTGGGGCTTTGGCGACGGCCAGGAGCTACGCAACATGTACACCCGCACGCCGCAGCCCGGCCTCTGGTTCATCGCCGGCAGCCTCGCGCAATGCCGCATCAACTCGCGCTATCTCGCATTGCAGATCAAGGCGATCGAGGAAGGCCTGTTGCCGCGCGACGTCGGGCCACGGGCGGATCTTTCATAACTCCCACCACCGCCATTCCGGGGCGCTGCGCAGCATCGAACCCGGAATCTCGAGGTTCCGCGCCCCGGAACGACACCCGAGAGGAGACATCTTATGCCAACCACCCTCGGCACCGGCGAACACCGCTATCGCGTGGTGGAGAACTTCGCAAAACTCCCCGACGGCTGGAGCCTGACCGATGTCGCCTCCGTCGCGGTCGACAGCAAGAACCGCGTCTACGTTTTCAACCGCGGCGACCATCCGATGGTGGTGCTCGACCGCGAGGGGAATTTCATCAAGAGCTGGGGCGAAGGCGTGTTCTCGCGCGCCCACGGCCTGCATATCGACGCCGACGACAATCTCTATTGCACCGATGACGGCGACCACACCGTGCGCAAATGCTCGACCGACGGCAAGGTGCTGCTGACGATCGGCATCCCGAAGAAGCCGGCCCCGTTCATGAGCGGTGAGCCGTTCCATCGCTGCACCCATACCGCGCTGTCGCCGAAGGGCGAGATCTATGTCTCCGATGGCTACGGCAATGCCTGCGTCCACAAATACACGCAGGATGGCAAGCTGATCAAAACCTGGGGCGAGCCCGGCACCGACCCCGGCCAGTTCAACATCGTGCACAACATCGCGACCGACGCCGATGGCTGGGTCTATGTCGCCGACCGCGAGAACCACCGCGTCCAGGTGTTCGACGGCAACGGCAAATACGAAACGCAGTGGAACAACCTGCACCGGCCCTGCGCGCTGTGCTGCTGCGGCGGCGGCAAGCAGCCGAACTTCGTGATCGGCGAGCTCGGCCCCGGCATGGCGGTGAATCGCAAGGTGCCCAATCTCGGCCCGCGGCTGTCGATCGTGGATCACACCGGAAAGCGCATCGCGCGCCTCGGCGGCGAGCAAGGCCCCGGCGTCGAGACCGGAAAATTTCTGGCGCCGCACGGCATCGCGCTGGATTCCCGCGGCGACATCTATGTCGGCGAAGTCGGCGTCACCGACTGGAAGACCAGCTTTCCGGACACCGAGATGCCGGCCGCGGTGCGCGTGACACGCTGCCTGCAGAAGCTGGAAAAAATTCCGACCTGAGCTCCACCGCATCACCGCGCCCCCTGAGAAGCGCGCTCTTACGCGCGTCTCGAAGGGTCGACGGCCCGGCTAGTGGCCGTTCAACCTTCGAGGCTCGCAAGCGCTCGCACCTCCAGCGACAAAGGCGAAGCCTTTGCGCGGGGATGACGGGTTGGGCAGATTATATCGACCTGTACCTGCCACACGGCCCTCAAATCTCGCCGATCACCTCGCGGCGGCGCTGCTCGGATTCTTCCGCGTAGCGCCGCATCGCGTGCGCTTCGGTGAGCAGGCCGATCGGCCGCCGGTCGCCGTCGCCTTCGACCACGGCGAGCGATTCCGCTTCGGCCGCGTCGAACACCGCGATCGCCTCCTGCACGTTCATGCCGGGATGCAGCACCACGTCGGCGTAGCGCAGAATGGCGGCAAGTCCCTTGTCGGCCTCGAGATCGGGCGCATGCGCTTCGGCGACCAGCGCAAGCCCCGCGTAATGCCCCTCGCCGTCGACCGCGACGACCTGGGTCTTCGAGCCCGGCGGGAATTCCTCGCGGAACGCCTCGATCGGCATCGCGGCGTTCACCGTCGTCATGTCCTGCCGCATCATCTTGCCGACCGTGAGATCGCGGATCCAGCCGATATCGGCGGCGCTGCGGATGGTCTCGCCGCGCAGATGCAAACGCCAGGTCGCGAACGAATAGCCGAACAGCTCGCGCGTGATCGTGGTCGAGATGATGACCGCGACCAGCACCGCGGTCGTGAGCCAGAGGTTGCCGGTGGATTCCAGCGCGATGAACGACATCGTGAGCGGGCCGCCGATCACCGAGGCCGACAACGCACTCATGCCGATCACCGCATAGGCGTTGGGGTCGAGGTTCAGCCCCGGCCACACGATGTCGACGCCGGCGGCGAACAGCCGGCCGCCGAGCGCGCCCATGAACAGCGTGGCGAAGAACAATCCGCCGCGGAAGCCGGAGCCGAGCGAAACGATCGAGGCAACCGCCTTCAGCGCGAACACGCCGGCGATGAAGGCAAGCGGCATCGCCACGATGCCCGCGAAGCGCAGCGCGCCATGGCCCGACGACATCACCTGCGGCGTCAGCAGCGCCATCGCGCCGACCGCAAGCCCGCCGAGCGCCGGCCGCAACGGCGGCCAGAGCCGGCTCTTGGTCAGTAGCGCCTCGCACAGCGTGACCCCGCGCATGATCGCGATGCCGGTCAGCGCCGCGACCATGCCGAGCAGCGCGGCGATCGCAAGATCCCGCCCGAGCACATCGCCGACGGTTCCGACGCCGACGCCGAGCGGCAACGGCTCGAAGGCATGGGCGACGAAGTAGCCGGTCACCGCCGCCACGCCGACCGGGGTCAGGCTGGCCGGCGTATAGCCGCCGATCACAAGTTCAAAAGCGTAGAACGCGCCCGCAAGCGGCGCGCTGAAGGCACCGGCGATCGCCGCCGCCGCGCCGCAGCCGACCATGATTCGCTGGTCGTTGCGGCGGAGGTGAAAGCCGCGTCCAAGCGAGGCGGCGAGGCCGCTGGAGAGCTGGGTGTAGCCGGCCTCGAGCCCGACCGAGCCGCCGACGCCGCTCGACCAGATCGTCTGCAGCGCCACGATCACGCTGCCGCGGAACGACATCCGCCCGCCATAAAGCGCGTTGGCCTCGATCGGGTCGATTTCGCGGGCCGGCCGGACCCGGAGCAACAGAAGGAACGCAAATCCAAGCAGCAGGCCGCCGATCGTGGGAACCACGAGCGCGCGCACGGGATCGATGCCGGGCTGGCTCGACAAGCGGTCGCCGAGCGGCAGATTGAACAGCACCGAATGCAGCACCGTGACGAGGCCGCTCATGACCGCCACCACGAGGCCGCCAATGGCGCCGATCAGCACCGCTAGCACCACAAGGCTCGTCTCGTGCGCGCGCACGAACGCGC
Source organism: Bradyrhizobium pachyrhizi (assembly GCF_001189245.1). GTDB lineage: Bacteria > Pseudomonadota > Alphaproteobacteria > Rhizobiales > Xanthobacteraceae > Bradyrhizobium > Bradyrhizobium pachyrhizi. The sequence goes on along the minus strand of NZ_LFIQ01000107.1, from coordinate 63,466 downwards.
GCAACCGGCGCGGCGCCTCGAGATAGCTTGAGGTCGTGGTCATCGGCAGGGTCCGTCACTGGCCGACAGGGCCTTGCGGCTCCCTTTACGGGCCTCGCGGGCGGGAGGCAATCGGGGCAGGAACATGGCAGGGCGCGGCGGATAAGCCGCTCATTGCTCTTCACAATCCCGTCACGCTGCCTGTAGTATGTGAGTGCATGCTGCTTCGCAGCTAATGGGAGTCAGGAGCGTTATTTGAACGCACATGTCTCGCAAGGCGGTTGGCCGGTGCTGGTCTTGAATGCGGACTTCCGGCCGCTGAGTTATTACCCGCTGTCGCTCTGGTCCTGGCAGGACGCGATCAAGGCGGTGTTCCTCGATCGTGTCAACATCGTCGAATATTACGACCGGGCGGTACGAAGTCCTTCCTTCGAAATCCAGCTGCCAAGCGTCGTATCCCTCAAGTCCTTCGTCAAGCCGACCACCCACCCCGCCTTCACCCGGTTCAACGTTTTCCTGCGCGACCGATTCAGCTGTCAGTATTGCCTGTCGGGCGACGATCTCACCTTCGATCACATCATTCCGCGCAGCAAGGGTGGCCAGACCACCTGGGAGAACGTCGTCGCCGCCTGCTCGCCCTGCAATTTGCGCAAAGGCAATCTGACGCCGCAGCAGGCCAAGATGTTTCCGAAGCAGACGCCCTACGCCCCGACCGTGCATCAGCTGCATCGCAACGGCCGGCTGTTTCCGCCGAACTATCTGCACGAGAGCTGGCTAGATTATCTCTACTGGGATACTGAGCTCGATCCGTAGAGCGCGCTGGCGCGCGCCATCACCGAATGCAAGCCGTACTGCTGTGATTCGGATCAGGCGGGTCGCTTGGTGAGGGCCGCTTCCCCCTCCTCGCGTCCGGGAACGCTGACGTGGACCTCGTGCCCCATCCTGATCGCCAGTGCCGCGGCGGCCGCCGCCGATTCGAATGCAGCTTCCTTGGTGGCGTATCCGCCGTTGAGGTTGCCGTCGTGCAGGACGCCCCATTCCTCGCCGGCCGCAATCACCGCATATTGAGCCAATCCCATCGTCTCCTCCTTGCGCCAGCGGCGCTGCGTCAGGTCTCATTCCGCTTGTATCGCTTGCGGACAACCTCCTCGCCGACCTGCACCGCGCGCCTGCTGCGAAAATGGTGTTGAAGCACGCCGAAGATCAAAGCGGTCAGCAGCACGAGCGCTCCGATGCCGTAGATGATCTCAAGGCCCATATCCATTCGGTCTCTCCAAGCCTTGTTCTCGAAGCCTTGTTCTCGAAGCCTTGCTCTCTTGCCGCCCGCCGGGGCGGCATCGTTCATCCGCTCTTCGCGGCGCTATCGATGCTTTCGCGGTGAATTTCGCGGGCGTCGCCGCCGATCACCGAGATGTAGTAGCCGCGTCCCAGATATTCCTGTCGGGTCTCGGCAAGGTCGATGGCGAGCCGCTTGGCGACGGCGATGGCTTCATCGCGGTCGGCAACCGGTTGACCGGTTGCATCGATCACACGCTCATCATTCACGATCGCAAAGTGAAAGGCGGACATTCGCTCGCTCCGCGCATCAATGCGTGTTCGATTCATGCCACTTTTCCAGGTCCGGCTCCTCGTCTCCGGAGCGCTTCGCATCCCCAGAGCGCTGCTCCTTCTCCGGGTTTCCCTTCCACGGCTTGTCGGTTTGCACGTGGGAACCCCAGTCGCTCGAGCGTCCAGAATCCTGCGTTACAGGCTTTCTGCTCATGACAATCTCCTCAAGAACAGAAGCATCTGTATCCCGATGTGTTCCTAACCGGCCGCGCTCAAGGTCCGCCCGCAACCGAGCCTGCGATCACCATGACCAGTGCATCGAGGTCGATCGTGCCGCTGACCGACAGTTCCCCGGCATCCAGCACGCGGAGCAGATCCGGCCGATTGGCGGCCTGGCGCTTCAATTCGCCGATGATCGCATCCCTGAGCTTTTCTTCGAGCATGTTCGACACCGTGCGCCTCTATGACTTGGACTCGTCGCGACCGTGCACTTGCGCCGGTGGCGCGGTGGCTTCGACGGCCGTGAACGGCTCGAGAATGCGATAACGGTGCTCGGACCCGGCGGGCACGAGCCAGGAATCGCCCGGCTGCAGGCGGATGGTCTGCCCCTCCAGGGTCAATTCGGCGCGACCGCTGATGACATACCCAACCGTCTCGTAGTCGCGCCGATCGGAAGCGCCCGGTCGCGGCTGTTCGTTGTCCCAAAGCCGCATGGCAACGCGCCTGCCCGACACCAGATAGGTCTGGCCCATCGTGCCCTTCCGGGACGTGCTGACCGATACTTTCTTGATCGTGCTGTCGCTCATGGTGTTCTCCAATCGCTTGCGTGTGCGGGTGAGACAGCGGGAGCGCCGTCAGAGCCGCCCCGAGGCGGTCACGCGCCACACCGTGTTGCCGACGTCGTCCGCGATCAGCAGCGCGCCGGATTTGTCGATCGCCAATCCCACCGGCCGGCCGCGGGACTTTTCGTCCTCGCCGAGGAATCCGGTGACGACGTCCTGCGCCGGCCCGTTCGGATGGCCGTCGGCGAACGGCACGTAGACGACCTTGTAGCCGTTGAGCTGTGGCCGATTCCAGCTGCCGTGCTCGCCGATGAAGGCGCCGCCCCGGTAGGACGACGGCAGGCTGTCGCCGGTGTAGAAGGCAAGCCCGAGCGGCGCGACGTGCGAGCTCAACGCATAGTCCGGAACGGTTGCCTTCGCGACCAGATCCGGCCGCGGCGGCTGCACCCGGGGATCGACGTTCTGGCCGAAATAGCTGTACGGCCAGCCGTAGAAGCCGCCGTCCTTCACCGACGTCAGATAGTCGGGCACGAGGTTCGGGCCGATCTCGTCGCGCTCGTTGACCACGGTCCACAGCGCGTGGCTATGCGGCTCGAAGGTCAGGCCGTTGGGGTTGCGCAGCCCGCTGGCGAAAATCCGCCAACGGCCGGTGGCGCGCTCGACCTCGAAGATCGCCGCCCGATTCTTCTCGGCCTCGATTCCATTTTCGGTGATGTTGCTGTTGGAGCCGACGCCGACATAGAGCAGAGCGCCGTCCGGGCTTGCCGTCAGGCTCTTGGTCCAGTGATGGTCGATCGGCCCGCCCGGAAGCTCCGTCAGGGTCTGCCCCGGCTCGGTGATCTTGGTATCGCCCTCATGATACGGATACCGGACGATCGCATCGGTGTTCGCGACGTAGAGATCGTTGCCGACCAGCGCCACCCCGAACGGCGAATGAAGATGGTCGAGGAACATACTCTGCATCTCCGGCTTGCCGTCGCCATTCGAGTCGCGCAGCAGCGTGATGCGGTTGCTTGCGCCGGTGTCGCCGCCGGAGGTTGCCCACGACTCCACCCATTTCATGATGAAGTCCTTTGGCCGCTTGATCGGCTCGGTCCCCGGCGCCTTGGACTCGACCACCAGGATGTCGCCATTGGGCAGCGCATAGAGCGACCGCGGATGCTGCAGGCCGGTGGCGAGCGCATTGATCTGCAAGCTGTCCGGCACCTTGGGCTTCTCGCCCTGCTTCCATCCGACCACGGAGGCGACGTGCATCGGCGGCATCAGATACTGCTCGAGCGCCGGCAGGTCCGGACGCCCACCGACCTGTGTTTTCGGGTCAGGTGCCGTCTCCTTGCTGCAGCCTGCGAGGCACAGCCCGGCCAGCAGCGTCATCGCGAGTTTGAGGTGCGTGGCATTGGTCAGGTCGATCCGCATCAGCCCGCCACTCCGACCCGGTAGCGATAGACCATGGCCCAGCCGAGCCAGCCCGTGCACAGCATCACGAGGACGGTCAGCACCGACAGCACCAGTCCGGTCGGCACCACGGAGGTCCAGGCATCGCGGCTGTGGATGAAGGCGTTGAACAGCGCGAGCAGCATCACGATCACATTGCCGATCATGTGCAGCCAGGCATAGCCCAGCCGGCGGATCAGGCGATTGCTCAGGAAGTCGATCAGGCCGGCGATCGCGGCGAGACCACCCATGATCAACCCCGCGAACAACAGCCAGGCCGAGAAGTTGGCCCACTGCATCTCGGCGGTCTGCCAGTATGCGATATCGGTCACCAGCGTCCCGACGAAGCACGCGATCGGAAACGGCACCAGCATGGGATGGATCGGATGCATACCGACCCGCGCCGTCGAGGCCGGGTTGGCCGAATGCGTGGCGACTGTCGCGACCTGGTGCATCTTTCGTGCCTCCGAAAGAAGCCTCAACAGCGCGTTCGGAGCGAGGTTCCTAAGCGCGCACCCGGCCCGGACACCATTTAGGAACGAAGCTGCGTCAGCCGCGTCGGAATAGAGGTGTGACAAGCAGGACGCCAACCATGGTCCGAGAAGGGCCCGCTGAACCAGCTCCCGCAAGCACGGCAGAGACGACCCAAGGCAGACAGGTACGTCCCTACGGCATGATGATCACGTCTGCGATCATCGCGCTCGCCGTCATCGTCGTCGTCTACGTGCTGATGCGATAAAAAGACTGACTTGGGCGATTTGGTCCGGCACACGCTTGCGCCGTGACGTTGCCCGGCCGTCTTGCGCAGAACGGAGAATCGCACCGCCGGCCGCCATGCACAGTGTGGCGTGAGCGGTTGCGCAGAACTGTCGGTCCATCGTCGCTTCGTTTCCGCGGTCCTGCGCGTTCGTGAATTATGCCCCACCGTAAAGCGAGAACGTCTCCTGCACGCCTGTGGCCGCTGCTGGCCGTGAACTTCTTCATGGCAGACATGCAGTCCGGGATCGGACCGTTCGTCGGGGTCTTCCTTCAGTTGCATGGCTGGACCAGCGGCCTGATCGGGACCGCCCTGACGCTCGGCAACGTCGCGGGCATGCTGATCACGACGCCGATCGGCGGCTGCATCGATACCACGAACCACAAGCGAGCATGGGTGATCGTTCCCGGCATTGCGGTCGTGGTGGCATCGGCCGTCATCCTGATGTCGCAAAGTTTCTGGGCTGTCGCGCTGTCCCAGGTCGCCACCTCGATCGCGGGCGCCGCAATCGTTCCGGCGGTCACCGGCATCACGCTCGGCATCGTCAAGCAGCGTGGGTTCAACCGGCAGAACGGCCGCAACCAGGCGTTCAACCATGCCGGCAACATGGTCGGTGCCGCAGCATCGGGCTATCTCGGCTGGCAGTATGGTTATGTGGCGGTCTTCGTGCTCGCCGCCCTGTTCGGCGCGATCACGATCGCCTGCGTGCTCTTGGTCCCGCCCGGCAGCATCGATCACGGTGCCGCGCGCGGCAAGGAAGAAGATCCGGACAGCCAGCCCAGCGGCCTCTCCGTGCTGGTCAAGCACAAGCCGTTACTGGTGCTTGCCGTCGCACTGGCCGCGTTCCACCTCGGTAACGCGGCGATCGTGCCGCTCTACGGCCTTGCTGCAGTTGCCGGTGGTCACGCCGACGGCCCGAGCTTCGTCGCGACCACGATCGTGGTGGCTCAGGCGGTGATGATTGTTGCCTCGATCGCCGGCATGCACGCCGCCGAGCGCCGAAACTACTGGTCTGTCCTGCTGCTGTCGTTCCTGGCCTTGCCGGTGCGCGGCGTGCTCACTTGCTTCCTCTCCGGCTGGTGGAGCGTGCTGCCCGTGCAGATCCTCGACGGCATCGGCGCAGGCCTGCAAAGCGTCGCCGTGCCCGGGATGGTGGCGCGATCGTTGAACGGAACCGGCCGCGTCAATCTCGGACAAGGTGCCGTCATCACGGTTCAGGGAATCGGCGCCTCGCTCAGCCCCGCGCTCGGCGGCTGGATTGCGCAATGGGTCGGCTATGGCCCAGCCTTCCTGGCGCTCGGCGGACTGGGGCTTCTGTCGGTCGCATTCTGGATCGCCTTCCGATCGACCGTGCAGAAATACTGACGCTTCCTCACGCAGGATCGCATTCGCGTGATCGTCCGCGATGTTCGCAGTATATCATTGCATGCTAATAGTTCGTATCCTATCTAATTTGCATGCCTTCGCAATCCCATATCCACGCCGAGATCGGCCGCCTTGTGACCAGGCTCGCCCGGATCTGGCGTCGCGAGTCGGATCAGGCCTTGTCCGACCACGGCCTGTCCTACGCGACGGCGATTCCGCTGCTGGTGTTGTCGCGCCAGGGGGAAAACGTCCGGCAAGGCGTGCTGGCCGATGAACTGGGAATCGAGGGGCCTTCACTGGTGCGGCTGATCGATCTGCTGCAGTCCGAGCGCCTCGTCGAGCGTCGCGAGGACCCGACCGACCGGCGTGCCAAAACGCTGCATCTCACCGCTACCGGCGAAGCCAAGGTCGAGGAGATCAACCGGGTGCTGCGCCGGGTGCGGGCCAGCCTGCTGAAGGATATCGGCAGCGAGGAACTTGCGGTAACCTTCGAGACGCTCCAGCGCATCGAGCAACGGGCGACCGCTGTAGAGGCGAAATAATCATGCGCGCGGAAGAGCCGTTCCTGGTCCGCCACGCGGATCTCATTTTCGCGTTGAAGACGTTCGCGGCGTCGATGCTGGCGCTCGTCATCGCCTTGGCGATCGATCTGCCGCGTCCCTATTGGGCGATGGCGACGGTCTACATCACCTCCCAGCCGCTGGCCGGCGCGACCAGCTCGAAGGCGTTCTTCCGCGTGATCGGCACGCTGGTCGGCGCGAGCGTCACGGTTGCCCTCGTGCCGAACCTGGTCAATGCGCCGGAGCTGCTGTGCCTTGCGATCGCGCTCTGGGTCGGGCTCTGCCTTTATCTGTCGCTGCTCGACGGCACGCCGCGCAGCTATGTCTTCATGCTGGGCGGATATACCGTCGCACTGATCGGCTTTCCGTCGGTGGCCGACCCGGGCAGCATCTTCGACGTCGCGCTGGTACGGGTCGAGGAGATCTCGCTCGGCATCATCTGTGCGAGCCTGGTGTCGACGGTGGTGTTTCCCCGCAGCGTCGCGCCGGCGGTGGGCGGCCGTATCAGGAGCTGGTTGTCAGATGCGCGCCGTCTGTCACGCGACGCGCTGCTTGACCGCGGGACCAGCGAGACGCGCCGGGCCCAACGCCTTCGTCTTGCAACCGACATCGTCGAGATCGATACGCTGGCGACCCATGTCGCCTATGACCGGCTGGCCGACGCCGGCACCGTGCGTGGCCTCGGCGAGGTCCGGCTGCGCATGCTGATGCTGTTGCCGATCATCACGTCGATCGAAGACCGGCTTGCCGCACTCGGTGAGACGGCGCTGCGACGGCAACCGGAGCTGCAGCGCCTGATCGGCGATCTCGCCGCATGGATCGTGGACGAGGACCGCCAGCGGCAATCCGGCGAGCAGATCCGCGCTGCAATCGCCGAGCGGCAATCTGCGCTCGACGGCATCGCGCCGCGGGAGCGCATCATCACGATCAGCCTGCTGCTCCGGCTGCGCGAGCTTGTCGACATCTCGGCCGACTGCCGCGCGCTGGGCGATGCAATTACTGCGGGCCGGGATATCTCCACCGTCCCGCTGGCGTTCCACCCGGAGTCGGGGGCCGCACCGGTCCGTCATCGCGACCACGGCATGGCGCTGTGGTCGGCCGCAGGCGCAGCGGTCGCCATCCTAATCTGCTGCGGCCTGTGGATTGCGACCGGCTGGGCCGATGGCGCCTCGGCGCCGATGATGGCGGCGGTCGCCTGCTCCTTCTTCGCCGCGCAGGACGAGCCCGCGCGCAGCATCCGGGCCTTCGGCCTGTTTTCACTGGTCGCGATCGTCATCGTCGCGATCTATCAGTTCGCGCTGGTGCCGGGCATCTCCCATGTCGAGGTCCTGATCGCGGCGCTGGCGCCGACCTTCCTCCTGTACGGCTATTTGATCGCGCGGCCCAAAACCGCGCCGGTCGGCATGGCGCTCGCCGCCAACACCGCGACGCTGCTCGCGCTGCAATCAACCTACAGCGCGGATTTCGCCAGTTTCGCCAACACGTCGGTCGCCTTCTTCCTCGGTGTTGTCATCGCGGAGATCGTGACGCGGATCGCGCGCGGCGTCGGCGCCGAATGGATCGCCAAGCGGTTGATGACGTCGAGCTGGCAGACGCTCGCGATCGCGGCCGAGCGGCGCGGCCACGGCGATCGCGCGCAGTTTGCCGGCCTGATGCTGCATCGGCTCGGCCTGTTGGTCCAGCGGATCGCCTTCATCTCCGAGAGCGACCGGCGCGATGCCGACAGCCTGGTCCAGCTACGCATCGGGCTCAACATCATCGACCTGAGGAGGGCGCGTTACGGCCTCGCCGCATTCACCGTGCGTGCCATCGACGACATGCTGGACGACCTCGCGGCGGCGTTTCGTGCCCGTGCGGACCAGGCAATGCCGGCCGAACTGTTGTCATGCATCGATGCGGCGCTGACCGCGGTCGTCAAGGACCCCAATGAACGCGCGCGGGACGATGCATTGCTCGGCCTCGTCGGCATCCGCCGCGGCCTGTTTCCGGATGCACCCGCGTATCGATCGCAGTCCGAGGAGAGTTTCGCCGCATGAGATATGAGCTCGACATTTACGGCGTGCTCGTTCCGGCGCTGCTGCTGTGGCTCATCGTTGCCTATGCGCTGAGCGCAGTGGTGAGCCGGATCATGCAGCGCTTCGGATTCTATCGGCTGGTCTGGCATCGCGCGCTGTTCAATTTCGCATTGTACGTATGCCTGCTCGGCGTCGTGGTTTATCTTTCGGAGCTTCTGCCATGAAAGCGAATTTCGCCTGGCTCGGTCGGGTTGCGCTGACCGCGGTCGCCGTCGTCGCCGCGCTCGCTGTCGCTCGCGCGCTCTGGGTCTACTATATGGAATCGCCATGGACCCGCGACGGCAGGGTCCGCACCGACGTGATCCAGGTGGCCCCCGACGTCTCCGGCTTCGTCACCGACGTGCTGGTCAAGGACAATCAACCGGTGCGTCGCGGCGACATCCTGTTCCGGATCGATCGCGCACGCTTTGCCCTGGCGCTGAAGCAGGCGGATGCATCGGTCGCCGGCCATCGCGCGACGATGGATCAGGCCGACGCCGACCTCAAACGCTACAGCTCGCTGACCACCGATGCGGTGTCGCAGCAGAAGCAGGAGCAGGTTCTGGCGACCCAGCTGCAGGCCAAGGCGGCCTATGACCAGGCGGTCGCCGACCGCGCCGTCGCGCAGCTCAATCTGGATCGCAGCGAGGTGCACGCTTCGGTGAACGGCACCATCACCAATATGGACCTGCGGCCGGGCGCCTACGTCACCGCTGGCAAGGGCGTGATGGCGCTGGTCGACACCGACACGCTGCATGTGGAAGGCTATTTCGAGGAGACCAAGCTCGCGCGCATCCGCGTCGGCGACAAGGCGCAGATCCGGCTGATGGGCGAGCCGGTGCGGCTCACCGGACATGTAGAGAGCATCGCAGCCGGCATCGAGGATCGCGACCGCGCGGCAGGCGCGAGCCTGCTCGCAAACGTCAATCCGACATTCAGCTGGGTTCGGCTCGCACAGCGCATCCCCGTGCGCATCGCGCTGGACCACCTGCCGGATCGCATCGCGCTGGTCGCCGGCCGTTCGGCGACGGTCGAGATCATGGACTAAAGCGCGATGAGATTAGGTTGAATCGTCATCGCGCTTTGGCCTTTTGTTTGAGCATGATCTTTTCGGAAAACCGCTTCGCACTTTTCCGGATCATGCTTTAGCCGGCTGGCCGCACCCGCAGCGACTGCATCGGGCCGGCCCGCTTGCTGCGGCTCCGTCGGCCGCGCTCGCCTATCGCACGCCGTAGCGTGTGAAATCGTCGCCGATGCTGCCCTGGATCGCCTTGGCCGCCGCCATGTCGATATTGCCGCCGGCCTTGTCACCCTGCTTCAACTTCGCCAGGCCGCGTCCATAAAGTGCGCTTGCGAGCTTGGGATCGATGCGAAGTGCGGAGCTGTAGTCGGCGATCGCCGCGCCAAGCTCGCCGGTCTTCAGATAGATCAGGCCACGCGAGTCATACGTCGCGGCGTTGGCTGACGCCGATTGAAGGGCCTTGTTGCAATCTTCCAGCGCCGCCTGCAATTCGCCGAGGATGGCCCGACTCCAGCAGCGTCCGTTCCACACCCCGTCCAGCTTCGGCTCGAGGCGAATGGCCTCATCGTAGTCCTGCGCCGCGCGCGCATAATCGTTCTTCTTCAAATAGGCGCCGGCGCGGTTGGCGAAGGCCTCGCCGTAGTTCGGGTTGAGCCTGATCGCCTGATCGAAGGCGTCGGTGGCGCGATCATATTCGCGCTTCCTGAGATAGGCCACGCCGCGGTTGTTGAGCGGCTTGGTGTAGGTCGGATTGAGCTCGATCGATCGATCGAAATCCCGGATGGCTCCGTCGTAGTCTCCCTTGGCGGCGTAGGCGTTGCCACGGTTGTTATAGGCGATCGCGAGGCCGGCCGCCGTCATGTCCTGCCCCGCATCGATCAGCGCCGTGCAGGCAGCAATGCGCGCGTCGGCCGGTGTGCGATCGAGGCCGCTGCACGATCCGATAGTGCGGAGATAGCTGTCCTTCTTCGGGTTCTGCGCGACCGCAGGCAACACAGGGAGCATCGCAACGAGAAGCGATATCAGGCTGACAATTGCGCCGGCGCTTGCACGAGGTTTCATATCGGGCCTTGCTTGCACGAAACGGGCTGCGCCTGGCCTAGCACCCTCGACAGATGTTGGGATTGAACTTGTGGAGGGTGTTTTGCTCAGGTTGCTGCGGCGTTCGTGTCCCGACCTTCCTGACCTTGCTCTTGCCCTCTTCAACGAGCGTGGCGAACCTCACCGTTCCATCGTCCGATATCTCGATGCGTGGCGTGGTGCCTCGAATGCCCATCGTTGCCACAGGAGTGTCGATCTTCATGTCACCGGTCTTCGCAATGTTGCCGGCAACGAAGGTGAAGGTGCCGTTGGTCAGTTTGAGCAAGGTCGAGTTTGACTTGCCGTTCGGATCGTACACGAACTCGGTCATCGCCATCTTGGCGTTGCTCGACAGATTGAACGAAGTGCCGTCGGTGAAATTGATCCCGACGCGTCCGTCCGCTCCAGTCTGCACCACGTCGCCCAGATAAACGGGATCGCCAACCTGCGCCTGAGGCAATTTGCCGGGCAGCCCTGCCTGAACGACCACTGCACTCGGATGCTCGATCGTGACCGAACCAGTGGCGGCCACGACCCTTCCGATGAATTTCAGTTGAATATTCTCAACCGCGGGCTGGGCCGGTTCGGTTTGCCCCTGCACCTGGCCGGGCGTGAGCGTTGCGAGCGCCAGGACGAAGCTTGCAAGCAATTGAACAATCAAATGGATGCGCACGATCCCCTCCACGAGAAGATCTTGTCGTGTCGTGGCTCGGTGGTGATCGGGACCGCCGGGCCGAGACCGCAGGACCTTAAGTGCCAAACGAGTTGTCGCAGACAAGCCTAAATGCCTGACGCAGTTCGACTAAAAATTAATAAGTGGACAATTTGCATGGTAATCATACTATTAATTTTGCGGGGCTGCACGCGCGATAAAGGACAGCTATTCTGTCCTTTTTGTAAGGCTCCCCCGCAGTATTGGAATTCCATTTTTACTGCCGAATTTGGTTTCAATCAGGACGTTTCAGCGGACAAGCCTATGGCTGACGGCGCGGGGTTTTTCGCCGCGTGGCCGAACCAAGCCAAAATAAAAAGACTGCGGCGCCACTTTCCGCTCGAACTGCCCAACAGGCAAAAAGCCAATGTCAGTTGCGTCCGGCGTAGAGTTCGGGGACGCGTGCATGGCCGTTTTGGGCCAGCCGCCCCGCGTAGTTGGCACTGTTCGGACGGCGATCGGCTGCGGCACGATCGCGCGTGCCCGCGGCATACCGATTCAAATCGTAACTGGCGATCCCGTTCGCCAGGGTGACGTCATCGAGGTCGGAGCCGGCGGGCGGATCGAAATCCGCCTGGTCGATGGCAGGTTGCTCAATTTGCCGGCCGGCACCGTGCTGGAGTTGGGCGACATCGCGCAGGACCCCGGCGAGGGCTTGCGGCCGGGCCTGTTCGCGAAAACCAGAAGCCTCTTCCGCCTCATCGGCAGCCGGCTCGCAGGGTCTGGCGTCCTGACGGCGGACACACCGGTTGGCACCATCCGCGCCAGCGGCCTCGGCATGCTGTCGTTGGCCGCCCTCACCTTCTCGCTGCTCGAGGACGCCCGGGCCGCGGAGCCGAACGTCACGTTCCTGGACGACGACAACATCAAATACAAGGACCTCCACCACGGCGTGTTCGAACTCGTGACCAAGGAGGCGATCCCCCGTCACATCATCGTCGAGGATCCCGAAGAGACGATCATCCTGAGCAGAAGAGGCTCCTCTGTCGGCGTGAACCATGCCACGAATTCCCCTGCGCACATGGAGGAATTACGGGAGGCCCAACAGGAGACCCTTGCCTATTTCGAGAAAGGACCGGCATCGAAAGGGTCCGGCATGCCTGCTCTCGAAGGCGGCCAACTGCTGCTGCCGATCAATTTTATTCAGCAGTCCCCGCTGTCGCCGGTGCAAGATACGCTCGGGCCGCTACCGGTGGCGACCTTCGCGAAAAATGATCTCTTCAAACTGCCGCCGGTTCCGCCGAAGCTGAACCTCGGAGCGGGGCCGACTGAAATCGATACGGTGATATTTGACGACTTCAATGCGGCGAGCGGGATCTTTTCCGCGAGCAGCATCAAGGGCGGCGCACTGAAATTCGGCATCAGCGGAGGCGCCACAGGCGATACGGTGCTGGGACAGGCGACATACGACGTGTCGAGCGTCGGTACATTTGGCACGCTCTATCTCAACAGCGCGACCGGAAACTACACCTTCGTTCCGAACAATACCGCAATCAACGCGCTGAAGGCCAACACGACCCAGAGCTTCGTGATCACGGTCTCGGACGGCTCGCTTTCGGCCAGCGAGAGCTTCGACATCAGCATCCTGGGCGCCGATGACGCCTCCATCATTTCCGGCACCAAGGCCGGCGCGGTGGTGGGTGCGGTCGGCGTCAGTCATGCCTCGCCCGGCCTGCTCATCGCAAAGGGCACGCTCACCGACACCGATGTCGACGATCCCGCCAATACCTTCACCGCCGTGAACGCGCCGACGACAAGCGTTGGCGGCTACGGCTCATTCACGCTCACAACGGCCGGCGTGTGGACCTATACGCTCGACAACGCCAACAGCTCCGTGCAAGCCCTCCATGTCGGCGACACGCTGACCGACAGCTTCTCGGTGACCACGATAGGCGGCACCCCGCAGACGGTGACACTCACCATCCACGGCCCCTTGATCGAGATCGGAACCGCGCCATCGCTGACGTTGAGCGAGACCCATCTGACAGCGACGACGCTGGACGACAACATCGCCGGCTCGGCACCGGACGCTGCGCTGACGACGACATCAGGCGAGTTCTCAGCGGCATTCGTCACCGAACCGGGTCTGACGGTCAGCTACGCACTGACGATCACCGGCGGCAACGGTTCGGCGTCAGGGCTGATCGATTCGCATACCGGCCTCGCTGACCTGCTGGTTCTGAACGGCAACACCATCGAAGGCCATGTCGGTGCAGCAAGCGGGGCGCTCGCGTTCACCATCACGGTTGACCCGGCCACGGGCCGCGTGACCTTCGTCGAGCACCGCGCGGTCGAACAATCGTCGGGCACCAGCCCTGACAGCGGCGAAGGGATCGCGCTGGGGACCGGCCTCGCCAACCTGATCGCGACGGTCACGGAGAGCGACGGCCAGTACCAGGATCTAAGCATCGATCTCGGCAAGCAGCTGACAATCACGGACGATGGCCCGCGCATCGAGGCGGCGGGCACAGCCCCATCGCTGACGCTGAGTGAGACGCATCTGACGGCAACGGCGCTGGACGACCACATCGCCGGCTCGGCGCCGGACGCGGCGCTGACGACGACTTCCGCCGATTTCTCGACGGCGTTCACTTCGGTGCAAGGCGCCGATGGCGCGACCATCCGCTACGCGCTGACCATCACCGGCGGCAACGGCACGGCGTCGGGGCTGATCGACTCGCATACCGGCCTCGCTGACCTGCTGGTTCTGAACGGCAACACGATCGAAGGCCGCGTCGGCGCGACCAGCGGCACACTGGCGTTCACCATTACGCTCGATCCGGCCACTGGACGCGTGACCTTCACCGACTACCGGCCGGTGGAGCAGCCGCTCGGCACCAGCCCGGACAGCGGCGAAGCCGTATCGCTGGCCGCGGGCATCGTGGGCCTGACTGCCACGATCACGGACAAGGACGGCGACTTCCAGAGCGCCGGCCTGGACCTCGGCAGCAGACTGGCCATCAGCGACGATGGCCCCTGCATCCAGGCCAATTGCACCGCTCCGTCGCTGACGCTGAGCGAGACGCACCTGACGGCAACGGCGCTGGATGACCATGTCGCGGGCTCGGCACCGGACGCCGCGCTGACGAAAATTTCCGCCGATTTCTCGACGGCGTTCACCTCGCTCCAGGGCGCCGACGGCGCGACGACTCACTATGCACTGACGATCAACGGAGGTGACTGCACCCCATCCGGTCTGATCGATTCGCATACCGGCTGCTCCGACGTGCTGGTTCTGAACGGCAACACGATCGAAGGCCATGTCGGCACAGCAAGTGGCGCGCTGGCATTCACCATCGCGGTTGATCCGGCCACGGGATGCGTCACCTTCACTGAATATCGCGCGGTGACGCATCCGGCCTGCGCCGGCCCTGACAGCGGCGAAGCCGTGTCGCTGACCGCCGGCGTCGTAAGCCTGGTTGCCACCATCACGGACAAGGACGGCGACTTCCAGAGCGCGTGCATCGACCTCGGCAAGCAACTGACGATCACGGACGATCACCCGACCATTTGCAGCTTCCCGGAGACCTTCATCGCCGCTCAGGATCATCAGACTGCGACAGGTACCTACGATGTCAATTTCGGCGCGGATGGCGATGCCGCGATGTTCGTTGCCGTCCACAACGGTCCAGTCGGCTGCACGGGATATGATCTGGCCACATCATGCCTGGGCAACGGCATCACCGCGGTGCACGTCACCGGACATGGCGATGATTACAACTTCTACTATACGACCCATGAGGTGGGCGGCGGCGTCGAACTCGACGCGTATCTTACCGATTGCGGCGGCAGGCTGGACGATCCTTATTTCAAGTTGCTGATCGATCCGGATGGAACATTCTGCTTTGATCTCGAGCAAGCCGGGCCGTCGAAGGACGTCACCGTCCATGGCTCCGATTTTGATGCCCCGATCTGCGGCACGCCGTCATTGACGGCTCCGGACGGACAACTGGTTATTACCGGATCGGACTGCGCCGGCCATCCGCTCGATGTCAAGGCATCGGACTGCGGTATTGCGGTCGGCGACAGTGGACTGCAGATGGACCCGGCCGAGCAGTTGAATCTCGCGTTCACCGAGAAGCAGTCGCAGGTCGGCTTCAATCTCACGGAATGGCGGGGCTACGGCACCGCCGGCGTGATCCTCAAAGTTCTTGATGGCAGCGCCGACGTTCACGACTTCTGCATCGATGTTCCCAGGCCGCTCTGCGGCAGTGCCGGCTTCGTGGTCCAGGAGACATCGGATGCTTCGCTGATCGACACCTACACCTTTGATGCCACGACGACGACGTATACGCTTTACGTTGACAGGTCGTTCAATCAAGTCCAGGTCGACTACGATCGGGTGGAAGCCGGGTGTCCCACCTTCGCGATCAACAACATCAGCTATACCGAAAAGACGAGCATCAACGCGGATCTGCTGTTCGATGTGACGGCGGTCGATGCGGACGGCGATGCGGCCACGAGCAACCTTCAGGTCGATATTCAGTGCCACGCGGCGGGGATGGACGCCTTCATATTCGCCGCCAGCCCGGACAGCCCCGCGCCGCCGGTCGGCGCCAGCGCTCCAGCGCCCGATGTTAGTCCGATGTCAACGAGTAGCCACGAGGACGCGGCGTTGTCTCAGGCAATCTTGCCCTTTGTAGACGGCGGAACGTCCGGAACGACCGAGCAGTCCTTTCATTTCGCGGAGCCTTCGAGCCTTGAACAGCAGGGAGCTTCGTCCCCTCTACAATTCGATCAAAGCCTCGCGTGGTTCGGCCGCCAGGCCGATTCCGCTGGATTTCAGCTGGCACAAGGAGTTGCAGCTGGTGGAACGCCGGCAGTTGGGCCGGTCCCGGAGCATCAAACAGATTTCTTCCCGGACCATACGCCGGACGCCATCGTGATCCATCCGCTACACGATCTGATCGTGTAGCGATCCCTTCGTGTAGCGATCACTTGGGCGCGTGGCCGGCATTCCGGCCCGCGTCGGACGTTGACGCGGGCCAGCAGCGCTCCTCGCGTCAGTGCCAGCCCTCGCCGGCCTTCAGCGCCGCCGAGAGGCTACGCACCGGGCGCGTCACCAGCGGATCGAGATCGAAGCGCTTTTCCAGCATCTTGAGGATCGACGTGGTGTCGAAGTCCTCATGCGCAACACCCGACTTGTTGAAGCGCTTGGCGATCAAGAGCGTCGGAATGCGAGTGCCCGGGCCCCACTGGTCCGCGGCCTTGGCTTCGGCACCATGACGGTTGAACGGCGGCGGGGGAACGTGATCCCACTGCCCGCCGAACTCGTCATAGGTGATGACGATCAACGTGTCCTTGCCATCCGGCCCCTCGACGATCGCCTTGACGAGATCGACGAGATGCTGGCTGCCTTCGGATTCGCTGGTGTAGCCCGGATGCTCGTTTTCCTCGCCGATCGGCTTGATGAAGCTGACCTGCTTCAGCCGGCCGGTCTTCGCCGCCTGGATGAACTCCGCCTCGTCCTTCAGGTGATCCTTGCGGGCCTGCGTTCCGGGCGCGTAGTTGGCGAAGTAGTTGAACGCCTGATGGTGGTACTGGAAATCCACGTCCGGGCAGTTCGGGAACACCGCCGTGGAGACATGGTTCGGGTCGGTGCAGGTTGTGCCGTTGCCGTTGGTCCAGCCCGAAGCGCCGACGTCACCGTTGGCGTTCGACCAGCCGCCCGAATACCAGGCCCAATCGATGCGCTTTGCCGACAGCCGATCTCCGATGTTCGGCGTGTGCAGCGGCGGCAGGCGCTTGATGTCGGCGGTGCCCGGGGAATAGGGCTGATAGAACGGCTGCGTGGTGTTGACCGCGTAGTCGCCGCAGGCGAGGCCCGCCGGCAGTCCGGCCTGATTGCACTTCGCCGTCAGCTGTGCATCCTTCACGGTCGAGAGCGGCGTGTAGAGCGGCGTGCTGGTCGGCATGCCGTTGGCATCGACGATCGAGTGGAAGTCGTTGGCGCTGCCGTCATTCAGGGCACCGACGAACTGGGGCGCCGCCGCGGCGACCAGGAACTGGTGGTTGAGGAACGAACCGCCGAAGGCGCCCTGGAAGAAGCTGTCCGCGATGATGTAGTTCGGCGCGCCGTGGCCGTGGAGATAGCTGTAGATCGGCAGCTTCTTGGTGTCGTAATAGCCCATCACCAGACCCGCCGCATCACTGCCGGTCATGTAGCGATTCTGCCGGCCGCCGTTCAGCTGATACTGCTCGCTGTAGAAGCGGTGCACGATGTCCGCGGTGCAGCCGCCGGGCGCGCCGGTGCCGTTGAGGAAACCGTGAGCCGCGAAAGCGCCGAGCGGCTTCGGGCAGGTGGTGGCCGAGGTCGGAATGAACTCGTTGATCTCGAACGGCTTGTTCTTGAAGGCGCTCAGGATCGCGACCGTGCCCGTATTGTCGGTGCAGCTGGTCGGTTGCGGCGACGGAGAGGTCAGGTTGACGTCGTTCTGCAGCAGGCAGGCATAGACGGTCTGGTTGTCCTGCCGAACCTGCAGGGTGTGCGCCTGATCGGCATAGGATGTGCCGTTGATCCGGTCGCGGCCGACATCGCCCCAGTGACCGTAGAGGTTATCGAAGCTGTGGTTCTCCTGATAGATGACGACGATGTGCTTGTACTGGTGCACGCCTTCATGGCCGCGATCCCGCAGATCGCGCAGCTCTTCCCTGATCTCGTGCTTGAACTCATCAACGATCTTTTCGACCAAATTCTCTGCGTTTGCTACCGGCGAGATGGCAACGGCGCCAGCAACAACCGCGAGCGCCGGAATGGCTCCCCAAAGCCGCATAGTGCTCTCCTGATTTAGAAAGAAATAGAAATGGAGCTACACGCTATGCAAAACACATTTCGCGGGGATGACTGTTTTTCGACGCGCGCACAAACGCGCGGAAAGATGCTCGCTCACCAACAGAATTTCATCCTGTCAAACGCAGACCGCGTTGCGGTGCGCCGATCGAGCGTCATCAAACCGCAATCAAAATTCGTCTATCCAGTCAGATGGTCATTGATCCTGCCGACAGGAAACTGTCACCTCCGTGACATCTTCCAACGCACGGCAGCGCATATGCATTTGTGACAGGGGCGTTTTCGCGCGATGGCTTGGGATATTCTGGCGTCCGGCTCCGGAAAACATCGTGCGACAGCTGCCGATCGCGGCGTCAGACCGGCACGGGTCGCGTGGCTGGCGCTCGTCGTTGCCCTGCTCCCGTTGCGCGCGTCGGCGTTCCCGCTCGGCGGCGACCAGACTGTGCTGCCGGCCGGCACCGAATTTTCCGAGGAGGCGCTGGCGCGGCCGCGCGAACTCTTTCATTCCGAAGCCGTCGGCGGACGAAAGTCCTATTTGGTCAATCTCGGCGATCTTGCGTTCAACTCGCCTTCCATCCTGGGCGGCAAGGCGCGTCAGGCCGAGATGAGCTGCGGCACCTGCCACGTCAACGGCGCATCGAACCCGAAACTGTTCGTTCCGGGCGCATCGTCCCGCCCCGGCACCTTCGATACGACCAGCCTTGTCTTCAACGCGAAAACGTTCAACAGCATCCTCGATCCGGTCAGGATTCCGAGCCTGCGCGGCGCCCGCTTCCTCGCCCCCTACGGACATGACGGGCGCATCACCTCGCTGCGCGACTTCGTCTATAATGTCATCGTCAATGAATTTTCCGGTCCGAGGCCGCGCGACGAGGTTCTCGACGGCCTCGTCGCCTATATCAACGATATCGACTTCCTCCCCAATCCGAAGATTGCGCCCGGCGGCAGGCTTGTCGCGCAGGCGAGCCTGGCCGAGCGCCGCGGCGAGGCGCTATTCTTCAAGCCGTTTCCGAAGCAGGCCGAGCTGAGCTGCGCCGGTTGTCATGTTCCGGGCGGTACCTTCAACGACCAGATGCGCCACGACGTCGGATCCGGTGGACTGGTGAAGACCCCGACTTTGCTGAACGCCAACTTCAACGCCCCGTATTTCCACGATGGCCGCTACGACAGCTATGAACAGGTGGTCGATCATTTCGATCGTGTGTTCGACCTCGAACTGTCGACCCAGGACGCCCAGGACCTTGTGGCCTATCTGAATGCGGTCGGCGACGGCGAACGCCCGTTCGACAAGGACGGCGTCATGCTCCGGATGAAAGAGGTGCTCGAGCTCGCGAGCGTCCTCGAGGTCGCGATCCCGGCTGCCGACACCGCGGTGGTGTCACTGGCCGTGACCGGGGTCGGGGCCGAACTGCGCGAACTGACCGAGCGCATCCCGGACATCAGGAACACCGCGATCGGTGGCAAGGACGAGCGGCTGGCGGCGCGCGCGATCCTGAAGGACCTCGTTCTCACCTTGCGCCGCATCGATCTCGACGTCGCCGCCGGCCGTATCGACGATGCGATGGCCGAATATCGCAACTTTGCGCAGCTGGTGCACTTCGACGTACCCGTCGCCCTGAAAAAGGCCGAACCCTGGTCGCTGTTCAACAGCAACGTGCATCAGTCGCACTACACAGCGCTCGGCCGGATTCTGCCGGTAACCAGCCAGCAGTCGCAGTAACGGAGGGCGTGCTCACTGCGAAGCCGACGGCTCAACCCATACGTCGCTCTGCTGGATCCGACGGATCAGCGCTTGCGGGTCGAACTTGCGCAAGCCTGCGGGAATTTCAAACGTTTGCGCCGCCTGTGGCTCGTCGCGGATGTGATCGGCAGCGATCACCGTCCCATCCGCGGTCCTGATCCGTACCGGAAATCTGCGCGCGCGGTCGATCCACCCGACAAAGCTCAAACCGGACGGCGCGGCGATTCGAAAGACGTCGGTATCGTGCCCCGCGATCCTTTCCTCTCCATCGCGCTGGCAGTGCCACGTTGCGAGGTCGATCGGCGCGGACAGCTGCGCCATCGCCAGCCATTGCCGGCAGGGATCATCCGGATCGACCGGAATGAACATCCGGGTGAGCGGGCTCGATTGCCGCGCGTCCATGTAAACCCGTGCGGCCGGACGGACGAAATAGGCCGCGGGCTTGCCCGTATCGATCAGGAAGAAGCCGTCGGGTAGCGCGCTTGTCTCGATCCGTGCTTTTCCGCCGGAGACCCGCAAGGCTCCCATGGCGGTTGCCGTGTCGTCCTTGTTCGCGACGAGGTCGGCGGAAAACTGCTGTGCCATGGCCGGGATCGCCGCGCCGGCCAGGATGGCAACGGCAAGCAGGCCGGCCGCGACGCTCCTGCTGATCGGGCACGTCTTCTCGTTGCGTTTCATCGCATGTCTCCGGTCGATCAGGTGGTGGGCGGGTAGAACAAGACAGCGCCGACCGAACCATTGGTTCGATCGGCGCCGGCCTTGGATGGAGTCAGGACCTCGCTGCGGGCGAGAGCTTGATCACTCGGTGTAGGACAACGTGACCGGCTTGCTGAAGTCGAACGCGTCGAACATGTCAGACAATGCCGGGCTGTTGGTTGGAATGTACTCGTTGTTCTTCGAGTAGGTCGGGTTCGGCAGGTTGTCGCGGCTGCGGTTCGTGAGCGGCTGGAGAGCCCAGTTGCGCTCGATGAACTTCAGCAGCGAAACGTGGTCGGCGTAGTTGTGGTTGACCTTGCCGCCCGTCGAATAGGGCGAAAGGATCAGGGTCGGAATGCGCGGTCCGTCGCCGAAGAAGTCGATGGACTGCTGGTAGCCGGAGTCCCAATAGCCGCCGGCCTCGTCCCAGGTGATGAAGACAGCGGTTTCAGCCTTCAGCTCCGGATTGTTGTCCAGCGAGTTGAGCACGTTCAGGACATAGGCCTCGAACAGGTCAACCTTCGAGCTCTGCGGATGACCGTCGAGCAGGCCGTCCGGCTTGCCGAACGACACCGCGGGCAGCGTGTTGTTCTGGATCGCCGTGATCAGATCGGCAGTGTCCTTCATGTGAGCCTGACGCACGGCCGGGTTGGCCATGATCGAGGTCGCATACTGGAACGGATTGCAGATCTGGCAGTAGGCAACACCGAGCGCGTGCGCCGGATCGGCGACCGCGGCGGCGCTAAGGTTGGGGTTCGACGGATTGGCGGCAACCGCGGCGTTCGAAAGCGCCACGGCGTCGTTGAACGCGCCACCATAGAACGCCCAGGAGATGTTCTTCTCCATGAGCGCATCGCCGATCGTGCGAACCGACGACGGCGGCACGTTGTTGCCACCCGACAGCGCGCCGTTCGGCAGATAGCCCGGGTTGACGTTGTTGAGCATGTAGTAGTGGTTGGGCTTGCAGTTCGGCTCCGCCGCGTACGGCAGATTGTTGAGGTAGGTGACTATCGGCTTGACGCCGGGCTGGAACACGTCAGAGCAATTGCTCCAATTGCCGTCGACGGTGTAGCGGTTGACCGAGCCCGCGACCGGATTCGGATTGGCGATCAGGTTGGCCGGCGGCGTCACCGGATTGCCCTTGCCGTCACTCCAGAAGGCCGCATCGCCGGTACCGAGCATGAAGTGATTCGCGCCGGTGCCGCCGTGGAACGACTGGTGGAAGTTGTCGCTCAAGGTGAAGCGGTCGGCGAGCATCTTCAGGACCGGAGCCTGACCCTGCTGGGCGTTGTAGAAGCCCATCGAGTTGGCCATGCTCTTGTTGGACGCCGAATAGGTCGCCATCACGAACGGGAACAGGTCGTTCAGGCAGCCCGAATTGTTCTTCTTGGTGGCATTGGCGGCGCTGCAGTCTTCCTGCTGCCAATCCTGATAGAAGCGATGCGTCGAGTCGCCGGTGTAGTCGTCGTCGCTGATCTGCTCGCCCTGCAGCTGGAACGGTCCGTTCAGACCGCCGGCGCCGGGAATGCGGGTATCCAGCACGCCGGTCGGCAGGCCGCTGAAGCCGGTGGTGAGGATGTCGAGATCGGCCGGATCCATGTCCTTCTCGACGCTGGCTTCGGCGATCGTCTTGAACGGAGCGCCGGTGTCGCTCTGCGCGGTCGGCGTACCGGCCGTGTTCGGCTGCGGCATCGGGTTTGTCGCGTTGTAGGGCGACTTCGCGATGGTCGGTGCGCCGATATAGTACAAGGGCTGGCCCGCGACCGAGGACTGCTGCGCCTGCGCAAAGTTCGGTCCCGGCGTGCCATCTTCGTTGACGATGCCCTTCGACAACAGGTTGGAGATGGTCTGCCCCTTGCCCTTCGGCTTGTAGATACCGAAGGTGTGATCGAGGCCGCGGTTCTCACCGATCAGGATGATGACGTGCTTGATCGGCGACGCGGTCTTCACGCCGTGATCGCCGTCACCATGATGGCCATGGTTCTCATGCTTCGCACGATCGCCCTCTTCGTGCGCCTGGTGATTGTGATGCGGACGCTTGTCCCAATCACTGCGGCCGCCAGGATAGTGAGCGGCATATGCGGCTGTTGCGACGAGCACCGTTGACGCGATGCAGAGCGCGGTGCTGGTTCGCCAGTGCTTTTTGTAATTCAAACTCATTGTCGACCTCAGGGTGTTTGCGGTTAGCAACACACACTGCTTAGTGCGACAATATGACGCATGGTTTTCGCTTACATGAAAGCGCGCAAGAAATTTCGAGACGTTCAAATATTTTCTGAGGAGACATCTGCCGCGCGCCGCATCTCCACGATTCAACGATGCA
>NZ_LFIQ01000107.1:40270-40614 GCF_001189245.1 Bradyrhizobium pachyrhizi | reverse complement strand
TTGATCGAGCATCCGCGCCGCGGCACGGATCGCAAAATCACTGCAAAACAAAGCAATCAATGCGAAAGGTGCTTGGAGCGCATCACCTGGCGAAGCGCAGCATAATGCTGGTCATGCACGTCTTGATTGAAGAGCGACCATGGCTCGGCGCTGGCCAACAGCGCGGGCACTGCGGCAACCATCAGATTGCGATAATTCCTGAACTCGGTCGCGGCATCCGCGTTGCGCCCTGCTGCAACCGCCATCTCGATTCGCCGCAGCGTGAGAACGAGCTCCTTGAGGCCGCTGCGCGCTAGCACGCGCTGCTGCTCGCCGCCCGAGACGCTGGTGTTCTTGCGATCGGG
>NZ_LFIQ01000107.1:34876-40260 GCF_001189245.1 Bradyrhizobium pachyrhizi | reverse complement strand
GCGGCCGATCGTGTCGACCGCCAGCGCGACGATGTCGTTGTCGCCGGCCGGAATCGCGGTCGCGAGCACCGTCGAGAAATCGTTGATCTCCTTCAACGTTGCACCGGCGCCGTCGCGTTCATAGGGCTGCACGCCGTCGCCGACCGCCGTGAGATAGGCGACGAGGTCGTCCTTGTCCTGCGCCGAGAGGTCGAGCTGAAAGGTCCGGTCGAAATAGTCGACAACCTGGTTGTAATTGTCGAAGCGGCCGTCGTGAAAGTACGGCGCGTTGAAGTCGGCATTGCGCAGCGTCGGCGTCTTGAACAGGCCGCCGGAACCTACGTCGTGCTGCTGGTGATCGACAAAGCCGGACGACGGAACGTGGCATCCCGCGCAGCTCAATGATGGATCGTGCGGGAACGGCTTTGCGAACAGCGCTTCGCCGCGGCGCTCCGCGTCGCTGATTTTGCCGGCCAGCCGTCCGGCAGGACCAAGGCTCGGATTGGGCAGGAAGTCGATGTCGTGAATATACGCCACGATCGCATCGAGCGTTGCCGGCGACGGCTCAGGACCTGCGAACTCGTTGGTGATGACGTTGTGGACGAAATCGCGCAGCGAGGCGAACCGGCCGTCTGCGCCGTAGGGCGCAAGATAACGGGCGCCACGCAGGCTCGGGATCCGTACGGGATCGAACGCCAGATTGTTGGCCTTCGGATTGAACAGCGGACCGGTGGTGTCGAACGTGCCGGGACGGCTCGACATCTTCGGCATGAAGAATTTGGCGTTGTTCGCGCCATTGACGTGGCAGGTGCCGCAGCTCACGCCGGCCTGCCGTGCCACGTCACCGAGCAGCCCCGGCGAATTGAACGCGAGATCGCCGAGATTCACCAGATACGACTTGGTTCCGGTCCGCTCGGACTGGAACACCTCGCGCGGCTTGTCGAGCGCATCCTCGTTCAGCTCGGTCGCGACAGGCAGCACGGTCTTGTCACCGTCGACCGGAAATGCCACCGCACGCCCGAACAATGCCAGGGCGATGACACCGGAGAGCAGCGCAGCCAGACGCAGGTGAAGCGATGTCATCGCGCCTGGGCCTCCAGTGTCGGCCGCTGCAGCCCGAGCTTTGCCGAGGCGCTCTGCAGCGCAACCACCAGTTCCTCACTGGTCTGGCGCAGTTCGGCAATGTTGACACGCGGCAGGTCGGGCGTGGCGACAATCGCTTCGAGCTGCTCGATCCGGTTGGTCACCATCTCGTCGAGCTTGCCGTCGACCGTGTTGAGCGCGGCCGAGAAGATCGTGTGGTAGGCGAAGTCGATGCCGGCGATGTTGTTGCGCATGTCGTCCAGCGAGGTGCCGCTGATGCGCGACTCGCCGCCATCGGCCTTGCTCTCTCCGACTTCGTAGGCGAGCCGCACCGTGCCATCCAGAAGACCCTGCGGCGTCAGCTTGATATCCTTGAGCTTGCCGTGGAGATCGTTCAGATGCTCGGCAAGGCCGGTCGCATCGGTGGCAACGTCGGTGCTGGCAGCTCCGAACAGTTTCGCCTCGATGGCGTGGAACCCGCTGTCCGCGTTGGGCCAGGCGTCGATCTGCGCATCGAGCTCAGGCACGAAGCCTGCGGTGAACACCTCCGAGCGCTCCCAGCCGGCGCGCGCCGACAGCCAGGCCTTCTTCGCTCCGGGCAAATCCGCCGCCGCGGCGCGCTCGCGAAGCGCACGCGCGCCTGTCAGCGCACTGGCGACGCCCTCGATCAAATATGGCCGGTAGCGCTCGGCGCCCTCCTCGAGAGCACCGGCATTCGCGCCGCGCACGCCTGCGAACGCCGCCAGCAAAGCAAGGCACGCCGCCACTTGCATCTTGTGCATAGTCAACCCACTCGTCTGCCACGAAGGGCTCGCGGCATGTAGCGGGGCGAACTATTGTCGGTATCCTATGCGGATTTGTGACAGCGCGGACTTTTTGTCGCATCTTTTCTGCTCCGCGATCGTCGATGACGATCACAATTTTGCAAACTCGTTCGCGCTGCTGCAGACGGATTGAAATTGGACTGTTCAACGCGCGTGAGTTGTTGCAACACAACGTCCGCATCTGTCACACTTGTCCGTCGCCATGCAGATTGATCGCGAAGCCCTCTATCTTATCGGATCTTACGGCGCGCTTTGCATGTTTTGCTGCGCCGTCGCGCTGATCGATCTTCGCCACGGCATCATCCCCAATTGGCTGAACCTTGCGATCGCGGCGCTCGGTCTCGCAAACGTCGTCGTCGCCGAAGGCACGATGGCCGCCGTCACCGCCATGGGAATCGCGGTGCTGGTCGGCATCGTGTTCCTGCTATTGCAGCGTCTTTACTTCGCCTTGCGGCAAGTCGACGGATTGGGACTTGGCGACGTCAAGTTTCTCGCCGCCGCGGCGATCTGGGTCGGCGCGACAGGGATTCCGACCTTGCTGCTGATCGCGGCACTCGCGGCGCTCGGTGTTGCCGGCGGCCTGCAACTCGCCGGCCACGAGATGAAGCGCCAGACCTCGATCCCGTTCGGCCCGTTTCTGGCGCTCGGGCTTCTCGTGACGCCGGCCCTTCAGAGCTGGCTCGCGTTGAACTAGTCTAGCATCTCGGTCCGACGCGCGGTCACATCTGGCGCCGCGCGGCCAAGGGCTTCCTCTCCGTGCTGACCGGAACCAGGCGGACATCGCCGCTCTCGTCGCCGCCGGGCTGGGGCAATGTGAGCACGGCGCCCTGATCGTCCTTCTGCATCGTGACTTCGCGGCCGTTGATGGACCGCAGCTTCCATCCCTGGAAGTCATCGCCGATCTTCAGCCGCAGCGCCGTCTTGGTCGACTGATCGAGAAAGATCCCGAAGCTTTCGTCATCTCCCGC
The DNA here is from genome assembly GCF_001189245.1 of Bradyrhizobium pachyrhizi. Taxonomy (GTDB): domain Bacteria; phylum Pseudomonadota; class Alphaproteobacteria; order Rhizobiales; family Xanthobacteraceae; genus Bradyrhizobium; species Bradyrhizobium pachyrhizi. Next base: position 37,406 of record NZ_LFIQ01000107.1, on the reverse strand, counting down.
GATGGTGCCGACCAGCGACAGCGGCGGTGGCTCGATCGCGACCTTGCGCGGCGGCGGCGCTGGTTTGCTGACCTCCGGTTCCGCAACGACGGCAGGCGGCGGCCGCCGCGACGGCGAGAACACCGGCCGGTCGCGCGTGTTGGACAGCGTCTTGAGCGGGATGCCCCACAGCGGATTGGCGCTGATCGGCCGGGGCGTCGGTGCCGGCGACGGAGCCACCCGGACCGACGTCGCCGGTTCGGACGGTGGCGATGAACTCAGCACCGGTCCGCCGAGACGGGTATCGTCGAGCATCCCGGCGTCCAATGCATCGCCGGACGGGGCAGGCACCGCAGCCGGCGCCGAATAGGCCGACACCGCCAACAGCACGATGATCGCTGCGAAGCGTCGCATCATTTGGCTCCTCGCCATTGTCCGGAGACGCCGAGCAGCACGCGCAGCTTGCCGGGATCGGCGCCCTTGGCGGCCTCGTCGGCGACCGGTTGCACGATCAGCTGGTCGATGAACAGGAACGGCATGCCGGCTTCCAGATCGTAGAGCACCTGCTGCAATTGCGCCTGCTCGATCTCGCTGCTCGCGACCATGCTGATGAAGCCGGCCTTGGCCGGCGCGTTGGGAACATCGAGCTGCGTCGACAGCACATTGCCACCGGCCTTGATGACCGCGCCCGACACGCGTTGCAGCAAGGTGGCGCCGGCCACCGTGACGGTCGCGCCCTCGAGATAGGCCGAGCCGGTCGGCATCGCCGGCTGACCGGGCGCGGCGTTCGCCCTAGATCGTCCTTCCAGTTGCTCCAGCATTCCGGCCGCTGCCGCAACATCGCTGCGCAGGCTGATGATGTCCGAGAGCGACGAGATGACGACAAAGAGCAGCAGCACGAACAGGCCGAGATAGCTCGCGGTCGCGACCATTGGCGAGGTGCTGACAGCCGTCAGCGATCGGGATGCTGCGCTCATGAGCTGGACCCAAAATAAGCAGTGATGTTGGCCTCGACGTGGAACCGCTCGGCCGATTCATTCGCCGCGCGCGTCGTCGGCGCGAAAAACGTCGCGCGGGTGAATTGCGGCGACTGCTCCAGCAACCGGATCAGGGATGGCGCATCCTGCGTCAGTCCCACCACCTGCACCTTGTTGCCCTCGATGCGAAGCTCCGTCACATAGGTCGTGTCGGGCAGCACGCGCGAGACCGCTTCCAGAACCATGACGCTCGACGGCGTCGTCTGCTTGCGCTTGGCCAGCAGGCCGAGCCCGGACGAGTCGACATTGGCATCAAGACGCAGCGCGGCGCGGCGCTGCGCGATCCGGTGTTGCAGGTCGTCCTGCTCGGATTGGAGCCACCCGCCGAGATAGATGTTCAGCAGCAGCGAGACTGCGGCCGCGGCCGCCGTCGAGACCAGGCCGACGCGCAACAGGCGCGGAACCGAGGGCCCGGCAAGGCCGCGCAGCGACCTGTCGAGCAGCGTCACCTGCTGCGCGGTGCCGTCGCCGCCAACCGCCGGCGCGAAGACCGCGACGGAGGCGGCGCCGAACATCCTTGCCATCCGGATCAACGGATCGACCTTCGTCGCCGCGGTCGCGCCGAACGCGACTTCGATGCGGTCATTGGCGATCGGCTGCGGCGAACTCCAGCCAAACACGGCATCGGCGGCGCTCCACGGTGTCAGCCGGTCGACCTGCGCGCGGATCATGCCGTCAAGGAAGTCGCTTGCCTGGTTCGGGAAATCGAGCACGCGGCTGACGATCTGATCCGATCGCAAACGCACCTCGATGCGACTGCCGTCGAACGCGGTCTTCCACTCCGCTGGCAGCGCAGGCTGCGGCGCATCGTGATCGAGCCGGAACGAAACCGGCATCGAAGGCGAGCCATCCTTCGGGGCCGCGAGGCGGGCGGTGAACGTGCCGTCGCCATTCTCGTCGAGCTCGATGCTGCGCCGGCGCACGAACCTGCCTGCGACGCCGTCGACGGCGGTCGCGACCGCGCCGATCCATTGCTCGAACCATTGCCGTGCCTCGGCAAGCATTGCCATCATCCTCTCTTGCGCAGCAGAACCGGGTTTCGCGGCTCGACATCGTTTTGCCAGGACAACACCCGATAGGGCTCGACCTTGTCACCGAGTGCGATCACCGCCTCGGATGTGGTGCGGTGACCGTTGCGGAAGCGGATCGAGATTGCGATCCGGTAGCACGGGCTCTGCGCCGTCGATGCCGCGCTTTGCTGGTTCGGGGCCTGCGTTGCGGCAGCGATGCCGTTCGGCGAAGCCGGGCGCGCCCCGAAGCCATCCTGGTCCTTCCCCGATGCCTTATCGACGGCGAGAGCGACTTCCGGTGCGGCGATGGTCGGATCAACATCCGGACCGCCGTTGAACACCGTCACGAACGGCAACACGCGATCGACAAACGCTTCGGGGATGCCGGCGACCAGCGCCAGCTCGTTGACATGGGTGAACAGCCCCTGCCGCGGCGAATAGCCAAGCGCGTTGTAGCGCGCCGCCTCCACATTCTCGCTGCCTGGTGCGGGCCGGGTTCGCCAG
>NZ_LFIQ01000107.1:30247-34866 GCF_001189245.1 Bradyrhizobium pachyrhizi | reverse complement strand
TATTCAGCGGCGGCGTCCTTGCGGGCGCCGAGCACGACGAACAGGCCGATCAGCATCTCCTTCGACGCGTAGTTCAGATCAAGGCGGCCGGCCTCCGACGTAAAGGTGACACCGACGCTGGCATCGTCGAGACCGAAATGAAACGTCCCCTGCTGCGGCCTCGTCTTGTCGTCCGTCAGCGTCAGCTGATAGGCGGTGAGCTCGAGCCCGGCCGACACCAGCGCCTCGGTCTGCAACGACAGGTCGCTGGCCGCCAGCGCGCGCGCCGACGCGGCCAGATAGGCCGAGAAGATGATCGCCAGCGACGACAGCGCCAGCAGGATCCAGAGCACCGCAACGATGACGAAACCGCGATTGGCCGGCGATCGGCCGATCTTGCCGGACGCATGCATCACGTCTTCCCCTGACCAGTGGCACTGCCGGAACTCTGCTTGTCGCCGCAATTGCCGTCCGGCTTGGTGCAGTCGCTCGGAATCTGGACATGGACCGGCGCGATGGTCGAAACCGACAGGACGCGCTGGCTCGCCGCATCGCGCACGGTCAGCCGGATCATCGCCGGCAGTCTGTCGGCGTCCTTCCAGGCGCTCTTCCAGGCCCGGTCAGCGCCGGCATAGGCGAACGACAGCCGATAGGGCGCGCGCAGCAGCACCACCGGACTGCCGAGATGGACCTGCTCCGACAGCGACACCCCGTCGGCAAGCGGCGTGAAGCGCGTCTGCGTGCGAACCGTGACGAACTCGCCGCGATCGCTGACCTCGCCAAGGCGCACCACATCGAGCCCCGGCCCGGCATTCGGCCCGACCGACGTGCGCACGAACATCACCGACAATTCCGATCCGTCGAACAGCGGCTTGTGGCTGTCGCGGTTGGCGGCAACGAACTCCGCGGCCGCAAGATCGGCGCCGATCCGCTCCAGCGCGATCCCGACCAATTCGCTGCGCTGGATCCGGTCGAGGCCCTTGTTCCAGCTCGGCAGCCATTGCGCGGTGATGCTGGCGAGCGCCGACAGCAACAGCCCCATCAGCGCCAGCGCGACGATAGTCTCGATCAGCGTGAAGCCGCGCTCGTCCGTTCGCTGGTCTGCCCATGCCCGGGTCATTCCGACGACCTCGGCATCAGGCGCACGGTGCGAATGTCGGACAGCGCACCGCCCGGGGATTTGACGCGAATCCGCACCAGCTCCGGGGCCCATGGCACATTGCCCTCCGGCACCTTCCAGTCGCCGCCGAGCGGAGCGACGTCGATGGTCCAGCGGTAGCCCTCCGCCTGCCCCGTCGAGGTGCCCGACTGCAATTCCGCGCGGGGCGGGATGCCGACCGTCATCAAGGTGCGCACCGCCTGCATCAGCGCCACGTGCTGCTCCAGCGCTCGCACGCCGCGCGTCTTGACGCCCATGACTGCGCCGATCGCAACGATCGAGACAGCCACCAGCGCCAGCGCCACCAGCACCTCGATGATGGTGAACCCCGCATCAGCACGGTTAGTTGGCAGCGACGTCGCGGGCAACGATTTCAACCCTTCCGGTAAGCCAGTTGACGCGAACCTCATATCCCGCATCGAGCCGCGTCAGCGCGATGGAGCCGCCGCAGGAACCGCCATTGGCGAAGAAGCGGATGGTCGACAGTGCGGCGCGACGCTGACAGCTCTGCGGCAGCACGGCATCGAACCGTACGTCCTCGGGGATCCGCACCGTCATGCGCGACGCCCCGGAGTGGATCACCCGGCTCGGCGCATCAACCAGCGTCGCAACGCTGGTGCTGCGCTCGATGGCGGCATTCCGGTCGGCCTTCAGCAGCGTCGCTGTTTGCAATGCATAGGCCTGCAGGCGCGATCGCGAGGTCTGGTGCGGAATGAACGGAAGCAGCACGGCCGCCAGCAGCGCGATGATGGCGAGCACGCACACCATCTCGAGCAGGGTGAAACCGCGCTGCGTCGCGTCACTCATGCTTGCCATGCATCCTTACTGGTCGTTGTTCGCGGCGGTGGTCTTCTCGAGCGAGATATCGGCCGAGGTACCGCTGCCGCCCTCCTGACCATCGGAGCCGTAGGAGACGATGTCATACGGTCCATGTTCGCCCGGCGAGCGATAGAGATAGGGGTGGTTCCAGGGATCGTTCGGCACGTTGCCGCCCTTCAGATACGGGCCATTCCAGGCCGCGACCCCCGGCGTGCGCCGGACCAGCGCGGCAAGCCCCTCAGCCGTGGACGGGAAGCGCCCGGCGTCGAGATAGAACAGGTCGAGCGCGCTGGAGAAGCTCTGCAGCTGAATGCGCGCGGTCTTGACCTTGGATTCGCTGAGATAGTTGAGCACGCGCGGCCCGATCAGCCCCATGATCAGGCCGATGATCGCGATCACGACCAGCATCTCGACCAGCGTGAAGCCTTCCTGCCCCGAACGCCTCTGGCTTTGCGACGGCGTGCGAGCGCGTTCCGCTCGCGTGGCGAATGCCTTTATGATGATGTTGCGCGATATCATGGCCGATGACCCCTGCTCTAACCGACTAGCTGCGTAACCGAGAGCAGCGCCGTCATGACCGACACGATCAGTCCGCCGACCACGGTGCTGATCGTGATGATCGCCAGCGGACCGACGATGCCGACGACCCGGTCCAGGCTGCGCTGCAATTTTGCTTCGTAGAATTCCGCGACCCGCCCGGCCAGCACCGGCAGCTGCCCGGTCTCTTCACCGAGCCGCAGCATGCGGACCGCCATCGGCGGCAGGCTGTCCGCCACGGCGAGTGCTTCCGACAATTTGCCGCCATGGCGGACGCGGTCGGCGGCGGCGGTCCAGTTCGCCTCGCTTCCGGTCACCGACATGATGTCGACCAGGATGCGCAGCGCGGCGGTGAGGTTGACACCGCTGCCGAGCAGGACGCCGAGATTGCGGCAGAACAGGCTGGCCCGATAGAACTGGAAGGCGCTGCTGATGCCCGGCACACGCGAGATGGCGTTGACCAGCGCGGCGCGCACGCGCGCCTGCCGTAGCAGCCACCATGTGAGCGCAATCGTCGCCGCGCTGATCAGGCTTGCCGCGGTGGCATTGGCGCGCAGGAAATCCGATACTGCAATGAAGCTGGCGAGCGCCGTGTCCGACTTGCCGCCGAAATCGCCGAGCACGGTCGAGAATTGCGGCAGCACGAACAGCAGGAAGAACAGCATCACACCGGACGCCGCGACCAGCACGAAGGCCGGATATTGCATGGCGTCGGTCAGCTTGCGCCGCATCTGCTCGGAACGCGCGCGCTCGGTCCCCAGCATCTCCAGCACGGAATCGAGCGTGCCGGAGATTTCTCCCACCCGGACCAGGGCGATGTACATCGGCTGGAACAGGGTTGGATGATCGGCAACCGCATCGGCAAAGCTCTCGCCGGTGAGCAGGGCGGCGCGAATCTTCGCCACCACGGGTCGCATCCGGCCGACATCGGCGTCGCCGGACAGCAGCTCCAAGGCATCGTCAAGCCGCGCACCGGCCTTGAGCAGCAGCGCGAGATCACGCGTGAACGTAGTGACCTCGGCCGCACTCGGCCCGCCGAACAGGCTGCGGCCACCGGTGGCTCCGGATGCGCGCTTGTCCTCGGTGGTTTCGATCGGCAGCAGCTTGAGATATTCGATGCGCCGCGCCACCTCGGCCGCCGTCGGGGCGGAGATCGTGCCGTTCACGATCTCGCCGGCCTGAGTCAAAGCGCGATAGCGATAATTCGGCACGGCGTCACCGCACCGTTGCGACGCGGAGGATCTCGGCAGGCGAGGTCAATCCGGCGCGGCATTTGGCGACCCCATCGTCGAGCATCGTGGTCATGCCCGAGCGGATCGCCATCGTATCGATCTTCAGCCCGTCGGTTCGCTCCCCGACCAGTTCGCGCAGTTCATTGGACAGTTCGAGCAACTCGAACACGCCGAGGCGGCCGCGATAGCCGGTCCCGCCACAGCGCTCGCAGCCGCATGGCTCCTGAATGATCTCGTCGGCCTTGAAGCCGAGCGCGGCGAGCCGGGGGTCCTCGGCGAAATCGGCTGTTGCCAGCGGCCGCGCCGCCTTGCAGCGCTCGCAGAGTTGGCGGACCAGACGCTGTGCGATCACACCGCGCAGCACCGAACGCAACAGATAGCCTTCGACCCCGAGGTCGAGCAGACGCGGCACCGCGGCAGCCGCGGTCTCGGTGTGCAGCGTCGTTAGCACCAGATGCCCGGTCAGCGCCGCATGAACCGCGACATGCGCGGTCTCCGAATCGCGGATTTCGCCGACCATGATCACATCCGGGTCCTGGCGAACGAAGGACCGCAGCGCGGTGGCGAAGGTCAGGCCGATCGCGGGCTTGATCTGGGACTGGTTGACGCCGGGAAGCTCGTATTCGACCGGATCCTCGATGGTCAGGATCTTGCGGCTCGGCTCATTGAGGATCGACAGGATCGTGGCCAGCGTCGTGGTCTTGCCGCTGCCGGTCGGTCCCGTGATCACGACCATGCCGTGCGGCAGCTTCAAGAGCCGCCGCAGCTTGGCTTCGTCGGGCTCGGAGAATCCGAGCTTTTCGACCACCAGCAGGCCGCGATCCTTGGGCAGGATACGGATGACACAGGATTCGCCGTGCTGCGTCGGCATGATCGCGACGCGGATATCGATG
>NZ_LFIQ01000107.1:18065-30235 GCF_001189245.1 Bradyrhizobium pachyrhizi | reverse complement strand
GCGCCGTCCTGCGGCAGGCGGCGCTCGGCGATATTGAGATTGGCGATGATCTTGATGCGGGAGACCACCGCCTGGGGCAGCACGCCCGATAGCGCGGCGACCGGCCGGAGCAGACCATCGATCCGCAAGCGCACCATCAGCCCGCCGGAAAACGGCTCGATATGGATGTCGCTGGCGCGAAGCTCGACCGCCTTCTCGATGAGATCGTTGACCGCGCGCACCACCGGCGCGCCGCTGGCGAGATCGCGCAGACTCTCGATGTCGTCTTCGCGGGGCAGCGCCGCCGCGCTATCGGCGGCCTCGGCCTCCTCGGCGCTGGAAGAGTTGTTCAGCGCGATGGCGACGTCTTCCGACGAAGCCACCTTCACATGGATGCCGGCGCCAAGCACGATCTGCGCCGCCCGCAGCGTTGCCTGATCGGTCGGGTCGACGACCGCGAGCACCGTGGTCCCGTCGGCCGCCCGACACGGATAGACCATGGTCTCGCGCAGGAAGCGCGGCGAGAACGCCCCCACCAGCGGTTCGGCCGAGGTCATCTCCTGGAGCGTCAGCCGGCCGAACGAGAAAAAGCGCGCGGCTTCGTCTGCGAAGTCGGTCGGGGAGAGGCTGGTGACCTCCCACAGCTTCAACTGCCTGACGTCGGCGCCCTGCCCGGTCCGCTCAGCCGGTCCATCGCTCGGCGCCAGGTGATTGTTCTGACGCAGATAATCCACGAACCGAACGGACAGGTCGTTGGCCATTCTCGATATCCCGCCACACTATCCCGGATCAGTTCGTGCCAAGTGCCGCTGCGTGCCGTCACGTTCGGCTCCCGGCAATTGTGCGGTTATCGATCCGAAGTGTGACAGCTGTGCGAAGTCACATCATTCGTCCCGCTCAAGAAACTTTGAGGGTGGCATCGCGGACACAAGCAGCGCATCGGCTGCACAGTTTAGGTGCGATGCGATGCGCAGGTCGCGAACGACAATCATGTAACCAATTTATTTCTGTCATGTTCGATCGCTAAGAGTCCCTCCGGGGTAGGACCGATCGTCGCAAGCAATCGAAATTTCTGTTAGTCAAAGCGAAGGGCCTTCATGCAACGCGTAGGCACAGTGGGCCGCTGCCCGACGATCCGTGGCGGCCTCGCAGCCATTTTTGCCTTGACGTCATTGGGGTTGTTGGCGTCCTGCAATTCCGCGACGGTCGGCGAGAGCGTGGACGCATCCCAACTCGACGTCACCGACAAGGTGCGCTTGCTGGATCTGGCGCAGCGCCAGCCGCAACCGGTGAACGCACTGGCGGCGACGGGCGGCAGCCAGAGCGGCAGCGTCCGCGCGGCGATGTATGACGGAAGCGAAGTGACGGCGGTTGCCGATGCGCGGCCGCAACCGGCGTCGAACGGCAACGGCTTCGACCTGAATTTCGAGAGCACGCCGGTGGCGACCGTCGCCAAGGTGGTGCTCGGCGACATCCTGCATGTCGGCTACACCATCGACCCGCGGGTGCAGGGCACGGTCAGCCTGGTCTCGGTCCGCCCTGTGCCGAAGTCCGACATGGTGTTCGTGCTCGAAAACGCACTCCGCCTGAGCGGCGTCGTGCTGCTCAAGGATACGGCAGGCTATCGTCTGACGCCGCTCGGCGACGCCGTCGGCGGCGGCCGCGTCGATGCCGCAGCGGCCAATCCCGAACCCGGATTCGGCATCTCGGTGGTCCCCCTGCAATATGTGTCGGCGCAGACCCTCATGAAGCTGACCGACAGTTTCGCCACCAGGGCCGGCGCGATCCGCGCCGACACGACGCGCAATCTGCTGCTGATCCAGGGCACCGGCGCCGAGCGCCGCACCGCGGTCGATACCGTGCTCAGTTTCGACGTCGACTGGATGCGCGGCCAATCCGTCGGCATCTTCCCGATCTCGAGCGGCTCGCCCGCGCCTGTCATTGCCGAGCTGGAGAAGATCGTCGATTCCGGCGAGAACGGCCTCAGCCAGAACGTCATCAAGTTCATGCCGATCGCGCGCCTGAACGCGATCCTGGTCGTGACCAAGAAGGCCGACATGTTGCATACGGCCGCGACCTGGATCAAGCGCCTCGACCGCAACGACACGGCGCGCACCTCGGTCCATGTCTATCGCGTCAAATACGGCGATGCGCGCCAGATCGCGCGGGTCCTGACCGACATGTTCCTTGGCGGATCGTCCGGCAACCTGCTCGACAGTGCCGACAGCCAGCTCGCGCCCGGCTCCGGCACCTCGTCGACCTCGAGCGTCGCCGACCGTCTGTCGCTCAACAACAACAACGGCGCGAATTCAGGCATGAGCGGCTTCGCATCCCGCGGCACGTCGGGGACCGGCGTAACAGGCCTGGGCCAGGGATTCGGCGCCGGCGGTCAAGCGAACAATCCCAACAATCCGGGCCAGGGCAACAATGCTGCGCTGGATGCCGGACGCGGTGCTGGCGGCGGCAACGGGCAGCCCGTCATGCAGGACGTCCGCATCACGCCCGATGTCGTGAACAACAATCTCCTGATCTATGCCGACCAGGCCAACTACCGCATCATCGAGTCGACCCTGCTGCAGATCGACGAGCCGCAGCTCCAGGTCGCGATCGACGCGACGATCGCCGAGGTCACGCTCAACAACACCTTGTCCTATGGCGTGCAGACCTATCTCACCAGCCAGAACCTCGGCCTGAAGCCGAACACCGGCTCGATCCTCGGCACCCAGGCGACGTCCGCGCCCGCGACCACCACAGACGCGACCACCGGCGCGGTCTCGGTCGCGGGATCGCTTACCAATGCCTTCATCAACCAGAGCTTCCCGGGCTTCAACTTTCTGATCGGAAATGCAACGCAGCCGAGCCTGATCCTGGATGCGCTGCACGCCGTCACCAGCGTCAAGGTGCTCTCCAATCCCTCGCTGGTCGTGATCAACAACCAGGTCGCGACCCTACAGGTCGGCGACGTCGTCCCGGTCTCGACCGGCAGCGCGACGGTGCTGACCACGAGCAACACGGTGGTCAACACCATCGACTATCGCAACACCGGCATCATCCTGAAGGTCTCGCCACGCGTCAGCGTGAACGGCACCGTGCGGCTCGACGTCGAACAGGAGATCAGCAATGTTCCCCAAAGCAGCGGCAGCACGGTCAACCTGACGCCGACCGTATCGGAACGACGGGTCAAGAGCCAGATCTCGGTGGCCAACGGTCAGACCGTGCTGCTGGCGGGCCTGATTAGCGAGCAGCAGAGCGGCGCCCGCAATGCGCTTCCGGTGCTCGATCAGATTCCGGGCCTCGGTGACGCCTTCGGACATCAGAGCAACGGCACCCAGCGTACCGAGCTGATCATCTTCATCCGCCCGCAGATCATCCGCAACGGTTCCGACGCCCAGACCGTGGCCGAGGAGCTTCGATCGAAATTGCGCGGCAGCATCGCCACGACATCGACCAATGCGCCGATCACCACCAGCTATCACTGAGCCGGGCAGCAGGATGCGCCGCGTTCTCGCACAACGGACGGGCCTCTCGGCTTCGCTTGCGATCGTGGTTTGGGCGATGACCGCCTCTGTCGCGAGCGCTGACAGCGTGGCGCGCGGATCGGCCGCCTTCCATCGCGGCGACTATGTCCGGGCGGCTCGGGAGCTCGCGCCGGCCGCCGAGCGTGGCAACGCGCGTGCCCTCGGCATGCTCGGCTTCTTGTATGAGCACGGCTTCGGCGTGCCGCAGGCCTATGCAGCCGCCGCCGACTGCTACTATCGCGGCGCCGTGCAGGGCGACCCGTTCGCGCAAGCCCAACTCGGCCTGATGTACGACAAGGGTCACGGCGTTCCGACGGATTTCGTGCTGGCCTACAAATGGCTCAATCTGGCCGCGGCCCGCTCGAACGGGCGGCAGCGCGACGCCTATCTCCGGTTCCGCGATGCGGTCGCATCCAAGCTTTCGACCTATGAGATCATTGCCGGACAGCGGTTCGCACTGGAATGGGCGCCCGATCGGCCGGCGCCGGACGTGCACCTGACCGTCAAGTAATCGCGGCTTACGAGGGCGTGCGTATGAGGCTCGCGGACATGCGCCTGCCTCGTACCTTGCGCCGCCACAACCGGCGCCAGCCGATCACGATCCCGCTGATCGAGATAAGCGTGCCAGCCGCCGACAGCAGCCACACCACGACGTCGCGCGCCGGCGAGATGCGCAGCAGCAGCGGGACGTCGAGGCTGTGCAGCGCGTTGAACAGCCAGCGGTAGGACCGACGGCTATCGTCGCTGCGGTCGAGGATCTCGCCGGTGACGGGCGAAATGTGCAGCCAGGTGTGAGCAGGATCGTCGAAGCCGATCCGCAATACGGGAAGCTCGCGCGCCTGGTGCAGCGTGTACCAATAGGCATCAGGTTGATCCAGCTGTCGCGCCGATATCATCGTTGCTCCCGGCATGGCGCGCCGGGCCGCCGCGATGATCTCGTCACGCGAGATCGCTACTGGTGCGCCGGTCGCGGGATCGGCGAGGTTGCGCCCGCCACTACCATCGTCGAGGAACATCAACCGGTGTCCGCCGATCCAGACGAAGCGCGCCTCCACCGCGGGCATCGAGGGCGGCGACTGGAAGCCGGCGAGGATGTCGGGCGTGTCATGGCCGCTGTAGCCGATCGTAATCTCACGGGTGATGCCGCGAGCGGAGAACGCGCCGCCGGGATTGAGCGAGAGCCAGCCGCTGAACATCCAGGTGAGAACGAAGATGCCGCCGATCAGGCCGGCAATGTGATGCCAGGCCATCCAGCCGCGATAGGGCGAGACGGCGCCGCTCGCGTAGCGGCGCGTCAGCCGCATGCGCAAAATGCCGATCCAGAAGCCGGTAACCGCGACGACAAGACAGACACCCGAGATCCACAGCACCACATCCCGCCACAGCGGGCCGTCCTTGCGCAACACGGTCGGATAGATCCAGTGCGGGATCGCGCCGAGCCAATTCCAGATGCGCTCGCGCCGCGTGGTGTCGAGCGCGATCTCGCCGGTGCGCGAGGAAACGTAGAGTTCGGTGCCATCGGCGTCACCGAGGCGGATCAGATAGAGCGGCCGCAACGAATCGAAGCGCGCCGTGACCGACCATTGGTCGCGCGTGATCGTTTCGATCAAGCGCGGCTGCACAGCATGCGGATGATGAGCGGTAATGGCCAGCGCCTGGTCCGGCATGATCCGGTCGATCGCGCTGCCGTCGATCGCCGAAATGGTGATCATCCCTCCCTCCCAGCCGGCCACCCGATAGACGGGCGTGTCGTCCATCATCGAAAGTCGCAGATCACGCGGATAACGCTCGACACCCGCGATCGCCATCGCGCGATCAGGCGTGACCCGCACCTTGCTCCAGGGAATGACAGGAAGCGCGGCGAGGCGCTCGCTGTCGGTGAGGCGCGGAAAGGCCACGTACATCATGACGAGGCCGGAGATGAACCACATCGCGAACAAAAGACACGTCGCAATGCCGATCCAGCGATGGACGATATAGAGCCACCGCCGCCCGCGCCGGATCAGAGCGTTGCGCATGGTCAGAACTTCACGTTGACGGACAATTCGGCGGTACGCGGCATGCCCAGCAGCCACTGCCCGGTGCCGTTCGAGGTCACCGCGTAAGCCTTGTCGAACAGATTGTAGAGGCGGAACGCGACCGTGGTCCGGTCGTCCGGCTTCCACCTGACGCCGCCATTGACCACATTGTAGCCCGGCCGCAGCTGGGTGTTGGCGAGATCGGAGTACATCGCACCGACGATCTGCACGCCGCCATAGGCCGACCAGTTGGGCGCGAAGTCCCAGGTCAGCCAGACGTTCGAGACCTGCTGCGGCACGTTGACCGGGACATTGCCGTTGAAGCTCACGATCTTGCCGCCGACCACCTGGCTGTTGTTGTCGTATCTGGCGCGCAACAGCGCAACATTGGCATCGACGCGCCAGCCGTCGTTCAGCGCGAGCCCGATCGATCCTTCGACCCCGCGGGATGATTGCTGGCCGATCTGCAATGCCAGGCCGCCGGTGGGGTGGCCGGGATCGGGAATCGTGAGCCCGGTCTTGACGATCTCGTAGGCAGCCAGCGTCCACTCGCCGCGACCGCCCCAGAACGACTGCTTGACCCCGATCTCGGTCTGCTTGCCCGTCGCAAGCTGGAACGTTTTCTGCGTGGTCGACAGTGAGATCAAATTGCTGACCGGATCGACGCCGACCGCGTACTGGCCATAGAATGCGAGGTTCTTGATCGGCTCGTAAACGAGGCCAGCGCGCCAGCTCGTGCCTGATAGCGTCGTCTCGAAACTGTTTGCCGGCGCCTTGTAGTCGGTGCGGTCCACCTCGGGGCGATCATACCTGACCCCGGTGACGAGCGACAATTGATCGGTCAGCGAGAGACGATCCTCGGCGAACAGCGCGTATTGATTGACGATCGCATTGAAGCCCGGCGTGGTCGCCGTCGTCGTCGCGAAGAACGACCCGGGATCGAACACATAAGGATTGACCGACGACGCGCCGCCATAGGGCGAGTTATTGGTGTGGGTGAAGTCGATCCGGTTGACGTCGAAGCCGGCGACAAACTGGTTCGCAAGTCCAAACACGTGACCGCTGAAGGTCGCATCCATCCGATTGCCGAGCTGCTTCTGGTCGTGGAAGATCTCGATATAGCTCGTGCGATCGATCAGCTGGGTCTTCGGATTCCAGGTGTAGTTCTCGATGTCGCGCCAGTGCCGCTCGCTGGTCAGGTAATACAGCGTGTTGTTGATCTTGAAGCCGTCGGCGACGTCCCACTCGGTCTTGAACCGGGTCCAGCTGTCCTGATAGCGGATCGCGCTGTCCAATGCATTGTAGTTCTTGAAGCGCAGCGCGTCCTGGATCGAGCCGTTGATCAGCGGCGTGCCGAAATAGCGCGACGGGCTGCGGTCGCCGTAGTCCTCCGAGAGCGTGAAGGCGAGATTGTCCGACGCCTGCACCCGCACGGCAGCGGAGACTACCGCGTTCGAGGTCTTGTCGCGATCGACCCAGCCGTCCGACATGTTGCCGGTAGCGTTGATGCGGTACGACACATTGGGATCGATCGGACCGGTGCTGTCCACGGACAGCCGCCGCGTCATGTTGCTGTCGAGCGAGACCTCGGCCTCGTTAGTGGGCGTATTGAGCGGTTTTTTCGGGATCACGTTGATGACGCCACCGATCGCGCCTTCGCCGTACAGCACCGAGGCCGGACCGCGCAGCACTTCGATGCGCTGCGTCGACCAGGTGTCGTAGGGGAATGTCAGGGTGCCGGAGCCGATATAGAAGCGCGTGCCGTCATACAGCGTCATCACCGAGTTGCTGCCGGCAAAGCCGCGGGTGCTGAACGACAGGCCGCCATTGCCGGGCGCCGGCGTCGCGACGAACCCGGCCGCGTCCTGGGTGACGGCATCGAGCACATTGTGCTGGCCGCGTTCGGCGATGGTCTGCGCCGTGATGATCTCGACGCTGGCCGGCGTCAGCAGCGGTGTCAGATTGAGACGACTGCCGGTGCCGCCCTGCGTGGTGGCATTGAGCGTCGGCGATGCCGATCCCGATGCGCCCGACGCTGCGACGCGCGGCGCGTTGCCGGCTGTTGCGATCGTCGCGGGCCTCGGCCGTGGCCGCGCCGCAGCGGCCATGTCACGGCTGCGCGCCGCAGGCTTCGGCTTGGCGGTCACCGAGGGCGCGACCTCGATCGGATCGAGCCTGGTTGGTGGAGGTGTTTGTGCCGAGCCTTCGGCCGGCAACAACAGCGATGACAGGGAGCAGACGAGACCGAGGCGCCATTTGCGCGCAACGGGAAAGGACGGAGACATGAAAGGGACTCGCGGTAACGTGGCACGTCACCGCGAACGCGGACTGGCGCATTGCCCAAAAGGCAGTGCTCCGATCCCACCAGGACGCCCCCGCCCGATGTGCTCGCGTGTGACCACGACTGACGGCAGGTCTCCTGGCTCACGGGTCATCGCCTGTCGACGCCTTCCCGGGCCGATGGCCCAGTGGCAAATTGACGAAAGGCTCGCCGTTTACAGTTGCGGGGACAGCTGCGGCATTGGGGTTACCCTCGCACCGCATTCCCTTTTGATCCCCGAAGGGAACCGTCGGCAAAAACGATAGGTGGTGCCGGCAAGGCTGTCAATTCGATGCGATTGTCGCACAAATGCTTTGGCGGATGGAGCTGCGGCGATGACACAGCGGCATCCGCGGATGACGCGCAGATGTAATCCCGTCATCGTGAGGAGCCGCGAAGCGGCGTCTCGAAGGATGCATGGCCACAGCCGGGCGTCCATCCTTCGAGGCTCGCTCTGCTCGTGCCTCACGATGACGGAAACATAAGCTCACATCACTCGATGTCGACACATCCCTGCATGATCGCATCGATCTCGGTGCGCGACAGAGCCCCCATCTCGGCGATAAACACGATGCGCGTGCGCGGCACGCCGGGCGACGGCACGCCGCCTGCAGCTAAGGTCGCGCGGCCGCCGGCGAGTTGAAACACCGTCAGCCGCCCGGGCTGTTCCACCGTCTCGAACAATCCCTTCGCCCGCGCCAGCTTCGGCGCCAGTCTGCCGATCGCCTGCTGCAAGCGCGGCAGCACGACGGGCCGCTCCGAGGTCCAGCTCAGCGTCTCGAAGCGATCCGACGACGGCCGTCGCGGCGCGGTCTCGCGCGGCGCCGACACATGATCGAGGTCCGCCGGGAACAGTAGCGCGGCCGGCACCTCGCCATGCAAGGCATCAACCACCACGGCCGCCGGACGCACCGCGCGCACGGCGTCGCGGATCGCGGCGCACGCGGCGGCGTCGGCCAGATCGACCTTGCTCAGCGCCACCACATCCGCCGCCCGGAGCTGCGACCGCAGCAGAGCATCGTTCAGCACCGCCGCAGGCTGCGCCGCGTCGACCACGCACAGCACCGTCTCCAGCGGCGCCTCCTTCCAGATCACGGGATCCATCAGGTTGCGCACGATGTCGGCGGGATCGGCGATCCCGCTGGTCTCGATCACGATGAATTCGGGACGCGGATCACGCCGCAACAGCGTGGCGAGCGTGCGCAGCAGGTCGCCCTCCAGCGTGCAGCAGATGCAGCCATTAGCCAGGCTGACCACGCCGTCGCTGGCGCCCGCGATCAGCTCGGCGTCAATATTGATCGCACCGAAATCGTTGACCACGGCGGCGATGCGCCGCCCTTGCGCATGCGCCAGCAGATGGTTGACGATCGTGGTCTTGCCCGCTCCGAGGAAGCCCGCGACCAGCAGGATCGGGACCGGCACCTCAGCCCCCCGTGACGGGGCGGCGCACCGGCCGGCCGGGACGCGCCGCGACATCGAGCACACCATCGCTGATCAGCGGCTGGCCGCTGACCACGAGATGCCGCACGCCCTCCGCCGGACGATTCATCGCGGAAAAGGTCGCGCGATCGCTCAGCGTCTCGTAGTCGAACACCACGACATCGGCGTCGGCGCCGACCTGCAGCCGGCCCTTGGCTCGCATCGCCGGCGTGCTCGCCGACAGGATCTCGGCCGGGATCAGCGCGCATTTGCGGATGCCTTCGAGCAGCGACACTTTCTTGCGTTCGCGCACCCATTCGCGGATGAAGCGGGTGAAGCAGCCGGCCGAGCGCGGATGCGAGGTGGCATCGTCGGGCAGCGGCCAGGCGTCGCCGCTGTAGGGACGGCCGTCCGACAGCGTCCACGGCATCGCGTCGGAGGCGATCGCGCCGCCCGGATACAGCACCGCCATATCGAGCAGATCGCGATGATGCGCGTTGTTCTCGATGTCGAGCACGTGCCACAGCACCAAGGTCGAGGGCTCTTCGGCCTGTGCCGCCAGCAGCTCCTCGCGGCTGCCGAAACGGTGACCGTCGGTCACGCGCTGCACCGAATCGTAACCGAGGCCGTTGCGCTCTTCGAATTTCGGATCGCTGAAGAAGGTCGCCGCCAGCACGGTCGAGCCGGTGCCGTAGGGATAGGCCTCCACCGTGATCGGCAGGCCTTGCGCCTGCGCTTTCGCAATCAGCGCAACACAGCGTTCGATATCCGTCTTGCTCGATGAGTTGAAGTGGCAGATGTGCATATGCGCGCCGGTGGCGCCGGCATAGCCGATCAGGCGGATATAGGCCTCAGCCGCGCTCTCGGGATCGATCCGTGACATGTACGCGACGTGGGTGAAGGTCGGCACCGCATGATCCGCCGCGAGCTGGCACACCGCGGTCAATTCCTGCACGCCGGCACCCGGCGCATAGGCGTTGAGAATGCCGATCCCGATACCGCCCTCGTTCAGGCCGATCGCGAGGCGGTCGAGGATGCCGCCGACCTCGCCTTCGGTCGCGACGTTTTCGATCCAGCGGCGATCGCGCATCGCGGCACCAAACGATTCCAGCGAGCTTTCCGAATTCGAACCGGTCATCGCACCGATGCGCGCGAAGGCCCAGTTGGCGGCGGCGCCGTAGTTCAGCACTCTGCCCTTCTTGGCCTGGCGCTTGTACCAGGACGCAACCGGCAGCACGCCGGCCTCGAGGTCGAGCGAGGTCGTCACCCCGTCGAACGCCTGCATGCGGTCGGCCGGAATGGTCTGGCCATGCGCGTGCAGGTCGATGAAGCCCGGCGCCACCACGAGCCCGGTCGCGTCGATCTGCCGTTCGGAACCGCCGAGGCCGGTGCCGACCGCGGCGATCTTGCCGTCGACGACGGCGACGTCGCCGATCGCGTCCATCCCGCTGGCCGGATCCACCACCCGGCCACCGCTGATCACCAAGCCACCCATCTCGCCACTCCCCGCATTCCGAAACCGACCGGTCCCTTGTCGAGCACAGAGAAGCGCATCGTACTGATCGCAGCAAGCCGGCCAGGGTTGTGGCGACATGCTGTGACGGAATATCCGCCGCGCGGTGATGGCGATTGCAGAGCGAGGCCCTTCCTACGCTCCGGTTGCACGCCGCGACGGCAGCCCGCGCCAGAGATCGGGGCCGGGCTTCACGCGGCTCGCCACGAGTTTCGGCGGCGTGCGGTCCTTGGTGTGGTCCTTGGCGATCGCCGCTTCGACCGCCCGCTTGAGCCTGACATTGTCGATCTGCGCCAGGAATCGCCGGACGACGGCATCCTGATCCGCGCCCTGACCGGAGATCGCCGCGCACAGCTCCGCGGTCGTCCTGCGGAAGAAGTGGAAGGCGTCATCGGCCGCGCCACCCAGCCGGTCGACCTCGCCGGCCACACCGAGCGCGTGCATCCGATCGTCGTCGTCGAGCGTCACTGCGAAGCGCAGCACGGCAAGCTGCCAGGCACGGAGCAGCTTGCTCTCCGGTTCGGTCGCATTCTCGCGCATTAGTCGAACACCCCGCGCGCCTGACTTCCTTCGGCTGTCGAGGGAGGTCGGGCGTGGCGCGACTATCCTTGTGCGGGAATAGGTTTTCGAGGGGAGCGCGCGCCCGATCGCATAGGAATCGCATAGGCAGAGCGCACCGAGCCCCAATTCGCTCAGATCCCCTCGAACTGCAGCCGGGCCAGCCGGGCGTAGAGGCCGCCAGCGGCGACCAGTTCGGCGTGGGTGCCCTGCTCGACGATCCTGCCCTGGTCCATCACCAGGATGCGGTCGCAGGACAAGACGGTCGCCAGCCGATGCGCGATCACCAGCGTGGTGCGGTGGCGCATCAGTTCCTCCAGCGCGGTCTGCACCAGCGTCTCGCTTTCGGCGTCGAGCGCCGAGGTCGCCTCGTCGAGCAGCAGCAGCGGCGCATCGCGCAGGATCGCGCGCGCGATCGCGATGCGCTGGCGCTGGCCGCCGGACAGCGTAACGCCACGCTCGCCAAGCTGGGCGTCGAAGCCGCCGGGCAGCCGGCGCAGGAATTCGCTGGCATGGGCGAGATCGGCGGCACGCTCGACCTCGGCGTCGGTCGCATCGGGCCGGCCGAACCGGATGTTCTCGCGGGCGCTGGCGGCGAACACCACGGAATCCTGCGGCACCAGCGCGATGCGCGCGCGCACCTCGGCCGGATCGGCCTGCCGGATCGGCACGCCGTCGAGCGAGATGGTGCCCGATTTCGGATCGTAGAAGCGCAGCAGCAGATGGAACAGCGTGCTCTTGCCGGCGCCGGACGGGCCGACGATCGCGACCTTCTCACCTGACCGGACCGAGAGCGACACTTCATCGACCGCAAGCGCGTCGGGCCGGCTCGGATAGGCGAAGCT
>NZ_LFIQ01000107.1:0-18055 GCF_001189245.1 Bradyrhizobium pachyrhizi | reverse complement strand
GCGCGCCGGCTGCGGCAGCGCGCGCGGCGAAGCGGGCGCCGCGATCTGCGGCCTGACGCGCAAGATCTCGAACAGCCGCTCGGCGGCGCCCGATGCGGCCGAGACCTCGCCCCAGACCTCGCTGAGCTGGCCGAGGCCGCTCGCCGCGAACGCCGTGTAGAGAATGAACTGGCCGAGCCGGCCCGGACTGATGGTTCCGACCAGCACGTCGTGCGAGCCGACCCAGAGGATCACGACGACGCTGGCGAACACGATGAAGATGACGATCAGCGTCAGCACCGCGCGCGCCTTGGTCGAGCTGCGCGCGGCTTGATAGGCCTGCTCGACCTCGCCGGCAAAGCGCGTCCTGGCGAGCCGTTCGCCGGTATAGGCCTGCACGGTGCGGATCGCATTGACCAGCTCCGAGGCATAGGCGCTGGCATCGGCCAGCGTGTCCTGGGCGGTGCGCGACAGCCGCCGCACCCAGCGGCCGAACGCCACCAGCGGAATCACGATGATCGGAATCGCGAGCAGCACGAAGCCGGACAGCCGCGGGCTGGTGATCACCATCATCGCGGCGGCGCCGAAGAACAGCATCAGATTGCGCAGCGCGATCGACACCGACGCGCCGACCGCGGACTTGATCTGCGTGGTATCGGCGGTGAGCCGCGACACCAATTCGCCTGACCGCGCGGAATCGAAGAACGAGGGCGACAGCGAAATCAGATGCGCAAACACGTCGCGCCGGAGATCGGCGACGATACGTTCGCCGATCGTCATCACGAGGTAATAGCGCGAGGCGCTGGCACAGGCGAGCACCGCGACGACCGCGATCATCACGCTGAAATAGCTGTTGATCATCGCGATGCCTTCGGGCGTGAAGCCCATGTCGATCATCCGCCGCACCGCGACCGGCACGATCAGCGTGGTGATCGCGGCGATCGTCAGCGAGATCAGCGCGAGGATCGCCCGGCCCTTGTAGCGCGCCACATAGGGCGCGAGCGCAAGCAACGGCCGCAACCGGGCACGGCTCTTCGCCGGCTCCGTGATCTGGCTCTCGATGAAGGCTTCCTCATCGAGCAACGCGTCGCGCGGGGGCTGCGGGGCGCCACGCGGGGTCTCAAGCTGTTCGGCTACGCTCATCAATCTAGACCGGTTCTATCGCCCCCCACATAGGCCCGCCGACCCCCGGCTGGCAAATCCGGTAAAGTCCCAATCCGGTGATGGGCTTAGGCCCTTTCTTGGCTTGTTTTGGCGGGCTCCATGGGTTATAGACCCGCGCAAATCCCGTATTCCAGACATCTTGAGACGGGCGCCGGCGCGCCGAAGGAACTGTCATGAAAGCCGATATTCATCCGAATTATCATACGATTAAGGTCGTCATGACCGACGGCACCGAGTACCTGACCCGCTCTACCTGGGGCAAGGAAGGCGACACGCTGAACCTCGACATCGACCCCAAGTCGCACCCGGCCTGGACCGGCGGCACCCAGCAGCTGATGGATCGCGGCGGCCGCGTCTCGCGCTTCCAGAAGAAGTTTTCGGGCTTCCTCAAGAAGGACTAAAGTCCGCTTCGGGATCGCCCCGGCACCACACGCAAAACGCCCCCGACTCGGGGGCGTTTTTGTTTTGGGGGCCGCTCCTGATTGGCGGGCTGAACGGGCCCGCGATTCTCCTGCTGCGTCGTCCTGGCGAAAGCCAGGACGACACCAAATGTGTTGCACCGGCTGCGAGTCACACATCCGCCCTCTCGCGACATGATCTGTCCGAGCTTTGCATTTGTTTCGCCGCTCTGGAAACAGAGGGCGCAGGGAAAGCCGGGTGCCGATCGCACCCATGGGCCCCGAGCAATGGGTAGAAAGCTCGGGGGTAGGACCACAGGTGTAACCGGAAACAACCCGGCTTTCCCTGCGCGATGGGTTACGGCTTATACGTGCTCACCCCGGTGAGACTGGGCTTTGTTGTCACCGCTTTCGCAAACGCTTGCGCACTTTGCGAAAGGACACCTACCGCTAGGGCGTCAGGCCTGCACGATTTCACCGTCCGCCGCATGCGCACTCGTCAGTTGCACACTCGGCGTCCGCAAACACCGTGACGATGCGCAGCGCCCCTCGATCGGGTGAGACGGGTGTTTCTATACACTGGGTTATCCTTCGGATAAAGCGAAATATTTTCGCGCGCGAGGATTGACAGGTTTTACTGAGTTGCCCGTCGAGTTGTTTTGTCGCACCCGACGCAACAGGATTGATCGCGCACCGCATGAACGGGCTAATTCAGTCATGGATTCGCCATGCACGGCTTGTCCCGTGCGTCCACTTCTTCTGCGAGGAAGCATGGATGGGGCGACTTCTTTAAGCCCGTTGCGGTCAGCCGGCGGCTTCGCGCAAACTTGCTTCGTAACGCGCGCTAGCCCGCTCGAAGTCGCGGCGCGCTTCTTCGCGGTCGGAGCGGCCCTCTTCAAGCGTCAACGAATCCCATTTGCTCCGTTCTGTGGCGAAAAAATCGCCGCCATAGACGTGGATTGCGCCGCTCAGCCGGTCGATTGGATTGATGACCGAATGGATGATGTCGGTGCCGAGCGGCACGGTATCGCGCACGCACAAGGCCCTGGCGCCGGCAGCCTCGATCCTGTTCGGCTCGCCCGGAATGCGCCGCCAGAAGACGTTGTCCTCACGGCCCGCATAAACGCCGATCACGGCCCACATGTGATGGTCGTGAGGTGGCACGATATAGCTTGGGGGCCACACCACGTTGAGAATGGTCAGCGTCTCGGAATGGAAGAGCGCGCGGCTTTCGGGACGCTGCGGCTCGCCGAGTCCCTTGAATACCGCGGCCGGTTCAGACATCGCGCGGGCAACGATCTCGTGAATGGCTCGGTGCGACGGGTCCGCCGCGAACGCTGCGCGGCAGTCGGCAACGAAACGCTCGGTGTCAAACATCGCGATTCCCCTTTGGACAAATGTCGGGTGGGCGGCTTAAGAATGTCGCGGCTTGCTCAATGTGTCTAATGCATTTATTATTCATCTATTCATGCAAGTGGCGCATTAAAAATGGACCTTCGACAGCTGCGCACCTTCGTCGTCGTGGCCGAGGCAGGCGGCTTTGCCGCCGCTCACCAACAGCTGCGTCTGAGCCAGCCGGCGGCCTCTCGCCAGATCCAGGCGCTCGAGGACGAACTCGGGATTCCGTTGTTCGATCGCGTCGGCCGCGGGATCAAACTAACTTCAGAAGGCGAGGATCTGCTACGACGCGGCCGCCGTCTCCTGCAGGATGCCGAATCGTTCGGCGAGCGTGCCCGCGCGCTGAGAACCGGCAAGGCCGGCGCGCTGCGCGTCGGCTGCAGCACCCAACATATGGAAACGGTGCTCGCCAATTTCCTCCCCATGTTCCGGCGCAAGCACCCCTCCGTGGTCATCGATTTGATCGAGGATGGTGGTGCCCGCGTTCCGGATCGTCTGCAGCGCGGCGACGTTCATCTCGCGATCATTCCAGCCGCCGAAGACGGCTATCACCGCCGGTTGCTGGCTCCCGTGCATATGCTTGCTGCGGTTTCGCCGCGGCATGGCTTCGCAAGCAGGCGGAAGCTGGAGATTGCCGAACTCGCCGAAGAGTCATTGCTGCTCCTGCGGCGGGACTTCGCATCTCGCGGCTGGTTCGATGCCGCCTGCAACGTCGCACACATCAGGCCACGTGTGATCCTCGAAAGCGCAGCGCCTCACACCCTGCTCGCGCTGGCAAAAGGCGGCAACGATGTCGCCATCGTGCCGTCGAATGTCCAGATCCCGTCCGCGGGCGTCCGCGCCTTTCCGCTGATTCACAGGGGCGCCTCGATCGGGCGATGGACTGCCGTGGCTTGGGATCCGCAGCGCTTTCTGGCCCCTTATGCCAAATCCTTTATCGACGAACTCGTCGCCTATTGCGGCCAGCACTATCCGGGACGCGAGTTTGCCAAGCGCGTCTCCCCTCTACCGAGGCCGGAAGAAACAAAGGCGTAGCCGCCTTGCGGGAATCGCTGCGGATAGCCCGCTTCCGGGACCCGCCACGACGGCTCAATCACGAACAGGAAATGGTAGCTCGCGCCGTCGCGCGGATTCCAACGGCGAACCTAGCGCGGACGCTTCGGTCGCTTGAGTTCGGCGACCTTAAACTTCCCCGCGGCCTGCAGGCTGCTGCAAAGCCACCAGGCCCTGTTTCGGTACTCGCCCAGGAACCATTTGGTTTCGACGCAATCGACGTAGGATTTGTAGGTGAGGTTGTCTCGGCACGTCGACGAGAACGGTCCGTATGTTTGTCCGCCCGCCGACTCGCTGCACCCGACCCAAGGGTCCTTGCCATGCGGGAGGCTCGATTCGCAGCCACCGTTGCAATTGCTCGCGACTTTCTCCAGCGCGGCAATCCTGCCCAGCACGGAATCCGGCGCCGGCGACGGCGCTCGAGCGGTTGACGACGACGTCTGGGTAGTTCTCGATCTCCGGTGAGATACCCCCGTGGTCACCACCTGTGTCGCACGATTTGGCCTTGCCACCGGCTTCGGCGCCTCGACCGTGATGGAAGGAAGCGGCTTGGCTGGGTCTGTTTGCGACGCTGCCGGGCCGCACAGCCAGACAGTTGACAACACGGCGACGGCTGAAGGCGCGACAAGGCTCGACGGCAATCTCATGACATAGCCCTCCCAAATCCGGGACGGAAATGCCGTCCCGACGAGGGCACGGTACCATATAGCCCGAGTTTTGCTACCTAGGGTTGACGATAAATCTCCCAGTGTCTCACGATCGACATCGACATGGCGGCGAGAGAACGCCGACCGCTCGCACCTTTCCGGCGTCTGCTCCCGGCCCAAAGCCGAGCTCGAACGGCTCTTGCCGATATTCGCCTTTTGACCCGAAGCGGTTACTTGAACGACACCGACACGCGGTGGGATCGGATCGATTTTGCAGGCCCACGCCGTTAGGTCAACGGTTCTGCCCCATGGTCTCTTGTTCAGAAGTTGCCGGCGCCCCCTACTCTCGATCCAGCGGCCATGCTTTGGTCAAAACTGCGTTGAGTGTTTGGCAGGGTCATCGACTTGGAGAAAATACGATCGCCCTCCTTCGGGTGACATGGAACCGGGTGCCAGGTCGTTCCCTACCGCATTTTTGAGGTGCCCACCGCAAAGGCTTGTGATGGAACGGGCAAGGTTCGATAAGGCCGGGATTTTCGCTTTTGGCGATGCTCGGAGCGCTGTGACCTACTCGGTCGAAGTTTTTATCGTCACCGCGATCTACGGGAGCCTTGCGGCCTCCACACATTTCCTTCCCGCTATCAATCCAGCCGCGACACCGCTGTGGCCGCCAACCGGGGCTGCGCTCGCGCTCATGCTGCTGCGTGGCTACCGGATCTGGCCCGCGATCCTGGTGGGCGCTGTCGCGCCTTACCTGATGACCGACCGATCGCTCCTGGAGTTTGTCGCCGCCGGGATCGGCTGCCTCCTTGCTGCATTGGCCGGAACATGGCTGATCGGACGCTGGTCGAACGGACGCCAGACGTTTGCCACGCCATCCGGTGTCGCAAAGTTTGCAGGCATTTCCTTTGCGCCGACCGCGATGATCGGTTCATTCACCGCTTTGGCCGGATTCATCTTCGTCAACGAACCGAGCTTTCCCGATTCCATCGCCGCCGGGCTGACCTGGTGGCTTGCCGACGCAGCCGCGACCCTGCTGATTGCTCCGGTCATCGTGCTCTGGGCGATGATGTCCTTACGGATTTCCTCCAGGTGGGATCTGTTGGAATCGATCGCAGTTATCGCTCTCGCTGGTCTCATTGGGATCGTGGCCTACAGCCCGCTCATCGGCAGTGACCTCGTCAGCGACGATCTCAACGTGCCGTTGCCGCATCGCAGCCTGCTGGGCTTTCTGGCTTTGCTCCCGTTGATCTGGACCGGTCTGCGCGGCAATCGATGCACCGCGGCTACGGCTGCGCTCATTTTCACCGGAATGGCAGTCTGGGGGTTCGCGTTCGGTCATGATCCATTTCCGAAAACGGATCCGAACGGAGCGTTGTTGTCGCTGCTCGTGCTTTCGATCAGCGTATCGGCGCCCCCTCTTGCCCTGGCTGCGGCAATTGCCACGCGTCAGACCACGGAAGCCCATCTGCTTTCCGTGCAGGACCAACTGAACGGTCAACTTGAACGGAACGCCTTGGCGCTCGACAGCATCAGACGGCACTTCCAAACCCTTATCGAAGGCGTCGTCGACTATGCGATTTTTGCGCTTGATAGAGAAGGACACGTTACGAGTTGGAATAGCACCGCTCAAAAAATCATCGGCTACACCTCGGAAGAAATCATCGGCAAGCATTTTGGAATATTTTATCGGCCGGATGAACGCCGCGCGGGTTCGCCAACACACGCGCTGGAGACGGCAATCGAAAGAGGCAAGTACGACGTCGAGGGTTGGCGCATCAGAAAGAATGGTACGCCGTTCTTCATCACGGGCTCGGTCTCGTCGAGCCATGATGACTCAGGAAATCTGATCGGCTTCATCAGCATTCTGCGGGACGCAACCGAGCGACGCGACGCAGAGGAGAAGCTGGTTCAGGCGCGCGAACAGCTCGCGATGTCGCAGAAGATGGAGGCAATCGGCAAGCTGACCGGCGGAATTGCACACGACTTCAACAATCTATTGATGATCATCGGAGGCAGTGCCCAGATTTTCACTCGCCTGCTTGATCCAAAACTGCCCAAGGCAATTGAAGCCATACAGACCGCGGCCAAACGAGGCGAAAGCCTCACACGCCAATTGTTGACATTCTCTCGCCATCAGCATCTCAGCCCGACGGTCGTCGATCTGAATGCGTCCATCAAGAACATGCGGACCATGATCGAGAGCTCGCTGCGCGGGAACATCGTGTACAATGAGAACGTCGGCGAGGGTGTCGCGTCGGTCAAGGTGGACCTCGCCGAGCTGGAACTTGCGATCGTCAACATCGCCGTTAATGCGCGCGATGCAATGCCAAGCGGCGGCACGTTCACCTTATCCGTCCATGCGGTGACCGCGAACCAGGAAACCGGCGGCGATCGCCGCGCAAAGGCTTTCTTTGCGATAGCGCTTGGCGATACCGGCACCGGTATTCCGCCAAACCTGCTGTCCAAGATGTTCGATCCGTTTTTCACGACCAAAGAGGTCGGCAAGGGTACCGGGCTCGGCTTGTCCCAAGTCTATGGTTTCGCGCACCAGGCCGGCGGCACGGTGACGGCGGACAGCAAGGTTGGACAGGGAACAACGATTACAATCTACTTGCCGTCCTGCGCAGACGAGCAAATCACCAGCAAAGAGCTGGCCGCCGCCAGAACAAGAGCAAGGCAGCCGCAGCGGCAGACGGTTCTCGTTGTCGACGACAGCCCCGAGGTGGCGGATGTGACATCTTCGCTGTTCGAGCATCTGGGCTATGACACGATCTATCGAGATTCGGCCGAAGCGGCGCTGAAATTGCTCGAAGCCGGTACAAA
Source organism: Bradyrhizobium pachyrhizi (assembly GCF_001189245.1). Taxonomy (GTDB): domain Bacteria; phylum Pseudomonadota; class Alphaproteobacteria; order Rhizobiales; family Xanthobacteraceae; genus Bradyrhizobium; species Bradyrhizobium pachyrhizi. Next base: position 10,590 of record NZ_LFIQ01000107.1, on the reverse strand, counting down.
GATCGATCTCGTCTTCAGCGATATCGTCATGCCTGGGACCATCGATGGCGTCGGGCTCGCGAGAGAAGTCAGGTCGCGATACCCCGGTTTGCGCATCGCCCTTACAACCGGTTACAGCGATGCCGCAAAAGCGGCTCCGCCAAGTCTAAGGATCCTCCGCAAGCCGTTCGACACCGACGCACTGAGAGATTTTATCCACGATCTTGCGCCGCCACGACCACCGCGATCATCCGGCACGTCCATGACGTCAGACACGACTGAAGCCTCGCGCAGAAATTGACCGGTCGCACCATTGCAGAAGCAGCTCGTCGCGCAGCTTGACGAAGCGTTGATCCGCACCATCACTGCTGGTGGACATGACTGCTTCTAGCGATCCTGGAAGGCTAGCCGCGCACCGAGCGCGACCATGATGCTGCCGCCGATCCGCTGCATGATGCGCTGCGACGTCTTCGAGCGCTGCAGCCTCGACATCACGGCGCTGGCGAAGAACACGCAGACGATGTCGACCGCGGAGAAGGTCAAGTTGACTGTTGTGCCGAGCAGAAACAGCTGGGCCCAGACCGGCAGGCTGGCCGACGCATCGACGAATTGCGGCAGGAACGCGAGGAAGAAGATCGCCGTCTTCGGATTGAGCACCTCGACGACGATGCTTTGCGCGAAGGCGCGCTCCGCGGAGAGCGGGGCAAGTGTGGGGCGCTTTGCAGTGTCGCGGTCGCGGAACAGCGACAGCCCGAGCCAGACCAGGTAGGCCGCACCGGCAAGCTTCATTGCCATAAACAACGGCGGCACCGCATGAAACAGCAGAGCGAGGCCGGCCGCCGCGGCGACGACATGGACATAGCCGCCGAGATGCAGCCCGAGCGAGGCCATCAGCCCCGCGCGCCGGCCGCCCGCCAGCGTGCGCGCCGCGGCGTACAGCATGGCGGGACCCGGGATCAGCGCGAAGGTCGCGGTCGTGATCGCGAAGGCGAGGTACAATTCCATCGGGCGCTTTCGTCTCAACTCGCCGGGATCATCGCGGCGACCTCGCGGTCATGGGGATTGTCGCTTGCCTCAAGCCCTGCGATGACGCTGGCGCGATCCTCGAGCTTGCGGTTCTGGCTCATCTTCTTCTTGGCGTCGATCCGCGTGATCGGCATCCGGAAGCCGACGATCCCGCGCAGCTGCGCCTTGATGAAATCATCAGGCGCGTCGCTGACCTGCCAGACTTCCGGACGCGCATTCTCGTGCAGCTCGGTCAACCGGGTCACGACGTCGAGCAGACGGTCGGCATCCTCGAAGAACTCGGCCGCGCCATAGGCGTGGACAGCGACGTAATTCCAGGTCGGCACCACCTTGCCGTGCTCGGCCTTGGTCGCGTACCAGGACGGCGTCACATAGGCGTCGGGCCCCATGAAGATCGCCATCGCCTCGCCGATCGCGGGCAGCTTCCACTGCGGATTGGGCCGCGCGACGTGACCGTACAGCGTGCCGTAGTCGCCCTCGTTCTCATTGAGGATCAGCGGCAGCGGCGTGCCGATCAGGCCGTCGGCGGTTGCGGTGACCAGCGTCGCGAGCCGCGACGCCCGCATAGCGGCGTGGACCGGACCGAGCTCATCCATCCTGAAATGCGGCGGCAGGTACATGGTAGACCTCTGGTGGACCTCATCAATTGCTGCTCGCACCATAGCGCTGAAGTGGCCTATGATAAGAGCCACTTTCGATCATCTTGATTGGTCCACTATGCCCCGCCTGCGCGCCACCATCAGCATCCCTTCGCTCCGGGCCGTCGACCGCGCCGCCGGACAGGTCGGGCGCCAGATCGCGCAGGCCCTGCGCGCCGCGATTGCGAGCGGCGAACTGAAGGCCGGGGAATTGCTGCCGTCGACGCGCGCGCTGTCGGCCTCGCTCGGCGTTGCGCGCGGCACGGTCACGGAAGCCTTCGAGCAGTTGCTGGCCGAGGGCTATCTGGAATCGCAGGTCGGTGCCGGCACCCGCGTCGCGCCGACGCTTGCCGAACAGGCTCGGCCCGTCGTGGTCCATCGCAAGCCGAACAAATCAGCGCCGATCCGGTTGCCGCCGCGCGCGGCGCGGCTTGCCAAAGTGGCGGCGGCCTTCACGCCGATGCCGGAAGTCCCGTTTGCGATCGCGGTCCCCGGCGGCGCGGTCGCGCCCGACGACCATTGGCGCCGCCTCGGCAACCGCGTGCGCGCATCGCGCGCGGCGGCGCCTGCGAGCTATGGCGATCCGCGCGGCTTGACGGAGCTGCGGCAGGCGATCGCCGACTATGTGCGCAAATCCCGCGCGGTGCATTGCGAGCCCGAGCAGGTCGTGATCACGGCCGGCACGCAGCAAGGCCTCTATCTTGCCGGCCGTGTGCTGCTGTCGTCAGGCGATCGCGTCTGGGCCGAGGATCCCGCCTATCCCGGCATGACCGCCGTGCTCGACGAGCTCGATCTCGTCACCACGCGCGTATTGGTCGATGCGCAGGGCATCGACGTCGATGCCGCGATCGCCGCGTGCCCGCACGCACGCGCAGCTTTCGTGACGCCGTCGCATCAATATCCGCTGGGCATGCCGATGAGCATGGCCCGCCGCAATGCGCTGGTGGCGTGGGCGCAACGAAGCAATGCCTGGATCGTCGAGGACGATTACGACAGCGAGCTGCGCTATGCCGGGCATCCCTTCCCGTCGATGCAAGGCCTCGCCCCATCGCGGGTGATTTATCTCGGCACGCTGAGCAAGGTGCTGTTCCCCTCGCTGCGGCTTGGCTACGTCGTGGCGCCCGCGCCGCTGATCGACGCCTTCGCCGGCGCGCGCGGGCTGCTCGACCGGCATTCGCCGACCGCCGATCAGCACGTGCTGGCGGCCTATATGCGCGAGGGGCTGTTCGAGGCGCATATCAGGCGCATTCGCGGCGTCTATGCCGCACGGCGTGCGACGCTGATCGCGGCGCTGACGCGTCACATGCCCGACGACGTCACGCTGCAGCCGAGCGACCAGGGCATGCATCTGCTGTTGTGGCTACCAGAGCGCTTCGATGATGTGCAACTGGCAAAGGCAGCGCTTTCCGCAGGCATCGTCGTGAGGCCGATTTCGACGATGTATAAGGCAGCGGCGCAGCCTGGCCTGATGCTCGGCTTCGGCGGCTTCGAACCGGAGGAGCTGGAGGCAGCCGCGATCAGGCTGCGGCGCGTGATGGATCAGCACACGTCGCCGCGGCGGACCAAGCCACGCCGCGCGGACGCGTCACACTGATTTGCTGTCCGGATTACTGCTCGAACGCCGCCTTGAGGCGGTTGAGCTGCGGCACCAGCGGGTTGCCGATGGTCGAGCGATCCGGCGCCGGCGCATGGATCGTGGTGTCGAGGCGGCGGACGCGCGCCTGCAGATCCATCGAACGGGCGATCAGCTGCTGCAATTGCTCGGGCAGCTTGGTCACCATGTCGGCCGGGCCGGGATCGGCGGCCGACAGCTTCACCTTGGTCTTTTCGCGATTGGCCTGGGTCAGCGTCATCTCGCCTTCCTTGACCGCGCGATGCAGCAGCAGCCAGGAGGCGAGCTGCATCAGCCGCGTGGTTAGGCGCATGCTTTCGGTGGCATAGGTCAGGCTCACGGACCGTTCGAGCGCCTTGGCCTCGGCACGTCCGTCACCGTCGAGATAGGCGGCGGTCTGCTCGACCAGATCCATGCCTTCCCGGAACAGCACGCCGAATGCCGCAGAATTGGTCAGCCGTTCACTGAACAGTACAAGCCCGGCTTCGCTCTGGGAACGATCGGCCATGGTAAACGCCCTCACACCACCGTAACGCCCGCTGGCATCTGACGCGCCAGCTTATGATGAACAAATCATTGCGCGGGCGCGCCGAAGAGTCCAGCCGCAACCGGATTTATGGTTTCCAGCCGATAGGACCGCACAAAAAAGAGCCGCCGTTTCCGGCGGCTTTTGAAGTTGATAACAGGGAGGCGTCAAACAGAGTGGACAGGAGCCACTCGGTGTCCAAACGAGGACAATGCAGTCATAATCGAGAAAGCTTAACCGATCGTAAATGAACGGATTTCTTGACGCTTTGTTTGCCATGTCGGCCATTGACCTAGTTTGGGACAGGCCTCTTCTTCCCCCTGAAAAGGGGGAAGGTCGGATGGAGGTCAACCGCAAGCGACGGCGTATTTGGAGAGAGCTAGATCCCCACCCGCTTTGCTTGAGCGAGCAAAGCGACCTCCCCTTTTCAAGGGGAGGTAGAGCAGCGTAGCTCCGGATGGAGCGCAGCGAAATCCGGGAACGGTCCATCCGCGGATAGCGCGTCCCCGGATTGCGCTTCGCTCCATCCGGGCTACGAGGACCGAGTGATGTGGCGACCTACGACTTGAAGAACGCGTTGGCGGCGTCCTTCGACGCGCGCTTCTTCGTCATCGCTTCTTTCAGGCGATCGACTTCGGCGTTGAGCAGCGCGATGCGCTCGGTCAATTCCTCGACCGACAGCAGCGAGAGATCCTGTCCGATCTCGTGGCTGATTTTCTTCCGCGGCCGGTCCTCATCCTCAATCGGCATGTGTCTTCCCCGCGATGCTGATCTGGCGCCCTGCGCCCAGCGATGATAGATATCCGTCCAGAGGAGAATTTTGCAGTGACTTTCGTGTGCGCGCAACATCTGACGCGAATGCCCCGGCCCGACCGCAAGGAGTCTGACCGGACGGGATAGTTGCGCGCCTGCGCGCGAGGCATGAGCCGACCCCAAGCCCTTCCGATCATGCGGGAGGGCTTTTTGATTTTTGATTGTCCGGGATCGGCATCACCGAACGTGAAAGACTGCACCCATGACCAGGATTCTCATCACCAGCGCGCTGCCCTACGTCAACGGCGTCAAGCATCTCGGCAACCTCGTCGGCTCGCTGCTGCCCGCCGACGTCCACGCCCGCTTCCGCCGCCAGACCGGCTGCGACGTGCTCTTCATCTGCGCGACCGACGAGCACGGCACACCGGCCGAGCTCGGCGCCATCGAGGCCGGACAGGATGTCCGCGCATTCTGCGCCGCGCAGCACGCCGTCCAGGCCGACATCTACCGGCGTTTCGGCCTGTCCTTCGATCATTTCGGCCGCACCAGCTCGTCGCACAACCATGCGCTGACGCAGCACTTCTATCGCCGGCTCGATGACGCCGGGCTGATCGAAGCACGCACCTCGCGACAGGTGTTCTCGCCCGCCGACCGGCGCTTCCTGCCCGACCGCTACGTGCTCGGCACCTGTCCGCATTGCGGCGACGCCGGCGCGCGCGGCGATCAATGCGACCATTGCGGCACGCTGCTCGACCCGCCGGACCTCATCGATCCCCGCTCGGCGCTATCAGGCGACCGCGCGCTCGAGATCCGCGACAGCCGTCATCTTTGTCTGCGCCAGTCGCAGCTGGTCGACAGCATCGGCGCATGGATCGACAGCCGCACCGGGTGGCCGCCCTTCGTGGTGTCGACCGCGAAGGGCTGGCTCAATGCGGAGCTGCGCGACCGCTGCATCACCCGCGATCTCGCCTGGGGCATCGCGGTGCCGCGCGACGGCTTCGACGGCAAGGTGTTCTATGTCTGGTTCGACGCGCCGATCGGCTACATCGCGGCGACACAGGAATGGGCCGACGCCGCGCCTGGCCGCGACTGGCGGCAATGGTGGTGGCAGGCCGATGACGTCAGCTACATCCAGTTTCTCGGCAAGGACAACATCCCGTTCCACACCGTGAGCTTTCCGGCGACGCTGATCGGCTCCGGCGAACCGTGGAAGACCGCCGATGTGATCAAGGGATTCCATTGGCTGAATTACGAGGGCGGCAAGTTCTCGACCAGCAGGAAGCGCGGCATCTTCACCGATGCGGCGCTGGAGGAATTGCCGGCCGATCTCTGGCGCTGGTGGCTGATCGCCAACGCGCCGGAGAGCGCCGACACAGATTTCAGCGTCACCCGGTTCGTTGCCGATGTGAACAAGGATCTCGCCGACATCTTCGGCAATCTCGCCAACCGCATCATCAGCTTCGCGCATCGCGCCTTCGACGGCCGCATCCCGGATGGTGGCGCTCCCGGCGATGCCGAGCGACAACTCGCGCTTGAACTGGAGCTGCGCATCGCAGCGCTGCACCGCCATCACACGGCGCTGGAGTTTCGCGCCGCTGCGGCCGCGACCCGCGCGATCTGGGACACCGCGAACGCTTATCTGCAACACACGGCACCCTGGACCGCCATCAAGTCCGATCCGGTCCGCGCGGCGGTCATCACCCGCGTCGGACTCAGACTCGTCGCGCTCAGCGCCACGCTGGCGTGGAGCATCGTGCCTCACCTCGCGGCGCGCGTGCTCGGCGCGCTCGGTCAGAGCGATGCCGTACCGCACTGGCCCACTGGCCCACTCCTTCCGCTGCTCGATCGTGGCGCGGGCACGCCGGTCGCAAGGCTCGGGCCGCTGGTCGAGAAGATCACGCCTGAGAGAGCCGGTCAGCTCGCGGCGCGGTTCGGGGCTTAATGGCGTTTCGCTTCGGTGGAAAAGGCGGTATGCCATCCGCCAATCCTCTCCATTGACCAGGGACCAGCCATGCCAAATCTGCCCGCGCAAATGACCGTCGTTGCCATCAGCAAGCCGGGTGGCCCTGAGGTGCTGGTGCCGGAGACCCGCGCGGTGCCGGTGCCGAAGGCCGGCGAGATTTTGGTCAAGGTCGCGGCCGCCGGCGTCAATCGTCCCGACGTCGCGCAGCGCTCCGGCTCCTATCCGCCGCCGCCCGGCGCCAGCGACCTGCCCGGCCTCGAAATCGCGGGCGAAGTGGTCGCGCTCGGCGAAGGCGCAAAGCACAAGATCGGCGACAAGGTGATGTCGCTGGTCGCCGGCGGCGGCTACGCGCAATATTGCATCGCGCAGGACGCGCAGGCGATGACCGTACCGCCCTCGCTGTCGATGCAGGAAGCGGGCGCGATTCCGGAAACGCTGATGACCGTCTGGCACAATGTGTTCGAGCGCGGCGCGCTCCAGGCCGGGGAGACGCTGCTGATCCACGGCGGCTCGTCCGGCATCGGCACGATGGCGATCCAGCTCGCCAAGGCGTTCGGCGCCAAGGTGATCGTCACCGTCGGCTCGCAGGACAAGGCCGATGCCTGCCTCAAGCTCGGCGCCGATCACGCGGTGAATTACAAGACCGAGGATTTCGTCGAGGCGGTGAAGAAGGCCACCGGCGGCAACGGCGCCGATGTCATCCTCGACATGGTGGGCGGCGACTATATCGACCGGAACTACGACGCCGCCGCGGTCGAGGGCCGCATCGTCCAGATCGCGTTCCTGTCGGGAGCACCGAAGGCCACGGCCAATTTTGCCAAGCTGATGGTCAAGCGGCTGCACCACACCGGCTCGACCCTGCGCCCCCGTAGTAATGCGGACAAGGCGGCGATGGTCGCGGCGATCGAGGCAAAGGTGCTGCCCTTGCTGCGCGAAGGCCGCGTCAAACCGCTGATGGACAGCACATTCCCGCTGGAAAAGGCCGCCGACGCGCACCGGCGCATGGAGACCAGCGAACATATTGGCAAAATTGTGTTGGCGGTTTAACCCTCGCGCCGGAAGCAGGGGCGGAAACCCTTTGATTCCCTTCGCTTTCGTGTCATTTATCGCGCCACCGCCGGGCCGGTCGCCGGGCCCGGTCAGTTTGTCGATCGCGGAGTACTGACATTGCGTCTGATCAGGTGCCTTGCGCTGCTCGCGCTGGGCCTCATGATGTTTGCCGCCGCGCCTGCCGCGTATGCGATCGACGCGGTCAGCGTGCGCAGCGATGCGCCGGCGATCGATTTGACGGCGGTTCTCGACCATCAGCGCAGTGAAACAGACCGCATCCAGGTCTCCACCGCGCCCGGAACCGACGGCATCGTGCGCCGCATCGAGGTTCGCGCCCGCGAAGGCGGCCAGAACTGGGTGGTGTTCGCACTTGCCAACAACACCGACGACCAGCTCGACCGCCTGATCGTCGCGCCGCACTACCGCATCGTGTCGTCCGGCCTGCTGTGGCCCGACCTCGGCCTGTCGCGCATCGCCACCATCACGCCGTCGGTCGGCGATCGTCCGGAGCGGCAGGAGAGCCCGACCGCCGACGTGTTCCGCATCACGCTCGATCCCGGCGCCGTCGTCACCTATGTCGCGGAACTGCGCACCGACAAGCTGCCGCAGCTCTATCTGTGGGAACCTGACGCCTACAAGGACAAGGTCAACTCGTTCACGCTGTACCAGGGCATCGTGATCGGCATCTCGGGCCTGCTCGCGCTCGTGCTCACGATCTTGTTTGTGGTCAAGGGCAGCATCATGTTCCCGGCCGCCGCGGCGCTGGCCTGGGCGGTGCTGGTCTATATCGGCGTCGACTTCGGCTTCTGGGGCAAGGTGCTCGACATGTCGAACAACGCCGAGCGCGTCTGGCGCGCGGCGGGCGAGGCGATCCTCGCCGCGACACTGCTGGTGTTCCTGTTCGCCTATCTGAATTTGAGTCGCTGGCACGTCCGCTACTCGCACATCACGATCGGCTGGCTGGTCTTCCTCGGCTCGCTGGTCGCGCTGGCGCTGTTCGATCCCGCGGTCGCCTCCGGCATCGCGCGCATGTCGCTGGTCATGATCGCCTTCGCCGGCTTCGCGCTGATCGTCTATCTCTCGACCCACGGCTTCGACCGCGCGGTGTTGTTGATCCCGACCTGGTTCCTGCTGGTGGTCTGGGTGGTCGCGGCCGGCATGACGGTCGCGGGCTCGGTCACCAACGACATCGTTGGACCGGCGCTGCTCGGCGGCCTGGTGCTGATCGTGATGCTGATCGGATTCACGGTGATGCAGCACGCCTTCGCCGGCGGCGGCGCCACCACCGGCGTCGTCTCCGATGTCGAGCGCCGGGCGCTGGCGCTGACCGGCTCCGGCGACCTGATCTGGGATTGGGACGTGTCAGCCGACAAGGTGTTCACCAGCCCCGAGACCGAGGCCCTGCTCGGCCTCAAGCGCGGCACGCTGGAAGGCCCGGCGGCGAAGTGGCTCGAGGTGCTGCACCCGCTCGACCAGGACCGCTTCCGCGCCGCGCTCGACAGCGTGCTCGACCAGCGCCGCGGCCGCCTGGTGCAGGATTTCCGGCTGCGCACGCCGGACGGTCACTTCATGTGGTTCGCGCTCAAGGCGCGGCCGGTGGTCGGCTCCGACGGCGAGGTCTCGCGCGTGGTCGGCACCCTCACCGACGTCACCGAGTTCAAGAACTCCGAAGAGCGGATGCTTCATGACTCCGTCCATGACAACCTGACCGGCCTTCCGAACCGCCGGCTGTTCATGGACCGCCTCGGCGCGGTGGCGAATCTCGCCAAGACCATGCCGAACCTGCGGCCGACCCTGATGGTGATCGACCTCGACCGCTTCAAGCAGGTCAACGATTCCGTCGGGATTGCGGTCGGCGATTCCATTTTGCTGACGCTGGCGCGACGGCTGACCCGCATCCTCAAGCCGCAGGACACGCTGGCGCGCATGGCCGGCGACCAGTTCGGCCTGATCCTGCTGTCGGAGCAGGACCCGGCACGGATCACCAATTTCGCCGAGACCATCCGCAAGACCATCCGCGCCCCGATCGCGTTCAACGACCGCGAGATCTTCTTGACCGCCTCGATAGGGCTTGCGCTGTCCGACCCGGCGGCGCCGCTGACCGACGAGATCATCAAGGACGCCGAGCTTGCGATGTATCATTCCAAGCGGATCGGCGGCGACCGCATCGACGTCTACAAGCCGGCGATGCGGGCGCGCAAGACCGACCGCCTGACGCTGGAGAGCGACCTGCGCCGCGCCATCGAGCGGCAGGAGATCACGATCCTGTACCAGCCGATCGTGCGGCTGGAGGATCGCGCGATCGCCGGCTTCGAGGCGCTGGCGCGCTGGGATCATCCCAAGCTCGGACGGATGTCACCGTCGGAGTTCATCAACGTCGCCGAGGAGACCGGCCTGATCGTCGATCTCGGCATGTTCGTGATGGACCAGACCGCGCGCCAGCTCGCGGTGTGGCAGCGCGCGATGCGCGCCCGCGAGCCGATCTTCGCATCGGTCAACGTGTCGTCGCGGCAGCTGCTGCGCCACGATCTGATCCACGATATCCGCACCGTGCTGTCGCGCTCCTCGGTGGCGCGCGGCACGCTGAAGCTGGAGCTGACGGAATCGCTGGTCATGGAGAACCCGGAGCACGCCGCCCAGATGCTGGCGCGGATCCGCGAGCTTGGCACCGGGCTGTCGCTCGACGATTTCGGCACCGGCCACTCCTCACTGTCCTATCTGCAGCGCTTCCCGTTCGACACCATCAAGATCGACCAATCCTTCGTCCGCACCACCAGCCGCGGCACCCGCCCGGTGATCCTGAAATCGATCATCGCGCTAGCGCACGATCTCGGCATGGAGGTGGTCGCGGAAGGCGCCGAGACGGATTCGGATGCCGTCGAGCTCTACCAGCTCGGCTGCGAATACGCCCAGGGCTTTGCCTTCGGCGAGCCGATGGACGCGGATGCGGCGACCCGGCTCCTCACCGAGGAACGGCTGGAAGCCGCGAGCTAGCTCTTGTCGTCCCGGCCTTGAGCCGGCAACTGTTATGTCGGCTTGGTCT
>NZ_LFIQ01000106.1 GCF_001189245.1 Bradyrhizobium pachyrhizi | reverse complement strand
TCACGATCAACGCCAATCTCACCGACGGCATTGGCGGACCGGCGATGGTGCAGCAGCTCGGCAACAGCACGTTGGTGCTCGCGGGCACCAATGCCTACTCCGGCGGCACGCTGATCTCCGCCGGCACCGTGCAGGTGACGAATGCGGATTCGGTCGGCACCGGCACCATCACGCTCAATGGCGGTACGTTCCAGATGCAGTCGCCGACGGTCTCGAGCATTGCCTTCGCCAACAACATCGCGGTCAATGCGGCCGGCGGCACGGTCGATGCGAACGGCGCCCAGGTCAATCTCCAGGGCGTGATTGCCGACGGTACCGGCGCCGGGGTTCTGCGCCTGATCGACTCGTCGGCGTCCGCGTTTTCCAACGTGCAGCTCTCCGGCGCCAACACCTATTCCGGCGGCACGCTGGTGGTCGATACGACCGTCGTCGTCAGCAACAACAGTTCGGTCGGGTCAGGCACCGTCACGCTCGACAATGCTTCGTTTCAGGCCGACGGCCTCAGCAACCTGACATTCAGCAACAACTTCAAGATCAACACGTCGGCCATCGGCAGCGCGATCGACGCCAATGGCGTCACGCTCACGATCAACGCCAATCTCACCGACGGCA
>NZ_LFIQ01000105.1:243042-243352 GCF_001189245.1 Bradyrhizobium pachyrhizi | reverse complement strand
CAGCGGCCCGACCGCCGGCACGGTGACCGGTCCGACCGACACCCTCGTGCTGGACGAGACCCGTCCCGTTGGCAGCGACACCGCAGGCGGCACAGCGCCGACCGGGCTCGACACCGTGACGGCGGACTTCTCCAACAACTTCACCGCCGGCAGCTACGGCAGCGACGGTGCTGGGTCGACGACCTATACGCTGAAGCTGACGGGCTTGAACGTGGCCTCCGGCCTCTATGCGCTGGATCCGACCGACACCGACCCGACCCATTTCGGGCAGGGTGCGCAGATCGTGCTCAACCAGGTCGGCGACACGATT
>NZ_LFIQ01000105.1:242668-243005 GCF_001189245.1 Bradyrhizobium pachyrhizi | reverse complement strand
GCACTCCGACCCAACCAATCCGGACGATGCCGCGACGCTGACGCTGTCGGCCGCGAACCTGCTGCAGGTGGTGCAGACCATCACCGATGCGGATGGCGACAGTGTTGCGACGCCGATCAACCTCGGTACCGGCGTGTTCACGATCCAGGACAGCGGCCCGACCGCGGGCACGGTGACCGGTCCGACCGACACCTTGGTGCTGGACGAGACGCGTCCTGTTGGCAGCGACACCGCGGGCGGCACGGCGCCGACCGGGCTCGACACCGTGACGGCGGACTTCTCCAACAACTTCACCGCCGGCAGCTACGGCAGCGATGGTGCTGGATCGACGACCTAC
>NZ_LFIQ01000105.1:242565-242658 GCF_001189245.1 Bradyrhizobium pachyrhizi | reverse complement strand
GGGATCGTGACCTTCACCCAGGTCAACAACGTCTGGCACTCCGATCCGAACAATTCGGACGATGCAGCGACGCTGACGCTCTCGAGCGCCAAC
>NZ_LFIQ01000105.1:242453-242555 GCF_001189245.1 Bradyrhizobium pachyrhizi | reverse complement strand
AATCCGGACGATGCGGCGACGCTGACGCTGACGCGCCCTGAGTTGCTGCAGGTGGTGCAGACCATCACGGACGCCGATGGTGATAGCGTGACGACGCCGCTC
>NZ_LFIQ01000105.1:241629-242443 GCF_001189245.1 Bradyrhizobium pachyrhizi | reverse complement strand
CGTGACGGCAGACTTCTCCAACAACTTCACCGGCGGCAGCTACGGCAGCGACGGTGCTGGCAGCACGACGTACACGTTGAAGCTCACCGGTGCCAACGTCGCCTCCGGCCTCTATGCGCTCGATGCGACCGACAAGACTGCCGGCGACGGCGATGGTATCGGACAGGGTGCGCAGATTCTGCTGAACCAGGTCGGTGACACCATCACCGGCTCGGCCGGCGGCACCAACTACTTCACGATCACGATCGATCCTTCGACCGGCATCGTGACCTTCACCCAGCTTAACAATATCTGGCACTCCGATCCGACCAACCCGGACGATGCGGCGACGCTGACGCTGTCGGCTGCCAATCTGTTGCAGGTGGTGCAGACCATCACCGATGCGGACGGTGACAGCGTGACGACGCCGCTGAACCTCGGCACCGGCGTGTTCACGATCCAGGACAGCGGCCCGACCGCGGGCACGGTGACCGGTCCGACCGACACCTTGGTGCTGGACGAGACGCGTCCTGTTGGCAGCGACACCGCGGGCGGCACGGCGCCGACCGGGCTCGACACCGTGACGGCGAACTTCTCCGACAACTTCACCGGCGGTAGCTACGGCAGCGACGGTGCTGGTTCGACGACCTATACGCTGAAGCTGACGGGCTCGAACGTGGCCTCCGGCCTCTATGCGCTCGATGCGACCGACAAGACTGCCGGCGACGGCGATGGTATCGGACAGGGTGCGCAGATTCTGCTGAACCAGTCCGGCAACACCATCACCGGTTCGGTTGGCGCGACGACCTACTTCACGATCACCATTGATCCCGCA
>NZ_LFIQ01000105.1:55682-241619 GCF_001189245.1 Bradyrhizobium pachyrhizi | reverse complement strand
GGTGGTGCAGACCATCGTCGATGCCGACGGTGACAGCGTGTCGACGCCGCTCGACCTCGGCACCGGCGTGTTCACAATCCAGGACAGCGGCCCGACGGCGCCGACAGCGACGGTCAGCGCAGCTACGATCGGCGTGGACGAGACTCCCGGCCTGCAGACCACCGGCGGCGCGAGCGACGTGCTCGGCTCGACTGCGATCACGTTCAACGGTGCCGCCAGCACTGTCGCCGCGCTGTTCAGCACGGTCGCGAACAAGGGCGTCGACACCGATGTGTCGGCAGCGTCACTTGACAACGGTGCGCTCAGCTTTGCCTCGACGGGCGCGAGCAGCATCCTGACGGTGGCCGGAGGCAGCTTCGGCTCTGACGGCGCGGGGTCTACGACCTATGCGTTGAGCGTCCTCAGCGCTGCGTCAGGCCTGACGTTGACGGATGGCACAGGGATCGCGCTGTCGCTGGATGCCAGCGGCCGGATCATCGGTACTGTGGGCAACGATGCCGCCAACCCCAGCCTGACGGGCCAAACGGCGTTCGCGATCGCCATCGATCCGATCACCGGTCAACTCTATGTGGCGGACTATCTCTCGCTCCACCACAACAGCACCGCCAGTCCGAACGATCTGCTGACGATGACGGCCGGCAAGATCGGCGCGACGGTGACGTTGACGGACGCCGATGGCGATCATGTGACGGCCACCGCCGACATCAGCACCCATATCAGCTTCCTCGACGACGGCCCGAGTTTCGGCACGATCGAGCATGGAATCATTGCCGATTACGCGGGGATGTCCGTGCTCGGTAACCTACCCGTGTTCTCCGGCGCCGATGGTTTTGGCGCATATGACTTCACCTTGACTGGAAACACGGCGCCGGCCGGCCTGACGTTCAATGGCCAGGCCGTGCACTATTCCATCGACGCACTTGGACAGAATTTGACGGCCTATATCGGTGCGGCCCCATCGGCAGCGAATAATATCTTCACGCTGAATCTGGATGACACAACCGGTCACTACCTGTTCACACTGCTTCAGCCATTCACGGAGACAACGATCCAGAATGTCGGCAGTTCATCCGCCTTTGGATCGGGACCTTCGGAAGAGCAGATTCTTTCTTCGAACACCGATCAACTGGCGGTTGTTTCGGGAACGACCTCCGGCGGCAGCCAAGGCGGTGTGAACGGATCAACCAACGGTTGGGGCGTCGACAACAATAACTTCGACCCCAATGAAAAGCTGCTGTTCGATTTCACGAGCGGCGCAATCGCCAGTCCGGTCGGCAACGCGGCGTTCCATCCGCCGGCAAACGAATCGGTCGCGAACTACACGTTCTCCAACTACAAGGGCGGAGACGAAATCCATTACGTCGTCACTTATTGGGACGGAGTGCACGCCGCCTCCATCACATCGGTATCCGGTGATTTCGATCCTTCCACCCACACCACGGTCGCCACCGAATGGTCGACGCCCACAGCGCCGGCCGGCCTGCAGCTCTACGCTGTCCAGTTCACGGACGTGACAGGCAGCGGCAAGGTCGACTTGGTTGGCGTCGGAGTTTCGTCGACCACGAACGTCTCCGAGGACCTGAGCTTCAACGTGTCGACGATTGACGGTGACGGCGACACGGCGTCGAGCACCATCAATATCAACATCAATGGCACCACGACCCTTCTGGGCACGGCCGGCAATGATGTCATTGTCGCCGGACCAACCAACGAGACGCTCACTGGCAATGGTGGGGACGACAAGTTTGTTCTCAATCTCAGCGCCCACGAAATCATCAGTGATTTCAACAGCGGTGATACACTGCTTCTCGATGTGGCCGGTCTGAGCCTTCCGACGGGCGTTTCAAACGCCCTTACGGCTGGTCAGTTCACGTCATCGGCAGTCACCGGCGGGACCGAGAACAACGCCAGCGCCTGGAGCGAAAGTGGAAGCACGAACAAATTCTTCTTCAACAATACGACGCATGAGCTCTGGTACTCGGCGAATGGCACTGGCTCCGACAAGGTGGATCTCGCACATCTGAGCACTGGCGTGCCGGCGGCCGCGAACGTTCATATTTTCTAGGCCAGGCTCGCAGCAAAATCAGAAATCCGCGGAGACTACTCCGCGGATTTTTCTTGATTGAATTGTCGTCTACTCGCTGGCAATCACATCAGCACGGGCAGGAAGCCGGTGAGGGGGCTCGCTGCATCAAGCGACTGCACCCCCGTCCATTCCGTCTCCGCGGCATTGGCGGCCGCCGGCGCCGCGTCGAGCTCGTCGCCGAGCGGGAGGCGCTTGGCATAGGGGGCTGCAAACAGCTGCACGCCGCGGTCGTTGATCGCGAACATCGGTGTGAAGTTGCCGAGCTCGCCGTCATCAATCAGTTCGGAGCGGCGGCTGTCCAGGATCAGCCAATGGCCGTCCAGGCGCGCCGCCAGCACGGCATGATCCTGGCGGATCGCGCGATCGCGGCCCAGCACCAGGCGCAGATCCTCGCGCGGGAAGCCGGCTTCGCTGAGCGCGATGTATTTTGCGATCGCATAGTCCTCGCAGTCGCCCTTGCCGGTCGCGAAGGTGGCGAGCGGTGCAGTCCAGCGGTCGGCCTCGCCGTGCTGGGCGAAGTCGCTGACATAGCGGATCGCCTGGTTGACGCCACGGTTGACCTCATCCAGCCGGTCGCGTCCGGATTTGGACTTGACCGCGCCGATCAGGCGAAGGAATTGCGCGGCTTGCGACGGGCAGCCGGCGGCGCTCTCCCGGCATTGCTCGAGAACGCTCTGCTCTCTTGCGAGATCGGATTCGAGGCCGCGCCATTTGCGCCACAGGCCGTTTTCCGGTGCGCGGAAGGTGAACAGGCCAAACGGCTCGGCGCCGACAGGCGGAAGCGGCTTTGCCGCGGGCACCGCGTCGGTCGCGGTATTTGGCGGCGTGAGCGAGGCGGTGCGAATGGCGTTCGGACCCCGGCCGCGCTGCCGGTCGAGCTTGGCCAGGACGTCGGCGATGGTGAAGAAGGTGGCAGGCGGGCGGTTCGACGCGGCGTCCGCAGCGGGCGCGAGCTCGCCGGCGGGTTTTCCGAGAGAGAGCTCGTCCGCGGCAAACGCGGCAGGCGTGGCGCAAAGACCTATTGTCAGTGCAGCCGCGGCCATGACCGCCGACGAAGCAAACTTCAGCGACTTCATATGACGTCCCCAATGTCGGGGACCGTCGACGTCTTTGCGTCGATTTGCGTCCCCGCTGTTATCGGGACGCAGACTGGCGCTTTGGCCGCTTAAGCGGAGTTAAGTGGAGGGGGGTGCCACCTCGAATGTCGAAAAGGCGGTCAATCCGGGGTTTGCCGGTTCGTTCGAAATTGAACGAACCGAGGTTACGATCGGTTAACCACGGAATCCGTGGTCCCGATCAGCGTTCGCGCAGGGCCTCGTCACGCAGCAGGCGGGCGGGCTTCACGATGTAGTCCAGCACGGATTTCTCGCCGGTCAGGACCTCGACGGTGGTCACCATGCCCGGAATGATCGGCAGCGGACGCTGCTCGGTGCCGAGGTGGTTCTTATCGGTACGCACCATGACCCGGTAGAAGGTCTCCTGGCGTTCGGTCTTTTCCGCCTTGTCGTCGACGATGGTGTCGGCGCTGATGCGTTCGACCTTGCCCTTCAGCGATCCGTAGACCGAGGAATCATAGGCGCTGATCTTCACAACCGCGTCCTGGTCGGGACGGATAAACGCGATGTCCTGCGGACGAATCCGGCCTTCCACCAACAGCGTGTCGTCCAGTGGCACGATGTCCATCAGGTTGGCGCCCGGCTGTACGACAGCACCGATGGTACTGATGTTCAGTTTGTTGACGATGCCGTGGACCGGCGCCCTCAGATCCGTGCGGCGCACCCGGTCCTGGGCGGACTTGATATTCTCGTCGAGCACGGCGAGGTCGGCACGCGATTTGGCCAGGTCCTCGTCGGCCTGTGAACGGAACGACGCGGTGATGTTCGCGATCTTCGACTGCGCTTCGGCCAACTGTCCCTTCATCTCGGTTGCCTGCCGATCAAGTCGCAGCATCTCGATCTCGGGCACGACCTTCTGCTCATACAGCCTGCGCGTCAGGGTCTGCTCGCGCTCGAGGAGCTTGAGGGAGCCGGTGAGGCGAGTGACCTGCTGGTTGAGGACGTCGATGTCCTGCGCGACCTTCTGCCCCCGCATCTTGAACACGCTGGTCTCGGTCGCGACGGCGGCGGGAACCATCTTTTCGAGATCGTCCGGAAAGGTGATCTCGGCTCGGCCGCGCGCCTCGGCGTCGAGGCGCGCCACCCGCGCCGCCATCGCCGCGCGGCGCTCGCGGATTTCGCCGAACTCGGAAGCGAATTTCGTATCATCGATCCGCATCAGGGACTGGCCCTGCTGAACGATGTCGCCTTCCCGGATCAGGATGTCGCCGACGATCCCGCCTTCGAGCGATTGAACCACCTGCATCTGCCGCGACGGCACGACGCGGCCGCTGCCGCGCTTGACCTCGTCCAGTACGGCAAAATGAGCCCAGATCAAGAACGTCGCAAGCAGCGCGCACGACGTCCACAACAGCATGCGGGAGGTGCGCGGCGTGCGCAGCAGCGCCGCGGACCGGATATCATTTGCAAATGTGAAATCGGAAGACGCCATAATGTATTTGCTCGTTATGCGGATTTCGGCTGAATCGTATTCTCCGGCGACGGGGCCGCGGACGCCGGCCGGCCCTGGAGCAAAGCGAGCACCTTGTCGCGCGGGCCGTCGGCAACCAGGCGGCCATTGTCGAACAGCAGCAAGCGATCGACCATGTTCAGCAATGACAGGCGATGGGTCGAAATGATGATGGTCATGCGATCATCATTGAGGCCCTTGAGCCGCTCAAGGAACTCCTGTTCGCTGCGAATATCGAAGTGCGCCGTCGGCTCGTCGAGAAAGAGCACGCGAGGCTTGCGGATCAGAACGCGCGCGAGTCCGATGGCCTGCTTCTGGCCGCCCGACAGGCTGCGGCCGCCTTCCGAGATGGGCATGTCATACCCCATCGGGTGGCCGGCGATGAAGCTTTCGACGCCCGAAAGCCGCGCGGCAAGCAGGACTTCCTCGTCGGTCGCTTCCGGTTTGCCAAGGGCGATGTTGTCGCGCAGCTTGCCGAAGAACAGGTCGGTATCCTGCATCGCAAAGCCGATGCCGGCGCGCAGGTCGGAGGGATCGTATTGGCGCGAGTCGACGCCATCGACCAGGATGCGGCCTTCCTTCGGCTCGTAAAATCCGAGCAGCAACCTGCCGACCGTGGTCTTGCCAGAGCCGACCCTGCCGATGATGCCGACCCTCTCTCCGCCCTCGATCTTGAAGCTGACTTTTTCGAGCGCGTTACCCGGCGCGTTGGGGTAGGCGAACGACACGTTCTCGAAGGCGACCTTACCGTCTTCGATTCGCCTTGCGACATAGGACCGGGTCGGCGAGCGTTCCCGCTCGATCGACATGATGCGGTCGATCGCCTTGAGCGCCGTGATCGTCTGCGTTCCCTTGGTGATCACCGAGGCGATCCCGGCGATCGGCGCCAGAACGCGGCCGGCGAGCATGTTTGCGGCGACCAGCGCGCCGACGCTCAGCTTGCCGTCGAGGATCAGGAAAATGCCGACGATAACGAGGAGCAGGCTCGTGATCTGCTGGGCCGTGCTCGCGCTCGTCAGCGACATCGACGACCAGAAGTGAACGTCCTCGCCGGATCGGGCGGTCGCGGCAACCGAGCGTTCCCACAAGGTCTGCATGCGGGCCTCGGCGCCGGTCGCACGGACGGTTTCGAGGCTGGACAGCGACTCGACCAGCACGCCGTGCCGTGCGGCGGATTCGGCCTGCAGCCGCTTGATGGCGCGATCGAGCGGGCGCTGCAGCAGGAAGCCGATCAGCATGACCAGCGGCAGCATGATCAGCGGGATCCAGGCCAGCGGTCCGGCGATGAGGAACAGCACCCCAACGAAGAGAATGGCGAACAGCAGGTCGGTCGCCGAAACCACGCTTCCGGAGGTGAAGAACTCGCGCACCGAGTCGAAGTCGCGGAGCTGATTGGCCAGGATGCCAACCGAAGTCGGCCGCTGCGCCATCTTCACCGACATCACGTGCTCGAAGATGTTTGCGGCCAGCACAACGTCGATCGTCTTGCCGGTCACGTCGATCATGCGGCTGCGGACCATGCGGAAGATGAAATCGAACACGATGCCGAGCCCCATGCCGATCGAGAGCGCAATCAGGGAGGGGATCGCTCCGTTGGGGATGACGCGGTCATAGACGCTCATCGTGAACAGCGGTGTCGCCAGCGCGAGGATGTTGGTCAGAAAGGCCGCGACCGCGATGTGCCCGTAGCTGCGCCAATGCGTCTTCACCACCGACCAGAACCAGTGGCTCTTGGGGATGTCGCCTGCGGCGACGGCGCGCGCATCGGCCTGCGGCGCGCTTCTCACCAGGAACGCATAGCCGGTATAGTCCGTGGCGAGCGAGGCGATGTCGGCGACGCGCGGGCTGTTCGGCGTCTCCGGATCAACGACCTTGGTCGACTTGTTCGCCGGGTCCACACCCAGAAGGATCAGCGCAGAGCCGTTCTTCATGACGAGGACGGCCGGCAGGACCAGCGCGGGAATGTCTGAAATGTCGCGCTTGACGGCCTCGGTCTCCAGACCGGCGCGTCTGGCCGCGCGGTCGTAGAGCGAAACGGACAAGCGTCCGTCCGTGATCGGAAGTCCGCCGAGGAGAGCTTCGCGGCTCACGGCGCGGCCGTGATGGGCGGCGAGATAAGTCAACGACGCGGTGAGGGGATCGTCGCCCAGCGCACGTGGCCTGTTTGTCGCGGCAGGCTTTGAGGTTGAGTCATCCGGCGAGGGGCGGACGGCGTCGGCCGCCGCGCTGGGGGTGCGAAACAACAACTGAAACCTCGACAAGCAAAATGGAAATGCAGCAATCGCATTAGATTTCGGGCAGACTACAACAAATAGCGAACAAATTCAGCGAAACTTATCTTAACGATTAATAAGGAATCGAAAGGGCCCCGACTTGGGGCCCTTCCGGCAGTCCTGTCCTGAGGTTGTTGGCGGTCGCTACCGAGCGGAACTCGGGAAGGCCGACAGCAGCCAGTGGGGCTTGGTCGACGCATAGGAGCTCGCGTTCGCCGTGACTGAAGGGTCCGCGTAAATGACGTTCGGGCCGTCCGCAGCGGTCTTTTGCTGCTGCATCCATTCCGCTGAACCGGGCACCGCTGCGGTCGTCGTCGCACCGGTGAAGCGGTCCGCAAAGCCAACATCCTTCGGCTGGGCTGCTGCCGCATAGGTCTTGGCAGGACGGGCGACAGGCGCCGGAACGGCGACGCGCAGCGGCTCGGACCCGGTTTGCGGGAGGTTCACGCGAAGGGTCGGGAACGAGTAGCGGGGCAGGCCAATCGAAAGCATGTCCGTCGGCGCAGCATCGACCGGCGGCGGAGCCTTCAGGTACTCGATCAGGGTCCCCATCGCGGCCAGCAGCTGGTAGTCGGCGAAGACCACGACGCCGCGGGCTGAGGTGAGCGAGACCGACGTGTTGAAGAACTGGTTCTGCGCGTTCAAGAGATCGATCAGGGAGCGCTGACCGAGTTCGTATTCCTTCTGGTAGGCCGTGATGGTCTTCCTGGCTGCTTCTAGCTCACGGGTCAGAGCACCGATGCGCGTGGCCGTAATCGTACGGGCATTCCACGCCTTGTCGATCGACTCATAGGCGTCGCGTTGCAGGCGAGCGTGGCGCATGGTGGCTTCGGTGTAGCGCTCGGCCTTCTCTGACCGATTCCACGCGTCCTGGCCGCCGCGGAAGATGTCCCACGACATGACAACCTTCCCACTGTAGTCCTCATGCGTGATGGCGGGAGTTCCCGGGGCCGCCACGTAAGGGTAGGAGTTGTCGTAATGGGTTGCCCGTCCCTCGAGATAGAATTTCGGACCGAACGTGCCGTCGGTGGCCTTGAACGCGTGCTTGGCGGCGTCGGCGTCGGATTGTGCCGCCGCGATCGTCGAATTGAACCGGAGCGTGGTCGCCAGCGCTTCGTCGCGGCTGTGCGGCAATCCCGCGAGAGGGGCGGGGAAACGAACGTTGATTGGCTCGAGGCCAACCGTCTTGCGGTACTTCGCCCTGGCGTCATCCAAGCTGCGCTGGAATTCGGCAAGTGCCGCACGGGCGGCCTCGACGCGCTCGCGGGCTTGCTCCAGATCGCCTTCGCCGGCCCGGCCGCCCGAGAAGCGGGAGTTCACGTTCGAAAATATCTTCTCGTGATTCGCGACGTTTTGCTGGGCAAGGCTGACCAGCCGCATGTAGCGCGTGACGTCGATGTAGCCTTCGGCGGCGTCGAGGGCCAGCAGCTCGGTTCTCTCCTTGACGCGGGAGGCAGCGGCATTGACCCGCGCGGTCTGGCGCCAGACGTCATAGATCGACGAAAAACCGTCCCACAGCAGCTGGCGCACCACGACTGATTCCTGGCTGCCATTGCGCCATGGGCCTGACCCCACGGTCGGCGCTGCCTGAATGTTCGGGGTGATGAAGCCCGGCGATTGATCGAATTTTTCCGGGCCGTAGCTGGCGTCAATGCGCACCTGCGGCAGCAGTGTGCTTTGGGTTTGCCGCAGCTCGCTTTCCGTCGCCCGCCGGTTCGCCGAAGCCTCGCCGATACCCGGGTTGGTCTGCATGGCCTGGCGTAGAGCATCATTAATAGAAAAAACCTCGGCACATGCTGGCGTTGCCGCCAAGCATAGGCACGCAATTACCGTGTATGCCGACTTCATAATCTCAGCCCCTACTCACAAAAATATTAGGTAGAATCCTCCGGAGGGTAACAAAGGACAGTTCCGCGACCTATGACATTTCAGCCACACAGGCGCCCTAAGTGGCGGACCGAGCCATCAGTCCCCCGTGAGCGGAAATCTAAACATTTTTATTAAAATTCAGTGATTTATATGGCGTTCTGTGATCGCGCGAACTGGTGCCGAGCCGCAACACCGGGGACCGGAACATGAAAGATCAGTTAAGCCCGTCTTAAGGTTGGCGGCAGCCGGCTACTCCTGGCGACAGGTCGCCAGGTAGGTTGCAACGAAGGGCGCGGCCTTGGTGTCCGCGGAGGGGCCTCCCAGTCGGCTCGTTAGTTTGTAGAGCGACCTGTCGCCAAAATAGAACCGGAAGATCTCGGCCGTGGTGTCGTCCGTGCGGGTCGCAAAGATCGACGCGGCGGTACGGCGGGCGGCCGCAAAGACGTAGGTCGTGAGCTTGGCTCCTCCCTTGCCTTCTGCCGCGACAGATGTCCCCCAGGTGACCGTGAAGGTGTCGCCATCGATCACGACGGCGGGCCGGACCGTATCGAGGTCGTCATCGATCCACTGGGCGTCACCGCCTTTGCCTGACGGGCCGAGCTCGATCCGTTTGCCCCGCGGCGTGTCGCAGGTGAACCGGGAAGGTTCGGCGATCGCAGCGCTCGTCGCCGCCAAGAACAGCAACAGGCAGCCGACCGACCTCCACGTGGGTGTTACCCTTCGTTTCGTTGTTTGGGGGATAGTGATGTCAGCGCCCGACTCGCGCAATTCGGTGATTTACGGACAAGCAGAGCTGCTTTGCTTCCCCGCCGGAAGAGGCGCCCGCGATTTCACTCGGGCGCGATCGGGTGCGCTGGACGTTCGATCGATGCCCTGAGGCTTTCGAGTTCGAGGAAGACGTCAGCTTGCCTGCGAAGCTCATCGGCGATCATGGGAGGCTTTGTTCGGATGCTGGAAACGACCGTCACGCGGACACCAGCCCGCCTGACGGCTTCGACAACGGCGCGCAAATCACCATCGCCGGAGAACAGGTACGCGTGGTCGATGCGGTGCGCGATTTCCAATGCGTCGACCGCGAGCTCGATGCCGATGCTGCGCTTCATTCGCCGCCGCCCTTCGCCGTCATCGTGCGTTTTGGCTAACTTTCTCCTGACCGCATATCCGTTGTAATCGAGCCAATCCACCAGCGGCCGAAGGCTGCTGAACTCGTCGTCGTCTCTCACGACCGTGTAGAAGTAGGCGCGGACGATCTGTCCATGCTTGCCGAACTCCGAGAGCAGTCGCCGGAAATCGATTTCAAAACCGAGGTTCTTGACCGTGGTGTGAAGATTCGCGCCATCGATGAAAAGTGCAATGCGATCGGCCATCTCAAATCCCCATGACGCCCGGATCAGTCACTGTATGCTGTGGTTCTGAAATTCCACGGGCGCATCGTGGGTAAGCGCCCGAATTGAAATGACTGATCCTAGAGCAAGGGCTAGGCCGCGAAAAAGCGGAAATTTTCGCCAACGCGGGTCCCATGCGAATCGTGCGCCTGTTGATAACATAACGGTCGAAAGCAGCGCGGCTGGCCGGCCACGCAAACAACACGGTTGTCGTTGAACAAGGATGCGGCCCTTCGCGCCGGCGGCGCATTCGCCAGCGCAGAAAAACTGGCTGCCATGGCGATTCGGTGGCATAGGCGGTCCGAGCGCGTGCGCGCGACGCCGATCCTGATCTCCACAGTATCAGAATAGATGGCGTCGGACGAATGCCGCGGTAGGCGCCAAGCAATGGTGCGCCGCGCCGCTACTCTCAAGCCGACTGTTGCATCACCGACAAAACTACATCTAAAATCAATCTAGTGTAGCGGCATCATTTCGTGTCGGCGCGATATTTCGAGATACCACTTTTTTGCAGATGCAAGTTTTGGTCGATACCAATTTCGCCGGAGGAAGGACAGCCTTGCGTCTTCACATTACGCAGATGGTTTATTCTAGCGGACCGGTGTGGACGCGCGGCGGCGCGTCTGTCGCGCCGACTCAACCAGTCTCTCGTACGCATCGCTAACGAACCATCGCGATCGACCCATTGCTCGATGTGATGTTCGGATCAGCAGGAGGCAGGGTGGGGACCTCACGATGGGGCCTGCCGTGATCGCTATCGCAATCGGGCGCCCGGTCGAGGCGGGCGCCAGGGAGTATTGGCCAAGGCGCGCGAGATGCCTGGTCGTTCTCTCGTTCTGCATCCTGCTGTCCTGTTGCGGGGCCGCTCGCCAGGCCGTCGAGAAGGAGGCGGGACCGGTAGCGGAGCCAACAACGGAGACGGCAACAGCGCCCACAGAGCCGGCACCAGCGGCGACAACGATACCGGAGGCTACACCGGTACCGACACCGACGGCGGCAACGGTCAACCTGAGCGGCGCGCTCGCGGAATGCCGGAGTGCGTTTCCGGATCAGATCGCGCAAGCCGTGGCACGGGCGTCCTGCGTGATCAAGGCGACCGACCTCGTACGTCCGCTGCTGCCGTTTCCCGAACTGCTCGACCGGGAGAACGCCCTGCGCAAGGCGCTGGCCGAGCAGGTTCAGACAAGAACGATGTCCCTGCTCGAGCGCAACATCCAGATCCAGAAACTTCATTCGCAGCTGCTCGAAGAGGAGCGCAGCAGGCTATCGGCCGCGCCGGCGGACGGAAGCAAGCCGCCGCCGCTGGCGGTCACGCAGTGGCGACAATCCAACGGGGAGAGTTGCGGCCGGCTCGGAGGGGATTCCGGGACCTGCTACTGAAACGAGCAATCCTGCAAACGGCTATCGGGGGGAATGGAACCGGATTGTGACACCGTCACCTCCGAGGTCGTTGTCGCGACAGCGTCACGTCCGACGCCGTCACCGTATTCGCACGGAGCAGCGAAGTTGAAATGGTGTGAAATGTCGAAAGTCCTACAATTTAAGGGGTTTCGTGCGTCATCGTCGGGGCGCCTTGCCGAGGAGAAGGTGTGCGCGGCTACGCCAGTAGGGTTAATAAACGATTACCAATCGACAGCTTTCTCGCGACGCATTATAAGAAAATCCTAGTTGGCACCCGGATTTTGCCCCCCGCCAACGTATCGCGTAAATTTCATCGTAAAAGGGATATTTTCCTATGTTGAAGCTGTACATCCAGACCACCGAAGCCTTCAAGCGTCTCCGCTCGGACAAGGACGGCGTTGTGTCGTTCGAGTACGTGATCGTCGCCGCTTGCATCGTGGCCGCCGTCTCTGCTGCGTTCGGTACGGGTACCGCCAGCGGCATCGGCTCGGTTCTGAACGCCTCGATCACCACGATCGCCAGCAAGGTCGCCACCGCAGTCTCCGCTTAACTCCGGATGTTGAATGCTGTTGGCAGATTCCTTCTGTCAACAGCGGTCAACCGGATTGCGATGTGCGCGAGCCTTAAGGAGGCTTTCTCCTATGTTGCAGTCATACATCAAGGTCACAGAAGTATTGAGGCGTCTGCGCACGGACAAGGACGGCGTTGTGTCGTTCGAGTACGTGATCGTCGCCGCCTGTATCGTCGCCGCGGTTTCCGCAGCGTTCGGTACGGGTACCGCGAGTGGCATTGGCAGTGTTCTGACCACCTCGCTCACTTCGATCGGCACCGCGGTTGCCAACGCGGTTAGCGCCTAAGTCCAGAGGGACGGCGCTCCGGAGGGGGGCATTATTTTGTGCCCCCCGCCATTTTTCTAAGGCGATTATTTCATGAATTGGATTGCGTCCACGACCCTGTGTCTGGAAATCGCATTGTTGTTATATGTCGCAACGATCGATATCGCGACACGGTTGATCCGAAACGAAATTTGTCTGGCGCTGGCGTTCCTTGGGATCGTCGGCCAATTGGCCAGTCCGATGCAGATCGGCCAGTCGCTGATCGTTGCCGCAATCCTGTTCCTGGCGCTCTTCGTGATTTACCTGCGGGGAGCGATCGGCGGTGGCGACGTCAAGTTGCTGGTTGCCTTGGCGATCGGTCTGCCGCTGACCGGCGTGATTGAACTGTTGACGGCAACTGCGCTGGCCGGCGGCGTTCTGGCCGCGGTGCATCTGATGATGCGCCGTTTGCCCCAACCGAGGCTGGCGCCCGCCGGATCATCGCTGATGCGCCGGGTCTACGCGGTCGAGCGCTGGCGTCATTTGCGACATGCACCGCTGCCCTACGGGGTCGCCATCGCATGCGGCGGTATCTGGGCCATTTTGAGCAAAGGAATTTGACATGTCGTCCGCTCTCCGTGTCTCGATCATCATGGTGCTGCTGCTTGCGGCTACGGCGCTTGGAATGATCGCCTACAGCATGAACCGACCCAATGACCCGGTCGTTGCGCAGGCAGTCGAAGAGAAGCCTGCGCCTGTGCCTGCGGCCGCAACGGTCGGCTACTTTGTCGCGACACGCCCGCTTTCGAAGGGAACGCTGGCGCGGGACGAAGATTTCGCGGTGCGCCAGACGGCACCGAACCGTGTCCCCGCGGGGGCGATCCTCGAAACGCCTGACTCCAAGGCCGGGCTGCCCGGTTCGCTGGTTCGCAAGTTCGTCGACGCCGGCAGCGCGATTACACTGGACGACATCCTGCGTCCGAAGGATCGCGGCTTCCTTGCCAGCGTCCTGGCGCCGGACAGCCGCGCCATCAGCATCAAGGTCGACGAGGAGACCGGTGTGTCCGGTCTGATCAGGCCGGGCGACAATGTCGACGTGGTGCTGACCCAGGTGTTCGAGAAGGCCGCGCCGGTGAAGCGAGCCGTGAGCGAAACCGTTCTGTCCAATGTGCGCGTGATCGCGATCGACCAGGAGATTGCGCAAGGCGGGCGTCCGATCACCAATGCCGTCCCAGGCAAGACGGCGCAGACCGTGTCATTGGAGCTCAAGCCGGATCAGGTCAAGAAGGTGGCCGTCGCAAAGCAACTCGGCACGCTGTCGCTCGTCATCCGCGCTGCGGCCGAGCAGTGGGACAAGGCCGACACAAGCGTAACGTCCAGCTGCGACGTATCGCCGGAGCTGGCGCGCCAGAGTGCAGTCGCCGGCCAGAGCACGACAGTCGCGATCTATACCGGTAGCGAGGTCAAGCAATACTCGGTCAGGAGACAGGATTTTGACGACGACGCCCGCGCTGGCTGCGACGTGCCGTCCGAACTCGATCGTCAGACCACAGCGGCAGCGAGTGACGTCGGCAAGGGACCGGAGAAACGTTGATGAGTGCGAACATGGCAGTGGTGGAACAACCCGAAGAGACGACGTCTCTTGTCGCGCGCAACCGCATCGTCTGCTTCGTCAATGACGAGCTGAGCGCAGCGGCCCTCCGCAAGGGTCTCGACGGCAGCAATCTGGTGATCCGGCGCGGCACTATCCGTCATGCGACGCGCATGCTTGAGACCGACACCGATCTGTACGCGCTGGTGACCGACATCAGCGGCATCGATGATCCCTTCACTGAACTGGAACGCCTCGCCAGTGTCTGTCCGCCCGATGTGAAGGTGGCCCTGATCGGCGACAACAGGGAGATCATCTTCTACCGCGAGCTGATGGAGATCGGCCTTACTGAATACCTGCCGACGCCGATCACCAGGGATATGGTGCTCGACCAGCTGCGTCCCAAGCTGATCGGGGACGTCGCGCCGGCCCAGAATGACCGCGGCGGGCACGTGGTGTCGATCTGTGGCGCGCAGGGTGGCGCCGGAGCGACCAGCGTCGCGATCAACCTCGCGCTGCAACTGGCCGAAACCACCAAGGCGAAGGTGGCGCTGCTCGACCTGCATCTGCAGGGCGGCGAGACCGCGGTGATGCTGGGCGTTCGTCCTGGGCCCGGCCTCCGCATCGCCCTTGAAAACCCGATGCGGGCCGACACGCTGTTTCTCGAACGGGCCGCGATCGAGGTGAACGATCGGGTCTGCCTGATTTCCGGCGACGAGGAGCTCGATGCGAAGCTCGACATCACCGAAGCCGGCGTGCGGCACGTGCTGGGACTGCTCCGTCAGCGGTTCAACTACGTCGTTGTCGATGTGCCGGTGCCGTTCCCGGCATCGATCTATCCGGTCATTCAGATGTCCCGTCATGTGCTGGTGCTGTTGGAGGCGGAAGTAACCGGCCTGCGCAATGCCCACGCGCTGCGCAACGCCGTCACCAACATCGCGGGCAAGGATCGGGTGTTTACCCTGCTCAATCGTGCCGACCGCGCCGGCGGTCTGCCGAGAGGAACGATCGTCAAGGCGCTGGGCGCTGAGCCGGACATGGTGATCCCGGATCTCGGCAAGGGAATGACCCAGGCGGTCAACCTCGGCGTTCCGGCTCTGAAGCACGTATCCGGTCTACGGCGCCACCTTGCCCCGATCGTACGGGAAATCACCGGCGTCGGTGCCAAGAAAAGGGCCGGGTGGAAGAGGTGGCTCGGGCTATGAAAAAGTTCGGCAGGCGCGCAGACGAAATTCCAGTGCGGATGCCCGCAGCGGTGCCGGACGCCCCGGCAGCGGCACCAAGCGCGCGGCCGGTGCCGCCACCCTTGCCGCCGGCGGAACCGGCGGTGGCGTCACCGGCGTCCAGCCTGTTTGCATCGGCGCCGAAGCATGAAGAACCTGCGACGCACCATCCGGTGATGTCGGCATCCCTGCGCGAACGCGTCATTGAGCAGATCGAGCCGTCGGTGGCCGCGACCGTTCCCCGCGACGTCCTGCGGCGGCAGATCGAGGAAATCATCCACGGCATCGCCAACCAGGAGCGGCTGGAGCTGTCGGGCCGCGAGCAGCTCTTCCTGGCCGAGGAGATCGCCGACGATATGACCGGCTACGGGCCGCTGCGTCCGCTTCTGCTCGACGAGACGATCAACGACATCATGATCAACGGGCCGAGCAACGTCTATGTCGAGCGGGCCGGCAAGCTGGAGCGGGTCGCGGTCCGGTTTCGCGACAACGACCATATCGCCTCGGTCGCACAGAAGATCGCCTCGCAGGTCGGCCGGCGGGTGGATGAATCCAGCCCGATGGTTGACTGCCGTCTGCCGGACGGCAGCCGTGTCAACATCATCCTGCCGCCGCTGGCTATTCATAGCCCCTGCATCTCGATCCGAAAATTTCCGAACCGGCGTCTGAACATCGCCGGGATGATCGAAAACGGCTCGATGACCGCCGCGCTTGGACAGCTGCTGGAGATCGCCTCCCGCTGCCGGCTTAACGTCCTGGTCTCCGGAGGCACCGGTTCCGGCAAGACGACGCTGCTGAACGCCTTGAGTCAGTTCATCGACCATAGCGAGCGCATCGTCACGATCGAGGACGCGGCAGAGCTGCAGCTGCAGCAGCCGCATGTGATCAGCCTGGAGACCCGTCCGGCCAGCCTCGAGGGCACCGGCCAGGTGACGCAGCGCGACCTGCTGTGGAACGCACTTCGTATGCGTCCGGACCGCATCGTCGTCGGTGAGGTGCGCGGCGCCGAGGCGTTCGACATGCTGCAGGCGATGAACACCGGCCATGATGGATCGATCTCCACCGTGCACGCCAACAGCACCCGCGACGCGCTGACGCGCGTGGAGAACATGGTGCAGATGGGGCAGGTCAACCTGCCATCGCGCGCAATCCGCTCCCAGATCGTCGCCGCCCTGGATCTGATTGTGCAAGTCGAGCGCATGCGCGACGGTCAGCGCCGCATCGTGCAGATCAGCGAGGTGATCGGCCTCGAGGGCGAGGTGATCACCACCAACGACATCGCGTTGTTCGAGTACAAGGACGAAGATGTCCAGGGGCGGATATCCGGCACCTACCGCTCCACCAATGCGGTTCCGAAGTTCAAGAGTCGCCTCGTCTATTACGGGCTCGATCGGGCCTGGGCAGAAGCGATGAGGCACATCTGATGTCGACGCCCTTGATCATCGTTCTGCTGCTTCTGTTGTGTGCCGGGGCAAACACCCTTTGGCTCGACGCGCGACAGAGACGAATGGAGCGCCAGCTCGAGATTGCGCTGCCGACGGCTGAAGCGGCAGCCTTGGTGTCCATCCGTCGCGCGGCCAAGACGTCGCGCTGGCGTGCGCTCCAGCGCTTCGCCAATTACCACCCTGATATCGTGCACGTCGTGCGACCGGTCTATGTGCTGCTTGCAGGGGCCATGGCAGGGCTGGGAATCATCTACGTCAATGGATTCCTGAGGTTCCCTGGCTCCTATGGGGCCATTGCGGCTGCCGGTGTCGCCATCATGGTCGTGCGCGGTCTGTTCGGATGGCAGCAGCGGCGCTTTGCAAATCAGCTCTTCCAGCAGCTTCCCGATGCGGTCCAGCTGGTGACGAGCACCGTCCGGTCCGGATTGCCCGTCCACGAAGCATTTCGCACCATCGCCCGCGAGATGCCGCAACCGACATCCGGGCAATTCGCCATCGTCTGTAGTGAATTGAACCTGGGCAGGTCGCCCGAGGAGGCCGTCGAGGAGATCTATCAGCGAACGCAGGTGTCGGAGTATGCGATGTTTGCGGTAACCCTCGCGGTGCAATTGAAGACCGGCGGCAGCCTGGCGGAAACACTGCAGACGTTGGGCGAGACCGTGAGTCAGCGGGTCGCGCTGGCGGCCCGTGCGAAGGCGCTGGCGGGAGAGGTCATCTTCTCCTCGCGTGCGCTCACCTGTGCGCCGGTCGTTATCGGCGGGCTGCTTTACCTGATCAATCCGCAGTCGGTCGACCTGCTGTTGTTCGACCGACAAGGAAACGTGCTTCTCGCTTATGCGGTGTGCTCGGTCCTGATCGGGCATTTCGTGATCCGTTGGATGGTCCGAAGGGAAACCACCCTATGACGACTGTTCTCGGCTTTGCCACGCTTGCCGTCGCACTCGCGGCCGCGACCTTCCTGCTGGTCATTCGCGAGATACATCTGCGCACCCTGGACACGCGTGTCTCGAATGCCGTGCTGGGCATCTCCGATCGAACGAATTCGAAGGATCTGATCGGCTGGCTTTCATCGGTCGGCATGCGCTACAGGCGCTACTATGCCCAGGAAAATCTCGACCAGCTGAGGATGGTTCTTCAGTCCGCAGGGTTCAATCACTATCGAACCCTGCCGATCTGGATCGGCTTCAAGACGGTCAGCACATTTGTGCTGCCGATCGCGGCTTTCTCCATTTCGCAGATTCTTGGACGGCCGTTCACCGACGTGATGATCTTCACGCTGCTTGGCTTGGCGTTTGGAATCATGATTCCGCGCCTGATCTTGCTGGTCGTGAAGCGACGCTTCGATGCTGCGATCCGGCTCGGCACGCCAGACACCATCGATCTGCTGGTGGTTTGCAGCGAAGCCGGCATGGGCCTGGAGAGCGCGATTGAGCGCGTGGCGGAAGAGATGCGGGAGACTAATCCCGCTATCACCCACGTGCTGCGCGGTCTTCTCGATGATCTCCGGATCCTGCCGAACCGTGCCGACGCCTTCGAGAAGCTTGCGTCTACGTCGGAGGGCCTCCGTCGTTTCGGCACCATGGTCAGCCAGAGCCTGCAATATGGCACGCCGCTCAGTCAGGCGCTGCGCAGCATCGCGGTCGACCTGCGCCGGGAACGCATCACCAAGCTCGAGGAGCGGGCGCACAAACTGGGCGCCAAGCTCACCGTTCCGATGGTGCTGTTCCTGCTTCCGGCGATGTTCGTCATCCTGGGCGGAAGCCCGTTCCTTCATTTGATCCGTACATTCTCCAACCTCGGCAATTGAGCCATGAGCGCAGCTGCAATGAGTCTTTCGACGAACCTGGCCTACGATCGGGCGACCCGATTCCTGGGCAGCGCATGGTTCCTGCTGTTGGGACTTGCCGTGACGACCAATCTTGCGAAGACGGGGCAGCCATGGCCGTCGCTCGTCTCGAACTTTCTGGTCGCGGTGTTTTACCTGATGCTGGCGCTGCTGATCCTGATCCGCGGCCCCGCAAAGGCGCAGGCCGAAGGCCTGCTGCCGAGGGTTGCGGCGTTTGTCGGCACATACTGGCCATGGACGATCACGTTTTTCGAGAAGACCGAGGGCGCATTGCCGAATTTGCTGTCCGCGGTTTGCGTGCTGACCGGCATGATCATGATCCTCGTGACCGTTCGTCATCTCGGACGGTCGTTCAGCCTGGTGCCGCAGGCGCGTTCGGTGGTGCAAACCGGACCGTACCGGTGGATCAAGCATCCTCTCTATCTGTCGGAAGAGATCGTGTTCCTTGGTGTCGTGCTGCAGCATCTGAGCTGGATGACCGTGGGCCTGCTGATTCTGCACATCTGCATCCAGGTCTGGCGAATTCATTACGAGGAAGACGTGCTTCGGCGCACGCTTCCTGAATATTCCAGCTACGAGGCGTCGCGCTGGAGATTGATTCCCTATGTCTGGTGAGCGGCCATGCGAAGCTGGAAAAGCCGTGTGAGCGGCAAACGTTCCCTGATCGCGGATCGACGCGGCGCCGTCGCGTTCGAGATGCTGTTCGTTTTCGCTTTCCTGTTCCTGGTTATTCTGCTGCCGCTTGCCGACCTCGCGCTGGCGGGCTTTCAATATATCCAGGCGCTTGCGGCGCTGCGCGGGTTTGGACAATCCATCCAGTATTCCCCGCCGGGCGACGTCACGAACGCCTCCAGTTGGGCGGCGGCCGCGCTCGCCAAGGCCGATTCCCGTTATCCGATCCCCAGCATCCAGCTGATCTGCGGCGAGAGCAATGCGGTCTGCGATTCGACGAATTCTGATCCGTCCCAGCCGAAGTACTACGTGTATTCAACGACGATCACGTTGGCGCCGATGGTGTTGAGATCGGGATTGTGCACCAGCAGCAATAGCAATCCTTGTTCGTTCACGCTGACCTATTCGGAACGGTTTCAATGAGGTGGTCCATGCGCAACATGCTTCATTGTCGTCGCGGCTCGGCCGCGTTCGCAACCGTGATTGCGTTGATCCCGTTGATCGGAATGATGGCGCTCGGCGGTGAAGCCGGCTCGTGGTACGTCACCCAGCAGCGCGCCCAGGGTGCGGCTGATGCGGCGGCCTATGCGGGTGCTTTGCGATTGGCGTGCGACGCCGCTCCGCAGCCGGGTACGACCTGCAACAACACCC
Source organism: Bradyrhizobium pachyrhizi (assembly GCF_001189245.1). Lineage (GTDB taxonomy): Bacteria > Pseudomonadota > Alphaproteobacteria > Rhizobiales > Xanthobacteraceae > Bradyrhizobium > Bradyrhizobium pachyrhizi. The sequence continues at coordinate 221,797 of NZ_LFIQ01000105.1, read as the reverse complement.
AGACGTATGACTACCGCGGCAAGCAGGCGGCGGCTCAGAATACGTTCTGCAATTCCGGCGACACCGCCTATCCCGGCTCCAGATGTGTGGCGACCAGCGGCGTCACGCGGACCGTCCAGGTCGCCTCGCTGACGTCGTGGAACGGGGTGGCGGGGACGTACGTTCAGGCCACCATCAGCCAGCAGCAGCCGGGATATTTGGCTCAGGTGCTCGGCTTGTCGACGGTCACGATTGCCGCGACGGCGGTCGCCAAGCTCGATAGCCTGGCGAAACCTCCATGCGTGCTGGCGTTGAAGGACCCCGTCACCTTCCAGGGTAGCGCTACGGTATCGTCGGCCAACTGTGGTATTTCGTCGGACAGCAGCGCGTCGAACGCGATCGGCTTCATCGGCAATTCGGGTATCTCGGTGAATGCGCCGAGCTACACGGTCGGCGGCTGCTCCCAGACGGGCGGAAGTCAATGCACGGGCGTGCAGACCTATCAGCAACCGATCCCTGATCCCTTAAGTGCGGTCAACACGGCGCTGTCCGCGTTGAAGACGTCAGATTTTGCGAACAGTAACAACAACGCAGTACCCCAGCCATATGAGACATGCAGCTGTTACAACAGCTCCAATAATCCGACGTTCAGCGGCGCATTGAACGGCACGTACTATTTTTCGGGGAACGTCAAAATCAACATGAATCCGACCATAACCGGTACGGCTACCCTGATATTTTTCGCAGGAGCAACGCTCACCATTACAGGAACCCCGACGATCCAGCTCACGGCAATGAAGTCGCCTACGGGACCGTCCGTATTGTCGGCATCGGTCAAGGCCCTGATGACAGATCTTCTGATCTACGACGGTGAGGCCTATTCGAAGCAGGGCGTCAATATCAGTGGCACCTCCACCAGCTATTTCAATGGCACCGTCTATATCCCGAATGCCCCCGTGACATACGGAGGCAACAGCTCGTCGAGCGCCCCGGGCACCGGTTGCTATCAGGTCATAGCCTACGCGGTGAGTTTCCAGGGCAATACGACGCTGGACAACAGCAAGTGTACGTCGGATGGGGCAGCAAAGCCGAACGTTCAAACCGTGCGCTTGGTGCAGTGATGAAAAGGCTCGACCAGCGTGGGGTGGCGGCTCTCGAGTTCTGCCTCATCGCCGTGCCCTTGTTCACCCTGATCTTCGCCGTCTTTGATTTCGGACGCTACGCGATCACGATGCAGTCGCTGCGCCTGCTTGCGGATGCCGGGGCCCGGGCGAACATGATCAGCTGCTACACCCCCGCCGTGCTGGCGTCCAATTCACCATCCAGCTGTATCGGTGACTATCTGACGCTTGCGCAGAAGCAGGCCGTTGCTCCCTTCCTGTATGGCGCCAGTCTCACGCCGACGGTGACCACGACGGCGGGCGCCTCGGCGCTGACGGTGACGGCATCCCAGTCGGGCTTCGCGATGATCATGCCGATCTGGGGCACGTCCCTCAACGCGCCGAGCGCGTCCACCACGATTCCATTCTGAGCAGAGCCCGATTCGGCCAGGCTGACCGGCGGTGCCGGCCTGGTCGGCCGCCGCGGCGGCTCGGCCGATTGGCGGGGCCGGAGAATAGCCCGGGCGGGCTACCGAAGTGGTGCGCGCTGGCAACATCGGGCAGTTTTCTCCGGCGTTGCCGCGGCCGGGCGGACCTCTTTCCTTGCAATCGAGGCGCGTGGCGGGGGATGATTGACCAGCCGCCATTAGCGGCCTTGCGACCCGGGTGAATGCTCGGTGCGCGGGGAAGTGGGAATTTTCGCGAGTAACTATTTGTAGTCGGACAGACTGTAAGCTCTACGGCGTGGTGGACGAACGGGAGTGATCGGGACGCCGAGGTCGTAGATTTACGGGGATCGTCGCGGCGACGCGGCGAAGGGGATTGGCATGATGGGAAGTCGCGTTTCGGTTGATGCGGGACTTGGGCTGGTTGCCCTGAGCGCGATGGCGTTTGGCGCTGCGATCGCCCTGTTTCATTTCACCGATCCTGCTGCCGCCGCAGATCGGCGGGCGCCGTCATCCAGCGGCGTCTTCGTCAGCGAGATGAGCGACGTCCAGCGCGTCAGGGTGACCGTCAACAAGTCGCGCACCTTCAGGGTCGATACGGCGTTCTCGTCGATCGTCGCAGGCTCCCCCGATATCGCCGATGTGAAGTCGCTGAGCGATCACCTGATCTACGTCCAGGGCAGGAAGACCGGCACCACCAACGTCATCCTGTTCGACAGCTCGATGAAGCAGATCGGCATTCTCGATGTCGAGGTGACGCTCGATATCGGCAATTTGCAGCAGAATATCCAGGCCGGCACCGGCACGCGCGGCATTCGCGTGTCCGCCTCCGAAGGCCAGGTTGTGCTGAGCGGAATGGCTACCGATGCCGTTTCCGCGGAGCGGGCGATGACAATTGCCCAGGGCAGCGTTCCCAAGGACGCCATCGTCGTCAATGCCATGAGCGTTGCAGCGCCGCAGCAGGTCATGCTCGAGGTGCGCTTCCTCGAGGTGAACCGCGAGGCGGGACGCGATCTCGGCGTGAACCTTTATGCCGCAAACGCTAGTGGATCGAATATTGCCAATACTGGGGTTGGTTCGATCAACACAAACAGCGGCCGAGTTAACATGCCGAACGTGGGGCCCCCGCCGGGCACCATTCCGCTGCTAGGTACGGCGAGTACGCTCGTTGGTTCCGCTGGCGGCGTAGCCGCGCCTCCGTTCGGAAGCTTGTTGACGAGCATTCTTCGAACCAGCAGCGGCGGTTCGGTGGACCTTCTGATTACCGCGCTGGAAACGAAAGGGCTGGCCCGCCGGCTGGCGGAGCCGAACTTGACCACGCTGTCGGGCGATGCTGCGCGATTCCTGGCGGGTGGCGAGATCCCGGTGCCCGTCGCCTCGTCGCCGGTCCCGGGCGCACTGCCGACCGTGACCATCGACTACAAGAAGTTCGGCGTCGAACTGGCGTTCGTGCCAACCGTGCTTTCGCGCGGAGTGATCAATCTCCGCGTTGAGCCCTCGGTCAGCGAGCTCGATTTCACCAACGCGGTGAGCATCTCCGGAACGACGATCCCGGCGTTGACCCGCCGCGATGCGCGCACCACGGTCGAATTGCGCGACGGCCAGAGCTTTGCCATCGCCGGCCTGCTGCAGACGCGCAACCGGCAGGACGTCTCGCAACTGCCCTGGATCGGCTCAGTGCCGATTCTCGGGACCTTGTTCAGCAGCAAGTCGTACCAGCAGCAGGAAACCGACCTCGTCATCATCGTGACGCCGCGCCTGGTCGCGCCGGCGGCGCCCGGCCAGCAACTGGCATCGCCGCTCGATTCGCGCTTGCCGGCCAATGACGTCGACTTCTTCCTCAATGGCCAGATGGAAGTGCGCAAGCGTTACGACGACTACGTCAATTCCGGCGGCGATGTGAAGGGGCCCTATGGTCACATCATCGCGCCGAACGCCGTTGTACCGGCTCCGCCACCGGCCGTCGGTGCGAACCAGCCGGTCGTGAAGACCTTGAACTAGGGAGGCGAGAGATGACCGTCAGATACCTCGCTCTGCTCGCACCTTTCCTGCTCGGCGGCTGCTACGGCCTCTACGGGCACGACGAGATGGACCGCTACGTGCAGCGCTCCGACACCATCACGATGAGCGCCGGCAACGCCAAGGAGGTCAACGCCGTCACCCACACGATCCACCCGTGGCCGGCCTATGTCGGCGATCGCCGGCTCGCGTATGACGCGCGGCGTACAAACGGTGCCGTGCAGCGCTATGGCACTCAGCAACGCCCGCTCGATCAGCTCCCCGACATGGGCGATCCGACCAAGGCGATGGGCCAGGCGCCGCCCGTCACCACAATTCAGAACGTCAACACGACCGGATTGGGAGCCGGGACCGGAGGATCGGTGGCCGTCGGGGTCGGAGGCGGCGGCAGGTAACGTCCTTTTGGCGTCGGCCAGGTGCCGGGGCAGGGATTCGGAAGGGAAGTGCGACGTTAGGTTTCGGCAGACCTCAGTATTTCGGTCGTGCCGTCTGTTTTGTAGGTAGTTTTGCGATGGATCTTCGAATGGTGCGGGGGATGCGCTGGACTTGGGCAACGGGGCGAGGATTGCATCGCCTCGCCCCGGCGTTGATCTGTTGCGGCTTGGCGACCGGCCTTGGGGCCTGTGACTACACGACGCGGGAGGCGGCCATCGTCGCCCCCGTGGATCCGCCGGGCGGCGACCCCGTGCAGGAGCCGACCGACGTCAAATACTATCCCTCCGACGAACCGGTGCGGATGGGGCTCGAGCAGTACAACCGCGGCAACTACGGAATCTCGCAGCGCTATTTCAAGGATGCGGTCGAGAAGGCGCCGAAGGACGTGACGGCCTGGGTCGGCCTCGCGGCGAGCTATGACAAGTTGCGCCGCTTCGATCTTGCCGATCAGGCCTATGCGCAGGCGATCCGGCTTGGCGGCGAGACCGTCCAGATCCTCAACGATCAGGGCTATTCCCTCATGCTGCGCGGCAATCTGAGCGGCGCGCGGCGGAAGTTCGAGAAGGCGTATTCGCTCGATCCCGGCAACCCCGTCATCGCCAACAACCTTGAGCTTCTCAACGGCAGCCGGAAGTTCATCGAAAGGCCGCCGAACAATCAGCCCTGATCACGCCGCTCAACCCGTCGTTTCGGCAGAGCCAGGCGCGGGCCGCCTGGCGCGTCTTGCTAGTTCGGCAGCAGCACGGCATCGATGCGGCGGCTGTTTCGCGTGCTGATGATGATGGCGCCGTTGCGGGTCGCAAATCTCGCGCCGACAAGGCGCGGCAGCTTCTCCGTCAGCGATGAAGGCAGCGGAATCATTCCGCCGGTGATGGGATCGCCGACGTTGATCGGCGCGACGGCTGCGCCGGCCGAAGGCGCTGCCTTGATGTACTCCCTGATCAACTGAATCTCTTCACGCGAGAGGCTGAGCGCGGCCTGTTCGCCTGCGCCGTCAGGCAGCTTCTTTTCCGCCTCGGCCTTGTTTTGCGCATCTTCCTGCTGGGCGGCATCGCGTTTTGCGACTTCGACCTGCTCGAGTCTGGTGAGGCGTTCCCTCAGCGGCGCGATCTCCCGTCGCAACGCGGCGATGTCTGACTTCAGCGACGAGAGCTGACCAAGTGCAATCGCGGCGGCAACGCAAGCGACGACCGAGATCAGGCTGAGGCATGCCACCGCCAGTCCCGTCAATCCGCCTCGACGATCGGCACGACGATCCGGGACATCCTCCGCGGATCGCCGTCGCCGCGCGGTGGCGAATTTCGGCTTGATCGTGCCCAGGAAGCTGACCAGACCGGACAGCCGCGCAGCCACCATGCGGTTCGCCTCTTGAAAGGCGCCGAATGCAGGCCCAGGGACGATCGGAGAGTGCGCCGAGGGGATGGCGGGAGCAGCAGCCGAATGGCGCGCGGCGGATGGCTGGCGGTCGTCGCGGTCCTCGCGCGTCATGCCGGGGAGCTCGAGATCAACGTCGTCGGGGCGGCCGATCGCGGTGTCCGCAACGTAATGGCGCGTGTCGGCTGCAACAGCGTCCAATCGCTCCGTTTCCTGTTGATCGGGTCCTTGTTCGATGCGGGCGGCTTCAAGCGAGCGCCACAGCGAGAGTCCCGAATCGGTGATCTGCAGGCCCGCGTCGTTGATCGATGCCCATCCCGATTGGAAGACGTCGGCGTCGCCAAGCTCGGACGGCCGCTTCGACCGCGTGGTTTCATCGCCGGCCGCGATCATGCGCTTGACCTCGCGGCTGACCTCGTCGATCGCGATCCGTTGCCCGGGCCTTGCGGCCAGCACACTCAAGATCGCCAGATTGAACTTCATGCGGCGCCTCGCGATGCTCCTTAACTGGCCGTGCCGCCGTTCCGCTCCCATGCAGGCGACGTGCGAGCCTCAGCGGGGTCGAAGCGGGTCAATCATGCCGGCGCGGACGTCGGTCGGTCAGGGAGTCAAGCAAGTGTACCGGCTCGCCAAGGGGCAAACAATCCGGCACCAGACTTACGACAGATGGATAAGTCGGCCCGCAAACGACACGCGTCGGGATCGCGTTCGCTGCGCGCCTCAGAGAAACTCGCGAAGCCTGGAGAGCTCGATCACATGCTCGGGTGACAGCACGTCGGGGACGAGGGGAGGCTGCGACTTGGTCCGGATCTCGTAAAGATGTCGCGTCTTCTCGGGCTTGCCCATGAAATCCCGAATGCATTGGTCGAGCGTTCCGTTGACGACCATATAGGGCGCGCGATCCTCTCGCCTGGAGTTGTTGATGGAAGGCCATTTGTAAAGGTGGGCCGCAGCTTGGAAGTCCACCTGATGGGATTGGTCGGTCATTGCAAAATATCTACCCGAAAAAGCCCTGCGCGGCAAAGTCAGCCGGCTGATGAGTGAGCCGGTGCGGTATCTCGAACGCTCCGCCGACGTGCCTCGCATTGATGCCTCGCAGCAACTCTCCACTCGATCTCCCGCGGACCGAGATCGGGGGCGAACGGGCGAAGCCGGCTGAAGCAAGCGCCGGCAGACCCCTCGCACGGCAAGCGCGCGCAGGGTGGTAACGCGCGTTGACCATTTGGCGTCGTTCGCGGCGGCGGCGACGGGCTGGATTGACTCGATTTGAGAATGTTCCTATTTTGTTCTATCGGCAATTTCCACGTCCGGGGACGGGCGGCTTCGGTCAGGTCAGGGATGAGCGGGTCGAGATGGCAGCCGCAGCCACCATCCTTCATGCGGACCTCGATGCATTCTACGCATCGGTCGAGCAACTGCTCGAGCCGTCGCTGCGCGGCAAGCCGATCGCGGTCGGGGGCGGCGTTGTGCTTGCGGCGTCCTATGAGGCCAAGGCCTTCGGAGTGCATGGCGGCATGTCGGGACGGGAAGCGCGCCGACTGTGCCCGCAACTTGTTTTCGTCGGCGGCCATTTCAGCGATTACCAGCGGCTGGGTGATGCGGCCATCAAGGTGATCGGCGACTTCACGCCGCTGGTCGAGCGAATTTCGATCGACGAGGCGTTCGCGGATGTTGCCGGCTGCACTCACCTGTTCGGAACGCCTGCTGAAATAGCCGCGTCGATCCGGTGGCGCGTGCGCACCGAGCTCGGCCTTCCGATCTCGGTCGGCGTCGCCCGCACCAAGCATCTGGCGAAGATCGCCTCGCAGGTCGCAAAGCCCGACGGACTTGTCGTCGTTGATCCCGATGCCGAGCTGAGCTTCCTTCACGAATTGCCGGTTGAGTTGATGTGGGGGGTAGGGCCGGTCACCAGGACCCGGTTGGACGCGATCGGCGTCGCGACGATCGGTCAGCTCGCCAAATTGTCGGAACGGTCGCTGACGCACTTGCTCGGTCCGGCAGCGGGCGAGAAACTCGCCGCGCTGGCCTGGAATCGCGATCCGCGACAGCTCAAGCCACACCGGCGCGCGCGATCGGCAGGAGCACAATCTGCACTTGGCCGAAAGCCTGCGATCGAGCAAGTCATCCGGCCTACGCTGCTTCATCTCGCCGACCGCGTCGCCACGCGGCTTCGGGCGAAGTCACGGCCTGGACGAACCGTGACGGTGCGCGTCCGCTTCGCCGACCTGAAGTCGGTGACGCGCTCGATGACGCTCGATGCGCCGGTGTGCACGACCATCGTCCTGGCCCGGCTCGCCGAGAATCTCGTGCGCGCTGCTCTTGCCGACCATCCCGGCGAGAAGATCATCTCGCTGCTGGCGATCTCGGTGTCGCATCTCGAGGAGCATTGGGATCTTGCATTGGAGCTTCCACTCGGACTGGAGGACGAAGCGCTTCGGCCTGGAAGTCCGACAGGGATGGCCCGCTGGGCGGCGGACCGTGCGATCGACAGGATCCGCGATCGCTTTGGCTGGGAGGCGATCGGATATGGTTCAGCGGCGCTGGAGGCGGTTCATTCGGTGCCCGACGCGTTTCGCAAGCTTGCCGAGAGAGATCTCTAGCTCACCAGTTCACACGGCTTTCACTCCATTACGAAAAGGCAATTTGGAATCGCGCGCTTGTGAGTGGCGACCCCGTACGGCCGGCCTATTTTGAGCCTGCGGAGGATAGCCATGAAGTACAGCGCCGAACTGATCCAGACGATGCGCGATGCGTTGGATGCGGTCATGGCAAGCGTGCCGGCGGATCAATCCGTGTTCGGTCTCAAGGCCGCTGTTGCGGAATGCATCCTGCGAGCCGCGGCTCACGGCCAGACATCGTTCGACGGGCTCGTGACGTCGGCATCCGATCAGCTTCAGTCGATCATCTCGATGCTGACCTAGGCGATCGGGAGGCGCGCGACCGTTGCGTTCATCTTGCCCCACGGTGCGCCAATGATGCAATCGCCCGGGCCGACGGTTCTCTCAGGGGAGCGATACGACCCGTAGATTGTTGGTTGTTCCCGCTTGTCCAAAGGGAATGCCGGCCACCACGACCAGCAGATCGCGGCTTGATGCAAACTGCTCTGCATGCGCGAATGTAGTTGCGCGCTCGACCATCTCCTCATAGCTCTGAACGTCGTCGGAAAGCACGCTGTGAGCGCCCCAAAGCAGGCACAGGCGGCGGGACACTTCGCGGCTTGGGGTGATGGCGAGGATCGGTCGGCTCGGCCGCTTGCGCGCGACGCGTGCCGCCGTGGTACCGCTCGACGTATAGGCCACAATGGCTGCGGCGTGAACGACGGAGGCGAGATCGGCCGCCGCCGTTGCCACGGCATGCGGTGGCGTTTGCTCTTCGCCGGGCTGGGTCGCCTCGACGATCGAGCGGTACATCTTGTGTTGTTCGGTGCTGCGGATGATGCGGTCCATCATCTCGACCGCTTCGCGCGGATATCGGCCTGTCGCGGACTCCGCCGACAGCATCACTGCGTCTGCGCCATCATAGATGGCGGTCGCAACGTCGGAGACTTCCGCACGCGTCGGCGTAGGGGCGGCGACCATCGAGTCCAGCATTTGCGTGGCGACGATCACGGGCTTCACCGCGAGACGGCAGGCCCGCACCAGCTCCTTCTGGCGCCCAGGCACGTCCTCATGCGGGATTTCGACGCCGAGATCTCCCCGCGCAACCATGATGGCGTCGCACAGCTGGATGATATCGTCGATTCGTTCGAGAGCTGCCGGCTTCTCGATCTTGGCCATCAGACCGGCGCGGTCGCCAATGAGGCCTCTCGCCTCGATGATATCCGAGGGCTTCTGCACGAACGACAGGGCAACCCAATCCACGCCAAGTTTCAGGCCGAACTCCAGATCGAGGCGATCCTTCGCGGTAAGCGGTGAAAGATCGAGGACCGTCCCGGGCAGGTTGACGCCCTTGTGATTCGAGATCGTGCCACCGACGATCACCTTGGCTTCGATGAAATCGTCACCGAGCCCGGTAACGCGAACGCGGACCCTGCCGTCGTCGATCAGAAGGTCATGGCCGGGGGCAACGGCGGCAAAGATCTCCCGATGCGGGAGCGGAATTGCGGTTCGGTCGCCTTCCGATCCGGACAAGACGAATCGAATGGTCTCGCCGGCCACTGCGGCGATCTTGCCATCGCGCAAGGTGCCGACGCGGATCTTCGGGCCCTGGAGGTCCATCAGGATGCCGATCGGCCGGCCTACGTCCTGTTCCAGCTTTCGGATCGCCGCGTGAATGCGTGCGTGATCGCTCTGCGTTCCGTGACTGAAGTTCAGGCGGAACGTATCGACGCCCGCCAGCAGCAGCGCCTCGAGCATCTCGGGGGAACTGCTCGCTGGACCAACGGTTGCAACGATCTTGGCTCGTCGATGACGACGCATGGATCACCTCGTCGGTGGCTGGCCGGCTGCGATCAGCACGGCACGGATATCATTGACGTTCGTAAGCGTCGGCCCGGTGCGCACGAGGTCTCCAAGGCGGTCGAAGAACGTATAGCTGTCATGGGCAGCCAGGTGCGCCCGTGCGTCAAGCAGATTCGCGGCGGCCCGCCGCAGCGTATCCGGACCGATCAAAGCGCCAGCCGCATCTTCCGTTCCATCAATTCCATCGCTGTCGCCCGCAATGGCCCAGATATCGCACGTACCTGATAGGGCTATGACAAGACCAAGCAAAAACTCGGTGTTGCGGCCGCCGCGGCCCGCCGGGCCGCGTCCGATCGTAACCGTCGTCTCGCCTCCCGACAGCAGCACCGCGGGGGCAGGGCCTGGCTGTGCATGCCACGCGACCGACCGGGCGATGCCGGCCATCACGGTTCCGAGTTCCCGTGCCTCGCCCTCGATCGCGTCTCCAAGAATGATCGGCGTCAGGCCTTCGTCCAGGGCGGCGTTGGCCGCAGCGTCAAGCGCATGGAATGGAGCGGCAAGGATGCGGACATCAGCATCGATCTCGCCGGGCTTGGGTGTCTCGTCAGCTTGTTCAAGCACAAGCCGCGCCGCTTCCGGCAAGTCGATGGCAAACCGGCCTACGATCTCCAGCGCATCGGCTTTTGTGCTGCTGTCCGGCAGCGAGGGACCGGAGGCAATCGCCGCGGGATCGTCGCCGGGAATGTCTGAGATCACGAGGGTCGTGACGCGGGCCGGGCGGGCGGCCAGCGCCAGCCGACCGCCCTTGATCGCCGACAGATGTTTGCGGACGACGTTCATCTCGGCAATCGTCGCGCCGCTTGCAAGGAGTGCCCGGTTGACCGCCTGTTTGTCGGCGAGAGTCATCGGAGATGCCGGAAGGGTCATCAGCGCCGAGCCACCGCCGGACATAAGGGCGATGACGAGATCGTCTGCTGAAAGCCCCTCGACGGCGTGCAGCATGCGAAGGGCCGCGGCCTTGCTCGTGTCATCCGGCACGGGGTGAGACGCTTCGAGCACTTCGATACGGCCGGCTGGAACCGAATGGCCGTGGCGCGTGACGACGACACCTGAAAGCTCGACGTCAGGCCATGCCGCCTCGAGGCCCGCCGCCATTGCCGCCGACGCCTTACCCGCGCCGACAACGATGCATCTGCCCTTCGGCTTTGCCGGCAGGGCGTCGGCAATCGTGATCCTTGGATCGGCGCTCGCGATGGCGGCGCCGAAGATTCGCCGCAGGGCGGTCCGAGCCCGCACATCCGTCCATTCGTCGCTCAATCGCTTGCGCTCCGGCCGATGGGTCTCTTGTTATGGCGCCTTCTCGAGACGGTCGTAAGACACGGGTGCCTCCAGTCGACCGCCTTCACCGGGAAAGACCTTTGCGCGAGCGATTGCGGCGCTTGCCGTCGCTTCACTGCCGAGAATGAACGCGCGCCGCATAGGCTTGATCAGAAACAACGCGGTGAGGGCAGCGGTGGCATTGAGCGCGACCGCGACGATGAACACGGCCTGCCAGCCGAGCTGGGAAGAGATGATGCTCGCGAGCGGCACGAGCAGCGCCGCCGTGCCCTTCGCCGTGTAGAGCATGCCGTTATTGGTGGTTGCGTATTTGGCGCCGAATGTGTCGCCCGACGTCGCCGGAAACAGGCTGTAGATTTCGCCGAAGACGCCAAAATAGATCGCCGTGGCCAGCACGAAGACAACCGGAATGTGACCGTAGGTGGACAGCGTCAGCAACATCAGCGCCGCAGTCGCGAACGCGATGAACATCGTGTGCTCGCGGCCGATGTTATCGGACACCCAGCCAAAGAGCGGACGGCCGAAACCATCGAAGACGCGATCGAGCGAGATGGCAAAGGTCAGCGCCGCCATCTGGAAGCCCGCCAGGGTGACCGGCGTGTCCGCGATCTTGAAGTCATGGGCGATCGGCCCGATTTGCGCGGCGGTCATCAACCCGCCCGAAGCCACCATGACGAACACCAGGTACATGACCCAGAAGATCGGGGTGCGCAACACCTGGGGCGGAGTGTAGTCGATCGCACTCTGAGGCAGATTGAGACGCTTTTTCCTGGGGGCTTCGACGCCATGCGGTGGCCGGACGAACCAGGCCAGCAGGATGACGATGAGGCCTTGTCCGATCCCGAAGGTCAGGAAGGTGCTCTGGTAGCCGCCGGCGGCAATCATGTTGGCAATCGGTACGACGGTGAGGGCCGCACCGGCGCCAAACCCGGCGGCGGTTGCTCCTGCGGCCAGGCCGCGCCGGTCCGGAAACCATTTCAACGCATTGCCGACGCAAGTGCCGTAGACGGCGCCGGCGCCAATGCCCGCGACGACAGCTGCCGCATAAAGTGTGACGAGAGAGGAGGCGTATGAGTTCAAGACCCAGGCCAACCCGATCATCAGGCCGCCGAACATGATGACAATGCGGGGGCCGTATTTGTCCACGAACCAGGCCTCCACCGGCACAAGCCATGTCTCCGTCATCACGAAAATCGTGAAGGCGAGCTGGATGGCTGGACGACCCCAGTGAAACTTCGCGTCGATCGGATCAACGAACAGCGTCCAGCCATATTGCAGATTGGCGATCATCGCCATGCAGACAATTCCGATCGCCAGTTGCAGCCAGCGGAAGCCGCCGGGCGCTGATGCCGGATTCGTGGAGATCATGTACGCTCCTAAAGCAGATAATCGTCGTTTGGGCCGGCTGCGTCGGGTTATCGTCCCGCCGCAGCCTACTGACGGAATTCGTTGGTCAACTCGCCGATTCCGTCGATCGCGACGGTGACCGTGTTGACGGGCTCCTTCATGACCCCGACGCCAATCGACGTTCCGCAGCAGATCAGGTCGCCCGGCAACAGCGTCATGTCGTGCGAGATCTTGCTGACCAGCGTCTGTGCGCTGAAGATCATGTCCGCGATCGGGTAGTTCTGGCGCTCGACGCCGTTCAGGATGGTGCGCACCATAAGGCGTGCGGGGTCGAGGCCTGACGCAATCACGGGGCCGAAGGGGCCATATCCATCGAAGCCCTTGGCCCGCGCCCATTGCGGGAAGGTCGGGTCGCGATTGAGGATGTCCGCGGCGGTGACGTCGTTGGTGCAGGTGTAACCGAAGATGAAGGCGTCGGCGTGTTCGGGGGCGACCGCCGTGCAGCTTTTGCCGATGACGATGCCGAGTTCACCTTCGTAGGTCGTCTTGCCATCATAGCCCAAGGGACGCCTGATGACGGCACCAGGCGCGGTGACGCTGGTCGGCGCCTTCAACAGGTACAGCGGTTCGGCGGGCTCAGGTGATTTCAGCTTCTCCGCAAGCGCGTGAAAATTGTTCCAAAGCGCGATGACCTTGCTCGGTTGCGTGGGGGCCAGCAGCTCGACGTTATCCAGCGCCAGCGTTTGTCCAGTCGGTCGCGGGTCGCCGAACATGTCCCCGTCGTGCACGGAGATGCCGGACGGGGTGAGTTGCCCGAAGCCGATTTCGGCATGGTGGCGGAAGCGGACCCAGCGCGTAACATTGGCCATCGGGATCACGCCACCGCCAGCGTTTCTGCTGCTGCGGCGCCGGCCGCCCCGTCATAGAGGCCGGCCAGCCTGGTGCGCTGCGCGACCAGCGCCAGCACCGCATCGAGGGCGGGCGTCGCGATATCAGTCATCCGGCCCATCTCCTGCACCACGGTGATCAACGGATCGATCTCGACCGGACGTCCGCGCTCGAGATCCTGCAGCATCGAGGTCTTGTGTGCGCCAACCTTGCGCGCACCTTCGATGCGGCGTTCGACATCGACGCGGAACTTGACGCCGAGGCTTTCCGCGATCGCCTGGGCCTCCAGCATGATCGCCCGTGACAGCGCGCGCGTGCCGGGATTGCTGCAGATCACGTCGAGGGTCGCGTGGGTGAGGGCGCTGATCGGGTTGAAACAGACGTTGCCCCACAGCTTGAGCCAAATCTCGTCGCGAATGCGGTCGAGGACCGGCGCTTTCATGCCCGCGGCCACGAACAGCTCGGAAAGTTTCTGGACGTCGGATGTGATCTCGCCGGAGGGCTCGCCCAGCGGAAAGTTGTTTCCGTAGACATGGCGGATCACGCCGGGCGCCTCGATTTCGGTGGCGGGGTACACCACGCAGCCGATTGCGCGTTCGGGGCCCAGCTCGTTCCACTGCCGACCGCCAGGATCGATGCTCTCGAGCGTCGATCCTTCGTGCCGTCCGCCGTGCTTGTGGAAATACCAATAGGGAATGCCGTTAACGGCGGTGACGATGCGGGTCCGATCGCCGAGCAGCGGCCGCATCGGCTCGATGACCCCGGTGATCGAATGCGCCTTGAGGCAGATGATGACGTAATCCTGCTCGCCGAGTTCGGCGGCGTTATCGGTACAGCGAGGATGCACGACACGCTCCTCGTCGCCGATCAGGAGCTTCAGGCCGTTCTGCCGCATTGCGGCGAGATGCGCACCCCGCGCGACCAGGCTGACATCGGCACCAGCGCGCATAAATTCGACACCGAGATAGCCGCCGATCGCACCGGCGCCGTAGATGCAGATTCTCATCAGATCCTCGCAAGCAAAGTGGGGACACAGCAGGAGCCGCAGCGGCTCGAACCGAGCAGCAATGGCCTTGGGTAAGTCTGTCAGGCCGCGCAGGCGGCTTCCTCGTAAGCAAGGGTGATGTCCCGCATGCTCACGACGCCGACGAGCCGGCCGTTGTCGATGACGGGGACATAGCGGATCCCATGACGGGCCATGAGGCGCTCGACATCCGTGAGCGCATCTTGCGAATTGCAGGACAGCAGCGGCCGCGGCGAGATGAACTGCGCGACTTTCATCGCAAGACCATTGGTGCCGCGCTCGGCGATCACAGCAACGACGTCGCGCTCGCTGAACATTCCGATCACGGCGGCGTCCTTGCTGCGCGAGGCGTTCCTGACCACGAGGGCGCCGACATTGCTCGCGTACATCAGGTTCGCTGCAATGCTCACGGTTTCGTTCGAGCCGATCGTCACCACGTGCACATTGTTGGCGCGAAGGATGTCCCCGACGTACATGGCATCGTCCTCCCGGTTGCTTGACTGGGTCGCTGTGAAATGGATCGTGGTATACATTATCCCAGATGTCAAACAAAAGAATCGAGCCATTTGCTAGGAAGAATGGCAAAAATACTGACCTATTCGCGAGTGCTGGCACCTTGACTTCATGGCATTTTGGTATGCCATATGCCAATTATGGCGCTCGTTCTCGACGAGCAATTTCGTTCTGAACCGCAACCGGTTAGGGGCAGGTCGTGATGAAAAGAGAGCCGATCCGACGCAAGCCGTCCGATCCCGATCTTCGCGCGCAGCCGGAGCCGGACGCGCGCGACGGCGGCGTTCAGTCCGTTGATCGCGCCATGCAAATCCTGGAGACACTTGCAGAGGATGATGAAGGCTATCGGCTGACCGATCTGGCGATCCGCACCGGCCTGTCGCCCTCGACCGTACATCGGCTGCTGACCACGCTCGAGAACCGCAGGTTCGTTCAGTTCGACCGCGACGAATCCAAGTGGCACATCGGCGCGCAAAGCTTCGTGGTCGGCTCGACCTTTGTGCGCCGTCGGAATTTTGCTGCGCAGGCGCTGCCTTATCTGCGCAAGCTGCGCGACCAGACCCGGGAAACGGCCAATCTTGCGGTGGTCGATGACGAATCCATCATCGTCGTGTCCCGCATTGAAAGCCGGGAGATCATGCGCTCGCTGACCAAGGTCGGCGGGCGCGTCGCAATGATCGCCTCCGGAGTGGGGAAGGCGGTGCTGGCTACCTATTCCGACGCCGACGTCAATGCGATCATTCGTCGTCAGGGCATGCCGCGGCTGACGGAAAAATCGATCGTGCGGCCCGGCGAGCTGTTCAAGGAATTGGAGAACGTGCGGCGTCTGGGTTATGCGGTGGATGATGAAGAGGCGCGCCTCGGCCTGCGTTGCGTGGCCGCCGTCGTCTTCAACGATTGCAACGAGCCATATGCCGCAATCTCGGTATCCGGCATGGCGGACAGGCTGACGAACGAACGCTTGCCCGAGATCGGTACGATCGTGCACCGGATCGCAGCCGAACTCACGGCCGAACTTCGTGGAAACCGCACGCAGCAAGCGCAGGCGTAAGGCTGGCTGCAATTCCGTCCGCAACAATTTCCATTTCTACGCTGACGCTAATCGTTTGAAGACGCGCAAGAAATCGCGAGCGTTGCCACAGCGCGGAAATTCCAATCGATTGCGTTGAGATCGATGCTCGCGGGCCTGATGATCCTGCTCAGGCCAACTCATAGCGAAGCGGGATCATCACATGAAGATGCGAGCAGTCGATGCAGCAGTGCGCATTCTCCAACGCGAAGGGATCACGTGCGCATTCGGCGTTCCCGGCGCGGCGATCAATCCGCTTTACTCCGCACTGAAGCGCAACGGCTCGATCAGTCATATCCTGGCACGGCACGTCGAAGGCGCCTCGCATATGGCGGAAGGCTATACCAGGGCGAAGGCGGGCAATATCGGCGTCTGCATCGGCACATCGGGTCCCGCCGGCACCGACATGATCACCGGCCTCTATTCGGCGATCGCGGATTCGATTCCGATCCTCTGCATCACCGGTCAGGCGCCGCGGGCGCGGCTCTACAAGGAGGACTTCCAGGCCGTCGACATCGAGGCGATCGCAAAGCCGGTGACGAAATGGGCCGTCACCGTGCGCGAGCCGGCGCTGGTGCCGCGCGTGTTCAGCCAGGCCTTCCATGTCATGCGGTCGGGACGGCCGGGACCGGTGCTGATCGATCTTCCGCTCGATGTGCAACTGGCCGAGATCGAGTTCGATGACGAGACCTATTCACCGCTGCCGGTCTACAAGCCGACGGCGACGCGCAAGCAGATCGAGAAGGCGCTCGAGATGCTGAACGCCGCGGAGCGGCCGCTGATTGTGGCCGGCGGCGGCGTGATCAACGCCGATGCATCCGAGCTGCTGGTCGCCTTCGCCGAAGCGGTCAACGTTCCGGTGGTTCCGACGCTGATGGCGTGGGGCGCTATTCCTGACGATCATGCGCTGATGGCAGGCATGGTCGGCTTGCAGACCAGCCATCGCTACGCCAACGCCACGATGCTCGAATCCGATTTCGTGCTCGGCATCGGAAATCGCTGGGCCAACCGGCATACCGGCTCAATCGAGACCTACACGAAGGGCCGCAAATTCGTCCATGTCGACATCGAGCCGACGCAGATCGGACGGGTCTTCAATCCGGACCTCGGTATCGTCTCGGACGCCAAGGCTGCGCTGGAAATGTTCGTGAGCGTCGCCAGGGAGTGGCGGAGGTCCGGGAGGCTACGCGATCGGCAAGCCTGGCCCGCCGCCTGTCGCGACCGCAAGCGTTCGATGCTGCGCAAGAGCCACTTCGATAACATCCCGATCAAGCCCCAGCGCGTCTACGAGGAAATGAACAAGGCCTTTGGCCGCGACACCTGCTACGTGACCGTGATCGGATTGTCGCAGATCGCGGGCGCGCAGTTCCTCAATGTCTACAATCCACGCAACTGGATCAACGCTGGCCAAGCCGGCCCTCTCGGCTGGACGCTGCCGGCCGCGCTCGGTGTGCGCGCCGCCGATCCCGACCGCGAAATTGTCGCGCTGTCGGGTGACTACGACTTCCAGTTCCTGATCGAGGAACTTGCTGTAGGGGCCCAGTTCAATCTGCCGTACATCCACGTCGTCGTGAACAATTCATATCTCGGGCTGATCCGGCAGGCGCAGCGCGGCTTCGACATGGACTATCACGTCCAGCTCTCGTTCGAGAACATCAACGCGCCCGAGATCGGCGTTTACGGCGTCGACCACGTGACCGTCGCGGAAGGACTGGGCTGCAAGGCGATCCGGGTCACCGATCCGAACGACGCGCAGGCGGCTTTCGCGACAGCACGCGCGCTGATGGCGAAGCATCGCGTGCCGGTGGTGGTGGAGTTCATTCTCGAGCGCGTGACCAATATCGCCATGGGAACGGAGATCGACAACATCGTCGAGTTCGAGGAGGTGCTCGATCTTCCGCTCGATGACGTGCCGAGCGCATCACGATCCGGCACATTGTTGCCGGCCTGACGACATCTTTCAGCGCTTCAAGCGGAGATACGACCCGTGCCTCAATTTGCCGCCAATCTCACCATGCTCTTCAACGAGCTGCCGTTCCTCGATCGGTTCGCTGCCGCCAAGGCCGCCGGCTTCAACGCAGTCGAGTATCTATTTCCTTATGACTTCGAAAAGGGCGCGTTGCGCGAGGAATTGGCGCGCTGCGGGCTGACCCAGGTGCTGCATAATCTTCCGGCCGGCAACTGGGCCGCCGGCGAGCGTGGCATTGCGATTCTGCGCAATCGGGTCGATGAATTTCGCGACGGCGTGGTGCGCGCAATCGACTATGCAAAGGCGCTGGATTGCCGGCAGCTGAACTGCCTGGTCGGCATCGCGCCAGCCGATACGGATAGGGCAGACCTGCAGGAAGTCCTCGTGTCCAACCTGCGCTTCGCTGCCGGCGCGCTCGCCCAGCACGGCATCAAGCTCCTGGTCGAACCGATCAACACGCTCGATATTCCCGGCTTCTTCCTGAACCGTACGGAACAGGCGGTGCAGCTGATTTCCGAGGTGGGCTCATCCAATGTGTTCATCCAGTACGACATCTATCACATGCAGATCATGGAAGGTGACATCGCGCGGACCCTGCAGAAGCATCTCGGCCGGATCGCGCATGTCCAGCTCGCCGACAATCCGGGGCGTTATGAGCCGGGAACCGGCGAAATCAACTACTCCTATCTGTTCAAGCATCTTGACAGCATCGGGTATCGAGGCTGGATCGGGTGCGAATACAAGCCGCGGACGACCACGCTCGAAAGCCTCGGCTGGCACGCCGCACAGACTTTCGTGACCTAGAGGTTTTTCCGTTCCGATTGAATCGGGACGGAGCTCTGGAATTTTATTTGACGCGTTTTCTTCACGCGAGCCGAGAGTCGCTCGCCGGAAAAACGCCTTCACCCGGCTGACAGGGAGCAACGACAATGAAAGACATCGGATTCATCGGACTTGGCACTATGGGACGTCCGATGGCCGGCCACCTCCTGGCTGCCGGCTATCGTCTGTTCCTGCACGACGTCGTACCTGTTGCGCCCGAGTTGATCGCGGCCGGCGGCATCGCTTGCGAGTCTGCCAGGCAGGTGGCGCAGGAAGCGGACGCCGTGATCATCATGGTACCGGACACTCCGCATGTCGAAGCCGTGCTGTTCGGTCAAGGCGGCGTCGCGGAGGGTATCTCCAAAGGCATGATCGTGACGGATATGAGCTCGATCTCTCCGCTGGCGACGAAGGAGTTTGCACGCTGGATCGATGCGCTCGGGGCCGACTATCTCGACGCGCCGGTCTCCGGCGGCGAAGTTGGCGCAAAGGCGGCCAGCCTGACTATCATGGTTGGCGGGCGGGAGCGCGCGTTCAATGCGATGAAGCCCCTGTTTGAAACGATGGGGAAGAATGTCACGCATGTCGGCGGCAATGGCGACGGCCAGACCACCAAGGTTGCGAACCAGATCATCGTGGCGCTGACCATAGAGGCGGTGAGCGAGGCGTTGCTGTTCGCCTCCAAGGCGGGGGCCGACCCCGCGCTGGTGCGCCAGGCGTTGATGGGTGGCTTTGCGTCGTCCCGGATCCTTGAAGTGCATGGCGATCGCATGCTGAAGCGCAATTTTGATCCGGGCTTCCGCATTGAGCTGCATCAGAAGGATCTCAACCTCGCGCTGGAAGGCGCGCGCGCGCTCGGCTTGTCGCTGCCAGGCACTGCCGCCGCCCAGCAGCTGTTCAACGCCTGTACCGCCCTCGGCGGCAAGAGCTGGGACCATTCCGCTATTCTGAGAGCGCTGGAGGTCATGGCAGGCCACGAGGTTGCCGCTGCCTGAGCTCCATAGGAGGGCGGCGCAGGACGTCAGGAGGTACCTGTCGGCTTGGACATTGCTGAAAGCGCGCGTCTCAGGGCAGTGGCGGCGACAACGCCTGCGCAGCAGCCGGCGCCTTTGACGAATATGTCTTTTATGTAGCCATGCCTGCCGGCGAGCAGCTTTTGAATGAGTTCGAAGCCGACAATGACGGCAAGCAGTGCCAGCAGGATTGGCAGGACATGCTTCGGATAGGCGAGCGAAAAGACGGCTCCGACAATGAAGAGCGCCGCAAAGCGATCGGCGTTTGGCGATATCAACGTGTGGGGACGAAATGCCAGCGTTGTATCGGTGACGATGAAGAGGCCCAGGATCAAACCCCAAGCCAAATATCGGAATACGGTTTGGGGCATTTCTGAGCTCAACGGGCCATGCCGCCGGGCGCGACATTGAGCGGTGCGCCGCCAATCGAAATGGGACCCGAAGGCTTGGCGGCCCGAGGCGGCGGTTTTCTCGGCTGCGGGGTAGTTGGCGCTATCGGGGCACGCGGCACCTCGGCCGTAACAGGTGGCGGCGGCGCTGCCGGCGAGGGCAGATGCTGCAACTCTTCGACCTTCGAGGTCAGGACCGCCAACTGGTCGGTAATGGCCTTCAACTGCGCCTGGCCGTCGGCTACCGACCGATCGAGTGCGGCGAGGTCTTCCTCGAGCTTCTGTTGGGCCGCGAGGAGAGTTGGCAACGCCTCCTTGTCGCTCGTCGTCATCGCTCCGCCGGACGATTCGTGGCTTATGGCGGGGACCAATGCCGCGACTTCGGGCCAAGCGTAGACGCTGCCGGCGCCGACAAGGGCGACGACGACGATCAGAAGAAACCACGGCCAGCGGCGGCGACCGGCGGGCAGGGGGCTGTTCGGCGCATGGCCGTGCCACGCCTGGTCGGAATCGTTGTCCATCAATGCTTCCTAGGCGCCTCTGGCATTCGTTGCAATCGATACGGAGTTCGACCATGTTACCGGGTAATGCTTCATTTGCCCGTTCCCCCCTCAGCGCCTACCCGTACTTCCCAACTCCTCGAAGAACTCGTCGCGCAAGCACCTGACGGCCCCATCGACCTCGAATGGCTCCTCAGCCATCTGGACAGGCGCTCGTTCGGGCTGCTCCTGCTGTTGCTGGGGCTGCTTGTGATCGTCCCCGGCGTGGCCACAATTGCGACGCTGGCCCTCCTGTTTCCGGCGGTCGAGATGATGTTGGGGCACAGTGCTCCATCTTTTCCCCGCTTCCTGTCGAAGCGGCCGTTCGACTTCAAGCGATTCAAGCGCTTCACCGTCAGGGCGGGTCCGCTGCTGCGCGCGATCGAGAACATCAGCCGGCCGCGCTGGAACGCGCGCCATGACGTGACTGACCGGCTTGTTGGGCTGGTCGTGTTCCTGTTGGGTCTGTTGGCGGGCTGGCCCCTGCCTCTGGTCAACGTCATTCCCGGGATTGTGGTCGTCCTGATCGCGATCGCTTACCTGCAGCAAGATGGTCTGCTGTTGGCCGTGGCAATGGCGGCCGCGGTGATGTCCCTGCTTGGCCTTGGATGGACGCTCTGGACGTCGGCCGCGGCCGTGATCAGCTGGATCGCGATCTGAAATACCGCGGCAAGTCGCGGGGTAGATGCGCTACAGGATCGATGAAGCTTAAGACATTGGTTATCACTTTGCTTTCATTTTCACCGCCTCATTCAACAAAGAGGCACCATGTCTGACATCACCATTCCCGGCGGAAAAATTCGTTCCTTCATCGAGCGGATCGAGAATCTGGATGCTGAACTGCAGGAACTGAACGAGCAAAAGAAGGAAGTGTTTTCGGAAGCCAAGGGTGAGGGTTTCGACGTGAAGATCCTCAAGGAGATCGTCAAACTGCGAAAGCAGGATCAGGATGAGCGCGACGAGCGCGAATCGCTGCTCGATCTCTATATGCGCGCGATGGAAACGGCACCGGCCGACAAGGCTGCTGCGAAAGCGGCGTGAGACGCCCGATGCGTTCCCCGCGATCGACATCCGGGGGCGCGCGATCTCTCGGCGGACGAACTTCCCAAGCTCGTCCGCCCCGTCCCATCAACCATTCGCGCGGCGTTGGTCGCACCTTCCGTTCATGATTGCGTCTTCCGGTCGGATCGAAGTAGCGCTCGATCGGGGTTGATGCGGCGATACGCGGTTGAACCGGCAATCCAAGGTCATCGCGACGCTTTGGCGCCCCGCGCCATGGTTCGAAAGGTGATCGAATATCTGGGGGCCTCGACCGGCGGAATGCTGTGCTCCCATATCTGCCGTGCATCACCGGTCATCAGATAGAGCGATCGGGGCGCCGCATCGAGCGTGAACCGCTCCCATCCGCTTTCCGTCCGGCGTCGGAAGCGGAACTTGCATGCGGATCCCAGGGACAGTCCGACAATCCTGTCGAAATGCGGCTTGTCGCGGTGCCAGCCGATACCGACGCCGCGATCATACTCGGTGCACAGGATCTGCCCGATCTCGGTCGACGCGCCGCCGAAGGATTGGATCGCAGCGACGATGCCGCTTAACCAGGAGGGGATCGGTTCGGCACATTCCAGTCGGCGCGACCCATAGTCGTACCGGAAACCGAACGAAGCCACGCGGCGCTTGCCTTCGAACTGTCCGAACTGGAAGGGGGCAAGCGGAAGTGCCCGGATGTGGCTGATGAGTTCGCCCTCGGTCGCTTTGGACATGAAATCCGGCGCGTAGTGCAGACCCGCCGGTCCTGCGGCGGGCCCATCGAACATCGACAATTGCTCGGACAATCTGGTGCCGTCAGTGTTTGCGAACCTGTCACGCATATGGGCGCGCCGAGACTGAATTTAAACCGGCCGTCAGGTCACTCGGGTTTCCACCTGGCGCGGCTTCGATGGGAAGACGGCGTCAACGCGCGGTCGCGGCATTCTCTTTCGCCACGATCTTTAGGCCTTGGCCAGGAAGCGACCGCCGCTACGTCGTCGGTTCGTCCCTCGCCACGGCTGATGGCGCTGTGAGGCCCAGTCGACCTCAGGCGGCAAGCACTCAGGCCTAAATGTATCCAATATCGACGCGTCGGCTTCAAGAAGCTGATCAAACTGAGGAAAGTGCGCTTCGATTGGGCGCAGCCGATTGTGCGTATATCTAAGTATTTGCAAATAGTTAATTGATGTTCAGGTGTAAGCGCATCCTTGGGTCGAACTGGTTGCTGTCCAAATCTTGGATACGGAGATTGACTTCTGGATACATTCTGTTCAATTTCGACCCACAATAAAATCAATCCTGGGAGGACCCGGTGACCGGCAGTTCGGGCGCGCGCGGGGCGAAATTGACGCAGACGACGGCCGTGCTGGTGATGTGCGCGGTCCTGATCGTCATTTTTTCGATCTTCCTGAAGGGCTTCCTGACGCTGGGCAATGTGTTCGCGCTGGCGCGCAACATTTCGATACTCGGCATTCTCGCGCTCGGCATGGCGGTCGTCGTGATCGGACGTGGACTCGATCTGTCGCAAGTCGCCTCCTTTGCCGCTTCGACCGCGATCGCGATCATCCTGATGAACTCGGGCTACGCGACGCCGATCGCGCTGCTGATCGGCTTCGTGATGGCGTTCGCCATCGGCATCCTGAACGGGTTTCTGATCTCGGTGATCGAGATGCCGCCGCTGTTGACGACGCTGGCGTCGAGCCTGGCGGTGCTGGGGATCGTGCGCACCACAGCGGTGCAGCACTATGTCGTCTATCTTTCCAAGGGGCATGACGAATTCCTGCGGCTCGGCGGGAACATCTGGGGCGGCGTTCCGATCTCGATCCTGATCTTCGCGGCCACCGCGGTCGTGGTGCATCTTTTCCTGTCGCGCACCGTGATCGGGCGCTTCGTCTATGCCCATGGCGACAATCCCGACGCCGCGCGTCAGACCGGTCTGCCGACCCGCCCGCTGACCATGATCGAGTACGCGCTATGCGCCGCGATCGGGTATGTCGGCGGTGTCGTGATGGTCGCGCAGACGGCGCTGATGCATCTCCAGGTCGCGGAATCGACGATCATTTTCGACGTCATCATGGTTGTGGTGCTCGGCGGCGTCAGCCTCGTCGGCGGCCGCGGCAACGTGATGAGCGTCATCGCCGGAACATTGCTGATCGGCGTGCTGCTGAACGGCATGACCATCATGGACATGGACGTGCAGACCCAGAACATCGTCAAGGGAGTCGTGCTGCTGATCGCGATCCTGCTCGATTCCCGGCTGCATCCGCGCGACGAGGAGACGTCGAAGCAGGGCGATTAAAGCTCTGTATCAACCAACGGGCCGCAACAGTCGGCCGACATAACAGGGGAGGAATTGACATGACGAAAGCTGTGCACAGAAGGGCGTTCGCCGGCATCGGACTGGCCGCGATGGTGGCAACCGCCGCACTGGTGGCGGCCCCATCGCAGGCGGCCGGACCGCGCGACCAGCTGCGCGAGAAGTTCGACAAGTCGCTCAAGGGCAAGACCGTGGCCTGGTCGCCGGTCTGGATGGGCGTTCTGGAATCCGAATGGACGCGCGTGATGAAGGATCGTTTCGACGATTACGGCATCAAGCTCGTCACCCGCGACGCCAACATGAAGTCCGACATCCAGCTTCAGACCGTCAGCGACTACATCAACGACAAGCCCGACGTGATCGTGGTGCAAAATCCGAACGTCACGCTGCTCGCCAAGGAGCTCAAGCGTGCGATGGACGCCGGCATCTATGTCGTGCAGGTCAACATGGCGTCGAATACCCTGACCGATGCCTATGTCGGCGTCGATGCCAAGGATCTCGGCACCAAGATCGCGCGCGAGGTCATCAATCAGTGTGGCGGCGGCAAGGGCTCCGGCGAGGTTGCGATCCTTGAAGGCGAGGCGACCGCGGCCTATTCGCTCGACATGAAGAATGGCGCGATGGAGGTGTTCAAGACCGACCCGTCGATCAAGGTCGTGTCGTCGCAGCCGACAAGCTGGGACGCCAACAAGGCCGGCGATATCACGACCACCGTGTTGCAGCAGCATCCCAAGCTGTGCGGGATCCTCAGCGTCTGGGGACCGCAAACCGCGGGCGCGGCGCAGGCGATCAAGGCCGCCAACATGGGTGACAAGGTGAAGGTGTTCGTCGCCAGCGACGGCCAGCCTGCGGATTGCGATCTGCTCGAGCAAGGCGCGTTCTCCGCGAACCTGTCGTATCGCGCCGACGTGCAGGGCCAGACCATCGCCGACGCGGTGATTGCGCTGTTGCAGAGCGGCGACAAGCCGGGCGCGAAGAACATCGCCTATTACACGACCCCCGCCTGGGTGAAGTCGAAGGATGATCGCATGTACTGCTTCAGCATCCCGAAGGGCGCGAAGTAAGTCGTTTCGGCGCCCGCGCCCACCGCGGCGCGGGCAAGCCGGAGCTGTCGATCCCAATCCCCTGCGTCGTCCCGCCGTTCGGCCGCTCCGCGCCGAGCCCGCCGGAGTCTGTTGATGAAGAGCCTGCAACGAGCCTGGCACCGCCACTCGCCCCAGTTGTTCCTGGGCGAACTGCTTGAGAAGCGCTGGATGGAGCCGATCATTCCATTCACGCTGACGATCGCGGTTTTCCTGGCCTTCGCCATCATGATCCCGCGCTACCTGACGGCGGGCAGCCTGCAGGAACTGATGCGGAATTTCGCGGAGCAGGGGATGGTCGCGGTCGCGATGGCCTTCTCCGTGCTGTCGGGCGGCATCGACCTGTCGGTCGGCGCGGTGTTCGCGATGTCGAACTTCCTCGCGCTCTATCTGTATCTCATCCTCGGGCTGCCGCTGCCGGTGACCATCGTGCTTGTCGTCCTGTTCGGCGCGGCGATGGGCGCGATCAACGGCGGCCTGATTGCCTACGGCAAGACCCGGCCGTTCCTGACGACGCTCGTCGTCCTCATCATTGTCCGCGCCGCCTACAACAAGGTGACGGTCGCGTTCACGAACGAGCTCGCGAGCATCGACAGCGGGTCCAGTACCTGGGACTTCATGGGATCGGGGAGGGTTCTCGGCATTCCCTTCAATATGCTGGTGCTGATCCTGCTTGCGGTCGGAACCCACTTCTTCCTCACCCGCATCAAGCCCGGCGTCCACATCATGGCGGTCGGGTCGAGCCGCAAGGCGGCCCGCCACGCCGGCGTCAACGTCAAGCGCGTGCTGTTCTCGGCCTATGTGATGTCGGGCGCGATCGCGGCGCTCGCGGGAATCCTCTATGCCGCGCGGCAGAGCAGCTCGGGCACCGACACCGGCGTCGGCTGGGAGATCAACGCGCTGGCCGCGGTGGTTCTCGGCGGCATCAGCCTGGCCGGCGGCCGCGGCACCATCGCGCGCGCCGTCATGGGCGCGGCGATCATCTTCATGCTCACCAGCGGCATGGTCCGGCTCGGCATCTCCGGCAACCTGACGACCGCCATCATCGGCATCATCCTGCTGCTTGCGGTCGGATTCAACGTGAAGTGGGTCAAGAACAAGGGTAAGGTGCTGCAAAAGGTCTATGTCACCCCAAGCTGGGTTGATTTCGAGCCGCCGCCGTCGGTCGAGCGGGGCAGCGGCACGCCGTTCGCGGAGAACGATCGCCTGAAGAACGCGGAAGCGATCGCGCTCAACATGATCGAGGGCCCGGAAGACATCATCCTTGACCGCAAGGACAACCTCTACACCGTCAACCGCAACGGCTCGATCATCCGCTTTCTCGCGCCTGACTATACCGTGCGCGAGGAGTTCGCACGCATCGGCGGCCGGCCGCTCGGGTTGGCGTTCGATCGGGATCAGAACCTCCTTGTGTGCATCGCGGGCATGGGCGTTTACGGCGTGAAGCCCGATCGCTCGGTCTTCAAGGTCACCGACCGCACCACGCGCACGCGTACGCGCCTCAAGGACGACTCGCGGCTCTATCTCGCTGACGATCTCGACGTCGCGCCGGACGGCAAGATCTATTTCAGCGAGGCCTCAACCCGCTATGAACTGACCGACTGGGCGCTCGACGGCTTCGAGGGGCGCGGCAACGGCCGGCTGATCTGCCACGATCCGAAGACCGGCACCACCAGGACGGTCCTCAAGAACCTGACGTTCCCGAACGGCATCTGCATTTCGCATGACGGTCAGTCGGTGCTGTGGGCGAGCACCTGGCTATGCCAGATCAACCGCTTCTGGATCGCCGGCCCGAAGGCGGGCACCAGCGAAATCCTGATCGACAACCTTCCGGGCTATTGCGACAACATCAACCGCGCCTCCGACGGCAAGTACTGGCTCGCCTTTGTCGGCCTGCGTACGCCGGTCTACGACATTGCGATGCGCAACCCTGTTTTCCGCACCCGCATGGTCAAGCAGATCCCGCCGGACGAGTGGCTGTGTCCGGGCATCAACTACGGCTGCGTGGTCAAGTTCGACGACAACGGCGCGGTGACGGAATCGCTCTGGGATCCAGGCGGGCTTTCGCATCCGACCATCACGTCGGTCCGTGAACACAAGGGCTATCTCTATATCGGGGGCTTGGAGAACAACCGCATCGGCCGCATCCGCCTGCAGGACGCCGACCCGACCTGGGAAGCGCACAAGTCCTATTGGGGAGGGGCCTGAGCCATGTCTCTGCTTGGCGATATCATCGATCGCGTGCTGTCCCCGAACCGGGAAATTCACGGCATTCCGGTGCTCGACGGCGCCTTCTCGCCGAACCAGCGGCTCGATCAGGCCCGCCGGCTCGGCGACGAGATCGAGCGACCGGACGACATCGCGCTCGGGCAGGACGGTGCGCTCTACGTCTCGACCGGCAACCGCGTCCTGCGTTGCACGGGAGACGACTTCAACACGCGCACGGCGTTCGCGACGCTCGACGGCCCGGTCGGCGGGCTTGCCTACACGCCGGACGGCCGGCTGCTCGCCTGCGTCTCTGGCGTGGGGTTGGTGGCGCTTTCGCCAACTGGCGAGATCGCCGGCAAGCTCGAAAGCGTCGGTGGTGAGAAGATTGCCTGCCCGTTGTCGGTGACGGTCGCGCCGGACGGGGCGATCTACATGACCGACGGCTCGCGAAACAATCGGGCAGAGCATTGGCTGACCGACCTGATGCAGAACCGTGCCCCGTCGGGCCGGCTCATCGCCTGCAATTCCTCGCTCGGCAGTGCGAGCGTGCGTGCGGACAAGCTCGCATGGCCGCTCGGCTTGGTCGTATCCGGTGACAGCAAGGAGGTCTGGGTCGCCGAATCCTGGGCCCACCGCCTGACCGCCTTTTCACGTGCGGGTGACGACAAGCGCGTGATCGTCAAGAATCATACCGGCTATCCGGCGCGTCTTGCCCGAGGCGCGAACGGTGAGGTCTGGATGGCCTTCCTCGCGCTGCGCACGCAATTGACCGAATTCGTCCTGCGCGAGCGGGCATTCTGCGAAGAGATGATGCGGACGGTGCCACCTGAGCTTTGGATCGGGCCGGCGCTGGATGGCCGCCTCAATCCGCGCGAACCGACCCAGATCGGCCGCATCAAGAAACTCGGTATCCAGAAGCCGTGGGCCCCGCCGCGTTCCTATGGCCTTGTCGCCCGGCTCGACGCCAGGGGCACGGCGACCGAGACGCTGCACAGCCGGGTCGATGGTCGGGTTCATGGAATAACCGCCGTCCGCCCGATCGGCTGGCGTGTGCTCGCGGTGTCCAAGGGACGCGATTGCCTCGTCGAACTGCCGCCTGGTCGCGGCATGCAGGAAGGATGAACGCCATGCCGGCGGAACAACAGGCAGGGACCCCGCTGCTTCGGATCGTCAACGGCAGCAAGGTCTATGGCGGTCTGCACGCGATCGACGGTGTCAATTTCGATCTGCGGCCGGGCGAAATCCACGCGCTGCTGGGGGAGAACGGCGCGGGGAAATCAACGCTCTGCAAGGCGATCGCCGGTGCGATCGTGCTGACCTCCGGTGACTACCTGATCCAGGGACGCAAGGTTTCGTTCGCGTCGCCAAAGGAAGCGCTCGAGGGTGGGGTCGCGATGGTCTACCAGGAATCCAGCCTGGTCCCCTCGATGACGGTGGCGCAGAACCTTGAACTCGGTATGGAGAAATGGGTCACGGTCTACAGCAAGATCAACATTGCGGCGACCCAGTCGCTGCAATCGATGAACTTCAACGTCGACCCGCTGGTGCTGGTGGAGAATCTCGGAACCGCCAAGCGGCAGATGGTCGAAATCGTGCGTGCGGTTCGCCACAACGCCCAGGTCTTCATCTTCGATGAGCCGACCGCATCGCTGACCCCTGAAGAGACCCAGCATCTGTTCCATCTTCTCAACACCCTGAAGGAGAAGGGCGCCGGGATCATCTTCATCTCGCATGCACTGGAAGAGGCATTGAACATCGCCGATCGCATCACCGTGCTGCGCGATGGCAAGCTGGTCGCCACCGTACCGGCGAAGGACGTCACGCGGGACGCACTCGTGCGGATGATGGTTGGCCGTGAGGAAACGGCAGCGCAGTACGCGACCCACGGGGCTGATCCGGATGCGCCGAAGCCGCATGCCTCCCGCGGTAAGAAGGTGCTTTCGGTCGAGAACGTGACGATGGGCAGCATCGTCAAGAACATGTCGTTCTCGGTGTTCAACGGAGAAGTCGTCGGGATCTTCGGGCTGGTCGGGGCAGGGCGCTCCGAGATCGCGCAGATCGTCAGCGGCGCGCGCAAGCGCAACTTCCTGCGCGGCGGGATGATCTATCTGCGGGACAAGCCGGTCCGCTACCGGGTGCCGCGGCAGGCGGTGCGCGACGGAATCGCCTATATCACCGAGGACCGCAAGGTCGACGGCTTCTTCGAGACGATGACGGTGGATCAGAATATCTATCTTGGCTATCTGTCGTCGCCGCGCGTCAAGCGGTTCCTTTACTCCACGCGCGAGATGAAACGGATCGCCGATCAATGGATCTCGGCGCTCTCGATCTCTGCATTGAAGCGGACGCTGAAAATTGTCGAATATTCCGGCGGCAACCAGCAGAAAGTCGTGGTGGGAAAGTCTCTGTCCCAGGAGCCTACGGTGGTCATCTTCGACGAACCGACGCGCGGTGTCGATGTGAGCGCCATTCCACAAATTCACGAGGCGATTCGCAGGCTGGCGCGCGAGAACAAGGCGGTTGTCGTTATTTCTTCCTATCTGCCGGAGATTCTGGCTATCTCGGATCGGATCCTGGTCGCTCGTGGCGGACGTATCGTCGAGGAAATGGCTCGGGCTGATGCGACCGAGGACAAGATCATGTACGCGGCCATTCATTGAAGGAGGGCCTTTCATGAGTCCTTATCAGCGGCCTCCCCATTGGAAGGACATGACGAGGGACGGCAATGAGGACGACCCGGAGTCCGGTCGCCTGATGAGCGAGAGGATCGCAAGCGAGATTCGCAGCGCGGTGCTGAGCGGCGAGATGCGGCCAGGCACGCGGATTCGGCAGGAGCTCCTTGCGGCTCATTTTGGAGCAAGCCGCATTCCCGTGCGCGAGGCGCTGAAGCAGCTCGAGAACGAGGGGCTCGTCGTGATGGCGCCGAACCGTGGCGCCTGGATTGCGGACGTCAATTCGGAAGAATCGATCGAGATCTACAAGATTCGTGAAGCTGTCGAGCCGCTCGCCATCGGCGAAAGCGTTCCAAATCTGACCGACGAGGATATCGAGACGCTTGACCGCATTGTGCGCGAACTTGAGCAGGTCACGACGCTCGAGGAATACATCCAGCTCGATCGGGAGTTCCATCTGCGGACCTATTCGCGGGCGCGGATGCCGCAACTGCTTGCGATGGTCGAACGCTTCTGGAACAGCACGCAGCATTTCCGGCGGCAGTTTGTGAGCGAGACCTACGCCAAGGACGGGTTTCCGTTCTCCGATCCCCAGCATGTCCTGATCATGGACGCGATCCGGGCGCGCGATGTCGAAGCTGCACAGGTGTTGGTGCGCCTCCACATCCGGCGCACGCGCGTTGTTATTCAAGCAAAAGAGAGTGGGGCGGCCCAGCCGCCCCTTGCAAGCCGTGCCGCGCTTCCGCATGCGCGTCTCGGCTCGGTCTATCGAGGAAAAAGTGCCAATGAGTAGTGGCGGCGAACGTCTTTTGCCACGGTTCCTGCTGCGCCAGGTGGCGGCGGCGGACCATAGCGGCCGCCGGACCGGACGGGGCTGCCATCGTTACGACCCTGGTGGCGAGCGGCGATGACGGTCGGCCTGGATTCTGTGTCGCGGGCGCGCGCTTACGAGGAAGCCGCGGGCCGGCTGCGCGCGCGGCTCGGCGAATCGTCGATCGCTCCGCCCGATCCTGGACAGCGGACGGCGCTCGATCTGTTTCGTGCCGCGCCGCACGAGGCGCCGGCGGTGTTCTATTTCGATGCGACGCAGACCTATGCCGATATCGATCGGCTGAGCGACCGGCTCGCCGCCCGCTTCGCGCAAAAAGGAGTCGGGCGCGGCGATCGGGTGGCCGTCATTCTTCAGAATGTGCCGCAGTTCGTCATCGTCAGCGTGGCGGCCTGGAAGGTCGGGGCCATAGTCGTCAGCCTCAACCCGATGTACCGCACGCCGGAGCTTCGCAAGCTGTTCGGGGATTGCGAACCGAAGGCGGTGATCTGCCACGACGATCAATGGGAGAACGTTTTTCCGGCCGCCGGTTCGGTCGATTCCGGGCTGGTGTTCTGGACCGGCGCTCGGGAATTCCAGACGCGAAACGACGTCCGGGTGCTGCCGGTGCCGGGCGCAGCTCCGCCGGCCCAGGCGCTGGCGACGGTTTTCGCCGAAAATGCACCCGCACCACCGGCACCAGTTCTGACTTCCGACGACATCGCCCTTCTCTTGTATACCTCTGGAACCACGGGCGTTCCAAAGGGCGCCATGCTCACGCATCGCAATCTGGTGGCGACCGCGTTGATCTGTTGCGATCATTTCGAATTGAACGGCACGTCGCGCATCTTTGGGGTCGCGCCGCTGTTCCACATCACCGGCTTTGAAATCCAGATGGTCGCGGCGTTTGCCGCGCGTGCGGCGATGGTGCTGACCTATCGCTTCCAGCCCCAGATCGCGCTCGATGCCTTCCTTGAATGGCGGCCGACATTCATCGTCGGTGCCATCACCGCGTACATCGCGCTGATGAACCAGGCTGACGCGACGAGCGGGCATTTCGAAAGCTTCGTACATATCTATTCCGGCGGCGCGCCGATCGCGCCCTCGGTCATCGATGCCTTTGCGAGTCGGTTTGGACGGGCGATCCGCAGTTCCTATGGAATGACCGAACTGACCTCTGCAAGCCATCTTGCGCCCAACGAAGGTCGAATTCCGGTCGATCCTGACTCAGGCGCGCTGTCGATCGGCAGGCCGACTTCGGGCGCCGATGCGATCGTCGTCGACGACGAGCGCCGCCCGCTGGGACCCGGCGTGCATGGCGAGGTGGTTGTGCGTGGCTCAGGTGTGATGGCCGGCTACTGGAGGAAGCCGGCGGAAACCGACGAGGTGCTGACCAACGGCTGGCTGCATAGCGGCGACGTCGGCTTCTTTGACGAGAGCGGCTGGTTCTACCTCGTGGATCGCAAGAAGGACATGATCTCCGCGTCCGGCTTCAAGGTCTGGCCGCGCGAAGTCGAAGACGTGATCTATGGCTTTCCGGGCGTGCGCGAAGCAGCCGTCGTCGGCGCCGCCGATCCCTATCGTGGCGAGACGGTGGTCGCCTTCGTCTCCGCTCAACCCGGCATCGTGATCGACGTTGCCGCGCTCTCGCACTTTTGCCGCGAGCGACTGGCGGCCTACAAGTGCCCGGTCGACATTCGCGTGCTGGACGATCTGCCGAAGACGGAATCCGGAAAAATCACCCGAAACACGCTCAGGGACGGCCTGCGCGGCCGGTAAGGAGAATCTACGTGGATATCACCCAAAGCGAGCGCAGCCAGCAACTGGCCGCGGGTCTCCAGCGCTTCATGATGGAGCACATCTACCCGAATGAGCGCCGATACTATCAGGAGGCCGAGCGGCTCGGGCCCTGGGCTGTGCACCCGGTTGTCGAGGAACTGAAGCCGCGCGCACAACAGGCCGGCCTGTGGAACCTGTTTCTGTCCGCTCACGAGGACGGGCTGACCAATCTCGAATATGCCCCGCTATGCGAGATCATGGGGCGTTCGCATCTTGCTCCCGAGGTCTTCAATTGCAGTGCTCCTGACACGGGCAACATGGAGACCATCCTGCGCTACGGTACGGAGGCGCAGAAGGAAAGCTGGCTGAAGCCCTTGCTGGCCGGCGAGATCCGTTCTTCCTTTGCGATGACGGAGCCCGACGTTGCCTCGTCTGACGCGACCAATGTGGCCAGCTCGATCGTCCGTGATGGCGACGATTACGTGATCAACGGTCGCAAATGGTACACCACCGGCGCCACCGATCCGCGATGCAAGATCATCATCTTCATGGGGCAGACGGATCCGCAGAATCCGGATCGTCACAAGCGTCAGTCGATGATCCTCGTGCCGAAGGAGACGCCCGGTGTGCATGTCGTCCGTTCGCTGCCCGTGCTCGGCTTCTACGGCGTACCGGATCGTGCATCCGAGGTGATATTCACCAATGTACGCGTGCCGGCCGCCAACATGCTGCTCGGTGAGGGGCGTGGGTTCGAGATCGCGCAGGGGCGGCTGGGACCCGGACGCATTCATCATTGCATGCGGTTGATCGGCCTCTCCGAGCGCGTGCTCGAGCGCATGTGCCGGCGCGCGCTGAAACGCGTCGCCTTCGGCAAGCCTCTCGCCGAGCAAACCGTGACGCTCGAGCGCGTGGCCGAAGCGCGCATGAAGATCGACCAGGCGCGGCTGCTGACGCTCAGAGCTGCCTACATGATGGACACGGTCGGCAACAAGGCAGCGCGGCAGGAAATCGCGATGATCAAGGTCGTTGCGCCGAACATGGCGCAGACCATTGTTGACTGGGCGATCCAGGCGTTCGGGGGAGGCGGCACCAACAACGACCATTTCCTTTCGGCAGCACTCGCGACGACTCGCTTGTTGCGACTGGCCGACGGCCCCGACGAGGTCCACCGCAACCAGATCGGCAAGCTCGAATTGCGCCGATGGCTCAATGTCGATCCCGTACGAACCGGCGGTGGCGCGGATCCGTTGTCGCCCGATGAATCCGAATCCTGGTCCGAAGGCGGCCTGTGGCCGCGCCCGAAGGATTTGCCATAGGCGCGTTGGGAAGGGGCTGGAGCCGGAGGGCATCGGCTCCAGCGATGATCAACAAAAGGAGAGTTGTGAGCGATCTCACAGGGGGACGTCGAGTCCTGCACTAGTCAGGAATTTCTCAGAACCAACGGAGGTTCGCGTGAAGCTCCTGATGATCGCCGGCCTGACCGCCCTCGCGCTTTTTCTGGCTGCGACGAATGTCCCGAGATCGCATCCATCGTCCGTCAGCCACACGTCAGCGGCGGGGATGCCCGCTGTGCAAGAACAAGACAAACTGCCGGTCGAAGATTTCGACGATCGATCGCTGGTGTTTCCGAGGGGAACTCAGCAATAGAGAGAAATGGTGCCGTCGCATCCGAACGCATTGCGGTTCGGGACGAGCGGGCCGGAAATCGTCTGGCGTTGAACGGCCCGACGCGTCGGACGATTTGTCCGCGTGCACAACTGTCCCCTCGCGGGCGGTATTTCAAAAGCTCATGAAGATCGGGTTGATCCCAGCGGGATCGTCGACATGTCCCGGGAACTGAAACGGCGCACGGTGGCGATCGACTATCAGGATTGCCAGAAGGAGCGCTAAGACGGCAACGATGTAGATCAGCAGTGGCGACGCGTCCCGGGTGGCGGGATTGCGATCCCGCGGCGGCAATACGCGAAAGTGCCAAAAGCGCGAGATGAACTGCAGATATGCTTTCGGATGTATTTGCATGTTCGACCTCGATTGTGAGGCGCCTTTGCCAAGACTGCGACCGCGTGGGCCGCCCTTCAAGGCGCCGCTTGTCGCACCCCGAACCGAATACGAGCTCCCTTGTTGACTACTGGTGAAATGGGCACGTTGTTGCCAGGGGCCAAGCCCGTCGCCCACAGACACGCCAGATTTCCAGAACGATCGCCGGTGGGGCCGATGGACGCCAGGGGAGCACTTTGGCCGGGCAGCAAAAACGGGCAGAATGGCCCGGGGGCTTCGCTGCGAGTGTCTCCGACGGCCATGGATTTGATTTTGCGTCTCGCCACGTTCCTTGTGACGGCATCGCTGCTTCTTGCGCTGCAACCCGCGCAAGCGCAATTGGCCGGACACGGCGGACCTGTCCGCGCGATCGCCGTTTCAGGCGACGGCAGGACGGTTCTGTCGGGCAGCTTCGACACTGCGGCGATCCGATGGTCGCTGGCAACCGAGTCTGCGGAGCAGGTCCTTCGATTCCATTCGGGTGCGGTGAATGCGGTCGCCTTCCTCGGCGATGGAAGAATGGCAACGGCGGGTGCGGACGGCCGGATTGCGATCTGGACGTCGGGCCGGCCGCAGCCGGACCGGGTCTTCGCAGACCATACGGGACCCATCGTCGGGCTCGCCGTTTCGCCCGATGCATCGAGGCTCGCATCGGCCTCGTGGGACCATACCGTGCGGCTCTCGTCGTTGTCCGACGGGGGCTCGCGCGTGCTGCAAGGTCACTCGCAAAACGTGAATGGCGTGGCCTTTGCCCCCGACGGACAATCGCTGGTGAGCGTGGGCTACGATCTGACGGTGCGGATCTGGCGCCTGCCGGACGGCAGCGCCGAGGTCGTCACGGTGCCGTTGCCGCTGAATGCCGTGGCCATCTCGCCTGACGGCGAAATCGTCACCGGCGCAGCGGACGGCAAGCTGCGCATGATGTCCGCCGAAGGCAAGGCAAGCGGCGAGGTCATGGCCGGTGCCACGCCGATCGTCGCCTTGGCGGTCTCGCATGACGGCGCCTTGATCGCCGCGGCGGCCATTGACGGCACGGTGGCGATCGTCGATCGCAAGGCGCGCAGCGTGCTACGCACGCTCGCCGGGCTGGGCGGGCCGGCTTGGTCGGTGGCATTCCTGCCCGATGGCGTGACGCTCCTGACCGGCGGCGCCGACGGCAAGATCAGGCGCTGGAATGCACTGACCGGCGCGGCGGCCGGATCGAACGTGGTGGGCACGCCGGGGGACCCGCTCGCCGGCTTTGCCGGCGACCACGGCGCCGAAGTCTTCAGGGCCTGCGTCGCCTGCCACACATTGTCGGAGACGGAGGTGCAGCGTGCCGGTCCGACGCTTGCCGGCCTGTTCGGTCGGAGGATCGCCTCGCTGCCGGGCTATCGCTTCTCCGACGCACTCAAGAGGATGGACATCGTCTGGACGCCGGAGACCGTCTCAAAATTGTTCGAGATCGGGCCGAACGCCTATACGCCCGGCACGAAGATGCCGGAGCAGCAGATCGGCTCGGCCGAAGATCGCCGCGCGCTCACGGACTTCCTGGCGCGCGCGACGTCGAAATAGCCCGATTGGCGCTAGCCGCCTTGCGGCGTCCTCAAGCGAAGGCGTCACGCCGCGATATGAGGCTCTAATATCCCGGCCATTGCTCCACTGGAATTTTTGTCAGCTCCGGGTTCTCCTTGAGCATGTGAGCGATATTAATGCTGGGATGTTCCTTGAGCGCCGCCACGACGCACTGGTTGACGTATTTGCGGCGGGACAGCCACTTGATCTTCTTGCCCTTCGCCTCGGCCTTGCAGGCGACGACCGCCTGCTTGAGTGCAACCTTTTCGGCTTTGGTAAGCGTGGCGGCCACGACGGCTGTGCCGCCAAGGACCGTGGTGACAAGGCACGTCGACAGAACCTTCATGAATCGAGGCATGCGGCTAGTCCTTGTTCTCGCGTTGACGCAGGTAGTCATCCGTCGTCCGTGGTGGCGCGCGTTCCGGAACGTCCTGGATCGGATCGAACTGTTGTTCGCTCATGACAATGACCCGGCAATCGGCGCACATCCGCAAGGCATCGGTCCGCCGGTCCCCGGCAGGGTACATCCAATGCCGTCCCTCGAGTTTGGTCGCGATCCGATCGATCGTGCTCTTGACGCCGAATGGCGTGCCACAGCGAATACACAGGGCCGGTTCTTCTTCCTTGATCACCCGCGCCGGCGCGCGTCTTGCCCGGAAATCGATCTGCGGGGTGAGCCGGATGACTTTTTCAGGACAGGTGCTCTGACACAAACCGCACTGCACGCAGGCGTCTTCCACGAATTTGAGGACGGGGCGGTCCGGATCGGCGCGGAGCGCGCCGGTTGGGCAGGCCGAAACGCAGGACAGGCACAGCGTGCATCCGCCGATGTCGACGGTGATCGCACCGATCGGTGCCCCCTCGGGCAAGGCGATCACGTCAACCGGCTTGGGGGCGAGGCGATGCAGTTCGCTCAAGCCGAAGCGAAGCAGATCGCCGCGCTTGCCGACCGTCAGGAAAGTCGCGGGATTGTCGAGACCGGCGAGGGGGCCAATCCCCGTCAGCTGCTCGGCCAGAGTGTCGGGATCGTCGGTTTCGATCGTGCTCACGCGGCGGCCGTCAAATCCGAGGCCGGCGAGAATGGTCTCGGCCATCCGGATCGTCTGCAACGAACCGGTCACGTCGTGTCGTGGCTTGGCGCGCAGGAGGAGCCGCACGGCGGCCGCGCCATAGGCGAAGGCCCCGATGATGGCTTCCAGGCCGACCTGCGTCAGCTCGTTGACAACGAGGGGAAGCACATTGGCCGGTAATCCGTCGCCATGGCGGGCGAGCGCATCGATCAGCGGCGTGCCGTGCTGGCTGTCATGCAGCAGCAGGACCGGATGCGTTCCGCCGGCCTCGCGATAGGCGCGCAACATGGCGCGGAGGATCTGCAACTGGGTATCGGCGGGTGGCAGCGCGTAGGATGCCGCTCCCGTGG
Organism: Bradyrhizobium pachyrhizi; assembly: GCF_001189245.1. Classification (GTDB taxonomy): domain Bacteria; phylum Pseudomonadota; class Alphaproteobacteria; order Rhizobiales; family Xanthobacteraceae; genus Bradyrhizobium; species Bradyrhizobium pachyrhizi. The sequence goes on along the minus strand of NZ_LFIQ01000105.1, from coordinate 184,230 downwards.
GGCAGGCGGCCGCGCATTGCCCGCAGCCTGCGCACACCTCCGCGTTGATTGCGACATGGTCGCCGTCCGGCGTGATCGCGCCGGTCGGGCACAAATCGAGGCAACGATGGCATCCGGTCAGCTTCGAGCGCGAATGCGCGCACAGACTGGGTGTGAAGTCGACATATCTCGGCTTGTCGAAGCTTCCGACGAGATCGCGGGCCGCAAGCACCGCACGCAGCACGGCCGCGGGATCTCCCGGATCCGCGCGGAGATAGCCGTCCCGCAGATCGTGTGCGGGAAACAGAGGCGGCTCGCCGGAGAGGTCGAGCACGAGATCGCAGCGCGAGATCGCGCCGTCGCGCGGGGCTTCGAACTCGAAGCGGGCGCGTGAGGACGGGCGTGGCTGGGCGTAGTCGTCGATCGTGAGCTCGAAGCCGCCAAAATGCCCCCGTGCGTTGCGGATCGTGCCCTTCACGATCGGGAACACGGCTGCGGCAGGCGGCACGACGTCCGCCGGCTTCCTGAGCATGACCGTGACGTCCAGATGGTCCGCCAGCAGCCGGCCGGCCTCGATCGCGGCCTCGTCGCGCCCATAGATCAGGATGATGCCATCGCTCGACAATGTGACCAGCGGATAGTCCGGCGCGGGAACCGCCGCCGCAAGCAGTGCCGCCATCTTCGGGCCCGCCTTCGCGCCGTCGCGCGACCAGCCTGCCGTCTCGCGGATGTTGACGAAGCTGATCGGGCCAGCGCGTTCGCCCATCTCATTGGTGAACTGGCCGGCCTGCTGCGTGCAGGCGACGGTCAGCGAGCCATCGGCCTTCGCGGCGTTGCGGAAATGTTCGAGCTCCGCGCCGCAGAGATGACGATGGCTCCTGATCTCGCAGTTGGGACATCCACGCTGGATCGCGGCCACGTCAAGGCGCATCGTGTCTTCACACGAGCAGATCAGGACGGTCTTCGCTGGCTGCTCCAGGTCGATCCCTCCGCGGGTGCGGCGCCGTCTTACGGACTCGCGCCATTCCTTCACCTCGTATAGATATTCACTATCGGGAAGAAAAGGAAAGTGGAGGACCTTGCGGTCGACCCGAACCAGCCGGGTCTCCGTGGCGGAAGCGATCCATCTGCCGCCGCCATTCACGCTCGTCCGGTTGCGTGAGAGCGGAGACGCCTTTGCTCACGCTTGCCGCATTGCACCTAAAGGCGGTGCCGGCACGCTGGTGTGCGTCGGCCGGTTCGATCTTGCCGAATTCGCCGTGGTGCTCGAGCCGGGCGAGCCCTTGGCCACCGCGCGGCGCGCCTTCTATGCGGGCATGGTCGCGCTCACCGACGCTCTGCGCGCCTATGCGCCGCCGCACAAGACGGTCGCGATCGGCTGGCCCGACACCGTTGTGATCGACGGTGGGCTGGTCGGCGGCGGACGGATGGGATGGCCGAGGTCCGCGCGCGAGGACGAGCCGCCTGCCTGGCTGGTGTTCGGCGCCATGATCCGGACGGTGGCAATGGCCGATCAGGGACCCGGCGTCCATCCGCTCGCGTCCGCGCTGGATGAGGAGGGGTTTGGCGAAGCGGGAGCCGTGCAGATGACCGAGAGCTTTGCCCGGCACCTGATGCGGGCGATCGATAGCTGGCAGACCGATGGCTTTGGCGGCCTCGCGCGCGATTATCTCAGCCGGGTTCCCCGCGAGCGGCGAACCGTGCTGCGGATCGATGACGGCGGCGATCTCCTCACGCGCCGCATTGGTGCCGACAGGATTGAACGCAGCGTACTCGTCAAGGCGCTCGGAATGCCGTCCTGGTTCGATCCGAAGCTCGGAGGGCCGCGGCTGTGAAACTGCTGCGCAGCATCGCGCTCGATCCCTCCGACACCTTCGTATTCGATGTGGCGGCCGAGCCCGGCGAATGGGCGGTCTCCGGTGCCTTCCGCTTCTGCGACCAGGATCCGACGAAGCTGACCGGCAAGGCCCGCGTCGCGTTCCGCAGCGGCTTCCTCGGGGTGCAATCCTGGGGCTGGTCGACGCTGGCGCAGATCGTGCCTGCGACCGAGAACGATTGCAGCGCGCTGATCGACCGCCTCGCCAGGCAGCTCGTCGATCGCTTCGGTGCGCCGGATCTGGCGACCGCGCGGACGGCGGCGGAAGAGGAGGTCGCCTTCGTGCAGTCGCTCTGCAACCATCCGGTCAGCTCGCTCATTGCCGTTCACCGTTCGGTGAGCGACGGCGAAGTCCGGGAGTCGTTCCGCAGGCTGCAACTGCGCCAGGGTCAGGGACACAGCAAGGCGTTCTCGTTCATGGAAGTCGAAGACGATGTCGAGCCTGACGGTGATCTCAAGATTGCCGATATGAGCGGGGAGCCGCGGCACCGATGAATGATTTCTGGATCGCGTGTGGCCACCATCTGCTCGATCGCGACGAAAGCGGCGGGCTTTGCGTCACCGACGAGTTCCTGAAGGCCTATTTTGCTCGTCCGGAGCTGATTCCGCCGGACGAAGCATGCCCGGTCGAGCGGCGGCTGCACCACGCACTGCTCGCGGCTCCCCGCAGGCCGGTCGGCGCGGAAGAGATTGACGCGATTGTCGATGCGGATGCCCGGGAGAACTGGCGGCTCGTGCTTGCCTTCCGCGACCTCCTCGTGCGGCATCCGACGCTGGAGCAGGCCTATCTTGCAACCGTCCGGTCCGGGACGAACGATTTGCCGCCGCTGTTCGTCAATCAGCTTGTGCACGTGATCCTGCGCAATGCGCTCGATGGCTGCGATGACCCGTTCGTGCTGCGCGCAGCCGAGCTGTTCTTCCGCCCGCAGCGCATCCTGCCGCAGGAGCAGGCCCTGCTGCTCGGCGATGAAGAGGTCGTCGGTGGACAGACTCCGACCCCGGTGCTCTCGCTGATGTCGATGCTGGGGGCGGTGACCGATGCTGAGCTCGACGTCTTGCGCGAGGACAATGCCGGCGACTACTGGCGCCGGAGCGATCAGTTCGACATGGCATTCGACCTCACCGCAGGCGGCCGCGGGCCGGCGGCGCTGGCGCAGGCGATGGCGCGCTGGATCTCCCATCTGCTCGGGATCGACGTCAGCATTGAGCCGCTGCGCGAGCTGCGTGATGCACGTCTCACCTGGTATGTCGGGCTCGACGCCGACGCGACCAGGCTCGGCGACCGTCTCTGGCATGGCGAGCAGCTCGACGACCGCAGCGCCGGACGTGTGCTCTCCTTGTTCCGCCTGACGTTTGCGGAAACGAGCGCGGCCGCAGACGAGACGCGGGGCGAGCCGGTCTATCTCATTCTGTCGATGAACGCCGATCAGAAGCTCCGGATGAAGCCGCAGAATTTGCTGACGGGGCTGCCGGTCAAACATCTGGAGATGGCGACATGAGCCCGGCTGCGCTGCCGCTTGTGCGCGTCCCCGTCGGCGTTGTGGTCGAGCGGCACCAGGCGGATTCGCCGTGGACCGACTTTGTCTGGCGCGCTGTCGCTGTGTTGCCCGACGAGCCGGACACCAAACCCTGGACGGTGCTTCGCGAAGAGAACGGGACGACGCTGTTTTATGCCGGCAGCGCCACGGTCGATCTCTATGGTTCCGAGACGGCGCGCTATCGCGACAATCTCGCCTCGGGCAGTCCGGCCATCTGGACCGTCTTGTCGCCGGCGGAAGGCGCCTGGCCCTATTCGGTGGCTGCCGCGACCGCCGATCCTTCGGAGGGCGAGGCGTTCACGGAGGCCGGTGCGAACCTGGTCGAGGCCGTTCCCATGCCGGAGATGCTGCGTGAGCAGATTGAAAGCTTCATTGCCGAGCACCACGTCGAACGGGAGTTCTTCAAGCGCAAGCGACGGCAGGCCGATCCGGAGGCGCTCGCGCGCCGGCAGCATGAAGGCGGACACGAATGAGTGAGGACAAGTTCCTGGCGCGCTGGTCCCGCCGCAAGCAGGAGGCAAAGGCGAACGCCACGCAACCGGACCCGGCAATGCGCGACGACATGCAGTCGCCGCCGCCGGCCGTCAAAGACGACGACGCGGAGTTCGACCTTTCGAGCCTGCCTTCGATCGACTCGATTACGTCGGCGACTGACATCACGGCGTTCCTGCGCAAGGGAATTCCGCAGGAGCTGACGCGTGCGGCGCTTCGTCGCGCCTGGAGCGCCGATCCCGTCATCCGCGACTTTGTCGGGCTTGCCGAGAACGCCTGGGACTTCAACGATCCGGCCGCGATGCCGGGCTTTGGCCCGCTGGATTGCTCCGAGGCTGAGCTCACCGCGCTCATCGACAGGATCGTCGGCGGCCTCGGCAAGCCGGCCGAGGCGCCGCCTGCGCGTTCGGTTGAAGTCGCGGATTCGTCGCAGGAATTGCGCGAGGTCGAGTTGCCGGGCATCGCCACCGAAGAAGCCGCGACCACGGGATCTGCACCTGATCCTGCTGCAACGCAACGAACGCTCGCCGAAAGCTCCGACGGCGAACGGGTGTCGGTTGAGCGCCGCACGCACGGCAGTGCGCTGCCTCGCTAGGGACCGCGACGAAAGGCCATAGCTTCAGACTATGCGAGCTGATTGACCCCCCGTTGGGCCGGGACTAGGCTTCGCTAGCGCTTTGTAAGAAAAGCAAAATCAGCACCCGGGACTTGGATGGAGGTCCACGTGCGCGATGCTGGCCTTGAGCGAGCCATTGACGCCGCCGGCGGCGTTGCAGAGCTTGCGCGCAAAATCGGGATCAGCCAGCCCTCTGTTTCGAACTGGAGCAAGGTGCCCGCGCAACGGGTGATCGCTGTCGAAGCCGCCACAGGCATATCGCGCGATAATTTGCGGCCTGATCTGTACGGCGAGCCGCTCCTCTCCGAAGCGCCGATCGATTCTGTCGATGTCGCGCGTGCGCAGGAATATCTGCTGCTCGCGACACTGTTGTCGGCCGCACCATCGAAGAAACTGCTCGATCAACTGGCTGCATTGACCGCCGATGCGACGCCGCTTGGGCGCGCGCATGCCGCGCTGGCCGAATCCGCCGCCAATGCAGTCGCGGCGAAGGTCGAACGCGAATATTTCGATCTGTTCACAGGTCTCGGCCGCGGCGAACTCCTGCCCTACGCCTCCTACTATCTGACCGGCTTTCTCAACGAGCGGCCGCTGTCGCGTCTGCGCGCCGACCTCGCTGCGTCCGGGATCGAGCGCATCGCGAACAATTCCGAGCCGGAAGATCACGCGGCGATCCTGTGCGAGATCATGGCAGGCTTCGCGGGAGGGCGTTTCCCGGCGCCGTTCGACACGCAGCGCGCCTTCTTCGGCAAACACGTCGCGCCGTGGATGGGGCGGCTGTTCGTCGACATCGAGCGCGCGGAGAGCGCCGTCTTCTATCGTGCGGTCGGTGCGCTTGGTCGCGCCTTTATCGAGATCGAGACAGAAGCATTCACGTTCGCGAACTGACCCGCATCCGCGGGTCCAGGAGAGATGCGATGAGTGAAGATAGGACTACCACAGTCGGGCGCCGCGATTTCCTGCGCAAGGTCGGCGTCGGCACGGTGGGCGCCGGCGCGACCCTCGCAACGCCGCTGGTCGGCTCTGCGCAGGCTGACAGCGAAACGAACGATGAGAAGCGCAAGGCGCGCTACAAGGAAACCGATCACGTCAAGGCCTTCTACCGCGTCAATCGTTATCCGGCCAAGGGAGGTTGACCGTGCTGATCAAGCGAACAAACCAGCGTTCCCCGCGCCAGGGTTCCGCCGCCAGCTCCCCTGCAGATCAGGCCGGTGGCCTCGACCGCCGCAGCTTCCTGCGCAAATCCGGTCTTGCCGGCGGCGCGCTTGCCGCGTTCGGCACCTTGCCGCTCGGCAGCGTGCGCAAGGCGGAAGCCGCGGCGGCCGGTCCGCTCACGGCGGGTGCGACCGTCCGCAAGAGCATCTGCACGCATTGCTCGGTTGGGTGCACGGTGACGGCCGAGGTCTTGAACGAGGTATGGATCGGCCAGGAGCCGAGCTGGGATTCGCCGATCAATCGCGGCTCGCATTGCGCCAAGGGCGCCTCCGTGCGTGAGCTCGTGCACAGCGAGCGGCGGCTGCGCTATCCGATGAAGCTGGTGGGCGGGCAGTGGACCCGCGTCTCCTGGGACACCGCAATCAATGAGATCGGCGACAGGATTCAGGCTGTCCGTGAGAAGTCGGGTCCCGATTCCGTCTATTGGCTCGGCTCGGCCAAGATGACCAATGAAGGCGCCTACCTGTTCCGCAAGCTCGGCGCGTTCTGGGGCACCAACAATACCGATCACCAGGCCCGCATCTGCCATTCAACCACCGTCACCGGCGTCGCCAACACCTGGGGCTACGGCGCGATGACCAACAGCTACAACGACATCCGCAATGCGAAGACGCAGGTCATCCTGGGTGGCAATCCGGCCGAGGCGCATCCGGTCTCGCTGCAGCATCTGCTCGAGGGCAAGGAGCTGCAAAAGGCCAACTTCATCGTGATCGACCCGCGCCTGACGCGCACGGCCGCACACGCGACCGAATATGTGCGGATGCGGCCGGGCACCGACATCCCGGTGCTCTACGGCATGATGTGGCACATCCTACAGAACGGCTGGGAGGACAAGGAGTTCATCCGGCAGCGCGTCTACGGTTTCGACGACCTCAAGAAGGAGGTCGAGAAATGGCCTCCTGAGGAAGTCGAGCGCGTCACCGGCATTCCCGGCGAGCAGCTCAAGCGCGTCGCCAAGATGTTCGCTACCGAGAAGCCGGCAACGCTGATCTGGGCCATGGGCCAGACGCAGAAGACCGTCGGCACCGCCAATGTGCGGGCGAGCTGCATCGCGCTGCTGATGACCGGCAATGTCGGCAAGGCCGGCGCCGGCGCCAACATCTTCCGAGGCCACGACAACGTACAGGGCGCGACCGATGTCGGGCTCGATATCGTCACGCTGCCGTTCTACTACGGCCTCGCCGAAGGCGCCTGGAAGCACTGGTCGCGGGTCTGGGAGGTCGACTATGACTTCCTGAAGTCGCGGTTCGATTCCAAGCAAATCATGGAAACCCCCGGCATTCCGCTGACCCGCTGGTTCGAAGCGGTGACGTTGCCGAAGGAGCAGGTTGCCCAGAAGGACAACGTGAAGGCGGTGTTCGTGCAGGGCCACGCCTCCAACAGCATCACCCGTATCCCTGAATCCCTCAACGGCCTGAAGGCGCTCGAGCTGCTCGTCATCGCCGATCCGCATCCGACGACCTGGGCCTCGCTCGCGGTCGAGGCGGGACGCACGGAAGGCGTCTACATTCTCCCGGTCGCCACCCAGTTCGAGTGCAAGGGCTCGCGCGTCGCTTCCAACCGATCGCTGCAATGGGGCGAGCAGATCGTGAAGCCGATCTTCGAGTCGAAGGACGATCTCGAAATCATCTATCTGATGGCGAAGAAGCTCGGCTTCGCCGATCAGATGTTCAAGAAGATCAAAGTCGAGAACAACCTGCCCGAGGCCGAGGACGTGCTGCGCGAGATGAACCGCGGCAGCTGGTCGACCGGCTATTGCGGACAATCGCCCGAGCGCCTCAAGGCGCACATGAAGAACCAAGCGAAGTTCGACATGCTGACGATGCGGGCGCCGAAGGACGATCCCGAGGTTGGCGGCGACTATTACGGCCTGCCTTGGCCGTGCTGGGGATCACCCGAGGTCAAGCACCCCGGCACGCCGCTGCTCTACAACACCAATCTGCACGTGATGGACGGCGGCGGCACGTTCCGGCCGCGGTTCGGCGTCGAGCGCGAGGAGAAGCTGCCGGACGGCACGACGCGGAAGGTAAGCCTGCTCGCGGACGGCTCCTATTCATTGGGGTCGGGAATCCAGGACGGCTATCCGGAATTCACGCTGGCGAGCCTGAAGAAGCTCGGCTGGGACAGCGAGCTCACCGAAGCGGAAATGGCCGTGATCAACAAGATCAATCCGGCCAATCCGGACACGGTGTCGTGGTCGCTCGATCTGTCGGGCGGCATTCAGCGCGTCGCGCTGGCGCACGGCTGCGTACCTTACGGCAACGGCAAGGCGCGCATGAATGCCTTCGGCTTGCCGGATCCGATCCCGGTCCACCGCGAGCCGATCTATACGCCACGCGTCGATCTCGTCGCCAAATACCCGACACTGCCCGACGCCAAGCAGTTCCGGATGCCCAATATCGGATTCTCGGTGCAGAAGGCCGCAGTGGAGAAGGGCATTGCAAAGCAGTTTCCGCTGATCCTCTCGTCCGGCCGTCTGGTCGAATATGAGGGCGGCGGCGAGGAGACGCGCACGAACCCGTGGCTTGCCGAGTTGCAGCAGGACATGTTCATCGAGATCAATCCTGCCGATGCCGCCGATCGCGGTGTCAAGGACGGTGGCTGGGTCTGGGTCACCGGCGCCGAGAACAATTCCAGGGCAAGGATGAAGGCGCTCGTCACCGAGCGGGTCGGCAAGGGCGTTGCATGGATGCCCTTCCATTTCGGCGGCTGGCTTGCGGGCAAGGATCTTCGCGGCAACTACCCGAAGGGCACCGATCCGATCGTGCTCGGCGAAAGCGCGAACACGATCACCACCTACGGATACGATCCCGCGACGGGCATGCAGGAGCCCAAGGTCACTCTCTGCCAGATCGCGGCGGCATAAGGGAGCAACGACGATGGCACGTATGAAATTTCTCTGCGACGCCGACCGTTGCATCGAGTGCAACGCCTGCGTCACGGCTTGCAAGAACGAGCACGAGGTGCCCTGGGGCATCAACCGCCGCCGGGTCGTCACCATCGCCGACGGCAAGCCGGGCGAACGCTCGGTCTCGATGGCCTGCATGCACTGCACGGACGCGCCCTGTGCGGCGGTGTGCCCGGTGAATTGTTTCTATACCACCGCCGACGGCGTGGTTCTGCACTCCAAGGATCTCTGCATCGGCTGCGGCTACTGCTTCTACGCCTGTCCGTTCGGCGCGCCGCAATATCCGAAGGTCGGCAATTTCGGCTCGCGCGGGAAAATGGACAAATGCACCTATTGTGCTGGCGGCCCCGAGGCCGATGGCAGCAAGGAAGAGTACGAGAAATACGGCGCGAACCGGCTTGCCGAAGGCAAGCTGCCACTGTGCGCGGAGATGTGCTCGACCAAGTCGCTGCTCGCCGGCGACGGCGAGATAATTGCCCAGATCTATAAAGAGCGCGTGCTGAAGCGCGGCTACGGCTCAGGCGCATGGGGCTGGAAGACCGCCTATCGCGAGACGATCGAGTCCTGACGACGACCTGGCGCGGGTCGCGTCGATATCGGGAGGACCTTATGGCGTGTTTTGCACGATTTGTTCGGCTCGTCCTTGGCGTGGCTGGACTCCTGCTGCTCGTCTCCGCGGCTTCCCCGTCCGTAGCCCAGCAGGTCAACCCGACTGCAAGCGCGGTCAAGGAGCAACAGCTCCTGCAGGAACTGAACCGGGTGCAGGGACGCGTCAGCATTCCCGACCAGCGCTCGGGCGTTCTCGAACAGCCGGCCGGCCGTGAATGGCGCGAGTTCCGGAACGTGACGCTGCGCTGGATCGGGGGCATCGCCATACTTGGCATGCTCGCGGCGCTGGTCATCTTCTATCTCAGCCGCGGGATGGTGCGGCTGCAGAGCGGTCGTTCCGGCCGGACCATCGTGCGCTTTTCCGCATTCGAGCGCTTCGTGCACTGGATGACGGCGACTTGCTTCATCATTCTGGCGATCTCGGGGTTGAACGTCACTTTTGGACGTCCATTGCTGCTGCCGTTGATCGGCCACGAGGCGTTTTCCGAATGGTCGCAATGGGCGAAATATGTTCATAACTATCTCAGCTTCCCGTTCACCATCGGCGTCGTGCTGATTTTCCTGATGTGGATCGCCGGCAACATCCCGAACAAGGTGGATGTCGATTGGATCAAGCGTGGCGGCGGCATCGTCGGGCACGATCATCCGCCGGCCTATCGTTTCAACGCCGGCCAGAAGGCGATCTACTGGATCGTGGTCATCGGCGGAGGTCTGGTGGCAGCGACGGGATATGCGCTGATGTTCCCGTTCTACCTGTCGGGCATCGAAGGGATGCAGCTCGCCCAGATCGTCCACTCCATCGTGGCGATGCTCTTCACGGCAGTGATGCTGGCGCACATCTATATCGGCACGATCGGCATGGAAGGCGCGTTCGAGGCGATGGGAAGCGGCACCGTCGATGTCAATTGGGCCAGGGAGCACCACAACCTCTGGCTTGAAGAAGAGAATGCGCGCGATGCGCGACCCCAGCCCTCCGTCACCGCGGCGGAGTAGGGCGCGCGCAGCCGTTGAACGCGAAATTGCTATAGCCGTACGCCCGTCGTTGCAAAGGCCTGTGCGACCGGTTCTTGCACCCGGTTCAGCGCCAGGGCCCCGATTGCCGACACGACGACGGCGGCCACGCAGGCGAGCAAGAAGACTTTCATTGTTGTTCTCCCAAATCGATCGGGATGCCGTGAGAGTTTACACAAGATGAAGCGTTGCGGACATCGTTGTCCGGCGCGTGTGAGCGGCCGTAGCTCAAGCCATGGGGCGCAAGCGGCGGCTTTCCGGGACGCTGCACCCTCGAGACGCCGCATCCCGCGTTAGGTTGCCTTGGCGACCAGCAGTTCGCGTGGAGCGTGGATTGATCGCGCATTTCGAGCCTAATGGGATTCCTCAGGCGGTCCAGTCCCCTCAAGGATCGGGGGCAAAAAGAAACAAATGAACTGAACGACTTAAGGTGAAGATTGTCGGTGACCCGATGCTGGATTGGACCGGCTGATCCTAAGGTCCCGGTAGATGATGTTCGCTCTCGGCACAGAGCGTGCGCTTGAGGGTCAGCGTCGCTCTCTAGACGTCAAAATGGCGCTGCCGCCTGCGCGCTTGCTGAATTGGGTTTGATTCAGATCAACCCACGATGCGCGTCGATGCTCTGTTTATAGTGGGAGGTCCCAGGTCCAATGGGGAGCGCCGTGGCAGCCTGGAAACACGCTTTGAGGGTCCTCCGCGCGACATTTATCGACGGCGACGCAAACGGCCGGAGCGCCACGCATGGGTTGCTGCCACCCCGAAGCGATGTCGCAACGGGTCGGCTTCATTCTCGAGCGCCTGCAATTCGCCCGATGCGGATTGCGGGATGCGTTTTGAGCATCGCGGTCGTGCTGACCTCGACGAACTGTCTCGCGATGGAGTTCTCCCGTGTCCGGGGGTGCTTTGGAGATGTCTTGAAGCTCAGCGGAGATATTCGGGATGGGGACTTTGTCCGCTTTCGCGGATATCTGGCGACTGAGCGCCGGGTCGTTGGCCTCGATCTCGATTCCCGAGGTGGGTCCCTCTACGAAGGCTTCCGAATCGCCATGCTCGCGCACCAGAAGCAAATCGCCAGTTACGTTTCCGGAGAATGCGACTCGGCATGCGCTTTCATTTTCCTGGCGAGCAGGAAGCGTTATGTGGCGTCAAATGCCAGGATCGGCGTCCATTCGGTTTCCAATTTACACGGCAACGAGGACAGTCGAACGATTCGTGACACGATCAAGCTTGCGAGGTTGTCGGCCAAGCTCCGTATTCCTCCGTCGGCCATCGGCAGGATGGTCATGACTCCGCCGGGAAAGATCTCCTATTTGAACAAGGAGGAGCTCGCTTCGCTGAAGGTCATGGAGCGGAATCCGTTTGATCGCACCGCTCGCACGGCGACCGCGGAATCAAGAAGTAGCTCCATGTGCAGCGCGGCGCCCTCGAAGAGCGCGTCGGAGGAGGAGCGGCCGATGCGGAACGCCGGCGGCTCGAAGGGAAGCTAGAGCGCTGGTTGAGTGGGCCTTGGGCCGAGTCGGCTCGTATAGCCCAATTGGGTCAGTCAAGCCGTCGCACGTGACCCTGACTGCTTGGCACAAGCTGCACTGGTCTCTCCGTTTCACCGCGATCTACAATCGCAGCCATGGGGTATGCCAGCGACAGATTTCGGGGAGTGCGTGGCGCAAGCCAGCCGGCGGGCGCTCGCAATTGGCTGCGTCGCTGGCTTGAAGCGGCCGACGGCGATATTGCCTTCAAGGTCGTGGTCGTGACGGCCGGGATGCTGTCGAGTGCGGCGATCGCCTTTGGATTGCTATCGTCCTGAGCGCGCCTCTTGTTGGCCGTGCGTGATGCTGGAATCGTCGTTCTGAGGTGCTCCGCCCGCGAAGCTCTGACAATATGAGCTATCGTCTTCAGCACGACACGGATGATTCCCGGCGGCAATGAATGCACTTCGAATTAGCTGAAAAATCGAGCGGACGTCGAGACCGTCTGGCGGCCAGGTTGGGCGTCGGGGCCTGCGCCGCGACCTTCCTGTTTTGCTGCGCGCAACAGACGGCCGCGCTGCCGCTGACGCCTTTCCGCTATGAAGCCCAGGCTCAGCGGCATTGCCCCGGCGATAGCGTGGTCTGGCTCGATTTTCGGCGCGGACGCTACTACCTCAAAGGGCAAAGCCGCTATGCCAGGGGCTTCGATGGTGGCTTCGTGTGCAGGAATGAAGCGCGCGAGAGCGGCTATCGGCGTTCGCTGCTCGGCCTTCGGTGACATCACCGAAGGCCGGCCTGTCACGCAAAAGCGGCACTACCATCCATAATCGTAGCGTGGCCGAGCGTAATGGCCATAGCCTCCTCCCGGCGGACAATAGTCGTAGCCATAGCCGCCGCCATAGCCGTATCCACCGCCATAGTAGGGATACCCGCCATAGTAGGCCGAGCTCGCGATGGCTCCGCCAACGATCGCACCGGCGGCAGCGGCGCCCCAGCCTCGATAGCCCCATCCACGATAGCCTCCCCAGCCGCCGTAGCCGCGCCAACCGCGATAGCCCCAGCCGCCGCCACGCCAGCCGCCCCAGCCGCCCCAGCGCACCTGAAGGGCGGTGTTGCTCTCGACCATGCCCTTCATGGCCGCGACATTGGTCGGCAGCGGGGCCGCCTGGCTCGCGCCAATGCCGACCATGCTCGCAAGCAGGATCAAGGCCAGCAGGGTCTTGGTGTTCTTCATGACGTCCTCCACATCGGGGTGACACAGGCAGTCGTGACCGAAAGGCAGCCAAATCGAGAGCGGCTTTCCGATCCATGAGCAGGCCGAGCCTGTCAGCCGCGGCCGGCCCGAAGCTTGATTTGAATCAAAGTGGCAAGAGGGCGGTGCGGACGATTGATCCTCCACCTGGGACAATTGCCGCGGATAGGCAGGCCGCCGCCTGATGGGGCGCGATCGCGCTCGTGATCCCGACCGCGAACGCATCCGGGCGAAGTCGGAGCGGCCCCCGATTCTTGCCCCCGAACCGGGCCGCTACTTCGGTGAAAGTCCGGACGCGTCACGCTTGATCTGAATCAAGCCGTGCGCAGCAAGGCGATGGCATCGCTTCCCGCGTAGCTGCTGATGCTCGATCGAAAGCACGCTCTTGAAAACCCTTCGCCAACTCGTGACCGGAGATGAGTTCATCCAGCTCGCAATTCGCCTCGGATTGCTGGCGCTGTTGATCTACTGGTCGTTCGTCCTGGTCAGCCCGTTCGTGCCGATCCTGGCCTGGAGCGTGGTGCTCGCGGTCGCGCTCTATCCCGTCTTCACCTGGCTCGCAGCAATGCTCGGCGGCCATGCCGGCATCGCGGCGCTCGTGCTGACCTTGATCTCTCTGGGAGTCGTCATCGGGCCGGCGACCTGGCTCGGAATCGGAGCGGTAGAGGGGGTGAGGGAGCTCGCCGAACAACTCGGCGCCGGCCACGTTGTCGTGCCGTCGCCGCCGGCCGCGATCAAGGATTGGCCGCTGATCGGCGGCCCACTCCATGAGATCTGGGATCGGGCGTCGACCAATCTGCGTGCCGTGCTGCGCGAGGTCGTGCCGCAACTGAAGCCGTTGGCCGGGACCCTGTTTGCGTTTGCCAGCGATGCCGGGATCGGGATGCTGAAGTTTCTGCTGGCGGTCGTCGTGGCAGGGTTTCTGTTCCCCTATGGCTTGCAGCTTGCAGCGGCGTGCCGGAGCTTCCTGTCCCGCATCGTGCCGGAGCAGAGCGAGCACTTCCTCGACCTTGCAGGTGCGACCATCCGGGCGGTTTCCCGCGGGGTCATTGGCGTCGCCGTCCTGCAATCGCTGCTGGCCGGCATTGGCTTCAAGCTGGCGGGGATCCCGAGTGCGGGGCTGCTGGCGTTTGTCGTGATGCTGCTCGCGATCGTGCAGATCGGGGCGGCAATCGTGCTGTTTCCGGTCATCATCTGGCTTTGGTCGGCCAAGGATTTCACGACCGCACTCGCCCTCACGTTCTTCTTCCTGGTCGTCGGCGTCCTCGACAATGTGCTGAAGCCGCTGGTGATGGGGCGGGGCTTGACCACGCCGGCGCTCGTCATCTTTGTCGGCGTGATCGGCGGCACGCTTGCCCACGGCATCGTGGGCCTGTTCATCGGCCCAATCATTCTCGCGGTCGCCTGGGAATTGATCACGGCATGGATCCGAGACGACCGCGCCCGGCTGGCGGGAGAGCGATAATGCTGCTTCAGTTCCTCGTGGGATCGGCGGTGAGCGCGATCAACATCGCGATCCATTCGCTGTGGACGGTCGCGGCCATCGGGTTGCTTCGCAACATTGCCTTGAGCGCGGCCGGCCGGGCGGGGCTACAGCTCAGCGGCGTGATGGTCGCAACCGCGCTTGCGCTGATGCTGGCTCACACGCTCGAGATCGTGGTGTGGAGCCTGGCCTATTGGGTGCTCGGCGCCGCGCCCGCCGGCAGCGATCTGCTGTATTTCGCCTTCGTGAACTACACCACGCTCGGCTATGGCGACGTCATCCCGGTCAAGCAGTGGCTGTTGATCGGACCGATGGCGGCCATGAACGGCATTCTCATGTTCGGGTGGTCGACCGCGGTCTTGTTCGAAGTGTTGCAAAAGACCATCGAGCGCCAGGATGCGCTGACGAAATCCCCCTGACGTCGGCTAGTTGTCCAGCCTGGACAGCTGGTCGCGGTCGACCAGCATGATCTCGCGCTGGTTCGAGCCAAGAAAGTTGAGCGCGCCGTAGGCGTGCAGCTTGGATAGCGCACGTGACACGGTTTCGAGCGTCAGTCCGAGATAGTCGGCAATATCACGCCGGCACATCGGTAAGGCGACGACGCCGACTCCGGTCAGCCGGCGATCCATTTCGAGCAGAAACGCGGCAACCCGCTCCAGCGCGGTCTTGCGGCCGAGCAGCAGCATGTGCTCCTCGGCGTGCCGCAGGTTGCTGGTCGTCATGACCAGCAGGTTGCGAGCCAGGGCGAAATCGGAATCGGCCACGCGTTCGAGGCTGGTCCGCCTGATCAGGTGTACGTTGGTGTCGACGATGGCTTCCGCGGTAAAGCGATGGGTTTCGGCATTCTCGAGGCCGAAAATATCCCCGACGAGGTGAAAGGCACCGATCTGGCGGCGTCCGTCGGAGAGTAGCTTGTAGCTGCGGACCGCCCCTGAAACGACCTGGTAGACGTACTCGGCCGGCTCCTTCTCCCCGTAGATCTCGGTGCCTTTCCTGTAGTGGAATTCGCTGGTGATGCAGTTGGCGTGCCGGGCGGTCACCCCACCGAGGATGCTCGGCACATTGGCGGGTCTGGCATTGACGCGAGCGAACATGGACTAACTCTCTTGGGTAACGACTGATGCAGCGTCCGGGGCGGCTCGAAATGCGTATCCGCGCGCAATGACTACGACAGGGCCCGGCCAGTCTCTATTGGTCTTGAGGTCATTGTCCTAAAGGACAGGGTGCGTGAAATGCGGCAATTTGTTCGTAAATTGGTGCGCACAGTCTTAGATTACTTTTCAATTTTCTCGGCGACAACCGGGTGCTAGGTTTTGAACCTGTTGGTCTCCGGCTCCGAACGTTATGAGCAGTGCAATTCGGCTCTCTGGACTGATCATCCTGCTGGCTGCTTTGTTGGTACCGGCTGATCTCCGGGCGCAACAAACACGCCCGCATTCCATGCTGGTGCTGGACCAGTCCGATCGACGCGGCCCCTTCTACTACCAGGTGTTCGTTGGCTTAAGGGATGCGGTGAGCGCTCACGGGCACGCGCCGACCACCGTCTACACCGAAAGCCTCGATCTCAATCGCTTCGGCGGCGAGGCCTATCAGGAGGATTTCCGGCGATTCCTCGAGGCGAAATATCGCAATCGGCCGATCGGCGTGGTGGTCACTATTGGCGCGGCTGCGCTTGAGCTTGCGCTCCGCTGGCGCCCGCAGCTCTGGCCCGACACGCCAATCGTGTTTTCGCTGGTCGAAGAGGCCGATTTCAAGCGATTGCAGCCGCCGGCCTATGTTACCGGCGGCATCGTGAACTTGAAACTCAAGGATGCCGTCACGGCTGCCCGCGCCGTGGTGCCGGAGCTCAAGACCGTCGTGCTCGTTGGCGCGGACTGGGAGCGGCAGGTTCTGTTTCGCAATTGGAATGACCAGGCAGCGGCCGGCATTCCGGGCCTCGACATCATCGAGATCATCGGACGTCCGATGCCGGAGATCGTTGAGCGGGTCGCAGCGCTTCCCGACCATAGTGCGATCATCTACACCGGCCTCTATAGCGACGGCAAAGGCAACTACTATCCGCCCTCGGATGCGCTCTCTTTTCTCGCAGCGAAGGCAAATCGTCCCATCGTGGTTGCGGCGGAGACGTTCCTCGAACCGGGCGGCATCGGCGGATTTGTTATCGTCCCATCCCTGATCGGTGCCGAGGCTGCAGGCAGGGCGCTGCGCATTCTGGATGGCGAGACGCCGGAAAGCCTCCCGCCGTCGGTCATTGACGTGGTGAAGCCGATCTTCAACTGGCGGCAGATGCAGCATTGGAACGTCAGCGAAGCCAGTCTGCCAAAAGGCAGCGAAATTCACTTTCGTGAACCGTCCTTCCTGGAAAAATACCGCTGGCGGGCCGTTGCGCTGGCAATGGCGCTGCTGGTTCAAACCGCCCTGATTGCGTTCCTGCTCCACGAGCGTCACATGCGGCGGAGTGCCGAGGTCGAAGCCCGCAGTCGCCTGTCCGAGCTCGCCCATATCAATCGACAGGCCACTGCCGGTGAGCTCTCGTCCTCGATCGCCCATGAGCTCAACCAGCCGCTGGGGTCGATCCTGACCAATGCCGAGAGCGCGGAGCTGATCCTCGCTTCGCCGACGCCCGACCTTCAAGAGGTGCGGGAAATCATTTCGGACATCAAGCGCGATGATCTGCGTGCAAGCGAGGTGATCCGCAGGATGCGCAGCCTGCTCAAGCGTGCGCCGTTTGAGAAGAAGGATATCGACCTCAACCAGACCATGCGGGAAGCATTCGATTTCCTCAAGCTGCAGGCCTCGACACGCAACGTCGCGATCTACCTGCAGACCTCGCCGCAGACCTTGCGGGTGAAGGGCGACCCGGTGCAGTTGCAGCAGGTCATTCTCAACCTCGTGGTCAATAGCATGGACGCGATGGCCAAAATGCCCTACGGGCGCACCATCATCGGCCGTACGGAGGTCAATGGGGACGCGTCGGCGGTGATTTCCGTCTGCGATTCCGGTCCGGGAATTCCGCAGGACAGGCTGAACGACATTTTCGATCCGTTCTTCACCACAAAGGAGCAGGGCATGGGCATCGGCCTGTCCATCGCACGGACGATCGTTCTGGCGCATAGCGGCCAGCTCTGGGCCGAGAATCAGTCCGGAGGAGGGGCGGTATTCCACCTTTCGCTGCCGCTGGCCGCGTAGCGCGTTTGGGTCTTGTTTGCCTGATTGCAAGGTTCGATTTGCGACGAACGCAGCATTTTCAGATCGCCGCTGATGGACATTCTACAGGTAGCGGCGATCATCCGGCGATGGAGCAGCAATGCACGCTTACGTGCACATAGTCGACGACGACGCCTCGTTTCGCGCAGCGCTCGAGCGCCGGCTCAAGCTCGCAGGCTATCGCGTCGTCACCTACGCATCGGCCCGGGAATTGCTCGATCAATTGCCCGACGACGAAGGGGCCGGCTGTATCCTGCTGGACGTCCGCATTCCCGGAATGAGTGGTCCCGAGCTGCAGGGTCGCCTCAACGAGCTGGGGTCGACGCTCCCGATCGTATTCCTGACCGGACATGCCGACACCGCGACCACCGTCCAGGCGATCAAGGCAGGTGCCGAAGATTTTTTGACCAAGCCGATCGCGTCGGAACAGCTGATCGAGGCGATCAATCGCGCCCTTGCGCGGCACGAACTGGCCCGTGGCCGGCGAACCAGGCTCGATTCGCTGCGCGCGCTGCTGGCGAAGTTGACCCCGCGCGAGCGGCAGGTGTTCGATCTGATTGTGTGCGGCCGGATCAACAAGCAGATTGCTCACGAGCTTGGCACGACCGAACGCACGATCAAGGCGCATCGTCACCAGGTCATGGAGAAGATGGAGGTGCAGTCGCTTGCCGAGCTGGTTTCGATCGCGGAGCAGCTCGGCACGCGCGCGTCCGGTGGCGAGGTCAAGGCTTGATCTGCCGGGCAGCTCTGCTCCTCCTGTCCCATGGTACAATATGAAAGCTCTGTGACGCAGCGTATCTCCGATCTTGGCCGCGAGAATATTGCGCGCCGGTAGCCGCTTGACGTGCCCTTTATCCACACGCGGGCCAAGGTCATTCAGCGATAGAGTGAGGCTTCAGGATTTGCCGACCGCGAAACTCGTTTTCGTCGTGGATGACAATCCCTCCATGCTCCGTGGGATCGGACGGCTTCTGCGGCAATGTGGATTTGCATCCGAGTTATTCGAGACCGGAAGCGCGCTACTGAGACATGGCAGCTTTGACGGCGCGGTCTGTCTGATATTGGACATCAATCTCAGCGATGGGTCCGGGATCGAACTGCGGCACCGCCTGGCGGATCAGGGCATCGAAATCCCTGTCATCTACATCACCGGAAATGACAATCCGGCGACGCGCATGGCGGCAATGGCATCGGGATGCGTGGCCTATCTGACCAAGCCATTCACCGCCAATTCGCTGATCCAGCCGATTGAACGGCTGTTGGCTGGCGTGGTCTAGCGGCTGCCGGTCTCAATCATTCATCGATGACCTGATCGAGTGTCAGCGCGGGCGCGCCCTTGCGCACGCTTGCAAAGCGGTCGAGCGGCACCGATGTCGTCATCGTCAGAATGCTGGTGTCGACGACCTCGATCGAGAGCGTCTTTCCGCCATCCATGTCCTCGAGGAGCTTGGGATCGGCGACATCCGCCGCGATGCACATGTTGGTCGCGCACCAGGTATAGGGCAGGCGATACACTTGCTTCTGGTCGACCGATAGCTTGACGCCGGCCTGCAGATACATCCCGACCGGCAGGAATAGCTGGACGCGGCTGCTGCCGTCCTCTCGCTCGATCAGATCGAGGCGAACGGCCGTCTGTCCGGTCCCGAAGGTGCCCGTGATCGTCGTCCGGCATAGTGTCTTGGCGCCGGCGGCATTGAAGCAGAGCTTCTTCCACTCGCCATACTTGATGTCTCGCGCCGCGCGCGCGCCCCGCGGGGCCACCTCGCCACCGTCTTTCGCCGCAGCCGGTGGTGAGGGCGTCTGTTGACCGTGGGCAGCACTGATGCCGGCCGCAAACAGCGCCAACTTCGCCAAGGCACCATATCGGACCATGGATGCTCCTCCAGCGGGAACGGCCGCCTAGCGAACCTTGTCGAGAAATCGTTCGACCAGGGGCGACCACGTGGGAATGGAATCGGGTGAGCCGATCAGGAAATGCCCTTCGTCGCCGAACGGCGGCAAAAGATGGTACTCGGCACGACCGCCGGCGCGCGTGAAGGCCTCGTGCATTCGCTTCGACAGGGCCGGGCCGAAGAATGTGTCGTTCTCGATGTAGAACCACAGCATCGGCACCCGCGATGTATGGCCGAACATGCCGGTGGCCTCGACCAGTCTGTCGGGGCCGCAATTGTTGTTGGGCTTGCCATCGACACGGCCGCCGCGGCCTGCCGCGAAGGTGATGATGGCCTTGACCTGCGGCGGGTTGAGGCTCGACAGCGCGATCGCAGCCCAGCCGCCGGCCGACTGTCCGACGACGATCACGTCCTTCGGCAAGGTGCGCTTTTCGGCGGCCATGTACTCAATGATCCAGAGATCGACCTGCGCGACGGCGAGGCCCGGATCGAGGAAATTCGGATTGGTGCATTTGCCGATCTTGGAGAAGAACGGGCCATAAAGACCGCGTTCGGGAATATCGATGGCCGCCGCGCCATAGCCGGTCCCGACCGGCGCCACCACGAGATAGCCGCGCCGCGCGAACCACATTGCGGCATCGCGGAATTCGACCAGCGGGAAGAAGCTGCGATCCCTGGCGTTCAGTGACACGCCATGGTTCATGATGACCAGTGGGAAAGGGCCGTCGCCGAGCGGACGGACCAGATAAGCGAACATTGGCAGCGGGGTTGGCAACGCCCAGATCTCTTCCTGGATGCGCTGGGATGTGTCTCGGTCCTCCGTGCGCGCCGGAGCGATCATGCCAAGCAACAGCAGCGCTGCGGTTGCGAAGGTCCGTAAGCGGTGCTGACGCATGCCATGCGCTCCGGCAGTCATCTGGCAAATCTGCAGGTCACGACGATCGAGCCGCGCAAGATCAGAAGCACATCGAGGACTGCGAGGCTTGATCTGAATCAACGCGCATCGGGCCCGCCGGCGCAACCACATGCGAACATTGTGGCGTCACACGGCGGGCTTGATGTCGATCCAGGCAGAGACGAGTTGGGTGCGCTGGTTTCCGCCGGCGAACTGGCTCGCCGACTACCGGGCATCCTGGCTTGGGGCGGACGCAATCGCCGGGGTCACGTTGGCGGCCTACGCGATTCCGGTGTCGCTGGCCTATGCGGGGCTCGCGGGTCTACCGCCGCAGATCGGCGTCTATGGCTATCTGCTCGGCGGCGTGGGCTACGCCCTGCTGGGCTCGTCCCGGCAACTCGCGGTCGGGCCGACGTCGGCGATCTCGCTGATGATCGCCGGCGCCGTCGGCATACTGGCCGGCGGCGATGCCACGCGTTACGGGCAGATTGCCAGTCTCGTGGCCTTCAGCGTCGCCGTGCTCTGCCTGATTGCCTGGCTGTTCAAGCTCAGCGTGCTGGTGCGGTTGATCAGCGATAGTATTCTGGTGGGCTTCAAGGCCGGAGCGGGTCTCACCATCATCATGAGCCAGCTGCCCAGCCTGTTCGGCGTCGCTGGAGGCGGTCACAACTTCTTCGACCGCGTGATCAAGCTTGCCGGCCAGCTGGGTGACACCAGGCCGCTGGTGCTCGGCGTCGGTCTGACTGCGACGGTGCTGCTCTTGCTTGGCGAGAAGAGACTGCCGGGAAAGCCCATTGGGTTGGTGGTGGTCGCGCTCTCGATCCTGATGGTCTCCGCGCTCGGGCTCGCGCAAATGGGACTGCCGGTGACCGGGCCGATCCCGACCGGGCTGCCAACGATGTCGTTACCGACATTTGGTCTGCTCGAATTTGACGATCTCTTTCCGATCGCTGCCGGATGCCTCGTGCTGGCCTATGTCGAAGGGGTGTCCGCCGCGCGAAGCTTTGCGGCAAAGCACGGCTATCCGCTGGATGTCAGGCAAGAGTTTCTGGGACTCGGCGCGGCCAATCTCGCCGCGGCTGTCGGGCATGGCTATCCCGTCGCCGGCGGGTTGTCGCAGTCGGCCGTGAATGACGCCGCCGGCGCACGCACGCCGCTGGCGCTGGTGTTCTGTTCGGCAACCCTCGCGCTCTGCCTGCTGTTCTTCACGAGCCTCCTGACCAATCTGCCGAAGACCGTGCTGGCCGCGATCGTTTTCTCAGCCGTCTACAAATTGGTCGATATTGCGGCGCTCGCCAGAATGTGGCGGATCAGCCGGATCGATTTCTATGCCGCTATCATCGCGCTGGTGTCCGTGCTGTTCCTCGGGATATTGCAGGGCGTGCTGCTGGCGGCCGTCGCCTCGATCTTCCTGCTGCTGTTGCGGGCGTCGCAGCCCAATATCGCGTTTCTGGGCCGTCAAGCCGGCAGCGGGCGCTATTCCGACCGGGCGCGACACGATGACGTCGAGCCCCTGACCGGGATCATCGCGTTCCGCCCGGAGACCTCGCTCCTTTACGTCAATGCCGAGACGATCTTCGAAACGGTGCTGGCGGCGCTTCGGATGTCGCCCGACGTCAAGCTGGTGGCTTGTGACCTATCGGCCTCGCCGTTCATCGACCTTGCGGGCTCGCGCATGCTGCACGACCTTCAGCAGGAACTCGCATCGCGCCAGATCACATTCTGCATCGTGGGCGCGCACGCGCAGTTGCGGGATCTGCTTCGGGCGGATGGTCTTGCCGACAAGACCGATAGCGGCGACTGGACGCGTACGCTCGACAGCGTATTGAGCAACAGGAAGCCGCAGGCAAGCGGCTAGCGTGCCGTACGGACCGCCGCGACATTCCAGCCTTGTTGCGTCGCAAGGCGTCGCGATCATGCGCGCTTGGGGGCTGTCTCAATCCGGCTTGCAGCTTGACTTGGATCAAAGGGCGCAGTGGGCCCCGTTTGTACGATTGGACAGAACCAGCGCTGAGATCACGAGATCAGGAGACACTCATGGCCAACGACGCGAAGCCGGCACAGCAGCGCATCGACCAGTTCTTCTCCGGGCCTGGCGGACGAGCCGACAATTGGCGCGATCTGGTTGAGGCGGCGAAGGTGTGGAACAGGGGCGGCAACCGTGCGGCGTATGACGCCGCGCTGACGGCGCTTGCGGTGACGGAGGAGTTTCACGGCTATCCGGGCCTTCGTTTGATGGCGGCGTTGAAGGAAGCCGCGGCGGCGGGCGACGCCGCCACCTCGCATATGCTCGCGACGCGGATCGCCCAGGCACTTCAGACAAAATCCTTCCGCCAGCATGCAGGTGACTGGAGCACGCAGGACGAGGGCAATGGCGACGTTCCTGATCTGCTTCCGCCAACTCTGGGGCAATCGGCGGCGCGCCGTCCTTACTTCGAGACCCTGATCGTGACCGGGGTGCCGGCCAGCAACTGGCCGGGACTCTTGTCGGAGTGGCGCAAGCTGCGGCGTCCGGTCGACGCCTTCATCTATGAGCCCGTGGTCGTGGGCAACCTCGAGGACGCCTTCTGTGCGGCAATGCTGAACCCCAACATTGCGGCGGTGGTGATCAATGAAGGCTTTGCGCTGCGCTCGCGACACGATGCGCCGGTGCTTCGTGCCATGACCGGTGCCATGGGGCTCAACGAAGAGTCCGATGCGTCCGCGCTCCGGTTGGCCCATATCCTGAAGCGGGTGCGTCCCGAGCTTGATCTCTACCTCATGTCCAATCGCGACGTTGAGGAGCTGGCCGGCAATCCCGAAGCCGATGTGGTGCGCCGGGTATTCTACTCGGTCGAGGATATCCTCGAATTGCACCTTTCAATTCTGGAGGGCGTGCAGGACCGCTTCGACACGCCGTTCTTCGACAATCTGAAGAAATATGCGCAGCGGCCGATCGGTACCTTCCATGCGCTGCCGATCGCGCGCGGCAAGTCCGTGTTCAAGTCGGACTGGATCCGCGACATGGGCGAATTCTACGGTCTGAACCTGTTCCTTGCCGAGAGCAGTGCGACCACCGGCGGCCTCGACAGCATGCTGGAGCCGACCGGCAACATCAAGAAGGCGCAGGAGAAGGCCGCGCGCGCGCTCGGCGCCGACCGCGTCTACTTCGTGACCAACGGCACCTCGACATCCAACAAGATGGCGGTGCAGGCGCTGCTGGGTCCCGGCGACATCGCAATCGTCGACCGCAATTGCCACAAGTCGCACCACTACGGCATGGTGCTGGCGGGCGCGCAGCCGCTCTACGTCGAGGCATTTCCGATGACGGAATACTCGATGTATGGCGCGGTGCCGTTGCAGACGATCAAGCGGGCGCTTTTGAACGCGAAGGCGGACGGCCGGCTCGACCGGGTCAAGATGATCGACCTGACCAATTGCACCTTCGATGGCCACATCTACAACACGCGGCGCGTGATGGAGGAATGCCTCGCGATCAAGCCTGACCTGATCTTCCTCTGGGACGAGGCCTGGTTCGGCTTCGCGCGGTTTTCACCGTTCCTGAGGCGGCGAACCGCGATGGGCGCAGCGAACGAGATCGAAGCCTGGATGCGCGATCCGAAATCGGTCGCCACCTATGAGAAACAGCAGGCCGAGCTCGGCAAGAATCCTTCCGACGAGGTTCTGCTCAAGACCAGGCTGATCCCCGATCCGCGCCAGATCCGGCTGCGCGTCTACCAGACCAACTCGACGCACAAGTCGATGTCGGCGATCCGCCAGGGCTCGATGCTGGCGGTCAAGGACATCGAATTCCACACCGTCGAAGCCCAGTTCAAGGAGGCCGTATTCACGCACGCCTCGACCAGCCCGAACCAGCAGCTGATCGCCAGCCTCGACGTCTCGCGCCGGCAGATGGAGCTCGAGGGCTATGGACTGGTGGCCAATGCCATGGAGATCGCGTTCGCCATCCGCAATGCGGTCAACACCAATCCGTTGATTTCGAGGTATTTCCGCGTTCTCGGCGCGGACGCCATGGTGCCGAAGGAATATCGCCAAAGCGGGTTCACCGACTATCTGGCGGCCGGTACCAATTGGGCGAGCGCCCTGAGGAGCCTGAACGACGACGAGTTCTGTCTCGATCCGACCCGCATGACGCTGGTCTGCGGCACGGCCGGGTACGACGGAACGTCGTTCAAGGGGCTGCTCGCCAACCGCTACAACATCCAGGTCAACAAGACCTCGCGCAACTCGGTCCTGATCCAGTCCAACATCAACAATACGCGGAGCGATGTCGCGCATCTTGTCCGGGTGCTGGCCGAAATCTCCGGCGAAATCGATCGCGGCCTGGCCAAGGGCGGCGCGAACGCCAGGGTCGACTTCGACATGCGGGTCAAGAGCCTGATGAAGGACGTCCCCGACTTGCCCAACTTCTCGCATTTCCACGACGCCTATCGCAGCGATGCCGGCACGAAGACGAATGAGGGCGACATCCGCGGCGGGTTCTATTCGGCCTATGACGCGGCAGGATGCGAATATATTCGCCTGCACGATCCCGAGATCGACAGGCGCCTGAAGAACGGGCCCGATCTCGTCTCCGCCAACTTCGTGATTCCCTATCCGCCGGGCTTCCCGATCATGGTCCCTGGCCAGGTCATCACGCAGGAGACCATCGATTTCATGCGCAAGCTGGATGTGAAGGAGATCCATGGCTACGACGCGGCGGAGGGCTTGAAGCTCGTGACCACCGAGGCATTGGCCAGGATGGGCAAGCCGCGAGCGGCCGCGCCGAAGTTCAAGGCTGCATCATAAACGAGGGAGATTCCGCAAGGCGTCTTCGCATTCTTGCGGCGATGAGTCTTGCGCAACAAGGCGTAACGCAACCGGTTCCTGGAGGGACATGATGAGAAAAGTGAGTTTGATTGGAGCTCTTGCTATGCTGACGATTGGAGTGGCCGGCTTCAGCGCGCCGTCACTGGCTGAAACCGGCTCGGTCGCCGTCATCTTCACCAAGGGTGGATTCATCGTTGGTGTCGGAGGCGGCGAGGGCGTGTTGACGCTGCGCGGCAAGCACTATCCGTTCACGGTGTCGGGCATGAGCGTCGGCTTCACGATCGGCGCTTCGACCACCAAACTGGTCGGGCGCGCCCTCAATCTCAGAGGGCCTGCCTCGATCGAAGGTTCCTACAGTGCCGCAGGCGCCGGTGGGGCGATCGCCGCGGGCGCCGGCGGCGTGCAACTGCAGAACGCCAATGGCGTGATCCTGCAGCTCAGCGGTCCGAAGGTGGGCGCCGAAGTCTCGGCCGCCGTGGGCGGGGTTTCCATCCGTTTGAAATAGGTCCGGAGAGGTCCAGGCCGCGCCCTTCGCGGCCTGGACCTCTAGTAGCGTTCCTCGACGAACTTCATTCCGCGCAGTCCGGCCTGATCATTGTAGCGCCCCTTGTTGGAGCGCTTGGGGAGCTTGACCTTGTCGCGCCTGACCCGTCCGTGAGGGATTGTTTTGAGCAGGAACGAAATGCAGTTCAGCCGCGCCCGCCGCTTGTCGTCGGAACGGATGACGTTCCAGGGCGCGTGCTCCGAGCTCGTCGCCTTGAACATCAGGTCGCGCGCGCGGGAGTAATCGTACCAGCGGCGGTAGGATTCCGTGTCCATCGGGCTCAGCTTCCACTGCCGCATCGGATCGTCGATCCGGGCCCTGAAGCGGCGCTCCTGCTCATCCATCCCGACCTCGAGCCACAGCTTGATCAGGATGATGCCGCCCTCGATGATGTATTGCTCCATCTGCGGGCAGAGCGAGAGAAACCGCTTGTGCTCCGCCGGCGTGCAGAACCCCATCACATATTCGACGCCCGCGCGATTGTACCAGCTGCGATCGAAGATCACGATCTCGCCGGCCGCCGGAAACTGCTGCATGTAGCGCTGGATGAAAAGTTGAGACTTCTCACGATCCGAGGGCGCGGGCAGGGCGACTACGCGAAACACGCGCGGGCTGACCTTCTCGGTCAAGGCCTTGATCGTTCCGCCTTTGCCGGCCGCATCGCGTCCCTCGAACAAGATGATGACCCTGAGCTTGTTCGCCTGCACCCAATCCTGGAGCTGGCAGAGCTGGGCCTGCAGCTTCTGCAGCTCTTCCTCGTAGTCCTTGCGCTTCATCTTCCCAGTCGGCTTGTCTTTCGCCATGGATATCCGTCCATCGTTTCAACTAATCACCCCAGGCAATGACAATGCCGATGTCGCCGGGCATGCCGCCGGGGTAATCGACGATCTGATAGCGGATGCGGTAGCCGCGCGGCTGCAGGTAGTCAGCCCAAAGCTGATATATTTCCCTGGGGATACCCGTCAGCGTCTTCTCCCAGCCGGACTCCATCTGATTGATGGCTCGCCCCTTGTCGGTGCACAGCGTATTGGGGAAGCGATAGACCTGCACTTCGCTCAGCCCGTTGCGCACCGCCCGCTGAATCACCGTCGACGCCAGCTTGACCTTCTCGTCCTCGCTGAGTCCGGAGGGCTTGCTCAGCCGCTCGATCAACGCTCGCTTCTCGGCTTCGATAGCGGCCGCACGCTTGGCGTGCTCCTCGGCTTTCTCCGCTTCCTTCAGCGCTGCCTGCTTCTGGATCTCGTGCGCCTTCGGGATCAGGTCATCGATTTTGTCTCGCATGGCTGGGGACTCCTAAGCCCGATCTTCCACCTTGCCCCCGGAACGGTAGGGATGAGCCGACCGGCTTCCTTGATCCAGATCAAGCAAGCGCGATAGGATCGTCAGCAGTGTCAATCAAGATTCGCCTGCGGTGTTATTGCGACCGGGAGACTTGGCTTGAGCGAACAGATGCATCCGGCAGCCCCCCATCATCTGCCGTTTTTCATTCCCGGCGCCGATGGGTCGGACGCCCTGATGGTGGTGATGGGCATTTTCCTCGTAGCCACGGTCTTGTGGGTTGGCACTCTGTACTGGAAGCTGCACAGCCTGCCGGAGCGCATGGCGCACAAGAGCCAGAAACTTCAGTTTGAGATCGTCGCCGTCCTCGGGCTGATATCGCTTTTCACTCACATGCATATCTTCTGGGTCGCCGGCCTGTTGCTGGCACTCATCGATCTGCCGGATTTCGGCACGCCGATGCGCAGCATCGCCGATTCCGTCGAGCGCATAGCAGACGCCACGCCGGGCGCTGCCGAACCGGAAGCTGAATCCGTACCTGGCGGCGGTCCCGACGTCCGGACGCCCGCCAAGCAAGAGGTGCACAACCATGCTTGAGCTGATGATCTGCTCGCTGGTGACGATCCTGCCGGATTACCTCTACCGCCGCTATCGGCAAGGCAAGCGGTTCGGCAAGGAGATCACGTTCTTCTCTGTCTGGTACGAACTGAGATGGGGGATCACCGGCTGCCTGATGCTCACGATTTCGCTGATCACGATGATCTTCTACTTTCATCCTTCGACAACCTCCGCGGCGATCTACTTCAGGACCGTGCCGATCCTGCCCGAAGGCTCCGGTCGTGTCGTCGAGGTCAATGTCGACTTCACCGCGCCGGTGAAGAAGGGCGACGTTCTGTTCCGGCTCGACAGTTCGAAGCAGGAGGCCGCGCTCGAGACCGCCAAGCGAAAGATCGCCGAGGTCGATGCGTCGTTGATCGCGGCGCAGGCCGACGTCGTCAAGGCGGACGCTCAGATCGGGGAGGCGAAAGCCTCCTTGCAGCAGGCCAAGGACGAGCTGGAGGTGAAGAGCGAGTTGCAGCGCCGCAATCCCGGCATCGTGCCGCAACGTGACATCGAGAAGCTGCAGGTGCTGGTTGATCAGCGGCAGTCCGGCGTCGATGCCGCCAGCGCCGTCAAGGAATCGGCGACGTTGCGGGTCTCCACGCTGTTGCCGGCCGAGAAGGCGAGCGCCGAGGCCGCGCGGGCGCAGGCGCAAGTGGATCTCGACAAGACCTTCGTCCGTGCCGGCGTCAATGGCCGCGTCGAGCAATTCCTCGTTCGCCCCGGGGACCTCGTCGCCCAGATCATGCGGCCGGCCGGAATCCTGATACCGGACGAAGCGGGCCGCAACAAGTTGCAGGCGGGATTCGGGCAGATCGAGGCCCAGGTGATGAAGCCTGGCATGGTCGCGGAAGCCACCTGCATGTCGAAACCCTGGGTGATCATTCCGCTGGTCGTCACCAGCGTGCAGGATTTCATCGCCGCCGGCCAGTTTCGGGCCACCGAGCTGTTGATCGACCCGCAGAGCCTGCAAAAGCCAGGTTCGATCCTCGTGTTCCTGGAGCCGCTTTACAAGGGCGGCCTTGACGGCGTGACACCGGGCAGCAGTTGCATCGTCAATGCGTACACCAGCAACCATGACGAGATTTCCGATCCGAAAACCGGCACGTTGAAAGGCTTTGCCCTGCACGCCGTCGACGCGACTGCACTTGTTCATGCCTTGCTGCTTCGGATTCAAGCTCTGCTGCTGCCGATCAAGACGCTGGTGTTAAGCGGTCACTGACGGGCGCGAACAGGGAGACGGCATATGAAACCGAACTGCAAGTTTCGCGCAATCGTGGCGACGGGCATGATCTTCGGATTGCCGGGTTACGCGCACGCTTTCGATCTCACGGGTGCCTGGGCCACGAGCGCCGAGCAATGCCGAAAAGTGTTCGCCCACAAGGGCAGGGCGAACCAGCTGACCTTCACGAACTTCTGAGGCGTCTATGGCGGCGGATTCATCGCCGAGCCCGATCGCCTCCGGAGCAAGTTCGAGAACTGCAAGATCAAATCGCGCAAGGACGACGGCCAGACCATCAACATCATCGTCGGCTGTGCGTCCGGAATCATGGTATCCAATGTGCAGTTCTTCCTTAAGGCCGTCGACGACGATACCATTACGCGCCAGTTCCCGGGCATCGATGGGATGGAGGTCAACTATCATCGTTGCAAGATCTAGCGTCCGGTCCCCGCACTGGCTCAGCGCCGCCGGACCGTTGTCAGCTGACGCCGGACCGATTGGGTAGCGCGCCGTGGATCCCAGCAGGTTGCCGAGGTCATTGCGCATCGCCCTGGTGGCCGGGCTTGTGCTTTTGGTTGGAGGCGCGAGCCTATTCGCCTATCGCTGGTACGAGCGGCCGACGACCCTGACGATCGCGGTTGGTTCGCTGGACGGCGAGGCCGGCAGACTGGTCTCGGCGATCGCAGGAAAGTTCGCCCAGTCGAAAGCGCCAGTCCGGCTCAGCCTGGTCCAGACGCCGGGACCGCTCGAGTCCGCCAAGGCATTCGCGTCCGGAAAGGTAGACCTCGCGGTCGTCCGTGGAGACGTCGGTGATCTCTCGCAGGCCCAGGCCGTTATCGTGTTGGCCCATGCCACCGTCCTGTTGGTTGCGCCGCCCGGCGCTGCGATATCTGACGTGGCGGAGTTGAAACGCGCCACGATCGGGGTGATTGGTGCCGAAGCCAATCAGAAGCTGATCAAGGTGCTGACCGACGAATACGATCTGACGCGCGCGGGCGTGACGTTCAAGCCGCTCGCCCCGGCGGACGCGCGCCGGGCGCTCGACACCAAGGAAGTACGAGCAATCCTGCTCGTCATTCCCTTGACCGAAAAGTACCTTGCGCTGCTGCGCAATGTCTTCGCGCGCACCACGCGAGCCGGCCCGGTGATGATCGCCATCGAGTCCGCCGGAGCCATCGCCGAGAAAGAGCGCGCCTATGAAAGCTTCGACGTACCCAAGGGAACCCTGCGCGGCTCGCCGCCCATTCCTGCTGATGACCTGACGACGCTGCAGACGTCGTTTTATCTGGTGGCACAGAAGAAGCTTGGGAATGACGTGATCAGCGACCTGACTCAGTCGATCATGAACGCGCGGCGACAGTTGCTCGCCGAACTGCCGGCGCTCTCCCAGATCGCCACGCCCGATACCGATGCAGGTGCCTACATTCCCGTGCATCCCGGGGCGGCAGCGGTCTATGAGGGAACCAGGGAGAGCTTTCTCGATCAATGGGGCAATGCGATCTTCCTGGCGCCGATGATCGCAGGCGGGCTTGCGTCGGTGCTCGCGGCGGCGTGGAAGTTTCTCCGCTCGAGCGAGACACCGAGCCGGAAGGAGGCGCTCGACACGCTTTATGCACTGGCAGGACGAATTCGGATGGCTAACCGTGTGTCGGACCTCGAAGAGATCGAGCGCGAAATCGATCAGGTGCTGCGTACGCAGCGCGAGCAGCCGGTCGCGGATGACAAGGCCGAGCGTGCCGTTACGGCGGTGAACGTTGCCGCCCATCGGCTCGAGAACCTGATTCACGACCGCCGCATCCACCTTGCGTCGCGACAGCCGGGCCAGGCCGGAAGCCAAATCGAAAGCTGAGCCGAAGGACAGTTTCCTTGATCTCGATCAAGGAGGGGAGGGGATCGTGGCCGATGCTGTCGACCGTTGGTGTCGATGGAGGTCGCGATGGTCCGTTGGGGCAAGACTCTGCTCGCGGTTGTGCTGGTCTCGGTGACGTCCGTTGCCGCATTCGCGCAAACGGCTGACAAGCCGCCCGCCCAGACCAGCCCGCCCGCCCAGGCTAGCCAGCCGGCTGCGGCAACCCAGCCGACCGATCAGCTCCTGAAGCCGGAACAGCTGGAGGCCCTGGTGGCGCCGATCGCGCTCTACCCGGACTCGCTGCTCGCCAACGTGCTGGCGGCGTCGACCTATCCGCTCGAGGTCGTGCAGGCCGATCGGTGGGTCAAGGAGCGCAAGAGTCTGAAAGGGGATGCGCTGAAGGCCGAGGTCGACAAGCAGGCCTGGGATGACAGCGTGAAGGCCCTCGCGAGCACCGCCGATGTGCTCGCGATGATGAGCGACAAGATCGATTGGACGAAGAACCTGGGCGATGCGGTGCTGGCCCAGCAGCCCGACGTCATGGACGCGATCCAGCGGCTGCGCAGCAAGGCGCAGGCCAACAACAAGCTGGTGACGACCAAGCAGCAGAAGGTCAGCGTCCAGACCCAGGAGAGCAAGCAGGTCATCGTCATCGAGCAGATCGATCCGAACACGGTCTACGTGCCCTATTACGATCCCGCGACGGTCTATGGCGCGTGGCCCTATGCGGAGTATCCGCCGTATTATTTCGGCTATCCGTCCTATATTGGCGCCGGTGTGATCGCGGCAGGCCTTGCCTTCGGTGCCGGCTGGGCGATCGGACGCTGGGGCAATTATTGGGGCGGCGGCTTCAATTGGGGCAATCGCAACGTCTATGTCAATCACCGGACCACCAACATCGCAAATGGCTGGCAGCACAATCCGGCGCATCGCCAGGGCGTTCGCTACAACAACAGCAACGTCCAGCAGCGCTTCGGCGGCAACACCAATCGGGCCGGTGCCAGCGATCGGATGAACTTTCGCGGCCGTGACGGTCAGCAGGTTCTCAATCCCGGCGATCGCCCGGGTGCAGATCGCGCAGGTGACCGGGCAGGAGACCGCGGCGGCGACCGTGCGGGTGATCGCGCCGGAGATCGTGCGGGCGATCGCGCTGGAGACCGTGGAGGCGACCGCGGCGGAGATCGTGCGAAGGGTGGTGACCGTCCAGGTGCAGGCGATCGCGCCAAGGGCGGCGACCGCGCGGGTGCCGGCAACAGGGGCGGTGGCGATCGCGCAAAGGCCGCCAACCGCGGCGCTGCCGGTAACCGCGCGGCTGCGGCGAATCGTGGCGGTGGCAGTCGTGGCGGCGCCATGAACGTATCGTCCGGACGGGCAGCTGCGGCGGCATCGGCGCGCGGGCGATCGAGTATGGCCAGCATGCCACGCGGCGGCGGCGGCGGCGCAAGTTTTGCCGGCCGTGGTGGCGGTGGCTTCAGCGGCGGCGGAGGCGGCTTCCGCGGAGGTGGCGGAGGTGGCGGCTTCCGCGGCGGCGGTGGCGGTGGACGACGCTCCGACATCGCGCTCAAGCACGATATCGAACTGCTGGGACATCTCGCCAACGGCCTCGGCTACTACCGCTTCAGCTATCTCGGCAGCAGCAAGGCCTATGTCGGCGTGATGGCGCAGGAGGTCGAGCAGGTCATGCCGGCGGCGGTGACGCGCGGCGCCGATGGCTATCTCAGGGTCTATTACGACAAGCTCGGGATCAAGTTCCGCAGCTACCACGACTGGCTTGCCGCCGGCGCGAAGATTCCATTCCCGTCGGAGGCATCACGATGACAGGCCCCTCATACTCGCGACTGGATCGTATCGCCTCGATCGGCGTGGCCGCGGCAACAGCACTCGCCTTGCTGCTGTCTCCTGCACGCGCGCAGCAAGGCTTCCCCAATCCGGAAGACGCGGCGTCTGCCTTGGCAACCGCGGTCAAGACCGGCACCAGTCGGGCGATGCTGAAGGTGCTGGGCCGCGATGCCGCCGATATCATCGAGTCGGGCGACGATGTCGCCGACGCCAATGCGCGAGAGAGCTTTCTTTCTGCCTACGACGCCAAGCATTCGATCAAGGCTGACGGCAACAAGAAAGCCATCTTGATTCTGGGGAGGGACGATTTCCCGTTCCCGATCCCGCTCGTCAACAACAATGACGGCTGGAGTTTCGACGCCGCCGCGGGACGTCGCGAAATCCTCTACCGCAGGATCGGCCGCAACGAGCTGGCCGCGATCCAGACCTGTCTTGCCTATGTCGACGCACAGAACGAATACGCAGAGAAGGATCGCGGCGAGGGTGTGGGCGCCTATGCCCAGCGCATCGTCAGCAGGCCGGGCAAGACGGACGGGTTGTTCTGGCGCGACGACAAGTATCCAAGCCCGCTTGGCGAGCTGGCCGCCCAGGCCGCCGCGGAAGGCTACAAGGTCGGCGAGCAGAGCATGCCGTACCACGGCTACTACTATCGGATCCTGAAGGCACAGGGCTCCGACGCTCCGGGCGGCGCGCTGAACTATGTCGTGAAGGGCAAGATGATCGGTGGATTCGCGCTGGTCGCCTATCCCGCCGAATACGGCAATTCCGGCGTCATGACCTTCCTGGTCAACCACGCAGGCACGGTCTATCAGAAGGATCTCGGCTCACGCACCGATTTCCTCGCCAAGCGCATGATCGTTTTCGATCCGGATCAGACCTGGAAGAAAGCGGATCCGACAAATCCCTGAGCGAGGAGGGGACTGCAGTGACGCGATCCATGATCCGTTCCGTCATACTGGCGCTTGCGGCGACGGTCCTGGCGGTCGCGCCATGCTTCGCGCAGGCCGTCGGCCACGTTCAGGTCAAGTTCGTGAAGGCCGCGCTCGTCGTGGGCGGCGGCGGCGGCAGCGGCACGTTGACCTACCGCGGGCGGCACTATCGGTTCATCGCGTCCGGCTTCAGCCTCGGCGTGACTGCCGGTGCGTCGGTGACCTGGCTGGAGGGCACCGCCTCAGGCATCAGGGACGTCAACGATTTCGCCGGCAGCTACGCGCTGGTCGGAGCAGGCGGCGCATGGGCTGGGGGCGTGGGCGGGGTGAGCCTGCGAAATGAACACGGGGTGGTGCTGGCGCTCAAGGGACCGAAGGCAGGGCTGGAATTTGCCGCCAATCTGGGCGGGCTTACGATCTCGCTGCGCTGAGCGATGGATTGATCTATCTCAAGGCCAGGTCCGAGGCTCAGGTTCAGCCTGCATTTGGCGGGCGGCGATACGTCATCCAGATAACCGGGAGGTGAAGGCATGTACCGGCACATTCTCATTCCGACAGATGGGTCGGAACTGGCGGAGCAAGGGGTGAAGCAGGGATTGGCGCTGGCGAAATCTCTCGGAGCCAAAGTATCGGTCATCTTCGTTGTTGAGCCGCTCTCGGAAATAGGAGGGCGGTACCGTGATTTGCTCGCGAGATTTGCCGAGATACGCAAGGAAGAGGCCACGAGCGCGCTGGATCGCGCCGCACACGCGGCCAGGGAGGCCGGCGTTCCCTGCGAGACAAGCCAGGTCGAGAGCGGGCACCCCCATCAAGCCATCATCGCAGCAGCCGAGGATAAGGGCTGCGATCTCATCGTTATGTCATCGCACGGGCGCAGCGGGCTCTCCAAGCTCCTCATCGGCAGTGTGACAAACAAGGTGCTGACGCAAGCGAAGACTCCGGTCCTTGTCTGTCAGTGAGGGCGCAGATTGCTGGATAGAAATCACTGTGCACGGAGCTTGGGAGAAATCGAAATGAACAAAATCACTGTATGCCTGGCTCTTGCCGGTGCGGCGTTGTCGGGCCCGCTGCAAGCGCAGACGAGCATCGATATGGCGCGGATAACTTGCTCGCAATACCTCGCCATGTCCCCGGGCGATTCGTCCGTGTTTTCTGCCTGGATGAGTGGCTGGTTCAATCAAAAGAAGGGATACGTCTTCGTCGATCTCAACGCGTATGCACGGAATGTCGCAAGCGTGAAGGCGTGGTGCGCGACCAATCCCACTCAGACCGTGATGGCCGGTCTTGAGCGCTCTACGGCCGGCCAGTGATCAAACAGGGTTGGAAGATAACAATGAAACCATCGATTCTTGCAATTGCGACCGTTGCACTCCTCGCCACGAGCGTCGTGGCCAAAGCGCAGGTCGTCGTCGATCTGTCCCTCATTACCTGCAAGCAATTGCTGGAGTCGGATCAGGAACGACAAATGCTGGTCAGCTCCTGGATGTCGGGCTATTTCAGCGCATCGAAGAACCTGACTGTCGTCGATTTTCGCTACGTCGAGCGAAACGGCAAGGTCATCGGCAAGTACTGCAAGTCGCACAAGACAGACACCGTAATGAATGCGATGCAAAAGAACTGGCGCTGATCATCGTTGTTGCGAACGCGCAGGCAGCGGACGGCATCCTCGTTCTTCCCGGGTCGGAGGTGAAGCCGGCGGTGCCAACGGTCGGCAGGCTCGTCGCGGTTCACTCGCGCTTCTGATCGAACTGCTTCGGACCGCGGTGCCCGTATTTTTACGGTCCGGGCCCTTGACCAAGGTCAAGGCGCGGCCGCTGGCCGGATGGTGTGTTGCTAGGGCTGTTCGCTCTCGCCCGGTGTCGCGGTGTCGGCCATCTGGTATGTCACTTATGAAATTCGCCGACGTGGTCTGCTGGCTCGAAGGGCGCGCAGTCCTCGCGAGACCAGGACATTTGCCAGCGAATCGGAAGCCAAGGCGTTCGCACGGTCAAAACTGGACGAAGGGCTGGTCGTGTTTGCCGGCACCATCAATCCGCACCTCCCCAGGCAATTGATCCCCTCGCAGAACATTGCCGATTGGCTCGTCGAACAGTGAGCCGGCTCCTCTTCGGCAGAGCGAGCTTCGTGCTGCACCGAAGTTGAACGCGGAGCCCGAGCACGCTGTTCGTTTGCCCCTTGAGTGTTGCCATTTTGGCACGTGGCTTTTCGTGACTCACATCTAGGCTTCGACCACTGCCCCGATTGGGCGAACGCAAGGACTGCTTTTCTCGATTAACGCGAAGAGACCCGGAGATCATTCCATGAAGAGATTTTTGCTTTCTGTCGCCGCGATTATCGGCATGGCCACGCCGGCGTTGTCGGCTGACATGGCCGTCAAGGCGGCGCCTGTGCCGGTCCCTCCGCCGGTCTACAACTGGACCGGCTTCTATATCGGTGCGAACGGCGGTTGGGGCGAGAGCCGCACCTGCTGGGACTTCATCCCTGCCGTCGGTGGTGTCGTGGCCGACGGATGCAGCTCACGCTCTGGTGGCGTTTTCGGCGGACAGCTCGGCTATCGCTGGCAGGCCGGCCAGTTCGTCTTCGGCCTGGAAGGACAGGGTGATTGGGCGGACCTGAAGAGCTCGCGCCTCAGCCTGATCGATCCGAGGTTCTCGACGACAACGAAGACCGACGGACTGGGCCTTTTCACCGGCCAACTCGGCTGGGCCTGGGATGCCGCGCTGTTCTACGTGAAGGGCGGTGCAGCGGTCACCAGCAATCGCTATGACATCTGGACCACGGTCGGCGGAATCGGGGTGGCGTCGGCAACGTCGACCCGTTGGGGCGGCACGATCGGCGTGGGCTTCGAATACGGCTTCACTCCGAACTGGTCCGTCGGGCTCGAATACGACCGTCTCTTCATGGGCGATGCCAACAACACGTTCTCGGTGGTCAATCCCATCGTGGCCGGCGCCGCCAACCGGATCGGACAGGACGTGGATCTGCTGACGATACGCCTGAACTATCGGTTCGGCGGGCCGGTCGTCGCGAGATACTGATCGTCCTGGATGGATGTAATTTAGGCCCCGGCATTTTCTGCCGGGGCCTTTCCCTTAGCTTTGGCGCTACCGATCCAAACGCTCGATGCGCGGCAGGCACCGCCGTCAGCGCTTTGCGGCTCCGCCCTTCGCTGCCTCGTAGGCGTCGCGATAGCCTCTGGCGATGGTCCGAACGCCGCGCCCGATATCGTCATAGACATCGTCGGGCAGGTTCGCGAGCGACACGCGAAGCGACCATTCGGGCGCATCGAAACCGCCGCCGTTCAACAGCACGATCCCGTGGGCTTCGGCCAGCCTGAACGCCAGGTCCAGCGGATGGACGTTCTTCTTCAGGTATTCAACCGCATCGTCGCCGATGTTCTTCCGGGCCCAGAACTCGAAATCGATCAGGGCGTAGTAGGCATCGTAGTTCGGATTCGGGCTCAGCTTGTCGGCCAGCCCGAGGCCGTCGAGCATCGACCACAGGCGCTTGTTGACGATCTCCATGCAGGCCGCCTGATAGGCCTTGTTCACGTCCATCATCTCGGCGAGCGAGAACAGGCTCATCATCACCTGCTGCGGCAATGACAGGCCCGCGGTGTGATTGAGCGCCACGTCGCGGCTGTCGGCGACGATGCGGTCGATCAGCTTGAGCTTGCGTGGTTCGAGCGTGAGCGGCCCGTAGCGCTTGTCGAGTGCCTTCACGGCCTCGTTCGGGAGCCTGGCGATCATCTTGTCGAAGATGTTGTCCTCGTTGATGGCGATGGCCCCGAGCCGCCATCCCGTGCAACCGAAATACTTCGAATAGGAGTAGACGCCGATGGTGTTGTGCGGGAGTTCGCCGAGCAGCGAACGGAACCCGTGCACGAAGGTGCCGTAGACGTCGTCGGTGAGGATCATCAGGTCGGGGCGCTTGGTCTTGACCAGATTGGCCAGCTTGGCAACCGTTTCCTTGCTCAACGCCATCCCCGGAGGGTTGGACGGATTGACGACGAAGAAGGCCTTGATCTTCGGATCCTCCAGTTTCTTGATTTCCTCGTCGGTGAACTGGAACTTGTTTTCCTGCGGAGCCCTGATCTGAACGACCTTCAGGTCGTAGTCTTCTAGGTGCGTCATCTCGATGTAGGGCGTGAAAATCGGCGTCGCCAGCGCGATCGTATCGCCCGGCACCAGCAGCCGGTTGGCCTTCAACGACTTGAAGAGGTAGCACATCGCCGCCGTGCCGCCCTCGACCGCATAGATGTCGAATTTCCCGGCCGGCCGGGGCTCGCCGCAAACCGCCCACATCAGGTATTCGTGCACGATCTTTTCGTTGTGCACCAGCATGCGGTCCGGCACCGGGTAATTGTCACCGATGATCGAATCGACCAGCTCGTGGACGAAGGCGTCGGGGTTGAAGCCGAATTTCTTGACCGCAAAGGGCAGCATCTCGGTCAGGAAGCTCGCGCCCGGCATGTCCTTGTGCTGCTTGAGCCAGGCCTCGAACCGCCCGGCAATGCCGTTTGCCTGGGGCATGCCGCCGATGCCCGCCGGGTGCTCCATCACCCGCTTGCTCTCGGTGATGGCGAACTGTCCCAGCAGGAAGAAGGCTTCGCGCGGCGTCGTCGCCACCCAGTTGGGATTGCCTCGCCCGGCGTTCAGGAACGGCATCTGGCTCCGCTTCGAATTGCTCTTGGCGAGGTTGATCAGCTCGTCCTTGATCTCGAAGGGGCTCAGCGCCTCGAATTTCTTCAGGGTCAGAAGATCGGCCATTTGACACTCCCGGGGCGATGCATGCTGTTGGAATGGAGGCGACAGCCTCTGTTGTCTGCGCAATCGCGCGCAGCATGATCGGCGACCGGTTGTGAGCCTTGATCTATGTCAACGTTCACGCGCAGGCGATGCGATGCTGCGACGGATAGTCGCTCACGATGCGAGTGCGCGGCACGTGCGTAGTGTCGGCAAGATAGTGAAATCGCAAGGTTCCCGCAGCTGCGGTTGACATAGATCAACATCCTGCTCGCCAACCGCCGTCTGATGTCGACCGATACGGTTGCTCGCCCTTTTCGGCACCCCTGCACGAGATCGAAGCGGGCGCACGCCGAGGCCCGGGGACAGCATGAACGGGTGACATCATGATCGATTGGCTCTTCCAGACGCTCCGCACCTATCCCGAAATTGCGATCTTCCTCTCGCTGGCCCTGGGCTACTATTTCGGATCCTTCACCTATAAGGGCCTTGGTCTGGGCGCGGTCACCGCGACGCTGATCGCCGCTGTCATCATCGGCCAGATCGGGATCACCATATCAGGGCCGCTGAAGCCGTTCTTCTTTCTGATGTTCCTGTTTGCAATCGGTTACGGTGTCGGACCGCAATTCGTGCGCGGCATCGCGCAGGACGGCGTCCCGCAGGCGGTTTTCGCGGCGGTGGTCTGTGTCTTCTGCCTGCTGTCTGCGTATCTCGGCGCCAAGCTCGCCGGTTACGACGTCGGATCGGCCATCGGGCTCTATGCCGGCTCACAGACGATTTCCGCGTCGATGGGGCTCGCGACCGACGCCATCAATCGCCTTGGTCTGCCCGCCGACGAAGCCAAGAAGCTGCTCGATGCCATGCCGGTCGCTTATGCCGTGACCTATATTTTCGGCACGGTTGGGTCGGCGATCGTGCTGGCGCTGCTCGGACCGGCGCTGCTCGGGATCGATCTCGAAGCCGCGTGCAAGAAATACGAGGAGGAGCATGGCGGCAAGAAGCAGCTGGGCGGCCCGGGGACGGCCTGGCACCAGTTCGATGTGCGCGCCTATCGCGTTCATGAGCGCGGACCCGTCGCCGGCAAGACGGTCGGGCAGGCCGAGGCGCTGCTTCCCGATCATCGCATCTTCGTCCTTAGGCTCCGGCAAGCCGGCAAGGTCGTGGAGGCAACTTCGGACACTGTGATTCATGCCGGCGATGTCGTCGCCGTCGCCGGGCGCCGCGATGTGCTGGTGCAGCTGATCGGCGAGCAGGCCGAGGAGGTTGACGATCGCGAACTGCTGGCAGTGCCGATCGAAGGCGTCGATGTCTACGTCACCAGCAAGGACGTCGACGGCAAGACGCTGGAGCAACTGGCGAAGGAACCGGGCGCTCGCGGCGTATTTCTGCGCAAGATCGCCCGGGGCGCGATCGCGGTCGAGATTCCGATCCTGCCGAACACCAAGATCAATCGGGGCGACATCCTCACGCTGGTGGGCCGCACATCCGATGTCGCCGCCACCACAAAGCTGCTGGGCCGGCCCGACCGCGCAACCGACGTCGCCGACGTCGCCTTCATCGGGGCGGCCATTGCGATCGGCGCCCTGGTCGGCGCTTTCGTCTACAAGATCGGAAGCGTGCCGCTCACGCTGTCCACCTCCGGCGGCGCGCTGATCTCCGGCCTGTTCTTCGGCTGGCTCCGATCCGTGCATCCGACCTTCGGCCGAATCCCGTCACCCACGGTGTGGTTCATGAACTCGGTCGGCCTGAACGTCTTCATTGCCATCGTCGGAATCTCCTCGGGCCCGGGATTTGTCGCCGGCTTGCAGAAGCTCGGCTTCAGCCTGTTCCTCTGGGGCGTCGTCGTGACTACCGTGCCGTTGATCCTGGCGATGTTTGTCGGCAAATACGTGTTCCGCTTCCACGACGCGATCCTGCTCGGATGCTGCTCCGGCGCGCGTACCACGACCGCCTCGCTGGGCATGATCAACGAC
Source organism: Bradyrhizobium pachyrhizi (assembly GCF_001189245.1). Lineage (GTDB taxonomy): Bacteria > Pseudomonadota > Alphaproteobacteria > Rhizobiales > Xanthobacteraceae > Bradyrhizobium > Bradyrhizobium pachyrhizi. The sequence goes on along the minus strand of NZ_LFIQ01000105.1, from coordinate 144,003 downwards.
CGCGCCAAAAGTCAGATTCCCGGCCTTGGCTATACCGTCACCTACGCGGTCGGAAACACGCTGCTGACGATCTGGGGCATGGTGCTGGTGATGATGATGACCTAGCCGCGGCCCGACAATGTTGACCTGGCTTGCGCAATTTCTCGTTCGTTATCCGGAGCTCGCGCTGTTCCTGGTGATCGCGGCGGGCTACTGGATCGGGAGCTTCAGGATCGGCGCTTTCAGCCTTGGCCCGGTGACGGGCGCGCTGTTCGCAGGACTCGCGGTCGGCGATTTCGCGCATGTGCCCGTCTCAAGCATGACCAAATCGTTCCTGTTCCTGCTGTTCCTGTTCGGGGTCGGCTATTCGGTCGGCCCGCAATTCGTGCTGGCGATGAAGCGCGACGGGCTGAAGCCGATGCTGATGGCCGTTGTCGTGAGCTTCACCGGTCTTGCGGCGGCGATCGTCGTGGCACGCGTGCTGCGGCTCGACCCCGGCTTTGCCGCCGGGCTCCTGTCGGGCGCGCTCAGCCAGAGCGCTGCAATGGGTACGGCGACCGACGCGGTCAATTCCCTGCCTGTGTCCGAGGCACAGCGCGCGTTGTTTGTTTCGCACATCGCGGTCGCGGATGCGGTCTGCTACATCTTCGGCTATGCCGGCGTGATCACGTTTTGCACCATTGTCGTTCCGGCGCTGCTGAAAATCGATCTGAAGGCGGAGGCGCTCAAGCTGGAGCAGGCCCTGGGCATCACGCGCGCCAAGCCCGGGCTGGCATCGGCCTGGCGCAAATTCGAAATGCGTGCCTACCGGCTGGAAGCTCACGCGGCGATCGCCGGATTGTCGGTTGCGGCCGCCGAAGCTCACGTCCCCGGGCAGCGCGTGTTCATCCACCGCATTCGTCGCGGCGAGCGCATCCTGGAGGCGGAGCCTGCAACGGTGCTCGCGGCCGGCGATATCATCGCGCTGTCGGCGCCGCGCCAGACCATCGTCGAACTGATCGAACCGCGCGGCGAGGAGGTGGAGGACAGCGAGTTGCTCGACATCCCCGTGATCTCGGCGGACGTGTTCCTGATCAACCCGGAGCTTGCAGGCAGCAGTCTGCAGCAGGCGTCGGAACAGAGCTGGGCACGCGGCCTCTACTTGCGTTCGTTGAGCCGCGGCGATGAAGCCCTCCCCATCGCGGCCGGCGTTGTCCTGCAGCGCGGCGATATGCTTCGCATCGTCGGTCCTGAATCGGTGGTGCAGAATGCCGCCAAGAGCATCGGCGTCATCGTTGCGCCGAGCACCAGCATCGATTTCGTGGTGCTGGGGCTCGCGATCTTCTTCGGCGGCCTCGTTGGCGTGCTCCTGAGCTTTTCGATTGGTGGCGTCACGATCTCGCTGAGCACCAGCGTCGGTACGCTGCTCGCTGGACTTCTTGTCGGCTATCTCCGTACGCGTCTGCCGTATTTCGGCCGGATCCCCGATGGCGCCATCAGCCTGATGACATCGCTTGGACTGGCTGCCTTCGTCGGCCTGACCGGGATCCATGCCGGTCCGGTCTTCCTCTCCGCCATACGGGAGTCGGGCGTCGGCCTGCTGCTGGGTGGCATGTTTGTGACCCTGTTGCCGCAGATCGTCGGCTTCTGCTTCGGCCATTTCGTGTTGCGCATGAACCCGATCCTCCTGCTCGGTGCACTGACTGGCGCACAGACGGTCACGGCCGCGATGGCGGCCATTCAGGAGCGCTCGGGCAGCTCCGTGGTGGTGCTTGGCTACACGCCCGCCTATCCGATCTCCAATATTCTGCTGACAACCTGGGGATCGATCATGGTCGTCGTTTTCGCTGGATGACGGGGCAGGGACGGCTCGCGCCTACCTCGTCATTGAGAGTCGCGCACAAGCGAGCCTCCCCCGGGTCCGGACGACCGTATTTCGCCTGTTCCGAACTGAACTGCGGTTTCCAACGAGTCCCTACGGCTGAAGGGTCAGCGCGCTCGGCGGGGCGAATCCTGAGATCCGGATCGACGCCTTGATGGAGTCCCTCTGCTGGCAGCTTGGCCCAGACTGCGTCGATGTTGCAGGGGACTAACGCGCATTTCAGAGCGAAACATGAATATGAATGCGGAGGCCGATGAGTAACCCAGACGCAACGCGATCTCCGTGATCGGCAGTTCGCTGCCCAACAATTCGATAGCCTTGAGCAGGCGGAGACGCTGACGCCATGCACGCAAGCTCATGCCGACTTCGCGCTCGAAGTGCCGCGTCAAGGTTCGCGGCGACATGCCGATCTCACGCCCCCATCTCTCGGCGCGGCGAGGATTCGCTGGATCGGCGTAGAGGGTTTCACAGAGGGCCAGCAGGCCCGGGTGGGTGGGCCAAGGTAACGCTGCCGAGATCGGCGTCGCCCGCCGCAACTGATCGAGGATGAGCGCGATAACGCGAGCGGCGTAGCGACGATCCTCGCCTTTCAGCGACGCGGCTTCCACGATGAGCGTCCGCAGGAGCGGGGACACATGGATGACGGTCGTGCCCGAAGTCATGCCTTGGCTGGCAGCATTGGCGACCCAGAGGCTCCGGAATTCCGCTCCCATCAGGGAGCCGACCGAATGCTTCGTACCGGCGGGCAGCCAGACGGCCTGTTCCGGAGAAATGACGACGCGCCGTCCATCCGCCTTCACGGTGAGCGCGCCTGAGATCGCGTAGACCAGCTGATTCCAGCTGTGACTGTGTTCGGCGAAGTAGCTCCTCGCGGGAAGAGACTGCACCCGAACGATCAAAGGCTTCGGTGATCCGAGACCGTGCGGGGCATCGACCGTCTTCCAGCCAGCATTCCCTGGCGAAATGTGACGTTTCATCGACATAAATTGGCAATCTGTAGAAGGAAAAGTCCAGCGATTTCTCCTTAACTCCGACGCGGTGATCCACGGCCCGTGGACCGGCCACCGGTCCGATCGGCGACGTCCCGTCGACGGACATCTAACGGCGGAGCAAGCCGCAGCGTGAACTTCAATTTTCCCGTTCCCAGCCATGAGGCGCCGACCGCCATTCGCCGAAAGCGCAGCAATGTCGCAAGGCTGGCTGTCGCCCAGGCCCTCGCAGGCGCCAATTCCACGGTCGTCTACGCAACCGGGGCCGTGGTCGGCGACATGCTGGCGCCCACCAAGGCACTTGCGACGCTGCCGGTCTCGGTTTTTGTCGTCGGCATGGCTATGTGCACGCTGCCGGCGGGCGCTGTCGCGCAGCGCTGTGGCCGGCGCGCGACATTCCTGCTCGGTGCAGGCAGCGGCGTCCTCGCGGGCTTGATTGCGCTCCTGGCAGTACTCAACGCGTCGTTCCCGCTATTCTGCGCCGGGACCTTCTTGGCGGCGTCTACGCGGCCGTGGTGCTCTCGTTCCGCTTTGCGGCGGCCGATTGCGCAGCACCTGAACGGCGTCCGCGCGCGCTCTCGGCCGTGATGGCTGGCGGTGTGTTCGCCGGTGTGATCGGTCCACAGCTCGTGACGCATACCATGAATCTGTGGGCGCCGTACCTCTTTGCCGCGACGTTTGTCGGCCAGGCGGTGGTTGCCGCGCTCTCCGCGGTCATTCTGGCGGGCGTTGAGCTTCCTCCGCTGACTGCAACGCATCTCCACGCCGGAAGGCCACTCGCTGTCATTGCCCGGCAGCCGCGCTTTATCCTGGCCGTGATCTGCGGGGTCGTCTCCTACCTGCTCATGAATTTCCTCATGACCGCAGCCCCGCTGGCGATGAAGCTCTGCGGGCTGCCTCAGGAATCGGCCAATCTCGGTTTGCAGTGGCACGTCATCGCGATGTACGCCCCGAGTTTTTGGACCGGCCTCCTGATCACGCGCTTCGGCGCATCCGCGATCGTCGCGGTCGGGCTGGTATTGATTGCGGCCTCTTCGTCGGTGGGCCTGCTCGGGATCGATGTCTTGCATTTCTGGGCGTCGCTGAGCCTGCTCGGGATCGGCTGGAACTTCGGCTTCATCGGCGCCTCCGCGATGATCCTGGAGTGCCATCGTCCCGGGGAAAAGGCGCGCGTTCAGTCGCTCAATGATTTCGTGGTCTTCGGAACGATGACGGTCGGCTCCTTCCTTTCGGGCGGGCTGCTGTCGTCCTTCGGCTGGTCGACCGTCCTGATGCTGTCGTTCGCACCACTCGTCGCCGCGTTGCTGGCACTCATCGGCTTTTCATACCGGCCCGCCGCACGACCAAGCTAGCGTCTCGAGGAGAATCCACATGAGCGTAGCGGAAACCCCAGTTCAATATATGGAGCGAACGCGCCAATATTACCGTGCCCTGGGTTACGACAACGACTATGTCTGGGCGACCTTTGATGATGTCCCTTTCACCAAACCTGCCAAACCATCATCGGACCTGCGTATCGCACTGATTACGACGGCCAGTCCGCCGGATTTTGACGGCGTCAAACGGGTATGGTCGGGTGTGGTTTCGCCGCCGCCCGGGAAGCTGTTTACCGACAATGTTGCGTGGGACAAGGAGTCGACCCACACCAATGATCCGGGCAGCTTCTTGCCGGTAGAAGCCGCTTTCGGATTGGTCGGCGAAGGCGCCCTCGTCGGACTGACCCGGCACTTTCACGGCGTGCCGACAGAATACAGCCAACGGAAAACGAACGCGGAGGATGCACCTGAAATCCTGGCACGGGTTCGAAAAGACGGGGCGGATGCTGCGATCCTTTGCCCCCTTTGCCCCGTGTGTCATCAGACCGTAAGCTTGGTGGCCCGGCATCTGGAAGCGAACGGCATTCCGACGGTCATTGTCGGCTCGGCGCAGGATGTCGTGGAGCACTGCGGCGTGCCACGGTTCTATTTCACGGATTTCCCGCTGGGCAATCCTTGCGGGCATCCCTGGCGACCGGACATGCAGCGCGAAATCATGCGCCAGGCGCTCGGCCTTTTCGACACGGCGACGGCGCCGCGAACGACTGTGAAAGCGCCATTTGCGTGGAAGGAGGAGGGTTCCCTTTGGCGGCCCCGGTATGGAAGAGTAAATCCAGCGGATCGAGAGCGGCTGCTCAAGCTGGGTGATGAGCGCCGCCGGCGGCAAGCCAAGGCCAAGCAGGTTTCCATGGAGGGAGTGTCATCAAAATGACCGAGAGTTCGATGGGAAATCGGGTGCGCGTTCTTGAAGACCGGTACGGTAACCCCTTGAGCACAAGCTCTGCCGCCGCCCGCGACGCATATGTCGCCGGCGTCGACAAGCTGCTCTCGGCCGGATCGGGAATTGACCAGGCATTCCGCGACGCGATCGTCGCCGACGAAGGTTTCGCTCTGGCGCACATCGCGCTTGCGCGAACCCTGCAACTGCTCGGTCGCGGCAACGAAGTCAAAGCGCCGCTCGAACGCGCGATCGCGCTAGCGCCGGCTACGACTTCGCGCGAGCAAGGTCATATTGCGATCTTTGCCAAGATCCTGAGTGGTCAAGGCGCTGCGGCGGTTTCGGCGATCGCCGAACATATGAAGCACTGGCCGCGCGATGCCATGGTGCTGGCACCGGCCACCGGTGTCTTCGGCTTGATCGGCTTCTCGGGCAAGTCCGGCCGCGAGGTTGAGCAACTGGCGATGCTGGAGCCGCTTGCAACCCATTATGGCGATGACTGGTGGTTTCGAACCGTGCTCGCGTTTGCTGAAATTGAGCTGCACAGGTTCGACAGTGGTTTCAGGAATATCGAGACCGCACTTCGTGGTTGTCCCCGCAACGCTCACGCTGCGCATATCAAGGCCCATCTGTTCTATGAGAAGGGACAGCGCGAGGAGGGGCTGGTTTATCTCGAGCAATGGAACGCCGCCTACCCACGCGAGGGGCAACTGCATTGCCATATCAGTTGGCATCTTGCCCTGTGGTCGCTGGAGACCGGCAGGCGGGATCAAGCCTGGAGGATCTATCGTGAGGCGCTGCATCCGGGTGGCTCGTGGGGGCCGCAAATCAATGTCCTCACGGATTGCGCCTCGTTCCTTGCGCGCGCCGAGATGGCGGGCGAGCCGCGATATCCGAAACTCTGGAGCGAGATCAGCCAGTATGCGGCGAAGTGGTTTCCCAATTCGGGGATCATCTTTGCCGACATGCACAGCGCGCTTGCCTTTGCAATGGCTGGCGATGCGGAGGCCTTGGCGAGGATCATCGAGAACCCGAAGGGACCCGCCGCGGATATGGTGGTGCCCATCGCGCGCGGCTTCGATGGTTTGGCCAGGGGCGACTGGACACGGGTCGTCGATGAGCTAAGGCCCGTCCTGGCAACCCATGAAAGGGTTGGAGGCAGCCGCGCCCAGCGCGACCTGCTGGAATATTCCGTGACCTGCGCCTTGCTGCGCAGCGGTCGAGCCGACGAGGCGCGGCGGCTGATCGCGTCACGACGACCGCAGAATGCGGCGAGTGGCGTTCCGCTCGCGGGGATCTGAACGTGTCCTGGTTTGGGACCTGCACTGGTCAAGAGATCCGAAATGGCGAAGCGGTGGGTTTCGGATGGCGCCGCCTGAGGGAGAGTAACGATGCGCATCAACGATGATCTGTCGAAGCCCGTTATCGTTCACGCCTCGAAGCTGGACTGGGTGGCCAGTCCGTCGGCCGGCGTGGATCGGCGCATGCTGTTCCGCATTGGCGGCGAAGTCGCGCGCGCGACGTCGATCGTGCGTTATGCTCCCGGCAGCGCCTTCCCGCGTCATACGCATGGCGGTGGAGAAGAGATTGTCGTCCTTGAAGGTACCTTTCAGGATGAGCATGGTGACTATCCCGCGGGCAGCTACTTCCGCAACCCTCCGGGGACGTCACATGTTCCTGCCTCGAAGGACGGCTGCACCATCTTCGTGCGGCTCTGGCAGTTCCGGGTCGAGGACCGGACCCAGGTCGTGCGTCAGCCAGGTGAGGGCCAACACGTTGCGCCGCGCCCCGGTGCAAGCAGCGTCAGCGTGCTGTTTGACGACGGCCACGAAGAGGTCCGCCTTGAAGACTGGCGGCCGGGTGAAGTCATCAGCCTTGCGAACGCGCGCGGGCTCGAGTTCTTTGTTCTATCGGGGGGACTAACGATCGGGGGCGAGACGCTGCAGCCGCAGGGCTGGGGTCGGCTACCCAGCGGCGTCGACCTGAAAGCGACCGTGGGCCCGCAGGGCGCGAAAATCTGGATCAAGGAGGCGCCGCTGCTGCACCCGGATATCTGTCGACTTCCCGGGTAGCCGGTACAATCCTGACCGCCTCTGCGCTGGGCTCCTTGCAAGGGCGAAGCTGCTTTGCATGGGGTTGTTTTCGATAATTTGGTTGGGCCGGGCACCGTCTTGATCGGGGCAAGTTTCCCGACGGGCTCCCCGCATCCTGCGTCGCGCTGCAATAGCAATTGTGCTGGCACGAAAAATGCTGAGGCGCCTCCGCGACGGCGAGCGCAAGGTTCGCTGGGCAGACGGAGGAGAACATGAAAGCCCAAGTATTGAGAGCGTATGACGAGAAGCTGTCCAACGACCGCTGGGTCATCGAAGAAAACGTACCTGATCCCAAGCTGACGAAATCGACTGACGTTATCGTCCGAATCGGCGGCGCGGGCGTATGCAGGACCGATATCCATATCATCGAAGGAGTCTGGAAGCCGCACATGGATCCGTCCGGCGACAAACTCCTCCCCATCATCATGGGACACGAAAATGCAGGTTGGGTCGAGGAGGTCGGCAAAGAAGTCGAGGGACTAAAAAAGGGAGACCCCGTCATCGTTCATCCGAAGATCACCGGAGGGACGTGTCTCGCCTGTCGTCGCGGCTTCGACATGCATGGCCCCGGCACATTTCCGGGTCTGGATTGCAACGGCGGCTATGCAGAATTCCTCTGCACCTCGGAACGGAATATCGTGCCGCTGCCGCGGACGCTTGCCCCCAAGGAGGTGGCGCCTTACGCGGATGCGGGGCTCACGGCCTATCGCGCCGTCAAGAAGGCTACGCGTCACCTTTTGCCCGGCGAATCTTGCGTCGTTATCGGTGCAGGTGGATTGGGTCACATCGCAATCCAGTGCCTCAAAGCAATGTGCGCCGCCGATATTATCGTCGTCGACAAGTCCGAAGCGTCGCTGAAGCTGGCCGAAAAGTCAGGTGCCGACCATCTGGTGAAAGCCGACGGCGACGAAGTGGCTGCCGTTCTGGCTCTGACTGCCGGAAACGGCGCGGAGGCGGTAATCGATTTCGTCGGTGAGAAGGGCACGACATCGAAGGGGCTGGCGATGACCCGTTCGATGGGAAGTTACTACGTTGTTGGTTACGGCGAGGACATCCGCATCCCGACTGTCGACATGGTGATCACCGAGAAGAACATCATCGGCAATCTCGTCGGCACATGGGCCGAGCTGACGGAGTTAATGGCGCTCGCAGACCGCGGTCTGGTTGAACTGGCAACCGCCGAGTATCGTCTCGCCGATGCAAACAAGGCCTTGCACGATCTCAATGCCGGCAAGATTCATGGACGCGCAGTTTTAACTCCGTGAACCCGAGCCTCGTCCACCGCGAGCATTTGCTCGTGGTGGATTTCACCGGCCCGTCTCCTGACACGGCAAACAAATTCTCGTTCGTTTGGGCGCGCTGGAGGTGGCTTTGAAAGCTCATCGGAAGCACCTTTTTTAGTCTGGCCGAAAGCAGCCAATCGACCAAAATCGGCTCTAGGCATCCAAACCGACTTTTCATGCTGCATCGCAAACCCTGAGGTGAAGAACGCCACCTGCAGTTCGCCGCGAGTCTCAATTTGCATCTTTGTCGCAATTTGCGTCGTGGACGCTCTCAAGTTGACGGGGCGCGGTCATCAGGGATCGCCGGTGATCACGGCGTTCAAGAAGCTGTTGTCGGAGGTTCCGGACGGTCTGGCACGGCCGTTGCACGAACTATGCGGCAGGGAGCCGCGAAGCATGAGTTGACCGTTTAAAGGAAGTGCTGGGAGCCGCCTGCAAGACGCTTCGTCGTTCCGGGTCGGCTGAATTGGGGGCGAGAGTGACATCATTTCTTCGCATTGAGCGGCGCTATATGAGGTTCATTCTGGTGAACGGCATGGCGCTGCGCCCGAGAATCCTCTGTATGCTTTGCTGTGAGCCAATCGGCGCCCACTATCTCAAGGAATTCAGCACCGGGCTGTCGTTCTGCGGTCATGACTGTTACGCGCTCTATTGCGATCGCTGGATCTCCAGGGCGGAGCAGGTAAAGTGCCCGGCCGTTGCGGAGACCTCCTGCTGATTGGCGCATGCGTATGGGCAAGTGTTCCCGCGCAGTGCATCGGCTGGAAGAGCCGCCCAGGTTCGAGGTCCCGAAACATCGCTGGACCTAACGTGCGGTCGTTACTGATCCCAACGAAGCGTTATCGGCATCCAAGCCCGTTTCCATCTTTGCAACGCAAACATTGCTGCACCAATCCCTTTGCGCTGTCGGAATTCTCATTCTGCAATTTCCGTCGCAATCTGCATCGCCTCCGGCAGCAGGCCGGGCCCGTGTAACGCGTCCGCCCACGCCATACACGCGTCGATACCTCGGAAAGAGAGTTGGCGAGCGCCTCGGATGCGCTGGCACGCCCATTGCAAAGCTCCTGATCACAACAACGCCGACTGCTCCGTCTGGGGTGAGCCGCGACAAGAACGAGGGAAGGGGACGCTTGGCTGAGGGCGCATCATGTGTGGGATGAAGTATAGCGATCGCAGGACCGTAGTTCGAAAGATCGCGCCTGATCATCGTTGCGGTGCACCATAGTCGTTCCCGAGACCCTTGCCGATATCAAACGTCCGGCCGTGCAAGCGGCCGCGAGGTGGCCCGTAACGCACGGGTAAGCACTGCCCGGTCCGCGAAGGTCCAGGCAGGCGGAATATCGATGTGGTTTCTGACCCGATCAGGAGGAAAGACGAGATGTCTGGAACTTTAACACTCAACAAGATCACCGCCCAGCGCGGCATATCCGTCGGTGATGCTGCAAAGAAGATTGCAGATCTCGGATGGAATCCTTCCTACGTCCAGGAAGCGATGACCTTTCCCACGGACTACAAGATCGCGAAGGCGCCGAAGGATCCGATGAAGCAGGTCCTCCGCTCCTATTTCCCGATGCAGGAGGAGAAGGACAACCGCGTCTACGGTGCGCTCGATGCTGCGCTGCGCGGCGACATGTTCCGCAACGTCGAGCCGCGTTGGGTCGAGTGGATGAAGCTGTTCCTGGCGATAATCCCGTTCCCGGAAATTTCCGCCGCCAGGTCCATGGCTATGGTCGGCCGCCTCGCTCCAGGCGAAGATCTTCGCACCGGCTTCACGATGCAGATGGTCGACGAGTTCCGTCACTCGACGATCCAGATGAATCTCAAGAAGTGGTACATGGAGAATTACATCGATCCGGCCGGCTTTGACATCACCGAGGAGGCGTTCGGCAAATGCTACGCCACCACGATCGGCAGGCAGTTCGGTGAGGGCTTCATCACCGGCGATGCGATCACCTCTGCGAACGTGTACCTGACCGTGGTCGCCGAGACCGCGTTCACCAACACGTTGTTCGTCGCCATGCCGTCGGAAGCGGCCCGCAACGGTGACTACGCGCTGCCGACGGTCTTCCTGTCGGTGCAGTCGGATGAGAGCCGGCACATCGGTAACGGCCACTCGATGCTGATGTCGATGCTGAAGGAGCCGGAGAACCATCTGCTGCTCGAGCGCGACATGCGCTATGCCTTCTGGCAGAACCACGCCATCGTCGACGCAGCGATCGGCACCTTCATCGAGTACGGCACCACGAACCGCGACAAGACCAAGGAGTCCTATGCGGAGATGTGGCACCGCTGGATCTTCGAGGACTATTATCGCACCTACATGCTGCCGCTCGAGAAGTATGGCATCAAGATCCATCATGACGACGTTCAGACTGCCTGGAAGCGTCTGACCGAGAAGCACTATGTCCACAAGGTCGCGCAGTTCTTCGCGGTCGGCTGGTCGGCCAACTTCTGGCGCATCGAGGCGCAGACCGACAAGGACTTCGAGTGGTTCGAGCACAAGTATCCGGGCTGGTATGCGCAGTTCGGAGACTTCTGGAAGTGGTATGAGAAGCTGTCGCATCGCGGTCAGACCAACATCCTCTTCAACAGCGATGTCGGTTACGTCTATCCGCATCGTTGCTGGTCGTGCCTGGTGCCCTGCCTGATCCGCGAGGACATGGTCACCGGCGAGATCGACGGCAAACTCTACACTTTCGCCCATGAGCTCGATCGCTGGACGGCCGTCGAAGCCTTCGCCGGCGAATACCAGGGACGCCCGACCCCGGCGATGGGACGGTTCAGCGGCCGTCGCGAATGGGAAAGCGTCTACCACAATGTGGATATCGCCGACGCCATCAAGGATCTCGGCTTCGTGCGCACGGACGGCAAGACCCTGGTCGCCCAGCCGCATCTGCGCTTCGACGACAAGGAAATGTGGACGCTCGACGACGTCCGCGGCCACATCCTGAAGAGCCCGCTGCTTACGCTGCGGGAGATGAGCCCGACCGACCGGGAAAAGCATCTCGCCGAGTATCGCAAGGGATTCACCATCAATCCCTGCAACTAGCCGAGACAGAAGGGGCCGGCTCCGGCCGGCTCCTTCCGATCATTCTCCGGAAGATACGCAAGTCTTGGTTTGAGGAGGCCCTATGGGCACGCCCGCTAATGTCGTTCGCCTGCAACCGGTAGGCATAGAATTCGAGGTCGAGGAGAACGAGACCGTTCTTGACGCCGCCTTTCGCCAGGGCATCGCACTGCCGCATGGTTGCAAGGAGGGACAGTGCTCGGCGTGCAAATGCGTCCTTACCGGAGGCGAAGTAGAGCTCAAGAAATATTCGACGTTCGCCCTCAACGAGATGGAGCGAGGCCAGGACTACATCCTGCTGTGCCGGACCTTGGCCTATTCGGATCTCGAGGTGGAGCTCCTCAACTATGACGAGGAGGTGCTGTCGAAATCGATCCCGGTGAGGGACTTCACGGGCACAGTCACGAGCGTCTCCGCGCTGACCCATGACATCCGGCTCCTCGAGATATCGCTCGAGCAACCTCTGAAGTTCTGGGCGGGTCAATATGTCGACATCACGCTCCCGGGGGCAGAGACGATTACGCGCTCGTTTTCCATGGCAAATTCGCCGATCGAGGGCGAAAAGCTCGCATTCATCATCAAAAAATACCCGAACGGACGCTTCTCTTCCCGGCTCGACGGAGACCTCTCCGTCGGAACCGCGGTCGGAATCCGCGGACCCTACGGGACCTGTTTCCGGCGAGAAAACAGAGCCGGAGCCATAGTCCTGGTCGGCGGCGGATCGGGAATGTCGCCGTTGTGGTCGATCCTGAACGATCACATCGAGTCTGGCGAGGCTCGTCCGGTGCACTTCTTCTATGGCGCACGGACGCGCAACGATCTTTTCTACCTCGATCGCTTCGCAGAACTCGCCGCCAGGCATCCGGAGTTCAAGTTCATCCCGGTGCTCTCCCATGCGGCCGATGATGCGGCCTGGAGTGGAGCAAAGGGCTTCGTGCACGAAGCCGTCGGAGCGCACCTTCGCAACGCGAGATATGGCGAAGACGTCGACGTCTATGCGTGTGGACCGTCGCCGATGATCGAGGCGCTGGTGCCCGTGCTGCAGATGAACGACGTCGAGTCGGATCGCATCTTCTTCGACAAGTTCACACCAGCCAACAACTGAGGTTTTCGAATAGCGACCGTGCCTTTTACAGAGCCCACCAAGGGAGGAGGAAGACGACCATGACTGCCGTTCAAAGCGTTCCAGCGAAATCCGGTGCAGCAGGCGCTGCGGTGTTTCCGGATTCGGACAGCCGCAAGTACCGGTATTTCGAGCCCCGCAGCAAGCGGGCGACGCACTATGAGGACGTGACCGTAGACGTTCAGCCCGATCCGGAACGCTATTTGCTGCAGGATTGGATCATCTCCTTCCCCAACGGGAAGGGGGCCTACACCAAGGACAACACGGCCGCGTTGAGCTCGAACTGGCATACCTTCCGTGCGCCCGATCAGGAGTGGGAGCGCACCCACTACCAGCGCCAGTCCAAGATCGAGACGATGGTGCAATCGGTGATCGCCAACGGCCGAAAGTCCGGCGCGCCGAAGGGCTTCGACAAGGCCTGGGTCAAGATCCTGCAAAACCACCTCGGTGCGTGGAAACACGCCGAGTTCGGGCTCGGCACATCGCTGATGCAAGCTCAGCGCTACGGCTACACCCAGATGATCAACAATGCGACCCTGACGAACTCGTCCTATAAGCTTCGGCTGGCCCAGGACATCACGCTCTATCTCGCCGAGATCGGAATGGACATTCCGGGCTTCGACGACATGGCCGGCAAGCGGGCGTGGCTGGAGGACAAGGGCTGGCAGGGCACCCGCGAGGCGATCGAATCGATCATGGGGTCGGCTGACTATCTCGAGCAGTACTTCGCCACCAACATCGTGTTCGAGCCGCTGGTCGGCGAGCTGTTCCGCAGCGGATTCCTGATGCAGGCCGGCTCGCCGAACGGCGACTTCATCACGCCAGCGGTCATTTCGGCGGCCGAGGCCGACTATGAGCGCAATCTCGCCAACACGATCGACCTGATGCATCTGCTGGTGAGCGACAATCAGCACGCCGCACACAACAAGAAGCTGTTCCAGGGCTGGGTTAACAAGCACGTGGCGCTGGCCGGCAAGGCGGCCGCCGGACTGCAGCCGATCTGGTCGCAGCCACATTCGAAGCCGGTGCAGTACGCCGACGTCCGCGCGCAGTCGGTCGAACGCATCAAGAAGATTCTCGGCGAGCTCGGTCTCGTCCTTCCCAAGGAGTGAATTGCAATGTCCATTGCTTCAAGAAGTGCGACCAACCAGAACATCTTCCAGAAGATGGGAGATCTCCGTTTTGAACAGACGATATCCCATCAGTGCGGCGTCACCATGAACGACAGCGTCGAAGCGCGCGCCATCGCTGAATTCATGGGCAAAAAGCCGAACGTGACCGTGACCTACCAGCCGGCCCTGATCCGCATCGACGGCGAGGGCAAGCTGATCTTCAAGATGGATGAGATCAGCGACATCCTCGGAAAGGACATGACGGCCGAGATATTCGAAGTGAATACCTCGACCCACTACGGCCGGATGGTGCGCATCGACGACAATACGGTGACGCTGTTCGGAAACATGGACGAGGTCTTCGAATACATCGAGTGAAGCTCCCTCACTGGGGGCCGCATCCTCAACGGTGTGGTCCCGCCGTTTCCAAAGTGTTCGCGCAGCTACGATGCGTGGATTGATCGAATAGCGCCTATCAAATTCTCGGAGATCATCATGTTCATAACTCCCACGGGCGAGGAAGTCTTCGTCATCGACGGTCATACCCACTTCTGGGACGGCAGTCCGGCGAACCAGCTCAACATTCACGGCAAGCAGTTCATTGATTGCTTCTACGCCTACCACAGCTCGCTCAGTCCAAAGGACAAGCTCTGGCCCAAGGAGCAATTCGAGAAATACAGCGCAGAGCAGATGTACCGCGATCTGTTCGTCGACGGTCCGGACGACATGGCCATCGTGCAGTCGACCTACCTCACGGAATTCTACAAGAACGGCTTCAACACCATCGACCGCAACGCCGAGATGGCGAAGAAGTACAAGGACCGCTTCATCGTCAACGGCGCATTTGATCCGCGCGACGGTGAGCGGGCGCTGGAATACATCCACTACATGAAGGATACGTTCGGCATCAAGGGCGTCAAGCTCTACACCGCCGAGTGGAAGGGCGAGTCGCGGGGCTGGAAGCTCACCGATCCGAACGCCTATCGTTGCTTCGAACTGTGCCAGAAGCTCGGCATCACGAACATCCACGTCCACAAGGGGCCGACCATCATCCCGCTGGACAAGGATGCATTCGATGTTCACGACGTCGATCACGCGGCGACCGATTTTCAGGGCCTGAATTTCATCATCGAGCATTGCGGGCTGCCCAGGCTCGACGACTTCTGCTGGATCGCCGTCCAGGAGACCAACGTCTATGGCGGCCTTGCGGTCGCGCTGCCGTTCATTCACGGACGTCCACGGTATTTCGCGGAAGTGATCAGCGAATTGCTGTTCTGGGTCGGCGAGGACAAGATTCTCTTCGGCAGCGACTACGCCATCTGGACGCCTCGATGGCTGGTCGAGAAGTTCTGGAACTTCGAGCTGCCCGAGGATCTGAAGCAGGAGCACGGTGTCGATCTGACGCCGCAGGCAAAGAAGAAGATCCTCGGTCTCAACGCCGCGCGGCTTTATGGCGTGGATGTCGAGGCACAGAAGGCAAAGCTTGCGAAGGGTGCCTACGCGACCGCGGCGGGATGACATCACATGAACGCACTGCTCCACGAGTGTGACCGAAGAACCAGCGAGGTGTGGCAGCGCCTCGCGTTGGTGACAGACCCCGAGCTCGACGAGTCTGTGACCGAGCTTGGATTCGTCGAGCATGTTACCGTCGATGACGATGGCGATGTCGACATCGTCTTTCGGTTGCCGACCTTCTGGTGTTCGGCGAACTTCGCGTTCCTCATGGCCGACGACATGCGTCGGGCGGTGTCGTCGCTGCCGTGGGTTCGCAAGGCGCGGCCACAGCTTCGGGACCACATGGTCGCGGAGCAGATCAACCGCGGCGTCCGCGAAGGGATGTCGTTTGCCGATGCGCTCAAGGAGTTCGCACCTGGAGGCTCGCTTGACGAATTGCGGGATAAGTTCCGCCGCAAGGCGTTCGAGCGGCGCCAGGAGGTCATGATCCTGGCCTTGCGGGGGATAGGTTATGAAGATCCGGCGATCTGCCGGATGAGTCTGTGTAGCTTTGACGAGGTCGAGTTTGCTTCGCCGGACGTCGCGCGACAGAAGCCCCGCTACCGCGAGCTTCTGATCGAAACAGGCCTGGCCTGCCTCCCGGAGGATCGCACCTTTGTCACCTACGAGGGGGCCCCCATCAAACGGCACGAACTGGCATCCTATCTGCAGCGGTTGCGGGGAGTGCGCATCAATATGGAATTCAACAGCTCATTGTGCAGAGGCCTGCTAGCCGTCCGTCGTCGCGAACTCGTCGACGACAATCCCGGACCGACGCCGTCACCGTGCGGCGGCTGTAGCAGCCGCTGTGCTGCTCCATCAGGCAGCCCGTGACCTTTGAGAAGCTTAAAGCGTGGGGGCGCGTTTAACGCGCTGCCCGCAAGCGCCAAGAACCGGAGCGGTCAGCAAGTCCGCCCAACCAGACAACAAGATCCGTCCGCTTGGGAGTGAAGCCAATGCCGAAAGTATTGCTACATCATATCGAAGCCCGCCGTGCTCTTGCGCGCGGGGTCCAGAAGCTTGCAGCAGCGGTCGAATCGACCCTCGGTCCGAAGGGCATGAACGCGATGGTTGACAGGCCGATCGGCACGCCCATCGTCTCGCGCGATGGCGTCACCATCGCCTCTGAAATCGAACTGCCTGATCGCTTCGAGAACATGGGTGCGCAGGTGGTGCGCGAGGTCTCGATGCATACCAATGAGGTCGCCGGCGACGGCACGACCACCGCCATGGTGCTTGCAAATGGCCTCATCCAGGGAGGAGTTGCAGCACTAGAGCGGGGCGCCAAGGCGGTCGATCTCTGCAAAGGGATCGACCGGGCTGTTGAGGTCGTTGTCGAGGCTTTGAAGAGCTCCGCAATTGCCGTATCGGATCGCAAGACGCTGGAGGCGGTGGCGACGATCGCGTCAACCGACGCCCATCTGGGCGGTCTGATTGCGGAGGCGGTCCAGCGCGTCGGCAAGGATGGCATCATCAGTTCCGACTACGGGCTGACGACGAGCACGACGCTCGAAGTCGTCGAAGGCATGTCGTTCGATCGCGGTTACATCTCCCACCACATGGTGACGGATGTCGAAAAGATGGAGGTGGTGCTCGATCAGCCCTACATCCTCCTGACCGACCTGAAGATCAAAACGCCGGCCGAGCTGGCGGCGGTGCGCGCGACGGTCGCCTCGACCGGGCGGCCGCTTGTTATCGTCGCCGAGGAGATTGCGCCGGAAGTGGTCGTCACACTGCTCGGCGATGACAATCGCGGCAAGATCCTGGTGGTCAATCCGCCTGATTATGGTCATTGGCGCAAGGCAATGATGGACGATCTCGCCATCATCACCGGTGGCCGGGTCATTGCGCGCGAGCTTGGCGGCAGACTGGAAGAGGCCAGCCTGGCCGATCTCGGCACCGCACGGCAGGTGCGGGCCAGTGCGCGGGAAACGGTGATCATTCGGGGCGGCGGCGACGATGCGGCGATCGCGGCGCGGCGCCTGCAGGTGGCCAAGCAGCACGATCTGGCTCCGCCTAACATCGAACAGGACAAGCTCAAGGAGCGGTTGGCGAAGCTGTCGGGCGGGACTGCCGTGATCCTCGCAGGCGGCGTCACTCCGGTGGAGCAGAAGCGGACGATCCAGTTGATTGACGATGCGCTCAGTGCGGCGCGGGCCGCGGCCGAGGAGGGCATCGTGCCCGGTGGCGGCACGGCGTTGGCGCAGTGTGCGCCGGTGGTGACGCGTACGCTCGGCAACATCAATGGCGACTTGGGTGAGGGAATCAAGCTAGTGCGAGAAACCCTGTCTCGTCCGGCCGCTTTCATTGCACGGAATGCCGGCCATGATGCGGAGAAGGTCGTGGCCGATCTGCAGAGCTCCCGGTCGGGCGTCGGGTTCGATGCCGCCAACGGCGTATTCATTGACATGGTGTCGGCCGGCATCGTCGACCCCGTCCGGGTGACCTATACGGCGCTTCGAAACGCAGCTTCCGTCGCGACCCTCGTGCTGACCACCAACACGCTGATTGCCGACGTGCCGGAGTATATCGACCCGACACAGGGGCCCGCACTGGGCGGTGGGGCTGAGAAACTTGGACGCGCATGAGACTGTGTGCGCGGTCCGCGTTTCACCGCGTCGTCTCAGGAGACGACGCGGGCCGCGACCAGAGGGACAGAAACCTCGATATCGAATCCATCACCAGGAAGGGGGAGTTATGCAGAAGTATGTTGCGGAATTTATCGGTACGTTCGCGCTGGTGTTCTTTGGCTGTGCGACCGTAATCTTTATGCGGGCCGAGGTCGGCTTGCTGGGCGTCGCGTTCGCATTCGGCCTGACCGTGGTCGCAATGGCTTATTCTATCGGACATATCTCCGGTGCTCATCTCAATCCGGCGGTCAGCCTCGGGATGCTCGTCGCCGGGCGGATGTCGCCGCGGGATTTCTCGGGCTATATCGTCGCGCAGTTCGTCGGGGGAATCGCGGCTGCGGCCGTGCTGTACCTCATCGCCGAAGGCAAGGTCGGAGGCTACGACGTCGCGGCGAACGGCTTTGGCCAGAATGGCTGGGGCCAGTACGGTGTTCTATCCGCGTTCGTGTTCGAAGCGTCGGCAACGTTCCTGTTTCTGACGGTGATCCTTGGTGCGACGCAAAACGGAGCGGCGTCTGCCTATGCCGGGTTGGTGATCGGTCTGACGCTGGTCGCGATCCATCTCGCCGGCATTGCTGTGTCGGGATCGTCGGTCAATCCGGCGCGCTCGTTTGGGCCTGCATTGTTTGCGGGCTCCGATGCGCTGTCACAGGTGTGGCTCTATTTTGTGGCGCCGTGCCTGGGGGCCGCACTGTCCGGTTACGTCTTCAAGGCGGGGGTGACGCGCCAGATGGTGGCAACGGCGTGACGTTCGCGATCGAATGATTGATTGCACCGTGACAACGATCCGGAACGGGTTACAATCTTGAAAGTCCCGGCATGAGCCGAAGGAGGCAGTGTAACAAGCCTCCAGGCTCATCCGATCAGCCGGGCGGGAGGAAAAGGGACATGGTCTATATTATCTCCAAGCGCGACGGTCCGCACCGTGAAGAACTGGCGGCCAAGGACTTCCTTCAGAAGAACCGCACGACGATCAACGCGCTTGCCAATCATCTGACGCTCGGGCGTTGGCAGCAGCTGCGCAATCCTACGCCTCCTCCGCAACCGCAGCCGTCGGGCAAGCTCTGGTCCACGCCGCCGGCTCGTCCAAAGGAGGCCGAGCCCTATGTGCGGATCAGCCATAACGGTCGCGTCGTGATCGCCGATCTCGCATCGGGACGGCAGCTCGATTTTGTCGGCGAACTGCGCGGCAACGGCCAATCGCGATACTTCGCTCTGGCGACGCGCGAGAACGGGATCTTCGAGCCGCTGGACGACGAATTGTACAGGGTCCTGGCCGACCTTGAGGGAGTGAGTGTGCCCGACGAGACGTCGGAAGCTCACCTGGAACAGGTCATCTCAGGTCGTCTCGGCCTGGACGCGATCTCCAGAAGCGTCGAATGATCTGCGTGAGCTGAGCCTGCAGGGAAAGCGATCCCGGTCGGCTCCGGCTCAGTTTGTGTTTGCCGATCGGGTTGCTGTTTGCCAACGGACGTATGGTGCTCCAATGCTGACGGAAACGCTCATGGCCAAGCCGCCGTTTTCCCTGGAAGGCTACAAAGCTTCGGACGCGGAGCAGGGGCGGCCATACGATGAGGGCGAAACCAACAAGGCATGGGAAAACTTCCTGACCTTCGGGGACCTGAGGCGCGAGAACGCTCCGGTGCGAAGCGTCATCGAGGATTCATGGCAGCGCAGCGTCAAGTCCGGGGTTGATGCTCGTGGCAAGGGCAGTCATCTCCTAGCCTCGCCGGACGATCTCTATGAACTTCGTTTGAAGAATGATGATCTGCTTGGTTCGAGCGCCGAGACCTTCCGCCGTATTGCCGAGGTGCTTGGTGACGCGGCGACGATGGTGGTCATCACCGACGGGAACGGCGTCGTGCTGGAGGTCGGGGGCGATCGGCGGACCATTGATGCGGGGCACGATATTCGCCTGGAAGCAGGCGCGGCCTGGGGCGAAGCGGTCACCGGCACCAATGGCATCGGCACAGCGCTGGTCACTGGAAAGCCGGTTCATGTCCATGCGGCCGAGCATTTCTCGGAGGGCATCAAGGCGTGGACCTGCGTCGGTAGCCCCATTCGCAGTCCGATAGACGGCAGCATCATCGGCATCGTCGACTTTTCCGGACCTCAAGCAATCTTTCACCGGCACAATGTGGCCCTGGCGGTGGTCGCGGCCCATCACATCGAACTGGCGCTCTCGGAAAAGATCCGCATCGAGAGAATGCGGCTGCTTGAGGCGAGCATTTCCCGAATGCCGGGGATGAACAGTGCTGACGGGGTCGTTATTCTCGACCGGTTCGGCCGGGTCGTTCACCATAACGACATGGCGTCAGTTCGCTGGCACCGGATTGCGCAATCGCAAGACTTGAGCATCGGGAGGCAGCTTCTGCCAAACGACAAAGGCTTTCTCGCGAAAGACCTTGCCAAGGGGCTGCCCGAGGAACTGCGCGAGCAGCGGATCGAGCCGCTCGTGGTCGACGGCGTCGTAAAGGGCGCGATGCTCGTGCTCGCAGCGAAGCCACGCGCCAGTCTTGCCCGATCCCAGATGTCGCCAGCAGCCCGCGCCGCACTTGTTTCGGCCAGGGAAGCGATTGTTGGCTGCAGTGACGCATTACTGCAAACGATCGAGAAGATTGAGCGGGCAGCGCTTGGACGAACGGCAATCCTGCTCGAGGGTGAGACCGGCGTCGGCAAGGAACTGTTCGCCCGTCTGGTTCACGCCGCCAGCCAGAATACCGGCAAGGAGCCGTTCATTGCCTTCAATTGCGGTGCGGTCTCCAAGGAACTCCTCGGCGGCGAATTATTCGGACATGCGCCGGGCGCCTATACCGGCGCTACGCGCGAGGGGAGGCCTGGACGGTTTGAGTTTGCCAATGGCGGGGTGCTCAGCCTTGACGAGATCGGTGAAATGCCGATGGAGCTGCAGCCTTACTTGCTTCGTGTGCTGGAGGAGCGCGCGGTGTACAGGCTTGGTGACAGTAAGGCACGACCTGTAGACGTCCGGCTCGTGGCGTCGACCAATCGGAATCTGAAGCAGGAGGTGGCGGAAGGGCGTTTTCGCAAGGACCTGTACTTCCGGATCGGTGTCGTCAAGTTCACCATACCGCCGCTCCGTGAGCGCCTGGGCGATGTCGAGATTCTGATCGATCATTTCAACAGGCAGTTTGCAGAGACCTATAGTACCCAACCGCTACACTTCGAGGCAGCGACGATGGAGTTGCTGCGTCGCTATAGCTGGCCCGGGAACGTTCGCGAACTGCGCAATCTGGTCGAGAATCTCGTGCTGATGACGATCACCGGCATCGTCGCTCCCCGGGACTTGCCAGAGGATTTCGTGGAAATGGCGTCGGTTCAGCCCTCCTCGGTGTCCGTGCAGGCGGGGCATAGCTCGACGGGATCGGAAGGCGACGAGATTGCGCGTTTCGACGAGGTGGAACGCCGCACCATCGAGAGGGCGGTCGCGAATGCTGGCGGTAACATTGCCGCCGCTGCCGAGAAGCTCGGGCTTTCGCGCGCTACGCTGTATCGCAAATTGCACCAATACCGTTCCCGAACCTGAGGGCGGGGTGACACATGGCGGCTGTCTGGCATGAACAGAACGGCGGGGAGGGGCCGGCGACCGCGGCGGCGCTCGCATCGCAGATTGTTGCGCGCGCGGACCGCGACGTCACTTTCGTGGTGCAGCTGCTCGGCGAAAGCCAGGATCTGCTGGTTCGGCATTTCATCGTGCTCATCGAGGTCGAACTCTCGAAGCGCGGCATCAGTTACAGTGCGCATCCGCTCTTGCGTCCGTTCATCGAAATGCATGCGCGTGAGCTTTCGGAATTCGTCTTGAAGGGGATCGGCTTGCGGCATCAGTTCGGCCTTCAGGCTATCGAGACGATGGCCGGCGATCCTGCGCGGTTGCTGAGGGTCGATCTGTGGGACTCCCTGCAATCTCACATCAATGACGCGCAGCAACATTTTGTATCTGGTGTCGGAGGCCTGCAGCGGATCCTGGCTCAGATCGAGGCAGGCCGATGAGTGACGATTCTCCAACCCTGGTCGAAGTGCTGAAGGAACGATTGGTCGTCGTTCAGGAGATGTCGGCTGCTCAATCACGCAACCTTCTGAACCTTCAGCTCGGCGGTGGGGCGGAGTTCGAGATTCAGGAGATTGAGCGCGAGATCGCCGCGACGGGCGTCTCGCATGCGCTCGCCGAGGCGCTGGAGGAAGCGTGGGCGCGCCTGAAAAACGCAACTGCCGGAATGGCAGTATGCGACGCTCAATGCGCCGCACTGGAACGACGCCTTGAAGATCTTGACAGGCGGATTGCCGCCGGCAGGTGAGATGTTCGATGGATACGATGGAAGCAGACACTGCAACGCTTTATGATTTGCTTGGGCGACGCTGGACGGTAGGGGCGCCCGTCACCAGTTTGGCCTTCGCGGAAGACGGAGTTGCGTTTGCGCTCGCCGATGGCGCTCTGGCGATCGCTCCGTTGACCGATATTGAGCCGCCGCAAGATCGCTGTCGTGTCGCGCTGGACGGGGGCCGGGCCACAATCTCGCCGCGGCGGAAACCGGCGCCCCCGTTGACGAAGGTCGTTATCAGCGATGCTCCGCTTCACCTCGCCTTGATCGGGACGTCGGGCTTTGTCGCAAGTGATCACAGCCGGTTGCTTCGCGTGTCGGCATCCGGCGTCACGCATCTGATCGCGGACCATGGGTCCCCAATTGATCTCGTCGCCCCGGTTCAGGCTGGCGGCATTCTGGCCGCCTCCGGCGGATCGGTCATATTTTACAATCCAAATGGCGATGTCGGTTGGCTCCAGGAGCGAGCGGGCGGGCACGCATCGGCACTGGCCGTATCAAGGGATAGTCGGCGCTTTGCGGTCGGGGCCGATAATTGTCTGCTCGTTCGTGCCTTCGGGGCACGACCAGGGCCGGCGGCTTCATTCGAGCTCGGCCCGATCTCTCATTTGGCGTGGAGCCCGGACGGATCCTGGTTAGCCGCTTCGGTCGTGGGGACAGGTGTCGTCTTGGTCCGTCTTGCCGATGCCCGGATCGTCCGGATGTCCAGCTATCCCGGGAGTACTGCATCTCTGTCGTGGAGTGCGGATTCCCGCGTTCTCGTCACGAGCGGAGCTTATCGGATGATCGCATGGGATATTGCGAGCCTCAGCGACGACAGCGAACGGCCGGCCAGCCTTGCGACAGGCCGTGCCCGACCCGTACTCGTGAAGGCAGTGGATATACACCCCGAGGGTCAGCTGATTGCAGCAGGATACGCGGACGGCATGGTGGTTGTCGCCAAGATCGGCGAATCCGACGAACTGCTCGTCAAGCCACCCGGCCGGGGCGCTATCCACGCACTTCGGTGGTCGGCCGATGGCCAGCATCTCGCATTCGGCACGGACAACGGGGAGGCGGCGATCGTCACGTTTCCCTCCCACATCTTCAAATAGCGGGCTCGCACCAAAGGCGAAAGTCTTCCGCGATCATTAGGAGGGATACCATGACGTCTACTCGATCGCCAAACGAAGCCGAAAGCAAAGATCAGTATTTCAAGGAGCTGGCCGAGCTTTCCGAGCGGATGATCGCCGCGCATGGCAAGGAGTTCTCGATGGGCGCTCTCGTGCTGGCGGCCAGGTTCATCGCAGAGAACAAACCCTTCAAGCGAAGTGCAGCGACGACGAGCTGAGCAAAGCCAGCGATTGATAGCCGTTGTTGCAGATTGCGTTAAGCCGGACAGAACACGAACTGTGTGTGTAGGTCGGCGAAGCCGTGACGGTAACCGGCGCCCGCCCCGTAATTTTCTGCAGTTCGGGGCGACCTGCCGCAATTTGGCTGCAGCTTGCGCAAACCAGCTCATGATGGATGGAGCGAGAGTTCAAGTTTTTCAAAAGGTGAGCAGACTGCGTGTGCATGACGTGTGCACCGAGAGATCAAGAAAAATCTATTGTCGTCAAATCTTGAGGGGCTTCCTTGAATTGATGTGTGACGGCTGAAAAGCGGTGATGGCTCGAGAGTGCTCGAGCCTCTGGCTCGCGCATTGTGGCGAGGACGCTAGTGTTCCTCACGGCATTCGGCCGGTCGGGAGAAGCTGAACCAACTACAGTCGACGATAAGAGTTGGTGCGGGGTTTGGGTCGCTCCCTGTTCGCATGGGCTACGCTTTGTCCGCCACACTGCTCTTCTATGTTCATCAACAGGGCGCGCGCAGGTGTCACAAGCCAACCGATGTTGGTCCCGTGACCGCGCGACGGACGAGGGCGATGACCTCATCGGCCTCCTGCTCGGTGCTGTCAAAGCGGGCGACGAACCGGATCACCTCGTCGCCTCGTCGCGCGAATTGCAACCCGTTTGCCGTGAGCCGGTCGATGGCTAGTGCGGGCAGCTTTGCGAAGATCAAATTGGCTTCCACTGGAGCAACGAGCCGAACGTCAGGCAGTGCAGCAAGACCTGCTCCAAGGTAGGCAGCCACGGAATTGGCCTTTGCCGCGAGTCGTAGAAAAAGGCGATCCTCGACATAAGCGAGCAGCTGCGCGGACGCATAACGCATCTTCGACGCGGTCTGTCCGGCGCGGCGAAGCCGATAGGACAGGGGTTCAACAAGGTTGTGGTCGAAGACCACGATCGCATCCGCTGACATCGCCCCGTTCTTGGTTGCTCCAAACGACAGGATGTCGACGCCCGCTCGCCAGGTCATATCGGCCGGGCTACAGCCGAGCCGCGCCAAGCCGTTGGCGAACCGGGCGCCATCCATGTGCAGCGACAGATTCTTGTCACGGGCGATTTCGCCGATCGCGGCGATCTCGGCGAGAGGGTAGACCGTCCCATATTCGCTGGCCTGAGTGATCGACACCGCATCGGGCTGCGCGCGATTGCGGACTCCCCAAGCCGCCCCGGTAACCGCCTCGCGCAGGATTGGCGGCTCGATCCGAAAATGCCGGCCGGGCAGCGTGAGGAGCTTCGCGCCACCTGTGAAGGCTTCGGTCGCGCCGCCTTCCGCCGTGTCGATATGTGCCTCCTTGTGGCAATAGATCGCGCCATAGGGCCGCACGCAGGTTGCGAGCGACAAAGCATTGGCGGCCGTGCCGGTCGAGACTGGGAACACCGCAACCTCGGTCTCGAACAGCGTCGAGAAGCGCTGATTCAGCAATTTCGAATAATCGTCGTCGCCATAAGCGGCGGCTGGCCCACGATTGGCCGCCTCGATCGCTCGCAGTATCTCAGGGCTGACCGGTGCGACGTTGTCGCTGCGGAAATTCGGGAGCGCTTGGGTTGCGTCGTTCATGCCGTCCTCACCTGCCGTCAGATCACGGTCGTTTCGTGTTTGCTTATGCGTCGGTTGATCAGGAGCAACGGGATTGCGGTGACCAGGATAAGCACCGCGGCTGCGGCGGCCGCGAGTCCCGCGCCGGTGCCCTCGATGGCATGGTACATCACGACGGTCGTGGTGACCCAGCCGCTCGCATAGAGCACGATAGTTGCGCTCAACTCGGATGCTGCGGTGATCCAGACCAGCACGAGGCCGCCGACAAGGCCGCTCGCCATCAACGGCACCGTCAGGGTCGCGAAGGTTTTGCTCGGCGAGACCCCAAGATTGATTGAGGCTTCCTCGAGCGAGGGATCGAGCTGATGCACAATTGCCGAGGACGACCGGATCGCGAAGGGCAATTTGCGGACGACATAGGCGATGACTAGGATCAGCCAGCCGCCGGTCAAGATCAACGGCCCGCTGTTGAACGCGATAATGAGCCCGATCGCCAGGATCGTGCCGGAAACCGCAAACGGCACCATGCCGACGAAATCGAGCAACCCAGACAGGCGCGTGCGGTGCCGGGCCACCACGTAGCCGATCGGAGCGCCGATCAGCATAGTGGCGATGGCCGCGATGCTGGCGAGCGTCAGCGTGTTGAGCAGCGGCCGATAGGAGCCCGACAACAAGGTCGCGTAATTGCCCAATCCGAACTCCCAGGTCAGCACGGGGCCACGGAAGCGCAGGAGAGAGATCATCAACACGGCTGCGAAAGGCAGCAGCGAGGAAATCACAATGCCCCAACTCACGACCGTAGCCACCAGCCGCAGTCCCGGTGTCATCGGCAGCTTCGCGGTCGCACTGCGGGCATTGGTTGAGAAGCGGCGCTTGGCGAGATAGTGCCGTTGAACGAGAAGCGCGAGCGCCGTGCAGGCAATCAGGAGCACGCTGAGCGCACCCGCAGCAGCCGGATTGGCGTCAGATTCGCCGGCGAACAGCTTGAAGATGTCGACGGCCAGGAACGGGCGGTCCTCAGCCAGCACCGCTGGCACGCCGAAATTCTCCAGCGCCTCAATGAACACCAAAATTCCCCCGGCAAGTATCGCCGGCATCACGATCGGCAGCAGCACGGTGCGGATCACATAGGACCGTGAACCGCCGAGATTGCGGGCTGCCTCCTCCATCGAGGCATCGACGGCCTGGAAGCCGGCCAGCACGGGCATGACGACGTAGGGATAGAGCGTCAACGTGAACACGATGACGATGCCGGGTAGGCCATAGATCGAGCCGATCGGGATGCCGATTCCGCGCAAGGCGCTAGTGATGACGCCGGCATGGCCGAACAGCAGCACGAGCGCGTAGGCGCTGACGAAGGAGGGCAGGACCAGCGGGAGGGAGGCAAGCGTCAGCAGCAGTGCGCGGCCCGGTATGTCGATCCGGGCAAGACAGAAGGCGAGCGGAATTCCGATCGCGCATGTGAAGGCCGTCGCGAGCGTGGCGCAAAGCAGACTATTGCCGATGCTGCCAAGGTAGTAGCGGCTCTTCACAATCGCCGCATAGTTCCCGAGCGTCAGCCCGCCCGTGCCGTCGATCCGTATGCTCGCATCCAGAACGAGCGCCAGTGGGTAGAGCAGAAAGACCGCGAGCAGCACCAGCGCCGCCAGCGCCACGATGGTGGCAAAGCGTTTCATGGCGCCGGATACGCCGTGATCTGGGCAGGATCGTAGGCAAGGGTGAGCGGAGCGCCGGGCAAGACATCAAGTACCTGGCCGCCGAGCGCTGTGATCCGAAGCTGGGTGCCGTCTGGCAACGTTGCGTGGAGACGCTGCATCGGGCCCAGAAATTCGCGTAGCGCCAGACGTGCCTGAACGAGCGGGCCGTCGGAACTGTTTCCCAGCCGCAGGGCCTCCGGCCTGAGCGACAGCAACACCGGTGCGCCCGGTGATGCAACCTCGCCTCTGACTGAGAACTCCGTTCCGGCCGCCGCGACAGGGGTGTTGCGGCCGTCGAAAGCGCCGGCGATGCCCGGCACCATATTGGTCGAACCGAGGAACTCGGCGACGAACGCAGTCTGCGGCATCCGATAGATGCGTTCGGGCGTGTCCACTTGCTCGATCTTGCCGCGACGCAAGACGGCGATGCGGTCCGAGATGGCGAGCGCCTCCTCCTGATCGTGCGTCACGTAGATCGCAGTGAGGCCGAGCGCCTGCTGGAGCTGTCGGACCTCGATTCTCATTTCGGTGCGCAGTTGCGCGTCGAGATTGGAAAGAGGCTCATCGAACAGGAGCACAGCAGGTTCGATCACGAGCGCGCGGGCGATCGCCACGCGTTGCAGCTGGCCACCGGAAAGCTGGTGTGGCGAGCGTGGACCGTAACCTGCTAGGCGCACCCGCTCGAGCGCTTTGTCGACACGCGATGCAATCTCGGCAGCCGGGACCTTCCTGGCCTTCAGCCCGTAGGCCACGTTTTCGGCGACGGTGTGGTTCGGGAAGATCGCGTAGTTCTGAAACACCATGCCGCTGTCGCGGCGATGCGCGGGCAGGGCATCGATGCGCCGGTCGTCGAAGGAAATGGATCCGGATTCGACATCGACGAAGCCGGCGATCATGCGCAGCAGCGTCGTCTTCCCGCAGCCCGAAGGCCCGAGCAGCGTGAACAGCTCGCCGTGCCTGATGTCGAGCGAAATGTTGTCGACGGCCCGCACCGCGCCGAAGGTGCGGGTCAGGCCTTCAATCCGGATCCTGGTCATGGGATCAGCGCGTGTTCTGGATCGTGGTCTTCAGCCGCGCGAGGGTGTCGCGCCGGGCTGCTTCCCATTTGGCATCGTCATAAGGCAGCACCTTGATCGCCCGGAACGGCAGCATCCCGGGTGCGACTGCCTCGAGCTCGATATCTTGACGGGCAGGTCGCCGGAAGGTCGCCTTAAGCAACATCTCCTGAACTTCTTTGCTGGCCAGGTAGTCGACCAGCCGCTTGGCGGGCTCGGGGTTGGGTCCGCCTTTCAGGACGGCCGCGCCCTCGACGCCCGCATATGTGCCCTCGGCCGGATAGGTGACGCTCACTGGCGCGCCATTATGGGCCCACAGGAAGCCGGCATATTCGAGGGTGATGCCAAGTGGATATTCGCCGCTACCGATCCCGTCGAACACCTGGGTCGAGCGGTTGAGCACCTTCGCATTGGCGAGCAGCCCGTCCATCCTCGTCCAGGCGGCGTTATCCGCGCCCCACAGCGACAGAAGTGTGGTCGCGGCGGCATATGAGAAACCGGAATTGGCCGGGTCGGTAAAAGCGAGCTTGCCCTTCCATTTCGGATCGAGGAGGTCGGCCCAGGATTTGGGCCCGCTGGCCTTGTCGATCGCCTTGGTATTCTGCCCGATTACAACGACCTGGATGTTGGTGCCCAGCCAAAGGTCGTTTGGATCGCGGAATTGGGCCGGCACGGCTTCGCGGCCCGTGGCCGGGTAAGCCTGAAGATGTGGACTCGCCAGCCGCAGCAGCGTCGCATTGACACCCCAGATCACGTCACCCTGCGGATTGGCGGACTCGGAGGCGACACGGCGTACAAGGACACCCGATCCGGTCGAGACCACGTCGACTTTGATCCCGGTCGCCTTGGCGAAGCCTTCGGCGACAAGCTTGTTCACGGTGTCGTCGTTGGCCGAATAGAGCACGACGCTCTGCTGGGCCGCGGCCAGCCCGGCCGCGAACAGCGATACCGCGAGCGCCACGACTCGGGCGAGGACGGAGGCAGGACATCTCATCATGGTTCGCCTTTATCGGTTCAGTCGTCGCTCATGTGGTGGCAGCGAGGTACACGGTGGCCGCCTTGAGCCCGGCGCCTGGTTCAATCGGCAAGCCGAGCTTCGTGAGTGAGTCTTCAAGATGCAGAAGGTCGGTCAGAATCGTCGCCGTGCTCAAAGCCCCCATCGTGCCAAACCGGATGACACGGCCAGAGAGACGGTTGCGGGCGCCTGCGATCACCGTGCGGTGATCCTGGTAGAGCTGCCGGACGATGGCTCCGCCTTCGAGCCCGTCTGGGACCTTGAAGACCACGACCGTGCTCGAGCGCGGCTCATCGCGGCAAAAATCTGCTAATCCGAGCGCCGCGCCGCCGGCGCGCAGCGCGGCTGAGAGCTTCTTGTGGCGCACGAGCACATTGGCGAAGCCTTCCTCATGCATCATCGTCAAAGCCTCTCGCAGACCATAAATAAGGCTCACCGGCGCCGTGAATGCGGTCTCGTTCTGCTCTGCGGATTTCAGCGCGCGACGGAAATCCCAATAGAAGGTCGATCGCTGCTTGTCCTGCCCGATCACGCGCCATGCCTTGGCGCTCACGCTGGCAAGTGCGAGGCCGGGCGGGCACATCAAGGCCTTTTGCGAGGCTGAGACCACGATATCGACGCCCCATTCGTCCTGCCGCATCTCGATGCCGCCAAGACCGCTGACAGAATCTGCGATCAGCAGCGTTGGCCGGTCGCGCACGAGCGCGCCGAGCGCGGCGAGATCGGCCACGATCCCGGTTGAGCTCTCATTGTGCACGGCGACGACGGCGCAATAGGTGTGCTCGCGCAACCGGGCCTCCACCGCGGCGATATCGATCGCCTGGCCCCATTCGATCGCGACCGTGTCGACCGTGATGTTCATGGCCTTGGCGATGGCGGTGAAACGCTCGCCGAACTGACCATGCTCGATCACAAGGATCCGGCTGCCGGGCCCCGCCACGTTGACGAGCGCGGCCTCCATGACGCCTGTTCCGGAACTCGCAAAGAACAGGACATGGTTTGTCGTCCCCAGGATCGGACGGATCATCTTCTCCGCCTCGCCGATCGCGGCCCGGCATTCGGGACCGCGATGGTTGACCATTGTCCGGGCCATCGCCTGCCGCACCCGCTCGGGCACCTCGGTTGGACCGGGAAGCCGAAGACGGTAACCTGTCGAGGCGATGGCGGAGGAAGTCTCTGTGGCCGTCATAGCTTGAAGTCA
Organism: Bradyrhizobium pachyrhizi; assembly: GCF_001189245.1. Lineage (GTDB taxonomy): Bacteria > Pseudomonadota > Alphaproteobacteria > Rhizobiales > Xanthobacteraceae > Bradyrhizobium > Bradyrhizobium pachyrhizi. The sequence continues at coordinate 113,910 of NZ_LFIQ01000105.1, read as the reverse complement.
CCGTTCTGACGCATGTAGGGAACGAGGCCACCCGCGCGCAGGATCGCCAGCATGATCGGTGGCAGAGGATCCGGGCTGAGCGTCTCGCCACTACGTTCGTTGCGGATCGCGCCGGTGCCGTCGTAGATCAGGATGTCGCCCTCACTAATCCCGGCGGTATCGCAGACGAGCGGCAGCAGGCCGTTGTTGATGGCGTTGCGGTAGTAGGTCCGCGAGAATCCTCGAGCCAGCACCGCCGGAATGCCGGCGCCGAGCACTGTCGTGACGGCGACCTCCATGGCCGAACCGCAACCGAAATTCTTGCCCGCCACCAGGATGTCTCCGGGCTGTACAGAGGCTGCGAAGGCAGGGTCGACATGCTCGAACAGGAATTGCTTCAGAACAGCGGGATCGAGGCTCTCTCGCTTGCGGGTCGAGCTGATGATCGAGTCAGTGTTGACGTCGTCGCCAACCAGTCGCGCGCGTCCCCGTAGAGCTGTCATCGCGACACCTCGCGGGGATCAGTCACCGCGCCGCGTGTTGCCGTGGCTGCGCAGGCAGCCGGGGAGGCGAGGTAGATCGATGCCTTGGCGTTACCCATGCGACCCTTGAAGTTGCGGTTGGCCGTCGAGATCACTGAAACTCCGTCTGCCGGGATCACCCCGCAGGTCCCGCAGCAGGAGCCGCAACCCGGCTCGACCACCGTCGCGCCGAAGCCGACCAGGGCGTCGAGCGTGCCGTCGGCCGCCATGGCGTCGCGGACCTCGCGCGATGCCGGCGTGACCACGAGCTGGACGCCGGGCGCGACGCCTCCACCCGCCTCGAGCACGGCACGGGCCTGATGGAAATCGCGTAGCCTGCCGCCCGTGCAGGTGCCGAGATAGACCATCTGCACCGGCGTGCCGGCCGCATTCTCGAGTGGCACGACCTGATCCACCAGATGCGGCAATGCGATCTGCGGCGGGAGTGCGTCGAGCGCGATCTCCACGGTCCGGCTGTAGCTGGCATCCGGATCCGGTGCGATCGGTTCGAAGGCTTGGCTGGTGCGACCTTCCAGATACGCGACGGTCTCTTCATCGGCCGGGAAGATGCCGGTCTTCGCCCCCATCTCGACGGCAAGATTGCTCAGGACGAGGCGGTCCTCCAGCGTGAGCGTGGCGAGGCCGGGCCCCGCGAATTCGAGCGCCTGATAGGCCGCACCGTCGGCGCCGAGTCGGCCCGCGAGCGCCAGCGCGATATCCTTCGCATAGACGCCGCTCGGCAGTTCTCCGGTCAGAACGACGCGGATCGAGTCCGGGACGCGCAACCACATCCGGCCGCACAGCATGATTGCGGCAAGGTCGGACGAGCCGATCCCGGTCGCAAAACAATTCAGCGCCCCGTATGTCACGGCGTGGCTGTCGGCTCCAACGACCAGGCTGCCCGGCAGCGCGCGGCCGGTCTCGACGATGAGCTGGTGGCCGATTCCTTCGCCGGCCTCATGCAGGGTGACGCCGAAGCGTTTGGCGAAGTCTTGCATCACGCGATGCAGTTCGATCGTTTGCGGGCTCGCGGGCGGCACGTAATGGTCGAGCGCAAAGACCAATCGCGCAGAATCGTGCACGTTCTTCCCGCCCATCGCCTTGAAATAATCGAGCGCCATCGGGACTGAACCGTCGGTACCGAGCGCGCAATCGACCTCGCAGACCACGAGGTCCCCGGCCTGCGCATCCTGCCCGGATTTCCGAGCGAGGATCTTCTCGGAGATTGTACGCCCGGCCATCGTTAAACCTCAGGCATCTCGCAGCCGAGACGGCGGAGCGAGGCGTCGACCCAGCTGCGATCGAGCGTACCGGCTTCGATCGCCGCCATCTGCTTGGTCTCGGCAGCCTGCTTGGTTTCGGCGGCCTCGATCACCGCCCGGCAATCGTCGACGGCGACCGCGAGGACGCCGTCGTCGTCGCCCAACACCAAATCGCCGGGTTGTATGACCATGCCGCCGATCGCGATCGGCCCGTTGATCTCGCCCGGACCGTCCTTGTACGGACCGCGATGGGTGACACCCGCTGCGAATACGGGCAGCGGGTTCGCCCGGATCGCAGCCGCATCGCGGATCGCGCCATGGATGACGATGCCGGCGACGCCGCGCCGGGCCGCCTGCGCGAGCATCATCTCTCCGAAGATTGCGTTGCTGAGGTCGCCAGCCGCATCGACCACGATGACGTCGCCGGCAACTGCCATGTCGAGCGCCTTGTGAACCATCAGATTGTCGCCGGGGCGGGTCTTCACGGTCAGAGCGGGACCAGCCATGCCACCGGCCGCATGCATCGGCCGCAGCGTCGCGCCGCCCGAGGCCATACGTGACATCACATCACTAATATTGGCGACCGGAAGGGCGCGAGCCCGCTTGATCCATTCGTCCGCGACAGCGCGCTTGCGGGAATGGATCCTGAACCCTACGGCCATACCGAACCCCCATTGAAAATGGAACGCCGTTACGCATAGTGTAATGGTGATGCGCCGAGGTCAACCCAGAATCGGCGGAACAGGGGATTTCGATGCCGAAGACGCAGGGGGTCGCCACCGTGCAACGCGCACTGGCGATCCTGGATACCTTCGCTGGAGCCGGCTCGCGCAGCCTGGCCGACATCGCCAAGATCACGGGTTTGGCGAAACCAACGGTGATGCGTTCGCTGGTATCATTGGACGAAGCCGGCTACGTCGTCCGCCTCAGCGACGGCCGCTACGCACTTGGTGCGAAGACTTTCCAGCTCGGCACCACCTATCGGGCCAATTTCAATCTCGAACAGCATGTGCTGCCGGTGCTTCAGCGGCTAAGCCAGCAGACGTTGGAGAGCAGCGCGTTTCACGTGCGCGAACGCGACAGCCGGCTCTGCCTGTTTCGGGTGGATTCGCCGCAACTAGTACGCGACGTCGCGCGGCTCACAAATCTCGCGCCGCTTGATTTGACCTCGACAGGACAAGTGCTGAGGATGGCCCGTTGGGCGGACCGGGTAGATGACGGCGTGCAAATTTTCGTCAGCTCCGGAATTTACGACGCCGTGACGGCCTCTCTCTCCACCGCTGTCTTCGGCCACGACAGAGCACTGGTGGGGGCCATGACGGTCAGCGGCCCCGTCGAACGCATACGTCGCGCCGATCTCGGGGCGTTGGCGGCCCGGCTTACCGACGCCTCGCATCAGCTGTCGCTTGTGCTCGGCGCGCCACTGCCCCGGGAGGTCGGCGCGCCGCGCATCATCAGCTTGCCATCGGCGGAAACCGGCTCTCCCTGAACCTCCACCAATTTGAGCTGTTTGGCGGAGCTTGCCCGAGCTGGGTGGTGATGGATTGGAGTGAGAGTTCACGTGTTTCAATCGACTAGAGGGCGTCGTGTGCACGATGTGTGCATCAGGAGATCAACAAAAATCTATAGTCGGCCAATACAGGCAGCGGCCTCAAAGCTCGTTTCGGTGTCATGGAAAATGACGTGGTTTCGGCTCGATTTCCTATCCGGCTCGGAAGTCGAAATACGGTCTGACCTCGCGCAGTTGATCGAGCAGGGCAGATCGATGAGCGGGGTCGAGATCGCCGCCATTCATCATGAGCGATTGGAAGTTCAGGGGCAGCCTGGTTGCATTGTTGGGGGGATCGACTGCTGCTCATCCGCAATGCTCGTGCCGATCCCGAACGATCGCCAAGACGAGTGAATACGGCGCCGATCCGACCGTGCCATTGAGCATCCTGCGCTTCACCGCCGTGTTCGATTTCAGCGGCAGCCCGACGAACTACGCTGTCGATGGCCATGGCAACGGATCGAATGCCCCTGAGCAAGCAACTGGCTGGTCCGAGGACGTGCCGCCCGGCGTTTTCAATCGACAACGGATTGACACAGGCGCCGTCCGCCACTCGATGATATCTGTGCATCAAAGTCGGTGATGGGACGCCAAAGCGCGAGGTGACCTCAATACGCTGCCATCCTCATTGAGCGGCTAACGATGCGAGGCCATCAGCCGTCCCGCAACGGGCAGGCGCGCGACCAGAATGGAGCCGGTTTCCGACTCCGTGATGTAGAGGTTTTTGTTGTCGGGACCACCATAGGCCACATTGGTCGTGGCGAGGCCCTTGCAGGAGCGGATTCGATAGAGTGGCTCGCCCAGGCGACTGAATATCCAAGCGGTGCCGAGGCCGGCGTGAGCGATGGCAAGATTGTCTTGCTCGTCCATCGCCAGGCCGTCGGGGCCGCCCAGGCTTCCGGACAACTGGAGGAATATGCCGACCTTCGATGCCGTGCCGTCCGGCATCAGCGGTATCCGCCAGATCGCATTGCCGCGCGTTGCGGCGACATACAAGATGTGTTCGCTGCCATTGAGCACCAACCCATTCGGGCTCGGCACGTTGCCGACGATCAAGTCGAGCGTTCCGTCGACGCGCAGACGATAGACGCGACCGGTCGGGTCGTGCATGCCGGTCTGCCCCTGGTCCGTAAAATAGATGTCGCCATTGCTGGAAAACACCAGGTCGTTGACGCCCTTGAAGCGCTCCGACCAGCGCCGGTCCAGCACGTTGGTGACTTTGCCGCTATCCGGCTCGAGCATCATGAGCCCGTGGCGATAGTCCGTGATGAATATCCGACCATCGCGTGCGATCTTCAAGCCGTTCGGCTCGCCGTCATATTCTGCGACCAGCGTGAACTCGCCGGCCGGGGAAATGCGGAAGACCCGGCCATACGGAATGTCGACGATATAGAGATTGCCGTTGCGATCGAAAGACGGTCCCTCGATGAAGGAATCAGTCGGAAGTCCCCGGCGGTTCACGACTGCCCAGGCGTTGTCAGGGTCCTTGCGACGAAACTTGTCCGGTAGGCAGGCGAAGACTTCGGTCTGGATTACTTCCGGTGCTGCGTACATCTATTCATCTCGTCAAGGGACAACAGCGGCCTGCGAAGGCAGCCACATCGCGATTTCAGGGAAGATCACCAGCAGACCGAGCAGCACGAACATGATCAAATGGAACGGAATCGTGCCCGTGACGACGTCGCTCAGCTTGCCGGTCCAGATGCTCTGGATCACGAAAAGGTTGATGCCGATGGGAGGCGAGATCTGGCCCATCTCGATGAAGAGCACGAGGATGACGCCGAACCAGATCGGGTCGATGCCGTATTGGACCAGAACGGGATAGAGAAGGGGCACCGTCACCACGATCATGCCGAGACTTTCGACCAGGCAGCCCAGCACCGTATAGAGCACGAACAGAGCGAAGAAGAATTCGAGCTTCGAGAGCTTCAGATCGACCAGGAACTGGGTGATCTGCTCGCCGACGCCGGCATAGCTGATGGCGTAAGAGAACAGGAAGGCGGCATAGACGATGAACAGGATGTTGCCGCACACGCGCACGGTGGTCTGTAATGCGCGCCAGAGAATTGCGACGCTGAAGTCACCCCAGAACATCGCGATGATCATCGCCAGCACACAGCCGACGGCAGCGGCTTCAGTCGGCGTGACCAAGCCGGAATAGATGCTCCCGATCGTGCCGCCGATCAGCACCATGAACGGAATGACGTCGAGCAAGGCCGACAGCAGTTCGCGGACCGATCGGGCGCCGGTTTCAGCGGGTGCGATCCCCGGCTTGAACCAGGCGTGCAGGGCAATGTAAGTCATGAACATCGCGGTCAGCAGCAGGCCCGGCATGACGCCGGCCATGAACAGCTTGGCGACCGAGGTCTCCGTGAAGGTGCCATAGACGATCATGGCAATACTCGGCGGGATCAGGATGCCGAGCGTGCCCCCTGCGGCCAGAGAGCCGGCAGATAAGCGGGGGCTGTATTTGCGCTTCCGAAGTTCCGGCAGCGCGACGCGTCCGATCGATGCAGCCGTGACGACACTTGAGCCGCTGATGGCGGCAAAGATCGCACATCCCGCGATGTTGGTTTGCAGCAAGCCCCCAGGAATCCACGAGACCAGCTTCGACAGGCCGTGATAGACCCGCAGGCTCAACCGGCTCTCCTGCAGGATCTCGGCCATCAGGATGAACAGCGGGATGGCGCTCAGCGTAAAGCTGTTCATGCTGCCCCAGCTGACGAGGCCGATGCCTTTCAGCCCGGGCAAACCGGCGTGCAGCAGCAGATAAATGACGGAAGGTACGGTGATTGCGAACGGGATCGTCATGCCAACGCAAAGCAGGCCGACGAAAATCGCAAGGACAAGGATCAGTTCGACGCCGGGAGTCATCGCTGCGTGCTCCCTTGAAGGTGGCGGATTTTCACGAGAATGGTGCGGACCAGGGCGAAGCACAGGAGCAGCATGCCGAGCGCCATCGTGGTCTGCGGCAACCACAGCGGCGTTTGCAGCGGCGTGGGAGCCACGTCCTCGGAGCGCCAGGAGTTCATCACGAGGCGCCCCAGTTGCCAGGTGACGAAAGCGGTGGCGATCAGCGACATCAGGTCAAAGATGATCTGCGAAACGATCCGTGCGGACTGTCCAAGCCGGGCCTGGATCAGCTCAACCCGGTGAAACGCGCCATGCGCTTCGGCAACCGACATGCTGAGGAAGGTGGTCGCGACTAGAAGATACCCGCCGATCTCATCGGTTATCTGAAGCGATGTCGAAAATACGTTGCGCGCGATCGCTTCCGCTCCGATCAGGATGATCATGGCAACCAGAAACAGGGCGCAGATCGCCTCGGACGCATTCTCGACCGGGCCCGGGCCCGATGACACGTTGTCGATGAAGTGGACGGCGCCGTCAGGCGCCACGTCCTTGATCTCGATGCCGCCGGCCATGATTGATTACCGGCCGAGAGCCGCACGAACCTGTTTGAGCGCTGCCGCGGCATCCGGGCCCTTCGACTTTGCCCATTCATCCCAGAATGCCGAGATCACCTTGGTGCCGGCGTCAATATCGCCGGGCTGTTCCGGCGTGACGGTCATCCCGCCCTCGGCAAACTTCTTGCTGAGACCGTCTTCCTCGTCCGCCATGGCCTTGGTGATCAGCGGCATGTTGTCTGTGATCGCCTTGCGGACCTTGGCCTGGATCTCCGGTGACAGCTTGTTGAAGCGATCCTTGTTCACGATGATGACGGAATTGAAGTAGTTGATGCCCAGCCGATAGTTGAATTTCAGCAGGTCCTTCCAGGTGTTTCCGCCGCCGGTGTTGGCGGTGAGCACGCCGTCGACGATGCTGCGATCCAGCGCCGAGGGGACTTCCGGCGCGCCAAGCGTGACCGGCACGCCGCCGAGCCGCTTGATGAATTCGCCCTGCTCGGGCGAGGTCACGCGGATCTTCTGCCCTTTGATGTCTGCGAGCGAGATCAGCTTCTTGCTCGAGAATGCGACCTGGTAAGGATAAAGGTACTGCCCGAGCACCAGCACGCCTTTTTTCTCGAAGGCCTTTTCCAGGTACGGCGCCATGATGTCGGCGGCTTTCCTGTATTCATCAAGCGAGCGGATCAGCAGCGGCAATCGCAGGACGCCGCCAATCGGCACGTTGCCGAGAAAGTATCCGTCGTCGCCCATCTGCACGACGTCGTCGCTGACCGCCTGGGTGATGGTCGTGGTGTTGATCGGAAGCGATCCGCCGAGGTGCAGCCGGATCGTCAGCTCGCCGGCGGTATCCTTCTCGATCTGCTCGATGATGGCGTTCATGCCCTTGGCCGCTGCAACCGTCGCCACGGGATTGTAGATGTAGAGATCCCATTTCTCGGCGGCGGAGGCCGGGGCGGTCTTTGCAAGGCCCGCCAGTGCAATGGCCCCTACAATTGCATGCGCAAATCCGCGGCGGCTCGTCGGCATCATCGTTCGCTCCCGGTCGTTTATTGTCGTTGAGCAAAACTATGTTTGATCGCGGCCCGGCCAGCAAGTGAACGAACGGTCATAATCAATCGCATATGTGATAAATGCCTGGATCACGCCGAAGCGTATTGATCGTTCTGCGATCACGTAGAAGTTGGACATCCCGCGTGGCGTGCCGGTAGACGCGGCCAACTGAATGAGAGAGTTTCGGGATGGACACGACCCCTGCAGATGGCCCGTTGGGCGGAATCCGCGTCATCGACCTGACCAATGTGATCATGGGGCCGTTTGCGACCCACATCATGGCCGATCTCGGTGCGGACGTGATCAAGATCGAGAGCGAGGAAGGCGATTCCTTTCGCACCTACCGTCCCAATCGCAGCGAGGGCATGGCCGGCGGCTTTCTCCATCTCAACCGCAACAAGCGTAGCGTCGTGCTTGACTTGAAGCAGCCATCGGGAATGGCTGCACTGCACAAGCTGATTGCGACGGCCGATGTCTTCGTGCACTCGCTCCGTCCCAGGGCGATCGATAAGCTCGGACTTGGCTATCAGGCGGTTCGTGTGATCAAGCCGGATATCATTTATTGCGGCGCTTACGGTTTCAGCGAGAAGGGACCTTATCGCGACAAGGCCGCTTATGACGACATCATCCAGGCGGGCTCCGGCCTTGCCGCGCTGCACCTTGCCGCGCGAGGCGAGCCGGCATTCATGCCGACCGTGCTGTGCGACAAGCTATCGGGGCAGGCAGTCGCCTATTCGGTGATGGCGGCCTTGTTCCAGCGTGAGCGCGGCGGCGGCGGCCAGGCCATCGAGGTGCCGATGTTCGAGACCACGGCGGAATTCGCCTATATCGAGCATCTGCTCGGCTTTGCCTTCGAGCCCTCGCTTGGAAGTCCCGGCTATAGCCGTGTCGTCAGCCCGCGGCGGAAGCCGTTTCGGACCGGCGACGGTTACATGTGCATCCTTCCCTACTCGGATCGGAACTGGCGCGATTTCTTCGATTTTATCGGGCGTCCCGAGCTGAAATCGGACGTCCGTTTCTTCCCGCTGGTCGAGCGGGCGTCTCATCTGGAGACGCTTTACGAGATTATCGAACAAGAGGCTCCCAGGCGCTCCACCGCCGCATGGGTTGCGTTTTGCGATGACGTCAGCATTCCCTGCATGCCTGTGCTCGGCCTCGCCGACTTGCCCGATGACGAGCACATGAGGGCCGTCGGAATGTTCGCGCGCGCCGAACATCCGTCGGAAGGCGCGTACAAATCGATCCGGGCACCGGTGTCCTTTAGCTCAGCACCGTTCCGCCTTCGCCGGCATGCGCCTCGCCTGGGCGAGCATACGGCCGAGATCCTGGCAGAGATCCGAATGGACGCTGCGCAGGCGTCCGCCAACAGCGTCAGGAGCAAGTGAGACGCCAGGCGCGTTGCGCTAAGCGAGATAATCTGAAGGAGGTTCAATTGCGCGCATTTCGGTTCGAATCCCTGACGCTTCCGCCGGAAGCCGATGCGATGCGGCGCAAGGTTCGCGTGTTCCTTGAGGATGAACGGGCCAATCGACGCTATGCCGCACACCGGACGTCGTGGTCCACATTCGATCCGGAATTCAGCCGGCGCGCAGCGAAGGCGGGCTTCATCGGCATGACCTGGCCGAGGCAATATGGCGGCGGCGAGTATTCCAACCTCGAGCGTTTCGTCGTCGCCGAGGAGATGCTGGCAGCCGGGGCACCAGGCGGAGCACACTGGATCGCCGATCGGCAGTCGGGTCCTCAGATCCTCAAGCATGGCAGCGAACGTGCGAAGGAATTGATCCTGCCCAGAATCGCGTCGGGCGAGTGCTATTTCGGCATTGGCATGAGCGAGCCCGACTCCGGCTCGGACCTCGCGGCCGCTCGAACCAGGGCAGATCGGGTCGAAGACGGCTGGGTAATCAACGGCGCCAAGATCTGGACATCGAACGCACACCGCGTCCACTACCTGATTGTGCTGGTCCGCACCGAGCCAACCGGCCAGGATCGCCATGCCGGCTTGTCCCAGTTCATCGTGGATACGACGTCGAAGGGTATCGAGATCAGGCCGATCATGAACCTGTCGGGCGGACACGAGTTCAACGAGGTTTTCTTCAAGGACTGCTTCGTTCCGGACGACATGATGATCGGTAAGCCGGGTGAAGGCTGGACGCGTGTCACCGGCGAGTTGGCGTTCGAACGGGCCGGTCCGGACCGCTTCATGTCCGATATCCGCCTGCTCGTCGAACTGATCAACAAGGTGGGACACGAACCGAATGAACGCCAGGCCGTCGAGATCGGTCGGCTGGCGGTTCACTTCGCTACGCTGCGGCGAATGTCGTCCTCGATCGCCGGGCTTCTGGAGCAGGGCGGGAGCCCGGTCACGGAAGCCGCGCTTGTCAAGGACGTCGGCACGGCATTCGAACGCGAGGTCCCGGAGATCGTGCGGAAGCTCCTGCCGATGGAGGCGAGCCTCGACGATGAGGACGAATACTCGCAAGGACTGGCGCACGTGCTGCTACACGCCCCGTCCTTCACCATTCGGGGGGGAACGCCGGAAATCCTGCGCGGGATGATTGCCCGCAGTCTCGGATTGCGGTGAGAAGGAGCGCGTCATGGAAGACATGTCAGCTATCGTACTCGAGCAGGCAGACCGCCTGTTTCAGCAACATATCGACAAGCAGATCCTGCTGGAGGCCGATGCAGGTCATTGGCCGGGGTCGCTGTGGGGCGCTCTGGACGATGCCGGCCTGCCACTCGCCCTCGTGCCGGATGCGAAGGGCGGGGGCGGACTGGCTTCGAGCGTGGCTGCGAGCCTGATCCGTAGGTCCGCATTTCATTCGGTGCCGCTGCCGCTCGCGGAAACCATCATGGCCAATGCTCTGTGGACGGATGCCGGCGGGGAGGTCATCAAAGGAGCCGTGACGCTTGCGCCGGTCAATCCGCTGGATCGCATCACGCTCGTAGCGGGCGCCAGGGGCGCGACACTCCATGGCACCGCGCGCCACGTTCCATGGGGCAAGCAGGCGTTGCACGCGCTGGTATTCGCTCGCGACGCATCCGGAAAGGCGTTCCTCTGCCGCGTGCCCACCGCAAAGATCAACTCGACCAAGGCGCGACGGAACGTCGCTTGCGAGCCACGCGAAGACATCGACTTCGACGGCTTGCACCTTTCATCGAACGACGTGTCGCCGGCATCCTCCTGCCTCGCCGCAGAGGGTTTGATGCCATTCGGCGCGGCCATCCGGGTGCAACAAATGATCGGAGGGATGGAGCGCTGCATGGACTATGCTTTGGCCTATGCCAATGAACGTGTCCAGTTTGGCCGTCCGATCAGCAAGTTCCAGGCCGTTCAGCACATGTTGGCGATTGCTGCCGGGCATTTCGCGGCAGCGTCCGCGGCGGCGACGCGCTCTCCGAGGTACCGCTGCTCGGCGACAATGCGTTTGCCGTGGCGATCGCAAAGTCCCGTTGCGGCGAGGCCGCCGGACAGGTTGCCGCCATATGCCATCAGGTGCACGGCGCCATGGGATTTACGCAGGAGCACCCGCTGCATTATGCCACTCGCCGGTTGTGGTCATGGCGCGACGAATGGGGCGCCGAACCGTGGTGGCAGGAAAAAATTGGCCGGGTAATCTGCGCGCGCGGCGGAGAAGGCTTCTGGCCGCTGCTGGTCGACCGGCAGGAAGCTGTCGGCGCCGCGCCTAGGCCGACGGAGCTGGCCGGAGATAGCGCTGCACGACATCATTGAGCAGTGCGACGATCTCGGCTCGACGTCGTGTCATGTCCTGCAGAGGACCTGACACTGCAACGGCGAGCGCTCTGTTCCATCCGTCGATGCCTTCGGGCAGGGGAATGGCAATCGACCCTGCGCCCGGCGTCACCAGTCCTGCCGAGAAGAAGTAGCCATCACGCCGCGTGCGACCGACATTCTCGACCACCTGATTGGTGTCGATACGCGGAATGCCGAGCGCTGCTTCCGCGTTCGTGCGCGTGCAGAGGCCGCGGATCTCTCTGTCGTTACATGCAGTCAGCAGCGAAAAGCCGGTCGCCGACCAGACCACCAGCCGCCGGGATCCCGGCGGAACGTGGAAGCGCATCGCGGACCTCGCCTGCAGCACGTGGATATACTGCGCGAAGATGCCGTTGCGCGCGGCGATGATCACCGTGTCGCCGGTCTTGTGGGACAGCTCTTCAAGCATCCTGATCAGGCTGCCGTTTCTGACCGGGCCCTTGTCCAGCCAGGTCCCGAGCAGGGTGACACGCGGTGAGGGCAGGAAGCTGCGGCTCTCCGGCAAATAGTCCATGTAACCTAGCTCGACCAGGCAGTTGAGGAGGATGGAGGTCGATGATTGCGGAAACGCAAGGCGTTCGGCCACTTCGGCAACCCGCGCGTCGCGCTGAATTTCGTCGAAGAACTCAAGAATCCGAAGCACGCGTCCCGCCGACTTGACCGAGCCCGCTGCGGGAGGGCCATAGCTCGTGGCTTCCGTGATTTGACTGTCTGCGGAGATTTTGGTTCTTCGTGTGGGCATTGTACGACGACTGATCCTGCTATTTTCGCAGACGCCTGGTCTTCTCTTGTTCAGATGTCCGCGTCGTCCCGCTGCGCATTTTCAAGGCGATCCCCGATTCGCTGGCCGCATCGCGCACTACAGACAATATCTGCTGGGCGTCGCGTGAAATCAGTTCGGACAGACCGCCGATTCCAAGTCCGATAGGTTGCTCAAGCGGTCCGCGCGGCATCGCAACGCAGACAATGCCGGCGCCGAGCGAGATCCGCCCCAGCGAAATCGCAAACCCGGTCCGTCGGATTTGCTTCAGCTCTTCCATAATTTCGGGAAGCGGCGAGACGAATGGATTCGCATTCCATAGATTGGAAACGTCGGAGGGGCGGATGCCTTGTGCTCCTTCGTCCTTGACGCGTCGTTTCGTCTGTTGCCAAAGCTCCTCGACCGTCTGGTCTGGCATCTCCGAGAGCAGCAGTCGCCCCATGCCGGCTTCCATCAGTGGCAGCCGCGATCCCACCGGGATGTCGAGGCGCATCGCGTGACGACCGGGAATCACGTCGATGTAGCGCACACACAGATCAGACGGGACGCCGAGCAGGATCGTCTGGCTGGTGCGTTCACCAACCGCGACCATCAGCGATCTAACGTCCGCGCGCGAGACGCTCGGCTCGACCCAGTTGCCCAACGCCGCCACCCGGCTGCTGGGAAGGATTCCCCGACTATCATGATCAACGACGAGATAACCGGCATTGATCATGCTCTGTACGATCGTCGACGTGCTCGACTGGGGAAATGCGAGACTTGCCGACAGTTCCGCGATGGTCACGGCCCGCTGTCTGGAATCGATGTACTCCAGAATCTGCAACGTGCGCAGTGACGACTTCACACTGATTCCCAAGGACTTGCCGGATCGTGATCGTGGCATGTTTCCTCCATTTAATCATATATATGATATTAAATATCTTATTGACGATCAAGACAATCTGCGTTGTTCTCTCGGCGAAAACAAATGCGAAGGAAACGCGATGGAAGGCTTGCCGAACACCATGTGGCAGCCGGCGGTCGAGGTCGGGTTCGTGGACGAGGTGCGGCGGTTCGTGAAGCACCGCATCGTGCCGCTGGCCAATGAGATCGACGCCAAGGACCTGTACCCAGCCGAGATCGTTCGCGATCTTGCAAAGCTTGGCTGCAACGCGATCTCGCTGCCAAAGAAATTCGGCGGCCGCGAGCTGGGCTACGCCCATAGCGTAGCCGCCTGCGAGGAGATCGGCTGCGGAAGCGCCGCCGTCGCGATCTGTCTGATCACGATCTTCCAGGCGCAGACGATGCTAAACACGTTCGGCTCGGAGAGCCTCAAACAGCGCTATCTGCCGCAATTCGCGGAGGGGCTGATCGCTTCCTACGCCCTGACTGAAGCCTCGCATGGCAGCGATATTCGCAGGCTCGATACCAAGGCGCACAGGGACGGCGACGCCTGGGTTCTGAACGGCGAGAAGTCGTTTATCACGTCCGGCTCACGCGCCGAAGTGTTTGTGATCCTTGCACAGACAGATATCGGCGTATCAGTCTTTGTCGTCCCGCGCGAATGCGCCGGGGTCTCTACATATGTCGGAGAGAACTCCGCAACCTTCGGTCTGCGCAACGGCCCGCATGTCAACGTTCGGCTGCAGGACGTGCGGCTTCCGCTGGATCACCTGGTCGGGCAGGAGGGCAAAGGCGTCCGGCAGGCGGTGACGACGCTCGACTATTCGCGCACACTTGCCGCGGGCATTTCGGTCGGTATTGCAAGGGCCGCGTTTGACGCAGCCCTTGTGTTCGCGCGCGATCGCACCGCGTTCGACCAGAAGGTTGTCAATTTTCAGGGTATCCAATGGTACTTCGCGGACATGCTGGCGAAGATCGATGCCGCGCGCCTGTTGGTTTACGAGGCGGCGCGGGCGCTGGACAACCATGACGACGTCATCCGTCGGGCCAGTGCCGCGAAGCTGTTCGCTTCGGAGGTAGCAACCGAGGTCGCGGCGCGCTGCGTCCAGATCTGCGGCGCCTACGGCACGATGGTGAACGCGCCGTTCGGCCGCTTCATGCGCGATGCCAAGACCTATGAGATAGGCGGCGGCTCCTCCGAAGTGCTGAAGAACGCCTTGGCCAAGTGTGTCGTCAGCTACGCGGCCGAGCTATGATCCTGGAACGCCTGGCACACTGGGCATCAGTCACGCCACAAAAGCCGTTTGTGGTCACTGCGGAGCGATCGTATTCGTTTGCGGAAATCCATTCGCTATCGCTCAGATGCGCGCGACTGCTGCAAGGGCGCAGCATCGGAAAGGGCGATCATGTTGCTCTTATCTCGGGGAACTCCGCCGCGTTCCTGGTCGCGTGGTTCGGTATCAATGCGGCCGGTGCCGTTGCCGTGTGCCTGAACGACCAGTTGAAGGGCGACAGCATCGACTATCTGGTGGCGCAATCCGATTCCAGGCTGATCATGGCCGATGAGAATTGGCTGGGCTCGAGGCGTGGTGATCTTCGTGACGGCCGGGCCGAGCTTCCCGTTGTCGCGATCGACGACGAAAAGTTTCTTCTGGAGCTTGCCGCTCTTCCCGAGAGCGAGGTCGCCGACATCGCGCCGCATGATGCCTGTACGATCCTGTATACGTCGGGAACGACCGGGCGTCCGAAGGGCGTGATATGTGCGCATGGCGGTTACGCGGCGACTGGAGTGCAGTCGGCCCGCATCCTCGAACTGACCGCGGAGGACCGCATCTTCGTCTATCTGCCGCTATATCACACGAATCCACAGACCTATGCGGTTATGTCGGCGTTGACGGTGGGCGCATCGCTCGGCCTGCGGCGGCGGTTTTCGGCGACTTCGTTCTTCGAGGATGCGAAGGCCGTGGAGGCGACCGGTTGCACGTTCGTCGGCACGGTACTCGCGATCCTGGCGGCACGCTATTCCGTACCGATGCGCGACCACATGATGCGCTTTACGATCGGAGGCGGTACGACAGCCGAACTCGCCCGCACCATCGAGGACCGCTTCGGTTTCAAGGTGCACGAACTCTACGGCATGACCGAGGTCGGAGGTTGGGTATCCGGAAGTACGGCTGGGGACCACAAGCTCGGCGCCAACGGCCGGGTGCGGCCGGACATGCAGGTCCAGATCGTCGACCCGGATGACAATCCGCTCCCGACCGGCGAGCGCGGCGAGATAGTGGTTCGGCCGCTCGAACCGAACCGAATCCTGCTCGGTTACTACAACAAGCCGGACGAGTTAGCGAAGGCGAGCCGGAACTTCTGGTTTCACACCGGCGATGTCGGCAGCTTCGATTCCGACGGATATCTATATTTTCATGGACGTACGAAAGAGCTCATTCGGCGTGGTGGAGAGATGATCTCGCCGCAGGAGCTCGAGGGCCGTTTGCTGAAGCTGCCCGGGGTCCGGGATTGCGCGATCGTAGGCGTTGCGGATCCCATCATGGGCGAAGAGGTCAAGGCGGTAGTCGTGACGGACTGCGATTTCGATCTGCGCGACGTGCGCGGGCGGCTTGCCGATCAGGTGCCGACATACATGCTGCCTCGGTTCGTCGAGCGAGTTCTCGCGATACCGCGCACCCAGACAGAGAAGATTCTGCGTCGCGAACTCCAATACATCGATGATCGGGTCACCGATCTCACCAATAATGAAAACAGGAGGAATTTGAAATGAAAGGGCTTGCGAGGGTACTTGGTGTACTGGCTTGCTGTCTGGCGACCGGTGCCTGGGCCGGAGACAAATCGGGGACGGTGAAGATCGGTGTCCTGACCGACATGACCGGGGTGTTCTCCGATCTGACCGGAAATGGATCGGTCGAGGCAGCCAAGATGGCGATCGAGAAGTTTGGCGGCAAGGTCAACGGCCGTCCGGTCGAACTCGTGTTTGCCGACCACCAGAACAAGGCCGACGTCGGCCTTGGTATCCTGCGTCGCTGGTATCAGGTCGACGACGTCGATGCGGTATTCGACTTCGCCAACTCGGCCGTCGCACTCGGCGCCGTCGAGATCACGAAGGAATTCGACCGGGTGATGGTTCCGTCTGGCGTCGGCGCGACCGACCTGACCGGCTCCAAGTGCTCGCCCAACACGATCCACTGGACCTGGGACTCCTATGGAAACGCCAATGCGCTGGTCAAGAGTGTGATGCATCAGGGCGGAAAGAAGTGGTTCTTCGTCACGGTCGACTATGCGTTCGGGCACAGCCTTGAGGAGAACGTCACGAAGTTCGTCAAGGCAGCTGGTGGTACCGTGCTGGGCTCCGTGCGTCATCCGCTCAACACGTCGGACTTCAGCTCTTATCTTCTTACGGCGCAGTCGTCCGGTGCGGACGTCATCGTGCTGGCCAGCGGCGGAGCCGATCTCTCGAACGCGATCAAGCAGGCACGCGAGTTCGGGATCACGTCGGACAAGTACAAGATTGTCGCGCCGCAGTTCAATCTTGCCGTCGTACACGCGGCGGGCCTTGACGCTACGCAGGGTCTGCTCGCCGCTGGCAGCATGAACTGGACCAAGGACGAGACGACGCGAGCCTTCGCGACCGAGCTCGCCAAGCGCAACAAGGGGATTCACCCCGATGCGCTTCAGGGCGGCGTTTACTCCTCGGTGCTGGCCTATCTCGGCGCCGTCGAGAAAGTCGGCAGCACCGATGGCCGCAAGGTGGTCGAATATCTGAAATCGGTCCCGGTCAAGGACCCGCTGCTTGGCGATGGCGTGGTCCGCGCCGATGGACGTATGACGCATCCGGTGCAGATCTTCCAGGTCAAGTCGCCAAAGGAATCGAAGGAGCCATGGGATTACTTCCGGACCATCGATACGATCCCCGGCGACCAGGCGTTCCGGCCGCTGAATGAAAGCGAATGCCCGCTCGTCAAAGCGTCACGATGACCGGCACACCCTCGATTGCACTCGTCGGTCTCGGTGAGGTCGGCACCAGCTTTGCGAGCGCATTGCTCGATCGCGGTGTCGAGCTGAAGGTTGCCTCGCGTGCATCGCCGCGCGCGACGGCCTCGGCGAAGAAGCTCGGCATCGACGTCGACGAGGATGTCGCGCGCGCGGCGAGCACGGCCGACGTCGTGCTGCTGACGATCACCGGCGATGGGCTGCGCGACGTGGTCAAAACAATCGCACCGGTACTACGGGAGCAGGCGATCCTTGCCGACCTGACCGCCGCCGATCCGCCACAGGTGATTGCGGCCGCCGAAATGCTCGGTGCGAACCGTGCGCGGTTCGTCGATGTGGCGATCATGGGCGCCGTCAGCCTGCACGGCATCCGGACGCCCTTGCTGGCGTCAGGGGAGAAGGCAACGGACTTCGCGGAGGCGATGAATGCGCTCGGCTTTTCCGTATCGGCCCGCGACGGCTCCGCGGTTGGCGATGCATCGAGCCTGAAGCTGCTCCGGAGCCTGTTTGCCAAAGGCCTCGATGCGCTGGTCGTGGAGTCGATGCTGGCCGCGGAGGCACTCGGCTTGCGTCAGGACCTGATCGAACTGCTCGGCGATTTCGATCAGCGTCCATTGCGCGACCACATCGACATGTATCTGAGGACGCATCCTCCCCACGCCGGCCGGCGGCTGGTGGAGATGGAGCTGGCGGAAACGCAGTTGAAGTCGCTCGGGCTCAGGAGCCTGACCACCCGCGCGACCATCGATCGCTATCGCCACACAACGGACCTGGTCCGGCAGGGTGGGGCGATGACGGGGCTGGATGCTCCAGCGGCCCTGCAATGGCTTCTGGCCGCCGAACGAGCCAGCACACATAAGAACAAGAGCTGAAGGACATTCGCCGATGGATTCGGAGGAGATGGATGCGAAGGAGCGGCTGGTCTACGTCACGCCCGCGCTTTTGAAGAGGCAGATCGAACTTGTGTTGTCGGCATGGGGGATGACGCCGGACAAGGTCAACGTGATCGCGGATCTATTGGTCGAAACCGATCTGCGCGGCATCGAATCTCACGGCGCGTCCATGCTCCCTCTCTATGACAAGATGCGGCGCGCCGGCGGACTCAACATGACGCCGCAGCCGCGGATCGTGAAGGAGAATGCCGCCACGGCTCTCATGGACGGCGATGCGGGCCTCGGCCATCCCGTCGCGGTCGAGGCGATGAACCTCGCGGTCACCAAGTGCAAGGCGATTGGCATCGGTGCCGTCTCGGTCGTCAATTCGCATCACTTTGGAGCGACCGGGCTCTATGCCGAGATGGCGGCGCGCCAGGGTGTCATCGCACTTGTCACGTCGTCGGCTCGTACCGTTGCAGTGCTCCCGACCGGCGGCACGACGCCCGTGCTCGGCACCAACCCGATTGCGTTCGCAGCGCCGGCCGGCAGGGGGGATCCGTTTCTTCTAGACATGTCGACCTCCGCGGTCGCCGCCAACAAGGTCAAGGTCTACGCATATCATCAGACGCCGCTTCCGGTCGGCTGGGTGGTCGACGGCTCCGGAAAGCCGGTCACCGACGCCACGGAAGGCTTCCGGACCTGCATGGAGAGCGACGTCGGCGGATTGATGCCGATGGGCGGCACCCGCGAAACCGGCACCCATAAGGGCTACGGTCTTGCCGTGATGGCGCAATTGCTCGGCAGCACGCTGGCGGGCGGCTCGTTCTCGCCGTTTCGCAGCCGGGATGCGAAGCCGGGCACGCCCGACAATATCGGTCATTTCTTCCTTGCGCTGGATCCGGATTTCTTCCGCGCCGGCGGGTTATTCGAGGACGACGTCAGCGACATCCTAGATCACCTTCGCGCGACGCCTGCCGTCGATCCGGGCAGCCCAGTGATCGTCGCCGGTGAGCCGGAATTCGCGCGCAGAGCGGAGCGGCTGAAGACCGGCATTCCACTCAACGATGCGTTTCTGGATGAAGTGAAGGCCGTCGCAACGAGCGCGGCCGTCGATTTCATTCTCGATTCAAAGGTCCAGTGACGATGCTTCATTTCGACGGTGTCATTAAGGACTGTCTCCCTCCGCGACTGGCTTCAGCTCCGGAGAGGATCAAGGTTCCGGCTGGCGCGTGGGAGACGCATGCCCACGTTATCGGTCCCGCAGTCGACTATCCTTTCGTATCAGGCAGACACTTCAATCCACCGCCGGCATCGCCTGCCGATTTCGTCGCGATGCTCGACAGGGTCGGCATGCAGTATGGTGTCGTCGTGCAGGTGTCGGTGCACGGAACCGATAACCGTCTGCTCGTCAAGGCATTGCGCGAATACCCCGACAGGCTGTGTGGGGTCGCCGTGATCGACCCCGATATCTCCGACAAAGAGATCGCCGAGCTCAAGGATGCCGGCGTGCGCGGTATCCGCATTCTCGATATCGTCGGTGGCGGTGTCGGCCTGCAGAATCTCGAAGTCCTGGCGGACCGCTGCGCGGAAGTTGGCTGGCACGTTCAGGTCGCGACCCGCGGCGAGACTTATCCCGAAATCGTCGATCGACTGCTTCGACTGCGGGCACCCTTCATCATCGATCACATGGGGTGGTGCGCCGCGGCAAACGGCCTTAACAGCCCCGAATTCCAGGCGGTGCTCCGCATTGTCCGAAACTCAAGCTGCTACGTGAAGCTGTCCGGCGGCTTCAGACTTTCGGCGCAATCCTATCCGTTCCGCGACGTCGTTCCGTTTGCCGAAGCATTGATCGATGCCGCGCCCGATCGGATGGTGTGGGGAAGTGACTGGCCCCATGTCGGTCTCTACGACGCTGCCACTGTCCCGGATGTCGGCGAGATCCTCGATGGGCTCGCCAAGTATACCGCTGATGTTCAGCAGCAGCACAAGATACTGGTGTCTAACCCAGCTAAGTTCTACGGGGTTCCCGTCGCCACCTAGTCCCGCGCCTGATTTCCCACCTGGAAAAGGGCTTATGCTCTTTTCGAGTGGGATCTGGAGCCGGCAATCAATGGCCATCACACTTTTTGCTGCGTGCCTCACTCCGACAAGGTTTTGGGCCCGACCCTGACGTCCGGCCCGGTGACGCATTGGCGCCGCCGCTGAGGTTCCAGAGATAACGCTCTGTGCAGACTCGCCGGCCCCCCACCACCACCAGTGCCTTCCGGTGATGGAACATGGCTGCTCGGGCAGCTCTAACCGGGCCCGGCTGTTGTCCTGACCTAGCGAGAGCCTTGGTGGCTCTCGCCGACAGTGTGGTCTAGTCGGCCGATAGAGGGGCGCCGGTCAAGGACCAGCTTTCTCCGTCAAATGTCGCAATCCGCAGAGTTCTGAAGGGCGTGTAGTCTCCGGGCCGGGTGCTGATCGCGACGCCTGGGAGCATCATCGGCAATCGCTCGCCATTGAGCGAGGTCGCCTGCTTCATGAGGTTCTCGCGGGTCAGGTCGTCGCCGCATTTGCGCAGAGCCAGCTCCACGGCGTGCACGTTCATATAGGCAACGAGCACAGAATAATCGTCCGGATTGGCTGAAGGTGCATACGCCTTCAAGAACTCCTTGTAGGCCTTGACTTCCTCATCATTGGCCCAGGCTGGGTCGCCCGGTTGCTTGAGGAATTGCGTTGTGACCAGCCTTTTCGATGCTTCGAGGCCTGCGGGCTTCAGGATAGTTTCGACCGATGCGGTCGAGCCGCCGATCACGTGCAGCGGCTTCCAGCCGAGCTCGTAAACCTTGCGGATCGATTGCGCGGCTGCCTTCGACGACGACTGCTCGATCAGGGTGTCGACACCGGCGGCCTTCAGCTGGACGATCTGCGAGTCGATCGTCGGATCGGCGAGCTCGTAGGAAGCCTGGGCAACGATCAACTCGGCCTTCGGACCGAGGCCGGCGCGGAGACCCTTGAGGTAGTCCTTGCCATAGTCGTCATTCTGATAGAGGACGCCGATCCTGGCGTCCGGCTTTGCCGTCAGGATGTACTTGGCGACGACGCGGCCTTCGGTTTCGAAGTCGGGATAGAGCGGGATAGTCCAGGGATCGTTGAAGCGGCGTCCGCCGGCGGTGATGAAGAGTTGCGGCACCTGCTTGGCGTTCAGGTACTTCTGGATCGCGACGTTGGGCGCGGTACCGATCGTGCCGACCTCGGCCAATATGCCGACGTCCTCGATCAGCTTGCGTGATTGTTCGACCGCTTTCGGCGCGCTGTAGGCATTGTCGAGCTGCGTGAAGTTGATCTTGCGGCCGTTGATGCCGCCTTTGGCGTTCAGCATCTCAAAGTAGCCGACCACCGCCCGCCCGGCGCCCGCGCCGAACGCGGATGCGGGGCCACTCAGCGGCGTCGATTGGCCGAGCTTGATCTCGGTATCGCTGGCACCGGGACCGTAGGCTTTCTGAGCATAGGCAGGTACCGCCAGAAGTGCCGACAGCGCGCCGGCTATCAGCGCCTGGTTCATGATATGGTTCAAGGTCGTTCCTCCCGGTAATTGTATCTTCTTGAAATCGATCTGCACTATCGCAGCAGCTCGCGGGCGATCACCACGCGCTGGATCTGGTTGGTGCCTTCAAAAATCTGGGTCAGCTTGGCATCGCGCATCATGCGTTCGACCGGATAGTCCATCGTGTAGCCATAGCCGCCGAAGATCTGGACCGCGTCGGTCGTCACCTTCATCGCCATGTCGCTGCCGACGCATTTGGCCATGCTGGCAAGCACGTTGAGCCGCTTCCAGTCGCCGGCATCGCCGGCGCGGGCACATTCGTAGACCAGTGCGCGGGCCGCCTCGATCTGCATGGCCATGTCGGCGAGCATGAACTGCACGCCCTGGAATTCGGCGATCGGCTTTTTGAATTGCTTGCGCTCCTTGGCGTAAGCGACGCACGCATCCAGTGCGCCTTGGGCGAGACCAACGGATTGCGCGCCGATGGTCGGCCGGTTGAGGTCGAGCGCGCGCATCGATGCGCGAAAGCCCCTGCCTTCCTCACCGACAAGGTTTTCGGCGGGGACCCGGACATTGTCGAAGAAGATCGGCGTGTTGGGCGCGCCGCGGAAGCCCATCTTGCGCTCGTGGCGCCCGAACGTGATGCCCGGCATTTTCTTCGGCTCGACGATGAAGGCGCTGATGCCGTCCGCACCGGCGCCGTCACTGGTTCGCGCCATGACCACGATGTAGTCGGCGGCGACACCATAGCTGCACCACTGCTTGCGGCCATTCAGCACATAGCTTTCTCCGTCCTTGCGGGCGCGGGTATTCAGCGCGGCGACATCTGAGCCGGCCTGCGGCTCCGAGATTGCGATCGCCGTGACCACGCCGCCCTCGGCGATGATCGGCAGATATTTCTTGCGCTGCTCCTCCGAGCCGAAATGCATTAGCGGCATGATGAACATGGTGTTGAGTGCCGCGATCGATGCGCAGGCGGGCGAGACCTTCGAGATCTCCTCGCGCGCGATGCAGGCCATGGTCAGGTTGCCGTTCGGGCCGCCATAGCGTTCCGGCACCCAGAGCTGCATCAGCCCCATCTCGCCGAACAGCTTGACCAGCTCGAGCGGGAAGCGGTCGGTTTCGTCGATCTCGGCGGCGATCGGCGCCACGTGCCTCGCGACCATCCTGCGCACGTTGTCGCGGAACGCGACCTGCTCCTCGGAAAAACTCATACGAACTCCCGGTTTGTTTTCTTTGCGGAAAGCCCAAAAAAGGGGCTTCCATTGAATGGGTGATCCATTTAATAATCCACCGCATGAGCACCAAGTCAAGCCCTCGCGCGCCGCAGCGCTCCCGTGCCGCCTCGCCGAGCCGCCGGGAGCGGGTCTCCGATCATCGTGCGGTCGGCCCCCCGGCCGCGCCGACATTCAAGCCAATTCACACCAGACGGACATTCGAGGAGATCTGCGAGCGCATTCGCGAGCAACTGGCGCTCGGCGTGCTGAAGCCCGGCGACAAGCTGCCGGCCGAGCGCGAACTTGCGCAACAGCTCGGGGTCAGTCGCAACGTGCTGCGGGAAGCGCTGCGCAGCCTGGAAATGGCCGGCGTGCTCCGGCTGCAGAAGGGCGTCAAGGGCGGCGCCTTCATCCAGCAGGGCGACACCCGCCGCATGAACGAGGTCATGCGCGACATGCTGAGCCTCGGCACGATTTCGGTGCGGGAATTGTCGGAGGCGCGGGTCCACGTCCTCGACCTCGTGGTGCAGCTGGCTTGTGCCAATGCCCGCCGGGCCGATCTCGATGCATTGGAAGCCAATATCGAGCGGACGGAGCTTGCGACGAAGGAGGGCCGGCTGCTCGACCGGGTCGAATGTTCGCGCGAGTTCTACAAGCTGCTGGCGGCCTCGACCGGCAACAAGGTGATTGCGATGATCGTGGACTCGGTGACTGAGATCCACATGCGCTTCGTCTACGCCAAGGTCGCCTCGAGCGGGGTCGCGATGGCGCGGCTGGCGGAAAAGCGGCGGCAATTCCTGGCGGCGCTCAGCGAACGGAACGTCGATCTGGCAAGCCGATTGCTGCGATCGCATCTGGAATCCGTGCAACGCATGCTCGAGCAGGATCCGGGCGCCATGTCGCTTCACGTCGCATTGGCGGATGTGCAGCCCGGGATGCGCCGCTAGCGCGCGCGCCTGAGTTGCCAATAATCAACAACTCAAACAGCGAAACAATGGAGGCAAACGTGTCCAATTACGCCAAGTATGAATGCCTGACGGTCGAGGTCGCGGACAAGGTCGCGACCGTGACCTTGAACCGCCCGCAGGCGCGCAATGCCATCAATCAGAAGCTGATCCGGGAGTTGCGCACGATCTGGGACGACCTCGCCGACGATCATGCCGTTAATGCTGTGGTGCTGACCGGCGCCGGCGACTTCTTCAGCGTTGGTGGCGACGTCAAGGCGATGTCCGAGCGGCCTGGCGGCGATGTGCTCGAAGAGGGCGAGGTACATGATCCCATGATTAGCCGCCGCGGAGTCACCCGCCAGCTCGAGCTCGACAAGCCCATCATCGCGGCGATCAATGGCGACGCCATCGGCCTTGCGGCTACCCATGCGCTGCTTTGCGACATCACGGTGATGGCGGAAGACGCGCGGATCGGCGACACCCATGTCTCGCGCGTCGGCCTGGTCGCGGGCGATGGCGGCACCGTGATCTGGCCGCTGCTGATCGGCATCAACAAGGCCAAGGAATTCCTGATCCGCGGCACACTCCTGAAGGGAAATGAGGCGGAGCGGATCGGGCTGGTCAATCATGTCGCGCCGCGCGCGGAGGTGTTGGCCAAGGCCCGCGCGATCGCGGTCGAGCTCGCGAACGGTCCGACCTGGGCCATTCGCTGGACCAAGCTGTCGATCAACCAGATCGTCAAGGAGCGGGTCAACATGCTGCTGGAGGCGTCGATGGCGCTGGAGCAGGTGACGTTCGAGACTGCCGACCACAAGGAAGCGACTATGTCGTTCAAGGAGAAGCGGAAGCCCAGGTTCGGCCAGGCATAGCGCGGGGCTTCACCATGGCGGCGATCGAAGCGTCGAATGACGATGTCGCAGGAGTGCTGCGCGATTCCTTGCGCGGTTTCCTGGACGAGCATTGGCGTCCACTCGGTTTAGCCGCGCCGTCCTCGCCGGAAGAGGTGTCGGCGATCTGGCGCAAGCTCGTTGGGCTGGGCGTCGCCGCGCTTGGTGCGGAGAGCGGCGAAGGCGGGCTCGCCGAAATCCTCATCGTCATGGCGGAACTCGGCCGGGCCGGCTGTCCGGCGCCGATGTGGTCTGCGGCGCTCGCCAATCTTGCGATCTCCGGATCGCAGGTCGATGTCGCAGTGGATCTGCTGGATCGGCTGCAGTCCGCGAAGGCGACCGTTGCCTTCTCATTCGGCGCGCTGGATCCGGACGCCGGCACAGGAGCGGTTGAGGTCGCGGACCTCAAGGCAAAGGGCACGCTTCGTTTTGTCGAGGCTGCCGGAGGCGCGACGCATCTTCTGGTCGTTCTAGACCAGGCCCAACTTGCGCTGATCAATCTTGGTGGTCCCGGTGTCGAGTGCGTCGCAACTCGCGCGATGGGAGCGTGGGGGCTCTATGAGGTCCGGCTGAACGAAGCGCCGCTCACGCGCATTCCCGCAGGGACGGTCGATCTCGACCATCTCCGTATCAAGGGCAGAGCGATGTTGACCGCGCGCGCTCACGGCGCGGCGCGGCGTGCCTTTGAGCTCGCCGTGGACTATGCCAAGGAGCGGCACCAGTTCGGGCAGCCGATCGGCAGGTTCCAGGCCATCCAGCACAAGCTGGCCGACTGCCTGATCGCGCTAGAAGGCGTCAGGTTGATCCTCGACCATGCCGCCAGACTGCATGATGGCGGCGAGGGCGGCTGGCGCTACTTCGCCGATTGCGCATCGGCGTTCTCCGGTCATGCGCTGCGGCAGGTGTCGCTGGAGATCCAGCATACGTTCGGTGCCATCGGCTATGCCGAAGAGCACGAGGCGCCGATCCACTTCAAGCGCGTGCATCTCGATACGGTTGCGCTCGGCGGCGCCTCGGATGCCAAGAGCGGGCTGGCAGCGCGGCTGCTGGATGCGGGCGGCGTCGGGCTGCCGCAATATGACCTCGGGTCGGCTGGGAATGCGTTTCGTGATCAGATCCGGCTCTGGCTCGAGCAAAACTGGACTGGAGATACGAAGCAAGCGTTCGACGTAAGGCCGTTCGCCAAGCGTGAGTTCGATGCCGGCTTCGCCCGCGACATCGGTGAGACCGGATGGATCGGCCTTGGATGGCCAAAGCAATTCGGCGGCCAGGCGCGATCGCCGCTGGAGCAGATCGCCTTCATGGAGACGATGGAGCGGGGCGAGGCGCCGCGAATCGGCGCGGCGATCCAGGCCAATGCGCTGATGATGTTTGGCACGGCAGCGCAGCAGCAGAAATACCTTCCGGAAATCCTGCGTGGCGAAGCGATGCACGGTATGGGCTACAGCGAGCCGCAGGCAGGGTCGGACCTTGCGGCGCTGCGCACCAGTGCGGCCAGGGACGGCGATCACTGGGTGATCAACGGCCAGAAGATCTGGACCACCACCTGGTGGGGCAAATACATGTTCCTCGCCGCGCGGACCGACAAGGACACGAAGCCGCCGCACGCGGGCATCAGCATGTTCATCGTGCCGATGGATTCGCCGGGCATCACGGTCCGTCCGTCTGCTACCATGTATGATGGCACGTTTGCCAACATCTTCTACGATAATGTCCGCATCCCCTCCGAGAACCTGGTTGGCGGGGTCAATGGCGGTTGGAAAGTGTTGACCGGCGCGCTGGCCTTCGAGCGCGGGCTGGTCGGTGGCGGGATCGTCCTGAAGGTCGCGCACGCCTTCGAGCAGCTGCGTTTGCATGTAATGGCGAAGCAAGGTGATCGGTCTCTCGCTGATGATCCAATGATCCGCGACAGGATGGCGACCCTGGCGTCAGAGATCGAGATCGGCCGGCTCTTGATGATGCATTGCGCCGAACTTGCCGCCGACGGCATGACGCCGCCGGAATATGGCGCGATCAGCAAGGTGTTTTCCGGTGAGCTGATGGAGCGCTTCGGCGAGGCTGCGCTCGACATCCTTGGCATGCGCGCCGCGCTGTCCGAGCAGATGCCGGGCGCGATCGACAACGGCCGCTTTGAGCAAAACCTGCGGCATTCGCTGATGTGGGTCATCAGCATCGGGACCAATGAGATTCAGCGCAGTCTGATCGCGCAACGCGCGCTCGGGATGCCGAGATAGGAGAGATCGGATGCAGAAGGATGGCGACAGGGCGCCGCTCGCCGGCGTGCGCGTGCTCGATTTCTCGATCATGGTGGCGGGGCCCTATTGCGCGCGGCTGCTCGCCGACGTCGGCGCCGAGGTCATCAAGATCGAGCCTCCGGAAGGCGACGATATGCGGTTGCGAACGCCGCTGCGCGAAGGCCACAGCACCTATTTCGGCCAGCTCAATGCCGGAAAGCGTAGCCTGGCGCTGGACCTGAAGAATGCCGACGCCATCAGGCTCGTACATCGCATGGTCGCGGAGGCGGACATTCTCGTCGAGAATTTCCGCCCTGGCGTGATGGACCGCCTCGGCCTTGGCTACGAGACGCTTCGCGAGATCAACCCGCGCCTCATCTATTGCTCGATCTCGGGTTATGGCCAGTCAGGCCCAGCCGCCGAGCGCGCGGCTTATGCGATGATCGTGCATGCCGAGAGTGGATTCGATCACTCCCTGATGCGCTATGCCGGCGACCGGGAGCGTCCCGCGCCGGGCGCTATTTTTGTGGCCGATATCCTCGGCGGTATCTTCGGCTATTCCGCGATCCAGACCGCGATGGTCCAGCGTACGCGCACCGGGAAAGGACAGCGCGTCGATGTAGCCTTGATGGACTGCATGCTGAATCTGCTGGTCTATGAACTTCAGGAAGCGCAATTCCCGATCCGTGCGCCGCGCCCGACCTATGGGCCGGTCCGCACGCGCGACGGCGATATCCTGATCGCCCCGGTCACGCCGCGTAATTTCGCGGCGCTGTGCGAGGTGACTGGGCAGGAAGAGCTGGTGAACGACCCCCGCTTTTCGACCATTCCGGCGCGCGGCGCCAATTGGACCGCCATGATGCAGGTGATCGAGAAATGGACGGAGCGCCACACTGTCGCTGAATGCATCGCGGCGCTGGATCGCGCCGGCGTTCCTTGCGCCGATTACCGGACGCCGGGCGCGGCGCTGACCGATGACCATTTGCGCCAGCGCGGTGTGTTCGGGACGGTCTCGGATGGCGCCGGCGACTTCGTCGGCGTCAATGCGCCATGGCAGATGTCCGGGGCCGATACGCCGATGGGAAGCCGCGTTCCCGGGATCGGCGCGCAGCGGGATGATGTGTTGTCGCGGATCCTGGAATTGTCGCCCGACGCAATCGCTGCACTTGCTGCCGCCGGCACATTTGGAAAGGCGCCGGCCTAGGAGGGCCGCGCGTCGGCGACCTCAGGTATCGGCCGGAGCGTCTGGCGGCGGAGCCTTCGCGATCGCAAGTAGACATTTCAGGAAATGCGCGCGGTCTTCCTTGCGCAGCGGAGCCAGCATGATGTTTTGCAGCTCAGCGGCGGCCGGAATGACGGCCAGAAGCGCTTCCTCTCCCTTGGCGGTGATCTGCACCTGGAGCGAGCGGCGGTCGTCCGGATTGTCCTTCTTTGAGACCAGCCGGCGCGCGACCATGCGCTTGAGCATTTCGCTCAGCGTGTTGCGGTCGCAACTGATCCGCTCCGCCAGCACGGAGGGGGTGAGGGGCCCCAACTGATACAGCGCCATCAGCACGCCGAACTGCCGCGGCGTGATATCGCTCTGGCGCGTCATGCTTTGGTAGAGGCCGTCGTAGCGGGCCTCCAGCAGCCGCAGCAGAAATCCGACGCCGCCTTCGAGTTGCCAGTCGCGCGCGATGTCTGTGGCCGAGTTCGTCTTCATACCCTTGTCGGCTGCCATGCCGTCGTTGAATCCCAGCTGCGATGTTTCGAATTCGCCTTAGCCGTTAGCAGCTTGGCCTGACGTCCTCAACCCTGTGGCAAACCGCGGTCCAAGTCTGTTCCGCGCGCGATGGATCGCGCCCTCGGCTCTTGCCAGCCCTCCGGCTATGTAGTACGTATACGTATCAAACGCGATGCGTAGACATCGTTCAGGGAGGTTGAACTTGGACCTGCGTGAGCTGCTGTCGATCCCCTATCTGCTTGAGGCCGAGGCGGTCGAAACCGAGCCGGGGCAGTGGCGGGTTCGACTTGCCTATCCGGAGCTGCCGGGGTGCACGGCGGAAGCCTCCGTCGTCGAGGAGGCTCTGCGCGAGCTCGAGCGGCGCCGCATCGAATTGATCGTCCGCCTAGTGGAGGAGGGCAAGCAGCCTCCGATCCCACGCAAGCCGCTCACCGCATCCGATCCGCTTTGGACCGCTCAGGATCTTGGACTGTCTGACCGTGTCGCCACGCTTCTCGGCGGCGCGACGGGCCCGGCCACACGCAATTGAAGGAGGCAAACCCATGCTCTCGCGCGAAGACAATGAACGCCTGGTGAGGGTCGGCAAGGGCACGCCGCTCGGCGACCTCTTTCGCCTTTACTGGATTCCATTTCTGCCGTCGGCGGATCTCAGCAAGGACGGGCAACCGAAGCGCATCCGGCTGCTGGGCGAGGATCTGGTCGCCTTCCGCGACACCGAGGGCCGCGTCGGATTGGTCGACCAGGCCTGCCCGCATCGCGGCGCACCGCTGATCTTCGCAAGAAACGAGGATTGCGGGCTGCGCTGCGTCTATCACGGCTGGAAATTCGACGTCACCGGTGCCGTGACTGACATGCCGGCAGAGCCGGTGCGCAGCCGCCTCAAGGAGCGGGTGCGGATCAAGGCCTATCCCTGCAAGGAGCGCAACGGGATGATCTGGACCTATATGGGTCCGGACCAGGCCGAGCTTCCGGCGTTGCCGAACCTCGAATGGAATCTCGTGCCGGCCGAGCAGGTGCACATCTCGGTTCGCGTCCAGGAGTGCAATTGGCTGCAGGCGGTCGAGGGCGAGATCGATTCGGCGCACGCGCCGCTGCTTCATGGACGGCTGGATGCGCAGGGCACGACGAGCGCCTGGATCCAGAAGCGCGACCTGCGCCCGACCTTCGAATGCATCAAGCAGGATTTCGGCATGAGCATCGCCGCGCGGCGGAATTACGATGCCAACACGTTGTATTGGCGGGTCAACCAGTTCCTTCTGCCGTTCTATACGCTGGTGCCCCCGCTGTCTCCGTTCCCGGATCTGAGCGGGCATGCCTGGGTGCCCATCGATGACGAGAACACGCTCTGTATCATGTTCTCCTATCATCCGTCGGAGCCGCTGCTGGAGAAGACGCGGCAGGTCTTTGCAGAAGGACACAAGGGCCGCGAGAGTGGCCACGCCAGCCGCCACGCGCTCGTGCAGCACCCGGTGACGGTGCCGTATGCCGGCTACTGGACGAGATACAACCCGCAGAAAGGTTTCCAGTTCGACTACGAGGCTCAGCGGACCACCTGGTTCTCGGGCCTGCCGGGGCTCTGGGTGCAGGACGGTGCGTGCCAGAGTGGCGTCTCGCCGATTTTCGATCGCACCAGGGAGACGCTCTGTTCGAGCGATACCGGCATCGCGATGACGCGGCGCTTCATCCTGGAGGCGCTCGGCGCCTATCGCGATCACGCGATCAAGCCGAAGGGTGTGTTGGACCCCGACGTGTTCATGGTGCGGGCGGTGTCGCTGCGGCTGCCGCCGGAGGATTCCTGGGTCGATGTCGGCGCACCGTTCATGCGGGCGAAGCTCGGTGCCGATTTCGGGTACGAGCTGTGAGCGCATCCAACCGGGAGGTTCTGGTCAAGCGCATTGGCTACGAGGCCGAGCGGATCCACTCCTACGAGCTGATCGCGCGGACGGGCAGCGAGCTGGCCCCGTTCACAGCCGGCAGCCATATCGACCTGCATCTGCCGAACGGCATGATCCGCAGCTACTCGCTGGTGAACCATCAGTGCGAGCGGCATCGCTACGTCATCGCGGTCAACAAGGATGCCGGGAGCCGCGGCGGCTCCAGCTTCATTCACGACGCTGTCAGGGTCGGGGACATCATCGCGATCTCCGGGCCGCGCAACAACTTCGCACTTCAGGAAGAGGCTGAGCATTCGGTCCTGATCGCTGGCGGTATCGGCATCACGCCGCTGCTGTCAATGATCCGGCGCCTGGAAGCGCTCGGATGCCGATGGGACCTGTTCTACGCCGCAAGGACGCGCGCCGCTGCCGCATTTCTCGACGAACTCGGCACGTATCGATCGAGGGTCCATGTCGATTTCGACGACGAGCGATCGGGACGGGTTTTCGATCTGCCGGCGATCGTCAGGAACGCGCCGGCTCACGCGCATCTTTATTGTTGCGGTCCGCTGCCCATGCTCGAGGCGTTCGAGGCGGCGACGGCCGATCGTCTGGCCGATCGCGTGCATGTCGAATATTTCAAGGCGCGGGAAGCCCCGGCCACCGAGGGCGGCTTCGACGTCAAGCTGACGCGAAGCAACCGCACCATCGCGGTCGAGGCCGGGAAGACCATCCTCGATGCGCTGCTGGATGCCGGGATAGCCGCGAACTACGCCTGCACCGAGGGGGTCTGTGGCACCTGCGAGACGCGCGTGCTCGAGGGCATACCCGATCATCGCGACCAGTTTCTGAGCGAGGAAGAGCAGGCGGCGAACAAGAGCGTCATGATCTGCTGCTCGGGCGCCAAGTCCCGCACGCTCGTGCTCGATCTCTAAGACAACAACATACGACGGGTGGAAACAATGAAGTATCTTTCGCGTATTGTCGGAATAGCCCTCCTGGCCGCTTGCGCCAGTGCGCCCGCGTCGGCGGACGCTGCGCGCTCCCTCAAGATCGGTGTGCTCAACGACGCGTCCGGCCCTTATTCGGACAACGCCGGCGGAGGTTCGGTGACGGCGGCCAAAATGGCGACCGAGGACTTCATGCGGCTTCATCCGGATTTCAAGGTCGAGATCGTCTCGGCCGATCACCAGAACAAGGCCGATGTCGGCGCCGCAATCGCGCGCCGCTGGATCGATCAGGAGAAGGTCGATGCAGTCGCTGATGTGCCGAACTCGGCCGTCGGGCTCGCCGTCAACGAGGTCGTGCGCGGCACCAAGGCGGCGCTGATCGCGTCGAGTGCGGCGTCTTCCGACCTGACCGGAAAATACTGCTCACCCAATACGATTCAATGGACCTTCGACACCTGGGCGGCCTCGCACACCATCGGCGCCTATCTCGTGCGTCACGGTGGCAAGAAATGGTACTTCATCGCCACCGACAATGCGCTCGGCAAGTCGATGGTGCGCGATGGGACGGCGGTGATCGGCGCCGGCGGCGGCACCGTTCTCGGATCGGTCAACGTGCCGATCAATAATGCGGACTACGCGTCGTTCATCCTACAGGCAGAAGGCTCGGGCGCCGATGTGATCGCGTTCGCGACCGCCGGCGGCGACACCGTCAGCCTGATCAAGCAGTCCGCCGAGTTCGGACTAAAGCAGAGTGGGCGTACCTTCGCGGCGCTGCTGACCACCACCAACGATGTCGAGTCGAGCGGCCTCGCGGTCGGCGAGGGGCTGATCATCACCCAGCCGTTCTACTGGGACCTCAACGATGCCAGCCGCGCATGGTCGGCCAGATTCGGCGAGCGGCAGCATGGGCAATCGCCGACTGCCTTCCATGCCGGCGTCTATTCGTCCGTGCTGGCCTATCTCAACGCGGCGTTGGCGGCAGGAACCAATGACGCGCCGGCCGTGATCCAGAAGTTGAAGGAGACGCCGATCGACGACGCCTTGTTCGGGCCGATCGTGGTGCGCGCCGACGGCCGCGCCATTCACAACATGTATATCCTGAAGGTGAAGAGCCCGACTGCGTCGAAGAGCAAGTGGGATCTGCTGGAGCAGGTCGGCGTGTTGTCCGGGCCGGAAGCCTTCCGGCCGCTCGACCAGGGTGGATGCCCGCTCGTCGAGCCACCGAAGAGCAACTGACGACAGCCGCGGTCCTCGGATCAACATTTCTCAAACCAACGGATATCCCGATGCTGGACCAACTCGAAGCCGATTTCCCCGAGCACACGCCTCGTCCTCCCGGCGCGCCAAAGGCGCTCGAGGGGATTCGGGTGATCGATTTCTCGCATTTCATCGCGGGACCGTTTGCGACCATGATACTCGCCGACATGGGCGCCGAGGTGATCAAGATCGAGGCGCCGGGCCGCGGCGACGATCTGCGCCGCTATCCCCCGGTGCATCCCGATCTCAAGCACGGTGCGCCGTTCCTCTGGACCAACCGCAACAAGCGCAGCGTTGCTCTCGATCTGAAGTCCCCGGAGGGCCTGAAGGTTGCGCGTGAGCTGATCGCGACGGCGGACGTCCTCGTCGAAAACTTTTCGGCGAGCGTGATGGCGCGGCTCGGGCTCGACTATGAGAGCTGCCGCAAGATCAAGCCCGAGATCATCTATTGCTCGGTGTCGGCCTATGGCCGCGACGGGGCGTTTGCGGACCGGCTCGGCTTCGATCCGATCGCGCAGGTCGAGAGCGGCTTCGTGTCGATGAACGGCTACGCCGACCGGGAAGGGGTGCGGGCCTTGTCGCCGGTGATGGACATCAGCACCGCGATGATGGCGAGCAATGCAATCCTTGGCGCGTTGTTGGCGCGCGAGCGCAGCGGGCAAGGCCAGGCCATCGAGGTGTCATTGTTCGACAATGCCGTCCTGATGACCGGCTACGCGACCACGCAGTCGCTCTTCAATGGCACCGATCCGAAGCGAAGCGGAAACACCAGCCCGGACACGTGTCCGTCGGGCGTGTTCCTGGCGAGCGATTGCTCGTTCTATATCAACTGCGGCAATGACAAGATCTTCCAACGCCTGATGGCGCAGGTCCTTGAGCGCGAGGATCTCGCGGCGGCCGAGATTTATGCAACCGGCCCTGACCGAATCCGCAGGCGCGAGGAGTTGTTCGCGATTCTCGGCGATGCCTTTGGCCGGCAGCCCTGGTCGCACTGGCAGTCGCGGATGCGGGCGGCTGGCGTCCCCTGTGGCCAGGTGCGGACCGTCGGCGAGGCGATCCGCTCACCGGAGGCGAGGGAACGCGGGATCGTCACCCGGATCCCGCACGAGATGGTGGGGTGGGTGCCCAATGTCAACCTGCCGATCCGCTATTCGCGGACGCCGATCGTTGATCCCGTCGCGGCACCGACCGTTGGGCAGCACACCGGAAACGTGCTGCGCGAGTTGCTCGGCTATGATGAGGCGGAGGTCGCGCGCCTCATCAAGGGCGGAGCCTTCGGCAGCCAGGCTTCGCAACGGGATGCCAAGCCGTGACCGGGCGCGCGCGAGACGAGCGTACGCTGCGGGGCCGCGTGGCCGTGATCGGGATCGGTGAAACCGAATATTATCGTCATGGCGCTTCTCCCGATCCGGAATTCAAGCTCGCGCTGAAGGCGATCCTGGCGGCCTGCGAGGATGCCGGGCTCGATCCCCGCGAGATCGATGGCTTCTCTTCCTACAGCGACGATCGCAGCGAGGCGTCACGGCTGGCTGCAGCGCTGGGCACGCATCGATTGCGCTCCGCCACCATGCAATGGGGCGGAGGCGGCGGCGGTTGCTGCGCGGCGGTCGCCAACGCGGCCGCCTCGATCGTCGCAGGCCTTGCCGATTGTGTCGTGGTGTTCCGTTCATTGGCGCAGGGCCAATATGGCCGTTTCGGACAGGCAGCCGGGATTCACACCGTTTCCGGCGAACGGTCCTATCTGATGCCCTATGGTGTGCTGGCGCCCCCGCAGCGCTTTGCCATGCGAGTGCAGCGCTACATGCACGAGCATGGCGTGCGGCAGGAGGCGCTACGCTCGATTGCTCTCGCCTCCTATCATCATGCCCAGGCCAACCCGCGTGCCGTGATGCATGGCAGGCCGCTGCACGCGGAGAAATACGATGCCTCGCGCTGGATCGTGGAGCCATTCCATCTCTACGATTGCTGCATGGAGAATGACGGAGCGGCGGCCTTGCTGCTGGTATCGGTAGAGCGCGCCAAGGACTTCGCGTCCAAGCCGGCCTACGTACTCGGTGCGGCCTTCGGCTCGGGCCATCGTGCAGCCGCGACGGCGCACAACGCGCCGCTCTACGCTACCGCGAGCTTCGACACAGTTGCCCCCGATCTGTACCGCATGGCCGGGGTAGGGCCGTCAGATGTCGGCGTGGTCCAGGCGTACGAGAACTTCACCGGCGGTGTCGTGATGGCGCTGGCGGAGCATGGCTTCTTCAGGCCCGAGAAGGCCAACGACTTCCTGACTTTCGACAATTTGATCGCTCCATCCGGGAGGCTCCCGCTCAACACCAGTGGCGGCAACCTTGCCGAATGCTACATGCACGGCTTTGAGCTGGTGCTGGAAGCTGTTCGTCAGGTGCGTGGCGCGTCGACGAGCCAGGCTCGACGAAATGATGTTGCGTTGGTGATCGGCGGCCCGATGGTGACGCCGGCCAGTAACCTCATCCTGGGTTCGGAGGCAACGTTATGAGTGGACCTACGCACTATCTCCCTGTCGGGTTGCCCATTCCAGTGGGCGAGCCGGACGGCCTCTCGACACCCTATTGGATGGGCTTGCGTGAAAATCGCCTACTGGTGCAACGCTGCGATCGCTGCTGCACCTGGCAGTTCGGGCCCGAATGGATTTGCCACAATTGTCATTCCTTTGATCTCACGTGGACTGACGTCGAGCCGACTGGCCGCATCTACAGTTGGGAACGCGTGTGGCATCCATCCCACCCGGCGCTAAAGCAGTGCGCCCCATATCTCGCGCTGCTCGTTGAGCTGCCACACGCCGGTGGCGTACGCATGGTGGGTAATCTGCCGGGCGATCCCCGGCAGACCGTGGTCATCGGAACCGAGGTTAAAGGGGTGTTCGAACATCACCTGGAGGCCGATCCAGTGTTCTCCTTGCTGCACTGGTGGCTACAGCGAGACGCTGACGCGTCGGACAGTCGATCGGGCGCCTAATGAGATTGCGGGCTGGCAAGAAACCCTTCAGACAAACCGCGGCTTAGACGGTTTGCCTTGGCATGATTGGCATGAGATGGCTCCGGAAGGCTCAACAATGGACTGGAGTGAGAGTTCAGAGTTTCAATGGGTTATAGGGCTGCGAGTGCACGGCATGTGCACTGGAAGATCAAGAGGAAGTATGAACGAGAGCAGATCCTCCCTTTTCTGGAGGATATAGATTTGCGCTCGCATGTGCAGAGCTCGCGCCGAAGGGTTCGTGCGCGGTGTGCAACTTCCCACTCAATTGCTGTCGCTCGCTGTACGCTTCAGGAATTTACTTTTTCATCCCGTTGACCTTCGCTATGTACGCCGCGACGAGGTGGTCGCCGCAGCGCTCGCCCGCTGCCGGCTGGAAGCCGCGGCGCACGAAGGCCAATGCGTTGCCTGTGCCGCAGAGATGGATGAGAGCGGCAAGATTTCGCGATCCTTACTTCGGCAGGATCAAGGCCATCGACGCCTTCACCCGGTCCATCACGACCAGGGTTTTGAAGTGCTTGATATTGTGGTTTTCGAAGAACAGGCGCTTGGTCAACTGTTCGTATTCCTGCATGGACCCCACTGTTACGACGAGCACGAAGTCTGTTTCTCCCGTCACGTAGTAGCATTGCTGCACTTCCGGGGCCGAGGCGAAACTCCCCTTCGACGCCTCCAGCAAGTCAAGCCGCTCATTCTCGATCTGGACCTCCACCAGCACGGTAATTGGTTGACCAACTGACGCGGGGTTCAGGATGGCGACGTTACCCTGGATGACGCCGTGCTTTTCCAGACGGCTGATCCGTCGCTGCACCGCAGCCGCGGACAGGTTGACCATTTCTCCGATCGTCCGCTGTGGAGTTGCGTTGTTTCGCTGAAGAATCTCCAGGATCGCAAGATCCTGAGGATCAAGGTCATTCAAGCGAAGTTCTTGTGTCGGTGCCATGGCGCGCAACAAAATCACGGGATCCGGCCCCACTTAGAGGCCTTTTCTCGACAGAGCGCAATACTGTCACCTCCATGACAGTCGTCGATGCGGACGGCATTTGCGCCGGATCCGGGCCTGAGAGATTCCGAACGAGGTGATGATGAGCACGATTACGCGCCACACGGTGCCGGGGTTACCCCCGTCGATGTCGCCGAGCAGCCATGCGGTCGAGGCCGATGGATTTGTGTTCTTGACGGGTCAATTTGCGAGAAATCTCGATGAGCCCGGCTCGCCACTTCCTGAAGGTATCGCATCGCAGACGGAGCAGACCCTCAAGAACATGGAACGGGTACTGGGGAGCCTCGGCCTGAAGATCGAAAACGTGGTCAGCGTCCGCGCGTTTCTCACCAACTTCAAACGCGATTACGACGAGATGAACGAGGTCTACTCCCGGTTTTTTCACCCGGATCATCGACCGACGAGGACCTGCGTCGGCGTCACCGATCTCGTAAGGGACGCTCTGATCGAGATCGACTGCGTCGCAAGGCGATAGGTAAAACAACTACAAAATCCAGAAGGGGAGAAAATGCAGCAAGCCAGCTCGGTATCGGCACGCCTCGACCGCCTTCCGATCTCGAAGGTTCACAAGCGTATCGTCGCCCTCGTGGGTGGCGGCATGTTCTTTGACAACCTCGATATCTACATAGCCGGCGCAGTGCTGGGCGTGTTTCTCTCAACCGGCTTTTCCAGTCTCGACCTGAATGCGTACTTCGTGTCCGCGACGTTCCTGGGCATGTTTCTGGGAACGGTCGGGGCCGGCGTCGTCGCGGATTTGCTCGGTCGCCGGGTGACCTTCCAGTGGAATTTGGCGATCTTTGGTCTGGCCTCGCTCGCCGGTGCGGCGGCGCCCAACATGGAATGGGTCGTTTTTCTGCGGTTCCTTTGCGGCGTTGGCCTCGGTGCCGAGATCGTCCTGGGCTATGGGACGCTTGCCGAGTTCGTGCCGCCGCAGCAGCGGGGGCGCTGGGTTTCCACGCTCTCGATGATTTCCAGCATGGGGCTACTGGTGTCGACCCTGCTGAGCTGGGCGCTCATCCCGGTATTCGGTTGGCGCGTTATGTTCGCTGTCCCCGGCGTTGGAGCGCTGGTCATCTTATGGCTTCGAAAGGCGCTTCCCGAGTCTCCGCGCTGGCTGGAGGTCAAGGGGCGGTTCAGCGAAGCGGACCAGGTCGTTTCTGCTATCGAGCACGAGGCTCGCAGAGAGCACGGCGAACTAGACGCTCCGGAGTGGCGGCCTGCAGTTGCACCCGGGTCAATTTGGCAAAAGGCGTTCATTCGGCCTCTGGTCCTCGGAACGGTTTTACAGGTCATCATGTTCGCAGCCCTATATGGCCTCGTCTCGTGGATCCCGACTTTCCTTCTCAAGCAGGGCATCCCGATCAATCAGACCCTCGGCCAGTCCGCGCTCATGTCCCTCGGCGCGCCAACGGGAGCATTCGTCGCCCGGCTTTGGGTCGATCGTTTGGGTCGACGCGTCGCGATCATCGGCGGCTCTATCGGTGCGGCCGTCATGACAGTGCTGTTCGGCCAAGCCACTTCACAGGTCGCGGCCGTGGGCATCGGCTTCGCCACCTTCGCGTTGATCTACTTTCTTCTCGCGACGATCCAGGCGGTCTATTTGCCCGAGCTCTTCCCGACGTCGGTTCGTATGCGCTGCAACGCTGTCTGTGTTGGAATAGCAAGGCTTACGACGGCTGTGGTTCCCTTCGGCGTTGTCTATCTCTTCAACAACTGGGGCGTCGCTGCGGTGCTGTCCACGATCGGCGGGCTACTTTTCGTGCAGGCCGTTACCATGGCGTTGCTTGGACGTGAAACTGGCGGACGTTCGCTCGAACTCGCGACCAATACAATGGCTCGACCGATGTCGGATTACGCGCCCGTCGAGGTGCCTGCGACCAAGGCGGTGCCATGAACAGTCGGGCTCCTGATTTCGATACGCGCGACGTCACCTCGGT
Organism: Bradyrhizobium pachyrhizi; assembly: GCF_001189245.1. Lineage (GTDB taxonomy): Bacteria > Pseudomonadota > Alphaproteobacteria > Rhizobiales > Xanthobacteraceae > Bradyrhizobium > Bradyrhizobium pachyrhizi. The sequence continues at coordinate 75,290 of NZ_LFIQ01000105.1, read as the reverse complement.
CCGTAAGGCGGTGCGCTCCGGTGCTTATGTCGGCTACACGGCCGGCTTCGCACCGGATCGCGTGCAGGCGAACATCTGCATTCTTCCTCGAAGCCATGCGGAAGATTTCCTTCTGTACTGCCAACGCAATCCGCAGCCATGTCCCCTGATTGCCCGGTCGGATATCGGCGATCCCTGTCTTCCCACCCTGGGGAAGGATATTGACATCCGCACCGATGTGCCGCGGTACCACGTCTTTCGCGATGGTCAACTCGCGGAAGAAGTGACCGACATATCCCGGCTCTGGCAGGATGACCTGGTGACCTTCGCTTTGGGTTGCTCCTTTTCGTTCGAGTACGCCTTGGTGGAAGCGGGAATTGCGCTCAGGTATCTCGAGCGTGGCGAAGTGGCTGGCGTCTATGAGACGACGGTAGATACGATGCCTGCCGGTGACTTCCGTGCGAAGCTGGTGGTCACGATGCGACCGTTCGCGGCCAGGGAGGCTATTCGTGCCATCCAGATAACGTCGCGCTTTCCGAACGTTCATGGTGCTCCCGTTCATATCGGCGATCCCGGCTTGATCGGAGTGGACCTGTCGAAGAGGTACAGGGAGGTAGGTTCGGGAGAGGTGCTTCCACACGAGATCCCGCTGTTCTGGGCCTGCGGACTCACCCCGCAGCTTGCGACCGCGAACGCAAAGCCGCCCTTGTGCATCACGCACGCGCCGTCCTCCATGCTCATTACAGACCTGCGTAATGCTGGCCTCGCTTCCTTTTAGGCGCCGCCAGTTCCGGAAGGGGGGAGGCATGAGAAACTTCGAGTCACCGGGGCGGTCGGAAGCCTTCGGCGTGAACGGCATGGCCGCTACTACGCACCCGCTTGCCACATTGACCGCGATCGATGTGCTGCGCGATGGCGGCAACGCCGTAGATGCAGCTGTAGCGGCGGGAGCGATGCTTGCCGTCGTCGAGCCGACCCAAACAGGTGTCGGGGGGGATTGCTTCGTCTTGTTGAAACGGGAAGGGCAGCCGGTCATCGCCCTTAACGGGTCCGGAGCTGCACCGGCTGCGGTAAGCCTCGGCAGTCTCGCGGAAGCCGGAATCAGAACGCTCGATCCCGAAAGCGTCCACACGGTTACTGTTCCGGGCGCTGTACGCTCCTGGGCGCGGCTCACGGAGGACCACGGAACGTTCGATCTGGCGCGTCTTCTCGCACCGGCCATCGCGGCTGCGGAAAACGGTTATCCGGTCACCGAGCGACTGTCCCGGGACTGGAGCAGGCAGGTGCCGAAGCTGTCGCGTCTCGCCGCGACGACCTCGGTCTTTCTTCCCGCCGGGGAAGCGCCGAAGCCAGGCCAGCTGCACATGCAGCCGGCGCTCGCTTGCGCCCTCAAGGACCTCGCCGCAAAGGGAGCGGACGTATTCTACGAAGGGTGGATCGCAGAAAGCATCGTGAAGGCGCTTCGTTCGCTGGGTGGTTTTCACACGCTTGAAGATTTTGCCGCGTTCAGGCCCCGATACGAGACGCCGATATCGACATCCTATCGTGGCTACGAGTTATGGGAATGCCCGCCTAACGGCTCGGGCGTTGCTGTTCTTGCCATGGCAAACCTACTCGACCGATATAACGTCGCGGACTTCGCTCCGGTATCGGTCGAACGCTACCATCTGCTATCCGAGATTGCCCGCATCGGCTATGCGGAGCGGGACGCCTTCGTCGGCGATCCCGATGCCGCACCAGTACCCGTCGAACGCATGAAGAGCTCGGCCCGTGCCGACATCCTTACCGGCCGGATATCGCAGAACTCGCGGCTGGTCGATGTCGTTCCGGTCGCGATGCCAGAACACAAGGACACGGTGTTTCTGTCCGTCGTCGACAAGGATCGCACCGCAGTCTCGTTCATCAACTCCATCTTCGACGATTTCGGCAGCGGCATCGTCGCCCCCGAGTGCGGGGTCCTCTTGCACAATCGCGGCTTCGGCTTTGTGCTCGAACCCGACCATCCGAATACGCTCGCGGGCGGCAGGCGTCCGATGCATACCATCCTGCCGGCCATGCTCACCCGCGACGGCGAGTGCGTGCTTTCCTTCGGCGTGACTGGTGGTCACTTTCAGCCGATTGGGCAGATCCAGATCCTGTCGAACCTGCTCGACTACAAGATGTCCGTGCAGGAAGCCATCGACCAACCGCGCATCTTTGCTCGCGGTGACGTGCTGGACGTCGAAGGAACCGTTCCGGCGCATGTTGTCGAAGGTCTTCGCGCTCTCGGGCACCGCCCGACGCCGGCCCCCAATCCACTTGGAACTGCCCAGGCGATCTGGATCGACCGGAAACGCGGGGTCCTAAGAGGCGGGGCAGATTCCCGTCGTGACGGCGTCGCACTAGGTTATTGAGAGACCAAATGTTCAAAATCCTCAGCGAAAACTTCTCCCTCCAACCCAACCCGAACCCCGTTCGTCAGGAAAAGTACGGCGACAGCGGGCGCGGCGATATCCTCAGCCTCGCAGCCCTCGATCAGGCGCGGAAGGAGATCACCACCTGGCCCGGCTATCGTCCCACCGAGTTGCGGCGTCTGAACGGGCTGGCGAGCGCCGCGGGCGTTCGCACGATCCTCTATAAGGATGAGGGCGCTCGCTTTGACCTCGGCAGCTTCAAGGCCCTGGGCGGAGCCTACGCGGTGGCCTCCTTCCTGCAGCGCGAAGTAGAGGCGCTCGCCGGCAAGCGCCCGAGCACGAAAGAGCTTGGGGCCGGATCGCTGAAAGACGTCACGACCGGCATGACGGTGACCTGTGCGACGGACGGAAATCACGGCCGGTCCGTGGCATGGGGCGCCCGCACTTTCGGGTGCCGGTGCGTGATCTTCGTGCACGCCACGGTGAGCCAGGGCCGCCGCGATGCGATCGCTGCCTACGGCGCTGAAGTACGCGTGGTCGACGGAACTTATGACGACGCCGTTCGCGAGGCTGCAGACACGGCAGCGCGAAACGGCTGGCAGGTGATCTCCGATACGTCTTACGAGGGATATACCGACATTCCCCGCTACGTCATGCAGGGGTACGGAGTGATGGTGGAGGAGGCCGTCGAGCAAATGCCGCGCGGTGCTTTTCCGACCCACGTCTTCGTGCAGGGCGGCGTTGGCGGCCTCGCTGCAGCCGTCTGCTCCTATCTTTGGGAGCGTTTCGGCGAGAAGTCGCCCTTGTTCTACGTGGCTGAGCCCGAGACGGCACGATGCCTCTACCTTAGCGCGGCGGCGGGGCGGCCGACTGCCGACCACGGCTCGCTGGACACGATCATGGCGGGTCTTGCCTGCGGCGAGGTCTCCCTTCTGGCCTGGTCGATCCTCGATGCGGGCGCCGACGGCTTCTTCTCGATCACCGACGCATCCGCGGCGGAAACGATGCGCCTGCTTGCGGACGGTCGGTACGGCGATCATCCGATCGTCGCCGGTGAGTCCGCCGTCGCGGGTTTGGCTGCAGCACTTCTGGCCGCAGGCGATGCCGACGCCCGACATGCCATCAAGTTGACGGAAGAGAGCGTGGTGCTGGTCATCGGCACGGAAGGTGCAACCGATCCCGCCGTCTACGAGCGAATCGTCGGGAAGGCGCCTGAGCGCGTCGTGGCTGGCTGGTCGACCAGGAAGGAATTAGTGCAATGACGTCGTCTGGCTGGAACGAGCTTATTTTGCGTGAGATCGACGAAGATCGCGAGGCTCTCGTCGATCTGTGCCGTCGGCTGGTCGCGGCTCCGAGCATGAATCCGCCGGGGCGGACGACGGAAGTAGCGGACGAATTGCAGGCGTTTCTCCGAGGGAGGGGCTTGGCAAGCGAGCGGATCGCTGTTGTCGACGACGCCGCGAACGTTCACCTGACGCTGAGCGGCTCGGCGGAAGGAAAGCATGTGGTCTTCAACGCCCACATGGACACGATGCAGCCGGGCGACGAGTCCGCGTGGAGCGTGCCGCGTCTCGAGTTAACGCGCAAGGACGGTCGTCTTTACGGCCTTGGCATGGGCAACCTGAAGGGCGGTCTCGCCGCGATGGCTCTCGCGACGACCGTGCTTGCGCGGCATCGTGATCAGCTTCCGGGGAGCTTGAGCTTCACGGCCGTTTGCGACGAGGTCATGTTCGGCGGACGCGGCACCGAGCATCTCCTTGCGGTTCGGCCGGATCTTGCCGGCGACTTTATGATCAGCGCAGAAGGTCCCGGTTTTATGGATTTCGCTGTCGCGGAGAAAGGCCTTCTCTGGGTGGATGTTGAGGCAACCGGACCGGGAGGGCATTCGTCCCGCGCGCTGCGCGGCGAAAGCGCCGTCGGCAAGCTCGCCAACTTCATGGCGCAGGTCGATACCTTCAACGACGTCTTTGCGACCTTGCCCGAGGAACTCAAAGGCGTGACCGGCGGAGAGGGAAATCTGGGGCTTCGGTTGTCGGCCAACGCGGGCGTAATCCAGGCTGGCGAAGTGCGTAGCCTGATCTCGCCGTCCGCGCTTGCCCGGTTTGATTTCAGACTTCCACCGGGCATCACTGCTGCAAGCGTCAAGCACCGCCTGCAGAAGATCGCCAGCACCGTTCCGGGAATCCGTCTATCGTATCCGAAGGAGTGGGATGCGAATTGGGAGGCGGCCGATAGCCCGTATGCAAAGAGCCTGATTCATGTGATTGCCAATGTGCGAGGAAAGACACCTCAGCTGGTCGTGCGGCTTCCAGGCAGCGATGCCCGTCACTGGCGGAACAAGGGTGTCCCGGCCGCATGTTTCGGACCACAGCCGACGTTGTCAGCTGGCGTTGACGACTATGCCAACGAGCAGGACGTTGTCGATTGCGCGAAAATCTATGCCCTTGCTGCGATTGATCTCATGAGTCTTCGCTGAGGAGGTGAATACTTCCTAGTCCAGGCCACGGCAATCGTCATGAAGATTCCGCTGACGGCGGATGCAGAATCGAAAGCGGTCGATCAATAACGGCCGCCGTCGCGCTTTTGCTGCGCGATCCACTCCGACAACGTCTTTTTCGGCGTCGGTCCTGAGGCCCGGCTTGGCGATGTTCTCGAGTTCTCGCCCGCGCCCCTTGCCGCGCGGGCTCGCTCCTTATCCGTCTTGTTCAAAGCAGTAATCGAACTTTCTGCAGCTTCCTTCTCGAGACGCAGCTTTTTCAATCGCGCCATCTTGTCGCGTTCTGCATCTGCTTCGGGTCCCTCGGACAAGAGCGTCCGTTGCTGAGCATCCTCCGCAGAGACCACGATTCCCACAATCGTCGTCTCTCCAAGCGCCTTGCAAGCTTCGAGCCGATGTAGTCCCTCGACCAGAACGAAGCGGTCTTCGTCGGGCCGGACGAGGATGGGGGTTTGTTGTCCGATTTCCAGAATGCTTCCAGCGATCTCCTCGACGACTTGAGGTTTGATTGCCTTCCTTCTTTTCACGGGAACGTAGATCTTCTCGATTGGGAAGCTTTCCGGTTTGGGCATAACGTCTACTCCGCTGTACAGGCCCGTCCGAAACGCATGCCGGGGAGGCGGGATTTTAGGAATGAAGCGCTCGGCTGCAATGGCAATATTAGCGCGCGCAGGATTGATCGGTGTGGGACCCGGGCGCATTCTGAGGGGTGCACCGCCAACGCGTGATTCTTCGGCGAGCGGTTGCGGTGAGGGTAGGCCATGCCTCTTGTTTCCAACCAGGATCGCGACGCGGTCCGTGTCATCACCTACGCTAACCCCCATTCGGCACCATGACGGCCGCCGGGGCGGCCGAGATGTTCGATGCGGTCGCCGCTGCAGGGATGGCCCCATCGGTGCGGGTCATTGTCATTACAGGGGGCCTACCCGGCATCTTCATCCGTCACTACGACGTTGGGGAACTCTCTGAGGCCGCGGATGCGATTGAGCGCGGAGCGCCTCGCGCCCCGCCGTCGCCTGGTCCTCGACCACCTGGTTTCCACGCGCTGACAGATGCGATTGCAGCGGTCGACAAGCCGGTCATTGCGGCTATCAATGGCCTGTGCATGGGAGGAGGCTTCGAGCTTTCGCTGGCCTGCGACCTGCGCATCGCCGGGAGCAGTGTCGCGGCGATCGGACTTCCGGAAACGCGCATCGGTATCTTTCCGGGTGGTGGCGGTACACAGCGTTTGCCCAGGATCGTTGGAGAGACCAAGGCGCTCGAGATGATCCTCTGTGGCCTGACAGTGACGGGACTGCGCGCGCACGAAATCGGAATTGTGCATGAGGTTGTCGCCGATCCGCTCGCCCGTTTGGGCAGAAGCGGGCACTGGTCGTCTGGACGCGACTGATCTTGCCGAACAGCAATTCGATCGTGATCGAGAACCTTCCGGCCACGGATGTTGCAGGCTATGCCGGGCTCGAGGATGAGGTGGACTTCCATACCTGGCAACTGCTCAAGGGCGTGGCTTTGGCGACGCTGATCGGAGTAGCGAACGATGCGGCCCATGGGAATGACCTGTCGTGGATTCGTCTCGAAGTATTCAATGAGCTTGTCGAGCTCATCCTGCGTTGGCCGCCGGTCTCGCTCGTCTGATTTTTCCGACGAGACCCAAATGCTTCAACGCGAAGCGCGCGAGGGCGAACCTCCTCGGCAGAAACCTCAATTCCGTGGACGGCCGCGGCGTGCGTCGCGAGTGTCCTGATGAAAGCCATATCGATTGCGAGGGTCGCCGGCCTGGCGCCTTCCTTCGCTCGCTTGCGGCCATATTCAATAAGCCGTTCTCGGTCCAGCCGAGGTATCTTGGTGCATCCGAGCTCCTCCTTGAGCGCCTTCAGTACCGCCGCTTTGGATCGGCGTGGTGGGCGGCCGACGTCGCGCATGTCTTAAATGTGCAGATCAATGATGTCGCCGAAGGTCTTCGCTTTCACGGCAGCGCGCGGTTTGGGTGACCCGCTACGATCAATATTGCGCTCCACGTCGAGCGCCCATTCCTCGCCGTCCTTGCGGCGGCGAAAGGTCTCTGCCACATAACGGTTCTTGCGGCGAACTTGGACCCGCCAGTTTCCCGACGGCACCTGAGTAAAGGTGGCCATGGTCGTGTGCTTTTCCCAAACGGTGTGCGATACGTGTGCGTCGAGAGGTCAAAACGGGTACAAACGTGTGCAAATTCGGCAAGTTTGGCGGGTACTCGTTCTTGTTACATCCCATTGAGAGCTTAAGGTAAATCATTGGAAGCGCAAGACTATCGCTTTTCTGTGGCACCCATGATGGACTGGACCGACCGGCATTGCCGGGTCTTCCATCGGCTGATGTCGCGGCGTGCGCGGCTTTATACTGAGATGCTGACGACCGGCGCCATCATCCATGGCGACCGGGCGCGGCTGCTCGGCTTCGACGCCAGCGAGCATCCGGTGGCGCTGCAGCTCGGCGGTTCCAATCCGCGCGATCTGGCGACCGCTGCAGAGATCGGCGAGCAGTTCGGTTACGACGAGATCAACCTCAATGTCGGCTGTCCCTCCGATCGGGTGAAGGATGGCCGCTTCGGTGCCTGCCTGATGGCCGAGCCCGCGCTGGTCGCCGAAGGCGTTGCGGCGATGAAGCGCGCGGTGCGGATTCCCGTCACGGTGAAATGCCGGATCGGCATCGACGACCAGGATCCGGAAGTCGCGCTCGATACGCTGGCCCGCGGGGTGGTTGCCGCGGGCGCGGACGTGCTCGTCGTGCACGCGCGCAAGGCCTGGCTCAACGGACTGTCGCCGAAAGAGAACCGCGACATCCCGCCGCTCGACTACGATCGGGTCTATCGCCTCAAGGCGGCGTTGCCGGATGTGCCCATCATCATCAACGGCGGCATCACCAGCCTTGCGGAGGCAGAGCAGCATCTGGCGCATGTCGATGGCGTGATGCTGGGGCGGGCGGCCTATCAGGAGCCGTGGCGGCTGCTCACCGTCGATTCCGAGCTGTTCGGCGAGACTGCGCCGCACGCGACGATGAAGGACGTGTTCGCGGCGATGCTGCCCTATATCGAGCGGCAGCTTGCCGAAGGCACGCGGCTGCATTCGATCACGCGGCATTTCGTCGGTGCCTTCCATGGCGTCCCCGGTGCGCGTGCGTTCCGCAGGCACCTTGCGGAGAACGGCGTTCGGCCGGGTGCTGACATCTGCGTGCTGCACGAGGCGATCGCACGCGTTGACGATCGCGCGCCGGCGGCGGTCGCGGCCTGAGGGCGCTCGTTACGGCTTGCGCTGACGCCGCGTGACGTCCTGTGCGACCTTCAGGAAATTGAACAGATGCGACATCCGGTTGTCGCGCCGGTAGTTCAGCGACAGGGCAGTGCCTGGATTGTGTCCTTCATAGGCGCGGTAGGCGACGCCGGGCCGCTCCGCCTCCGAGACCGATTTCGGCACCAGCGCGATGCCGACGCCGACCGACACCAGGCTGATCGCGGTCTGGTAGTCTTGGGCCAGCACCTGCGATTTCGGAATGAAGCCTTCTTCGAGGCAGATGTTGAGGATGTGGTCGGCGAAGCTCGGGCGCGGCTTGCGCGGGTAGAGGACGAACGTCTCGGCCTTCAGCGCCGCCAGCCGCGGGACCCTTTGATCGAGCAAGGGCGAAGTGTCGGAGAGCGCGAGGATCAGCGGCTCCTGTAGCAGCGGCTCCGACTTCAGCTCCTCGTCGTCGAGCGAGGGGCGGGCGATGGCGATATCGATCTCGCGCTGGATCACCGCGCGCTTCTGCTCGGCGTTGTTCATCGCCGACAGCGCGAGCTCGACGTCAGGATAGGCCGACCGAAACGCCTGGATCACGCTCGGTAGCACGCCATAGGTCGCCGAGCCGACGAAGGCGACGCGCAGGTGTCCGGAAAAGCCTTCGCCGATCCGCTTGATCTCGCGGTGCGTCCGGTCGAGCCGCTCCAGCACGTCGCGCGCACGTTCCAACAGAACGCTGCCAGCCTGGGTCAGCCGGATCTGGCTGCGGCTCCGGTCGATCAGCATGACGCCGAGATCGCTCTCGAGTTGCGCAATCTGCCGGCTGAGCGGCGGCTGCGCGATCGCAAGCCGCGATGCGGCGCGGCCGAAATGCAATTCCTCGGCGACGGCGACGAAATAGACCAATCGCCTGAGATCCATGACATCGTCGCGATCGGTCACGGCTAGCCGAACGTCTGCTCGCGCGCTTCCGGGGAAGCTGCGGAAAAATCCTGCCGGGTTTGATATCGCGTGGTCATGTGCGCACGATCGAGACGATGGTTCCGACGCGAAGACTGGGCGTGGGTCCGTGGATTGTCAATTGTCCGCGGGAACGACGCCATCCGGCTAGTCCTTCCGGGCGACGGCGCGGATCTTGTCCTCGTCGACCTCTACGCCGAGACCGGGGCCATCAGGAGCGCAGATCTCGAACTCGTCGAACCTGATCGGGTTGACGACCAGATCCTCCACGAGGATTCGCGGACCGAAATGCTCGGTGCCCCATTCGAGCCTCGGCAGGGTGGCGAAGGCGGCGAGATGCGCCGCCGCGCCGATGCTGCTCTCCAGCAGGCAGCCGCCATAGAGTTCGAGCCCGTGGGCGGCCGCGACCGCAGCGGCGCGCTTCATCTCGAACAGGCCCCCGCTCTTCACGAGCTTCAGCGAGTAGACGCTGCCGCAGCCCATCGCGCCCGCGCGCGCGATTTCCTCCTTGGTGAAAGCCGCTTCGTCCACCAGCAGCGGAATCGAGGTGCGGGCCGCGACACGCGCCATCGCTTCCAGTTGCAGCGCCGACACCGGTTGTTCGATCAGGGCCACATCCAGCTCCTCCAGCGCCGGCATGAAGCGGATGCATTCGGCCTCGGTCCAGCCCTGGTTGACATCGACGATCAGGCGCACCTCGTCGCCGAGCCCGGCGCGCAGCGCTTGCAGCCGTTTCAGATCGACCTGCGGCCGGTTGAAGCCGAACTTGATCTTGAACTGGCGGTGTTCGCGGCGCCGCAGCTTCTCCCTGGCTTCCTCGACCTCCTGGCCGCTGTCGCCCGACGCCAGCGCCCAGATCACCTCCATGCGCTCGCGCACCGCGCCGCCGAGCAGGGCGCTGGCGGGCAGGCTGAGCGTCTTGCCGGCGGCGTCGAGCAGGGCGGACTCGATGGCGCCCTTGGCGGCGAAATTGCGGGTGGCGGCCTTGCTCATGCGCAAGGCATTGGCTTCGAAGGCGAGGGCAGGCTGTCCAAGCAGCGCCGGCGCCAGATAATTCGTGACCGCGGCCTTGATCGACTCCACGCTCTCCTCGGCCCAGCGCGGCCCGCCGAGCGTCGAGGCTTCGCCGATGCCCGTCACGCCGTTGTCGAGCAGGACGCGCACCAGCACGTAGCCCTGATGGGTGACCTCGGTGTTCGAGAGCTTGTGCCGGCGGCGGGTCGGCGCCTCCACGATGGTGGCGCGGATACTGCGGATCGCAGTGTCCTTTGCGTGAGCCTGCACTCGCTCCACGGGTTCGGCGATTTCGATCACGGCACGACTCATATGTCCTCGCAGGTCAGTTCACAGTGAGCCCTGCCAGGCTGATGGGCCTGGCAGGACGTAACGGGTACTACTCGGCTGCGACGAGCCGTTCGACAGCGGCTTTCTTGAGCTTGAAGTCGAAGTTGAGAACCAGATCGGTGTCGGCGCCGGCGGGGGCCTTGGCGAACTTGCCGATCAGGCTCTGCTTCACGGCGAACACCGAGTCGTTGTCGAGGTACTTGGTCTCGGAATCGTAGATCTGCGAGATCAGCGATTGATATCCGTCCTTCGCAAGCATGAAATGGATGTGGCCCGGACGCCAGGGATGGTGGCCCATATATTTCAGCAGCTCGCCGCCGGCGCCGTCATAGGGGATCGGGTAGGGCTCGGGGCGGAGCGCCACGAAGGCATATTCGCCGTTGGCGTCGGTCGTGAAGCGTCCGCGCAGATTGTAGGCCGGCTGTTCCGGATCCTGCAGGTCGTAGAGGCCGTTCGGCGCGTCTTCCCAGACGTCGATCGTGACGCCCTCGATCGGTCGCCCCGCCGTGTCGCTGATGCGCCCTGAGACCTTGACGGTCTGCGCGTTGTCGAAGGTCTTCTTGATGATGGAGGCGCCCTTGGGCAGCACCGGCGGGTTTTCCCGGTAGAACGGCCCGAGCACGGTCGACTCGCTCTCGCCGTCGGTGACCCGGTGATCGAGCATGTCGACCAGCACCTCGACGCCGAGGATGTCGGCGATCAGGATGAACTCGTTGCGCTTCTCGTCCGAGATGTCGCCCGCGCGGCGCAGGAATTCGCATGCGGCGAACCACTCGGCGAAAGTCAGGTCGACCTCCTTGCAGAAGTCGTGCATGTGGCGGATCAGGCTTGTCATGATCTGACGGTTGCGATCCGGAATGTCCTTCGAGAGCGCGGCGATCACGTGGTCGGTGATGGTGTCCTTGTTGACGTTCAGCATGGTCGTTTCCTCCTTTTCTTGCAGTTTGCTCAAACTTGCATCCCCGTTTTCGGGAATATCGGTTGCTGGCCTCACCAGACAAATTCGTAAGCGGCATTCTCCAGCGTCACGGGCGCGGGGTGCGGGTCGGCAAGGCCGCCGAAGCGACCGCGGAAGAACAGCAGCGGCTTCTTGCTGGGCTCCAGCGACATCTCGCGGACCTGGCCGAGGAAGATCGTGTGGTCTCCGGCGACGATCTCATCGGCGAGATCAGTCACGAAGTATGCCGCCGCGCTGGCGATCACAGGCAGGTCATTGCGGCGCTCGAAGACGTTGCAGAGGTCGAGCCTTGGCTTGCCGGCGAAATGCCAGGCGAAATCCTCCATGCCCTCGGCGAGGATGCTGACCGCAAAGCGGCCGGTCTTCTGGATGTTGCACAGCATCTTCGCGCTTTTCGCGATCGAGATCGCGACCAGCGGCGGATCGAGCGAGACCGACATGAAGGCGTTGGCCGTCATGCCGTGATCGCGGCCCTCGCAATGCGTCGTGATGATGGTGACGCCGGTGCCGAACTGGCCACAGGCATTGCGCAACTCTCGCGGATCGATGGCGGTCATTGGCTTGCGACCTCGAGTTGGGCCAAACCGGATCGGTTGGCCGGTGGCGCGGTCACGATATCTCGCCAGTTTTCCAGCGTCGCCGCGGCGGCGGCAAGGCCGGATCGTCGCAAGGCGCGAATCCGGCTGCTGGAGACGATCTCGCCATTGCCGCAGCGCACCGGCGGCAGGATGCGGGTGTTGAAGTGCTGCCGCAGCAGCAGGGCGGTGCCGCCCTTGCAGGACCCGAAGCGGAAATCCTCGCCGACGATGACTTCGCGTGGTCGCAGAAGCTGCAATTCGGTGAGGAAATCGAGCGCGGTGCGCCGGACGTAGATCTGGTTGAAATCGGCGACGACGACGTGGTCAGGCGCGAATGTTGCGATGCGCTCCAGCTTTTCGCGAAGCGAGATCAGCGGCTCGGCCTGGCCGAAATACACTTTTGGTGGCGGATCAAAGGTGTAGACCACGGCTGCAATGCCGCGGCGCCGCGCTGCCGCGATGGTCTGCCGCAGCAGTTCCTGATGGCCGCGGTGGACGCCGTCAAATGCGCCGATGGTCACGACACAGGCGTCGAGGGCCAATTCCCCATCGCGATGGAAAGCGACAGCGCTGCTGTCAAAACCCTTGCCCATGGTTCGCTCCCTTGCCGTGCTGCATTAGCTGCGGCGTTGCGCCGGCCGAACGATCCTTGCCGTCCGGTCCGTGCTATCGAGTCATAGCCCGAGCCGGGCCGGTCTGCGCGGTATGGTGTGATACCTTTCGCCCGCTCCGGGTGAGCGCGTAGCGTTTCCTCCGATGTCACGCCGTCCAAGAGCGTGACGAGATGGTCTTAGGGCCGGTGCGGCAAGCGCCGCCGGTCCAACGACACAAGCGGAGGAGAAACCCATGACTACAGCAGCTGCCCTGCGGGCCGACGTGCCAGCGTCAACCACCAGCGTCTATACCGGTGCGGAATTCCTGGACAGCATCCAGGACGGCCGGGAAATCTACATCTACGGCGAGCGCGTCAAGAACGTCACCCAGCATCCTGCCTTCCGCAATTCAGCGCGGATGGTGGCGCGCTGGTATGATCGCTTCCATGAGAAGAAGGATCAGATCGGCGTCCTGACCGACACCGGCTCGGGACAGCTGACCCATCCGTTCTTCCTCGGCTCGAAAACGGCCGACGACCTCGTCAAGGGCCGCGATGCGATCGCCGAATTGCAGAAGGTTGCGTTCGGCTGGATGGGCCGCTCGCCGGACTACAAGGCGTCGTTCCTCGGCACGCTGGGAGCGAATTCAAGCTTCTATGGCGATTACGCCGGCAATGCGAAAAAGTGGTACGCCCGGACCCAGGAGCGTCTGGACTTCTGGAATCACGCCATCGTCAATCCGCCGATCGATCGCGACCGCGCCATCGAGGAGGTGCGCGACGTCTTCATGCATGTCGAAAAGGAGACCGACGCCGGCCTGATCGTGTCGGGCGCGAAGGTGGTGGCGACCGGCTCGGCGCTGACGCACTACAATTTCATCGCCCACTACGGCATTCCGATCAAGGACAAGTCGTTTGCGCTGATCTTCACGGCGCCGATGGATGCCAAGGGCATCAAGCTGATTGCCCGCTCGTCCTACGAATTCACCGCGGCGGCGACCGGCTCGCCGTTCGACTATCCGCTGTCCAGCCGCTTCGACGAGAACGACTCGATCCTCGTGTTCGACAAGGTGCTGGTGCCTTGGGAGAATGTCTTCATCTATGGCGACGTCGACAAGATCAACCAGTTCTTCCCGGCCTCGGGCTTCATCCCGCGGTTTACGCTGCACGGTGTGACGCGGCTTGCCATCAAGCTCGACTTCATCGCCGGCCTGTTCTCGATGGCGGTCGAGGCGACCGGGTCAAAGGACTTCCGCGGCGTGCAGACGGCGGTGGGCGAGGTGATTGCCTGGCGCAATCTATTCCACGGCATTGCCGACGCGATGGTGAAGTCGCCGATCGCCTGGCAGGGAACCGATGGCTACAACCTGCCCAACCTGAACTACGGGCTGGCCTATCGCGTGTTCGCGCCGATGGCCTATCCGCGGATCAAGGAATTGATCGAGCGTCATGTGGCGAGCGGCCTGATCTATCTGCCGTCGAGCTCGGCCGATCTGGAGAGCGAGGCCATCCGGCCGTATCTCGACCGCTTCGTGCGCGGCTCCAACGGCTATGCCGCGATCGACCGGATCAAGCTGCTGAAGCTGCTCTGGGACGCGGTCGGCTCCGAGTTCGGCGGCCGGCATGAGCTCTACGAGCGCAACTATGCGGGCAATTACGAGAACCTGCGCGTCGAGACGCTGATGGCCGCGAGCGCCACCGGCGACCTCGGCGCCATGCAGGATTTCGTCCGCAATTGCATGAGCGACTACGACGTCTCCGGTTGGACGGCGAAGGACCTCGTCAACCCCGACGACATCAACCTCGTCAGCCGCGGTTTGGTGCAGGGCTGACGATCTGTTAGACGGATCAATGGAGCCGCCACAGTTGCGTGGCGGCTCCACGCCGTTCCATCTTGTCGTAGAAGGAGTTCACTTGTCATGCTGTTCCACGTCGAAATGGATGTGCGGATTCCGCACGATCTCCCGGTCGAGAAGGTCGACGCGCTGAAGGCTGCGGAACGCGTCCGCGCCATGGAGCTGCAGCGTACGGGGGCCTGGCGCCATCTGTGGCGGGTGGCGGGGCGCTACGCCAATGTCAGCATCTTCGACGTGTCCGGCGCGCAGGAATTGCACGACATCCTGTCCAGCCTGCCGCTGTTTCCGTTCATGGAGATCGAGGTCACGCCGCTGTGCCGGCACCCGTCGTCGATCCACGACGACGATCGATAGCGGTGGGGCAGGCGCCGTCGCGCTAGTCGACGGCCGTGCGCGCGCGCCGGTGGCGGCTTGAGGTGCTGATGCTGCCGGTGACGTCGGGGTAGCCGGTCAGGCTCAGTGTGTCGGCGCGAACGCCCCAGCTCTCGAGCCGGTCGAGGAAGCTCATGCCGAGCAGGTTGGTCTTCATCTGCCCGCGCTGCACCACCAGCGCCGGCACCGATTTCTCGACCAGCTTGCCGACCGCGAGCCGGTCGAGCGTCAGCCGCGCCGCCTTGGTGTGACCGCCGGCGGTCTCGAGGTCGACATTGTATTCGAGCATATCGATCGGCAGCCCGATCGCTTTCGCGGTTTCCCAGGTCAGCACGACCGAAGTCGCGCCGGTGTCGATCACCATTGGGGCGCTGACGCCGTTGATCTTAGCGCGGAACGCGAACTCGCCGCCCTGGCCGCGCGCGATCTGCACCGCGGGGGCGGAGCTGGAGGTCGAGGCTGAGGCGGTGATGCTGCGGCCGAAGATCTGGGTCAGATTCTCCCTGGCGCGGGCGATCTGCTCGGGGTCGCCGTAGGCAACAACGGCGCCGGCGGTTGCCATCAGCAGCACGATGACGAGGAGGATACGGGTCACGGCGCAACTCCCGCCGCAGCGCCGATCACGCGCGCTTCGGACGCGGCTCCATGCGCTCGAGCCCAGCCTCGGCCATGCGCGCCGGCAGCGTCGCCATCACCGACAGCCGCTCCGCGCGGTCCATCTTGTGCCAGCGCGCGATCTCCGGGAGCGTGCGGCCACAGCCGAAGCAGAGCTTCGTCCTGGGGTCCATCATGCAGACTGCGATACACGGCGTCTCTGAGCTCATTGTTCAAGTGTTGAACGGTTTCGGCGGCCAGTGCAAGCCGGCTGGTGTGGGATGCTGCATCACGCCACGGCTTTTTGTCGCGAGCATGGTCCTGGCGCGAACGCCTTGGGTTTATTGCCGAAGCGTTTTCGAGCGAAGTGGATACCGGTTCGCGTGAAGAAAACGCGTCAGAACCAAAATCTAGAGCCCCGTTCCGAATCCATCGGAACGGAAAGGGCTCTAGCGATAACCGCGTCACGATCTTCCGCGACATGCTCTACAATCCGGTGCCGGCACTCATGATCGACTTGCGGCGCACGCGTTTCCGGTCGGCGCCCATCGCGGGCTCGACGGGCTCCGGCGGCTGCATCGGCGGCGCTTCTTCAGTCATCGGCGCCAGCGCGCTCATCACCCGTTCCGGCGGCAAGGTGACGATCACCTCGGTACCGATGCGCAGCTTCGACTTCAGCGTGAAGGTGCCACCATGCATGTCGATCAGGCTTTTCGCGATTGGCAGGCCAAGGCCCGCGCCCTGTTCCGCCGACTTGATCGAGTTGGAGCCCTGGCCGAAGGAGGCCAGCACGACCGGGATCTCGTCCTCGGCGATGCCGCTTCCAGTATCCTTGACGCTCAGATATTGCCCGCCCGACGCGGTCCAGCCGACCTTCAACCAGATTTCGCCGCCCTGCGGCGTGAACTTGATCGAGTTGGAGAGCAGGTTGAGCACGACCTGGCGGATGGCGCGCTCGTCGCCCCAGATCCTGGGCATGCCGTGCTCGAACACCTCGTGGATGGTGATGCCGCGGCTGGAGGCGCGCAGCTTCAGGAGATGGTGGCAGTCGGCGACGACATGCACCAGCGCCACGGCCTCTTCGTTCAGCTCGTAGCGGCCGGCCTCGATGCGTGACAGGTCGAGGATCTCGTTGATGAGATTGAGCAGGTGCACGCCGGAATTATGGATGTCGGCGGAATATTCCTTGTAGACTGGCACGGTATGCGCGCCAAAAATCTCGCTCTTCATCACCTCGGAGAAGCCGAGGATCGCGTTGAGCGGCGTGCGCAGCTCGTGGCTCATCTGGGCGAGGAAGCGCGACTTGGCGACGTTGGCGGACTCGGCGCGGTGCCGTGCCTCGTCGGAGATCGCCTTGGCCTGTTCCAGCTCGCCGATCAGCGCATCCTTTTCGGCGCGGGCCTCCAGCGTCGCCAGCGTGGTCGAATGCAGGCGGTGCGCGAGCAGGGCAAAATAGCCTTCGGCTGCAAGTGCGAGCAGTGCCAGCACGTAATTGTCGAACGCGCCGTTGAGCACGAGGTCGAGCGCGATCCCGACCGTCACCGGAACGGTCGCCGCAAGTGCTGCGATCGGCAGGCTCGCGGCCAGCATGCTGGAGACCGCGATCACCAGCAGCATCAAAAACATCATCAGCGTGTTGGAGGCGAGGTCGCGCCCGGCGGGGTGGATCAGGATCGCGGTCCAGCACAGGCCGTAGAGCAAGTCGAGCAGCACGAAGCGGGTCCGCCATTTGCGGGTGACCGCGACGGAGGTCGGTTCGGCGAGGAAGCGGGAACAGCTGCGGATGATGGCGAGATGGACGCAGAGGATGCCGACCGTCCAGGCGCCGGCCACGATCGGCTTCATCCAGAGGCCAAACAGCACACCGGTTGCCACCACGAGCAGCATCACGACGTAGGACGCCGACATGCGGGTCTGGGCGTATTGGCGGAGCAGTTCGGCGTCGAACGCCGGGCGGGTTCCACTGGTTGACGTTAACCGATCCCGCGCCTCGCGCACCCGCTGCGCGGCGACGCGCCGGCTGTTCACCGGCACCGTCACCTGAGGTCCTGCCGGAAGCGCTACAACTTCAGGCTTTTCTGCGGGATTACTCATCAACAACACAAATCCTGCCCACGAACCGCGCGGGCTTTTTGCATTGTCTATCTGTGACGCTAAATCATTAAGCGTTGCCTTAAAGAGCTAAGGAAAAGCGTAAACGGGAAGTTAAATTAACTTTTGCGCGGGGGTCCCGCTGTTGTGCGAGGGCGGGTGCACATGCGCACGCCGGGTCTGACAATGCCATGTTCTCATGGCCGGGCTTGTCCCGGCCATTTACGTCTTGCTTCTCGTTGGATCCAAAGACGTGGATGCCCGGGACAAGCCCGGGCATGACGAGATGGTGGGAAGTGTTACCGCTGCAGACGGGCCAGCAGGCTCGACGTGTCCCAGCGCTTGCCGCCCATCTTCTCGACCTCGGCATAGAACTGGTCGACCAGCGCGGTGGCGGGCAGGGTGGCGCCGTTGCGGCGGGCTTCCGCCAGCGCAATCGAGAGGTCCTTGCGCATCCACTCGACCGCGAAGCCGAAATCGTACTTGCCCTCGTTCATGGTCTTGTAGCGGTTCTCCATCTGCCAGGACTGCGCCGCGCCCTTGGAGATGGTCTCGATCACGGCGGCGACGTCGAGGCCGCTCTTCTTGGCGAAGTGGATGCCCTCGGACAGGCCCTGAACCAGACCTGCGATGCAGATCTGGTTGACCATCTTGGTGAGCTGGCCGGCGCCGGCCGGGCCGAGCAATTTGCACATCCGCGCGTAAGCGCCGGTGATGATCGGCTCGGCGCCCGCATAGGCGTCTTCGCTGCCGCCGCACATCACCGTCAGCACGCCGTTCTCGGCGCCGGCCTGGCCGCCCGACACCGGCGCGTCGACGAATTTGAAGCCGGCCTTGGTGGCGGCGGCGTCGAGCTCGCGGGCGACCTCGGCGGAGGCGGTGGTGTGATCGACGAAGGTCGCGCCCTTCCTGATCCCGGCGAAGGCGCCGTCGGGGCCGATCGTGACCGAACGCAGGTCGTTGTCGTTGCCGACGCAGCACATCACGAAATCCTGGCCTTCGGCGGCGGCTTTCGGGGTCGGCGCGGTCTTGCCGCCGAACTTGTCGGCCCATTCCTTCGCCTTCGCCGCGGTCCGGTTGTACACGGTGACCTCATGGCCGCCTTTTTTCACGAGGTGTCCCGCCATCGGGAAACCCATCACGCCGAGACCGAGAAAAGCGACTTTAGCCATATCTGTTACCTTGTGATTTGCCGTGGTGATCGCCCTTCGCCTGCCGGCAAATTCGCGGCGGGCGGGGCATTCCGTCCATGGAAGGAGCCGCACCATACCCCCTGTGCAGCGGAGGGCAACGGCCTTGGTGGGATGGCAGAAGGCGGTTTTGTGCTAGGATTGGCCCACCAACGAACTTCACAAAAAAGGGAGTGTATCGCATGGGCATGAGCGTCGGTGTGCTCGATCATTTCAATATCCGGACCCGGAATCTCTCCGCCACGGTGCGGTTCTATGAGGACATTCTGGGCCTGGAAAAGGGCGCGCGGCCGAACTTCGCGTTCCCCGGTGCGTGGATGTACAGCGAAGGCAAGGCGGTCGTGCATCTGGTCGATATTTCGGCGACCGACGAGGCACAAAAGCCCGACTCGGGCGTCGTCCATCACGTCGCCTTTGCCAGCCAGGGCTTCGATGGGATGCGGCAGCGGCTTCAGTCCAAGGGGATGGAATTCGACTCGCGCCAGGTTCCCGGCGGCGATCTCTGGCAGATCTTCGTCAACGACCCGAACGGGGTCATGATCGAGCTGAACTACGAGGCCGCCAAGGAAGGCGGCTCGGCCGCGCCGGCCGAGCGGCGGGACGACGTCGGAGCGAGGTAGCCTTTTGCGCTGCAACGCTCTATGGGTCGGTCTCTTGAACTTTCCAGGAGATGCGCGGTGAGCGTGACGCAGCAACAGGTTCTCGATTGCCTTGCCAAGGTGATGTCGCCACGCGGCACGGCCTTGACCAACGCCAATGTGCTGTCGGCGATCACGGTCACCGACGGCAAGGTGTTCTTCTCGATCAATGTCGATGCCGCGGAGGCCCGCGCCTGGGAGAGCGTGCGCGCGCAGGCCGAGAACGCCGTGCGCGCCATTCCCGGCGTCAGCGTCGCGATGATCGCGTTGACCGCCGAGCGTAAGGCGGGCGGGGCGGCACCGGCGCCGCGGCCG
>NZ_LFIQ01000105.1:40202-55672 GCF_001189245.1 Bradyrhizobium pachyrhizi | reverse complement strand
CCGCCGGCGTCCGCCCATCGCCATCCACATCCGCCCGGCGGGCAATCGCCGATGGCTCGGCAGGCCGAGATCCCCGGCATCTCCGCCGTCATCGCCGTCGCCTCCGGCAAGGGCGGCGTCGGCAAGTCGACCACGGCGCTCAACCTCGCGCTCGGCCTGCGCGACCTCGGCCTGCGCGTCGGGCTGCTCGACGCCGACATCTACGGCCCGTCGGTGCCGCGGCTGACCGGCATCCGCGAGAAGCCGCAGCTCAATGACGACAAGAAGATGGTCCCGCTGCAGCGCTTCGGCCTGTCGATCATGTCGATCGGCTTCCTGGTCGAGGAGGACACCGCGATGATCTGGCGCGGGCCGATGGTGATGTCGGCGATCACCCAGATGCTGCGCGACGTCGCCTGGGGCACGCTTGACGTGCTCGTGGTCGACATGCCGCCCGGCACCGGCGATGCCCAGCTCACGCTGGCGCAGAACGTCCCGCTCAAGGGCGCCGTCATCATCTCGACCCCGCAGGACCTTTCGCTGATCGACGCCAGGCGTGGGCTTGCGATGTTCAAGAAGGTCAACGTGCCGGTGCTCGGCATCGTCGAGAACATGAGCTATTTCCAGTGCCCGCATTGCGGCACCCGCTCGGATATCTTCGGCCATGGCGGCGCCCGCCACGAGGCCGAGAAGCTGGGGGTGCCGTTCCTCGGCGAGATCCCCCTGCACATCGCGATCCGCACCGCCTCCGATGCCGGCAACCCGGTGGTCGAGAGCGAACCGGACGGCCCGCACGCGGCGATCTACCGCGCGATCGGCGGCAAGGTCCGCGAGCAGCTGCAAGGCGTCATCGCGGCAGCCTGAGCCTGCGCTGCTGTCCCGCTGGGCCGATTGGCCGCGAAGCGTCGGGAGCGCGGCGGCTTTCTTCACAGGCCCGTGCCGTTGGTGCCTTTGGACGATTGCTGAATCGGTTCCGGCCTGTATGTTTATGCAGGAGTGGCCGAATCGTACCATCCTTCGATCAGCGGAAGGCGGCCGCGGGTGAAGCCAAACTGCGGGAAGGGGCCGTGAGGCGACCATCGACATGGCAGCATCACGCGAAGCAAACAAACAGCACCGCAAACATCTGACGCGGGAGAAGCGCGCAGAGGCCTCCCGGCTTGCGTTCAACATGGCCAAGAAATCCGACTCGATCGGCGAGGCTGCCGAGGTGATCGCCAAGACGTATGGCGTCAGCAAGACAACTGCGCAAAGCTGGATCCGGCGCGGGCGGTATTTGGCTGATCAAGCCAAGAAGGCGCGAGAGACGACGCGGCGCTGATTGCTCCGGTAACCCCCGGCGGTTGAGAGCGGGCCGGACGGCCCGCACGCGGCGATTTACCGCGCGGTCGGCGGCAGCTCCGCGGCCACCTGCCAGGCGTCATCGTCGCTGCCTGAAGGCGCATTTTCCGGCTGATTTCCAGCCTCATCAGACTTTCGTTTAATTGGCGCGGTCATGCCATTGTCGCGTTTCCGTGAAGCCACCTTCCGTGTTAAAGGGCCGACCAGAGCGCCTCGGCAAGCCTTCACGCGCCTGCCGGAGAGCTGCTTGCGGTCACTGGGAAACGCCCCTGAAGGAGAAGTCTTACGATGAAGCGTCGTGATTTTTTGAAAGTTTCTGCGGCCGGTGCTGCCGCGACGGCGGTTGCCGCGCCGGCGATCGCGCAGTCCTCGCCTGAAATCAAGTGGCGCCTGACCTCGAGCTTCCCGAAGTCGCTGGACACCATCTATGGCGGTGCCGTCGAGCTGTCGAAGTACGTCGCGGAGATGACCGACAACAAGTTCCAGATCCAGGTGTTCGCGGCGGGTGAAATCGTCCCCGGCCTGCAGGCGCTGGACGCGACCTCCAACGGCACGGTCGAGATGTCGCACACCGTCGCCTACTACTATGTCGGCAAGGACCCGACCTTCGCGATCTACGCGTCGGTGCCGTTCGGTCTCAATGCCCGCATGCAGAACTCCTGGTGGTATCAGGGCGGTGGCCAGGAGCTCGGCAACGAGTTCTTCAAGAAGTTCGGCGTGATCGGTTTCCCGACCGGTAACACCGGCACCCAGATGGGCGGCTGGTTCCGCAAGGAGATCAAGACCGTCGCCGACATGTCGGGCCTGAAGATGCGCATCGGCGGCATTGCCGGCCAGGTGCTGCAGAAGGTCGGCGTGGTGCCGCAGCAGCTCGCCGGCGGCGACATCTATCCGGCGCTCGAAAAGGGCACCATCGACGCGGCCGAATGGGTCGGTCCCTATGACGACGAGAAGCTCGGCTTCCAGAAGGTCGCGAAGTACTACTACTATCCGGGCTTCTGGGAAGGCGGTCCGACCGTGCACTCCTTCGTCAACCTGGAGAAGTGGAACGCGCTGCCGAAGAACTATCAGGCGATCCTGGCCAACGGCGCCGCCAACGCCAACAGCTGGATGGCCGCGCGCTACGACATGCAGAATCCCTCGGCGCTGAAGCGGCTGGTTGCCGGCGGCACGCAGCTGCGTCCGTTCACCAACGAGGTGCTCGAGGCCTGCCTCAAGGCGACCAACGAGCTTTGGAGTGAAATCTCGGCCAAGAATGCCGACTTCAAGAAGTCGATCGAGGCCATGCAGGCCTACCGCTCGGACCAGTATCTGTGGTGGCAGGTCGCCGAATACACCTTCGACAGCTTCATGATCCGCTCGCGCACCCGCGGCTGATCGGCATCTAGCCTTTTGGACGAGCGTTCGCGCGACGCGAACGCATTGCCCGGCCTCCGCAAGGAGGCCGGGTTTTTTGCGTCTGGCATTCGTGAAGGGGATGTTCCATGCTCGCATCCGAAGCCTCGGCACGAAGGCGGCGTGTGATCGGTCACCGGTCATGACGGCAAAAAGAAAAGCGGCGCGACGATCGAAAGCAGTCGACGCTCGGACAACACAATCGAACAGGGCAGGATTCAAATGAAGCGAAGAGATTTCATCAAGGTCACGGGTCTGGGCGTCGCCGGCGCCGCCACGGTCGCAGCTCCCGCGATCGCGCAGTCGATGCCGGAACTCAAGTGGCGCTTGACGACGAGCTGGCCGAAGTCGCTCGACACGCTGCACGGCGGCGCCGAGTTGATGGCGAAGGCGGTCGGTGAAGCCACCGACAACAAATTCCAGATCCAGACCTTTGCCGCCGGCGAGATCGTGCCGGGCCTGCAGGTGCTCGACGCCGTGCAGAACGGCACCGTCGAGATGGGGCATACCGCGCCCTATTATTATTTCGGCAAGGACCCGACCTTCACCTTCGGCTCCGCGGTGCCGTTCGGGCCCAACATGCGCCTCAACCAGGCCTGGTTCATGCTGGGCGGCGGCAAGGACCTGCTCAACGAGTTCTACAAGAGCTACAACGTCACCTCGCTGCTCGCCGGCAACACCGGCTGCCAGATGGGTGGCTGGTTTCGCAAGGAGATCAACAGCGTCGACGATCTCAAGGGCCTCAAATTCCGCATCGGCGGCTTTGCCGGCAAGGTGATGCAGAAGCTCGGCGCGGTGCCGCAGCAACTCGCCGGCGGCGACATCTATCCGGCGCTCGAGAAGGGCACCATCGATGCGGCCGAGTGGGTTGGTCCCTACGACGACGAGAAGCTCGGCTTCTACAAGGTCGCGCCGAACTACTACTTCCCCGGCTGGTGGGAAGGCGGTCCCATGCTGGTGGCGATGATCAATCTCGACAAGTGGAACGCGCTGCCGAAGCATTATCAGTTCGTGCTCGAGCAGGCCGGCCATCTCGCCAACAACTGGATGATGGCGCGCTACGACCAGGCCAATCCGATCGCACTGAAGAAGCTGCTCGCGGTCGGCACCAAGCTGCGTCCGTTCCCGCCTGCGGTGATGGAAGCTTCCTTCAAGGCCGCCAAGGAGCTGCATGCCGAGGTTTCGGCGACCAATGCCAACTTCAAGAAGGTCTATGACTCGCTGACCTCGTTCTCCAACAACGGCTATCAATGGTTCCAGGTCGCCGAGGTCGGCTACGACAATTTCATGGCGCGCCATTCGCAGGCGTGATTGCTGTACGTTGGACAGGAATCAGCCTCGGAGCGAAAGCGCCGGGGCTTTTCCATGCCGCGATCACGGCCGCGGCGCGACTTGCGAAGACGCATGACCGTCCATCGCTGGCCGTGGCGGCAGCTGCCAGTTCTCGATCTCCGGGCGCGAACGTGCAATCCGTTATGTTATCATGGCTAGCTGACGTCAGCCTTACACGGGCGCAATCAAAGGCGCCTGGCGTAGATTTTGATTCAGCGGGTAGGCGGTATCTGTTTTCAGGGCAGTAACACTAGCTGGAGCAACATGCGCTTGTGTCGCCATCGAGACGTCACCTTCGCATGCGTCTTGTTTTGACGACAGCAAGCGGAAAATCGATCGAATGAGGACTGGATTGCTGCGATGCGCCTTCTGATCGTCGAGGACAATGTCGAGCTCTCGCGGCTGCTCGCCAGCGGGCTGATGGCGGCGGGATACGAGTCCGATGTCGTCAACAGCGTTGCCGAGGCGCGCGACGCGCTGCGCAGCGTCAGCTATGCCGCCATGATCCTCGATCTCGGTCTGCCCGACGGCGATGGCTTGTCGGTGCTGTCGGAGCTTCGCCGCAAGACCGATCCGCTGCCGGTTCTGGTGCTGACCGCGCGGGGCGGCCTGCAGGATCGGGTCAGCGGGCTGCGCAGCGGCGCGGACGACTATCTGGCGAAGCCGTTCGCGCTGGAAGAGCTGGTGGCGCGGCTCGAGGCCATCCTGCGCCGGCCCGGCCAGCTGCTCGGCTCCTCGCTGAAGCTCGCCAATCTGGTCTACGACACCGAGAGCAAGCAGGTGTTCGTCGACGGCGCTCCGCACGTGTTCTCGGCGCGCGAGACATCGGTGCTGGAGATCCTGCTGCGGCGGCAGGGGCGGGTGGTGCCGAAGAAGAATGTCGAGGACCACATCTTCGGCCTGTCCGGCGAGGTCGCCTCGAACGCGGTCGAGGTTTACGTGTCGCGGCTGCGCAAGCTGCTCGCCGAGCATCGCGCCAGGGTCATCATCCATACCATTCGGGGCGTCGGTTATCTGATGGCGGAGGAGAAGTAGGCGTGTTCCGCTTCAAGTCGCTGACGTCGCGGATCGTGTTCCTGCACATTGTGGCGGTCGCGGTCGCGGCGATCTTCCTGCCGCTGCTGCTGTTATGGCTGTTGAATTCGGAGATAAATCAGCTGCATCGCGAAGCGATGCGCGACCAAGCCGCCGATCTCGGCCAGAACCTCTCGGTCGATGCCGCAGGCAAGGTGCAGCTCAACCTGCCGGACAGCCTGAAGGGACTCTATTCCGACGCCTACGGCCGATACCGCTACGACATCTACGATGCCGACGGTCATCTGCTGTTCTCGTCACATCGCGAGGCGCCGCGACTGCCGGTGTCCGCCAACCGGATTTCCGGTGCCAGCGTCACCAAGCTGCTCGGCGGCCAGACGTTGCGCATCCTGGTCGCCGAGGACCTGTCGCATCGCGACGTCATCATCGACGACATCGTCTCCAACTTCTTCCGGCGGGTTGGCTGGATCACCATCCCGATCCTTCTGATTTTGCTTGCCACCGACATCCTGATCTTCCGCCGCGCGGTGACACCGCTGTTGCGGGCCTCGGAGGAGGCGAGGAGCATCGGACCGGCAAGGACCGATATCCGCCTGCCGACGGAGGGAATTCCGAGCGAGATCCTGCCGCTGGTGACGGCCGTCAACCAGGCGTTCGATCGCCTTGAGGAAGGCTTTCACGTGCAGCGCCAGTTCACGGCCGATGCCGCGCATCAGCTGCGCACGCCGCTTGCGATCCTCAGGACCCGGATCGAAACGCTCGATGCGGCCAAGGGGACCAGGGAGCTGCATGTCGACATCGAGAGCATGAGCCGCATCGTCAGCCAGCTGCTCGAGATCGCCGAGCTCGACACGCTGGTGCTGGATCCCGGCGAGACCGCGGATTTGCGCGCGGTGTGCGCCGAGGTGGTCGGCTCGATCGCGCCCTACGCGCTGGCGCAGCAGAAAGACATCGCGTTGCGCGGCACCGACAATCCGGTGCAGGTCAGGGGCAATGCGGAGATGCTGCAGCGGGCGATCTTCAATCTGGCGGAGAACGCCATCAAGTACACCGCCGAGAGGACTTCGGTCGATGTCGAGGTGCACGACAACGGTTCGGTGCAGGTGCGCGACTGCGGGCCGGGGATTGCGCCCGCCGAGCAGGGCCTGATCTTCCAGCGCTTCTGGCGCAGCGATCGCCAGCGCACCGACGGCGCGGGGCTCGGGCTCTCGATCGTGCGCGGCGTCGTCGACGATCACGATGCGACGGTAAGAGTGGAGAACCTGCCGTCCGGCGGCGCCCAGTTCACGCTGCGCTTCCGCCTCGCCAAGGCGGAGCCGGCGGCGTCCTGAGCCGGCCCGCGAACGTGCCGCGGCCTTGCCGGTCTACTTCACCTTGCCGTCGGACAGGTCCATGATCATGCGCGTGGTCAAATAGAGGCGCGGCACGATGCTGTTGATCTGCACGTATTCCGCATCGTTGGAGTGCGCGCCGAAGCCCGACAGGCCCATGCCTTCGACCACGGCGCCCTTGGTCTTGAGGGCGGCAAACGCCGCGTCGGTGCCGCCGCCTGTGGCCCTCTCGGCGACGTTCAGCGACAGGCCCAGCTCCTGGTAGATCGTCTTGCCGTGGCCGGCGACGCGGCGCGAGGCGTCGGTGGTCTCGAGCGGCGGGCGGCGCACCTCGAACTTCACGTCCACCCTGGAGTCCGGCAGCAGGCGATTCTTGATCTTGTCCTGCAAGGCCTTCTCGAGCTCGTCGAAATCCGCCACCTTGAGCGCGCGCGCATCGGCCTGGGCGGTGGCTTCGGCGGGGATCACGTTGCGGTTGGTGCCGGACTTGGACACTGTCCAGTTCAGCTTCAGACCCTGCTCGGGCTTGGACAGGTCCTTCATCTGCAGCACCTGGTGCGACAGCTCATAGAGCGCATTCACGCCGCCTTCGGGCCTGGCGCCGGCATGCGACGACTTGCCGTGCACCGTGAGGTAGGCCGAGCCGATGCCGCTGGTGGCGAGACGCAGCGTGCCGTCGGTGCCACCGCCCTCGAACGAGAATACGGCATCCTGTTCCGCGGCGAGGCGGGTGATGGTGCTGCGCCAGCCGGGCGAAGAGATCTCCTCGTCGCCATTGATGAGCACCGTGAGCGTGCCGTAGTTCCTGAAGTTCAGCTTCTGCAGCAATGCCACGGCGTGGAGGATGGTGGCGACGCCCTGCTTGTCGTCGGCAATGCCGAGCCCATGGGCCTTGTCGCCATCGATGCGGAAGGGTTGGTCCTTCAGCATGCCCTTGAGATACACCGTGTCCATGTGCGCGATCAGCATGATCTTCGCGCTGCCGGTGCCCTTGAAGACGGCCTGCACGGCGGGACCGATCTTCTCGGGCGTGTCGTCGAGGCGGTAGATATCGGTGGTCTGCAGGATATCGACCGTGCCGCCGAGCTGCTTGAGCTGGCCGGCGATCCGCTCGGCGAGCTGGTTCAGACCCTCGATGTCCTTGCTGCCGGATTCGATCTGCACGAGGTCGCGCAGGGTGTCGAGCAGCGGCTGCTGTTCCTGTTGCGCCAGCGCGCGAATGTCGGCTGCATGCGCTGCGGGCGCGGCGAGCGCCAGACCAAACGACAGCATCAGCGGGCGAATGAGCGAGCGGGCGGGATGCAGTTGGGGCATGGCGGCGATCTGTGAGTTGGAGGACGATCCGTATCCCCGTCTTCACAGGCCGCGCCGGTGCCGTCAACAGCGGCGTGCCTCGCGCCCGCAAGAGCGTTTTCGGGCGAAGTGGACACCGGTCCGCGTGAAGAAGGCGCGCCAAGACAAGAATCCAGAGCTTCGGTTCTGATTCAATCAGAACCGAATGCTCTAGGCGCGCCGAATGCGCTGATGCCGGCTACTGCTTCGGCTGGCCGAAGTCCAGCGGCGGAAGGTCGATCTGCGGCACCTCGATCTTGACCTTGTTGAGGTCGACATCGAGCGGCTTGTCGAGCAGTCCGGTGACGACGACCGGGAACGCGATCACCAGCGCCACCATGATCGCCTGCAGGCCGATCCACGGCATTGCGCCCCAGTAGATGTCCGAGCTCTTCACTTCCTTCGGCGCCACGCCACGCAGGTAGAACAGCGCAAAGCCGAACGGTGGATGCAGGAACGAGGTCTGCATGTTGACGCAGAGCATCACGCCGAACCAGATCAGCGCCGCGTCGGGGCCGACCACTGGCGCCAGCACCTTCTGTGCGATCGGCGCGATCATCGGCAGGATGATGAAGGCGATCTCGAAGAAGTCGAGGAAAAACGCCAGGAAGAAGATGAACAGGTTGATGAAGATCAGGAAGCCCCAGACGCCGCCGGGCAGCGAGGTCAGGTGGTGCTCCAGCCAGGTGCCGCCGGATACGCCGAGGAACACCACCGAGAAGCAGGTCGAGCCGATCAGGATGAAGGTGACCATGCAGGTGATCCGCATGGTGGTCTCGTAGCCCTGCTTGATCAGGTCGCGCAGGTCCGGGATCCTGACGGCCTCGAGGCAGATCCAGACCACCGCGGCGTAGGTGATCGCGAAGGCGAGCTTGAAGATCAAGTTCTCGCTGTACAGCATAGCGATGATGGTGCCGATGCCGCCGGCGATCACGCCGACGATCAGCACCTTGTTGCCGGTGGCGCTGAAATCCTTGTGGTGGATGGCGGCGAGCACGATGGCGCCGACCGCGCCCATGGCGCCGGCTTCCGTCGGGGTCGCAAGGCCCATCATCATGGTGCCGAGCACGACGAAGATCAGCACCGCCGAGGGGATGATGCCGAGCAGGCACTTCTTCCACAGCGCCCAGCCGGTCAGCGTGCGCGCCTCGATCGGCACCGCCGGCACATGGCTCGGCTTGAAGATGCCGAGCACGAAGGTGTAGCCGGCGAACAGCAGGATCTGGAACACCGATGGGCCCCAGGCGCCGAGATACATGTCGCCGACCGACTTGCCGAGCTGGTCGGCGAGCACGATCAGGACGAGAGAGGGAGGGACAAGTTGCGTGATGGTGCCGGAGGCGGCGAGCACGCCGGTGATGTAGCGGATGTTGTAGCCGTAGCGGATCATCACCGGCATCGAGATCAGCGCCATCGCGATCACCTGCGCCGCCACCGTGCCGGTGATGGCGCCGAGGATGAAGCCGACGATGATCACGGAATAGCCGAGGCCGCCGCGGATCGGGCCGAACAGCTGGCCCATCGAATCCAGCATGTCCTCGGCGAGCCCGCATCTCTCCAATATCGCGCCCATGAAAGTGAAGAACGGGATCGCCAGCAGCAGTTCGTTGGACAGCACGCTGCCGAAGATGCGGCCCGGGATCGCCTGCAGGAAGTTGAGGTCGAAGAAGCCGAGATAGATCGAGAGGAACCCGAACGACAGGCCGACCGCGGCGAGCGTGAACGCCACCGGATAACCGATCAGCATCGCTACGATCAGGCCGCCGAACATCAGTGGCGGCATCATCTCCAGCGTGATCATTGAGTCGGCCTCTCATACTTCGCGTCGATGGTCACGTAGCCCTGCAGCGCGGCGATCCGCTTGATCACCTCTGAGACGCCTTGCAGCGCAAGCATCACGAAGCCGGACGGGATAACGAACTTGATCGGCCAGCGCAGCAGGCCGCCGGCGTTGCCGCTCATCTCGCCGACCGCATAGGCCTGGTAGAAGAACGGCCAGGACAGATAGGCGAGCAGGAGGCAGGCCGGGATCAGGAAGAACAGCGTTCCGATCAGGTCGAGCCAGAGCTGGCCGCGTTCCGACAGCATCAGATACATGATCTCGACGCGGACATGCTCGTTGCGCTTGAAGGTGTAGGAGGCGCCGAACATCACGAGGATCGCGAACATGTACCACTGCGCCTCGAGCCAGCCGTTCGAGGAGTAGCTGAACGCGTAGCGGATCATGGCGTTGCCGGCGCTGACCAGGCACGAGATCAGGACCAGCAGGTTGCAGATGTAGCCGATCTTCTCGTTGAGTTGGTCGATGGCCTGACTTAATGCCAACAATGGGCGCATCACGATCTCCACGGCCGCGCCATCCGCGCGCCGAATATCTCTTCAAGCATCATCTGGCCGCCGCGCGCATGCGCACGGAGCCACGGCTCACTTTCAGGAGCAGTTGCAAACGTTCGTCCTCCCCCGAAATCCGCTTCAGCCGTTCTTGGCTGCCGGGGATCGTCGGCAGGAGCCGACGGAGGGCAGCGGCCTATGCTGGCCAGACTAGCGTGAAAGCTGATTCACCAAATCAGCGCCGTGGAACGTCGTCAATCGGAAAATGGACAAATTGACGCCGTGGCAAACTGTTGTCCCGCCTTGGTAATCGGGGGACAGGCCGCGCGTCGGGAGGAAGCTTGAAGACTAGCCGCCGGTCACGCTCATGTGGCGGCTGACGCTCGGACGGTTGTGGCGGCGGTCGATGATGAAATCGTGCCCCTTCGGCTTCAGTCCGATGGCCCGGTCGATGGCCGCCGCCAGCAGGTCGTTGTCGGCGGAGGCACGCAGCGGCCGGCGCAGGTCGGAGGCGTCCTCGTGGCCGAGGCAGGTGTGCAGCGTGCCGGTGCAGGTGATCCGCACCCGGTTGCAGGATTCGCAGAAATTATGGGTCATCGGCGTGATGAAGCCGAGCTTGCCGCCGGTTTCGGCGACCCGGACGTAGCGGGCGGGGCCGCCGGTGTCGTCGGACAGATCGGTCAGCGTGTAGTGCTTCTCGAGCCGCGCGCGCATCAAGGACAGGGGTACGTACTGATCGATCCGGCCTTCGCCGATGTCGCCCATCGGCATCACCTCGATCAGGGTGAGGCCCATGCCCTTGCCGTGCGCCCATTCCATCAGCGCCGGAATCTCGTCCTCGTTCATGTTCTTCAGCGCGACCGCGTTGATCTTGACCGCGAGTCCCGCCGAGCGCGCCGCCTCGATGCCTGACAGCACCTTGTCGATGTCGCCCCAGCGGGTGATGGCCCGGAATTTTACGGGGTCGAGGGTGTCGAGCGAGACGTTGACGCGGCGCACGCCGCAATCGGCCAGCTCCTGGGCGAAGCGCGCCAGCTGCGAACCGTTGGTGGTCAGCGTCAATTCGTCGAGTGCGCCCGTGGTCAGATGGCGCGACAGCGAGCGCACGAGGCCCATCACGTTGCGGCGGACCAGCGGCTCGCCGCCGGTGAGGCGGATCTTGCGCACACCCTTGGCGACGAAGGCCGAGCAGAGCCGGTCGAGCTCTTCCAGTGTTAGCAGATCGGCCTTCGGCAGGAAGGTCATGTCCTCTGACATGCAGTAGAAGCAGCGCAGGTCGCAGCGGTCGGTGACAGAGACGCGCAAATAACGGATGGTCCGGCCGAACGGATCGGTCATCGGACGAAACAGCGTGTCGGAATGCGCTTGCGTGGATCCGTTCATTCAGTTCGGGCCTTGCAATCTGTTTCCTGCCTGCCGCGCCGTGACCGGCTCCGGCATCCGCAATCTATGCATGTTGGCGCGTTGTCACAATGCGTCCCAAGGGATGATCGTATGGATGATCCGCAACATGCAAAGCGATAGGCGAAGCATATCACGCGATGCATGATCGCAATCGCGGATGTGCCTCCACCAAATACAAAAACCCCGGCTTTGGGCCGGGCTCTTGTGCAATGCAAATCCGGTGCAGCCGCCTTCGCTAGCGCGACGGAGCCGCGGCCGGCGCCGGCGCAGCCGCGCTCGGGGCGGGGAACGCGGAGTCCGGAGCGGCGGCGGGAGCCGCTGCGGCAGCCGGCTTCGGCTTCCTCTTCCGTATCGGCTTCTTCGCCGCGCGCGGGGGCGGGCCGGCCGGTTGCAACTCGGCGAACACCGGACTCGGATCCAGCGTCGTGGTGGCCGGCGTGGCGAAGTCGCCGGGAACGCGGGTCACGGTGACCGGAACGGTCGCCGGCTGGAACTTCGGCATGTTGAAGGTGACCGAGAAGTTGATCTCCGGCGCCGGGATCGACACGGTGCAGGGCGTCTTGCAGCCCGGTCCGAGCGAGGTCACGGCGTCGGCGCCGGGCGGGTTCGAATCCAGCTGTACCGGCATCGGCGGCGGCGCCGACTTGAACGAATCCAATGAGAAGGAGGAGCAGCCAGCCAGGCTCAGCCCGGCGGCCGCAATCACGATGATACGACGCATGATCCACACTCTACTGCGGCAATCAGCCACAATCCCCGGAGCGGACCATAGGTGCGTCGGAACAGAGGCGCAACAGCAGGGGCCCTGCTCGTTAAAGGATGGTTAATGGCGGAATCGCATGGCTGAATATTGTCAAGCGATATCAGTGTGTTGCGGAAGGTCTATGCCGCGTTCAGGCTGGCGACCGCGTCCGGCAGATCGCGCATATGGCTGATCAGCCGGTCCGGCTTCAGCTCGGTCATCGGGACGTCGGTATAGCCAAAATCGACGCCGATCACCGGGACCTGGGCGCGCCTTGCCACCCCGACATCGGGGCCGGCATCGCCGACCATGATGGCGCCGGCGGCCGGCTGCCCGGCGCGGGCCACCGTCTCGCGCAGGAACGTCGGATCGGGTTTTGCGATGCCGAACGTATCGGCGCCGCAGATCGCGGCGAAGCGCTTGGTCAGGCCGAGCCGGTCGAGCAGCAGCTTCGACAGCCATTCCAGCTTGTTGGTGCACACCGCAAAGCGATGGCCCTTTGCCTCGAGCCGGTCTAGCGCGGCCTCGAGCCCGTCGAACGGGCGCGAGCCATCGGCGATATGTTCGGCATAATAGTCGACGAAATCCGCGGTCAAGCGGTCAAGGTCACCGACGCTGACCGCGCGTCCTTCCACCTCAAGCCCGCGTTCGAGCAGCTTGCGCGCGCCGGCGCCGATCATGTTGCGCGCGGCCGCCAGCGGCACCGGCCGCAGGCCCTCGCGGTCGAGCACATGGTTCAGGGCGCCGATCAGATCAGGCGCGGTGTCGACCAGCGTGCCGTCGAGATCGAATACGACGATGGGGGGAGAGGAGGCGGACATGATGCTTTTGGCTATCGGGCCAGGCGCTGCGATGCAAGAGTAGATGTGGGCAGGTCATGAAATAGGGGCGGCAGAGATGCGGGAACTTGTCGGAAAAGCCGCTTTTGTCACCGGCGCGGCCAGCGGAATCGGACTTGCGATGGCTACCGCCTTCGCCCGCGAGGGCATGAAGGTGATGCTCGCCGACATTGAAACCGGTCCGCTGGACACGGCCGTCGATGCGCTGCGCGCCGGCGGTGCGGATGTCCATGGCGTTGTCTGCGACGTTGCCGATCCCCTAAGCGTCGATCGCGCCGCGGAGGCGTCGTTCCGCGCCTTCGGCACGGTCCATGTCGTCTGCAACAATGCCGGCGTCGCGGCCGGCGGCGGCATTGACCCGATCTCGGTCGACGACTGGCGCTGGGTGATCGACGTCAATCTGATGGGCGTCGTGCACGGCATCAGGAGCTTCCTGCCGCACATCCGCGGGCACGGCGAGGGTGGCCATATCGTCAATACGGCTTCGATGGCCGGGATGAATGCCGGGCTTGGCTTGAGCCCGTATTCGGCGACCAAGTTCGCCGTCGTCAGCCTGTCCGAAGGGCTCGCCATGCAGCTCAGGCCGCTCGGGATCGGCGTCAGCGTGCTCTGTCCGAGCTTTGTGCGGACCCGGATCGGCGAGAGCGGGCGCAATCGCCCGGAGCAGTACGGCCCGACCCGTCAGCTCGATCCGGCAAGCTCGATGGCCGCTGTCGTCGCCGAGATCGCGCGGCAGCTCGATGCTGGGCTCGATCCGGCGGCGGTCGCGGACCGCGTGCTGGCCGCGATCCGCGACGACCAGTTCTACATTTTCACCCATCCCGGGATGCGGGCCGAGGTCGAGGAGCGCTTTTCGGCGATTTTGGCCGCGATGGACGCCGTTTCGGCCTAAAGACTGGTCCGCTTGCCGCTATTCCTGCCTGCAAAACGACGCTAGATATGCGCCCGCCGGGCCACCCGATGGCGGCCCGTAACGGACCAACCGAGGGGCTATCGGCACGTGGACATGGACGCACTGAAACGCCAGGCGGCGGCGCGCGCGCTCGAAGAGGTGCGCGACGGCATGAAGCTCGGGCTCGGCACCGGATCGACCGCGAAGCATTTCGTCGAGCTGCTCGGCGAGAAGGTCCGTGCGGGCATGAAAGTGATCGGCGTGCCGACCTCGGAAGCGACCCGCGCCGATGCGATCCGCTGCGGCGTTCCGCTGACCACGCTGGACGAGATCGACCATCTCGACCTCACCATCGACGGCGCCGACGAGATCGACCCGGCGCTCAACCTGATCAAGGGCGGCGGCGGTGCGCTGCTGCGCGAGAAGATCGTCGCGGCCGCCAGTGATCGCATGATCGTGATCGCCGACGACAGCAAATGGGTCGACGTGCTCGGCCGCTTTCCGCTGCCGGTCGAGGTGATCCCGTTCGGGCTCGCCGCAACGCAGGCCGCGATGGCGCGGGCGTTCGCCGAGGCCTGCGTGTCCGGCGAAATGCTGATCCGGAAAGGCAAGGACGGTCACGTTTTTGTCACCGATGGCGGCCACTGGATCATCGATGCCCATCTCGGCCGGATCGGCGATCCGCCGCGTCTTGCCGGTTTGCTCAGCGCTATACCGGGCGTGGTCGAACACGGCCTGTTCATCGGGCTTGGCAGCGTCGCCGTGCTGGCCGGCGCGCAGGGAATTCGGGTTGTTGAACGGCCATGAGGCCGCAAGCAAGGAGACTTGGAATGAATCGTTTTTCGGGACTTTTGTCGGCTGCGGCCCTGGCGGCTGGACTGGCGCTCGCACCGGCGATGGCGCAGCAGCCGCAGCTGCCCCCCATGCCCAAGGACGTCAAGCAGTCGACCCCCGCGGCGATCGGATACGCCAAGGAAATCCTGACGATGAAGAACGTCTCGGTGATGTATGCCGGCGCCGTTCCGGGCATCATCGAGAAGACCAAGACCGGCCTGCTGCAGCAGTACCTGAACTACCAGAAGGATCTCAACGAGGTCGCGCTGGTCATCGCCAAGAATCTGGCTGGCAGCGAGAAGGAAATCGGCGAGGGCATGGCGCAGCTCTACGCCGCCGAGTTCACCGAGCAGGAGCTGAAGGATCTCGTGATCTTCTACAAGACGCCGCTCGGTCAGAAGCTTTTGACCTCCGAGCCCAAGGCAATCAACGATTCGCTGAGATATATGCAGGAGTGGGCGCAGCAGTTTGGCGTGATCGTCAACGCCCAGTTCAAGGCCGAGATGAAGAAGCGCGGCAAGGATATCTGAACACGTTGTCACCTCGCCCCGCTTGCGGGGAGAGGCACAGGCCGCCGCCGGCGGCCGTTACTGAAGCGACGCCGAAGCGAAGCTTCGGCTACGGCGGAGCGCCGGGTGAGGGGACTTTCCACTAGCTGGCTCGTGGAGATGCCCCTCACCTCA
>NZ_LFIQ01000105.1:37439-40192 GCF_001189245.1 Bradyrhizobium pachyrhizi | reverse complement strand
CGACCCCGCAAGAGCGGGGCGAGGGAGAAGGAAGGAAGAGGTACTGCGATGGCCGAGTTTGACGTCGACCTGTTTGTCATCGGTGGTGGTTCGGGTGGCGTTCGTGCCGCCCGCATCGCCGCGGGTTACGGCGCGAAGGTCATGGTCGCCGAAGAGTACCGGATGGGCGGCACCTGCGTGATCCGCGGCTGCGTGCCGAAGAAGCTGTTCGTGATCGGCAGCCACGTCCACGACGAGATCGAGGACGCCGCCGGCTTCGGCTGGAGCATCGGGCAGGTCTCGTTCGACTGGGCGACGCTGGTCGCCAACAAGGACAAGGAGATCGCCCGGCTCGAGGGCGCCTACACCACCAATGTCGAGAAGTCGGGCGCGCGGATCGTAAAGACCCGCGCGGTGCTGGAGGATGCCCACACCATCAGACTCGCCACCGGCGAGAAGGTGACGGCGAAGTACATCCTGATCGCTACCGGCGGCGCGCCCAACCACGGGCCGATCGTGCCCGGCATCGAGCACGTGATCTCCTCCAACGAGGCGTTTCACCTCAAGGAGCTGCCGAAGCGGATCGTGATCCAGGGCGGCGGCTACATCGCGCTGGAATTCGCCGGCATCTTTGCCGGCTTCGGCTCCGACGTCACGGTGATCTATCGCGGCGACAACATCCTGCGCGGCTTCGACGAGGACGTGCGCAAGCATGTCCGCGCCGAGATGGAGAAGCGCGGCATCACCATTATCACCGGCTGCACGGTGGCGAAGGTCGACAAGCACGGCCATGACTTCACCACGCATCTGTCGAGCGGCTCGAGCATCGCCTCCGACCAGGTGATGTTCGCGATCGGCCGGCATCCCAATGTCGCCAATCTCGGGCTCGAGACCGCCGGCGTCGCCATCAATCCCGCCAATGGCGGCATCCAGGTCGACGGCTGGTCGAAGACCTCGGTCGACAACATCTACGCGATCGGCGACGTCACCCACCGCACCAATCTAACCCCGGTGGCGATCCGCGAAGGCCATGCCTTTGCCGACACCGTATTCGGCAAGCGCCCGGTCCAGGTCGACCACGCGACGATCCCGACCGCGGTGTTCTCGCAGCCGGAGGTCGGCACCGTCGGGCTTACGGAAGAAGAGGCGCGGGCGCAGTTCAGCCACGTCGACATCTACAAGACCGATTTCCGCCCGATCAAGGCGACGATGTCCGGCCGCGACACCCGCGTGCTGATGAAACTCGTGGTCGACGGCGCGAGCGACCGCGTGCTCGGCTGCCACATCGTCGGCGATGGCGCCGCCGAAATCACCCAGGCCGTCGCGATCGCCGTCAAGATGAGGGCGACCAAAGCCGATTTCGACGCCACCGTCGCGCTGCATCCAACCGCCTCCGAAGAGCTGGTGACGATGCGCACCCCGACCGCGCGCCACGTTCGCCAGGCGGCGGAGTAGCCTAACCCGCGGGGCCGGCGCTGCCGTCCTGGTGCTCTCCTGGCGATCGCGAACGGGGAATGTGCCCTGCCTGACAGCCCAACGCCGCCCGCTTAAAATACATGCGGACGGCGCTGTCTCTAGCCCCAGGAAGGTTCGTGGCAAAATCCTGATGAGTGTTTGTCTGCGGAAGCGGGCAAAGGTTTCATACCTCAGAAGGGGTAGCGCGCCTCCGCAAGACCGGCGCCGACGGCCGCGCTTCGTGGCGGGGAATTAGGGCACCCTTGTTGACATGCACATCCACCCGGGACTTGTCCTCAGGGCCGCTCTTCGCGCGCGCTCAAATCGAACCCGGTTTCCGGCGAATGGCCCGCGCAGCGGCGCTGTGCACAGGCCACGCGCCATCGGCGCGCGGCCGTCTCGCGCGCCTTGGAACCTTGCGCTATGCTGTCCGTTCCACTCTCAAACAGTTTGATGTCTCAAATTGAGGGAGCCGCGCATGAGAGGCCCAACCGAGCAGGAGATCCGGACCCGCGCCTACGAATTGTGGAAGGACGCCGGCGAGCCGCCGGGCAAGATGGATCAGCTCTGGTATCAGGCCGAAAAGGAATTGCTGGCGCGGCGGGCCGCCAACGGCGAAGCGCCTTGCGACATCAACGGGCGCAACGGGCCGAGTACATATCCGGAGAGGCTAAGGGGCGTGCATTGAGTGCGTCGCGCGGCTGAGCTAACGAGTCCGGCGGGCTGGCCCGGACCCGGAGGCATCATGAGCGGCGCGATCGATCTTTCGCAGAAACTGTCGACATTCTCTGACCACTGGTCGCCGCGCACCGTGGCGCAATTCAATGCCTGCGACGTCATGGTCGTGAAGGTCCAGGGCGAGTTCGTCTGGCACAAGCACGACGACACCGACGACTTCTTCCTCGTGCTGAAAGGTATCCTCGACATCGAGCTGCGCGATCACACCGTGACGTTGAAGCCGGGCCAGATGTACATCGTGCCGAAGGGCGTCGAGCACCGACCCGTCGCGCGGGAGGAGGTGCATCTGCTGCTGATCGAACCTACCGGGACGCCGAACACGGGTGACGCTGCGACGGCTGCGCCGCGGAAGGTGGTGTGAGACTGGTAGATGGGTGGAGCGAAGCGATACCCATCGTCTCGACCGCGAATCCGAGTTGAAGAGCAAAGCTCGGGCGATTCATGTCGCGAGAATGCGAAAGTATGACTCACCGGCAGCGCAATACATGCGGCGTCGTCCCTGCGAAAGCAGGGACCCATAGCCGCCGACGTCAGTTGGCTTGCCGCGCTGGAGCCTCAGCCTGTTTCAACAACGCAGCCCA
>NZ_LFIQ01000105.1:33905-37429 GCF_001189245.1 Bradyrhizobium pachyrhizi | reverse complement strand
AGCCAGGACCCATTACCCCAAATCTCAATTGTTCCGCGAGGCTGGGGCCGCGTTCCCGTTCACAAGCAAATTCGGTGGTTATGGGTCCTGGCTTGCGCCAGGACGACGGCGGTGAACGTTCGCGCGCTTACCCCTCCGCCTCAATCCACTCCGCGGCGCCGCGCCACAATGCGTCGCGGTGTTCGCTGCGGAAGAAGCCGAGATGGCCGATCGCTTTTGCGCCGGCGTCGGCGGGGCGGATCGAGATGATCTCGGGCGTGATCGACGTGAAGGCGGAGCACAGCAATTCGACAGCCGGCCGCGTCGCCCAGGTATCGTCGGTCATGACAAGCGCGCGGAGCTTGCCCTTGAACTTCGGAAAATTTTCGCGCGCCGTCAGCGTGGCATCATCGAGCAGATAGCGCTCCCGCATCACCCAGCTCCGCCATTGCTCGAACGCGCCCCTCGGCAGGTCCATGCCGAGGCCGGCCCAGGCGGGCAGGTAGCCGAGCGTGCGCGCCAGTGGCAGGCCGACGCCGTTCAGGAAGGCGACGACGCGGTAGCGCTCGGGCGAGGCCATCAGCTTCCAATAGGCAGCCTGCGAGGCGATCAGGAGCGCGCGCGGGATCTCGGCATTGTTGGCGAGCAGGCCGAGTGCCTGGCCGCCGAAGGAGTGGCCGACATAGGCGAAGGGGAGGTTGCGGTAGCGCTCGCGCATCCAGCTCACCGCTGCGGTGGCGTCGAGCGCGGCCCAATCCGCCATCGTGGCCTTGAAGCCGGCCAGCGATTTCGGCTTGTTGAGGCCGGTCGCCGCCATCGGCCGGCTATCGCCGGTGCCGCGGTAGTCGTAGGTCAGCACCGCCGCGCCGCGGCGGGCGAGGTAGCCGGCAAAGCCGCGATAGACCTTGCGGGGCACGGCGGTCGCCGAATTGATCAGCACGGCCTGGCGCCGCGTGCCGCGCGGCAGGAAAAGCGTCGCGGCGAGCGGATAGCCGTCCGCGGCCGGCACGACGATGTCGTCGCTAAAAACGTCGTCCAGCGCGGCGGAGGCCACGGCGATTTCCCCGGCATTCATGCTATGCTCTACCAAATGCGAATTCGGATTTCCCTGCAAGGGCTTGACCAGATTGCAGGAATCCTTCTAGCGGGAAAGCGGGGCCCTGTGTATAAGCCGGGCTTTCGTCATGCCGTGATCAAGTCGCGGTTTTTGCTCAGGAGTTGACCTCATGTCCGAGCGGTGGACACCCGATAGCTGGCGCGCCAAGAAGGTGCTGCAGGTGCCCGATTATCCCGACGCCAAGGCATTGGCCGATGTCGAGGCCCAGCTGGCGACCTTTCCGCCGCTGGTGTTCGCGGGCGAGGCGCGCAGCCTGAAGAAGGCGCTGGGGCGGGTTGCCGCCGGCGAGGCCTTCCTGCTGCAGGGCGGCGACTGCGCCGAGAGCTTTGCCGAGCACGGCGCCAACAACATCCGCGACTTCTTCCGCGTCCTGCTGCAGATGGCGGTCGTGCTGACATATGCCGGCGCGCTGCCGGTGGTGAAGGTCGGCCGCATCGCCGGCCAGTTCGCCAAGCCGCGCTCGTCGCCGACCGAGAAGCAGGGCGACGTCGAGCTGCCGAGCTATCGCGGCGACATCGTCAACGACATCGCTTTCACGCCGGAAGCGCGCATTCCCGATCCGCAGCGCCAGCTGATGGCTTATCGCCAATCCGCCGCGACGCTGAACCTGTTGCGCGCGTTCGCCACCGGCGGCTTCGCCAATCTCGGCAGCGTGCATCAGTGGATGCTCGGCTTCCTGAAGGATTCGCCGCAGTCACGCCGTTACAAGGAGCTGGCCGACCGCATCTCGGATGCGCTGAATTTCATGCGCGCCTGCGGCCTCGACCTCGAGAGCCATCCCGAGCTGCGCGCCACCGATTTCTACACCAGCCACGAGGCGCTGCTGCTCGGCTACGAGCAGGCGATGACGCGGGTCGATTCCACCACCGGCGATTGGTACGCGACCTCCGGCCACATGATCTGGATCGGCGACCGTACCCGCCAGCTCGATCACGGCCATGTCGAATATTTCCGCGGCATCAAGAATCCGATCGGCCTGAAATGCGGCCCGTCGCTGAAGCCGGACGAGCTGTTGAAGCTGATCGATATCCTCAATCCCGACGATGAGCCGGGGCGCCTGACCCTGATCAACCGGTTCGGCGCCGACAAGGTCGGCGACCATCTGCCGGGCCTGATCCGCGCCGTGCAGCGGGAAGGACGCAAGGTGGTGTGGTCGTGCGATCCGATGCACGGCAATACGATCACCTCGACCTCGGGCTACAAGACGCGGCCGTTCGACCGCGTGCTGTCGGAGGTGAGGTCGTTCTTCCAGATCCACGCTGCCGAAGGCACCCATGCCGGCGGCGTGCACCTGGAGATGACCGGACAGGACGTCACCGAATGCATCGGCGGCGCGCGCGCCATCACCGATGAGGACCTCAACGACCGCTATCACACGGTCTGCGATCCCCGCCTCAACGCCGAACAGTCGATCGACATGGCCTTCCTGATCGCCGAGCTCCTGAAGCAGGAGCGCGCCGGTAAGGTCAAACCCATGCCCGCCGCCGCAGGGTTGTGACTTGGGGCAGTGACTTGGGGCATGCAGTGACTTGGGGGCCGTGACTTGCTGAGGTTCTGGCGCGCCACCATCAACTCGCGCAACGGGCTGGCATTCGCCATTCGCTCGGAGCAGGCGATTCGCGAGGAGGTGGTGGCGTTGGCGCTGTCGCTGCCGCTGGCCTGGCTGGTCGGCGCCACCGTGATGCGCCGGGTCGAATTGGTCGCGACCGTGGTGCTGGTGCTCGTCATCGAGCTGCTCAACACCGCGATCGAGAAGCTCGCCGATCGCCTGACCATGGATCACGATCCGCAGATCGGGCGGGTCAAGGACATGGGCTCGGCCGCGGTCGGCGTCGCGCTCGTCATGGCCGGGCTGTTCTGGCTGTTCGCCCTCGCCGAACGCATGGGCGCGTTCTGATTCCCGAGCATGATCCGGAAAAGTGGGAACCGGTTTTCCGATCAGATCATGCTCAAAAGACACCACCGACGGCCATGGCGCGATTTCTGCAATCGCACCATGACGGGAAGGTGATTGAAGTTTGCTGTTGTGCAGGACAACTTAAGCGTATGAGCGAACAACAGATCAAGATCACCCTGGCGCAACTCAATCCGACGGTCGGTGACGTCACCGGCAACGCCGCGAAGGCACGCGCCGCGCGCGAGAGGGCCAAGGCTGACGGCGCCGACCTCGTGGTGCTGTCGGAACTGTTCATCGCCGGCTACCCGCCGGAGGATCTGGTGCTCAAGCCGGCGTTCCAGTCGGCCTGCCGCGCCGCGATCGAGGAACTGGCGCGCGAGACCAGGGATGGCGGCCCGGCGATGCTGATCGGCACGCCCTGGGTCGAGGACGGCAAGCTCTACAATGCCTGCGCGCTGCTCGACGGCGGCCGCATCGCCGCGCTGCGCTTCAAGGCCAATCTGCCGAATTACGGCGTGTTCGACGAGAAGC
>NZ_LFIQ01000105.1:21667-33895 GCF_001189245.1 Bradyrhizobium pachyrhizi | reverse complement strand
GGCCCGGCGCCGGGCCCGGTGACGGTGCGCGGCGTGCGCATCGGCGTGCCGATCTGCGAGGACATCTGGCTCGAGGAGTCCGAAGAGTACGAGAACGTCGTCGAATGTCTCGCTGAGACCGGCGCCGAGATTCTCGTGGTGCCGAACGGCTCGCCCTATGCCCGCGACAAGGCCGACCTCAGGCTGTCGATCGTGGTGGCGCGCGTCACCGAGAGCGGACTGCCGCTGGTCTATCTCAACGAGGTCGGCGGCCAGGACGAGCTGATTTTCGACGGCGCCTCGTTCGCGCTGAATGCCGATCTCTCCGTCGCGGCGCAGCTTCCGGCGTTCGAGGAGAACGTCACGACGCTGACCTGGCGCAAGACCGCCGACGGCTGGCGCTGCAACGGCCCGAGCACGGCGCAGCTCGAGGGCGACAAGGCCGATTACGCGGCCTGCGTGCTCGGCCTGCGCGACTATGTCCGGAAGAACGGTTTTCCCGGCGTGCTGCTCGGCGTCTCCGGCGGCATCGACTCGGCGCTGTGCGCGGCGATCGCGGTCGATGCGCTCGGAGCCGACAAGGTGCGCGGCGTGATGCTGCCGTTCCGCTACACCGCGCAGGTGTCGCTCGACGATGCCGCTAAGCTCGCCGCCGCGCTCGGCATCCGCTACGAGATCCTGCCGATCGCCGATGCCGTGAACGGCTTCGAGACGATTCTGGCGCCGGTGTTCAAGGGGCTGGAGCGCGACATCACCGAGGAGAATTTGCAGGCGCGCGCCCGCGGCACGCTGTTGATGGCGATCTCCAACAAGACCGGTGCGATGGTGGTGACCACCGGCAACAAGTCGGAGATGTCGGTCGGCTACGCTACGCTGTATGGCGACATGAATGGCGGCTTCAATCCGATCAAGGACATCTACAAGACCGAGGTGTTCCGCCTGTCGAGCCTGCGCAATGGCTGGAAGCCGGACGGCGCGCTCGGGCCGTCAGGCGAGGTGATCCCGGTCAACATCATCATCCGGCCGCCGACCGCGGAGCTGCGCGAGAACCAGACCGACCAGGATTCGCTGCCGCCCTACGA
Source organism: Bradyrhizobium pachyrhizi (assembly GCF_001189245.1). Lineage (GTDB taxonomy): Bacteria > Pseudomonadota > Alphaproteobacteria > Rhizobiales > Xanthobacteraceae > Bradyrhizobium > Bradyrhizobium pachyrhizi. The sequence continues at coordinate 32,834 of NZ_LFIQ01000105.1, read as the reverse complement.
CGTGCTGGACGCGATCCTCGAACGGCTGGTGGAGCGCGAGGAGCCGCTGGCGACCATCATCGAAGCCGGCTTCGACCGCGATGTGGTGGCCCGGGTCGATCGCCTGCTCAACATCGCCGAATACAAGCGGCGGCAGGCGGCGCCGGGGGTGAAGGTGACGCGGAAGAATTTCGGCCGCGACCGCCGCTACCCCATCACCAACCGCTTCCGCGATTTCGGCAAGGCGCTGCCGGCGCCCGACGAGACGCTGGTGGCGCGCACCTCGCGCGCGTCGGCGGAAGCGTTCGAGGGCTGAGCTCTTCTTACCGCTTGGGAATGAAGGTCGGGCCGACGGTGCGGATCTGGCCGTCGCTCGCCGGCGCGGCCGCCGGTGCCGTGGCGTCAGCGGCTGCGGGCTGCTGTTGAGCTGCGGCGGCGGGCGCGCCCTTCTTGCCGGCGGCGGCCTTGGTCTGGGCGCGTTGCTGCATCTTCCGCGCGCTCTCCTCGGTGACGATGATGTCGCCCTGCTGCTCGGCGGACGCCTTGTCGTCGACCGCCTTCAGCGCCTCGGCCCAGCTCTGGCCGGCCGGCTTGCAGGAGCAGGACGGATTGAACTCGGTGCGGTACTTGAAGGCGTTCGGCAGCGACGAGTAGGACACGCCGCTGATCGAGACCGCCTGGTTGATGTCCTCGCCGGGATTTCGGTAGGTGAACAGGCTGGCATCCGCGGCAGGGCACTGCGCCTTGCAGATCTGCTCGTCGGCGGCGAAGCGCGCCTGCACCGTTGCGAACGAGATCGGGAAATAGGCGCCGTCGCAGGTACGGACGCAGACGGTGCGGAAGGTGCCGGACTGGGCGCCATACTGCGCATCGGGCGGGGGCAGCGGATTGTTGGGATTGCCGCCGCCACCGCCGCCGAACAGGTTCTCGAGGAAGTTGCCGGGGCCACGCGCGGCCGCGGCATATTGCGGACCGCAATTGTTCTGCGCCAGCGCGGTCAGGACCGAGCGGCGCTGGTTCTCGCGGTCGGCGCCGCCGAGCCCGCCGGAGCGCAGCCGCTCGAGATTGGCGGTGATCTGGTCGAGATTGGCGCGCATCTGCTGGATCTGGGTGTTGACCGGACCGCACTGCGCCGAATTGTTGTTGAAGAGCGAGAAGAACCCGGAGCTGTCGCAGCCCATGCGCCGGGCCTGCGCCGTCACGCGATCGAGCTCGCCCTGCTGGCGGGTTGCCGCGTCCTGATAGCGGCGAATCTGCTCGTCCTTGGCCGGGTCGCCGGAGCCGCCGCCGCGGTCGATCGCCGCCAGCTGGCCTTCGAGCCGGCCGCACATCGGATTGGCCTGCTGATTGGGCTGTGCCGCGCCTTGCGGAGCCGGACCGGGCGGGCCGGGCGGCACTTGCGCCAGGGCATGCGTGGCGGGCAGGGACATGCCGGCCAGCACGGCGCAACTCAGAAACCAGCGGGAGAAGCGAGAACGGGAGCTATTGGGCATATCCGGCCATTAAAACGACGCCGCGCGGCGATCAACGCCAAAGCGCGCGGGCAATGCCGCTGCAATAGCCGTTTCTCGGGGCAGCGTCACGTCGTTTCCGGGGCGCCGGTGTGGCAATAACCCCGTCTGGCCAGCGGCTTGGCTTAGCGCTGGCAGGTGATGGCGACGAATTCGCCGCAGCCGTTGCCGTTACATTTTTCATTCGCGGCGCGCGGAACCGCGCCGGTGATCTCGTCGGGATCGACGCGGCGGTAGTTGGTGGCCTGCGCAAAATCACGTGACCGGCAATAGGCGCGAGCGGCGGAAGCACCGCAGCGATCGCCGCGGGCGAGGCACTGGTCGATGCCGTAGCCGTCGGCCTGGTTGGCGACGATGAAGACGCGGCTGTCGGCCAACGCGACCGAGGAGACAAGGAAGGACGGAGCAAGGACGAGCGTGCAGGCAATCAATGCTGAAATGGGCCGCATGGTGCACCAGTGAAACGGCGGGGAATCCGCTAGCGACCGGATACGCCCAAATCCTTAATAATGATTAACCATGAGGGCGTTGACGTGATTTCGGTGCGGGGCGGCTGGCGAACCGCCCGAAAACAGCCCCTTGACGCAATAATGGGGCCGTGAGACATGGTGGAACCATGAACGGCCACCTCGCCATCTGCAGCATTTGCCGCGAGATTATGAGCTAGCGATTCGCTGGCTGAGGCCGTCTTTTCTCAACACATGAGAGCATTGGACCGCCCGGCCGCAAGGGAACGGTTTCCATGGATTTGCGCCTCTACGATACGCTGACCCGGGAGAAGCGGCCGTTCGTGCCGCTCGATGCCGACAACGTCCGCATGTATGCCTGCGGGCCGACGGTCTACGACTTCGCCCATATCGGCAACGGCCGCGCCGCCATCGTTTTCGACGTGCTGTTTCGCGTGCTGCGCCATCGCTATGGCGCCGGTCACGTGACCTATGTCCGCAACGTCACCGACGTCGACGACAAGATCAACGTCCGCGCGGCGCGGGATTATCCCGGCGTGCCGCTGAACGAGGCGATCCGCAAGGTCACCGAGCTGACCTATCAGCAGTATCAGGACGACGTCACCGCGCTCGGCTGCTTGCCGCCGACCGTGCAGCCGCGCGCCACCGAGCACATCCCGGAGATGCGCGCCATCATCGACAAGCTGGTCGCCGGCGGCTTTGCCTATGTCGCCGAGGATCACGTGCTGTTCTCGCCGCAGGCGATGAACGCGGCCAATTCGGCGCTGCCGCGTTACGGCGCGCTGTCGAAACGTTCGCTCGACGAGATGATCGCCGGCGCCCGGGTCGATGTCGCGCCCTACAAGCGCGACAACACCGACTTCGTGCTGTGGAAGCCGTCGAAGCCGGGCGAGCCGTCATGGCCGTCGCCGGCAGGCATCGACGTCGAGGGCCGCCCCGGCTGGCACATCGAGTGCTCGGCAATGGCCTGGAAGCATCTCGGCGAGAAGTTCGACATCCATGGCGGCGGCATCGACCTGGTGTTCCCGCACCATGAGAACGAGCTCGCCCAGACCTGCTGCGCGTTCCACTCCGACCGCATGGCCAATGTCTGGATGCACAACGGCTTCCTGCAGATCGAAAGCGAGAAGATGTCGAAGTCGCTCGGCAACTTCTTCACGATCCGCGATCTCTTGGCCGATTGGCCCGGCGAGGTGCTGCGGCTTGCCATGCTGAAGACGCATTATCGTTCGCCGCTCGACTGGACCGCCAAGGCCACCGAGGAGGCCGCGAAGACACTCGACGACTGGTACGCGGTCGCGGCCGACGCCGAGCCTGGCGCGCCGTCGCCCGCGATGGTCGAGGCGCTCTACGACGACCTCAATACGGCGCAGGCGATGGCGGTGCTGCACGGCCTGCGCAGTGCTGCGTCGAGCAGCGAACAGAGCCGCATGGAGTTTGCCGGCTCGCTCCGGCTGCTCGGCTTCCTGTCGGAGAGCGCGGCCGCGTGGGAGGCGCGCAAGCAGCAGGCGAGCGGCGTCGATGCCACAGCCGTCGAGGCACTGATCGCCGAGCGAACCGCGGCGCGGGCCCGCAAGGAATTCAAGGAATCCGATCGGATCCGCGATCAGCTCGCCGCGATGGGCGTGGCGATCAAGGACGGCAAGGATGCCGAAGGAAAGCCGATCACCACCTGGGAGATCGCGCGATGAGCCGCTCCGCACCCGCCTTGCGCCCGTATCTGCCCGACGACGCGCCGCTGCTGGCGGCGATCTTCGCGGCCTCGATCATGGACCTGACCGGCGACGATTACAGCGAGGCGCAGCAGGAAGCCTGGGCGATGGCCGCCGCCGACGAGGCGGCCTTCGGCAAGAAGCTCGCCGGCCAGCTCACGCTGATAGCGACATTGCAAGGCGCGCCGGTCGGTTTCGCCTCGCTGAAGGGCGCCGATCTCATCGATATGCTCTATGTGCATCCGAGCGCGGTCGGGCAGGGGGTCGGCAGCGCGCTGTGCGATGCGCTGGAGAAGATCGCGAGTGCCCGCGGCGCCAAGAACCTGAAGGTCGATGCCAGCGACACCGCGCTGGAATTCTTCCGCAAGCGCGGCTACGTCGCCCAGCAGCGCAACTCGGTCACTATTAACGACGAGTGGCTCGCCAACACCACGATGCAGAAGCAGCTCGATGGTGTCGCGACCCCGGGAGGCCACGCGTGAGCCGCGAGCGCCTCTATCTGTTCGACACCACGCTGCGTGACGGCGCGCAGACCAACGGCGTCGACTTCACCCTGCAGGACAAGCAGGTGATATCAGGCATGCTCGACGCGCTCGGCATCGACTATGTCGAGGGCGGCTACCCCGGCGCCAATCCGATCGACACCGAATTCTTCAGCAAAAAGCCTGCGTTCGACCACGCACGCTTCACCGCGTTCGGCATGACGCGGCGGCCGGGCCGCTCGGCGTCGAACGATCCGGGGCTTGCCGGCATCCTCGAGGCCAAGGCGGACGCGATCTGCTTCGTCGCCAAATCCTCCGCCTACCAGGTCCGCGTCGCGCTCGAGACTACGAATGAGGAGAACCTCGCCTCGATCCGCGACAGCGTCGCGGCCGCGAGAGCGCTCGGCCGCGAGGTGATGGTCGACTGCGAGCATTTCTTCGACGGCTACAAGGAGAACCGCGACTACGCGCTCGCCTGCGCCACGGCCGCCTATCAGTCCGGCGCCCGCTGGGTGGTGCTGTGCGACACCAATGGCGGTACCATGCCGCATGAGATCGAGACCATCGTCGGCGATGTCATCAAGCAGGTGCCGGGCGCCAACGTCGGCATCCACGCCCATAACGACACCGAGCAGGCGGTCGCCAATTCGCTCGCCGCGGTTCGGGCCGGCGCGCGGCAGATCCAGGGCACGCTCAACGGCCTCGGCGAGCGCTGTGGCAACGCCAACCTCTGCTCGCTGATCCCGACCTTGAAGCTGAAGCAGGAGTTTGCCGACAAGTTCGAGATCGGCGTCACCACGGAGAAGCTGGCAACGCTGGTGAAGGTGTCGCGCACGCTCGACGACATGCTGAACCGCGCGCCCAACCGCCATGCGGCCTATGTCGGGGAAAGCGCGTTCGTCACCAAGACCGGGATCCATGCCTCCGCTGTCATGAAGGACCCGCAGACCTATGAGCACGTGCTGCCGGATTCCGTCGGCAACCACCGCAAGGTGCTGGTGTCCGATCAGGCCGGCCGTTCCAACGTGATGGCCGAGCTCGACCGTGCCGGCATCGCCTACGACAAGAGCGATCCGCGCCTGACGCGCCTGGTCGAGGAATTGAAGGAGCGCGAGGCCGCCGGCTTTGCCTATGAATCCGCCAACGCGTCGTTCGATCTGCTGGCGCGCCGCACGCTGGGCAAGGTACCGGAATATTTCAAGGTCGAGCAGTTCGACGTCAATGTCGAGCAGCGCTACAACGCCAACGGCCAGCGGGTCACCGTGGCGCTCGCAGTGGTGAAGGTCGATGTCGACGGCGAGCGGCTGATCTCGGCCGCCGAAGGCAACGGCCCGGTCAACGCGCTCGACGTCGCGCTGCGCAAGGATCTCGGCAAATACCAGAAATATATCGATGGCCTGAAGCTGATCGACTACCGTGTGCGTATCCTCAATGGCGGCACCGAGGCGGTCACGCGCGTCTTGATCGAAAGCGAGGACGAGACCGGCGAGAGCTGGACCACGGTCGGCGTCTCGCCCAACATCATCGACGCCTCATTCCAGGCGCTGATGGATTCGGTGTTCTACAAGCTGGTGAGGTCAGGCGCGCAGGCGTGAGGCTTAGGCTGTCATTCCGGGATGGTCCGTAGGACCAGACCCGGAATCTCGAGATTCCGGGTTCGGTGCTGCGCACCGCCCCGGAATGACGGATAGAGGAGGACAGACATGATCGACCACGTCTCCGTCGGCGTCCGCGATCTCGAACGTGCCGCGCGGTTCTATGAGCCGACGCTGGCCGCGCTTGGCCTGAGCCGCCTCGTCACGCGGCCCGCGACGATCGGCTTCGGCAAGGCCTATCCCGAATTCTGGATCAATCTGCGCGCCGCGATGGCGCAGGTGCCGCATGAGAGCGGCACCCATATCTGCCTGCGCGCGAAGACCACCGCCGAGGTCGATGCCTTCCACGCCGCCGCGCTGGCGTCCGGCGGCCTCTCCGATGGCCCTCCGGGCCTGCGCCCGCACGACCGCGTGCGCTACTATGCGGCCTTCGTCCTCGATCCCGACGGCAACCGCATCGAGGCCGTGACGTTTCCGAGCGAGTGAGGTTGGGGGGCGGCTACCTAACCCCGTCGTCCTGAGGCGCTCGCGGAGCGCGCCTCGAAGGGCGAACGGCCACCAGCCGGGCTGTACATGCTTCGAGACGCGCGTTCCGCGCTCCTCAGCATGACGGAATAGGGTTAGCGCGCCCGAACAATCAGAGCCGCCGCGCCACTTCGGGCGCGAGTTCCTTTGCGGCCTCGGGCGTGCGTGCCACCGCCGAACGCAGCCGCGGCAGGATCTCGTCAACGCGGTCGGCCATCAGGACGTTGATCGGCAGCGTCGGGCGGATGAACTCGGTCATGCGCATGTGGTTCAAAAGCGAGAGCAGGGGCTCCCAGAAATTGTCGATGTTGGCGAGCAGGATCGGCTTGTGGTGACGGCCGAGCTGCTGCCAGGTCAATTGCTCGACCAACTCCTCCAGCGTGCCGATGCCGCCGGGCAGCGCGACGAACGCATCCGAGCGCTCGAACATCAGGCGCTTGCGCTCATGCATGTCGGGCGTGACGATCATCTCCTGAACCGAGGTCAGCGCGTTCTCGCGCGCGCGCAGGAATTCGGGAATGATGCCGGTGACGGAGCCGCCGTGGTCGAGCGTGGATTTCGCGACCGCGCCCATCAGGCCGATCGAGCCGCCGCCATAGACCAGGCGAACGTTGTTTTCGGCAAAGCTCTTGCCGAGCGCGACGGCAGCTTCAACGAAACGGGGATTGTTACCGGGGCCGGAGCCACAATAAACACAGACAGTCTTGATTTGGTTCATATGATCCTTGTGGCACCGCAGCGTAAACAGGGTCAAGACTCCCATATGGGGATTGAGAGCCAAAAAATCCCGTAAATTCCCGCGAATCGCGAACAATTTTCGTCATAAGCCTGTACGCCGCGTTCAAACGATCTATATGACGGGCACAATGGCAAACCGTGGAAAAGATGTGGCAGCGGACCGCCGCGCCGTGAACGCGCGGGCGGGCGCCTGATGGTGCTGCCGCAACAGCATGTGACCGGCGCCGCACAGCCCACGGCCACGCCGCCGGTCGCCGAGAAGGGGACGCTGCTCGGCACCCTCGTTCATCTCTGGCCCTATATCTGGCCCGGCGATCGCGCCGATTTGAAGACGCGCGTGATCTGGTCGGTGGTGCTGCTGCTGTTCGCCAAGCTCGCGACGCTGTCGGTGCCGTTCACCTTCAAATGGGCGATCGATGCGCTGAACGGCACCGGCTCGGCGCCGGTTGCGGCCTCGAACTGGGTGGTCTGGCTGATCGCCTCGCCGGTGCTGATGACGATCAGCTACGGCGCGGTGCGCATCATCATGGCGGTGCTGACGCAATGGCGCGACGGCATCTTCGCGCGCGTCGCCATGCATGCGGTGCGGCGGCTCGCCTACATCACCTTCGTGCACATGCATGAGCTGTCGCTGCGCTTCCATCTCGAGCGCAAGACCGGCGGCCTGACCCGCGTGCTGGAGCGCGGCCGCTCTGGCATCGAGACCATCGTGCGGATGGTGATCCTGCAGCTGATCCCGACCATCGTCGAGGTCGCGCTGCTGGCGGCGGTGCTGCTCTGGCAGTTCGACTGGCGCTACGTGCTCGCGGTGCTGCTCACGGTCGTCGTGTTCATGTACTTCACCTATATCGCGACCGAGTGGCGGATCGAGATCCGCCGCAGGATGAACGATTCCGACACCGAGGCGAACACCAAGGCGATCGACTCGCTGCTCAATTACGAGACGGTGAAATATTTCGGCGCCGAGGAGCGCGAGGCGCGGCGCTACGACCGCTCGATGGAGCGCTACGAGCAGGCCAGCGTGAAGACCTATACCTCGCTTGCCGTGCTCAACACCGGGCAAGCGATCATCTTCACCGCGGGGCTGACCGCGACCATGCTGATGTGCGCGTTCGGCATCCGCAACGGCACCCACACCGTCGGCGATTTCGTGCTGATCAATTCGATGATGATCCAGCTCTACCAGCCGCTGAACTTCATGGGCATGGTCTATCGCGAGATCAAACAGGCGATCATCGACATCGAGAAGATGTTCGACGTGCTGGCGCGCGATCCCGAGGTGAAGGACATTCCGGGGGCCAAGCCGCTCGCGGTGTCGTCCGGCAGCGTGCGGTTCGAGGATGTCCGCTTCGCCTACGAGACGGACCGGCCGATCCTCAAGGGCCTGAGCTTCGAGGTGCCGGCCGGCAAGACGGTCGCGATCGTCGGTCCCTCTGGCGCCGGCAAGTCGACGATCTCGCGGCTGCTGTTCCGCCTCTACGACGTCTCGAGCGGCCGCATCCTGATCGACGGCCAGGACATCAAGACCGTGACGCAAGCCTCGCTGCGCTCGGCGATCGGCATGGTGCCGCAGGACACCGTGCTGTTCAACGACACCATCCGCTACAACATCCGCTATGGCCGCTGGGACGCCGGCGATGACGAAGTGGAGGAGGCGGCGCGCCTCGCGCAGATCGACGGCTTCATCCGGATGTCGCCGCAGGGCTATGAGACGCAGGTCGGCGAGCGCGGTCTGAAACTCTCCGGCGGCGAGAAGCAGCGCGTTGCGATCGCGCGCACGGTGCTGAAGGCGCCGCCGATCCTGGTGCTGGATGAGGCGACCTCCGCGCTCGACAGCCACACCGAGCACGAGATCCAGGGCGCGCTGGAGCGGGTCTCGCGCAATCGTACTTCGCTGGTGATCGCGCATCGGCTGTCGACCATCGTCGGCGCCGACGAGATCATCGTGCTGGACCAGGGCCGGATCGCCGAGCGCGGCACCCACGCGCGGCTTTTGGCCGCCGACGGCCTCTATGCCAGCATGTGGAACCGGCAACGCGAGGCCGAGGAGGCCCGCGAACGGCTCGCCCAGGTCGATGACGACGGCACCGCGCCGAATCGGCTGCCGCCGGCGGTCACCGAATCGTCGGAGGATTCCACCCCTGATGCGGGTGAGAAACCCTTGCCGACCGCCGCGGAATAGTCGATTTAGGGCCTCTCCCGCCAAATGGGGCGGGGAAACGCAAGCGAGCTCTGATGTCGATCGCCAATTCCATCCGCGCGCAGATCCCGCCGATCCACCCGGAGGGCTATCCCTTCATTGGCGGCTTCGCTCTGGCGAGCCTGATCCTGTTCTGGATCTGGACCCCGCTGGGCTGGATCGGGACGCTGCTGACCGTCTGGTGCGCGCTGTTCTTCCGCGATCCGGTCCGCGTGACGCCGCTGCGCGACGGCATCGTGGTATCGCCGGCCGACGGCCGCGTCTCGATGGTGGTGCAGGCGCTGCCGCCGGCCGAACTCGGGCTCGGCGACAAGCCGCTGCCGCGGGTCTCGGTATTCATGAGCGTGTTCAACTGCCATGTGAACCGCAGCCCGGTGGTCGGCCGCATCGACCGCATTGCCTACCGGCCCGGCGCCTTCATCAATGCCGAGCTCGACAAGGCGAGCGAGGACAATGAGCGCAATTCGCTCGTGATCTCGACCTCCAACGGGCGCATCGGCGTGGTCCAGATCGCGGGCCTCGTGGCACGGCGCATCGTCTGCTTCGTCAAGGAAGGCCAGTCGATCGGCGCCGGCGAGCGCTTCGGCCTGATCCGCTTCGGCTCGCGGCTCGACGTCTATCTGCCCGAGGGCACCAAGGCGCTGGTCTCCGAGGGCCAGACTGCGGTCGCCGGCGAGACGATTCTGGCGGATTTCCGCAACGCCGATCCGGGCCGGACTTACCGCGCCGATTAACTCTGTTTCGGCGGCGCCATCAGCCGGTTCCCGCTGCAATGGCGGAGCCGGACGGCGCTTGCTATATTCGTCAGGCCATGACGCCATTCGATCCGAATTCTACCGAGTATCGCCGCCGCCGGTTCCGCCCGATCCCGGTGCGGATGCTGGTGCCGAACATGATCACGCTGCTGGCGATCTGCGCCGGGCTGACCGCGATCCGGCTGTCGACGGAAGGGCGGATGGAGCTCGCGGTCGCCGCCATCGTCTTCGCCGCGATCCTCGACGGCATCGACGGCCGCGTTGCCCGCATGATCAAGGGCCAGTCGAAATTCGGCGCCGAGCTCGACAGCTTGGCCGACTTCGTCAATTTCGGCGTGGCGCCGGGCCTGATCCTGTATTTCTGGCAGCTGCATGAATTGAACAATGGCGGCTGGATCGCCGCGATGGTGTTCGCGATCTCCGGCGGCCTGCGGCTTGCGCGCTTTAATGCCTCGATCGACGATCCGAACAAGCCGGCCTTCGCCGCCAACTATTTCACCGGCGTGCCGGCGCCGGCCGGTGCGATCACCGTGCTGCTGCCGATCTATCTCGCCTTCCTCGGCGTACCGATGCCGCCGGCGACGCTGACGGCGTTCTATACGCTCTTGATCGCCTTCCTGATGGTGTCGCGGCTGCCGGTGTTCTCCGGCAAGACCGTGAAGATGCGCGTGCCGCCGGAAATGGTGCTGCCGGTGTTCGTATCGGTGGTGTTCTTCGTCGCACTGCTGATCGGCTATCCCTGGCACATCCTGTCGGCGGGCTCGGTGCTCTACCTGATCAGCCTGCCCTGGGGCTGGAAGTCCTATCGCGACCAGGAGCGCCAGCTTGCCGCGCAGACGCAAGCTGCGGGCGCGCCGATGGCGGCGCAGGCCGCTGCTCCCTATACGGCGCCGGTCGCGGAGAGTGACCACGACGATCGTCCGACGCATCTGCACTGATGCCTCAGCGTAACCCGTCACCCCGCGCAAAGGCTTCGCCTTTGTCGCTGGAGGCGCGAGCGCAGCGAGCCTCGTAGGGTGGACGGCCACCAGCGAGGCCGTCGACCCTTCGAGACGGCCGCTGCGCGGCCTCCTCCAGCGACAACGGCTTTGCCGTTGCGCGGGGGTGACGGTGATGTTGCTTCATTCCAGCAAATATCAGCCATGAGCGTGCCTCGGTTGGGTTCGCGTGCGATCTCGGCTATAGGCTGAGACGGCCCGCTCG
>NZ_LFIQ01000105.1:4199-21657 GCF_001189245.1 Bradyrhizobium pachyrhizi | reverse complement strand
TTTTCCGAAAAGATCATGCTCAAACAAAGAAATGAGATCATGATGCGTTTCCCTGGAAACGCATCATGATCTGACGCCAAAAATCAGGAGAGAAACGCCGTGACGACATCCGCTTCCGCCCCGCTTCCTGCTTCCGTCCTTGAAGCGTTGGCGCGCTACGACACGCCGACGATTTGCAACGCGATGGAGATCGTCGCGCCGGAGCGCCGTCTGATCGGCTACACCGTGAAGCCGCTGGTGTGCCCGTTCCCGACGCTGCCGCCGATGGTCGGCTACGCCCGCACCACGACGATCCGCTCGGTGCTGAAATCCGGTCTCTCGGCCGAGGAGCAGTCGAAGCGCCGCATCGAATATTACGAATATGTCGGCACCGGCTTTGGCCCGCGCATCTCTGTCATCCAGGACATCGACGGTCCCGACGTCGGCTACGGCGCATTCTGGGGCGAGGTGCAGAGCAACGTGCACAAGGCGCTCGGCTGCCTCGGCGTCATCACCGACGGCTCGATCCGCGACATCCCGCAATGGGCGCCGGGCTTCCAGGCGCTGGCCGGCTCGATCGGCCCGTCGCACGCCTGGGTGCATGCGGAGAGCTTTGGCGGCGAGGTCCGCGTCGCCGGCATGACGGTGCGTTCCGACGACCTGATCCACGCCGACAGCCACGGCGCGATCGTGATCCCCTATGAGGTCGCGGCGAAGCTGCCCGAGGCCGCCGAACTCTGCGGCCGCCGCGAGACCCCGATCCTGGACATCGCGCGCAGCAAGGAGTTCTCGCTCGAGAAGCTCAAGGACGCGCTGAAGCGTTCGGCGGAAATCCACTGAGGCAGCACGCGTTGTCGACTTGCAGAACGGCGGGCCGAACGGCCCGCCGTTTTGCTTTCGGTGTCAGACCGGAGCCACCTTCGCGATCTCGTTCGCTCCGCGAACCGTCATGTCGATGGCGACGTAGAGGATCACGGCGAGGCCGACATAGGCGATCCAGCGGTGGTTCTGCAGCAGCCGCGCGATGAAGGAGGCCGCCGCGCCCATCATCGCGATCGAGAGCGCGAGGCCGAACACCAGCACGATCGGCTGCTCGCGCGCCGCGCCCGCGACCGCCAGCACGTTGTCGAGCGACATCGAGACGTCGGCAACGATGATCTGCGTGGTGGCCTGCCACAGCGTCTTGCGCTGGCCCTTTGCGCCATCGGCATGTTCGGCAGTGGTCTCGTGCGCGTCGGCGCGCAGCTCGCGCCACATCTTCCAGCACACCCACAACAGCAGGATGCCGCCGGCCAGCAGCAGGCCGACGATCTGCATCAGCTGCGTAGTGACCAGGGCGAACATGATGCGCAGCAGTGTCGCGGCACCGATGCCGATCAGGATCGCCTTGCCGCGCTGCTTCTCCGGCAGGCCGGCCGCGGCAAGGCCGATCACGACGGCGTTGTCGCCGGCCAGCACGAGGTCGATGACGACGACTTGCAGCAATGCGCTGAGGGCGTCGAGTGAAAACAACTCGGGCGAAAATAGTTCGGACATGGGTCATGTTCCCCTTGAGGTCGGGGAGCGGACCCTTTCGACGAAACCGGTTCTTGCCGTCATGCGGACGGCAAATCCACCGCGACGCTTATCGCGTCACGGGTCGAAGCAGGGCCACTCCAACTGAGTTCCAGTCCGACATCGCAGCTTGTGGCTGCCAGAGGGGCCCGGCCTGGGATTACGGTCGTGACACCGGACGCATTGCTGCTTCTTCCTCGAAGAACAGCGCCGCCTGATCCGGTTCGCCGAGGATCGCCGCTGCGCACCCCATGAAGGTGAACGCGCCGGCAAAATCCCACAGCGTGAGGTTCGCCACGCTTGCGCGCACGTGGATCACGCGCGCCGCAATCGCGGCAATGGCTGCCTGGACGAACAACAACAGGCTGAGCACGGGCAGCACGAGTGCGGGCTCAACCAGACGGAGCGTCAGGACGATCGGCAGCGCGGTCAGCGCGCCGAACAACAGCAGCATGCCGAACGGCTCCAGAGAGGGAGTCTTTCGCAAGGTCCTGTCTGGAATGATCGAGGACATTCCGGTCCTTTACCGATCCTGATTTGTCGTTCACCTCGAGGATATCAGAACGCGATCTCCTTGACGCGCGACGCGGCGCCGCGCGACCGCCGGCCGCGCGACAAGATGTACGCATGCGGGTTCCGGAGAAGGCCCGAGCCCCGGGGTGATCTTGGACGCTATTTTGGCGCCGCCGGCGCCGTGGCATGCCATGGCAAAGTCCGCGCGGCGCCTTTATCTTTGCTGACAGCGCTGGGCGAACGATCGAAAGGCAATTTCGATGAATATGGCAGGCAAGACCGTGCTGATCACCGGTTCCACCGACGGCGTCGGCCGCTACGTCGCGATGAAGCTGGCGTCGGCCGGCGCCCGGGTCCTGATCCACGGCCGCGATACCAAGCGGGCGCAGACGCTCGCCGACGAGATCAAGCGCCTCAGCGGTCGCGAGCCGATGTTCTACCAGGCCGATCTGTCCTCCCTCGCCGAGGTCCGCGAGTTCGCCCAGCTGGTGCTCGACGACCAGGAACGCCTCGATGTGTTCGTCAGCAACGCCGGCATCGGTTCGCAAAACGAGGGGCCGGCGCGGCAGACCAGCAACGACGGCCACGAGCTGCGCTTCGCGGTCAACTATCTCGCCGGCTTCCTGCTCGTGCATCTGTTGCTGCCGCGGCTCAAGGCGAGCACGCCGGCGCGCATCGTCAATGTCGCGTCGCTCGGCCAGCACCCGATTGATTTCGGCGACGTGATGATCACGAAGAACTACAGCGGTGCGCGCGCCTATGCGCAGAGCAAGCTGTCGCAGATCATGTTCACCATCGACCTGGCCGCCGAGCTGGAAGGTTCCGGCGTAACCGTCAACTCGCTGCACCCTGCGACCTACATGAACACCACGATGGTGCGCGCCAGCGGCGCGACGCCGATCTCGACCGTCGAGCAGGGCGGTGATGCCATCCTGCGTCTGGTCCAGGACGACGATGTAGCAGGCCGGAGCGGGCTGTTCTTCGACGGCAAGCGGGAGGCCCGCGCCCATGCCCAGGCCTATGATTCCGAGGCGCGCAAGCGGCTCAAGGCGTTGAGCCTGACGCTCACCGGGCTGCGGGCTTCCTGATCCGGCGCGGCGCCGGCCTCCCTTGGATGCGACCTTGGGCGCGGATCGCCTCGAACAGGCGCTTGCAGGCGGCCGGAACGCCGCGATCCGGCACCGTTGCTATGCCGAGCAATAGACCCGGCTGCGCGCGCTTCGGTGAGACATACCAGGGCGAGAGCGGGGCGGGCGCCAGCCCGTGCGCGAGCAGTGCCCTGACGATCTCGACGTCGGCGGTCTTGTCCGGCAGCGTCAGCATGACGGCGAGGCCGGCAACCCGCACGTCGTTGCTCCAGCTCCGTAGCGCCGTCGTCAGCGCATCGCGGTTGTCGCAATAGGCCCGCTTGGTTCGCCTGAGATGGCGAATGTAGTGGCCGTCGCGCATGAACTCCGCGGTGGACAGCTGCACCGCCGGTCCGGGAGCGGGGGCCAGGCATGTCGCGACATCGGCGAACTGCGCCGCCAATGGCTCCGGCGCAACCAGGAAGCCGAGGCGAAGCGTCGGTGAGATGGTCTTGCTGAAGGAGCCGAGATGGATCACCCGGCCGGCGCCGTCGAGCGAGGCAAGCGCCGGCGCGGCGCGGCCGTCGAGCTGCAACTCGCCGAGATAGTCGTCCTCGATGATGAAGGCTCCGGTCTGGGCGGCCCAGTCGAGCAGCTGCGTGCGACGTTGCGGCGACAGCGGCGGGCCGAGCGGCGCCTGCTGGCCCGGCGTCACGATCGCGAGTGCCGCGTCGGGGGCGTGTTTGAGGCCGTGGTCGACATCGATGCCGTTGGCATCGACAGGGATCGGGACGACCTCCAGCCGGCCGAGCTCGAGGCCCTTTCGCGTCAATGGAAATCCCGGGTCTTCCATCCACACGCGGCGGCCTTCGAGGCCGAGCACGCGCAGCGCGAGGCCGAGCCCGCCGCCGAATCCCGAGGTGATGACGATTTGCGCGGGCGAGCATTCGAGCCCGCGCGCGATCGCGAGGTGCGCCGCGATCTCGCGTCTCAATTCGAGCTCGCCGCGCGGATCGATGGTGCGCGTCACCGCGCTCAATTCCGCCCGGACGGCGCGCGCGCGGATTCGCGCCAGCAGCTTGGCGGGGAGGCAATCCTGCGCGGGGACGCCCATCCGGAAGTGTCCCTGACCGCTCAGATCACGAAACATCTCCACGACCGAGCCGGGAGCGATCGGCGCATCGGGCTTGGCGGCTTTTCGCGGCCGTCTCGCGACGGTGGTGCCGTTGGCCTTCGACGACACGATGTGCTGGGCGTCCGATAGCTTGTCGTAGGCCGCGCGCACCGTGCCGCGCGCGACGCCGAGCTGCGCGGCGAGGTCGAGCCAGGAAGGCAGCCGGGCGCCCGGCACCAGCACGCCATTGTCGATCGCCGCTGCGATCGCCTTGCGGATCTGCTCGGAGAGCGGCGTCCTGGCCGAGCGGTCGAGCGCGATGGGAAGCGGGTTCGGCATGGCTCGTGGTACACCAATTCGGTTCATTCTTGGTGCTTCTTTTTGGCCATATGCGCCCGCATCTATCCGGTAGCAATGGAGGCACCAGATGAAGACCTTGATGACGACGCTGCTGGCCTGCGCCGTGCTTGCGACCCCCGCGTTGGCGCAATCGGTGACACCGAAGTTCGAGCACGCAATCACGAACATTCCCGGCAAGTCGCTGATCGCGGTGGAGGTGAACTTCCCACCCGGCGAGCTCTCGGCGCCGCACCATCACGCCAAATCGGCGTTTCTCTATGTCTACGTGCTCCAGGGTGCGATCGAGAGCCAACTGGAGGGCGAGGCCGCGCACATCTATCGGGCCGGCGACAGCTTCTTCGAGCCGCCCGGCGCGCATCACGTGCTCGGGCGCAACGCCAGCGCGACCGAACCGGCGAAGCTGCTTGCGGTGTTCGTCGTCGACAGCAACGACAAGGCGCTGACCGTGTTCGACAAGGAAGGACACAAGAAATGAGCGTGCGGATCGATTACAACAAGGTCGCGCCCGCGGGCATCAAGGCGCTCGGTGGCGTCTATGGCTACATCACGCAAAGCGGGCTTTCCGCGCAGCTCGTCGAACTGGTCTATCTGCGGATATCGCAGATCAACGGCTGCGCCTATTGCCTTGACTCGCATACCCGCAGCCTGCTGAAGATGGGCGTCAAGGTCGAGAAGCTTGCGGTGCTGCAGGTCTGGCGCGAGGCCGAGGCGCTGTTCGACGACGAGGAGCGCGCCGCGCTGGCCTGGGCCGAAACCGTCACCCGTGTGGCGGAGACCGCGATCCCGGACGACGCGTATGAAGCGGCGCGCGCCACCTTCAGCGAGAAGCAACTCGTCGACCTGACCATCGCGATCGGCCTGATGAACACCTACAACCGCATCGCCATCGGCTTCCGCAACCCGCCGCAGGCTGTGGTCGAGCATTCCGCTGCGGCGGCTTGATCTTGGCAGGATGGGTCAACTCCTCGACAGGAGCAACTCATTCTTTGCGGGCCGCATGCTCAGCAGCAGGAGTGCACCGGAGAGTAAGTACAGCGCCATGACGAAGTACATGCCATAGATGTTGTCGCCGGTGTTCCGCACGATGAACCCGGTGATCGACGGGCTTACCGCCGGACCGAGGTTTCCGAGGCTGGTGACGAGGGCAAGGCCGCCGGCCGCCGCGCCTGCTGAGAGGTACTCACTGGTCAAGGCATAGAAGAGCGGCGGCGCTGACACAAACCCGATGACGGCGAAGGAGAGAGCCAGGATCGAACCAACAAAAGTGCCGTGGAGCAACATGAGAAAGAACAAGCCGCCGGCGGCAATCGTGACGCAGGTCGCATAGTGCCAGCGGCGCTCATGCCGCTTGTCCGAGTGACGACCGATCAGTATCATGCAGACGATACCCGCAGCGTTGGCTACTGCGTGATAGACGCCGACCAGTAGCGGATCCTTTACTCCCCAGCTATGGATCAGGGTCGGCATCCAGAATACCATCGTGTAGTTGGCGCCCAGCAGACAAAAACAGGCCAGCGACAACAGGTAGACCTTCGGGTCTCGCAGCAGCTGCCGGAACGTCCCCGAGGTCGCCTTCACGATGTTCTCTTCGTCATGCTGTAAAGCATCGTCCAGCAGCGCCTTCTCCCCCTTCGAGAGCCAGCCGGCCTGGAACGGCTTGTCCTTGAGCAGGTAATACACGAGAACGCCGAGGATTGGCGCGGGCAGCCCCTGGATCAGAAACAGCCATTGCCAGCCGTAAAGACCGCTGACGCCGTCGAAATACTTCAGGATCGAACCACACAGCGGACCAGCGATGAACATCACAATGGGGGGCGCCGACGCAAGGATCGCGATGACCTGCCCGCGCCTCACCGACGGGTACCAATACGTCAAGTACAGCAGCACGCCCGGGGCGAAGCCGGCTTCAAAGACACCAAGAAAGAACCTCGCCGCATAGAACTGGAGCGGCGTCGATACGAACATCATGGCGGTCGCCGCCAATCCCCAGAGCACCATGATCCGCAACAGGGTCTTGCGCGCGCCGATCCTTTCCAGAAGAAGATTGCTGGGCACCTCAAACAGGAAATATCCGACGAAGAAGATGCCCGCGCCGAGCCCGTAGACTGCATCATCAAATGGCAGTGTCTGCTTCATCTGAAGCTGTGCAAAGCCGATATTGATGCGGTCGAGAAAGGCGACCATGCTGGCGATCAGTAGCAAAGGTATAAGGCGCCAGTCGACCTTGGCGAACACGGCCTTATACGCCGGGTTCTCCAATATGGGCGACGATGACTTGTTTGCAGCAGGCAGATGCATTCTTGTTCCTTCCAAAATATGCTTTTGCCTATGATGTCCTTCGAACCAGTCGCTGCTCCATTGCGCGGGAGTAATGGTCTGACCTCGAAAGCTCAGGTGACCGTTGCCTCGATGAGGCTGAGACGCCCGGCCGGATAGGTCGCGGTGTGAGTAAAGCCGGATTCGCGAAACAGCCAAGCGTACTGCTTTTCCGTTCTTTCGAGACCGCCAGGCCCGCGAAGCATGAGCAGATCGGTCAGCGTCTGTTCCCTGTGCGCATCGCTTACGCTCGGGAATTCCGGCATGATCCGTTCGATAAGCAGGAGCACGCCACCTCCGGGGAGCGCCCTTCGGCAGTTTGCGAGGATGACCATGCTGCGCTCATCGCTCCAATCGTGAATGATGTGCTTCATCACGATGGCATCCGCGATCGATGGAATCGTCTGAAAGAAATCGCCGGCCATGAATTCGACGCGGTCACTGAGCCCGCTGCGCCTCAGGTGGCCAGTCGCGGATTCGGCGCAGCGGGGAAGGTCGAAAATGGTCCCTCGGATGTGCGGATGTTGCTCGGCTATGGCGCCAACGAGTTCGCCGGAGCCGCCGCCGACATCCATGAGATGAGCGAACGCACCGAAGTCGTAGGCCCCCAGGATATCCGGAACCGCCAGACGGGTCCCCTCCATCATAGCCGCATTAAATATGCTGACCATCTCCGGATCGCACGCCATCAGATCAAAGCTGTTTTCGTGGCCAAGCAGTTGCGCGGCGGTCTTGCCGGTCATGATCGAGTCCAGCAGCCCGGTCCACGATTCGGTCAGAAACTGGCCTTCAAAGATCGTCCAGTTTTTGAGGGACTGGGTTGCGGCCCCGTCAAGGCAAGCCCCCAGTTCGGTCAATGCGTATTGCTCTTCAGCGACCGTGCAAATGCCTATGGTCGAAAGCGCGGTCAGCAGGCGGCGGAGCGCCTGCTTGTTCGCGCCGGTCGCCTCGACGAGTTCGCCAAGGGGCCGCGATCTATCGCGCAGGAGCTCAGCGATCCCCAGCTTCGCGGCGACATAGATGACCGCGGTCACGCGCTGCGACTGAATAAGGTGCAGCAATCTTACGGATGCGTGGATAGAGGACATCGATCACTCCCTCTCATGTTGCTCGTTGGTGCCGGGCCAACACTCCCGGGCAAACCTGCTCAGGCTCGAAAGCGGCGCGCTGTGCGGCATTGATTGGCCGATCCTGATCTCGGTGTCGATGACGCCGGGGCCGCATCGCCAGTCCGTCCCCGCAACCGGGGAAGGGTTGAAACCTGAAATACTTAGCGCAGTATGGATGACAGAACTGATCATGGAGGCCTGCCTGGCGCTGACCGCTTTTGGTGGATCGCTGCTCGGGACGGTTTTGCTATCCCGCGCCGCAAGATGATGCTGTACAATTGCTGCCAGGTCCCGAAACCTCGCCGATATTCTGCCGATATTTTCCGAAATGGCCCAACGAGGCGTTCTTGCTTAAGTCATCGCAGCCTTCGATTGTGATCGGTGACCGGACCTTGGATCTGGCTCGCGAATTTCTGCTCGACGGGCGCGGCGACATCGTGCCGTTGCGTCCTCAAGCCTGGGCGGTGCTGCGGCTCCTCGCGCAACGCGTCGGGCGCCTGGTGCATAAGGACGAGATATTGGATGAGGTCTGGTCGGACTGCGAGGTCACGGAAGACTCTCTTGTCCAGGCCATCGGCGACATCAGGGAGGCCTTGGGAGGGGCGGGCCGATTGGCCCTGAGAACCTTGCCTCGCCGCGGCTACATGCTGGTCGTGGATGGCGAGCAGGCCGACCGCCCCGCCTCTGCCAGCGTCACGACCTCGTCGATGCCGGACCACGCTGGAAAGCCAGCGGGTTCATCTTCGATCCCACACCTGTCCATTGTTGTTCTACCGTTCACAAATATTGGCGGAGATTTGGAGCAGGAATATTTCGTCGATGGCGTGACTCACAGTTTGACCACCGACCTGTCGCGGATCGCCGGCGCGTTCGTCATCGGCCGGGGCACCGCGTTCACGTTCAAGGGCAAGGCGGTGGACGTGAGGGAGATCGGTCGCGAATTGAATGTCCGTTACGCGCTGGAAGGGTCGGTGCAACGCGGCGGCAACCGCTTTCGCCTGAACGTTCAGTTGACTGACACGGAAACTGGAGCCCACGTGTGGGCCGAGCGCTTCGACAAGCCCGCTGCCGACTTGCTGGACATGCAGGATGAGATCGTATCCCGGCTCGCCAATACGTTGAACGCCGAGCTTATCAAGGCCGAAGCGCGACGGGCAGAACGGTTGCCCCAGCCGGACGCGATGGATCTCTATTTTCAGGGCAGGGCTGTCCTGAACAAAGGAATAGCGCCTGCGGTTATGGCGCGAGCAAGGGATTTCTTCATGCGCGCCCTCGCGCTTGATCCCGACAATATTGAAGCAGCCGTTGCCGCGGCTCACGTCGATTTTGCGATCGGTTCTTCCTCCATGGCCGATGACGGACCGGCATATTTCAGGGCCGCGGAGAATGCGCTGAATGGCGTGTTGTTGCGTGCGCCCAATCACCCCAGAGCCCACATGTTGCTCGGCGCGGTTCAAATTCGGACACACCGCGCTGCAAAGGGTATCGCTGAATGTCGCCAGGCGCTGGCGCTCGATCGGAATTTGGCCGATGCGTATGGGTTTATTGGCCTCGGGAAACATGCGCTGGGGCGTGGCGAGGAAGTCGAGGGGCATATTCAAGAGGCGTTACGACTGTCCCCTCGCGATACGCGTGCCTTTCTCTGGATCATGGTTGTCGGCATGGCCAAGTTGATGTCCTGCACCAATGCAGACCTCGAGGCGCTGGACTGGCTTCGCCGGAGCATTGAGGCTAATCCCAATTTTGCACTCGCTCACTTTCACTTGGCTGGCGCGTTGGCCATGATGGGAGACCTCGAGGAAGCACAATCCAGTGCCAAAGCCGGACTGGCACTTGATCCCAACTTCAGCATTCGTCGATACGACGTCAATGTCGTCTTCCTGTCCGACAATCCGGTATGGCTCGCCAAGCGTAAGCGTTTTTATGAGGGAATGCGCATGGCCGGCGTGCCGGAGAGCTAGTGCCGCGTTCGATCATCTACGTGAATGGGATAAAGCTGCGACGAGGAGCTACATTTGAGCTCCAGCAGCGGCGCGCCATACACGCGTCTTGGTCAGCGGCGGAGCACCACTCACGAACCCGGCTTGGCCTCGACAGGCTTCTGCGCGAACTGCGGGAATGTCTCGGCCACGACCGGTCCATCCAGCCGCCATGAATAGCAGCCGCCGACGAAGAACGGCGGCTCGGTGACGTCGCGCTGATGGTCGAGCGTGCCGCGGCCCTGCGGGTCCTTGCCCGAGGTAGCGGTCTGGAACAGCGTCGTCACCGCGGGACCCAGGAGCTCGGCGAGATGGGTGCAGGTCTCGAGCCTGCCGATCTTGCGACGGACCAGTTCGCGCCAGCCCTTGCCGATGCGTTCGCCGACCAAGCGCTGCAGGATGCCCTCGACGTCGAGGCAGGACGGGTAGGGCGTCGAGGCCATCGTGGTGCCGGTCTCGCGGATCGTAAAGCTGTCGTCGACCGCGAGCCGCAGGCGGATGTCGTGCACGGGATCGTCGGGCTGCTGCAGGCCGCGATGCTTGTCCTGTCGGGCATAGGGTTTGGTGTCGACCAGCCGCGCCTCGACTTCCCACAATCCGTCGTCGCGGAGATAGCCGAGACATTCGACGGAGCGGCGGTGCATCAGGCGGCGGGGCTTGCCGTCGGCATTGGTATCGGGTGCGGACATCGGAACTCGCTGGATTGAATCTCGAACCGATCCAATCGGCCGTGCGCTCCGATGTCAACGCTCGCGGTCGAATGGCGTCATGAGACGTCGTCATTCCGGGATGGCGCGTTAGCGCCAGACCCGGAATCTCGAGATTCCGGGTTCGATGCTTCGCATCGCCCCGGAACGACGGGGGTGACGTTGAGAGCCGTCCCTCAGCTCACGCGCCGTTCGCGGTTCTCCCAATACGGCTTGCGCAGCTCGCGCTTTAAAATCTTGCCGGCGCCGGAGAGCGGCAGCGGCGTCGCGGTGATGTCGACGCTGCGCGGGCATTTGTAGCCGGCGATCAGCACCTTGCAGTGCTCCATCAGCTCTTCCGGCGTGGCGCTGGCGCCGCTCTTCATCACCACGACGGCGTGAACCTGCTCGCCCCAGCGTTCGCTCGGGATCCCGATCACGGCGCATTGCGCCACCGCCGCGTGCTGGGCGAGCGCGTTCTCGACCTCGGCCGAATAGACGTTCTCGCCGCCGGAGATGATCATGTCCTTGACGCGGTCGACGACGTAGACGAAGCCGTCCTCGTCCATGTAGCCGCCGTCGCCGGTGTGCATCCAGCCGTCGATCACGGCGCGCGCGGTCTCCTCCGGCCGCTCCCAATAGCCCATCATCACCATGTCGCCGCGCACCGCGATCTCGCCGACGGTGCCCGTCGGCACGACCTTGTCCTCGGTATCGACGATCTTGACCTCGGCGCCGAGCGTCGCCCGGCCGGCGCCGCGATGCCGTCCCTTGGCGCGGCCGTCGCCGATATGTTCCTTCCAGTGCAGCAGGGTTGCGATCGGCGACAGCTCGGTCATGCCGTAGGCTTGCGTGAACTCGACATGAGGCAGCGCCTTCATGGCGCGCATCAGCACGGCGTCGCTGATCACGGAGGCGCCGTAGGAGATCCGCTTCAACGACGACAGGTCGTAATTGCCGAGCGTCGGGTGATCGACGAACATCTGGATCATGGTCGGCACCAGCAGCACGTCGGTGATGCGCTCCTTCTGCACGGCGGCCGCGACGCCGTCAGGCGTAAAGCCCTGGATCACGACGTTGGAGCCGCCCGACAGCAGCACCGAATACATCGCCGCGCCATTGGCGAGGTGGAACATCGGCGCCGCGTGCAGGTAGATCGTGCTGTTCGGCCACAGGCCTTCGCCAAGCGCGTTGAGCGCGTTGGCCATCAGATTGCCGTGGCTCAGCATCACGCCCTTGGAGCGGCCGGTGGTGCCGCCGGTGTAGAAGATGCCGGCAAGGTCGTCGCGGCTGCGCATCGCATCCGGAACAGGCGCGCTGCGCGCGATCAGCGTCTCGTAATTCTCCATGCCGGCGGGCGTCTCGCCCTCGTCGGCATAGACCAGCTGCAGGTTGGAGATGGCGCCTGCCAGCGCCGTGCCGACCGGCGCAAACGCCTTGTCGACGAACAGGATCGTTGCGCGGCAGTCGCGCAGTGCGTCCTCGTTCTCGATCGGAGACCAGCGGATGTTGAGCGGCACGATCACGGCGCCGGCCCAGCCGACGGCGAGGTAGAGCTCGAGATAGCGGTCGGAGTTCAACGACAGGATCGCGACGCGGTCGCCGTCCTGGGCGCCGAGGCCGCGGATCGCGGCGGCGAGGCGGGCGACGCGGTCGCCGACCTCGCGCCAGTTGCACCGCCGCTCACCGCAGACGACTGCGAGCCCGTTTGGATTGACCTGCAGCGCGCGCCGCAGTCCGTGTGTGATGTTCACTCGTCTCCTCCCTTGATGCGTTTCCCTTGCGAGGCGGTTTGTCCGCCTTCTCGAGCGCCGTTGTTTTGCGCGTTGATGTCGTTTGCGTTGTTGTTTTGGCGATGCCTTCGGTGAGACGGATCGCGAATTCCTCGGCGACGGCACGTCCGCTCAGCTCGCCGCCCGGCTGGAACCAGTGTCCGATCCAGTTCAGCGAGCCGGCGATCGCGAAAGCCGCGAGCTTCGGGTCGCAGGGTTTCACCGAACCGTCCGCGACGCCCTGTGCGATATAGTCGCGGAAGGCGCGGTCGATCCGCCGCTTCGCGGTCTGCACGATCTTGCGGTTGTCCTCGCTGAGATCGCGGATGTCGAAGCGGACCAGGCTCTTGCCGTAGTCCGCGGTCATCAGCTCGGCATAGCGGACGGTGAGCTTGCGCAGCTTGTAGAGCCCCGAGCCGCCGCCTGCTGACGTTTCGGCAATGCATTCGTCGACCAGCTCATTGCCGATCGACCAGCACTCGTACAGGATCTCGTCTTTGCCGCGGAAGTAGTTGTAGAGCGCCGGCTTGGTGATGTTGAGCCGCTTGGCGACGTCGTTCAGCGTGGCGCGGTGATAGCCCTGTTCGAGGAATAGGGCGACGGCCGTGCGCAGCACCGCCTCGCGCTTCTCGTCGCGGGCGCGGCGCCGGCTCTCGAACGGCAGCCAGGGCGACTCGTTGCTGGAAGAGGGGGAGTGGGCGTCCATCGCGTCGGCTGTTGTCGCATTGACTCCGGAAGATCGCCCGTATATTACCCATGGGTAATGAATAGTCCAGTGGGTAATTTCCGGGAGGACACGCGATGACGTCACGCACCTATGTTGCCGGGGTCGGCATGATCCCGTTCGTCAAGCCCGGCGCCAATGCGCCGTATCACGTGATGGGCGCCGAGGCGGCGAAGCTGGCGCTCGCTGACGCCGGCCTCGATTACGGTGGTGTGCAGCAGGCCTATGTCGGCTATGTCTATGGCGACTCCACCTGCGGGCAGCGCGCGCTCTATCCGGTCGGCATGACCGGCATCCCGATTGTTAACGTCAACAACAACTGCTCGACCGGCTCGACCGCGCTGTTCCTGGCGCGGCAGGCGATCGAGTCAGGCGCGGCCGATTGCGTGATGGCGCTCGGCTTCGAGCAGATGAAGCCCGGCGCGCTCGGGGCCGTATTCACCGACCGTCCCAGTGCGTTCGACGATTTCGACGCCGCGGCCGACAAGCTGGTCGACGCGCCCGGCGTGCCGCTGGCGCTGCGCTATTTCGGCGGCGCCGGCCTCAGCCACATGAAGAAATACGGCACGCCGCTCTCCGCCTTTGCAAAGGTGCGCGCCAAGGCGAGCCGGCATGCCAAGAACAATCCGCTGGCGCTGTTCCGCAAAGAGGTTACCGCCGACGACGTGATGAACGACCAGGTGATCTGGCCCGGCGTGATGACGCGGCTGATGGCGTGCCCGCCGACCTGCGGCGGCGCCGCCGCGATCCTGGTCTCGGAGAAATTCGCCGACCAGCACGGCCTCAACAAGCAGGTCCGCATCGCGGCGCAGGCGATGACCACGGATACGCCGTCGACCTTCGGTGCGTCCGACATGATGCAGGTGGTCGGCTATGACATGGCGCGGGATGCCGCCAAAAAGGTCTACGAGGCTGCCGGTATCGGGCCTGATGATCTCGACGTCGTCGAGCTGCACGACTGCTTCGCCCACAACGAGCTGATCACCTATGAAGGGCTCGGCCTGTGCGGCGAGGGCGAGGCCACGAAATTCATCGACGACGGCGACAACTCCTATGGCGGCAGGATCGTCACCAACCCGTCCGGCGGGCTGCTGTCGAAGGGCCATCCGCTCGGTGCCACCGGGCTTGCGCAGTGCTATGAGCTGACGCGGCAGCTGCGCGGCACCGCCGCGGCGACGCAGGTGGAGGGCGCGCGGATCGGCTTGCAGCACAATCTCGGCCTCGGCGGCGCCTGCGTCGTGACGCTCTACGAACGCGCCTGAGGTCGTCATGATCGATCAATCCGCTGTCGGGCGTACATTTACGCCCGTGACCGCGCGCGTCGAGCCGGGGCGGCTGCGCTTCTTCCTCGATACGCTCGGCGAGACGAACGCGATCTATCGCGACGAGGCAACCGCGCAGGCGGCCGGCTTCACGGCAGCGCCAGTGCCGCCGACCTATCTGTTCTGCCTCGAGATGATGGATGCACCTGACCCGTTCGAGTTCCTGACCGCGCTCGACATTGACTTGGCACGCGTGCTGCACGGCGAGCAGCGCTTCGACTATCACGCGCCCGTCATGGTCGGCGACACCCTGACCTTCCGCCCGCGCGTCACTGGCGTGACCGACAAGAAGGGCGGGGCGATGACGCTGATCGTGGTCGACACCCCGGTCACCAACCAGCACGGCGTCCATGTCGCCGATGTCTCGCGCACTGTCGTGGTGCGCAATGCGAGGCCGTCATGAGCGCCCGCGTTCCATCGGTCGGCGACATCATCGTCCACAAGGAGTTTCCGCCGATCACCCGCCATCGCCTCGCGTTGTATTGCGGCGCCTCGGGCGATCACAATCCGATCCATGTCGACATCGACTTCGCGAAGGCGGCCGGCTTCCCCGACGTGTTCGCGCACGGCATGCTGGTGATGGGCTATCTCGGCCAGGCGCTGACCGACGCGGTGGCGCCGTCGCGCATCCGCTCGTTCTCGACCCGCTTTGCCGCGATCACCCAGCTCGGCGCGAAGCTGACCTGCGAGGGCACGGTGACTGAGCTGATCGAGCAGGGCGGTGAGAAGCGCGCAAAACTCGCCCTGACCACCAGGGATCAGAACGGCGAAGTAAAGCTCGCCGGGGAAGCCATTATCGCGCTTTAGCGAGAAGGTCTCGTCAAGCAGGGACTCGTGCGACCTCCCCCGCAAGTGGGAGAGGTGAAGAAAACAAGATCTCGTCCAAGGGAGGAACCATGTCGAAACTGCAAGGTAAAGTCGCGCTCGTCTCAGGCTCCGGCCGCGGCATCGGGCGCGCGATTGCGTTGAAGCTCGCCAGCGAGGGCGCGCGTGTCGTGGTCAATGATCTCGATGCCGAGCCGGGCGATGCAGTCGTCGCCGAGATCAGAGCCATGGGCGGCGAGGCGATCGCGGTCAATGGCAGCGTGACCGGAGCCGGCTTTGCCGATCGCTTCGTCGGCGCTGCGTTCGAGCAGTTCGGCGGTCTCGACATCATCGTCAACAATGCCGGCTACACCTGGGACTCGACGATCCAGAAGATGACCGACGAGCAGTTCCAGGCGATGCTCGACGTCCATCTGATCGCGCCGTTCCGCATCATGCGCGCGGCGTCGGAGCCGATCCGGGTGATGGCGAAAAGGGAGGCCGAGGCGGGCCGCGAGGTGTTCCGCAAGGTCGTCAACATCTCCTCGATCGCGGGCCTCTACGGCAATGCCGGGCAGGCGAGCTATTCGTCCGCCAAAGCCTCGCTGATCGGGCTGACGCGCACGATGTGCAAGGAGTGGGGCCGCTACAAGGTCAACGTCAATTGCGTGGCGTTCGGCCTGATCAACACCCGCCTGACCCAGCCGATCGAGACCCAGCAGAAAACCATCGACGTCGCCGGCCGCGACATCAAGGTCGGCGTCCAGCCGCAGATGCTGGAGGCGATGGGACGCATGATCCCGCTCGGCCGCGGCGGCACGCCGGAGGAGGCGGCTGACGCGGTCTATCTGTTCTGCGCTCCGGAATCGAATTACATCAGCGGTCAGGTGATCGTCGCCGGCGGCGGTCTCTTGATCTGACGAGAGCGTTTTCAAGCGAAGTGGGTACCGGTTCACGTCAAGAAAACGCGTCAAGAAAGAATGCGTAGCGAGGATATCATGCATTACCGATCGTCCTGGATGACCGAGGAGCTGGACACCTTCCGTGACCAGTTCCGCAAATTCCTCGCCAAGGACCTGGCGCCGCACGCTGAAAAATGGCGCGAGCAGAAGCTGGTCGACCGCTCGGCCTGGCGCGCGCTCGGCGAGATGGGCGCGTTGCTGCCGAGCGTGCCCGAGGCCTATGGCGGCTTAGGGGCCACCTTTGCCTATGACGCCGCCGTGCTCGATGACCTCGAGAGCACGGTGCCGGAGCTGACCACCGGCGTCTCCGTGCACAGCGCGATCGTGGCGCATTACATCGTCAACTATGGCTCGGAGGAGCAGAAGAAGCGCTGGCTGCCGAAGATGGCGTCGGGCGAGATGGTCGGTGCCATCGCGATGACCGAGCCCGGCACCGGCTCCGATCTGCAGGCCGTCAAGACCACGGCGAAGAAGCAGGGCAATTCCTACGTCATCAACGGCCAGAAGACTTTCATCACCAACGGCCAGGCCGCCGATCTCGTGATCGTGGTCGCGCGCACCGGAGCTCCGGGCGCCAAGGGCATCTCGCTGATCGTGGTGGAGACCGCGGGCGTCGAGGGCTACCGCCGCGGCGCAACCTCGACAAGATCGGGCTGCACGCGTCCGACACGTCGGAGCTCTTCTTCGACAACGTCACGGTGCCGCCGGAGAACGTGCTCGGAGCCGAGGAGGGCAACGGCTTCGCGCAGCTGATGCAGCAATTGCCGCAGGAGCGGCTGTCGCTCGCGATCGGCGCGGTGGCCTCGATGGAGCGCGCGGTCAGGATCACCGCCGAGTACACCAAGGAACGCACCGCGTTCGGCAAACCGCTGCTCGAATTTCAGAACACCGCCTTCAAGCTCGCCGAGCGCAAGACCGAGGCGATGATCGCCCGCGTGTTCGTCGACTGGTGCGTCGAGCGCCTGGTCGCCGGCGACCTCGACACCGTGACGGCGTCGATGGCGAAATGGTGGTGCTCGCAGAAGCAGGTCGAGACCGCCGACGAATGCCTGCAGCTGCATGGCGGCTACGGCTACATGCAGGAATATCCGATCTCGCGCATGTTCATCGATTCCCGCATCCAGAAGATTTATGGCGGCACCAACGAGATCATGAAGCTCCTGATCGCGCGTTCGCTGTAGGCGGGCGCGTCCTTGG
>NZ_LFIQ01000105.1:0-4189 GCF_001189245.1 Bradyrhizobium pachyrhizi | reverse complement strand
GGCACGCGAAGCGTGAACCCGGAATCTCGAAGTTGCGGCTCGAGACTGCGGATTCGACGCTCGCGCATCGCCCCGGAATGACACGGAGAGGCGGGTGCGCGCTCACGTCCTTCGCGCGCCGCTACATCGCGCGCACGTTCTTGAGGAACTTGTCGACCTGAACTTCCAGCTCGGAGGCGTTGCTGGCGAGCTCTCCGGAGGCCGCCAGCACGTTCTCCGCGGCCTTGCTGGCATCGTCGATCGCCTTGGTCGTGCCGTTGATGTTTGCGGTGACCTCCTTGGTGGCCGCGGCCTGCTCCTCGACGGCGCTGGCGATCACGGTCGAGATCTCGCTGATCTGGACGATGACCTGCGAGATCGCCTTCAGCGCGGTAGCGGTGTTGCCGGTCGCGGCCTGCATCTCGTTGATCTGCGCCGAAATGTCTTCCGTCGCCTTGGCGGTCTGGTTGGCCAGCGCCTTCACCTCTGAGGCGACGACGGCGAAGCCGCGTCCGGCCTCGCCGGCCCGCGCGGACTCGATGGTTGCGTTGAGCGCAAGCAGGTTGGTCTGGCCGGCGATCTGGCTGATCAGGGCGACGACGTCGCCGATCTTCTGCGCCATGGTCACGAGACCCGCGACCAGCTTGTCGGACTTCTCGGCTTCGTCGACCGCCATGCGGGCGATGCGGCTCGCCTCGGCCACCTGGCGGCTGATCTCGTTGACCGAGGACGACAGCTCCTCGGACGCGGACGCCGCGCTCGCCGAGCGCTGATTGACGAATTCGGCGGTCGTCGTCAGCGATCGCGCCGTGCCCTGCATTTGCGTCGAGGCCGACGCCAGCATCCCGGCAAGGCCCTTCACGTCCTTCTCGAAATCGTCGGCCAGTTTCACATTGCCTGTCACCACCGACCAGCTCAGCATCGCGCCGGTGTAGTTGCCGCGCTTGTCGGTCAGCCCGGAGACCCGCAGGTCGAGCGTTTCCGGCCCGAGCTTGATCTTGGCCGCATGCGGCAGGTTCTTGGGATCGCCGACGATGCGGCGCTGGTGGGCCGGGTTCTTGTGGAAGATGTCGAACGAGTTGCCGAGGATCTTGTCCG
The DNA here is from genome assembly GCF_001189245.1 of Bradyrhizobium pachyrhizi. Lineage (GTDB taxonomy): Bacteria > Pseudomonadota > Alphaproteobacteria > Rhizobiales > Xanthobacteraceae > Bradyrhizobium > Bradyrhizobium pachyrhizi. Next base: position 3,112 of record NZ_LFIQ01000105.1, on the reverse strand, counting down.
GCGCCACCGGAAGCAGATGCTTCACGGTGTCGAGCGTCTTGAGGCTGGTCTGGTTGATGTAGGTGATGTTGAAATCGGTGTCGCACATCATGATGTTGATCGGCATGTTGTCGAGCATCTGCAACAGCCGTTCGGTCTGCGTTTCAAGCCGCGCCTTCTCGGTCGCGAGCTCCCAGGTCAGCATCGGCCCGGTGTAGCGGCCGCGCGAACTGGTCATCGCCGTCACGGTGAGATCGAGCGTCTCGCCGCCGATGGTGATGCGCGCCTTGTGCGGCAGGTTCTTCGGGTCGGACAGCAGCCGGCGCTGATGCTGCGGGTTCTTGTGAAAGATGTCGATCGATTGCCCGATCAGCGCGTCGACCTTCACGGGCAGCACATGCTCGATCTTCTTCAGGTTCTGCCGCGTGGACTCGTTGATGTAGGTGATTTTGAAATTGTCCAGCTCGCAGAGCATGACACTGATCGGCATGTCGTCGAACAACCGATACGAACTGTCCGAGCCGACCACGCTTGCGACGCTCTTCATCCCCAACATGCATTGCCTCCAGCCTTGATAATGATCTTGGTGAATTGAAACGGTGCACCTGATCGGCGACGGAATGCCTTCCACCGCCGCCCCACGCAGGTGCGCTACACGATTTACAATTTCTGACTGCGTGGAACGGTAGGCGATTCGAGTTCCACCAAGAAGGGCGTGCAATGCGCCGCGTGCGCTCGCGCAAGGTCGAGCGCGCGATGCTCGCGATGAGCGCAGCCGAAAACGTCGCGCAGCGCCGCGATTTGCCGTGAACGCCGCGCGATCCTGCGACGAAGATGCGAAGCGGCCGATCGCTGCACCGTAATCTTACGGGAGCAGATGCGTGCGCTCCCAATGATTGTTAGCGTGCACATGACGTGGTGACTTATGCAGATCGTGCCACGCCATCGCGCGCAGCGGAGAGCTCCTGATTTCAATCGTGTCGGCGGCCACGCGCTGTCGGTCTTGGCGACGTGGCGTGCGAGCATTCTTTCGCTTGCGCTCTGTCGCGTCGGTCGGCGCCTCGTGATGACAGGGGCTACCGCATTGTCGATGCGAGTGTTAATGAAAGAAGCTCGCGCAGGTTGATCATGCCGCGCGAGACCCGATGGGGGTCACAGACCGGCGTGGCGACATCGGTCTCGCTTGAGCGCGGCGAGATCGCGCCGGGGCCGGCCGACGGTCACCTGCGTTGCCTGCCGCCTGGCGGCTCCAATCCTGCCGGCGATCGTCCGCTCTGCGGAAATCGATGACGAAACAGCGTTGCCCATTGCCTACCGCATGGCTTGGCGCCGCTGCGCCCGCGAGACGCAGCTTCGGCCTTGCACCCCATTTCCGTCTATCATACCCCGTGGGACCACGATCCGCGCGAAGCCCAAACGCGCGCCAGTATTTGCAGGGAGCCCTCATGACCAAAAGCAATGCCCGCACCGGAGGCCAGATCCTGATCGACCAGCTGGTCGCGCAAGGGGTGGAGCGCGTCACCTGCGTGCCGGGCGAGAGCTATCTGGCGGCGCTCGACGCCTTGCACGACAGCCCGATCGACGTCGTGATCTGCCGCGCCGAGGGCGGCGCCGCGATGATGGCGGAGGCCTATGGCAAGCTGACGGGACGTCCGGGCATCTGCTTCGTCACCCGCGGTCCGGGCTCGACCAATGCAGCCCATGGCGTGCACATCGCGATGCAGGACTCTACCCCGATGATCCTGTTCGTCGGCCAGGTCGACACCGGCATGCGCGAGCGCGAGGCGTTCCAGGAACTCGACTACAAGGCGGTGTTCGGCACCATGGCGAAATGGGCGGTCGAGATCGATCGTCCGGATCGCATTCCGGAACTGGTCGCGCGCGCCTTCCGCGTCGCGCTGCAGGGCCGGCCCGGTCCGGTGGTGATCTCGCTGCCGGAGAACATGCTGACCGAAACCGCCGCGGTCGCGGACGCGCCGAAGGTCGAGCCTGCGGCGAGTTGGCCGGCGCCGTCGGATCTCGAGCGTCTTGGCACCATGCTGGCATCCGCCACGGCGCCGATCGTGGTGCTCGGCGGCTCGGCCTGGACCGCGGAGGCCGCCAAGGGCATCGCGCGCTTCGCCGAGCGCTTCGACCTGCCGGTTACGACCTCGTTCCGCCGCGCCTCGCTGTTCGATGCCGACCACTCGCATTATGCCGGCGATCTCGGCATCGGCCCGAGCCCGAAGCTCAGGGATCGCATCACCGGCGCCGACGTCATCCTGCTGATCGGCGGCCGCATGTCGGAGATGCCGTCCTCATCCTACACTCTGCTCGACATTCCGGTGCCGAGCCAGAAACTGATCCATGTCCATCCCGGCGCCGAGGAGCTCGGCCGTGTCTACCAGCCGGCGCTGGCGATCCAGGCGACGCCTGCGGCCTTTGCCGCCGCGGTCGAGACCATGAAGCCCGCGGCCGCACCCGCCTGGAAGGGCGAGGCGGCCAAGGCGCATGCGGACTATCTCGCCTGGACCGACAAGCCGCGCGAGCTGCCGGGCAGCTTCCAGTATGGCGAGGTCGTGACCTGGCTGCGCGATCGCCTGCCGAAGGATACCATCGTCTGCAACGGCGCCGGCAATTATGCCGGCTGGATTCACCGCCACCATCGCTTCCATGCTTTCGCCGCGCAGCTCGCGCCGACCTCGGGCTCGATGGGTTACGGCGTGCCGGCGGCTGTGATGGCCAAGCGGCATCATCCGGACCGGGTCGTCGTGGCGTTTGCCGGCGACGGCTGCTTCCTGATGAACGGGCAGGAGTTCGCCACCGCCGTGCAGTACGACGCGCCGCTGATCGTCGTCGTCATCGACAACGCGCAATACGGCACCATCCGCATGCATCAGGAGCGCGACTATCCCGGACGCGTCGTCGGCACCCAGCTCAAGAATCCGGACTTCGCGCTTTATGCCAAGGCGTTCGGTGGCCATGGCGAGCGTGTCGAGCGCACCGAAGACTTCGCGCCCGCGTTCGAGCGCGCGCTGGCCTCCGGCAAGCCGGCGATCCTGCACTGCCTGGTCGATCAGCGCGCGCTGTCGGTCGGTAAGGACTTTGTGCCGCAGGCAACGCGCTAGGCGTTGTGGACTCTAGGGATTCCCTT
>NZ_LFIQ01000104.1:14736-52730 GCF_001189245.1 Bradyrhizobium pachyrhizi | reverse complement strand
TGTGCGCGCCAATGACGGCTCGAAGTGGAGTTCCTGGACAGCGTTCACGGCAACACCGGGACCCGACATTGCTCCGGTCGTTACCGCATCGAACGTGACGGCGATTCACGGGCAGACGTCGGCTCTCGCCTCGAGCCTGTTCTCGGTCAGTGATAGCGAGAACGATACCATCACCCAATACGCCTTCTGGGACACTGGCGGGAACGGCCACTGGGTGGTGAATGGTGTCGCCCAATCCGCCGGCGTCGAGATCGACGTTGCGGCGGCGAACCTGTCGCAGGTGAGCTACGTCTTCGGACCGGGCGGCTCGACGCCCGATACGCTCTATGTGCGCGCCAATGACGGCTCGAAGTGGAGCACCTGGACAGCGTTCACGGCAACGCCGGGACCCGACACTGCTCCGGTCGTTACCGCATCGAACGTGACCGCACTCCATGGGCAGACATCGGCTCTCGCCTCGAGCCTGTTCTCGGTCTCGGACAGCGAGAACGATACGATCACCCAGTACGCCTTCTGGGACACTGGCGGAAACGGCCACTGGGTGGTGAATGGTGTTGCCCAGGCCGCCAACACCGAGGTCGATGTGAGCGCGGCGAACCTGTCGCAGGTGAGCTACGTGTTCGGCCCCGGCGGTTCGACGCCCGATACGCTCTGGGTCAAGGCCAATGACGGCAGCATGTGGAGCGCGTGGAAGAGCTTCACGGCAACGCCGGGACCCGACACTGCCCCGGTCGTTACCGCATCGAATGCAAACGTAACCGGAGTTCACGACCATTCGATCGCGGCCTCGAGCCTGTTCTCGGTCACGGACGCCGAGAACGACACGATCACCCAGTACGCCTTCTGGGATACCGGAGGAAACGGCCATTGGGTTGTGAACGGTGTGGCCCAGGCCGCCAACACCGAGATCGATGTAAGCGCGGCGAACCTGTCACAGGTGAGCTACGTCTTCGGCCCCGGTGGCTCGCCATCGGATACGCTATGGGTTAAGGCCAATGATGGCAGCATGTGGAGTTCCTGGAAGAGCTTCACGGCCACCGCAACGAACCAGGCGCCGACGGTCTCGGTCTCGAATGTGACGACGGTCTCGGGGCAGGTCTTCGCGGCTTCGAGCCTGGTCAGCGCGACGGACGCGGATGGCGATACCATAACGAAATATGCGTTGTGGGATTCCAACACGAACGGGCGTTGGAACGTCAACGGAGTGAACCAGTCCGCGAATACGGAGATCGACGTCACTTCGGCGCAACTTGCCCAGACGACCTATCAGGCCGGCTCCGGCACTGACCAGCTCTGGATCCGGGCCTATGATGGCAGTGCGTGGGGTGTCTGGCAGCCTTTCAACGTCACGGGAGAGAGCCCCAGCAGCGCCACCATCGCAGCGGGCACCACCCTGGAATTGACGGGGGCTTCGAACGCGGCCGTAACGTTCCTGGGTAGCACGGGGACGCTGAAGCTCGACAATTCCGCGAGCTTCACCGGAACTGTCGCCGGGATGTCCGGTTCGGACACGATCGATTTCGCGAATATCAATTTCGCGAACGTTCAAACGCCGACCTTCACCGGAAACGCCTCGGGTGGAACGCTCACGGTGACGGACGGCACTGTTACCGCCAGCATTGCGCTGCTGGGCAACTACATGGCTTCCACGTTCACGGCCTCGAGCGACGGCCATGGCGGTACCTCGGTTGTCGATCCGCCGGCGATGCAGGTCAGTCAGCTTGCGCAGCCGCAGCATGCGTGAGCGCTTGAGATAGGGCGGCCGTGGAGGGCCGGTTGCGGGCCCTCTGCAACCAAGATCGCTCAACCGGCAAAGATGAAAAGGCCCGCCTCCTGGCGGGCCTTTTTCTTGTCTTGCAGCGCTTCCGCGATGCCGCGCAACACCTAACGCCTGGTTGCTCAGTACCTGATCACAGCGACGAGCCGTTACAGGCCGCCTCCGCTGCTTGGTCGTCCACATTCGGGTCGGCCGCGGCCGTGGCCCAGGCGAGCTCGACGAGGGTCACGATCCGCCGGCCGGCACCGTCGAGCTGGCAGACGATCAGGCCTTGTTCCTCGATGTAGGTCAGAAGATGCCGGGCGCGGCGCAGCGAATGCGTGCCGTAGGCGCGGGCGATCGCGGCATCGCTCGGGCACGGCCAGCCCTCTTTCGCGGCGCGGGCGATCATCATGAAGACGCCCTGCATGTCCTCGGGCAGCAGGGCCGCACGCAGCGAGACGTCCTGCCAGGCGTCGTCCTCCGCGACATCGGCGCCGAGCCCGGCGCGGGCGCGCGTCAGCATCCGGCGGAAGTCGGTCAGCTCCGGCACCACGGCACCAAGACCCTCGATCCGGCAGCGGACCACGAACTCCTGATAGAGCACGCCGATGGCGCGGAAGCCGGCGTCGGGCTCGGCGAGGATGGCGCGCAGGATACGGTCCAGCCGTTCACGCCGCTCGGCCAATTGCTCGGCGCTCGGCGGTGGCTCCGCCGCTTCGGGATCTGGCTCCGCTGCCGGCTGCTTGGCGGCCATCAACTGGCTGAGCAGGTCGGGCGACGGCACCCGGCGCTGCGGCCGCACCGTTTCCGGCGGCGGAGCGGCGAGGATGATCGCGCGTGCGTCCTCCAGTGCTGCTTCAGGCAGCGGCATCAACCGCGGTGCCGCATTGCGCGGCTGGGTGTCGGTCGGACCGATACGCAAGCCCAGCGGACGCCGGGAGAGCGCAGGTCCCAGCGCCATGAATTGCCCGCGCTCGAGGTCGCGGAAGGCTTCCGCCTGCCGCCGTTCCATGCCGAGCAGGTCGGCGGCGCGCGCCATGTCGATATCGAGGAAGGTGCGGCCCATCAGGAAGTTCGACGCCTCGGCCGCGACATTCTTGGCGAGCTTCGCCAGCCGCTGGGTTGCGATGATCCCGGCAAGCCCGCGTTTGCGGCCGCGGCACATCAAATTGGTCATTGCGCCGAGCGAAAGCTTGCGCGCCTCGTCGGACACCTCGCCCGCGACCGCCGGCGCGAACAGCTGCGCCTCGTCCACCACCACCAGCATCGGATACCAGTGATCGCGGGCGACGTCGAACAGCCCGCCGAGGAAGGCCGCGGCGCGCCGCATCTGGTTCTCGGCGTCGAGCCCTTCGAGATTGAGCACCGTGGAGACGCGATGGATGCGCACGCGCTCGCCCGCGACCTGCAGGCTGCGTTCGGTGTGGTCCTCGGCGTCGATGACGAGGTGGCCGAATCGCTCGGCCAGGGTGACGAAATCACCTTCGGGATCGATGATGGTCTGCTGGACCCAAGGGGCGCTCTGTTCCAACAGCCGGCGCAGCAGATGGGATTTGCCGGAACCCGAATTGCCCTGCACCAGCAGGCGTGTCGCCAATAGCTCCTCGAGGTCGATGGCCGCCGAAGCGCCGGCCGTCGTTTGTCCCATCTCGATCGCTACGGTCATGTCCCGACTCAAATTGCCCTTGCGGAGAGGCGGCTTAACAAGCTGATCGCGCCGCGTCGAGCGAACCGCACCATCATCCCCAGGCACTGCCGGGAGTCATGGTGATGCTCGCCAGACGAGATGAAGATTGATCAAGCCACTACAACGTGTTTAGCTTGCGTGTCTGGCGTATATTTTTTCGAACCAGTTCCAGTTCAGCAGCGCGATCCCGTCCGGTTCGGACCCGCTTATTCAATCAGCCCGCCGAACTCTCAGCCCGTCGAACTCTATGTCTGAGTTCAACTACGACGCATTCATTTCCTACATTCTTCCCGATCCAAACGGGAGTGATCCCTGCTTGCAAGGCCCGCGTTACCAAAGGCATCCGCCAAAAAATCGAAGGTTGCACGGATTTTATCCCCGCTCACGCGCGCATGCGGCGGAGCGATCCCGATGTCGGCAGCGAGAGGTTCGACCGCGCAAATCTTCCTGGCGCAAGTATTGATCTTCGTCGTTATCGCATTCGGGCTGGTCTTGGCGCTGCTCGGCGACGGCACCTGGGACCGGGCCTCCTGGCTCGCACTTGCCGTGCCGCTTGTCATCATCGCCTTCTACATCTTCCGGCGTTCCGCGCGTCCTTCGTAGAAGGAGCGAGCGTTCGCGGTGACGCCGAAGTGATCGGCGTTGCTATTCTTGTGCCGGATACCTCCGTCCCGTTTGCCGGTGGTGTCTCGGCACGCAAACCTCGGCATAGTCCGCCGCACAAAAGAAACGTGCGAGGAAACATGACTGAGAGCACCGTCGATACGCTTGCGCCGTCGGTCGCGGCGCCTGGCGCAGTGTCGCCGCGAAAAGTGTTTTGGGCGACCTGGTTCGGCTGGATGCTCGATGGCTTCGATTCGTCGATGTACGCCTACATCCTGGTCGGCGCGTTGAGCGAATTGCTGCCCGCCAGCGGCATCGAGCCGAGCAAGGCCAATATCGGCATCTATGGCGGGCTGTTGTTCTCGATCTTCATGCTGGGCTGGGCCTGCTCGATGGTCTGGGGCTGGGCCGCAGACCGTTACGGACGGGTCCGGATCATGTGCTGGACGGTGCTGGTCTACTCGCTGTTCACGGCGCTGTGCGGGCTTGCGACCGGTATCGTGATGTTCGCATTGTTTCGCTTTGTTGCCGGTTTCGGCATCGGCGGCGAATGGGCCGCGGGCACGCCGCTGCTGCAGGAATCCGTGCCGGAGAATACGCGGGTGCGGCTCGCCGGATGGCTGCACACGGCGACGCCGACCGGGCTGTTCCTCGCCGCCGCCGTGACGCTTGCGATCGGCAGCACGCTCGGCTGGCGCGGCATGTTCCTGCTCGGCATTCTGCCCGCGCTGCTGATCGCCTATCTGCGCAGCAACATTCCCGAACCCGAGCGCAGCGGTGCACGCGAGCAGCCGTCGGTTGCGGCCTTGTTTGCCGGCGACCAGGCGCGCACCACCTGGGCCGCGGCGCTGATGATGGCCTGCATCATCTTCGGCCTGTGGTCGTCGAACTTCTGGGCCCCGACCGTGATCTCGACCAAGCTGGTCGCCGCGGGCGCGACGCCGGCGCATGCGCAGGAGATGGGCGCGGTGGCCGGCCTGATCACCAATGTCGGCACGCTGATCGGCTGCCTCCTTGTACCATGGCTAACCACCTGGCTCGGCAGCCGGCGCCGCACCGCGGTGCTGTTCTTCATCGGCGGGCTGATCTCCGTCGTGGTCTCCTATGAGGTCGCGATCGAATGGCTCGACAGCCTGACGCTGTTCATGGTGCTGCTGCCGGTGCTCGGCTTCTTCACCAATGGTGTGTTCGGCCTGTTCACGATCTGGCTGCCGGAGATGTTTCCATCGGCGCTGCGCGGCTCGGGCTCCGGCTTCGCCTTCAGCATGGGCCGCGTGCTCGGCGCCGCCGGCCCGACCCTGATCGGCGCGCTCGCCGCCCGCACCGGCAGCTTCCCGCTGGCGATTTCGATGCTGTCGCTGATCTATGTGGTCGGCTTGCCGCTGATTGCCCTGGCGCCGGAGACGGCCGGCAAGCCGCTGGCGAGATAGCAGGCTCCTTTGCGCGTTGCGCGCGGCTTCGGCCGCGCGCCCTCACGCATCAAGCGGGGCCTTACTCCGCCGGCTTCGCGGTGGCTGGCGTCTGCGCGGCCACGGGCGTCTGCGCAGCTACGGGTGCCTTCGCCGGCGCCTTGTCGACCTTCTTCGACCAGGAGCGGTAGTAGGCGAGCGCGGTCATCAGCACGATGCCGACGATGCTGACCGCGATCTGCATCCAGATGCTGCCGGAGACCTCGACCAGCACCACATGCGCGATGACCGCGAGGAAGACGCCGGTGCAGAACACTTCGAGCGACTGCTGGCCGCACTTGATGATCGGCTGGAAGATCGGCCATTCATATCCGGGCCACTCGCGCGGCAGGAAGCGCGTGACGAAGAAGGCGAGCACGACGAAGTGCAGCACGCGATAGGGCGCGAGGTTGGTCTTGTCGTTCGGATTGAAGGCGTCATAAAGCCATGCCGGCATCGCCTGGCCAAGTTCCGGGAAGCGGCCCGCCAAGGTCATGACCAGCGCGAACAGCAGATAGGCGCCGCCAAGCCAAAGGAAGGCGCGCGAGCGGATGAACGAGATTGATTCACTGGCGCCGCCGAGCGCAAACCATCCGCCGAACACGAACAGGAACTGCCAGCAGAATGGGTTGAAATACCATGAGCCGGACGGATAGGCCGGCAGGTTCCAGCCGAAATGGCGTGCCGCGAGATAGAGCAGGAACGAGGCCAGCAGCGTCAGATTGAGCTTGCGCAGCATCGCCCACAGCACCAGCGGATAGCACAGCATCAGCGCGATATAGAGCGGCAGCACATCCATGTTGACCGGCTTGAACGCCAGGATCAGGCCCTGATAGAGCGTCTCGGCCGGATTGTGCATGAAGCCCGCGACGTTGAATTCATTCTGCAGGTTCGGGTCGTGGTAGCGCTGGGAGAGATAGCCGATCTCGGCGATATAGATCACGAACAGCAGGACGTGCGCGACATAGATCTGCCAGGCCCGCTTGATCAGGCGGGTGGCGCCGATCACGGTGCCGCGCTCGAGCATCATGCGCGCATAGACGAAGGATGCGGTGTAGCCGGAGATGAACACGAACAGATCGGCCGCGTCGCTGAAGCCGAAATTCTTCTGCGTGATCCAGTTCACCGCGTTGTTCGGGATGTGATCGAGATAGATCGCCCAGTTGGCGAAGCCGCGCAGCAGATCGAGGCGATAGTCGCGGCCACGCGGCGGCAAAACAGCCTTGACGTCCATCGGTACGCTCCCATCCCGAGTCCCCGCGCGTCCGGTCGCGGGTCGCCCACGACGTCATACTAGAACAGGATTTCGACGGTTGTGTATTGGTTTTCCGGAAGCTGATCGCCGCCACAGCCGGCCAAACAGCGATGAATTTGGATCAAATCGTTCGCGCCGCGAACCACGCGGTGCGTAGGATGGGTAGAGCGAAGCGAAACCCATCGCTCCGTGCCGGCCTGACGAACGATGGGTTTCGGTTGCGCTCTACCCATCCTACGAGAGCCTGCGAGAACCGGCCGCGCACCGGCGCGGCTAACGCTGCACGAACCCGTTATGCAGCGTGGTGAACAGCGCCTTGCCCTTCTTCACCAGGTCGTATTTGCGGCCGTAAAGCAGCCAGACCGCGGTGAGGTGACACATCCCGCCCATCATCAGCGACATCGCGGTGTAGGGATCGAGATTGCGGCGATAGGTGCCGGCGCGGCTCGCCTGCTTGATCAGCTGCACATAGCGCAGCGCGTATCTGTCGACCGCCTTCTTGATCCGCGGCTCGGCGGCAAGCACGCTCGGCCAGATCTCGAGGAAGAACACCCGGCCCCAGCTCGGGTTATCCTTGATGTACTGGAAGTTGGTGAGGAAGATGATGCGGAGCTGCTCGACGGGATCGCCACCCTTGAGCAGCAGCGGCTCGGTCTTCTGATAAAGCGCCTCGAAATTGCCCTCGGGCACATCGAGCACCAGCGCGCGCTTGTCCTCGAAATAATCATAGATGCTGGAGAGCGGTACTTTCGCCGCGGCGGCGACCTCGGTGAGCGAGGTGCCGTCGATGCCTTTTTCGCCGAACAGCTTGGTGGCCGCCGTGAGGATCTGCTCGCGCCGGTCGCGGCTGCGTTGTTGCTTGAGCTTGAGTGTCGTCCCCGAAGCCACGGTGGTCTCCAAGAGCGTTTTCGCGCGAAGTGGATACCGGTTCGCGCAAGGAAGACGCGTCAAAGCAAGAATCTCGTCCCGTAAAAACAGTAAGGCAGCGGGATCGGAACACAAGCGCTATTGCGACGGCATACAGCGGTAAAGCCTGTGGGTCAGAGCGGCGCGTTCCGCCGCTCATGTGTGCGGAACGCGTCGCGGGCAATGATCTGGCGCATGATCTCGGAGGTGCCGTCCAGAATGCGGACCACCCGCGTTTCCCGCCAGATGCGCTCGATCGGCAGGTCCCTGGAATAACCGGCGCCGCCGAACAGCTGCATGGTGGTGTCGGCGACGCGCTGCACCATGTCGGCGCCGGTATATTTGGAGAGCGCCGCCGCGGCGGTGCGGGCGGCGCCATCGCCCTGGTCGTAACGCCAGGCTGCCTCATAGGCGACAAGCCGCGCGGCATGCAGCGAACTCGCCATGTCGGCGATCTGCCACTCGAGGCCCTGATGTTCGCGCAGCTTGCGTCCGAACGCCTCGCGCTCCGAGACATGGTCGAGCGCGTAGTCCAGCAGCTGGCTCGCCGCGCCGACGCAATAGGCGCCCCAATGGGTGCGCCCGGCATCCAGGCACCGCATCGCGATGGCGAATCCTTCGCCCTCCTGTCCCAGCAGATTCTCGCGCGGAACACGGCAATCCTCGAAGATCACCTCGGCATGCTCCGAGCCGCGTCCGGCGGCCATCTCGACCAGGCGGCCGATGGCAAGGCCCGGCGTCTTTGCGTCGACGACAAAGGCCGCGATGCCCTTGGCGCCGGCGGACGGATCGAGCGTGGCGAACACCGTGAAGACGCCGGCTGCGGGCGCATTGGTGATGTAGGTCTTGCGGCCGTCGAGCACGTAATGGTCGCCGTCCCGCCGCGCCCGGGTCTGGATCCGGGCGGCATCGGATCCGGCATTCGGCTCGGTCAGCGCGAACGCGCCGATCACCCGTCCGCTGGCGAGCTCCGGCAGCCATCGGTCGCGGACCGCCGGCTGCGCGTAGAACTCGATCGCCTTCGAGCCGATGTGAACGTTGACCCCGCTCAGATAGTAGAAGGCGGTGTGGGCCTTCGCGAGCTCCTCGATCGCGATGCAGCTGCCCAGCATCGAGAGGCCGAGGCCGCCGAATTGCTTCGGCGTGTTGGTGCCGAACAATCCCATCCTGCGCAGGCCGGCCATGGCGCTGTCCGGCACCTCGCCGGTTGCCTCGATGGCGGCATCGTGCGGCTGCAGCTCGCTGCGCACGAACTCTCGCACCCGGCTTTGCAGAACGCGGAGGTCGTCGGGAAGCTCAAAATGCATGGCGCACCAAAAGTCGAATAATCTTCGAAAAATGTTGCGCCGCCTTCCGGCAGATGTCAAGGTTTTGCGGAAGTTCCGGAGAAAACGGCATGCTCGCAGGCTTGATGCAGCAGGTCCGCTCACACTCAATCTGGTGAGGGAGTCGAGTGCGGCATGCGCGTCGCCACGCTGGCCTGGAACTCGCACCGTCACCTCGAGCTTTATCTCGCCGTGCCCTGCATGGGCGCGGTGCTGCACACCGTCAATGCGCGCCTGCAGGCGCTGGACATCGCAAGACTGCCCGCCCACGCCGAGGATCGGGTGCTGTTTGTCGATCGTTCGATCTGGCGAACCGTCGGGACGGAGATCGCGCTGCGCAACGCGTTTGGAGTTCACTAAACGCTTCAACCCGGCTTCCGACCATCGCATCTTCCGCCGCAACTTTGTCCACTTGTTACGGAACAAAACCACGAGTTGTGGACTGGCGACCTGTCGCTTTGGGGAGAAGATCATGCCACGTTCGTTTCAATCCAATTATTCCGTTCGGCCCTTCCTCGGCCTCGCTGCAGCCCTCATGATCGGGCTTGCCGCGCCGGTATCAGCACAACAGGCCACCGGCACCGCGCTGGCCCGCGTGCTCGTGCTCGGCACCGGCGGCACCATCGCCGGGCAGGCCAATGCCCGCGCCGGCAACGCCTATGACTCAGGCAAGGTCAGTGCGGCCAACCTGATCGCGGCGATCCCGGGCATCGACAAGCTTGCCCAGATGTCGGCCGAGCAGATCTCGTCGATCGGCTCGCAGGACATGAACGACAAGGTTTGGTTCGACCTCGTCAAGCGTATCCGCGCGGCCGTTGACAACAAGGAAGTCGACGGCGTCGTCATCACCCATGGCACCGACACGATGGAGGAGACTGCGTTCTTCCTGCAAAACGTGCTCGACACCGACGTCCCGATCGTGCTGGTCGGATCGATGCGGCCTTCGACCGCGATCGGCGCCGACGGTCCGGCCAATCTCTACGAGGCGATGCGGGTCGCCTCTGCCCCGGAATCCCGCGGCCGCGGCGTGCTCGTGGTGCTCAACGACACCATCCATGCCGCGCGCTGGGTGCAGAAGACCAATACCACCAGCGTTGAGACATTCCGCTCGCCCGATGCCGGGCCGGTCGGCTATGTCGACACCGGCGCGCTTCGCTTTCTGCAGCCGGCCGCTCCAGCCAGGGGTACCAAGCTGAAATTGCCGGATGCCCCTTCCTTGCCGCGGGTCGACATCATCTATTCGCATGCCAACATGGACGCCGCTGAGGTCGAGGATGCGGTCAGGCGCGGCGCCAAGGGCATCGTGCTGGCCGGCGTCGGCGACGGCAATTCATCGAAGGGCGCGATCGATGCGCTGGCCGCCGCGGCGAAGCAGGGCGTCGTGGTGGTGCGTTCGACCCGGGTCGGCTCAGGCTTCGTGAACCGCAATGTCGAGGTCGAGGACGACAAGCTCGGCTTCGCGGTCTCGCTCGATCTCAACCCGCAAAAGGCGCGCGTATTGCTCGAACTCCTGATCGCGAACGGCATCACCGAGCCGTCGGCGGTTCAACAGGCGTTCGCGCGGTAGACCGTCAGTTTTGAGGCGCCTGCCGGCTTCACCTGCGCGGCCTTGTTCGCCGCGCGCCGCGGCGCGAGCAGCAGGGCGCGCGCTTCCGCGATGTGCGACATCACGGTGGTGACCGGAATGCCGGTGACTTCGGCGATTTCCTTGTAGGAGAGATCGATCATCTCGCGCAGCGCGATGACCTCGCCGAGCGGGGCGGGCAGGTCATCGATGAGTTGCCGGATTGTTGCGCTGTCGCGCCGTTCTGGCGCTGCATTCTCGCCGGCGAGTTTTCGGCCGAGTTTCTCCTGGCAGACGGCTTTGAGGATCGTGAGCAGCCACGGCCTGATAGCCGGGCCGCGAAAGCCGTCGAACCGGCGCAGTGCGCGCAGATAGCATTCCTGCACGGCCAGTTCGGCGTCCGCCTCGGTCCGCATCAGCACTTGAGCGAACGCATAGGCATCGTCGAGACACGGCAGCGCCGCGTCGCGAAACTGCTGCGCCGTTTTATTCCCGGCTTTCGCACTTCGCATCATAGAGTTGCATCTCGTGAATAGCTTTACCGGCAATCGGCACAGTGGTATCAGGCTCCGCGCCGGAGTCGTGGACCGTCGCGCCAAGCGTAGGGACAGGAACGACGTGCGCACACGACATGCGCATATCGGGCAGCAAGCGATCGATCGTGTCAGCCTTGATCGATCGGGCGTTCGGAGCACGGATCATGTCCGAGACACAGGTGACCAACCGGTTCTCGATCTTCCATCACGGGCTGGCGAAAGGGCCGGCCTATGAGGCTTGGCGCGAAGGGATTTGCCGCGGCTTCTGCCGGCTCGACGTCGGACCGACCGACGACAACCGCATCGACTGCCACAACGAGTTTACGCTGCTGCATACGGTCGCCATCGCGACGCCGCGCGGCGGCTCGGCTCGCTTCGCCCGCACCCGCGCGCTTCTGCATGACGGCTGCGACGATCTCGTCCTGATCTTTGCGACGCGCGGCACGGTGCAGGTCACGCAAGCAGGCAAGGCGATCGAGCTTCAGCGCGGCCAGATGTGCCTCACCGAAATGAATATTGTCGGCACCGCCGATCTCACCCGGTCGGGCAGCTTTACGACGACGCGGTTTCCGCGGCGCCTGCTGCTCCAGATCGCGCCTTCGGCGGAGACGCAGCTGGCGCGGGTGCTCGGGCGCGAGCCGGCCTTGGGCGCGATGATCGAGCGCTATTCCGCGCTCTGCACCGAGCTTGCCGGCGATCTCGACCTGCCGGGCCAGCAGGCGGCGGCGCATCATCTCGCCGACCTGGTCGGTCTCGTGCTCGGCAGCAGTGCCGAAAGCAAGGAACTGGCGGCACGCGACGGCGTGGCGAAGGCGCGGCTTGATTTGATGAAGGCCGATGTTCTCAAAAATCTCGACAACGGCAAGCTCACGATCGAGGCTGTAGCAAGGGCGAACGCGCTCAGCACCCGCCAGGCGCAGCGCCTGTTCGCGTCCGCAGGGACGACGTTCTCGGAGTTCGTCCTCGATCAGCGTTTGCTGCTGGCGCGCCGGCTGCTGCTGCACGAAGAGGGCGCCGGCCGCAAGGTCAGCGACATCGCCTATACGGCCGGCTTCAACGATCTCTCTTATTTCCACCGCTCGTTTCGCAGGAAGTTCGGCGTAGCACCGGCGGAGATGCAGATGGAACTGGGTCGCAAGCATTTGAACACCTGCTGCCGCGGCGCTAGATCAGCACACCAGCTTCATCCCAACGAGGGCACTGCCCATGCCTCTGTGGACCTGCGAACAATGCGGCGCGCAATTTCCTGAAACCGCGGCGCGGCCGCCGGCTTGCCCGATCTGCGAGGACGAGCGGCAATATGTGAACTGGAAGGGGCAGGCGTGGCTGACGCGCGAGGAACTCGCAGAGCGGCACAGACTGGTCTGGCGCGACGATCTCGGTCTCGTTGGACTTGCGCTCGAGCCGTCCTTTGCGATCGGACAGCGCGCGCTGCTGGTGCCGGATCGCGGCGGCTGCGTGATGTGGGACTGCGTGCCGCTGGCAACCGCCGAGGCGATCGCGCATGTCAGATCGCTCGGCGGGCTGAAGGCAATCGCGATCTCGCATCCGCATTATTATGGCGCGGTCGCCGACTGGAGCGCGGCGTTCGACAATGCCCCGGTCTATCTGCACGGCGACGACGCGCAATGGGTGACGCGGCCTTATCCGTCGATCGTGCCGTGGCAGGGCGACAGCCATCGCATCTCCGACGACATCCTGCTGGTGCGCGGCGGCGGGCATTTCGCCGGCGCCACCATGCTGCATTGGCGCAAGGGCGCCGACGGGCGCGGCGCGCTTCTGACCGGGGATATCGCGATGGTGGCGATGGACCGCCGCTCGGTCAGCTTCATGTATTCCTATCCGAACTATATCCCGCTCAATACATCAGCGGTCCGCCGCCTCGCGCGCGCGGTCGAGCCGCTGGCCTATGATCGGATCTACGGCGCCTGGTGGGACAAGAACATCGCCTCCGATGCCAGGGCGGCGTTCGACCGCTCGGTGCAGCGCTATCTCGCGGCGATCTCGGACTGACGGTTCCGGCCGCTTTTGACAATCTTGCCACGCGGCGTGATCGCGCTATATCAGGGCTTTCCCGCCCCTTACCGATTGTCCGAGTTTCCGCATGACCACAACTGCCGCTGCCGAATCCCAGCCGTTCCAGGCCGAGGTTGCCGAATTGCTGCACCTGATGGTGCATTCGGTCTATTCCGAGACCGATATCTTCCTGCGCGAGTTGATCTCGAACGCGTCGGACGCCTGCGACAAGCTGCGCTACGAGGCGATCGCCAATCCGTCCCTGATCACCGACGGCACGCCGCCGGAGATCAGGATCGTCCCGAACAGGGCGGCCAACACGCTTGCCGTGGTCGATACTGGCATCGGCATGGAGCGTCAGGAGCTGATCGACAATCTCGGCACCATTGCGCGCTCCGGCACCAGATCGTTCCTGTCGAAGCTCACCGAGGCCAAGGACGGCGCCAATCTGATCGGCCAGTTCGGCGTCGGCTTCTATGCCGCCTTCATGGTCGCCGAGAAGATCGTCGTCACCAGCCGGCGCGCCGGCTCGGACGAGGTGTGGGTGTGGTCGTCGGAAGGCGGCAGCGGCTTCGAGATCGCACCGGCGAGCGAAGAGGCTGCCCAGCGCGTCGTGCGCGGCACCGAGATCGTGCTTCATCTGAAGAAAGACGCCGCCAAGTATCTCGAAGCCTACGAGATCGAGCGCATCGTCCGCGAATATTCCGACAACATCCAGTTTCCGATTCTGCTGGTGCCGGAAGAGGGAGAGCCGCGCCAGATCAACTCGGCGAGCGCACTATGGCAGCGCTCGAAATCCGAGCTCAAGCCGGAGGACTACGCGCAGGCCTACAAGCAGATCGCCGGCGCGTTCGACGAGCCGGCGATGACGCTGCATTACCGCGCCGAAGGCCGGCAGTCCTACGCCGTGCTGCTGTTCGCGCCGTCGCAAAAGCCGTTCGACCTGTTCCAGGTCGAGCGCAAGGGCAAGGTCAAGCTCTACGTCCGCCGCGTCTTCATCGCCGACGACGCCGAGCTGCTGCCGGCTTACTTGCGCTTCATCCGCGGCGTGATCGACAGCGAGGACCTGCCGCTCAACATCTCGCGCGAGATGCTGCAGAACAATCCGCAGCTCGCGCAGATCCGCAAGGCCGTGACCGGCCGCGTGATCGGCGAACTCGAAACGCTGGGCGAGAAGGAGCCGGAGACCTTCGCAAAGATCTGGGACGCGTTCGGCCCGGTGATCAAGGAAGGCCTGTGGGAGGATTTCGAGCGCCGCGACAAGCTGCTGGCGCTGGCGCGCTTCACCACGACGTCGGGCGAGAACCGCTCGCTGAAGCAAATTGTCGACGATTTCAAGCCGAACCAGACCGAGATCTATTATCTGGTCGGCGACAGCGTCGAGCGGCTGAAGTCGAACCCGAAGCTGGAATCGGCGCGCGCCCGCGGCATCGAGGTGCTGCTCTTGACCGATCCGGTCGATGCGTTCTGGACCTCGGCGCCGCTCGATTTCGGCGGCAAGCCGCTGAAGTCGCTGAGCCAGGGCGATGTCGATTTCGGCCTGATCCCGCTTGCCGATGACAAGGACGACAAGAAGGACGAACCCGCGGCCGACGCGGCGACCACGATCGCCGTGATCAAGGACGCGCTCGGCGAGCGCGTCTCCGACGTCCGCGCCTCGCAGCGGCTGACCGCGAGCGCGTCGTGCCTCGTCGCAGGCGGCGATGCGCGCGACCGCGCGCTGGAGCGGCTGCTCGCCCAGCAGAACCGCGGCGCGATCACAAAGCCGGTGCTCGAGATCAATCTGCGCCACCCACTGGTCGCGGCGCTCGCGACCGACAGCGCGCAGGCGAAGGACCTGTCGCTGCTGCTGTTCGAACAGGCGCAGATCCTCGACGGCGAGATGCCCGACGACCCCGCCGCGTTCGCTGGCCGCATGAACCAGCTCGTGCTGCGCGGATTGGGGAAGTAGAGCGCGAACTCTGAACCCGTCATCCACGGCTGCGTAGCCCGGATGAAGCGAAGCGCAATCCGGGGTCTCTCGTTCGCTGAGGCGGTCCCCGGATTTCGCTGCGCTCCATCCGGGCGACGCATTTCCGAGAATGGCAGGCTGACTGCGCCTCACCCGGCGCTTGACAGGCCGCAGTCCATTGATGTTATGTTATAACATAACATCAAGCGAATGCCCCATGTCCCGCCGCCGCCGATCCCTCCAGCAACTGTTTGATCTCGATGCAAAAACTCCCCGTCACCATCTTGTCCGGCTTCCTCGGGGCTGGAAAGACCACTTTGCTGAACCACGTCCTGAACAACCGCCGCGGCCTGAAGGTTGCGGTGATTGTGAACGACATGAGCGAGGTGAACATCGACGCCGACCTCGTTCGCGATGGCGGTGCGATGCTGTCCCGGACTGACGAAAAACTGGTCGAGATGAGCAATGGCTGCATCTGCTGCACCTTGCGCGACGACCTGTTGAAGGAGGTGCGCGCGCTCGCCGAGAGCGGCCGGTTCGATTATCTCCTGATCGAATCGACCGGCATTTCCGAGCCGCTGCCGGTCGCCGCGACCTTCGAGTTTCGCGATGAAGATGGCCAAAGCCTCTCCGACATCGCGCGGCTCGACACCATGGTCACGGTGGTCGACGCCGCCAATCTCCTGAAAGACTACGCCTCGACCGATTTCCTCAGCCAACGTGGCGAAGCGCTCGACGGCGACAAGCGCACGCTGGTCGATCTGCTGGTCGAGCAGATCGAGTTCGCCGATGTCGTGGTGCTGAACAAGATCGATGCCGCAAAGCAGGCAGAGCGCGAGGCTGCCCGCACCATCGTGCGTGCGCTCAATCCCGAGGCCGACATCGTCGAGGCGAATTTCGCAAAAGTCCCGTTCGACCGCGTGCTCGACACCGGCCGCTTCGCCTATGAGCGCGCGCAGCAGCATCCGCTCTGGCACAAGGAGCTCTACGGCTTTGCCGGGCACGTGCCGGAGACCGAGGAATACGGCATCACGAGCTTCGTCTACCGCGCGCGGCGCCCGTTCGATCCGCTGCGCTTCCACGCCTTCCTGCGCGAGAGCTGGCAAGGCGTGATCCGCGCCAAGGGCCATTTCTGGATCGCGACGCGCCCGGATTGGTGCGGCGAGCTGAGCCAGGCCGGCGCCATCGTCCGCACCGAAGGCCTCGGTTCGTGGTGGGCCGCGATCCCGCGCGAGCGCTGGCCGGATCATCCGGACTGGCGGCTGATGATGCAGCGGAGCTGGAACGATCTCTACGGCGATCGCCGGCAGGAGCTGGTCTTCATCGGCTCCGGCATGAACGAGGACGACATCCGCCGCCGTCTCGATGCCTGCCTCGTCGCCGGCAGACCGGGCATGGACCCGCAAGCCTGGGCCGGGCTGCGCGATCCGTTTCCGCCGTGGAGCAGGGCAGGCGAGGCGGCGTGAGGCAGTCACCGTACCCCGGATGGAACGAAGCGCAATCCGGGGGTCTTCCGCTGCTTGAGAGGTCCCCGGATTTCGCTGCGCTCCGTCCGGGCTACGCTTCTAAAACCGGCCCCAACCCGCACCGTATCTGCTAGAGAATCCCGCATCAGGGCGGAAACAGCGCGGCGTTGCGATGGCTGGCGGCAGCGAGATCTTCTACGGCGGCATTCCGGTGTTTCGCGGCTTCGCGCGGCTGATGGACCCCGCGCTGTATGCGCCGTTGCCCGATGACTGGACGGTCGGCGTCGCCGATATCGTGGAATCGACCAAGGCGATCGCGGCGCAGCGCTACAAGGCGGTCAACATGGCCGGCGCTGCGGTGGTCGCCGCCGTCACCAATGCGCTGGAGGGCCGCGAATTCCCCTTCGTGTTCGGCGGCGACGGTGCGAGTTTTGCGGTTGCGCCCGCCGATCTCGACAGAGCGCGCGAGGCGCTGGCCGCGACCGCGCGCTGGGTGCACGACGACCTTGATCTGGTGCTGCGGGTGGCGCTGGTGCCGATGGCGGCGATCCGCGCCGCGGGCGCCGATGTCCGCGTCGCGCGCTTCGGGCCGTCGGCCAATCTGTCTTATGCGATGTTCTCCGGCGGTGGTCTTGCTTACGCCGATGCCGCGATGAAGCGCGGCGCGTTCGCGGTCGATCCGGCGCCTCAGGGCACACAGCCCGATTTGTCCGGCCTGTCCTGCCGCTTCGAGGTGATGCCGTCCGCGCGCGGCCTGATCCTCTCGGTGCTGGTGCTGCCGGCGAAGAACGCCGATCCCGCATCCTTCCGCAAGGTGATCGAGGATATCGTCGTCCGCATCGAGAAGAGCCCCGATGCCGGACGGCCGGTGCCCGCAAGCGGTCCGCCGCTGCACTGGCCGCCGCAGGGAATGGAGTACGAGGCGCGCGCACGGCGCGGCGGACCGCTCGCGCTGCGGCGCGCCGTCGTGCTCACATTCGCGCTGTGGGCCTATACGCTGATGCGGTTCAACATCCCGGTCGGCAAGTTTGCACCGAAACGTTATCTGCAGCAGGTGGTCGAGAATTCGGACTTCCGCAAGTTCGACGATGGCCTGCGCATGATCCTGGATTGCACGCCGGAGCTCGCCGCCGACATCGAGCAGCGCCTCGCCGCCGCAGCCGCGCAGGGCATCGTGCGTTATGGCCTGCACGAGCAGGATGCCGCGATGATGACCTGTTTCACTCCGTCGGTGATGCGCGCCGACCACGTCCACTTCATCGACGGCGCCCGCGGCGGCTACGCCTCGGCCGCGACGGTGCTGAAGGCGCGCGCGGTGTAGCAATTTTTCTAACCTCTCCCCGCTCTTTTGCGGGGAGAGGTCGGACGCCACGCCTCGCGTGGCTTCCGGGTGAGGGGCAGGGCAATGCGTGGCCGCAAGGAGATATTCATCCCACTCGCGAGATCGACGGTGAGCTGACTACAATTCAGATATGCTACGCGGATAGAGCCCCTCACCCCAACCCTCTCCCCGCAAGAGCGGGGCGAGGGAGCACGGTCCCGTCGCGGTTGCTGCTCGGCTCAGAATTACCGGCCCACCCGCGTCCAGGTCTCGCCGCCGCACAGCGCGCCGACGCAGCCTTCGACGCGCAGCGTGCTCTCGCCGGTCACCGAGATGCTGCTCGCATAGGTGCCGCCGTCGTCGGCGTTGTAGATCTGGCCGGACCATTTGCCCGTGGCAACCGGATGCATGCCGGAGAACAGCGGCAGCCCGATGATCGGTCGGCTGGACAGCGACGGATTCGGATTCTTGTTGTCGATCTGGGGCTTGCCGGTCATCGGATCGATCGGGTCGCGCAGGCTCACCACCACGCCGCAGATACCGCCGCCGCATTTGCTGATCTTGACGCGGGCATCGCCGGCCTGGGTCTGCCAGACGCCGACCGGCTCAGGTGCGCCCTGCGCATGCGCGGCGGGGACGGCGAGCGCCGTCGCAATGATTGCGATCATGAATCCGAATCGGCAGGCCATGGCTTATTCCCCCAGAGCATGATCCGGAAAAGTGCGAAGCGGTTTTCCAAAAAGATCATGATCAACAAAGAGCTAAAGCGCGACGACGATTCGACCCAATCTCATCGCGCTTTAGAGGTCGGCCTGCATAACAAGTCGAAGAATTTCTGCAATGTCATATTCGCGCGATCAGGTGAGCGCGCTCCCAAAAAAATTTGGTGCCTGTTTCCGGAGCAGTCATGCTCAGGCAACGCTCCGGTGCGAGGGCGCCGCGTCGTATTATCCCCAGCGGGTCAGCCGGATCGAAATGATGGTGGCGAGGCCGAACGCCACCATCGCGCTGCCGACCAGCGCAAACAGCGTCCATGCCGGGGCGCTCACGGTAGCGAGCCACCAGCCGCCGATGCCGACCAGCAGCAGGCGGATGGTGCCGGCCAGCACCGGTCCGCCGACCTTGGCGGCGCCCTGCGAGGAGAAATAGAGACAGACACCGACGCCGAAGAAGCCGAAGCCCGGGCCGGCCAGCGCGAAATAGGACGAAGCCGCGGCGGTCACGCCGGGATCGGTGGTGAACAGCGCGATCCACAGCGTCGGCTTGAGTGCGACCACAAGTCCGACGAGGCCAACGACAAGTCCGGCGACGGTGCCGGCGGTCCACGCCACCTTGCGGGCGCGGGTCACGAGTCCCGCGCCGATCGCCATGCCGACCATCGGCACCGAGGCGACGCCGACCGCGAACGCGATCGGGATCAGCAAGAATTCCAGCCGCGAGCCCATGCCGTAACCGGCCAGCGTCTCGGTGCCGAAGCTGGCCAAGATCTTGGTGAAGATCAGGATGGTCAGCACGCTCTGCAGCGGCGACAGGCAGGAGATCGCGCCGACCTTGAGGATGTCGAGGAACATCGCGCGTTGGAAGCTGAAGGCGGCGAAGTCGAGCTTCAACCGGCTGCGGCCAGAGGCGAGATACCAGGCGAGGAAGATCGCGCCACACGTGAAGGCCGTGAGCTGTCCGGCGGCGACGCCGCGCATGCCGAGACCGGGCATGCCGAACAACCCGAGACCCAGCACGCCGCCGACCGCGATCTGGATCATCGAGACCGTGATCAGCGTCATCGAGGGAATCCGCATGTCGCCGGTGCCGCGCACCACGGAGGCGAGCGTGTTGACCAGCCAGATCGAGATCGCGCCGGAGAACAACACCTGCGAGTAATGCATCGACTGCTCGAGCACGCCGCCATGTCCGCCGAGCAGCGCATAGAAGTTGCGGCCGAAGCCCAGCATCATCACAGTGAAGAACAGTCCGGCGCATCCGCCGATAATCGCCGCATGCAGCGCCAGATCGGCGGCGCGGTCGCGGTCGCCGGCGCCGAGCGCGCGGCTGATCGCCGACGAGACGCCGCCGCCCATCGCGCCGGCCGACATCATCTGCGTCAGCATCGCGAACGGAAACACCAGCGCAATGCCGGCCAGCGGCTCGGTGCCGAGCCGGCCGATGTAAGAGGTCTCGGCCACCGCGACCAGCGTCGAGCCGAACATGGCGATGGTGTTCGGGATCGCGAGGCGCAGCAGCGTCGGCAGGATCGGCGCGGTCAAAAGGTCGTTGACCGGCGTGGCGGGCGCGGCCGTGGCCGGCTGCACGTCGTCGATCGAGGCATCAATGGTCATGCGTCACGGCTCACTTCGCAAGCGGGAGAGGGGCGCACTGCAATCCAACGCCAGTGAACCGGGCTCGCAATCAATAAATGATGATCGACATGTTACGAGGTTGCACCGTTCATCGCCACCGCCGCCGATGCAGGGGTCACCACGGCAGGCCGCATAGGTCGATCTTGCCCTGGCGCGGCGCGCGGACGATGTCGTTGACGAACGGCGCCATCGCCTCGAAACGGATCTGCCCGGAAGGCTGCTCGCAATAAACTTCGCCGCTGAAGGGATGCCAGCCGCGCGCCTGGTAGAACGCGAAATTGTGCGGCTCGCAGAATAAGATTGCAAATTTCACCGCGTCGTTGGCACGAATGGTGTGCACGGCGGCATCTAACGCGAGTGACGCATAGCCGCGCCGCCGGCAGTCCGCACGGGTCGAGACTCCGCCGATGCCGCCGACATGCACCTTGTGGCCATTCCAGGTGATGGTCCGGAAATAGATACCGACATGGCAGGCCAGCCCGCTGTCGTCGGGCGCATCGAGCAGCACGCGCAAATCCGCGTGGGCCCATTTGATATCGGCCCAGGGTTGTTTCTCGGCGGCATCCGGGCTCCAGACCGCCCGGAGCAGCGGCTCGGCGCGCTTCCACGACGCATCTCCGTTGAGAATGTCGATTTCGATGCTCATCGTCTGGATCCTTGGTCTTGGTTCGGGCTGTGCCGATCTGTCATAGGCGATCCGAAAATGCGGTGTTTCTCCGCCATGGAACCTTCTATAAGGGGGGGCCGTTAAGTGTAGTCTCCCACCCTCTGTTGGACATTACCCCATGACCTTCACGCTACCTGATCTGCCCTACGCCCACGACGCCCTTGCTCCCTACATGTCCAAGGAAACGCTGGAGTTTCACCACGACAAGCATCACCAGGCCTACGTCACCAACGGCAACAACGCGATCAAGGGGACCGAATTCGAAGGCAAGTCCCTCGAGGAGATCGTGAAGGGTTCGTTCGGCAAGAACGCGGCCGTCTTCAACAATGCCGGTCAACACTACAACCACATCCATTTCTGGAAGTGGATGAAGCCGAATGGCGGCGGCAGCAAGCTGCCCGGCCGGCTGGAAAAGAAGATCAATGAAGACCTCGGCGGCTTCGACAAGTTCAAGGCCGACTTCGCCGCTGCCGGCGCCGGCCAGTTCGGCTCCGGCTGGGCCTGGCTGCAGGTCAAGGGCGGCAAGCTCGAGGTCGCCAAGACCCCGAACGGCGAGAACCCGCTGGTTCACGGCGCGGTGCCGATCCTCGGCGTCGACGTCTGGGAGCACTCCTACTACATCGACTACCGCAACCGCCGTCCGGACTATCTGAAGGCGTTCGTCGAAAACCTCGTCAACTGGGACTATGTCGACGAGCTGTTCGGCAAGGCCGGCTGATCTCAGGTCGTCTCACGACCCCGCACCCTCCCCTGAAAGGGGAGGGTCGTTTCGCATGCAGCGAAGCGAAATGCGAAACGGGGAGGGGTCATCTCTCAACACGAGCAGTCTCTCAATGGAGAGACTTGACCCCACCCCGCCGCTCATTTCATTCGCGTCGACCCTCCCCTTTCAGGGGAAGGGTGAAACTACGCGGGGTTGGATTCCCCTCACTTCACCACACCGGCGGGGGCATTGGTGGGTAACGCGGCAAGCTATCTCCTCGTCTTCTTCGGCGGCGGTCTCGGCGCGACGTTGCGCCAGCTGATCAACGTCACCTGCGCGCGCTGCATCGGCACCGCGTTTCCCTACGGCACCTTCATCATCAACATCACGGGCTCGACCGTGATGGGCCTGATCGCCGGCTATCTCGCCTTCAAGGGCGACGCCTCGCAGCCCTGGCGGCTATTTTTGATGACCGGCATCCTCGGCGGCTACACCACCTTCTCCGCCTTCTCGCTCGACACCGCGCTGCTCTATGAGCGCGGCGAGCTCGGCCTTGCGGTGCTGTATGTCGCGGGCTCGGTGGCCCTCTCGATCGCCGGCCTGTTCGCCGGCCTCGCGATCGTGCGGCATTTGACGTGAGATGCGCTCGGCGTCATGCCTCGTGGACGCTCTCGCGCGCGCGTGCCACCTTTTGCACGGGGCCCATGGGGGCGATCGGCACCCGGCTTTCCCTGCGTCCTCTTCAAGAGAGGGGGCGAGATGAAGGGCAAAGCTCGGACAAATCATGTCGCGTGAATGTGGATGTGTGACTCACAGACCGCGCCACACACGCAATGTCGTCCTGGCGAAAGCCAGGACCCATTACCCCAAATCTCAACTGTTGCGCGACGCTGGGGCCACGATCGGGTTCATCACTGAATCCGGGGGTTATGGGTCCTGGCTTTCGCCAGGACGACGCCGGGATGGACCCGCCCTCCGAACGAGAGCCATTCCATCTGTGGAACCCGCCAACCTCCCCGGCCGGCGGCATTTCCCGCCTCCAAATTTCCCTTTGGTAACCTCGCCTTAACCATGATTAGCGTTTGGTTAGGGTCGGAATGACGCGTGAAAAGCCCTCGTTTTGACATGTTGGCAGGGGAAGCAGGGCCCGGCTTTGGACGGGCCCCCCATGCGACAGATGTAAGAGGCTCTCGCGCAGTTTTGCCGCGCCGGGCGCGCGGCCGTGGAAGGGATGCCGATTGGCGGCCCGCCGAATTGGGACACTTGCGTTGAGAGGAAATTGCCGATGAATCCCGCCGACGTGGCTCAGTCAACTCTGCCACTGGCATCGAGCGACGTGTCGCTGATCGCGCTGTTCTGGCAGGCCCATTGGGTCGTCAAATGCGTGATGTTGGGACTTCTGTCCTGCTCGGTGTGGGTCTGGGCGATAGCAATCGACAAGATCCTGCTCTACGCCCGCACCAAGCGGGCGATGGACAAGTTCGAGCAGGCGTTCTGGTCCGGTCAGTCGATCGAGGAACTCTACCGGGCCCTCTCTGCCAAGCCGACCCAGTCGATGGCGGCCTGTTTCGTCGCGGCGATGCGGGAGTGGAAGCGCTCCTTCGAGAGCCAGTCGCGGTCCTTTGCCGGCCTGCAGGCGCGGATCGAGAAGGTCATGAACGTCTCGATCGCCCGGGAAGTGGAGCGGCTGGAACGCCGGCTGCTGGTGCTCGCCACCGTGGGCTCGGCCGGTCCCTTTGTCGGCCTGTTCGGCACCGTTTGGGGCATCATGTCGAGTTTCCAGTCGATCGCGGCCTCCAAAAACACCTCTCTGGCGGTGGTGGCGCCCGGTATCGCGGAAGCGCTGTTTGCTACCGCAATCGGCCTGATTGCCGCAATTCCGGCGACTATTTTCTACAATAAGTTCACTTCGGAGGTGAACCGGCAGGCCGCGCGCCTGGAGGGCTTCGCCGACGAGTTCTCCGCCATCCTGTCCCGTCAGATCGACGAGCGGGGTTGAGTTAGATGATGGTCACTTTTGCGGGTGTGCGATCATGGCGATGAGCATGGCAGGGTCCGGCGGTGGCAGACGCCGCCGCGGCGGGCGCAAGCCGGTCATGGCCGAGATCAACGTCACGCCGATGGTCGACGTGATGCTGGTGCTGCTGATCATCTTCATGGTGGCGGCGCCGCTGATGACGTCGAACATCGACATCGACCTGCCGGTGGCGAGCGGCGGCAAGTCGATCTCGTCGAACCAGCCGCCGCTGACACTGTCGGTCAAGCGCACCGGGGGCGGCTGCAACTCGAATGTCGAGCTCTATCTGGGTGACGCGCCGGTCACGGCCGCCGATTTTCCGGCCAAGATCAAGGCGATCGGTGACGCCCGGTCGGATGCCGAAAAAGTGGTCTATCTGCGTGGCGACAAGGACGTCTGTTACACGGATATGATGAAACTGCTCGGAGAGGTCCGGGCCGCGGGATTCAAGGCGAATATCGTCATCATCCCGGAAGGCGGATAACCACCATGCCAAGGCACGGGGAAGCCTGATTTGAAGGTCAAGGTCGACAAGACTCTGGCGGCATCGATTGTCCTGCACGTCCTCGTGATCGGGTGGGGCCTCGTGTCGTGGTCGACCAAGGCGTATGTGATGCCGGAAGAGGAATCGGTTGCCGTCGACGTGATCTCGCCCGACCAACTCTCGCATGTCATGGCCGGTCAGAAGGACGGCAAGAAGGAAAATCCCAAGCCGCTAGTCGACAAGGTCGCCGAAGCCAAGCCGGTCGACGACACCGTCGGCAAGGTCGAGGAGAAAAAGCCCCCTGTCGTGACCGACACCGCGCCGCAGCCGGCGCCGAAGGTGGAGAAACCGGAAGACAAGAAGCCGGATCCGCCGAAGAAGGTCGAGAACAAGCCGAAGGAAGAGCCGAAGCCGGTCGAGAAGAAACCCGATCCGGTGAAGCCCGACCCGATCGCGGAAGCGATCAAGAAGGAAGAGAAGAAGCCGCCGCCGAAGCCGGTGCAGCAGGCCGCCAAGCCGCCGCCGGAGCAGAAGCCGAAGGATCGCGTGTTCGATCAGAGCAAGATCGCAGCCCTGCTCGACAAGCGTGACCCGACGCGCGCCGCGGCGACCGGCGACACGCTGAACGCAAACGCCGCCCTCGGCACGGCCAAGGGCAAGGCTGCCGACAACTCCGCGACCTGGGGCGCGATGTTCAAGCAGCAGGTCGAGCGTTGCTGGAAGAAGCCCTATGGCGGCATCGAGGCGCAGCAGACCGAGGCGGTGTTCTCGATTAAGCTGAAGCGCGACGGCTCGCTCGAGGGCATGCCGGTCCCGGAAGGCACGCCGGCGACGCCCTATCTGCGCGTCTATCAGGAGAGCGCGCTGCGGGCGATCATCGAATGCCAGCCGTACAATCTGCCGGCGGCCTTCTTCGACGAATGGAAGTATTTTGCGCCGGTGTTCACAGAGCGAAAGACCTGAGGGCGACGGCGTCGCTTGGCCAATAGCAAACAAAGTCTACGGACAATGACCGACCAGAATGATTTGCGTGCAATGACGTTTCGCCTCGACCGCCGACAGATGATTTCGGGAATGGCTGCCCTTGGCGTGCTGGCCGGAAGCCGCAGCGCCTTTGCACAGAAGCGCGTCGTCATTCCGGAAGGCGACTTCGCGCCGCTGCCGATCGCGATCCCGAACTTCGCTGCCGGCACGCCCGGGGACACCGAGGTCGGTGTCGGCGTCACGCAGGTGATCACCAACAATCTGAAGCGCAGCGGCCTGTTTGCGCCGATCGATCAGGCGGCCTATCTCGAGAAGCAGATCAACATCGACGCGGCGCCGAACTTCAACAACTGGAAGAGCATCAACGCGCAGGCGCTGGTCACCGGCCGCATGACGCGGCAGGGCAACGGGCGCGTCAAGGCGGAGTTCCGGCTCTGGGACGTCAACACCGGCCAGCAGCTCGCCGGCCAGCAGTACGACACCTCGGCCGAATACTGGCGGCGCATCGCCCACATCATCTCCGACCAGATCTACGAGCGGCTGACCGGCGAGAAGGGCTATTTCGATACCCGCGTCGTGTTCGTCGACGAAAGCGGCTCGGCGGATCGCCGCGTCAAGCGGCTCGCGCTGATGGACCAGGACGGCGCCAATGTGCGCTACCTGACCCGCGGCTCGGACCTCGTGCTGACACCGCGCTTCTCTCCGTCGACCCAGGAAATCACCTACATGGAATTCGGGCAGGGCGACCCGCGCGTCTATCTGCTCAACATCGAGACCGGCCAGCGCGAGATCGTCGGCAACTTCCCGGGCATGTCGTTCTCGCCGCGCTTCTCGCCCGACGGCCAGCGCGTCATCATGAGCCTGCAGCAGGGCGGCAACTCCAACCTGTTCGTGATGGATCTCCGCTCGAAGTCGATGACGCGGCTGACCGACACGCCGGCGATCGATACCTCGCCATCCTATGCGCCCGACGGCACGCGGCTCTGCTTCGAATCCGATCGCGGCGGGAAGCCGCAAATCTATGTGATGCCGGCAACCGGCGGCGGCGCACAGCGCATCTCGTTCGGCGACGGCACCTACTCGACGCCGGTATGGTCGCCGCGCGGCGACTACATCGCCTTCACCAAGCAGGGCGGCGGGCAGTTCGCGATCGGCATCATGAAACCCGACGGCTCGGGCGAGCGCATCCTGACCTCGGGCTTCCACAACGAAGGCCCGACCTTTGCGCCGAACGGGCGCGTCGTGATGTTCTTCCGCGATCCCGGCGGCAACAGCGGCCCGTCGCTGTTCACCATCGACGTCTCCGGCCGCAACGAGCTGCGGGTACCGACCCCGGGCTTTGCCTCCGACCCGGCC
The DNA here is from genome assembly GCF_001189245.1 of Bradyrhizobium pachyrhizi. Classification (GTDB taxonomy): domain Bacteria; phylum Pseudomonadota; class Alphaproteobacteria; order Rhizobiales; family Xanthobacteraceae; genus Bradyrhizobium; species Bradyrhizobium pachyrhizi. Next base: position 26,328 of record NZ_LFIQ01000104.1, on the reverse strand, counting down.
TGGTCACCGCTGTTGTCATGAGCTGTGTGCAGACTGCTCTGGGGAACCTCGGCGGCGGTCGGCACTTCTCACCTAGCGCACTGAATTTTATGGTGAATTCCGGTCGTCGCCTGGGCGCGGCAAGAACTTGCTAACGATGTTCGCTCAGAAAGACTTCACCTGCGATCAGTAAGAGTGCGAGCTGAAAAGGACGCGCGCTCTCACAATGCAGTTCGCAAGTCAGACGGGTGAACCGGACCGGTCGATGTCGCCGACGATTTCCGCGGCGCTGGTCGATTCCCTGTTCATGAACCCAGCGCCCATGATTTTCGGCGCCTTCGGCCCCGCCATTGCGGGCGCCGTGATTGCGGCTGTCACGAGCAATCTGTTGTGCTGGCTGTGCGTGCCGCTGTTCATCGTGGTGGGGCTGGCGCGCGCGCTGCAGATGTACCGCTACCAGCAGCGCAATTCCCGGCTCACCGTCGAGGAGTCCGTGACCTGGGAGAAGCGTTACCGGATCGGCACCATCGCCTACGGCATTTCGCTCGGCATCTGGGGCGTCACCGTGCTGCTGACGACCAGGGACGCCGCCGCGCACATGCTTTGCGTGACCACGGTGGTCGCCTACACCTCGGCGGGGGTAGGGCGGACCTTCGGCCGGCCGCAGATCTTCCACCTGCATCTGTTGATGTCGATCGGTCCCTTGATCCTGGCGCTGATGTATGTCGGCGGTCCCTATCACATCGCCCTTGCGCTGCTCAGCCTGGTGTTCTTCAGCGCCATCCGGCACCTGACCTCCAGCCTGCAGCGCATCTACGTCAACGCCTGGATCGCCAAGGAGCGCGAGGCCGCGCTGGCGGGCCAGTTCGATACCGCGCTGAACAACATGCCGCACGGCCTGTGCATGTTCAGCGCTAACGGCCGCGTTGCGGTGATGAACCACCGCTTCATCGAGATGATGCAGCTGTCGGACGATTTCGTGCAGCGCGGCGCCAGCGCGACCGATATCTGCAACGCCTGCGTCCTGTCCGGCTCGATCTCGGCCGCGGCCGCGCAGCAGATTCTCTACGAGATCGAGAGCTCGCAGCGCGGCGATATCGTCACCAGCGACCCCGACCCCACCAAGAACCGCTCGCTCGACTGGACCTTCCAGCCGATGGCCGGCGGCGGCACGGTGGTGCTGGTCGAGGACATCACCGAGCGCAAGGACGCCGAGGCCCGGATCAGCCACCTCGCGCGCTACGACGAGCTGACCGCGCTGCCCAACCGCGTCAATTTCCGCGACGAAATCGGCCGGCTGCTCGCCATGCAGCACGGCGACCATCGCTCCGCATTGCTGTTCGTCGACCTCGACCAGTTCAAGCAGGTCAACGATACGCTCGGTCATCCCTGCGGCGACCAGCTGCTCTGCGCGGTCGCCGAGCGGCTGCGCGAGATGCTGCGGCCGGAGGATTTCGTGGCGCGGTTCGGCGGCGACGAGTTCGTGGTGTTCCAGCAGAACATCCACTCGCACGAGGACGCTGCGGCGCTGGCGCGGCGCATCGTCGACCGCCTCAGCGAACGCTACAAGATCGACAACCACCTGGTCGAGATCGGCGCCAGCGTCGGCATCGCGATGACCGCGCCCGGCGTCGGAGCCGACACGCTGCTGAAGAATGCCGACATGGCGCTCTACCGCGCCAAGGCCGACGGCCGCGGCACCTTCTGCTTCTTCCGCGACGAGATGGCGCAAACCGTCGAGGCCCGCCGCATCCTCGAGCTCGACCTGCGCAAGGCGCTCGCCAACGAAGAATTCGAGCTGTTCTACCAGCCGCTGATCAACCTGAAGTCCGGCAAGGTGAGCACCTGCGAGGCGCTGCTGCGCTGGAACCATCCGGTGCGCGGCACGGTCTCTCCGGTCGACATCATTCCCGTTGCCGAGGACATGGGCTTGATCGTCGATCTCGGCCGCTGGATCCTGCGCAAGGCCTGCATGGAATGCATGAAGTGGCCCGAGGCGGTCAGCGTCGCGGTCAACTTCTCGCCGCAGCAGTTCCACCAGCGCGACGTGCTGAGCGAGGTTCGCTACGCGCTCGAGGTCTCCGGCCTGCCGGCGCACCGGCTCGAGATCGAGATCACCGAATCCTCGCTGCTGCACAACACCGAGCTGACCCACGACGTGCTCTCCCAGCTGCGCTCGCTCGGTGTGCGGATCTCGCTGGACGATTTCGGCACCGGCTACTCGTCGCTCAGCTACCTGCACAATTTCCCGCTGCAGAAGGTCAAGATCGACCGCTCCTTCCTCGAGGGTATCGACAGCGACCGTCCGCTGACCTTGCTGCGCGGGGTGGCGCGGCTGTCGGCGGATCTCGGCATGTCGGTCGTGGTCGAGGGCATCGAGACCAATGAGCAGCTCGAACTGATCAGCGCCGATGGCGCGGTGACCGAAGCACAGGGATACCTGTTCAGCCGGCCGGTTCCCTCCGTCCGCATCCGCCAGCTGCTCAATGCCTCGCACGGCCGGCGGACCGACGAGCAACTGCACGTGGTTCCCTCGCGCTCGATCGCTTGATCCGGCGCAATATACTCAATCGATAGTTGTGAGAGCCTTCGACTGCACTATTCGTAGTGTGCCCTTCCGGTCGGAAGTTAACTGTATTGCCTCGATTGCTTTGACGGAAATTAAGAAGCTGTTAATCTTTTGGCTCGCGCGTTGAAGTTGTTGAGTTGTTCAGGGAGTACCAAATGAGGTCCGCGGCCGAAGCCATCAAGCCCGCGACAGGAAGGCTTGCGGACCCTCTGGATCAAGTCGATTACCGCCTCGCTCAGACCCCGGAACAGAAAGACGAGATCTACCGGCTTCGCTATCGCGCCTATCTGCGTGAAGGCGCGATCCGGCCCTCGGCGGACGAGCGGGTCGTCGATCAGTTCGATGATGCGCCGAATGCTTGGGTGTTCGGTGTCTATCTGCAAGGCGAACTCTGCAGCTCGATCCGCATCACCGTGGTGACGCCGGAGTGGCGAACCTCGCCGACGCTCGAGGTGTTCGGCGACGTGCTGCTGCCGAAGCTTGATCAGGGCCTGGTCTTCATCGACTCGACGCGCTTCGTCGCGGATCCCGAAAAGGCCCGGAACAATCCGGAACTTCCTTATGTCACGGTGCGCCTCGGCTCGACGGCGGGCGTGCACTTCAACGCTGACTACGGCCTGGCGCCGGTCCGGCCCGAGCACATGGCGTTCTACCGGCGTGTGTTCCTGCACGAGACCTGGTCGGAGCCGCGGCTCTATCCCGGGCTGGTGAAGCCGGTCGGCTTGATGGCGTCGCATCTGCCGACGGTGCGGGAACGCGTGCTGGCCCGCTATCCCTTCCTGCGCTCCAGCGCCTTCGAGCGGCGAATGCTGTTCGACCGCGAAGGCCAGTTGCAGCCCGACGGCTTCGTGCAGCCGTTCGAGCGCGCTTCGATCGTGCCGAATCCCTGAGGGAAACGGCATTCTCATCGACTCAGTGTCGATCGACTGTTGCGCGCAGGCCAAATTGCCCTGCAAAAGCGGCCGGTTCCCGCGAACCTTGCCTTCCCTTCACCATCGCGCCACATTTGCCACCCATTAACCATCGGGGGCGCTTTTCGCCATTACCTGGCATTTGATGGGGTCGAGCAAGGTCTCGTCAAGGTTGACGGAACGTTCGCTTAACCATCGCCCTGTAGACCGATTGGGTAGTACGAAGAGCGCGAGCGTGGAGGCTCCGGGAATGAATTATCTCCAGGGTATGAAGCTGGTTGCGGTTCTGGCGGTGGCGCTGTCGATGGGTGCCTGCGCCAACAAGAACCCGTTGGACGCCAATGGCGCGATTGGGGGCGCCGCGACCCCGGGCAGCCAGCAGGATTTCGTGGTCAATGTCGGCGACCGCGTGTTCTTTGAGAGCGATCAGACCGATCTGAGCCCGCAGGCGACGGCGACCCTCGACAAGCAGGCGCAGTGGCTGCAGACCTATAACCGTTACTCCTTCACCATCGAAGGTCATGCCGACGAGCGCGGCACCCGCGAATACAACATCGCGCTCGGTGCCCGCCGTGCCCAGTCGGTCCGCGCTTACCTTGCCTCGCGCGGCATCGATCCGAGCCGCATGCGCACCATTTCCTACGGCAAGGAGCGTCCGGTCGCGGTCTGTAACGACATCTCCTGCTGGTCGCAGAATCGTCGTGCCGTCACCGTGCTGAACGCCAGCTCCTGACGCGAACCTGAATGAGTGTTTTCAAGCCGGCGCCTTCGGGCGCCGGCTTTGTTTTGGCCGCGTGAAAGCCGGGCCGTCATCAAGATGAACGAAGCTGCGCGCAATTGGCCGCTTGCTTGTTCCAGCGTCCGTACTAAACCGGTGTCGCGCGACGCTGTCCCGGATTTGAAGTGCCAGTCACAATTCCGGCGTACTCCGTCCCTCAATGTCGCTCGCTTTTCACGTCGATCTCGTCGTCAGGGCAAAATGTCATCCAGGATTCATTTTCTTTCCTCCGCCGCGGCGATCGCGGCGTTGCTCGCCGTTTCCTCGCCAGTGTTTGCCCAATCCGACGATTCCGATGCTGAAATGCGGATCGAGCGGCTCGAGAACCAGCTGCGGCAGCTGACCGGTCAGAACGAGGAACTGCAATACCGTAACCGCCAGCTCGAGGAGCGGCTGCGGCAGCTTGGCGGGCAACCGCCCGGCCCAGGTGGACAGGCTCCGGCGGGCCAACCCGTCGCGGCGGCGCCACCACCGGCGCAGCAACCGCAGGCCTACCCGCAACCGCAGCCGGGCTACGCCCAACCCCAGCAAGGCTACGGCCAGCCGCAGCAAGGATATGGCCGGCAGCCGCAGGGCGGCTATGACCAGCAGCAGCAGATCGCGGCGCCCGCGCCGATCGCGCAGGAGCCGGCGCCGGCGGCTTCCGGCCGCCGCGGCCGCGGCGATGCCTTCGATCCGAACCAGAACCCGAATGCCCCAGGGGCACCGCGCGCACTTGGCGGCGGCGGGATGGCGATGCCCAGTGAGGCGGCGGTTGGTGCGCCCGGCGGCCGTGGGGCAGGCGAGCCGCTCAATCTCGGCAACACCAGCCCGCAGCGTGCGCCCGGCGCGAGCGCAGCCCTGACCACGCTGCCGCCATCGGCGACGCCGAAGGACGAGTTCGACCTCGGCATCGGCTATATGCAGCGCAAGGACTATGCGCTCGCCGAAGAGACGATGAAGAATTTCGGCCAGAAGTATCCGAACGATCCCCTGGTGGCGGACTCGCAATACTGGCTCGGCGAAAGCTATTTCCAGCGCCAGCAATATCGCGATGCTGCGGAGACCTTTCTCGGCGTGACCACCAAGTTCGACAAGTCCGCGAAGGCGCCCGACGCCCTGCTGCGGCTCGGCCAGTCGCTGGCGGCGCTGAAGGAAAAGGAAGCGGCCTGCGCCGCGTTCGGCGAGATCACGCGGAAGTACCCGCGCGCGTCCGGCGGGGTCAAGGCTGCGGTTGACCGCGAGCAGAAGCGCGTGAAGTGCTAAACCAGATGCGGGAGGGCCGCTTCCGGCCTCTCCGCCAGCAGCTGGTCTTGCGATGCCCGACGACCAATCCGCCATCCCGGCACGGGACACCAAGCGCCTGTTCGCAGGCCTTGCGGGCGCGCCGGCGCTCCTGCTTGCGGTGTCCGGTGGTCCCGATTCAGTCGCGCTGATGTGGCTCGCCGCGCGCTGGCGCCGCGCGCTCGCGCAGGGACCGCGGCTGGTGGCGGTCACGGTCGATCACGGCCTGCGTCCTGAAGCGGCTCGCGAGGCGCGCGACGTCAAGCGGCTGGCGCGAAGTCTCGACCTGCCGCATCACACGTTGCGTTGGACTGGACCAAAGCCTGGAACTGGCGTGCCGGCGGCCGCGCGCGCGGCCCGCTATCGACTGCTCGCGCAGGCCGCACGCAGGCATGGCGCCACGCATATTTTGACCGCACACACCCGTGACGATCAGGCCGAGACACTGCTGATGCGGATGCTGCGCGGCAGCGGCGTTGCGGGCCTCTCGGCAATGGCGCGCGAGACCGAGCGCGACGGCGTCTTGCTGACGCGGCCGCTGCTCGACATCTCCAAGGCCCAGCTGATCGCGACGCTGAAGAAGGCGCGCATCGGCTTTGCCGACGATCCGACCAACCGCGATCGATCCTTCACGCGTCCGAGGCTGCGCGCGCTGATGCCAATGCTCGCGGCGGAGGGCGGCGACGCGCGGAACCTGGCGCGGCTCGCCGCAAGGATCGCGCGCGCCAACGCCGCCCTGGAGGTGCTGGTCGACGGCGCCGAGCACTATCTTGCGTCGAAGAGCGAGGATAACTCCGGCGCGGGCTTCGATGCTGCACTGTTCGCGGTGATGCCCGAGGAAATCCGCGTCCGTCTGCTCAAGCGCGCCATCGACCGCATCGGACATGAGGGGCCGGCCGAGCTCGGCAAGGTCGAAACCCTGCTCGCCGCGATGGACGAGGCCTTGGATGGGACTTTGGGAAAACGCGAATCCAAGCTGAAACAGACCCTTGCCGGAGCGGTCATCAGCGTCGCCGCCGGCCGTATCAGGATCGGGCCGGCGCCACCCCGCCGGGCGCGCTCCCGCTGAGCCGGGTTCGATTGTTTCAATCGCTGTCATAATCGGGCAAAGAGGCTTAACCACCCCGGAAAAACACCGGATTCAGCGCCATTTTTTGACCGGGAATCGCGCTAGGATGCGGTAAATAGTCGTGCGTGGTTCCCTTGGCATCTACCCCAGCGGCACCTAAATTGTATGCCATCGACGGGATGGATTCCCTGGGGATTCCCACAGAGCCTGCCCAAGGATAGAGAGAGGCCGCGATCCGCGCGACCACGAAGGAAGACCATGAACGCCAATCTGCGGAATTTCGCCCTCTGGGTCATCATTGTCCTGCTGTTGCTGGCGTTGTTCACGCTTTTCCAGAATCCTGGCCAGCGCTCGTCGTCCTCGGACATCTCGTTCTCGCAGCTTCTCACTGAGGTCGATCAGGGCCATGTCCGCGACGTCGTGATCCAGGGGCCGGAGATTCACGGCACCTTCAACAACGGCACGAGCTTCCAGACCTACGCGCCGAGCGATCCGACGCTCGTGAAGCGCCTCTATGACGCCAAGGTGCAGATCACCGCGAAGGCGCCCGGCGACAACGTGCCGTGGTTCGTCTCGCTGCTCGTCTCCTGGTTGCCGTTCATCGCGCTGATCGGCGTGTGGATCTTCCTGTCGCGGCAGATGCAGGGCGGCGCCGGCAAGGCGATGGGCTTTGGCAAGTCGCGGGCCAAGATGCTGACCGAGGCGCATGGCCGCGTCACCTTCGAGGACGTCGCCGGTGTCGACGAGGCCAAGCAGGACCTGCAGGAGATCGTCGAATTCCTCCGCGACCCCGGCAAGTTCCAGCGGCTCGGCGGACGGATTCCGCGCGGCGTGTTGCTGGTCGGCCCTCCCGGCACCGGCAAGACGCTGATCGCGCGCGCGGTCGCGGGCGAAGCCAACGTGCCGTTCTTCACCATCTCCGGTTCTGACTTCGTCGAGATGTTCGTCGGCGTCGGCGCGAGCCGCGTCCGCGACATGTTCGAGCAGGCCAAGAAGAACGCGCCGTGCATCATCTTCATCGACGAAATCGACGCGGTTGGCCGTCATCGCGGCGCCGGCCTCGGCGGCGGCAACGATGAGCGCGAGCAGACGCTGAACCAGTTGCTGGTCGAGATGGACGGCTTCGAGGCCAATGAAGGCGTGATCCTGATCGCGGCGACCAACCGTCCCGACGTGCTCGATCCCGCGCTGCTGCGTCCCGGCCGCTTCGACCGCCAGGTCGTGGTGCCGAACCCGGACGTCGTCGGCCGCGAGCAGATCCTCAAGGTTCACGTCCGCAAGGTGCCGCTGGCTCCGGATATCAACCTCAAGACCATCGCGCGCGGTACCCCGGGCTTCTCGGGCGCCGACCTGATGAACCTCGTCAACGAGGCTGCGCTGACCGCCGCCCGCCGCAACAAGCGGATGGTGACGCAGGCCGAGTTCGAAGAGGCCAAGGACAAGGTGATGATGGGCGCCGAGCGCAAGTCGCTCGTGATGACTGAGGAAGAGAAGTTGCTGACGGCCTATCACGAGGGCGGCCACGCCATCGTCGGCCTCAACGTCGTCGCGACGGATCCGATCCACAAGGCGACCATCATTCCGCGCGGCCGTGCGCTGGGCATGGTGATGCAGCTGCCCGAGCGCGACAAGCTGTCGATGTCGCTTGAGCAGATGACTTCGCGGCTTGCGATCATGATGGGTGGCCGCGTCGCCGAAGAGCTGATCTTCGGCCGCGAGAAGGTGACCTCGGGTGCCGCCTCCGACATCGAGCAGGCGACCCGCCTGGCCCGCATGATGGTGACGCGCTGGGGCCTCTCGGAAGAGCTCGGCACCGTCTCCTACGGCGAGAACCAGGACGAGGTGTTCCTCGGCATGTCGGTCTCGCGCACGCAGAACGCGTCGGAGGCGACCGTCCAGAAGATCGACTCCGAGATCAGGCGTCTGGTCGAGGAAGGCTACAACGAGGCGACCAAGATCCTCACCGAGAAGCGCGAGGATCTTGAGGCGCTCGCCAAGGGCCTGCTCGAGTTCGAGACGCTGACCGGCGACGAGATCATCGACCTCTTGAAGGGCAAGAAGCCCAACCGCGAGTCGGTGCTGGAGCCGTCGACGCCGCGCGCATCCGCCGTGCCGCCGGCCGGCAAGCCGCGCCCGCGTCCCGATCCGGACACCGGCATGGAGCCGCAGCCGCAGGCGTAAGCCTCGCCCGCCATGGCCGGTGCTTCCGGCAAACCGATTGTGCAAAAGCTCGGCCTCAAGCCGGGCTTTTGTATTTTTGTCGACGGGTTGTCCGTTCCCTATGGCGACGTTGTCGGCGAACTGCCCCCCGATGTGCTGGTGGCGAACACCGCACGGGCACCGCTCGATGCCGTGCACCCTGTTCGCTGCCAACGCACAAGGGCTTGCGGCCAAGCTGCGGCGTTACCGTCAGGCGATCGCCCCTGACGGCATGATCTGGGTGTCGTGGCCGAAGAAGAGTTCGGGCGTCGCGACCGACCTTACGGAGAAGGAGGTCCGCGAAACCGCGCTCGCGAACGGCCTGGTCGACGTCAAGGTCTGTGCGGTCGATGACGTCTGGTCGGGACTGAAACTCGTGATCCCGGTCAAAGAGCGCGGCAAGCGCTGAGACCTCCACGGCGAGTTGGCATCCGCGTCAAAATGGGGATGCCCAGCACAAGTGGTTGAGAGAGCTCCTGGTCAAAGTTTCTAGAATGCAATAGTCCGCTTCTGGACCGCAGCTGAGCTTTGTTCAGAAGGCTGCAACGTCCGCTTTCGATAGGTGAGCCGACCTAGGTCAGGGACCCGCGAGGCAAAAGCGGACGCGACGCATGTGGGGGGCGCCCTAGTTCGAACGCTCGGCCGCCGGCGCCGCACCAACCTTGGTCTCGTCCGAGCGCACATGGATGACGGCGATGTCGTCCTTGTACAGCCGCTTCCAGCCCTTCAGGTGATCCAGCGCGTTGCCCGCGGGCGAGTCCGAGCTCAGCAGCGTGGCGTCGATCCGGTACTTGTCGAGCAGGCCCAGCAACTGCCCGACGTCACGGGCGTCGAGCGCATCGTAATAGTCGAGCACGAATTGCTCGCCATAGAGCTCGGCGCGGCCGTCGATGAACACCTTCATGTCGCGGCTCACCATGTAGCCGCCGAACGGCGCCGTGCTGAAGACGCGCTGCGCCTTGTGCTGCTGCAGCACATCGACCGCGGCCACGGGCGAGAACATCGGCAGGAACTTGAACTGATGCTGCGCGACGAACATCGCCGTCGTCACCCATGCGCCGATCACCATCGCGATCGCAGCCAGGATCGTGACGACGGGGAATGCGCGCGTTTCTCCGAAGCGGGCCGCGGTGGCGCTTGCCGTTCCCCATTGCTCGGCGATCGGCTTGGCGAGCACCAGCGGTGCGATGAACGCGAACACCTCGATGTTGCGGACATGGCTCAGCGCCATCCAGATCAGCCCGAGCAGCAGCAGGATCCGCGGCACCGACAGCGTCAGCCTGCGATAGCAGATCAGGCCGATCAGGCCGAGCAGCGTGGCTTCGAAGAAGCTGGGCTTGCTGAAATCCGCCGGCTTCCATTCCCCGATCAGCGTCAGCAATTTGCCGAGGCTGAGGATCTTGGTCGCGCCCAGCAGGCTGGTCCAGCCATAGGGCGTCAGGCAGCTCGCGGCCAGCGCGGCGAGGCCGAAAAGGCCCCATCGCACGACAAGCTGACGGCGGCGGCCGGGCTCCCCGTTCCACACCGCCTCCAGTCCGATCGGTCCGATCAGCGCCAGGCCGAGAACGAAGCCGCCATGCAGATTGGCCCACAGCGTCATCAGCGGCAGCAGCCACCATGACGGTGAAGTGCGGCGATCCGCGGCCGCGAGCAGGCCGCCGATGAACGCCAGCAGCACCGGCAGCGCCAGCACGTGGGGCCGCGCGAAGAAGTGGATCGTCGACAACAGCAGCGCCAGCGCCGCGATCAGGATCGCGCGCGCCGGATCGAAATACGGGCTCAGCAGATGCAGGAAGATCGCGACCGTCGCGCCGATCGCCATCGACGACAGGATCACCGGCCCGGCCCAATCGCCGCCGTAGACGAGCGCGTACGCCACCTGCGACAGCCACGAGCTCGAGATCCAGGGCTCGCCGAAACGGGTGAACGAGAACACGTCCGATGTCGGCATCGCGCCGTGTTCGAGGATCCACTGTCCGACCCTGATCTGCCACATCGTGTCGGAATCGCGCAGCAGGATTTCGCCGGCCGAGAGATAGAACAGATAGGCGCCCACGGCGGCGCACAGCGGCACCAGTCCTCGCGCCGCGCTACGGCTGCTCACGCTGCTGGTGATGGAGAGTGACATGCGCTTTCTTGCTTGTTTCGGCCGGGGGCATCCAGAGCCAACGCCACGCGTGATGCTGGCGCGCACTCGACCACGGCTTCCGATAAATTCGGGTAAATGCCGCAGCTGATATTGCGCGCATGCGCAAGATCAGATGTCTCGATTTCGAGCGATCAGCTTAGCCAGCGATTTACCATCGCGGCCCTGATCCGATCGGGGAGGGGCCGGAGTGCCGTTGGCTCAATCAGAGGTGGTACCAGAGGTTGCAAAAAATCCTTACAATTCCAGCTTGTCATTCAGTCTGAATAGTTGTTCACTTCTTCAGGCGATTGCGGGATCAATCGCTCAAAACGTTGAAGACTCGTGTGTTCTGCCGGTGGGCGCCGGCCGGGGCGCACGGCGGGGGGACGGAACGCCATGGTTTACCGGCGAACTCATCAGGTCGTGAAACGGCTGGCTGCGCGGCGCAGCGCCATCCTGTCGGCTGCGCGGGACGCGGCGGCGGCGGGCGGCATGGCGGCGGTCCAGATCGCACCCGTCGCGGTGCGGGCCAATGTCGCGGCGGGAACGGTCTACCGTTATTTCCCGTCGAAGGCCGAACTGATCTCGGAATTGATCACGGAAGTCTCGCGCGACGAGCTCACGGCGATCCGGCGCGCCGCGGATGCCGCGCCAGGGCCGTCATCGGCGCTGGCCGCCGCGGTGACGACGATCGCG
>NZ_LFIQ01000104.1:0-14726 GCF_001189245.1 Bradyrhizobium pachyrhizi | reverse complement strand
CAGCCGCCGCGACATTTCCGGCGAGCTTGCCATGCGCATCGATGCCGCGGTGCGCGCCGGCCACCTGCCGGCGCAGGACACGGCGCTGGCCGCCACCGCCTTGCTCGGCGCGCTGCACGAAGCGCTGGTCGGCCCGCTGGCGCCGGCCAATCTCGACGATCCGATCAAGCTGCGTGACGCGGTGCAGACCGTGACGCTGCTTGCGCTGCGCGCGGTCGGCGTGATGGACGCACGCGCGCGTGGCCTCGTGGTGCAGGCAACGACCCCGGCGAAGGCGCTGGTCGGCGCCTGAGGCGCGCGAAGAACACTTCTGTCGCAATGGCGTTGTAGGTTTCGGGGCTGGGCTCAACCACCTCACGGAGCAACCCATGACGACGACCCATGGCTCGGCCAAATGGCAGGGCGGCATCAAGGACGGCAAGGGCGCGATCTCGACCAAGAGCGGCGCGCTCTCGGATTACCCCTACGGCTTCGCCAGCCGCTTCGAGGGCAAACCGGGTTCGAACCCGGAGGAGCTGATCGGCGCGGCGCATGCCGCCTGCTTCACGATGGCGCTGTCGCTGATTCTCGGCGAAGCCAAGCTCACGGCGGAGCATATGGAGACCAAGGCCGATGTGACCCTGGAGAAGGTCGCCGACGGCTTCGCCATCACCGCGGTGCACCTGACGCTGTCGGCGAAGATCCCGGGCGCCGATAATGCGACGTTCCAGGAACTGGCCGGCAAGGCGAAGGCCGGATGTCCGGTGTCGAAGCTGCTCAACACCAAGATCACGCTCGACGCGTCATTGCAGGGCTGATCGCGGCGCGGCGGGTTAATGCGTTTTCGAGCGAAGCGGGCACCGGTTCGCGTGAAGACAACGCGTCAAACAGGAATCTAGAGCTGCGCGTCGCCGCTCGGGCCGACCGAGGCGATGCGCAGCATGTTGGTGGTGCCGGGGGCGCGGAGCGGCACGCCGGCAACGATGATGACGCGCTGGCCGGCCTTGGCAAAACCGTCGCGGAACCCAATCGAGCCGGCGCGGTCGACCATGTCGTCGAGATCGTGGGCGTCCTCGGCGACCACGCAATGCACCCCCCACACCACCGACAGCTTGCGGCCGGTGACGAGGTTCGGCGTGATCGCGACCACCGGCACCTTGGGCCGCTCGCGCGCCACGCGGATCGCGGTCGAGCCTGACGACGTCCAGCAGATGATCGCCGACAGGTCGAGCGTCTCGGCGATCTGCCGCGCCGCGTCGGCAATGGCGTCACCCACCGTCGCTTCGGGATCGACGCGTTGCGCGTTGATCACGTTGCGATAGGTCGGGTCGCGCTCCACCTCCTCGCCGATGCGGTTCATGGTCGAGACCGCCTCCACCGGGAATTTGCCGGCGGCGGATTCCGCGGACAGCATGATGGCGTCGGCGCCTTCGTAGACGGCGGTGGCGACGTCGGAGACTTCGGCGCGCGTCGGCACCGGCGCCTGGATCATCGATTCCAGCATTTGCGTTGCGACCACCACCGGCCGGCCGGCGCGGCGCGCCATCCGGATCATCTGCTTCTGCAGGCTCGGCACCCGCTCCAGCGGCAGTTCGACGCCGAGATCGCCGCGCGCCACCATCAGCGCGTCCGATGCTTCGATGATGTCGGCGAGGCGGTCGATCGCCTGCGGCTTCTCGATCTTGGCCATCACGGCGGCGCGGCCGCGGATCATCTTCTTGGCCTCAATCACGTCCTCGGCTCGCTGCACGAAGGACAGCGCGACCCAGTCGATCCCCTCCGGCAGCGCGGCTTCCAGGTCGGCGCGGTCCTTTGCGGTCATCGCCGACACCGGCAGATCGGTATCGGGCAGGCTGACGCCCTTGCGGTCCGACATCTTGCCGCCGATCACGACGCGCGTGATCGCGCGCTCGGGCGAGGTTTCCTCGGCGATCAGCCGCACCTTGCCGTCGTCGAGCAGCAGCGCGTGGCCCGGGCGGAGCGCCGCGAGGATCTCCGGATGCGGAAGCTGGACGCGGCTGTTGTCGCCCGGCGTCTTGTCGGAATCCAGAATGAAGCTCTGGCCGTTCTTGAGCTGGGTCGAGCCTTCCGCGAACGAGCCAAGCCGCAGCTTCGGCCCTTGCAGGTCGACCAGGATGCCGATCGGCCGGCCGTAGCTCGATTCGACATTGCGGATGGTCTTGACCAGCTCCCGCATCTTGTCATGCGGGGTATGGCTCATGTTGATGCGGAAGACGTCGGCGCCCGCCTCGAACAGCTTGCGGATCATCGCGCTGTCTGAGGAGGCCGGGCCGAGTGTTGCGAGGATCTTGATTCGACGCAGTCGTCTCATGGTTTGTTTCCGGGTGGTGCGGCTGGCGGCAGACCAGACGCGCCCGGAGGCGCTGCGCCCGGCGGCGGGTTGGGCAGGCCCGGCATCGCCCCGGGACTTCCTGGACCCACGCCGCCCGGCATTCCCGGTACTTTCTGCGGCTGTTGTTCGTTGGCTTCGGTCAGCTGGACGGTCCATGCACGCTGCTCGCCGGTATCGACCTCGAAGAAGCCGGTGCGGTCGAACCCGCGCGCCAGGCAATTTTCGGTGCCCTTGATGGTGAATTCCTTATCGCGCGAGCACATGAAGGCCTGGCCGGACCATTCGCCGCCGCGATCATAGTCGAGAGCGTAGATGTAGTAGTAGCGCGCCACAAGGTTGCCGCGCAGCAAGGTCTCGCAGGTGCGCGACGACACGTTCCACCAGCCCTCGGTGGTCCAGCCCTCGGCGTCCTTGTAGCCGAGCGCGATGCCGACGCGGCTCGAGGTGTTGTTGCAGAGCCGGAAATCGGCGGCCGCCGGACTCGTCCACAGGCAGGCCGCGACAAGCGCCAGCACCGGCAGGAGGCCGGCCAACGTCAGGCGGATATTGCGGGGAGCTGAGGCGAGGGAATCTGTTGGGCTCATGCAGCGAAGCTATATCAAATCATGGACGATTTCGCGTGCCCGGCCGGCACTGTCAACGGGCGGGCGCCCGTCTGCGACGCTGTCGGACCGTGGCCGGGATGGCCGGACGGGTCCGTTTTGCGCGCCGATATGGCAAAATCTGTGACAATTCCCACCTGATATCAATATGGTGAGCGCGACACACGGGATCACGATCATGAGCATTGACGACAAAACCAGAACGGAACTCGAGGCCGCGGTCTTCCGGCGTCTCGTCAGTCACCTGCGCGACCGCACCGATGTGCAAAACATCGACCTCATGAACCTCGCCGGCTTCTGCCGCAACTGCCTGTCCAACTGGATGAAGGAAGAGGCCGACGCCAAGGGCCTTACCGTGAGCAAGGACGAGAGCCGTGAGGCGGTCTACGGCATGCCGTATGAGGAATGGAAGGCGAAGTATCAGGGCAGCGCGACGCCCGAGCAGCTCGCGGCGATGAAGAAAGCCCAGAGCGGGCATTAAACCTCAGCCTGTGTGACGTCAGTTCCGCGGCCGTCCGCATCTCCTGTGGGCGCGCTGTGGATGAGCGCGATGTTTCCTTGACGGAAGGCGCGCCAAAATCGAGGGTCGCCCGCAGCAAGCGGTGCGCAAGGCGCGTATTCGCGTAACATTTCAATACCTGTTCAGGAGTGCGCGATGGCCACCACGTCTGCCGCCGTCAAGGAAGAGCCCGCAACGCGATTTGCCAAGGACCAGCTCAAGTCCATCATCGAGCGCATCGAGCGGCTGGAAGAAGAGAAGAAGACGATCTCGGACGACATTCGCGACGTCTATGCCGAGAGCAAGGGCAACGGCTTCGACGTCAAGGCGCTGCGCGCCATCATCCGTCTGCGCAAGCAGGATCCGAACGAGCGCCAGGAGCAGGAGACCATCCTGGAGACCTACATGCAGGCGCTGGGGATGCTCTGAGGCGGCCAGCGGCCACCCCTGCCGGGCGTTCGCCAAGGGCGCCCCCCAAAGCTGCTGGAAGACCTCCTGTCGAGGCTTGGGTGAAATCCCGGGATTTGCTACACTGGCGGCGAGGTAACCGGGCAGATCGTTCAGATGGACGTGCCAGGACCAGAGCGCCGGCTCGCTGCGGTCCTCGCCGCCGACATGGTCGGCTATAGCCGCCTGATGGAGGCTGACGAGACGGGCACCCTTGCGCGCCTCAAAACCCATCGCATCGAGCTGATCGATCCGGCCATCGCCAAGAATCGCGGCCGCATCATCAAGACCACCGGCGACGGCCTGCTGGTTGAATTCCATAGCGTCGTCGATGCGGTGCTGTGCGCGGCCGAGGTCCAGAGCCGGATGGCGAAGCGCAACGCCGACGTCGCGCCGGCGCGCTGGATGCAGTTTCGCATCGGCATCAATCTTGGCGACGTGATCGTTGACGGCGCCGATATCTTCGGCGACGGCGTCAACGTCGCGTCCCGTCTGGAGACGCTGGCCGAGCCCGGCGGCATCTGCATTTCCGGCGCGGTGCGCGATCAGGTCGGCGATCGCCTGGAAGATCTGAGCTTCGAGGATCTCGGCGACCAGACCGTCAAGAACATCGCGCGCCCAATCCGGGTTTTCCGCGTCCATCTCGAATCCGGTGCCAGGCCCGTTCCGGAGCACCCGAGTGCGGTGGCCGCCCCTGTCGTCGCCAAGAAGCCCTCCATCGCCGTGCTGCCGCTCGTCAACATGAGCGGCGATCCCGAGCAGGAATTCTTCGCCGACGGGCTCACCGAGGACATCATCACTGAGCTGTCGCGCTTCCACGATCTGCTGGTGATCTCGCGCAACTCGACCTTCGTGTACAAGGGCAAGGCCGTGAAGGTGCAGGACGTCGCGAAGGAATTCGCCGTCGACTATGTGCTGGAAGGCAGCGTGCGGAAGGCGGGCGGCCGGATCCGCGTCACGGTGCAGCTGATCGACGCCGTGGCCGACCGGCACGTCTGGGCCGAACGCTACGACCGCGAGCTGGCCGACATCTTCGCCATCCAGGACGAGATGACGCGTGCGATCGTGGCGACCTTGCCGGGGCGCGTCGAGGCTGCCGCGCATGACCGTGTCAAGCGCAAGCCGACCGACAACATGGCGGCCTACGAGTGCGTGCTTGCCGCCAAGGTGCTGCATCATCGCTCGGCACGCGACGACAACGCGGAGGCGCAGCGCCTGCTCGAACGGGCCATCGTGCTTGACCCGAACTATGCCCACGCCCACGCCTGGCGGGCCTGCGTGCTCGGCCAGACCTGGGTCTACAACTGGTGCACCGACCGCGACGCGACCATGGCGCAGGTCGCCGCAGAGCTCGAGATCGCGCTCAAGCTCGACGACAATGACAGCGACGTGCACCGGATTCTCGCCGCGCTGAACCTCAACCGCGACGACCACGACAAGGCGGCCTTCCACCAGGAGCGCGCGCTCGCGCTGAACCCGAATTACGACCTCGTCGTCGTGCAGCAGGGCGAGCTCCTGACCTGGCTCGGGCGGCCCGAGGAAGGCATCGACTGGATCAAGCGGTCGATGCGCCTCAATCCGTTCCATCCGGAGCGCTTCTGGAGCCATCTCGGCCGGGCCTGCTATTGCGCCGAGAAATACGCTGACGCCGCCGAGGCGTTCTCGCGGATTACGCGCCCCGACCACACCCATCACGCCTTCCTCGCGGCGACCTTCGCGCAGATGGGCAACACGGTGGCTGCCTCGGCCCACGCCGCCGAGGTGCTGAAGCGCGAGCCGACCTTCTCGGTGTCGGCGCATCTGGCAACCCAGCACTACAAGCGCGAGCCCGATCGGGCACGCTTCGAGGCCGGCCTGCTCAAGGCAGGGCTGCCGGCCTGAACCGGCGCAAAGCTATCCTTGTCCGGCAGAGGCGCAGCGGCTCAGCGCAGCGAGGCGGTGCGGAGCACGAAGGACTGGGTCGTCAGGAGGGCGGTCGCCGAGCCCGAGAAGCGGTCGCAGGTCATGCCCATCATCGGATCTTCCGAGAAGGTCATGACGACGGCGGCCTGCGGCTTGACGAAATGAGCCCGCATCATGGTCATGTCGGTGTCGCCAAGCACCGTGGTCAGCATGGCATTGCTCGCGCTCGGCGCCAGCATCACCACGCGCATCCAGATATCGTTGCCCTTGGCAGCCGAGATCCGCGCGGAGGTGGTGATCACGCCCTGGCTCGGTGCGCCCTTGGCAACGACGGTGTTGATTTCGGTGCTAGGAGCCGCGGCATTGCGCGTCGGGCGCGCGTTGCGCGGGATCGGCGCGGTCGCTGCGACGATGTTGGCGCGATCGACCGGTGAGGCCGCCGCGGGCGCATAGGCCAGCGCCTTGTTGAAGTTTTCGGTCGTCGTGCTGGCAGTGGTCTGCGGATCGCTGCCGCCGACCGCCTCACGGGCCTTCAGCGCGGCTATCTGCGCCGCCGACGCTTGCTTCGGCGCCTCACCCTCGTCACCCCAGAAGCCGCGGGCATTGATGATGTCGGCAGGCGATTGCGGCGCGGTGTTCTCGGCCATCTGCACCACTTGCACCGCGGGCTTCGCCTTCGGCATCGGAACGAGCTGGGCGTCGGCGGCCGCGAGCTGGATGGCGGCGGCGAACTGCGGCTTGGCGCGCGGCAGCGGAATCGGATCGGCGGATTTGGCGGGCGCGGCGGCGGCCACCACGGTGTTGGCGGCCGGCTTGTCGTTCACGCTGGCCGCGCCTTCGTCTTCATCGTCACTCGACTTGCCGCCACCGAACAGCTTCGCGAACAGGCTCGGCTTGCCGATGGTCGCGGCATCGTCACCATTGCCGCGGCGCTCGATATCGGCCTTGGCAAGCTCATAGCCCTTCAGCGGCGTGCCGTCGGTCGGGACATGGACGGTGCGGCCGTCGGGGAACACCCTGACCAGCTGATCGCGGGTCATGCGCGGCCAGTGGCGGATGCTGCCGGTGTCGAGATGGACGAACGGCGAGCCCGAGGTCGGATAGAAGCCAACGCCGCCGCGCTGCAGGCGGAGGCCGGCATAGCGGATCTGCTCCAGCGGCACGCCTGGGATGAAGAAGTCCATCGCGTGCCCCAGCATGTGCTGGCTGTGGCGCGCGACGCCCGAGGAGCGGCGGCGGAGCATGGCGTTGGTGGCAGGGGCGCGATAGGCGGAGATGATCTGGATCGGCTGCTTGCCGCCGACGTCGTTATAGACTTCCCACAGGATGTCGAAGAGGTGACGGTCCATCACCGTTTCATCTTGGGAGCGCCAGTCGCGCAGGAAGTGGTTGAGCTGTTTCAGCGCGCCTTCGTCGTAACGGCCGTCGCGCTTGAAGGTGACGGTGAGGTCTTCGCCGGAATGGGTGTGATGGAAGGAGAGGGTGCGGGTCTGGTTCAGCGCGGTGGCATCGTGCACCGATCCCGCGCCCGCCAACAGCAATAGCGCAGTCAGGCCGACTTGGTATCCGGCCTTAGGCAACGACAGCGGTTTGTAGCGGCGTGCGAAGACAGCCAGCACTATGAGCCCACCCAGTCGACGAGCGTTCGGTCGGCATCTTTCGCAGACCCCCTGCGGAAGACGGTGAACGCTTTCTTAAAGCGGGAGGGTTAACCGAGGTTTACCGACCCGCCCCCAAGTTAGGCTTAACTAACTGGGCGAGTGTGGCAAAAGATAGCCCTGCTCCCCGGCCGAGACCCGAAATGGTTAACGTAAACGATCTCGCCTTTTGAGCGAGATCGTTGATTTTGCTTCAAAATTTATCCCAATCGGGCGGAAATGCAGATTAGCGGGTGATCACCCGGCGCTGCTGCTGGGCCTGCCCGCGACGGATCGGCTGCGGCTCCGGCTGTCCGAATCCCCCGAACAGGCGCTCGAAGAAGTTTGGTCCGGAGGAGCCAAAGCCGTTGTCGCCCGCGACATTGACGCCGGCGGGCAGGCTGCTGCTCGGCGGACGCGAGTAGCTCGGCTGGGCGTGCGCCACCACCGTCTCGAGATCCTTGCCGCGGTTGTTCCTGAGCAGCGACAGCATGCTGGCATCGCGGCCGTAAACGTCCCTGCGCAATTGCAGCTTGCCGGCATCGTCCACGAACGCGGTCTGGTAGGTGATGTTCACCGGGATCGGCGTCGGGAATTTCAGGTCGACCTCGCTCGAACCGTACATGCTGCGGATCCGCTCCGGCGTGTAGTGCTGGTTCGGCTCGGTGATGTTGAGCAGGACGGCGGCGTACTGATCGGGATTCTGCACACGCATGCAGCCGTGGCTGAACGCGCGCTCGTCCTTCGCGAACAGGTACTTGTCCGGCGTGTCGTGCTGATAGACCAGGAACTTGTTCGGGAAGTTGAAGCGGATCCGGCCGAGCGCGTTGGCTTCACCCGGCGGCTGCGAAATGTGGATCGAGCCGTCGCGGTTGCGCTCGAGCCTGAGGCCCATGCGCTGCAGCACCGTCGGATCCTGCTGCAGGGCCGGCAGATATTCGTTGTAGATGATCGACGGCGGCACGTTCCACGTCGGATTGACCGTGATGTACTTCATCGTCTCGGTCAAAAGCGGCGTGGCATGCTGGCCGGGCTTGCCGGTAACGACGCGGGTGGTCCAGACCTGCGCGCCGTTCTGCATCACCTTCAACGTGTAGTCCGGGATGTTGAGGATCACATAGGCATTGCCGACGCTGGCGGCGCCGAGCTGGCGCGGCAGCCAGCGCCAGCGCTCCATGTTGACGATCACGGTGTCGATCTGCCGGTCGCGCTTCGGATTGTTCAGCGCCTTCACCGTGCGCTCGTCGAGAACGCCGGTCGGCTTGAGGTCGACGCTGCTCTGGAATTTCTCCACCGCCCGCGCGACCGTCGCGTCATACTTGGTGCTGTCGGCATTCTCGGTGACGCCGAGCTTGTTGCGCAGGTCCGGCACGCGCGGATCGTCCATCTCGACCGCAGCCTGCTTCTTGCGTGCCGGCAAATATTTCAGCGTCGGGCCGTCCGCGATGGTGATGACCGGGCCGTCGCCCTGGCCACGCAGCTCTGCGAGCTTCTGCTTCAGCTCCTTGTAGAGCTTCTGCGGCGGGTTGTAGCCGTCGAGCGCGGCGGAGGCGTCTTTCGCGGAGGTCACATTGGCGAACACTTCCGCCGGATCGATCGGGTGCTCCGGATAGAGAATGTCCGCCGACACCTGCGACCAGTGCATGCGGCCGCTCTGGGCCTGGCGGGCGTAGTCCAGCATGCTGGCGGCGAGTTTCAGCTCCGCGTCGGCAAGCGCGTCCGGCGAGGTCGCTGCGGCGAAATCCGGCACCGGATAGTCGGCGGCATCGAGGCCATCCGCGTCCGCGTCCTTCAGGCGGGCGATGACGCCCTTGCCGGCGTCGGTCAGCTTGCCGGCCTTGGTGAACACCGGCGCGTATTCGCGAGTCGAATAGAACTTCTCGGCCGCAGCGCGCTCGTTCTTGCGGTCGAAGCTACGCAGCGACTTGCTGGCGAGCAGTTCGCGCAGCTTGTCGGCAACCGGCTGATCCTCGGCGGCAACATTGCTCGCTGCCTTCGCCGGTTCGCTCGCCGGCGCCGCGGCGGTCGCGGGAGCAGTGGCCGGCGCTGCTGCCGTTGCAGGCGCGGGGCTTGCGGCAGGCGCGGTGGCCGTTGCGGGGGCGGGGGCGGCCGCCGCCGGCGCGACGGCGGTATCGGTCTTCGGGGCATCGGCCGGCTTCGTCGCAGGCGCGGTTACGACATCGGCGGGCTTCGGCTCGACGGCCTTTGCAGTCGCGCTCGGCTCTGCCGGCTTGGCGTCGACCGGTTTTGTCGGAGCGGGTTTGGCCTCGGTGGCTTGCACATCCGCTGGCTTCACGTCGGCCGGCTTGGCTGCATCGGGCAGCGCGGCGGTGGTGTCGGCCTTGAAATCGCTTGCGGTGGGGGGCGGCACGTTGGCCGGTTCGGGGCGCGGGATCGCCGCGTCGATCGCGAGTTCCGAGGCGCTGGAGTGCGGCGTGTCCTGCGCGAAGGCCGCGGTCGCGGACACCGTGAGGAAGGTTGCCGCGACGGCCATCAATACGCGGTCAAATCCTCGACGGTTGTTCGAACAGTCACGCATCGTCACACCCCCTGGGTGAAACTGCCCCTCATCAAACTGGAACAGTTCAAATCAGAATTTGGTTTCATAGCTTGCGCGAAGCGCCGGCCTCTCGATCGACTCGCACGCCTGCACACAACGAACGCAGACGATACCTTTGCCCCTCTCATGCAGCCAGCGCCATGCGGGGCAACTCACGACAAACTGACCTCGAAGCAGCTGATTTCGCTCCGGGCTGTGCGTTTTTGCCACGCGGCACAGCCTTTGTCTGTCACCGCCACGACACGGTTCAAAAGGTTCCCTGGTGTGGCCCTGTCGGCCTCGAGGGCTAAGTGGCGTCGCTTGCGGGCGCGCCGGCCGCAGCTTCGTCGAGCTTGCGATAGAGCGTCGAGCGGCCGATCTTGAGGCGGCGCGCGACCTCCGACATCTGTCCGCGATAATGCGAAATCGCGAAGCGGATGATCTCGTTCTCGAGATCTTCCAGGGGGCGCACCTCGCCCGCGGCATTGAGCATGGAAAGGCCGCCGGCCGTGGGCAGGGAGGCGGCAACCGGTATTTCATTACCGGATATCATGGCGGGAGCCGTGGAAGGCGACACCACCAGCGGCTCGCCCTGCAGCGATTTGCCCTCCGGCGCCGGATGCGCCGTTCCTTGCGGGAAATCGGCGAGCCCGAGCTGGTCGCCGTCGCTCATCACCACGGCGCGATACACCGTGTTCTCGAGCTGGCGGATGTTGCCCGGCCAGTCGAGTTGCGAGAGGTGGGCCATCGCCTCGCCGCTGATGCCGGTGATGTTGCGGTTTTCCTCGGCGCAGAACCGCGCCAGGAAATGCCGCAGCAGATGCGGGATGTCTTCGCGCCGCTGTCGCAGCGCCGGAATGGTCAGCGGCAGCACGTGCAGGCGATAGAACAGGTCCTCGCGGAACTGGCCGCCTTTCACGAGATCGAGCAGCTTGCGGTTGGTCGCCGAGATGATGCGAACATCGACCTTGACCGGCTTGCGGCCGCCGACCGCCTCGACGGTGCCTTCCTGCAGGGCGCGCAGCAATTTCACCTGCGTGGCCAGCGGCAATTCGCCAACCTCGTCGAGGAACAGCGTGCCGCCATGCGCTTCGACGAACTTGCCCTGATGGCGCTCGGTGGCGCCGGTGAAGGCGCCCTTCTCGTGGCCGAACAGGATCGATTCGACGAGATTGTCCGGGATCGCGCCGCAATTCACCGCAACGAACGGCCTGGCCTTGCGCTCGCTGCTGCCGTGAATGGCACGCGCGAACAGTTCCTTGCCGACGCCGGATTCGCCCTCGATCAGCACCGGGATCGTCGAGGACGCGGCCTTTTGCGCGGTGCGCAGCACCCCGCCCATCGCCTCGCTGCGGGTGATGATATCGGAGAAGGTCAGCCGGCCCTCGCGGCTGTGGCGGATCCGCTGCAATTCGCCCTTCAGCGCCGAGGCGTTGAGGGCGTTGCGCAGGGAGACCTGCAGCCGCTCGAAGCCGACCGGCTTGACGACGAAATCCTGGGCACCGGCGCGCATCGCCGACACGACATTGTCGATGCCGCCATGCGCGGTCTGCACGATGACCGGGACGGTCAAACCAGCTTCACGAATTTTTGCGAGGACTCCAAGTCCGTCGAGGCCCGGCATCACGAGGTCGAGCACGACGGCGTCAATCGCCTGCGTCTCGGATGCGGTCAGGGCCGCGATCGCCGCGTCGCCACTGTCCACGACGAGGGGCTCATAGCCGCACTTCTGCACCATGTTTTCAACCAAACGGCGCTGTACTGCGTCGTCATCGGCGATCAAAATGGTGGCAGCCATGGTTTTCCCCGCACGCTACGTTTATTTGTCTCGAATCGGGGCAATGTCGCCGATGCCGATTAACGCACTCTTAAATGTTGCAAACCCGCATTCATTCCGCCGCCGCCGACATCTTTCCGACTGAACTAAGGTTACGAACAAGATGACCTCGCGCTCCAAAACTGCATCCAACAAGTCTGCCCTCAGCAAGGCCGCTCTCCGCAAGGAAGCCGCGTTGCGCAAGACGGCCGCGCAACGCAAATCGTCCGCAGGCGGCCCGGCGGCGAAAAAGGCAGCCAGCAAGACCGGCAAGCTTCCGGAATGGAATCTGGCAGATCTCTACTCCGGTATCGATGCGCCTGAGGTCGCACGCGACTTGCAGAAAATGGACGCAGATTGCGTCGCGTTTGAGACCGACTACAAGGGCAAGCTTGCCGAAAATACCGCCAAGGAAGGCGGCGGAAAGTGGCTGGCCGAGGCGATCAGGCGCTATGAGGCGATCGACGATCTGGCTGGCCGTCTCGGCTCTTACGCCGGCCTGGTCCATGCCGGCGACAGCGTCGATCCCGCGATCTCGAAATTCTACGGCGACGTCTCCGAGCGGCTGACCGCCGCGTCGGTGCATCTGTTGTTCTTCTCGCTCGAGCTCAATCGCGTCGACGATGATGTGATCGAGCGCGCGATGGCCGAACCGGAGCTCGGCCATTACCGGCCATGGATCGAGGATCTCCGCAAGGACAAGCCGTACCAGCTCGAGGATCGCGTCGAGCAGCTGTTCCACGAAAAGGCGCAAAGCGGCTACGCGGCCTGGAACCGGCTGTTCGACCAGACCATCTCCGGTCTGCGTTTCAAGGTCGGCGGCAAGGAACTCGCGATCGAGCCGACGCTGAACCTGCTGCAGGACAAGGCGGGGGACAAGCGCAAGGCTGCCGCGCAGGCGCTCGCCAAGACCTTCAAGGACAATGAGCGCAGCTTCGCGCTGATCACCAATACGCTCGCCAAGGACAAGGAAATCTCCGACCGCTGGCGCGGCTTCCAGGATGTCGCGGATTCCCGCCATCTCAACAACCGCGTCGAGCGCGAGGTGGTCGATGCGCTGGTCGCCTCGGTGCGCGCGGCCTATCCGAAGCTGTCGCACCGCTATTACGCGCTGAAGGCCGGCTGGTTCAAAAAGAAGAAGCTGCCGCACTGGGACCGCAACGCCCCGCTGCCGTTCGCGGCGACCGGCACGATCGCCTGGCCCGAGGCGCGCAACATGGTGCTGTCGGCCTATAGCGGCTTCTCGCCCAAGATGGCCGAGATCGCCGAGCGCTTCTTCGACGATCGCTGGATCGATGCGCCGGTCCGTCCCGGCAAGGCGCCCGGTGCGTTCTCGCATCCGACCACGCCGTCGGCGCATCCCTATGTGCTGATGAACTATCAGGGCAAGCCGCGCGACGTGATGACGCTGGCGCATGAGCTCGGTCACGGCGTCCATCAGGTGCTGGCGGCGAAGAACGGCGCGCTGATGGCGCCGACGCCGCTGACGCTGGCGGAAACCGCAAGCGTGTTCGGCGAGATGCTGACCTTCAAGCGGCTATTGTCGCAGACCAGGAACGCCAAGCAGCGCCAGGCGCTGCTCGCGGGCAAGGTCGAGGACATGATCAATACCGTGGTGCGGCAGATCGCGTTCTATTCATTCGAGCGCGCGGTTCATACCGAGCGCAAGAACGGCGAACTCACCGCCGAGCGGATCGGCCAGATCTGGCTCAGCGTGCAGGGCGAGAGCCTGGGGCCGGCGATCGAGATCAAGCCGGGCTACGAGACGTTCTGGATGTACATTCCGCACTTCATCCACTCGCCGTTCTACGTCTATGCCTATGCGTTCGGCGATTGCCTCGTGAACTCGCTCTATGCGGTCTACGAGCACGCGTCCGAAGGCTTTGCCGAGCGCTATCTCGACATGCTCGCCGCCGGCGGCACCAAGCACTACTCCGAACTGCTGCGGCCGTTCGGGCTCGATGCCAAGGACCCGAAATTCTGGGACGGCGGCCTGTCCGTCATCGCCGGCATGATCGACGAGCTGGAGGCGATGGGCTGAGGCCCATCGGCGTTCCGGCCGGGCCGGGCGGCGGTCGGCCCCGTGCCAGTTTTGTTCGGCGTTTTTTGCGCCTGGCGGCATGATCGTTCCATGATGCCTGCGTTTGGGGGGCCGATCCTGCCGAGGGGCTGCCGCGGCGTCGTCGCTCGGACGTGGATCGGGGACGATTTGCGCTTCAAATCGCCCGATCGGGACCGCGCCGTTGCCCTGCCTACCCGTTTGCGGTAATGGCTCGCGGAGGAACGCGAATTTCTGACTGGGGACAGCGATGGCAGACCATAGCGAAGTGGCCTACACGACCGCCGACGGCAACGATTACGTGGCGCATGAGCAGACCTATGAAGGGTTTCTCATGCTGGTCAAATGGGGCACCATCAGCGTCGCCATTATTCTTATCCTGATGGCCTATTTCCTGGTCTGATCCTTGGGATCGGCTAGCGGCGCTGCCGTCCCGCGGCGGTGCCGGAATTGCTGTCGAAACCCGGATGTAAAAACCGGGTATCCAAATCTGGCGAAAATAACGCTAGTTTGAAGACGCGTGCGCCGCTCGCGCCGCCGGAGGGCCCATGAAGATTGCCGTTGCCAAGGAAATTGATCCGTCCGAGCCGCGGGTTGCGGCCTCGCCCGATACCGTGAAGAAGTTCAAGGCACTCGGCGCCGAGGTCGCGGTCGAGCCGGGCGCGGGCATCAAGTCGGGCCTTCCCGATTCGGAGTTCACCGCGGTTGGCGCCACGGTCAGCGCGGACGCGCTCAAGGACGCCGACATCATCATCAAGGTGAAGCGGCCGGAGGCCTCCGAACTGTCCAAATACAAGCGCGGCGCGCTGGTCATCGCGATCATGGATCCGTACGGCAACGAGGCCGCGCTGAAGGCGATGGCTGATGCCGGCGTGTCCGCCTTCGCGATGGAA
>NZ_LFIQ01000020.1:70697-72107 GCF_001189245.1 Bradyrhizobium pachyrhizi | reverse complement strand
CGAACTCAGGGGACCCATTACCCCAAATCTTAATTGCTGCGCGATGCTGGGGCCGCGATCCCGTTCCCAATCAACTGCGGTGGTTATGGGTCCGGCTTTCGCCAGGACGACGGCGGTGAATGCGGAGCCGGTGATGGTCAGTCGCGGGCAACACCACCCCCCGCGTCTGGGCGACCCCGCAGCGCTTCGGGCTACCCATTGCCGGTCCGATCTTCTATGGTGAACCGTTCGGGTCGCACGAGGCGAACTCGATAATTCCATGATATCAAAGGCTTAAGGCTCGGATCGAAGCCTTTGGAGGGCGGTTTGACGCGGTATATTTCGACCAGGGGTGAGGCCCCGGTGCTCGGCTTCTGCGATGTGATGCTGACCGGGCTTGCCCGTGACGGCGGGCTCTACGTGCCCGAGACCTGGCCGCAACTGTCGCCCGAGACCATCGCCACCTTCTTCGGCCGTCCCTATTGGGAGGTCGCGGTCGAGATCATCCGTCCGTTTGTCGCCGGCGAGATTTCCGACGCCGAGCTCGGCCGCATGGCCAATGAGGCCTATGCCACGTTCCGCCATCCCGCGGTGGTGCCGCTCGACCAGGCCGGGCCGAACCAGTTCCTGCTCGAGCTGTTCCACGGGCCGACCCTGGCGTTCAAGGACGTCGCGATGCAGCTGATCTCGCGGCTGATGGATCACGTGCTGGCCAAGCGCGCACAGCGCACCACCATCGTGGTCGCGACCTCGGGCGATACCGGCGGCGCCGCGGTCGAGGCTTTTGCCAATCTCGACAATGTCGACCTCGTGGTGCTGTTCCCGAACGGACGCATCTCAGAGGTGCAGCGCCGCATGATGACGACGACCGGCGCCGCCAACGTCCACGCGCTCGCGATCGAAGGCACCTTCGACGATTGCCAGGCGCTGGTGAAGGCGATGTTCAACAACCATCGCTTCCGCGACCAGGTGGCGTTGTCGGGCGTCAACTCGATCAACTGGGCGCGCATCGTGGCGCAAGTGGTCTATTACTTCAGCTCGGCGGTCGCGCTCGGCTCGCCGCAGCGCACTGTTGACTTCACGGTGCCGACCGGCAATTTCGGCGACATCTTCGCGGGCTATGTCGCCAAGCGGATGGGGCTGCCGATCCGGAACTTGCGCATCGCCGCCAACGTCAACGACATCCTGGCGCGCACGCTGAAGACCGGCATCTACGAGGTGCGCGAGGTGCACGCCACGACGTCGCCGTCGATGGACATCCAGGTGTCCTCGAATTTCGAGCGGCTGCTGTTCGAGGCGAGCGGCCGCGACGCCGATCAGGTCCGCCACCTGATGGCCTCGCTGAAGCAGTCCGGCCGCTTCGTGCTGCCGGATGCGACGCTGGCCGCCGTGCGCCGTGATTTCGACGCCGGCCGCGCCGACGAGACCGAG
>NZ_LFIQ01000020.1:62114-70687 GCF_001189245.1 Bradyrhizobium pachyrhizi | reverse complement strand
CGCCGTGGCGCTCGCGGTCGCCGACCGCGACACCTCGGATTCCAAGATCCCGAACATCGTGCTGTCGACCGCGCACGCGGCCAAATTCCCCGACGCGGTGGAAGCCGCCTGCGGGGTGCGTCCGCAGCTGCCGGTCTGGCTCGGAGGCCTGATGAGCAAATTCGAACATATCACGGTCATGAAGAATGATTCCGCCGAGGTCGAGCGCTTCGTGCTGGCGGTCAGCCGTGCTGCCAAGCAGGGAGTTGCCTGATGGGCGTTGAAATCACGAAGCTGCCGAGCGGCCTGACAATCGTCACCGACACCATGCCGCATCTGGAGACCGCGGCGCTCGGGGTCTGGGCCGGCGTCGGCGGGCGCGACGAGAAGCCGAATGAGCACGGCATCTCGCATCTGCTCGAACACATGGCGTTCAAGGGCACGGCGCGGCGCTCCTCGCGCGAGATCGTCGAGGAGATCGAGGCGGTCGGCGGCGACCTCAATGCCGGGACCTCGACCGAGACCACGGCCTATTATGCGCGGGTGATGAAGGCGGATGTGCCGCTGGCGCTCGACGTGCTCTCCGACATCCTCGCCAACCCCACCTTCGTGCCGGACGAGCTGGAGCGCGAGAAGAGCGTCATCGTGCAGGAGATCGGCGCGGCGCAGGATACCCCCGACGACGTCGTGTTCGAGCATCTCAACGAGCTCTGCTATCCGGAGCAGCCGATGGGCCGCTCGCTGCTCGGCACCGCCAAGACGCTGAAGGCCTTCGACCGCGACATGCTGCGCGGCTATCTCTCGACGCATTACCGCGCCCCCGACATGGTGGTCGCGGCCGCCGGCGCGGTCGATCACACGCGGATCGTCGAGGACGTCACGCAGAAGTTTGCAAGCTTCGACGCCACGCCGGCGCCGCAGCCGCAGGCCGCGATGTTCGGCACGGGCGGCTCGCGGGTGGTGCATCGCGATCTCGAGCAGGCGCATCTGACGCTGGCGCTCGAAGGCGTGCCGCAGACCGACCCCTCGCTGTTCTCGCTGCAGGTCTTCACCAACACGCTCGGCGGCGGGATGTCGTCGCGGCTGTTCCAGGAGGTGCGCGAGAAGCGCGGACTGTGCTACTCGATCTACACCTTCCACGCGCCCTACACCGACACCGGCTTCTTCGGCCTCTACACCGGGACCGATCCGGCGGATGCGCCGGAAATGATGGAAGTCATCGTCGACGTCATCAACGACGCGGTCGAAACCCTGACCGAGGCCGAGGTCGCCCGCGCCAAGGCGCAGATGAAGGCCGGCCTGTTGATGGCGCTGGAAAGCTGTTCATCGCGGGCCGAACAATTGGCACGCCATGTGCTAGCCTATGGTCGGCCGCAGACGGTGGAAGAACTGGTGGCCCGGATCGACGCGGTCAGCGTCGAATCGAGCCGCAACGCCGCCCGTGCCCTGCTGGCGCGCAGCCGGCCCGCCGTTGTTGCGCTCGGCAGCGGCAGGGGTCTGGACACGGCGGTGGCTTTTGCGGAAGGATTGACGAAGTCGAAGGCAAAGACGCTGCTGCACTAAGGGGGCCGCGAGGCTCGGGGCAGGGTGTCACGCCCGAATGGGCGGGGGAGTGTTGGGCCATGGCCCTGTTTCGTTTGCCGTCCAATGGACCCGCTGCACTGATGCCGCGCGGTCACGGGCTCTTGCTGCGCGCGCCGCAGATGTCGGATTTCCCGCAATGGGCGCAATTGCGCGAATTCAGCCGCGCCTATCTCACGCCGTGGGAACCGATCTGGCCCTCCGACGACCTGACCCGCGCCGGCTTCCGCCGCAGGCTGCGCCGCTACACCGAGGATATCGCCGCCGACCGCTCCTATCCGTTCATCATCTTCCGCGAATCGGACGGGGTGATGATCGGCGGCATCACGCTCGCCAATGTCCGCCGCGGCATCGTGCAGGCCGGCACGATCGGCTATTGGGTCGGGCTGCCGCATGCCCATCGCGGCTACATGACGACGGCGCTGCGGGTGCTGCTGCCCTCGCTGTTCGGCGAGCTCAACCTGCACCGCATCGAGGCGGCCTGCATTCCGTCCAATGCCTCGTCGATCCGCGTGCTGGAGAAGTGCGGCTTCACCCGGGAGGGCCTGGCGCGGCGCTATCTCTGCATCAATGGGATCTGGCAGGACCACCTGCTGTTCGGCCTGCTGCACGAGGATTTCCGCGGCTGATCCGTAAGCCTTTTTGCGGAGGGCGGTGCCGCCCTCGATGCCTTGGGTTCGCCGCCATTGCCTTGCTATAACGGCCGCGAAACAGGGAACCCGGTTGGGAAATTTGAGGATATTGATGGGTGAAAGGGTGATCAGGTTCGCGCTCGCAGCGGCGGTATCGATCGGTCTCGGTGCCACGCTGCTGCCTTCGGCAGCTTCCGCGCAGTCGCTGAGCGACCGCTTCAAGAGCCTGTTCGGCGGCGGCTCGTCCGACCAGGACAAGCCGGCGACGCCCGCGGCGCCGCAGCAGCTCAACGATGCCGACGCTGAACTGACCTGCCCGCCGGTGCAGATCCGCTCCGGGGCCTCGACCTATTCGGTGGCCGCGAACGGCAAGGAAGCGGTCGGCAACGACGTCAAGTTCCTGGCCTCGATCACGCGCACAGCGCGGCAATGCAATCTGAACAGCGGCCAGATCACGGCCAAGATCGGCATCCAGGGGCGGATCATTGTCGGTCCCCAGGGCGCGCCACCGAGCATTCAGGTGCCGCTGCGCGTCGCCGTGGTGCAGGGCGGCGTCGGCGAGAAGACGATCATGACCAAGGCCTACACCACCACGGTGCAGATGGACGAAAGCGGCAGCGTGCCATTCAGCCTGGTTGCCGAGGACGTCGTCTATCCGGCGCCGTCGCCGGCCGACAACGACAATTACATCTTCTATATCGGCTTCGACCCGCAGGCCCTGAAGCCGGAGCCCAAGGCCCGCGCGCCGCACAAGAAGAAGTAACAGAACGTTTTCGAGCGAAGTGGACAACCGGTTCGCGTGAAGAAAGCGCGTCAAACGGACGAATTTGGACAAAACAAAAGGCCGGCGCGATGAGCTCGCGCCGGCCTTTTTTAAGGAGTTGAGATCGCGTCAGTTCAGCTTGGAGCGGACTTCCGCGATGCCCTTGCCGACGAGGTCGTCGGCAACCGAGCCCTTGACCGACTGCGACAGGATGGTCGAGGCGGCGGTCACGGCGGCGTTGGCCGCGGCGGCGCGGACATCGGCCACGGCCTGGGCCTCGGCCTGGGCGATCTTGCTCTCGGCGGTCTTGGTCCGCCGCGCGACAAAATCTTCCATCTTGGTCTTGGCTTCGGCCGCGATCCGTTCGGCTTCGGCCTTGGCGCTGGAGATGATCTCCTCGGCCTCGCGCTCGGCGCTGGCGCGGCGCGCCTTGTACTCGCCGAGCAGCTTATTGGCCTCGTCCTTCAGGCGGCGGGCGTCTTCCAGCTCGGCCTTGATGCGCTCGGCACGGTGGTCGAGCGCCGTCAGCAGGGTGCGATGGACGCCGAGATAGCCGAACACGACCAGCAGAATGACGAAGGCGATCGCAACCCAGGTTTCCGGTTCGTAAAACATCGTCTATCCCTTCAGCGACGCGTCGACGGCGCTGTTGACCGCATTGGCGTCCGGCGTGACGCCGGCGAGTTGCTGGACGATGGCGCCGGCCGCATCCGCCGCGATGCCGCGGACGTTGCTCATGGCGTTGGTCCTCGTCGTTGCGATCTGCTTCTCGGCGTCGGCGAGCTTTGCCGCCAGCTTCGCTTCCAGCGCCTTGCGCTCGGCTTCCGAGGCCGCGTTCAGCTTCTCGCGGGTCTCGTTGCCGATCGCCTGCGCGTTGGCGCGCGCATTCGCCAGCTCGGTCTCGTAGGCCTTCAGCGCCGCGTCGGACTCGTCCTTCAGCTTCTGCGCCTCGGCCAGATCGCCCTCGATCTTGTTCTGACGTGCATCGATCGTCCCGCCGACGCGCGGCAGGGCGATACGCGACACGATCAGGTAGAGCGCGACAAATGCAATCGCCAGCGACACCAGCTGCGAGGCGAAATTGGACGAATCGAACGGCGGAAAGGCTCCGCCGTGATGTCCGCCGTCGGTCTCGGTGTGGGCGCCGGCTTTCTGGCCTTTTGCCTCGCCATGACTCTCAGCCATGGTGTTCTCCTGTTGCTGTCATGCGCGCCGCCCTTGGAACGACCCTTGGGCGGCGCGAAGGGGTTGCCGCAAAGCGGAACCGGGTTACCGCAGAGCGGAACCGGGGTGCCGCTCAGAGCGGAACGAACAGCAGGAGCAGCGCGATCAGCAGCGAGAAGATGCCGAGCGCTTCGGTCACGGCGAAGCCGAAGATCAGGTTGCCGAACTGGCCCTGAGCGGCCGACGGGTTACGCACCGCAGCGGCGAGGTAGTTGCCGAAGATGATGCCCACGCCGACGCCCGCGCCGCCCATGCCGATGCACGCGATGCCCGCGCCGATAAGTTTTGCTGCTGCCGGTTCCATATGTAGCTCCTTGAGAAAGATAGACAGATTGGTGGGTGGAGATTCCCCGGACCGCTTAGTGTCCCGGATGAATGGCGTCGTTGAGGTAGATGCAGGTCAGGATCGCGAACACGTAGGCCTGCAGGAACGCGACCAGCAGTTCGAGCGCGTACAGCGCAATCGTGAGCGCCAGCGGCAGCACGCCGCCGACCCAGCCGAGCGCGCCCAGCGAGAAGCCGAGCATCGCGACGAAGCCCGCGAACACCTTCAATGCGATGTGGCCGGCCAGCATGTTGGCGAACAGACGAACGCTGTGCGAGACCGGGCGCAGGAAGAACGACAGGATCTCGATGAACATGACCAGCGGCAGGATGTAGATCGGAACGCCGTGGGGGACGAAGATGCTGAAGAATTTCAGGCCGTTCTTGTAGACGCCGTAGATCAGGACGGTGAAGAACACCAAAAGCGCGAGCGCCGCGGTGACGATCAGGTGGCTCGCGATCGTGAAGGTGTAGGGGATGACGCCGACCAGGTTCGAGACGCAGAGGAACATGAAGAGCGAGAAGATCAGCGGGAAGAACTTCATGCCTTCCGCGCCGGCCGTGCTGCGAATCGTGGTGGCGACGAACTCGTAGGAGATTTCGGCGACCGACTGCAGCCGTCCCGGAACCAGTTCCCGGCCGCTCGCCAGCATCAGCAGCGCAATCAGCAGCACCGCGATGAACATGAAGAGCGAGGAATTGGTGAAGGCGATCGTGTGATTGCCGATGTGGCCGAGCGTGAAGAGGGGCTCGATATTGAACTGGTGGATCGGGTCGATTTTCATCCGCGCGGCTCTTGGTCCACCGGCTATCGTGCCGGTAATCGAATTTCAAATGTCGTGACTTCCCGCCAGCG
This sequence comes from Bradyrhizobium pachyrhizi, assembly GCF_001189245.1. Taxonomy (GTDB): domain Bacteria; phylum Pseudomonadota; class Alphaproteobacteria; order Rhizobiales; family Xanthobacteraceae; genus Bradyrhizobium; species Bradyrhizobium pachyrhizi. The sequence goes on along the minus strand of NZ_LFIQ01000020.1, from coordinate 65,328 downwards.
CTCAGCGCTTGCCCGAGGCCACGCCCGCGGACCTCACCACGTTGACCACCCCGGCGACGAAGCCGAGCAGCGTTAACACGATGAAGCCGAATGGCGACGTCGACAGCAAACGGTCGAACCCCCAGCCAATCGCCGCTCCGACGGCAACGCCCGCGATCAGCTCCGAGGAAAGACGAAAACCGAGCGCCATCGCCGAAGCTCTGGCCGCACTGTCCCCGCCTTCAGTACCGGATTGATCAGTCTTGCTCCTGCGGCTGTCGCGAATTTCTGACAACCGATGATCGAGACTTCCGAGCCTTGCGGAAAGCGCAGCTTCGTCAGGAGGCGATTGATCGCGACTTCCATTTGCGCCGTCGTTGGTGTTCTCAGCCATGCTGGAAACACTAACCGATGCCGCGGATGATGGAAATTGCGCCCGTCCCCGTCAAAAGCCGCGCGGACCATACTTACCGCGTCTAATCAAGTCAAGATTGCGTCGTAACCAGTTATTGCTTTGATTCTGCTGGTTTTATTTGGAGATATTCAAGGTCAGAGTGACGCAGTGATCGCAGTGCAACAGCTTGCGTGGCATTGAGCGATATTGCGTGGCTTTTCCGGCTCTGCTGGGATCGCCGAAAGTCCCGTCCTCTCACGCAGTCAGGTTCCGCATGCCGCGCCAGATCGATTACTACTTCTCGCTGCAATCCCCCTGGGCCTATATCGGCCACAAGCCCTTCGTTCGACTCGTAAGCACTTACGATCTCAAGGTAAATTACCGGCCCGTGCTGCTGGTCGATCTGTTCTCGGAGACCGGCGGACTGCCGCTCGCCAAGCGCCATCCGGTGCGGCAGCGTTATCGGATGATCGAGTTGCAGCGCTGGCGCGACAAGCGGGGGCTGAATTTTCATCTGCAGCCGGCCAACTGGCCGTTCAACGGGCGCCTTGCCGATGGCGTGGTGATCGCGATGCTCGAGTCCGGCCTCGACCCCGAGCCGTTCTTGCAACGGGCCTATCCCGCGGTGTGGGAGCAGCAGCTTAATCTTGCTGATCCTGCGACGCTGGTGAAGCTCGCCGACGATGCCGGTTTGCCCGGCCGGCAACTGGTCGAGCGCTCGAGCACTGAAGCGATCAGCGCGGCCTATGAGCAGAATCGCCAGAATGCATTGGACGCCGACGTGTTCGGCTCGCCCGGATACGTGCTCGATGGCGAGGTGTTCTGGGGCCAGGACCGGATCGAATTGCTTGAAGACGCGTTGAAGTCGGGCCGCAAGCCCTATAGCTCTGTGGTCTAGGGCAGGAATCAGGTTGAGGCGGAGCAAGCCATGCCCATCGCGATGTCGCCGTCGAAATTGTCCATCGCAATTGCTGCCATCCTGATCGCAAGCGGCGGCGCGGCGATCGCGCAAACCGCGCCGGACACCGAAAATGGCCGCTACGCATTGTCTCCGGCGGGCGACGGTTTCCTGCGGCTCGACACGCGCACCGGCGCGGTGTCGACCTGCACCAATTCCAGCGCCGGCTGGGCCTGTTACATGGTGCCGGACGAGCGGGCGGCGCTGGACACCGAGATCGGGCGCCTGCAAGCCGACAATGACAAGCTCAAGGGTGAGCTCGCCGCGCGCGCACCGTCGGCCAAGACCGACGAGGCGTTGCCGAAATCGGATCAGCTGAAGAAGGCGGAGCCCAAGACCGAGCCGAAGGTCGCCGAGGGCGAGCGCAAGATCGAGATCCCGCTGCCGAGCGACCGCGACATGGATCGCATGATGTCGTTCCTGGAACGGGCCTGGCGGCGGCTGATCGAGATGGCCAACCGCGTGCAGCGCGACGTCAATGGCGGCAAGATTTGATTTTGCGCTGACACTGTTACAACAGCGTCGTCCCGGCGAAAGCCGGGACCCGTACGCCGCGGCCTCTCGATTTCGATGACTCGGAGTTGATGTCTCGCCGAAGTAATGAACATCGGTGGTTATGGGTCTCGGCTTTCGCCGGGACGACATAGTGAGAGTTACAGATGAACTCATCGAGGACCATCACGCACTCGGCGCCATCCTCCGTCGCGGCAACCAGCATCGTGTCGTCGCGCCTTGCGGTCGAAACGTCGAGCGCCGGCTTCACCGACATCACGCGCGAGGTCGCCAAATTCCTGCGCGAGGCGCGCGCCGGCGAGGGTGCGGTCACGCTGTTCATCCGCCACACCTCGGCCTCGCTGACGATCCAGGAGAATGCCGATCCGGCCGTGCTGGTCGATCTGATGACGGCGCTCGACCGTGCGGCGCCCGAAGACGGCGGCTGGCGTCACGACACCGAAGGCCCTGACGACATGCCGGCGCACATCAAGACCATGCTGACGGCGACCTCGCTGCAGGTCCCCGTGCTCGACGGCGAGATGGCGCTCGGCACCTGGCAGGGCATCTATCTGATCGAGCATCGCGCCCGCCCGCACCGGCGCGAGATCGTACTGCAATTCATCGGCGCCACGCGCTGACGCGCGCGACCCATCTTTTTAGACCTGGCCTCCAAATGACATCGGCCGCGGATCGCTCCGCGGCCGATGCAGTTTGATTTGATCGCGATGTCGACGGTCAGGTCTTGGTGATGTCGACGTCCTTGGTTTCCGGAATGAACAGCGCGCCGACCACGACGGTGATTGCGGCGAAGATGACCGGATACCAGAGACCGGAGTAGATATCGCCGGTCGAGGCGGTGATCGCGAACGCGGTCGCCGGGAGCAGGCCGCCGAACCAGCCGTTGCCGATATGATAGGGCAGCGACATCGAGGTGTAGCGGATGCGGGTCGGGAACAGTTCCACCAGCATGGCGGCAATCGGGCCGTAGACCATGGTGACATAGAGCACCAGGACGAACAGCAGGCCGATGACCGACGCCACCTGAGGACGGAAGACGTCGAACGGGTGCGACATCTTCACGATGCCGGCGTCACCCGGCTTCGGATAGCCCGCCGCCTGCACCGCCGCGAGGATTGCGGGGTTCGACGTCTTGGCGTCCGTATACGGCACTTCCTTGTCGTTGATCAGGATCTTCACCGGCGAGCCGGCCGGGCCCGGCACCGTCGAATATTTCACCGACGATTGGGCAAGGAAGGCGCGGGCGGTGTCGCAAGGCGCCGAGAAGACACGGGTGCCGACCGGGTTGAACAGATCGCCGCAGCCCGCGGGATCGGCAACGACCTGCACCTTGATCGACTCGTAAGCCTTTTCCAGCGCCGGATTGGCGT
>NZ_LFIQ01000020.1:48236-62104 GCF_001189245.1 Bradyrhizobium pachyrhizi | reverse complement strand
TGAGTGCGCCGATCAGGCAGCCCGCCAGGATGATCGGCTTGCGGCCGATCTTGTCCGACAGCGCGCCGAACACCAGGAAGAAGCCGGTGCCGAGCAACAGCGACCAGGCGATCAAGAGGTTGGCGGTGTAGCCGTCGACCTTCAGGATCGATTGCAGGAAGAACAGCGCGTAGAACTGGCCCGTGTACCAGATCACCGCCTGGCCCATGGTCAGGCCGAGCAGCGCGAGGATCACGATCTTGGCGTTGCTCCAGGTCGCGAAGGCCTCGGTCAGCGGCGCCTTGGAGGTCTTGCCCTCATCCTTCATCCGCTGGAACACCGGCGATTCGTTCAGCCGCAGCCGGATCCAGACCGAGATGCCGAGCAGCAGCACCGACACCAGGAACGGAATTCGCCAGCCCCAGTCCGCGAAGTCCTTTTCACCGGTGATGGTTCGGGTGAACAGGATCACCAGCAGCGACAGGAACAAGCCGAGCGTTGCCGTGGTCTGGATGAACGAGGTGTAGTAGCCGCGCTTGCCGGGCGGCGCGTGCTCGGCGACGTAGGTCGCGGCACCACCATACTCGCCGCCGAGCGCGAGGCCCTGCAGCAGGCGCAGCGAGATCAGGATGATCGGCGCCGCGATGCCGATGGTCTTGGCGTTGGGCAGCAGGCCGACGATGAAGGTCGACAGGCCCATGATCAGGATGGTGACGAGGAAGGTGTATTTGCGACCGACGATGTCGCCGACCCGGCCGAACACGATCGCGCCGAACGGGCGCACCAGGAAGCCCGCCGCGAACGCCAGCAACGCGAAGATGTCGCGGGTCGCCGGCGGATAGTCGGAGAAGAACTGCGCGCCGATGATGCCGGCCAGCGAACCGTAGAGATAGAAGTCGTACCACTCGAACACGGTGCCGAGCGACGACGCGAGGATGACGAAGCGCTCATCCTTCGTCATGCCGGCGGGCCGCGCCGAACTTGCAGTCATTGTAGACATCTGGATAGCTCCCCCCGAAATATTGCTGCCATGCTCGCCCCCGGCTGGCGGGTGAGGCCCGAATGGGCCCTCGGCTTGAGATGAAGGTAACATCGCAGTGAAACCCGCCCCAATAAGACTTTTGGCCTTTTCAGGATCGAACTTATCTACTGAAGGAAGAGCAGGATGGAACGCCCCCGCGTGCGTCTATTGCGGCGCACAAGCTGCGCGGGTTAACTGCGTTGGCATCTGGTATTATCAAGCGCTTGCGTGATACTGCCGCGCGGGCGAAAACCGGGCGACGCGGGTTAAGCCCGCTTGTGGGACTGAGATGACTGCTGCTGCCAATACTCATCTTGTCATCGCCGACGACCATCCGTTGTTCCGCGATGCGTTGCGCCAGGCGGTGTCGAGCGTCGTGACTTCGGCCACGATCAGCGAGGCCGGATCGTTCGAGGACCTGACCGCGCTGTTGGAGCGGGACTCCGAGGTCGACCTGATCCTGCTCGATCTGAGCATGCCGGGGATCAGCGGCTTCTCCGGCTTGATCTATCTGCGGGCGCAGTATCCGGCGATCCCGGTGGTGATCGTCTCCGCCAGCGACGATGCCGGAACCATCCGCCGCTCGCTCGACTTCGGCGCCTCCGGTTTCATTCCCAAGCGCTTCGGCGTCGAGACGCTGCGGGATGCCATCATGAAGGTGATGGAGGGCGACGTCTGGGTGCCGCCGGACACCGATCTGTCGGCGGCTGGCGATCCCGACATGACGCGGCTGCGCGACCGGCTGGTGACGCTGACCCCGCAGCAGGTGCGGGTGCTGATGATGCTGTCCGAGGGGCTGCTCAACAAGCAGATCGCCTATGAGCTCGGCGTCTCCGAAGCGACCATCAAGGCCCATGTCTCGGCGATCCTGCAGAAGCTCGGCGTCGAAAGCCGCACCCAAGCCGTGATCGCCGCCGCCAAGATCGCCGGCGGCCAATGGCGCCAGGGCACGCCGCCGACGTAGTCCCGAGCAACTCCAGCTGTGATTGCCGGGCTCGGGCCACGGCATCGCGAGCCGGCGGGTGGCGCGAATGCGCGCCCGATGGCAGGCTTCCGGCGAAGCCATCCAGATCCTCACTCAAAGTGCGCGTCAGTAGAAAACCGGGTATCCTGTCCGGCATCGGCCCGTGAGAGGCCGCGTGCTTTTGGGGAGAACGCCATGATTTCCGTCACTCGCGTCGCCGGACTATCTCTGGCTGCGGCAATCCTTCTCGGTACCAGCTCTTTCAATTGCGCTCAGGCCAAGCCCCTGATGATCGTCGGCCTGGACGAGAAGCTGTTGTGGGACGACGACGGCAAGCCGGTGCTGTTAGCGCCCGGCAAGGATCAAGTGCTGATCGTCGATCTCGCCGATCCCGAGAACCCGAAGATTGCGGCTTCTCTCCCATTGAAGAATTCGGTGGTCGGTCCCCCGGTCAACGTTGCTATCGATCCGACCGGAGCCGTGGCGCTGGTCGCGGACTCGGTTGACGTGGTGAAGGAAGGCGACGCTCTGAAGCAGGTGCCGGACAACAAGATCTATGTGATCGATCTCAACACGACCCCGCCCAAGCTGGCCGCGACCATTGCTGGCGGAAAGCAGCCATCGGGATTGAGCTTCAGTCCCGATGGCAAGATGGCGTTGGTCGCCAACCGCGGGGACAATTCGATCAGCGTACTTTCGGTCAACGGCACTGACGTCAAGATCACCGACACGATATCGATGCCTGACAGTGTCGCACATGTCGCGTTCGCGCCAGACGGCAAGCACGCGCTGGTCGCGCGTTTTCCCGCGCACAAGATATCGGTGCTCGATATCGCCGGCGACAAAGTCACCTACACCAAGATAGACCTGCCGGCCGGCCAATGGCCTTACAATGTCGCAGTGACCCCGAACAGCAAGATCGCGTTGACGTCCGACAATGGCAACGCAGGCGCGTCGGACGGCAGCGTCGACACGGCCAGCATCATCGATCTCGAAGCGAAGCCGCCGCGCATCATCGATCGCGTGGTGGTCGGCGATGGACCGGAGGGGCTTGCCGTCAGTCCGAAGGGGGATCTCGCAGTCTCGGTGATCCTGCGCGGCTCGAACATGAAGAATGCGTTCTTCCACGAGAAGAACGGCAGCGTCTCGGTCCTGAAGATCGACGGCAAGAAAGTGACTAAGATCGGAGATATCGAAGTCGGTGGACTGCCTGAGGCCGCGGTCTTCACGCCTGACGGAAAATACATCCTGGTCGGGAACTACCTCAGCCAGGATTTCTCGATCCTCAAGGTCGACGGAACCAACGTTACCGACACAGGCAAGCGCTTTCAGGTGCCAGGGCACCCGGGGTCGGCCGGAATGGGACCGAACTGAACCGACGCTTGGCGATCTTGCTGGAGCATGTGATTTTCGGTTGAGCCGGCCACTCCGCAGGCTCGCTTCATCTCTCGCGCTTGCGGGAGGGGGCGCAGTGTCCTTGCGGCGCCTTCATGATGCGATTCGATCCAATTGCATCATGATCCAAAGCGAGATGCGCGCCCGGATTGCGCCGCCGCGCGCTACTCCGCCGCCGCGACCATCTGCTGGGTGCGCCACTGTCCGAGCAGGGCGCGCAGCGAGGCGGGTTTGACCGGCTTGTTCAGCACCGCGATGTTTTCCTCGCGCGCGGCGGCGCGCACCGCCGGACTGCGGTCGGCGGTGATCAGGATCGCCGGAATGCCGTCGCCGAAGCGGCGGCGGATCTCGCGGATCGCGGCGACGCCATTGCCGCGGTCGAGATGGTAGTCGACCAGCACGCCGGTGACGCGGCCGCCGGCGGCCTCGATCGCGCTGATCGCGCCGTCGGCGTCGAGCACCGCGATCACCTCGGCGTCCCACGCCGTCAGCAGCGTCTTCATGCCGTCGAGGATGGCGGGATCGTTCTCGATGCAGACGATCAGCGAGCCGCTCATCGGGGTCTTCGACAGCGGCGTCGCGGTGGTGACGGCCGCAGTATGGTTGACCGCGGTCGCGACCGGCACGGTGACCGAGAACGCCGAGCCGCCGCTGACATTGGCCGAGATTGCGATGCGGTGGTTGAGCACCCGCGCCAGCCGTTCGACGATCGACAGGCCGAGACCTAGGCCGCGGGCGATCCGGGCGCCCTGCTCGAGGCGGTGGAACTCCTTGAAGATCTCACCGCGCTTCTGCACGGGAATGCCGACGCCGGTGTCGAAGATGCTGATCTGGAGCGTGGTGCCGCGGCGGCGGCAGCCGATCAAGACGCGGCCGCGCGGGGTATATTTGATCGCGTTGGAGATGAAGTTCTGCAGCAGCCTGCGCAGCAGCGAGCGGTCGGATTCGACCGGCAGCGAGCAGGCCACGAAGCGCAGGTCGAGGCCCTTGTCGCGGGCGATCGGCATGAACTCGATCTCCAGCGAGCGCATCAGGTCGGCCATCCGGAAGCTCGTGATCGCCGGCGTCATGGCGCCGGCATCGAGCCTGGAAATGTCGAGCAGCGCGCCCAGAATGTCCTCGATCGCCTCAAGCGAGTCGTCGATGTTCTCGACCAGGCGCGAATCCTCGCCGCCGTTCTGGCGCTCGACCAGGCTCGTGACGTAGAGGCGCGCCGCATTGAGCGGCTGCAGGATGTCGTGGCTGGCGGCCGCCAAAAAGCGCGTCTTGGAGGCGTTGGCGTCTTCCGCGATGCCCTTGGCGAGGGCCAGCTCCGAGTTCAGCCGCGTCAGCTCCTCGGTGCGGTCGCGCACCCGCTTTTCCAGCGTCGCGTTGGCGCGCTCCAGCGCCTCCGCCGCCTCGAAGCTCGGCGTGACGTCGGAGAAGGTGATGACGAGCCCGCCGCCCGGCATGCGGTTGGCACGTACCTCGATCACCAGATGGCGGTCGGTGAAGCGTTCCAGATAAGGCTTGCCCTCGGTAGTGTAGGCGCGCAGGCGGGCCTGCAGCAGGCTGTCGCCGTCGCCGGCCGCGGGCGGACTGATCGCGCCCATGAATTCGAGGATCTCGGACAGCGGGATGCCGAGTTGCACCAGATGCTGCGGCAGCCCGAGCAATTCGGAGAACTGGCGGTTGGAACAGATCAGCTGCAGATCGGCGTCGAACACCGCGATGCCCTGGCGCACGTGGTTGAGCGCGGTCTGCAGGATCTCGCGGTTGAAGTGCAGGGCGGCGTGGGAGTCGTCGAGCAATTTCAGCGCGGCCTTGGCCGACACCGTGCGCCGTTGCAGCAGCAGCGACATCACGAGGCGCGAGGACGCGGCCCCGATCGAGGAGGCGATCAACCGCTCGGCATGCTGCAGCAGCTCGAAATCGGCCGGTGCCGACGCCAGCAGCATGATGTTGCGGTCGACGGCGAAGGAAGCGAAGGCCTCGCGGGTGCGGTCGGGGCCGAGATATTGCGTCACCGTGCTCTGGATGTCCTCCACCGTCACCGTGGTGCGCCAGCGCCGGAAGCTGGGCGTGATCGGGGCCAGCGCGTTGGGCACGAACACGTCGGCCTGCAACAGCTCGATCGAGGACGGCGCGCGCGCCAGCGAGAACAGCACATAGGTGAGGATGTTGAGCGCAAGGCTCCACAGCACGCCGTGCAGCAGCGGCGGCAGGTCGGCGCCGAACAGCGCCTGCGGCCGCAACGCCTCGATCCCGAACGGCCCGTGCTGCAGCAGCATCAGGCCGGCGGTCGAGGTTTCCAGGAAGCTCGGGATGAACAGCGTGTAGAGCCACGTCGCGAAGCCGACCAGCATGCCCGCCATGGCGCCGCGTGCGGTGGCTCTGCGCCAGAACAGGCCGCCGAAGAACGCCGGCGCCAGCTGGGTGATCGCGGCAAACGACAACAGGCCGATCGCGACCAGCTGGGTGTTGCCGAGCGCGCGATAGTAGAAATACGCCAGCACCATGATGGCGAAGATCGAGAAGCGGCGCGCCTTCAGCAGGAAATCGCCAAAGTCCTTCTGGCCGGCGCTGGCGTCGTCGCTGCGCGGCAACACCAGCGGCAGCACGATGTCGTTGGAGACCATGATCGACAGCGCGACGCATTCGACGATCACCATCGCGGTCGCCGCCGACAGCCCGCCGACGAACACGGCGAGGCTGAGCAATTGCGAATTGCCCTCGATCGGCAGCGCCAGCACGAACATGTCGGCATCGACCGCGCCGAACGGGAAGATGACGAGGCCGGCGATCGCGATCGGAATCACGAACAGGTTGATGGCGACAAGGTAGAGCGGGAACAGCCAGCGCGCCCGGGTGACTTCGGCGGGCGTCGAATTCTCCACCACGCTGACATGGAACTGGCGCGGCAGCAGCATGACCGCGCAGAACGACAGCAGCGTCATGATCAGGAAATTGCCGATCGACGGCACATATTCGATCGCGCGCACCGCCTCCGGCGTCTTCAGGGCGCGCTCGTAGAGCTCGACCGGAGAGAACATCCAGAAGGTGACGAAGGCGCCGGCGGCGATGAAGGCGACCAGCTTGACGATGGACTCGGCCGCGATCGCGAGGATCAGGCCGTGCTGGTGCTCGGTCGCGTCGGTGTGGCGGGTGCCAAACAGCACCGCGAACACCGCCATCGCCAGTGTCACCATCAGCGCGATGTCGCCGATCACAGGGATTTTCGAGAACGCCTGGTCCTCGCTCAGGATGGTCTCCAGCGACGCCGCCACCGCCTTCAGCTGCAGCGCGATGTAGGGCACCGAGCCGATGATCGCGATCAGCGCCACGGTCGCCGCCACCGCCTGGCTCTTGCCGTAGCGCGCGGCGATGAAGTCGGCGATCGAGGTGATGTTTTGCGACTTGGCGAGCGCGATCACCCGGCGCAGCAGCGGCGTGCACAGCCCGACCATCACGATCGGGCCGACATAGATCGCCAGGAAGTCGATGCTGGTGCGGGTAGCGAAGCCGACCGAGCCGAAGAAGGTCCAGGAGGTGCAGTAGATCGCCATCGACAGCGGATAGATCCACTGGCTGGCGCGGCCGCGCTCGCCGGGCGACGTGCGATCGCCGCGGCTGGCAATGAAGAACAACAATCCGATGTAGGCGAACGCCGTGGCGATTACGCCCCAGTCGTGCAGCATCGCTGCTCATCTCCTGTCCCGGCCGCTGGGGAAGGGCCGGTTGTCAGGATTATAACGCAAAGGGCCGGCCGCGCGATGCACGGCCGGCCCAAATTCGGGGTCGGAAACGGATAGGGTTACTCGGCGGCCAGCGACTTCTGGTGCAGGGGCAGGCCGAGCCGGTCCCAGACCTGGAGCAGCGCCTCGGCCAGCGCGTCGATCAGGCCGTCGTCATGGTAGGGCGAGGGCGTGATGCGCAGCCGTTCGGTGCCCTTGGCGACCGTCGGATAGTTGATCGGCTGGATGTAGATGCCGTGGTCCTCGAGCAGCAGGTCGGAGGCCCGCTTGCACTTCTCGGGATCGCCGACGAACAGCGGCACGATATGGGTGTCGCTCGACATCACAGGCAGGCCGGCGGCGGTCAGGATCGCCTTGGTGCGGGCGGCCCGGTCCTGGTGGCGCTCGCGCTCCCAGTTCGAGGTCTTCAGGTGGCGAATCGCAGCCGTCGCGGCCGAGCAGATTGCCGGCGGCAGCGCGGTCGTGAAGATGAAGCCCGGCGCATAGGAGCGCACCGCGTCGATGACCTCGGCGCGGCCTGCAATGTAGCCGCCGAGGCAGCCGAAGGCTTTTGCCAGCGTGCCCTCGACGATATCGATCCGGTGCATCACGCCGTCGCGCTCGGCGATGCCGCCGCCGCGCGGGCCGTACATGCCGACCGCATGCACTTCGTCGAGATAGGTCATGGCGCCGTATTGCTCGGCGAGATCGCAGATCTTGCCGAGCGGCGCGACGTCGCCGTCCATCGAATAAAGGCTTTCGCAGACGATCAGCTTCGGCCGATCGGGACCGGCGGCGATCAAGAGCTCCTCGAGATGCGCGACGTCGTTGTGACGGAAGATCTGGCGTTCACAGCCGGCCTGGCGCACGCCTTCGATCATCGAATTGTGGTTCAGCGCGTCCGACAGGATCAGGCAGTTCGGGATCAGCTTGGCGAGCGTCGAGATGCCGGTCTGGTTCGAGACATAGCCCGAGGTGAACAGCAGCGAGGCTTCCTTGCCGTGGAGGTCGGCGAGTTCCGCCTCGAGCTGCACCAGCGGATGATGGGTGCCCGCGATGTTGCGGGTGCCGCCGGCGCCTGTGCCGACCCGGGTCGCGGTCTCGACCATGGCGCCGACCACCTTGGGGTGCTGGCCCATGCCGAGATAGTCGTTGGAGCACCAGATCACGACGCTGCGGCTGCCCTTCGGCGAATGCCAGGTGGCGTGCGGGAAGCGTCCCGCGATCCGTTCGAGGTCGGCGAACACCCGGTAGCGCCGCTCGTCATGCAGGCGGTTGAGGGCGGTATTGAAGAACTGGCTGTAATCCATCGGCAAACCCAGAAAGCGGAACCTGACCGGAATGACTGCTTCTTCTTAGAGCTTTTCCAGCTCTAATGTCCATGCATTGACCCACATCTGGGCATGCGCCGCAGTTGGGCAAATTGCCCTAGCTGGGGACCGTTCGGCTCGATTTCGGTCATATCGCCGGGCGACGCTTGCCGCCCGGCCGGGGCTCAGGTCGTCTTGAAGCGCAGCATGCCGTCGGCGTGCATCTCGGCCGCCAGGCGGCCCTCGACCAGCATGTAGTTGACATGGGCGACCAGCTCGCCGGCGGCAAAGCCCATCTGGTGCTCGTCCAGCACGTGCTTGTGGAACACCACCGGCACCAGCTCCTTGGAGGTCTGCGGCACCTCGCGGCAGGCCTCGGCGATCAGCCGGCAGCGCTCCTCATGGTGATCGGCGAGCTGCTTGATCCGGGTCTTCAGCCCGTAGAACGGCACGCCGTGGCCCGGCAGCACCATCACGTCATAGGGCAGGGTGGTGGTCAGGCTCGCCAGCGAGGCCAGATATTCGCCGAGCGAGTTCTGCTCGGGCTCGACCGCCCAGACGCTGACATTGGGCGAGATCCTGCTCAGCACCTGGTCGGCCGACAGGAACAGCTTGTCGGCCGCGCAATACAGCATCACCTGGTCGAGCGCGTGGCCGCCGCCGGTGATCACCTTGAAGCGCCGCGTGCCGATCACGACCTCGTCGCCATGGGTGAGGCGATGATAGGACGGCGGCAGCACCGACACGCGCTTCAGGTAATCCTGGCCGCGGCCGAGCAGCTTCTCGGTGAGGTCCTCATCCATGCCATGGCGGCGGAAGAACAGCCGCTGCGCGTTGCGCCGCTCCTCGGTGCCGCGGTTCTGGTGATAAACCGACTGCAGATATTCCACCTGCGACATGAACAGCGGGCAGCCGAAGCGCTCGGTGATCCAGCCGGCGAGACCGACATGGTCGGGATGCGAATGCGTCACGATCAGGCGGGTGACCTTGACGTGCTTCAGCGGCCCCTCGAACAGCGTGGTCCAGGCCGCGATCGATTCCTCGTTGCCGAAGCCGGCATCCACCATGGTCCAGCCGTCGCCGTCGGCGAGCAGATAGATGTTCACATGGTTGAGGCGGAACGGCAGCTTCAGCCGCGCCCACAGCACGCCGGGAGCCACCTCCACGACCTGGTCGTGGCCGGGATGGTTCTCCCAGGGGTATCGCAGTGCCTCCGCCGAGGAGTGCACGGGGTCGGTCTTCTTGTCCATGCTACGGGCTTAGCGGCACATTGCCCGCCGCGCCAGCCGAAAAATCAGATAGTCGTCCGGAGAAAGCGATGGGAAATCGCCGGAATTCCGTAGCCCGGATCAAACGAAGCGCAAGCCGGGTTCTGTCTTCTCCTTCCCCCCTGAAAGGGGGAAGGTTGGGATGGGGGTCAGCCGCAGGCGACGCTGCAAGCGGAGAGAGCAGATCCCCACCCGCTTTGCTTGAGCGAGCAAAGCGACCTCCCCTTTTCAAGGGGAGGTCAGGGCTGCAATTTCGCGCGCAATCTACGCCGCGCGGATGTTCGACAGGAAGCCGTCGATCTCCGAGCGCAGCACGTCGGCCTCGCGGCGCAGTGCGTCGGAGGCGCTCAGCACCTCGCCGGCGGCGGTGCCCGCCTCGGCCGAGGCGGTCGAGACGCCGACGATGTTGCTCGACACCTCGCTGGTGCCGCCCGCCGCATGCTGGATGTTGCGGGCGATCTCGCGGGTCGCCGCACCCTGCTGCTCGACCGCGGCGGCGATCGCGGTGGTGACGTCGTTGATCTCGCCGATCGTGCTCGAGATGTTGCGGATGGCCGAGACGGCCGTCGTCGTCACCTCCTGCATGCTGACGATCTGCTGGCGGATTTCCTCGGTCGCTTTTGCGGTCTGGCTCGCGAGGTTCTTCACCTCGGAGGCGACCACGGCAAAGCCGCGGCCGGCCTCGCCGGCGCGCGCCGCCTCGATGGTGGCGTTGAGCGCGAGCAGATTGGTCTGCGAGGCGATGGTCTGGATCAGGTCGACCACGACGCTGATGCGTGCGGCATTGTCGGCGAGCCCCTGCATCGTGCTGTCGGTGGCGCTGGCTTCCTCCACCGCCTTGCGGGCGATCTCCGCCGAGGTGACGACCTGGCGGCCGATCTCCTGGATCGAGGACGACAGCTCCTCGGTGCCGGCCGACACCGTCTGCACGTTGACCGAGGTTTCCTCGGCGGCCGACGCGACGGCGTTGACCAGCGCGCTCGACTGGTCGGCGGTCGCCGACATGCTCTGCGCGGTCGACTGCATCGAGTTCGCCGCGGTCTGCAGGCTGCCGAGCGCGCTGCGGACGTTGGATTCGAACGTGACGATCTGCGCTTCCATGCGCGAGGCGCGCTCCGCCTTGGCGCTGCGGTCCTTGTTCTGGTTTTCCGTGAGCTCGCGGCTCTCGACCATGCTCTCGCGGAACACCTGCAGCGCGTCGGCCATGACGGCGATCTCGTCGCGCTGGCGGCTCTGCGGGATCTCGGTGTCGAGGTCGCCGTCGGACAACAGCTGCATCGAGCGCTGCAGGCCGCGGATGCGGCGCAGGATGTTGCGTCCGACATAGAGCCAGACGAACAGGAACGAGCCGACCAGGGTCAGCGCGCCGAGGCCGATCATCACCATGGTCGCGAGCGAGATCTGCTGCCGCGCCTGGAAGGTCGAACTGTCGGTCTCCTTCTGCACCGCGTCGACCAGCTGCTGGACGCTGATGCCGAGCCCGACATTGAGCTTGCGCGTCTCTTCCAGGATGGTCTGGCCGTAGTCGATCGCGTCGAGCTCCTTCTGGCGGATCTTGAACACGCCGGTCTTGCCTTCGCCGAGCACCAGCAGCCGCGAGGCGGTGTCGCGCACGGCCACGATCGCCGGATTGTTCGGAAAGTCCTCGAGGTTGGACTTGACGCGTTCGCGCCCGGCCTTGAACTCGGCCTCGATCGCATCGAGCGTTTCGCTGGAATTGGCCGACAGCGCCGCGGTCATGTCGGCGGCCATCAGATTGCCGGCGGCGAGCACGTTGCTGATCTGGCCGACGGTGCGGGCAGCTTCAGTGGCGTCGTCCGCGGACACCTCGGCCGCGGCGAGGATGGCGTTGAGCCGGGTCTGCGCGTCGAGCATCGCGGGACTTGCGGCGGAGACGAACGCCGCCTGCGCCTTGCGCAGCGCGTTGTATTGCTTGTCGCGCAGCGCGCCGACCTCGAGCCGCTCGCGCGCCGCCGAGATTAGGCTCTTGGTGGCCTCGTCGGTGTTCTTGACGTTCTCCTGCAGCGCGCTGACCACGGATTTGTCGGCGCCGAGCTCGATGATCTCGCCGAGCTTGGCGTTGGTGAGCCGCGCGACGTCCTGCACCTTCCTGGTGCGATCGTTCAGCGCGTCCTCGCTCTGCACGGCGAGCAGGCCGGGGCCTTGCGCCGCGAGCGAAGCGCTTTGCGCGGCCAGTTGCAGGCTCGCGGCAAGCCGCGGAATGTCGCGGCCAGAGAGATCGGTCATGGTGCCGCCGAGCCGATGCAGCACGATGCCGTCGCCTGCGCTGATCACCAGCGCCATGCCTGCGATGACAGCGAATGCCGCGAACAGGCTGCCCCTGACGCCCATCTGCGGCAGATGGATACGCTTGAGATTTGGTTTGCCGAGCTTGAACCGAAACGCCATTGCCCCTGTGCCCCCTGGCCCACTACTCTTGGATGTTTCCCCGGCGCGGGAGTATCGGTGCGGCCGGTTAACAAAATCGGGAAAATTGCGACGATCTGCGGGATTTTTCAGGGCTGCCGCGCAGTGGCGACGTCTCGGTTCGCTGCGCGGAATCGATGCACGCGATCGGATGCAAAAAGGCCGGCTTGCGCCGGCCTTTTCCACTGTTGGTTGTGGGTGTGTTCTCAATAGCGTTTTCGAGCGAAGTGGGTACCGGTTCGCGTGAAGAAAACGCGTCAAGGGATCTAGAGCCCCCGTTCCGATGCAATCGGAACGGGGATGGCTCTAGTAGCGGCCGTAAGCGGGGCCGCCGAGGTTGCCGAGATTGAAGCGGTAGTTGAGGCCCGCCTTCACCGTGTGCTCGTCGTTGTGGAAGCTGCCGACCGGCACCAGCGCGCCCGGCGCGGCGAAGCGGCTGTCGCCGAAGTCGTAGTACTGGTACTCGACCTTGGCCGACCAGTTCGGCGCGAACATGTATTCGGCGCCGCCGCCGATGGTCCAGCCGTTGCTGTGGTTGTCGCTGAGCGTGAAGCCGACCGGCGCGCCGCCCAGCGTCACCGTTTCGTTGTTGTCGGAATAGGCATAGCCGCCCTTCACATAGATCAGGCCCGGACCCCAGGTGTAGCCGACGCGGCCGGTGATCGAGCCGATGCCGCGCTGGTTGTTGTTGTAGACGTAGCCGCCCGGGAAGATCGCGTTGAGCTGATGGCCGCCGACCCAGGAATACTGGCCTTCGAGGCCGATCACCCACATCGGCGACAGCTGCCAGTCGTAGCCGGCCTGCACGCCGCCCATGAAGCGGGCGTCGGAGTCGGACAGCGCGAGGCCGTTGAAGTTGTTGTTCTGGGAGAACACGCCGCCAAGATGGCCGCCGAGATAGAAGCCGGTCCAGTTGTAGAGCGGAGCGGCGTAAACAGGCGCGGGCGCCTTCTGATAATAGCCACGGTTGAAATCGGCGGCGTTGGCGGTCGCGCCAAAGGCAGCGACGGCCGCCGCGACGGCGGCGGTTGCGAGCAGGAACTTCTTCATGGGGGCAGTCTCCGGACAAGTCATGAGGCGCAGCGTGAATGGCGCCATCCACGGCGACGCCTTAGACCGCATTTGAATAAAATGCAGTCACCGGAACGCTGCTCGGAGCGTTAAGTCGCAGCCTTTGCGGCGAAACGTTTTGTTGTGCCTAACGAACGCTTAAGGCGGAATGAAGCAAGGCTTAACGCGGTGCGCGCGAGCCGCGTTCCTGTTAACCAAGCCGCCGGCTGGAGCATGATCCGGAAAAGTGCGAAGCGGTTTTCCGAAGCGATCATGCTCGAACAAGGAGCTGAAGCGCGCTGACGATTCAACTCAATCTCGTCGCGCTTCAGGCCAGTCGCTTGCGCACATCGTCGCGCATCTGCTCGCGGAACGCCTGGCGGCGCGCGGCGCGATCCCTGACCGGAACGTCGTGGCGATCGAACACGTCGAACTTCTCCAGGATCGGATAGTGCTCGCTCGCCATCGCCAGCACGCGCAGCAGGGCGGCAACCTTCGGGGTCGGGCCGCTGACTTCCCATCTGCGCAGCTTCTCGGCGCCGCCGGCGGCCGATAACCCGCACAGCTTGGCCATGTCAGCCGCCGTCAGCTCGCGGCCCAGCGCCTCGCCGAGATGTTCGCGCAATTTCTTCAGTTCTGGGCCGGTCACGCTTGGTCCGCTCCGCGATGGCAAAATGTGAAGTGAGTCACATGACGTGCTCGAGGCGCGGGTTATACGCCACGCAGGCGACTTCTAGAGCC
>NZ_LFIQ01000020.1:42975-48226 GCF_001189245.1 Bradyrhizobium pachyrhizi | reverse complement strand
TCTTGTTTTGACGCGTTTTCTTCACGCGAAGGGGTGCCCACTTCGCTCGAAAACGCTTCTGAAAGGAAACCATCATGCACGGCATCATCGAAAGCCTCAGCCCCGCACACGATCAGATCGATTGGAAATGGGTCGGCAGTGTGTTCGCGTTCTACGTCGTGCTGACGATCGGCGGGATGGGCGCGCTGCTGGCGCGTTGATCCGCGGAAGCGGTGCGAAGGGCCGATTGCGCGGATAGCGGTCATAATAGAGCGGTCACGTGACGGCTGAGGCCCGGCGGTAGCCGCCGGAACCGGATCGCATAATCCTCCCTGAGAGGCGGTAGCCACGTCCTGCCGGCGCCTCCGTTCGGCGCCGACTGGGTGTGTTCAGATCATCAGCGTGAAGCGAGAGCGTTGGCCATTCGGGCAGATGCGCCGGGCGGCCTTGGCAAAGACCGTGCAGCGACCGCGGGTGCGGATGGCGTCGCATTGGTCGGCCAGGCACCAGGGAACGGCGGAGCGAAGTGGTGCGCCTTCAGAGCGACGATTTCCCATGAGTTCAGACAGGTTTTCCCGCCATACTCCGTCGAGTTGTAGAAGGCGTGAAATCCGATACCGAGAGCCGAGGCGAAGCGGTCTCCCTTGGTCGCTCCATCCACATAGCTTCTGAGCTTGGCGCAGAACTTGGGCAGATTTGCCGACCAGGGAGAATCAACCGCATTCTGGGCATTGTTGAATTGGCTTTGAAGCTCGCCGTAGCGATCGGAAAAGGCCCTGTCCACTCCGAGCCAGCCGTTTCCGCCGTCAATATCCGGCCCGGTGTCACGCACGATCTTGTCGATCGAGATGACGGTCTTTCGACCGCTTCTGTAGCTGATGTTGCTGGCGGTTGACCTGATCTCATACTGCCTGGGATCGGGCGATCTGGTTTCCGCAAACGACGCCATGATCGAGTTCACCCCGTTGTTGAGCGTGGTGATGGCGTTGCTGTTCTTCTCCAAATAGGAGACGACAGGAACGATCGCCGATCCAATACCGGTGCCCGTGGCCAAGGAGCCCAACGCGACGGCACTGGTGCCGACCGTCGCAATCCCGCTCACAAACTTCGTCGGGTCGTTGAATCGAATGGTGTCCGACTGCTTGTATTCAAAGTGCAGCCTTACTTTCGCGTTCGCCGGAACGTCGGTGATGATGGTGCCTTCGCAGTTCTGAATTTGAACGTCGCCAAAGTTGGCTTTCGCTATGATCGGCACTTTGACCTGCTTGGTCTCGTTGCTCTTGGCGTTCGGGAAGGTCACCACGGCCGCCAGGGCGACAGACTTGTCGTGAATATTGAACCCATCCTGGAATATGTTGCCGGTTCGCTTCGCTCCGACCCAGCCCGACGCCACGTTGTTCAAGCTCTGCGCATTGTCGCAGAGATTGCGGACCTTGAGATCGTATTCGAAGACGTCCCTGGGACTGTCGAAGGCTCTTATGACCGGCGGCGAGCCCGAAGCACGCTCAATATCGACCAACTCAAAGCCAAATGCGGACGAGGATGCCAACAGCGCAAGAGCCGTCGGCAGCAAGGTTTTGATGCGCACGTGAAATCCCCCAATTCCCAATCGTATTGCGGAGTCTTGAAATTCGCCATGTAACTACAGTTACATAGAAGTATAGCTCCGGCCGAAAATCAACCAAAAGTAGATTTTCAGGACGGAGGGCTGTCGAGGGGGTAGTGGGATCAGGGCGGGCGGGGAGGTCTTCGGCTCAGTCGCAGTGCGATGAAGATCCTGGTGCTGCCAGACAGGATTGAACTGTCGACCTCTCCATTACCAATGGAGTGCTCTACCACTGAGCTACGGCAGCATGCCCGGGAAAAATTGAATCGGCCCCAAGGGCCCGTCCAAGCGGGCGGTTCTTGCCACAGGCCTCCCTTTGGCGCAAGCGAAACAGCGCCCCTGTCGCCCTTGAAATCGGCAGAAATCGACGGCCTCGCCGTTGATTCCGGCCAATCTGGCCGATTTCGGCCGGATTGGGTTCCCGATCGCGCCGAAACTATTCCGATTTGCGCTTGCCGCCGAATCATATCGCCGCAACTGGCCGACCGGGCAGGGTGCGCGGGCACCCGCCATTGGCTATGCTCACCTCGCGCAGGGCGGCGGCGGTTCGAGAGTTTTGCAATGACAGGCGATCAGGACAGAAGCGGCGGGCAGGCCGGAGCCCGCGTGAAGGATTCACGACAGGATCGTCTCAAGCTGGCGCTGCGCGAAAACCTGAAGCGGCGGAAATCGCAGGCGCGCGGTCGTGATGATGCGGCCTCTTCCGAAGCCGCCCATGGTTCGCTAGATGGCGGCCCGGTAGATGACGGCTCGCTGGACGACGATGGCGGAAGCGAGCCTGGCAAAGTGACAGGCTAAAGCCGCGGTTCTGATCCAATGAGAACTTCCGCATGGCGCAAGTGATGAGGGTACGTCGTTCCGGGGCGCGAAGCGAACCCGGAACCTCGAGATTCCGGGTTCGTGCTTCGCACGCCCCGGAATGACGAACGTAGGCAAAGAGAAGCGGGTCGCCGGCATGGCTGTAGTAGAAGACACGACAATCAACCGGCTGAGCGCAACCGCCTACGCCTTCCCGCGCCATGAGCAGACCTTTCCGACCCTGACCGCGCACGAGATCGAGCGGATGCGCCGCTTCGGCGAGCCGCGCGCATACCAGGACGGCGAGGCGCTGTTCGAGACCGGCAAGCCCGGGCCCGGCATGTTCGTGGTGCTGTCGGGCAATGTCTCGATCACCCAGCGCGACGGCCTCGGCCATGTCGCGCCGATCATCGACCAGGGACCGGGCCAGTTCCTCGCCGAGATCGGCCAGCTCTCCGGCCGCCCGGCGCTGGTCGACGGCTATGCCGATGGGGTGGTCGAGACGCTGCTGTTGCCGCCCGACCGGCTGCGCGCGCTTTTGGTTGCGGAGGCCGATCTCGGCGAGCGCATCATGCGAGCGCTGATCCTGCGCCGCGTCAGCCTGATCCAGGGCGGCGCCGGCGGGCCGGTGCTGATCGGCCCCGCCTCGGTCGGCAATATGGCCTCGCTGCAGAATTTTTTGGCGCGCAACGGCCAGCCGCACCACTTGCTCGACCCCGAGACCGACAAGGATGCCGCCGACCTCGTCGCGCGCTATTCGCCGACGCGCGCCGAGCTGCCGCTGGTGGTCTGTCCCAACGGCACGGTGCTGCGCAATCCTTCCGAGACCGCGCTTGCGATGGCGCTCGGCATGATCGGCAACAGCGCGCATGAAAAACTCTACGATGTCGCCGTGGTCGGCAGCGGCCCGGCCGGGCTTGCCACCGCGGTCTATGCGGCATCGGAAGGCCTGTCGGTTGCGGTGTTCGATTCCCGCGCCTTCGGCGGCCAGGCCGGGGCCAGCATGCGCATCGAAAACTATCTGGGCTTTCCGACCGGCATCTCCGGCCAGGCGCTGGCCGGGCGCGCCTTCAACCAGGCGCAGAAATTCGGCGCCGAGATGCTGATCCCGGTCTCGATCAAATCGCTCGACTGCACGAAAGCGTCCGGCGCATTCGTGCTCGACACCGCGTGCGGGCATACGCTGCGCGCGAAATCCGTGGTGGTCGCCAGCGGGGCGCGCTATCGCCGGCCCGAGATCGACAATCTCGATGCCTTTGAAGGCCGCGGCGTCTGGTACTGGGCCTCGCCGATCGAGGCCCGGCTCTGCGCCAACCAGGATGTCGTGCTGGTCGGCGGCGGCAACTCCGCGGGGCAGGCGGCGGTGTTCCTGTCGGCGCATGCTCGCAAGGTCAACATGATGATCCGCGGCGGCGGGCTCGGAGCCAGCATGTCGCGCTATTTGATCGAGCGCATCGAGGCGACGCCGAACATCGAATTGATGTTCAACACCGAGGTGATCGGGCTCGACGGCGCGGAGACGCTGCAGCGGGTGCGCTGGCGCAGCCGGCTCGCGCCCGACGAGTTCACCATGGATATCCGCAATCTCTTTTTGTTTGTCGGCGCCGATCCGGCGACCGGCTGGCTCGAAGGCTGCGGCGTGCAGGTCGACCGCGGCGGCTTCGTGATGACCGGCGTGCAGACCGGCGAAGGCGCGCGCGCCGTGCCGCTGCTCGAGACCACGGTGCCCGGTGTGTTCGCGGTCGGCGACGTCCGCTCCGGATCGGTCAAGCGCGTCGGCGGCGCGATCGGCGAGGGTGCGCAAGTCGTCGCCGCGCTGCACGGCTATCTCGCTGACGCGGGCAGTCCGACGCTGTAGGAGGCATGATGTCGAAAGGCTGCATCCATATCGCCGGCATCCAGGATGTCACGCCGAGCGCGCTCGGCTGCGAGGAATGCCTGAAGAGCGGCAGCCGCTGGCTGCATTTGCGCATCTGCCGCACTTGCGGCCATGTCGGCTGCTGCGACGACTCGCCGAACCGGCATGCGACGGCGCATTTCCACGCCACCGGCCATCCCGTGATCGAGGGCTACGATCCGCCGGAAGGCTGGGGCTGGTGCTATGTCGACGAGGTGCTGTTCGACCTGTCGAAGCGCAAGACGCCGCATAACGGACCGATCCCGCGCTATGATCGATGAGGCTTCTTACACGGCGCACGTGCCGCATCGTGTGACATACGTGCGAAAATTTTCAGCAATCGCCGGCGCCGGCAAAATTCTTCATGAGATGTCGGCCGTCCTGCCATCGAAGCATGTAGCAATTTTCCGTCACGCGTCGTAACCTCGCACGCGGGTCTCAACGGGGAGTGCGCCACATGACGACATTGGTGCTCGTGCACGTCATTATCAGCCTGATTGCAATCGTCGCCGGCGTGCTCGTGATGTTCGGGCTGCTCGGCTCGCGCGCGATGCCGGGGCTGACCGCGATCTTCCTCGTGCTGACGATCCTGACCAGCGCCACCGGCTTCGTGATCCCGCCTTTGGTGACCGAGAAGCTGCTGCCGTCGCACATCATCGGCGGGCTTTCGCTGGTGCTGCTCGCGATCGCCTGCATTGCACTCTATGCGATGCAGCTCAAGGGCGCCTGGCGTCCGATCTATATCGTGACCGCGATGGTCTCGCTCTATCTCAACGTCTTCGTGCTGGTCATCCAGAGCTTCCTCAAGGTGCCGGCGTTGCAGGCGCTGGCGCCAGCCGTGCCGCCGAACCCGCCATCCGGGCCGGTCTTTGCCGTGGTGCAGGGCATCGTACTGGTGTTCTTCGTCCTGATGACCATCGGTGCCTGGCGCCGGTTCAGGCCGGTCACGTTCGCCTGATCCGACAAGCCTT
>NZ_LFIQ01000020.1:41371-42965 GCF_001189245.1 Bradyrhizobium pachyrhizi | reverse complement strand
TCATTCCGGGGCGACGCGCAGCGTCGAACCCGGAATCTTGCAATCCAATATCTGGATTCCGGGGTCACGCTGCGCGTGCCCCGGAATGACGAATACAAGAGGAGCAATTCAAATGCCCACCATCACCACCAAAGACGGCGTCGAGATCTTCTACAAGGATTGGGGCTCGGGCCAGCCGATCGTGTTCAGCCATGGCTGGCCGCTGTCGTCGGACGACTGGGACGCGCAGATGCTGTTCTTCGTGGGGCACGGCTTTCGCGTCGTGGCCCACGACCGCCGCGGCCACGGCCGCTCCGCCCAGGTCGCCGACGGCCATGACATGGATCACTACGCCGACGACCTCGCTTCCGTCACCGCGCATCTCGACCTGAAGAACGCCGTCCATGTCGGTCATTCCACCGGCGGCGGCGAGGTGGTGCACTACATCGCCCGCCACGGCGAGAGCCGGGTGGCGAAGGCGGCGATCCTGAGCGCGGTGCCGCCGTTGATGGTGCAGACGGCGAATAATCCCGGCGGCCTGCCGAAGTCGGTGTTCGACGGCTTGCAGGCCCAGCTCGCCGCCAACCGCTCGCAATTCTACCGCGACCTGCCGGCCGGGCCGTTCTACGGCTACAACCGGCCCGGCGCAAAACCGTCGGAAGCCGTGATCCAGAACTGGTGGCGGCAGGGCATGATGGGCGGCGCCAAGGCGCATTACGACGGCATCGTCGCGTTCTCGCAGACCGACTTCACCGAAGATCTGAAGAAGATCAACGTGCCGGTGCTGGTGATGCATGGCGACGACGACCAGATCGTGCCCTACGCCGACTCCGCCCCACTCTCGGCCAAGCTTCTGAAGAACGGCACGCTGAAGACCTACAAGGGTTTTCCGCACGGCATGCCGACGACGGAGGCCGAAACGATCAACGCCGATCTGCTGGCGTTCATCAAGGGCTGAGGCGGCCGGCGCTGCGCGTCGTACCGCTTGTCACAACGCCGCGCAGCTTCACCGCCTCCAAAGTGAGGCAGCCACCGACGGTAGGGTTCCCCCCTTGGCGGGGGCCGTTGTGGAGCGAGGGGTGCGTGATTTCGGAATATTAGAAAAATTACCCCTGATTTGCCCGACGTGTCAAGTTGCCTTGTCGAACGCCGCCGCCGTCATCTCCTTTGCATGGGGTTGTTTTCGATATTTTGGCCGTGCGCTCGCCGGTTCCCTTGAGCAGGGTTTCCTTGAGGCCACGTGGTACCGCTTGGTACCTCTTGGTACCTCTTGGGCCGCAAGGCGTTATAACCACCGTCATGTCCCCACCCGCGCCGCTGAAGCTGATCGCCCTCGATGCCGATGACCTCGCGGTCATCTCGGCCCATGTGCAGGACGCCCGCGTCCAGCCCTCCGACATCGTCTGGCGCCAGGACGAGAAGCGGCTCGTGGTCGGCCTGAACCGGCTGGACTGGGAGCAGACCCTGTCGGGCGGCACCTGCTCGCGGCGGCTGATCGCCGCGCTCAGGTTCGACCGGGTGCTGGCATGCAAGTCGCGCAATATCGACCTGGAGGCCCCGGAAGCCACCCTGGAACTGCTCGGGATCGAGTTCTATGCCTCCGACCCGCCGGGCG
>NZ_LFIQ01000020.1:18442-41361 GCF_001189245.1 Bradyrhizobium pachyrhizi | reverse complement strand
GCCCTCCTGATGTTCGGCCATGGCGGGGCGCTGCGGCTGGATGTCGAGTGCCTGGAGTGCGAATTGACCGATCTTGGCACCGACGATCTCGGCGTGGCGCCGGGGTAGTCACCGTCGCCCCGGCCCTCGCCGGGACGACGACGCACAGGGTTGACGGCCATTATCCGTCGCGCCATTGAGCAGGGACCCGAATTCCTCCTAAGAAAGCCGTCATGCCCGTTCGCCTGGACCGACAGAGCGCCGATTTCGAGCAGCGATTCCGCGATTTCCTGGCGGCCAAGCGCGAGGTATCGGCCGACGTCGAGCGCGCCACCCGCGCCATCGTCGACGACGTGGCGGCCCGCGGCGATGCGGCGCTGCTCGAGGCGACCAAAAAGTTCGACCGGCTCGATATCGAGGCGGCCGGCCTGCGCATTACCGCAGCCGAGATCGACGCCGCGGTTGCGGCCTGTGACCCCAAGACCGTCGAGGCCCTGAGATTCGCGCGCGACCGGATCGAGACCTTCCACCGCCGCCAGTTGCCGAAGGACGAGCGCTTCACCGATGCCGCCGGCGTCGAGCTCGGCTGGCGCTGGAGCGCGGTCGATGCGGTCGGGCTCTATGTGCCCGGCGGCACCGCGGCCTATCCGTCCTCGGTGCTGATGAACGCGGTGCCGGCCAAGGTCGCCGGCGTGCCGCGGGTGGTGATGGTGGTGCCGGCGCCGGACGGCAAGCTCAACCCGCTGGTGCTCGCCGCCGCCCATCTCGGCGGCGTGTCGGAAATCTACCGCGTCGGCGGCGCCCAGGCGGTGGCGGCACTGGCCTACGGCACCGCGACGATCGCGCCGGTCGCCAAGATCGTCGGCCCCGGCAACGCCTATGTCGCCGCGGCCAAACGGCTGGTGTTCGGCAAGGTCGGCATCGACATGATCGCCGGCCCCTCCGAGGTGCTGGTCATCGCCGACGACACCGGTAATGCCGACTGGATCGCGGCCGATCTCTTGGCGCAGGCCGAGCATGACGTCAGCGCGCAGTCGATCCTGATCACCGACAGTGCACGGCTCGCCGCCGACGTCGAGCGCGCGGTCGAGGCGCAGCTTGCGACGCTGCCGCGCGCCGAGATCGCCCGCACCTCGTGGAACGACTTCGGTGCCGTGATCAAGGTGGCAAAACTCGACGACGCGGTCGAGCTCGCCAATGCGATCGCGGCCGAGCATCTCGAGATCATGACCGCGGACGCCGAGGGCCTGTCGAACAAGGTCCGCAACGCCGGGGCGATCTTCCTCGGGGCCCATACGCCGGAGGCGATCGGCGATTATGTCGGCGGCTCCAACCATGTGCTGCCGACCGCGCGCTCGGCGCGGTTCTCCTCGGGCCTCGGGGTGCTTGACTTCATGAAGCGAACCTCGATCCTGCGGTGCGGGCCGGATCAGCTTCGTGCGCTCGGGCCCGCCGCGATGACTCTCGGCCAGGCCGAGGGTCTCGATGCCCATTCACGTTCCGTCGGATTGCGCCTCAACCTCTCATGAACAAGCCACCAGACGACGAGGATTCCAACAATCGCATCGTCGCGGTGACGCTCGACGAGGAATCGATCGGCCGTTCCGGGCCCGATATCGAGCATGAGCGGGCGATCGCGATCTACGATCTGATCGAGCAGAACCTGTTCGCGCCCGAGGGCGCCGCCGGGCCGGGGCCTTACACCCTGCATATCGCGATCACCGGCAACCGGCTGATGTTCGATATCCGCAAGGAGGACGGCGCGCCGGTAGTCGCACATCTGTTGTCGCTGACCCCGTTCCGCCGCGTCGTGAAGGACTACTTCATGATCTGCGACAGCTACTATCAGGCGATCCGGACCGCGACGCCGGACAAGATCGAGGCGATCGACATGGGCCGCCGCGGCATCCATGACGAGGGCTCGCGCACGCTGCAGGAACGGCTCAAGGGCAAGGTGCGCGTCGATTTCGAGACCGCGCGGCGGCTGTTCACGCTGATCACCGTGCTGCACTGGAAGGGTGAAGGCGCATGATCCCGACCCGGAGGGCCGCGTTAGCGCAAAGTGGATGCCGGTTTTCGGTCGCGACAAACGCGTGCGTTTGCGCGGAGATCATGCGCCAGAAGACGAGGCGCATGATCGGTGACGCGGTGATTGACGGGGGCGTACCCCGATCGAAAAAAGCCTGATCGCATGGAAGCGCCGCGCGCGCGCAACCCCCAGGCCGTGCTGTTCGCATGCGGCCTGAACAGCGTGCGGTCGCCGATGGCCGAAAGCCTGCTGCAACAGATGTTTCCCCGAGGCCTCTATGTCCGCTCGGCCGGCGTCAAGAAGGGTGAGCTCGACCCGTTCGCCGTCTCGGTGATGGCCGAACTCGGCCAGGACATTTCCAGCCACAAGCCGCAAACCTTCGAGGAACTCGAGGACTGGGAGGGGCTGAACTTCGATCTCATCATCACGCTGTCGCCGGAGGCGCACCACAGGGCGCTGGATCTCACCCGCACGCTCGCCGCCGATGTCGAATACTGGCCGACGCAGGATCCGACCGGCACCAGCGGCAATCGCGAGCAGAAGCTCGCCGCCTACCGCGAAGTCTGCGACGGCCTGTTGCTGCGCATCCGCCGCCGCTTTGCCAAGGCCGGCGCGGCAAACCTGTGAGGCTCGGCGAGGCGAGGGGACCAGCGTGTTCCGATTCGCAGAACCGCCGCTTGTCGCCAGACTGACAAACAGCTGTGCTTATGGGGCCTTGTCTCCAGGCGGGGGCGCGATTCGCGGCCGGTTCCAAGGTTGTGCATCCATGCCCCATCCGATAGGTTCCGCCCGCGTCCGTCCCCCCGATTCAGCCCAAAAGCCCGCATGCTAGGCCGTCCCAAATTCGTTCTTGCTTCCGGTTCGCCGCGGCGGCTGGCCCTGCTCAACCAGGCCGGCATCGAGCCCGACGCGCTGCGCCCGGCCGATGTCGACGAGACCCCGCGGCGGGGCGAGTTGCCGCGCGCCTGCGCCAACCGCCTGGCGCGCGCCAAGGCCGACGCGGCGCTGAAATCGGTGCATCTTGACGACGACCTGCGCGGCTCCTTCATCATTGCCGCCGACACCGTGGTGGCGGTCGGCCGCCGCATCCTGCCCAAGGCCAATCTGGTCGACGAGGCCGCGCAGTGCCTGCGGCTGCTGTCGGGCCGCAATCACCGCGTCTACACCGCGATCTGCGTGGTGACGCCGCGCGAGGCATTCCGTCAGCGCCTGGTCGAAACGCGCGTGCGCTTCAAGCGGCTCAGCGAGGACGACATCCAGGCCTATATCGGCTCCGGCGAATGGCGCGGCAAAGCCGGCGGCTACGCGGTGCAGGGCATTGCCGGATCGTTCGTGGTCAAGTTGGTCGGCTCCTACACCAATGTGGTCGGCCTGCCGCTCTACGAGACCGTGACCCTGCTCGGCGGCGAGGGCTTTCCGATCCGCCACGGCTGGCTCAACTCCGTCGCGGTGTAGCGCTGACGGGACATTCTTCCTGCGCCGCATCGGCTCTGCACCTCTCCCTTGTGGGAGCGGCCACATCGCATCGCAGATGCGAGTCGGGTGAGGGGTTTGTCTCCGCGGACAGAGGGAGGTGACCTGCGGCGAACGTGGAACATGCGACCGCCTCCTCGATTGCCAGTTGATATAGACTCCGGCCCAGCCATGACTGACCAAGCCCGAACGCCCCCGGCCACCCCGCGCGCCTGTCCGATCTGCGGCAAGCCCGTCGAGCAGGCCTTCCGCCCGTTCTGCTCGGCGCGTTGCCGCGACGTCGACCTCAACCGCTGGCTGACCGGCCGCTATGTCGTCCCAGGCCGCGAGGACGACGCGGAGGACCCGGAATAGCCCAGATTTCCCAACAAGTTGGGGAAAGAGCGCCGGGCGGGCCGCGGCCGGCGAAGCGTTTCGCGAAGCCGGGTGGACACGGCGCTCCGACCTCTCTATAAACCGCCCGCTCGCTCCGGCCTTTTCGGCCCCGCGGGTATGCCCAGGTAGCTCAGTTGGTAGAGCATGCGACTGAAAATCGCAGTGTCGGTGGTTCGATCCCGCCCCTGGGCACCATTCCACACCTGAATGGTATTTACTCCAAAGAGTTAAGCCCTATCTGAGGCTTCGCGCTTGCCCGCCTGTGTAACAACGGTGAGCAACGATGTTGTTTCGGATTGTGCGTCCAATGCAGCGAGACGGTTCGCGGTTTCCCATCTACGTGCGGCGGATTCCCGCAGACGTGCGAGGCCAGCTCATTGGCCGGACGCTGCATGTTCCGCTGGGCAACGCGACCCGTTCAGTGACGATCTCACCCCGAGCGCAGGCCATCCGGTTCTCGCTCCGGACCGATCAGCCGGCCGAAGTGAAGGTAAGGCAGGCGGCGGCCGATCAGTATCTGGAACGCATCTTCCGCGCGTTTCGCGATGACAGCGCGACTGCTCTCACCAATTCGCAAGCGACTGCCTTGGCGGGGCGCCTGTACCGGGCCTGGTCCGGCGGTGAGGGGCGCGAACGCACGCTAGCCGTTGAGCAGGGGCCGGGTGGCACCATGCGCCCGGTGCCGCATGACCCCGAGGATGACGCCGCGATCTTTGAGGCATCGCTCGTGCGCTTTGTGCGTCTGGATACGATGCGCAAGTCGATTGACCTCAGCCATCTCCCTCAGCCTGAAGACCGCCCTGACACCGCAACTCTTGAAGTCCACCTAGGGCTGATTGTTGACCGCCTGCTGTTGTCGGAAGGCATTCGCCGCGTCGATGCAGCTTCGCGTGGTTTGCTGCTCCGAGCGTTCTGGCTTGCGCTGCGCGATGCGCTGGAGGTCCGTCTGCGTAACGCGCAGGGCGATTACACATTGGACCCTAAGGCTGAGCGCTTCCCCGTGTGGGTCGCACCGGGCGCAGTTGTCGCGAAGCCGTCTGCTGTTGCGGGAGGTTCGTTGACCTCGTTGGTTGAGGGATGGTGGACGGAGGCAAAGGCCCGCAATCTCAAGCCCAGCACCCACGAGAGCTACAGCAACACCATGGCCGCGTTCGTTGCATATCTTGGTCATGATGACTGTAGCCGGGTGACCAAGAATGATGTGATCGGCTTTAAGGATCACCGTCTAGCAACCATCAATCCGAGGACCAAGCGGCCGATCTCAGCAAAGACGGTGAAGGATAATGACCTCGCAGGACTAAAGGCGGTGTTCGGATGGGCGGTTTCGAACGGTAGGATGCATAACAATCCGGCGGAAGGTGTCACACTCAAGGCCGCCAAGCCTCGCAAGCTGCGGAGTAAGGCTTTCACGGATCAAGAGGCGATAACCATACTTAGGGCAAGTCTCGAAGTGGAGCGGGGAGGTGAGCGGCCGGAGACCTTTGCCGCAAAACGCTGGGTGCCTTGGCTCATGGCCTATACCGGTGCTCGTGTTGGCGAGATGGCGCAGCTGCGGAAGGAGGACTTGTACAGACAGGGCAGCAGCATTTGGTACATCACCATCACCCCAGAAGCCGGGACGGTGAAGACCGATGAAGCACGTGACGTTGTTCTCCATCGTCACCTGATCGATATGGGCTTCGTGGAGTTCGTTAAGGCGTCGCCCGCAGGTCATCTCTTCCTTCGGCCTGCCGAGGACGGAGACGTGCTGGGACCGTTGCAGGGCATTAAAAATCGGCTTGGTGAGTTCGCCCGAGCGCTTGTGCCCGATCCGGGCGTGAAGCCAAACCACGGCTGGAGGCACCGCTTTAAGCCCGTTGGCACGAGGGCCGGAATTGATCGGCGGACGCTTGATGTGATCTCGGGGCATGCCTTAGAGGGGCGAACGGAGGCAGATGGGTATCATGGAGTTGAGCTTGAGGATCAAGCGGCGGCGCTCGCGAAGTATCCAAGATATGAGATGCGCTTGTATCCAGAGTGGGCGAGCGACTGAGAGAATGTAGCTGGTGCCGTCGTGGTCCACAGAAAAAATGTCGGATGGAGGTTCGGTCGTTCACTCCAAGGATCAGTTGAAACGGGAATGTGGGGAGGCGGGGGCTACCTATAGCGAAGGGAAGTCGTCAGCGATAGTTCAGGTATTCCTCAAACGTGATTACCGAAAGACCATTGACCTTTTGGTACAGCGGTTTGCGACGCGCATCGGTTACGATGGTGTACGGTCCACAACAAGCGATGCCGGCAACACACCATTCAATGCACTGGTCATACGGTCCCTTCCTTCCGAAGGTTGCATTGCTCGATTCTGCGAGTGCCGCAGCCGCAAGGCGATGCTCCTCCACGACGCGCTTTTTCGCGAATGTATTGCCGCTTAGATCGGTTGCGTTGTCGGGATAGACTTTGGTGAATTCGTTGAATACTCGATTGAATATCAGGACCTGACCTTGCTCTAGGTCACTTTGAACCACCTGCGCTTCATTTCCCGATGCCTCTGACCACAACCGAATTGCCTGAAGGTCGAAGACGAAGGGCGTAGGATACTTAGGCATCCTCACCGCCTTCAGCTTCTATGGCGTCCTCCGGTCGTGCCTTCGTAGACTTTCTGATGTAATCGTCTTGATATTTTGGCTTGATCCCCGATAACCGATAAAATTCGTAGTCGTCGTAATTGCCCCTTGCCTTGGCCTCGCCGAAAATTTCAGCAAACTTGAAGCCGTACTTCGCTAGTTTGTACTTCCATTCCTCCTGTCGCTTGCCTCCGCCTCCGCTTGGAGCCTCAGGGTCGCCATTCGCGCTGATGAAGCGCTGCCAAGCACCGACGGCTGAAGGAGCATAGATTCCAAGCTCAACCAAGCGAATGACGCTAGCGTGCATGGACAGTTTGGTCAGTCGCGAAAACCGCTTTAGCTGATCGACGTCCAGTGTTGACGTTCGGATGGTGCGCTTTGCAATGGGGAGGATGAACGCAGACGGCGCAAGAAACTCTACGGCAAACTGGTTGCATTTGCGTTCGATTGCGTTGTTGACAATGAACGGATCAGAGACGCCGCTCATTCCGAGCGCGCAATGATATAGCTCATGCGCTAGAGTAAACAGGCGACGCTCGGACGATTGTCTTCGCGTATTGAGTACGATGACATCGTAATATCTTCCCGTGAGGCAGAATCCAGCTCCATCCTTATCCGAGAAAGATAGCTGCAACACAAACACGTTCAGCGTCTCGACTTGACGTCGAAGCCATGCAAACAATGCGCGGGCATCACGTGCCTCTGTCTGCACGTCAAAGGTGAAGCCTAATTTGGTCCTTAAGTTACGCGCCGCCACCGCCACCGAGTTTGAGGACGGTCCGACTGAGGACTTAACGCTGAACGTTGATCGGGGACGTGGCGATTCTTGCTCTGCCTGTGACTGTATCGAGGTAGCAAGATCCATCCATTGCAACGCTTCCCTTGAGTATCCGGATTGCTTCGGTGTCGTGAGGCGGAAGTCGGGAAAGCGAGCCTCTTCGATCGGGACAGACTCTGCAAAGAGGAAAAAATCGGGGACTAGCAACTCGCGGGATATCTTCTTGAGAATACCTTCGCTGCGCTTTGGAGGTGCCCGCAAAAAATTATTGAGTGCGGACTCAGTAAGTCCAACTCTAGTCCCAAGCTCGGCGCGTGATAGGCCGCGAGCATTGAGAACCTGATCGACGTTCTTTTTCAGTGATGCCATTGAATGATGAAACCGGGAGTTACTGAATGACCTTAGGCGATTTCTCAAGTCTGGTGCAACTTGGGGTAGGGTTGCACGCGGGGACTGCACTTGTTGAGGCAATTACAGAGCTGACGGAATCACCGCTGTCGCGCCGTCTTTCGAGGCTTCACAGGATTTCCGAGGCGAAACTGAAGTCGAGCCGGGCAGGCGCTCAGGATTTGTACGATCAAGCAAGCGATCTACTCGGCGACCTGGAAGTGAAGAAGGTACAATTCTTCAATGAATACAAGACTGTCGTGGAAGTGAATGCCGCGGTGGCGATTGTTTTAGCGCTCGTTCTTACGGTGATTTCATTTCTATACAGCGAGGAGATCAATTCCGTCATTGGTGGTCTCATAGTCGTGTCTAGCCTAGCTCCCGCCAGCGCATCCTTACTTTTTCTTTGGTCGAGATGGAAATCGAACACCGCGGAGCTACGGAATTCCACTGACGCACTGCACAAGAACCTCATTGGTGGCCTTTGATTCGGTCAGGGCGACCGAGAGAATTATGGGGTCACAAATGCGAAGGGTAGGCCCGAGCTGGCAGCGCTGCGTTTCCCCCCGTAGCCCTCGGTAGGCCCGGTCCCAGGAGGGTGAGGGCGAGGCCGACCAAGAGGCAAGGGCCGGGAGAGGCGCAGACCTCAAGCCTGTCTGCGTGCTTCCTCAGCGGCTTCCCAGCGCGCCAACATCCGCTCGGCACCCGCAGGGTCCGCCTTGATGCGCAGGACAGCTTGACGGCTCAGCCCGGTTGCCGCTGCGATGGTGCTCGCTCCTTCCTCACGCTCAAGCATGTCGTGGACGGCCTTGAGCTGTTGCCGCGTGAAGCTCGGCTTGCGGCCCAGATAGTTGAGCACGTTCGCCTTGGCATGGGCGATGCCCGCCGTTTGCGCTTCCTTGTTCGCCTCCGCTTGGGCCTGCGAGAGTGCCGCCATGAAGCCGATAAGCGCATCCCTTACGGCCTGCTGCATTGGGTCTTTGGTAGCGCCGTCGAAGGTCATGTTGTTGATGACGGTGCGGATGACAACACCACGGCGCATGAACTCGCGGATGGTGTCACTGACATCCTCATAGTTGCGGCCAAGGCGGTCTACCCAGCGCACCACGAGGGTGTCACCCTTGCGCAGCATGTCCCAGAGCCTGCGGCCTTGAGGTCGGTGCGCGAGACGGGTGGTAATGCCTGACACTCCATCATCGGCCACCACCTCATCAATCGTGAAGCCGGCGGCCTCAGCTTGGGTCCGCTGATGGTCTAGCGTTTGGTCCGAAGTCGAGACGCGGGCGTACAGAACGGTCGTCATCCTGGTCCTCCTGTCCGTTAGGATGATGTCCGTATATAATATGTCCGTAGAGCCGAAGTCAACCCTTACGGACAGGCTTTGCGCCCGATTGCCCGTTGTCCGTTGGTCTATACCCTTGCGGAAGGAGATCCCTTCTTTCCTACGCTACCAAGGTAAGGAGACCGCTAGCTCCGCACTAATCGCGAATCCAATCGATCCGATAAGGCTCGGACGACCTCTATGGGAAGCGCGGAGATTTCCATGATGCGTGGCTTCGCGCCGCGCAGACCATCAGCAAGTCTTATTTACAGTCCCTCCGATCCCGTGAACCATTGCAACCAAAGGTTTGGGGGAAGGGCTATGGGCAAAGTAATAACTATTATGAACATGAAGGGAGGCGTGGGCAAAACGACCGTTGCGGCGCACTTGGCCGGAATAACTAGTCGCTATGCACTTGGCAACAAACCGCGCAGGGTTTTGGTCATTGACTACGACCCTCAATTCAACCTTTCGCAAGCGTTCCTACTTCCCAAGCCCTATTTTGAATTGGAGAAGGCTCGAAAGACAATTCTCTCAGTTCTGGTCGACGATGACGTGAAGCTGAACCCTTATCAGCTGCAAGTCCCCGGCAATCACAATCCGCCGAAGGTGAAGGACCTCGTCACCAGGATCTACAACTACTCCGACGCGCATCTAGATTTGCTGCCGTCAACGTTGGATTTGATGTACGTCGCGTTAGGGCAGGCGAATGCAAGTACGGCGCCCATTGAAGAGCGATTTGGAAAGTTCATTGATGAGTGCAGAGCGCTTTATGACGTCATCTACATCGACTGCCATCCTGCAGGTTCACTGTTTACCAAGACGTCGTTGCGCAACTCTGACCATGTTGTTATCCCCGTGGTGCCTCAACGCTATGCAGTTCGCGGAATCGGCTTGATGATGAATTTCATTCAGTCAAAGAAGGCGGGAAGTGGCACCATTTCCCCTCACATCCTCTTCAACGCAACCTCAAGGGCGATTGTGTCGCCTCAAGAGATCGAAATTCGCAGCCATAAGGATTTCGGACCTGTTTGCATGGAGAGCCGTTTAAGGAAGTACAAGGCCTTCTCTGAGCCGGAGGGTGGCAAAGGCTTCACGTGGACGAGCACGCGGGCGTACAGCACAGAGGCACTGGGGAACTTGCTCGCTGTTGGGCAAGAACTAATTAAGAGAACCGGAGCGTGACAAGATGAATGAACGTGCCCGACGCCGCGTGTTGCGCCAGCTCGCAGGCTCCATGTTGATGTCAAATCTTACTAGGGCTGAGATCATCGAGATCGCGGATGAGATGGCGCACGGTCGCCTAGGTTATGAATTCGGCGAGATGCTTCGATACTTGTCAGTGACGCTTCCCGAAGCGCGAGAAGAAGTATTCGCAAAAGAAGTTGTAAGCGTTAGCTCCGTGTCTGCGGCTGCTCGTGAAATATTGCTGAGAAAAAAGTTGAGCAAGAAGGCGCTGCTGCTAGCTATTGCGAACGTCGCGCCGAGGCTGGCAAAAGGTGGTTTTCCAAACGGATCAGTCCGAGAATTGCTTGACTGGTTTTTTGAATCGGCTTCGCCAACCCAAGCTACAAAACTGCTGGGATTGCTTGGTGACGAAGGGGCGGACCCCTTTTTGAAGGGCATTGTGCGCAGGGGTTAGAGATGCCGCACACGAAACTCGCCGCCGCAGTGAAGGCGGTTGACTGGAATGCGAACGTTACGGCATTTCTGAGCGATTCAAGCATTACGAAAGTAATGGCTCAGAGAAACTTACGGCTTGCGATCTGGGCGAGACAGTTTGAGATTTCCGATCATGGAAATCCTGCCTTGTGTTTTATTCGGGAGATGCAGATAGCAGGACAGCATGTTGCCGCTCTCACAGCTCTGGCGCTCTATAAGCCCGCAGCTGGCTCGATGCGCACCATGTTGGAAGCCGCAATGTATTACACCTATTTCCGGACGCATCCTTCCGAGTTGGCCACGGTTGTTCGCGATCCGACCTACTACGTTGATAAGCGCACGATTCTTGAATACCACAAGGTGCACACTGCCAATTTTGTGGACCTTCAAAGGAAGCTCGGTTTAGTGTCGCGCTTAGAAAAATGGTATTCGCGGACGTCCGCAATTGTTCACGGGCAGATACCGGGAACGTGGATGGACCATCACACCATCGCGGAGATATCACCCATCAAAGCTACAGAGGGATTGGTGTTAGCGAATCTCAAAGAGGGAGAGGAGATCGTGCATCGCCTCTTTTTGTGCACGGCGGGTCGGTTGCTTTGGGACGTTTTTTCTTCAGCGGCTAAGGCGGAGCTTTTGCGTGGTCTGGCGGGCAATCTCAAAGCGGCGTTGGCTTTAGACGCTGCTTAGAGGTCTTGGTACTTCTGTCGGCAAGATGTGTAGAGCGCTTTAGCTGCGAGTCGACTGATGTGGCTCAGTCATCCACGGCCACGAGGCTTGAGATCTCGCGTTGAGTACAAGAGGCCTGACCCTCTTTGGATGCTTGCGTCGCGCTAAGAGAAGGACGACCCCAAAGAAAGCTTTTGTGGTCTAAGAGCTCTTGATTGGAACGCATTTCGTACCCAATTTCGCATCTCTGAATATTGATCCTGCCCATCTGGGGTGCTGAACCCCCTCAATATGGATTGAAGCCGCGCCGCCGAAGACCCGATGCGAAATGCGTTGCGGTTGCGAGCGCCTCTCACAGATTCTCGCTACTAGGCTGACCTGTTGGATGCTCCGGCAGGTAGCCGCGCGTCTGCCCGAAGGCGGAGCGCTAGAATGACCGATTGCCCAACAGTAAGGAGGCGAAGGTGAACTCGAAAGAGAGTGCTGAATCCCTGATCTACGCAGCCGTAAGTCATGTAGAGCCAAGAGGCGGGCGCTACGACCGACTAGCTCCGATGGTGTCCTGCGCGTTGTGTGTATTTCCTGATGGTAGCCGCAAAGTGTTTCTGGTGTACGGCTCGGAGAGATCAACTCAAACAATGTTGGCTCATGCCATTGTTTGTGTCGTCAAGGAACTGCAGGTTGAGGTTCGAAGGTCGCGCATTGCTTGTGTGACGGCATCTGATGGTCTGTGGACCTTGGCTCGCTCAGCTAGCATGTCTCCACGGCTCATTGACGGGGCAGCGGTCTTCGAGGAGCTGGATGCGATGATGAGGAGGGATGAGTTGAGGCAACAGAAGCGGGCGCAGTCGGACGCTCGGTACATGAACCATGCGACACGGAAAGCAATCCAACATAGATCGGACGTCCTCCACGACTTCAGAACAAATCCAGAGAGCTTTAAGAAGCCCGGAATTACGCGACTTTGTAGTGAGCAGCAGGATCTGTGAGGACCGGCGAATTGCAAAGCCGTCCCAATGCCTAATCCGCGCGCCCCTGTTTTGTCATTCGTCTGAAAGAGTGAGTTGTGAAGAAGGGA
Source organism: Bradyrhizobium pachyrhizi (assembly GCF_001189245.1). Lineage (GTDB taxonomy): Bacteria > Pseudomonadota > Alphaproteobacteria > Rhizobiales > Xanthobacteraceae > Bradyrhizobium > Bradyrhizobium pachyrhizi. Next base: position 29,007 of record NZ_LFIQ01000020.1, on the reverse strand, counting down.
CTTCAGTGGCTATCGGTACGCGTTGAGCCCGACCGCGAGGCAGACCGTTGCGTAGTTTTTGATTGCGGGAGGCCGACGATGCAGGCGGCGGGGAAGGGGCTTGCGTCCTCCCATTGTCGCAGACACGTTGAGCATAAGGCGAGGCACGGGAGTCACTGGAAGCGCAGCTACACGGCCGGTGAGTTGGCGCCGTACCTCAAGGCCGCGCTATCGTACATACGGCCCCGCCTTCAAACCGAGATGTTCATCAAGGACACCGTGATGCATCTGGCGCTGCTGCTGGAGCAGTCGCCATTTGAAATCGCCACGCGGCTGCGCGGCATGTCGGCCAAGGCTCGGGCATCTATTGCTTTCGGGCGGCTACGCAAGAAGGCTGTGAAGCCCGAGCGCCTCCTCGCTATCCACATCGCCATCACCGCCCTCGTTGAGGAGGACCCGCGCCCGCACCGCGTGAAGGAGTTCCGAATTGTGCAAGTCGCCAAGGCGCTACATCGGTTGGCGTCCGGGCATCACGTGGTGCACGAGCTGTACATCGGTGACCGGAGGCACCGCAGCGAGTTGCACAAGTTCCCGCGCAGCTCGGGGCGCGTGCTGAGGATCATGGGGCAGCGCGTTGAGGACATCTGCGAATGGGCGACCGCCGAGCACATGGCCGCAGTGTTAGCTCTGAAGGTGAAGAGGTACGGCCGGCATCCCGGGTTACCTCCTTGCTAACCTCCAAAATTTCTGCCGTGGCACGTGTGACCGATCAGGTGCCGGGGTCAACGTCCGTCCATCCTCGTGCATCAAGCCGGTCACTTTGAGGCGGACTCTACAGCATGCCCACCGCGTCCAAACCAGTTGCGCTAGAGACACGATGGCGTGCTGCAGCACCGGACCTCAAGGCATTCATAGCGCAGCTCACTGCGTCCCTCCTGGCTGATGAGGATGGTCAAGGGCTCCGGCAACGCAAGCGCAAGGCCACGGACCAGGAGAAGTTCGCGCGGGCGGTCGAAGCGATATGCTGTGGCTTCACGGCCAACGCACTACTCGGTGACGGGCGGGCCGTCGCAGTGCGGCTCGGCAACTACGCATCGAGTTACACATCCGTGTACGGCAAGCACTTCAATCGCGCCGTGGAGTTGATGAAGGCGCGGGGGCTCCTCACGCTCACGCTTGGTCATCGATCCGGGGCGGTCCGCAGGGCGTCCACCATCACACCGTCGCCTGCATATTGGAGTGTCGCTCCGCCTCCGGGAGATTGGGGCGATCTTTACCTTGAGGAACACCGGGCGTTTGTCGGCATAAACTGTGACGAGAGCGGCCAACGCAGACTGCGTCCCGAGGATTGGCTCGGTACTGCGGTTGCAGAGATGGAGCGGATCAACGATCACCTTCGAGCGCTGCCTCTCTGCTACAATGGAAGCGAGGCGCTATCGCTTGTAGAGATTGCGGACCGGCCTTGGGTATACATCACCACCCCTCATCACCGAACCGTGCGCCGCGCATTCAAGGGCAGCTTTGAGCGAGGCGGGCGGCTGTATGATGGTTACTGGGAAACGATGCCCCGGGCGGATCGCTTCAGGTGCCTCGCCCTTAATGGTGAGCCCGTGCTCAACGTGGACTATGGCCAGCTCTTCCTTCGGCTTGCATACGCATTGTCCGGGCTGGTGCCGCCTGCCGGCGATCTCTACGACCTCACGGGGTGTGACCACGAAGCGAGCGACTGGCCGTCATTGAGGGAAGGCCGCAAGCGGATGGTCAACGCTCTGATCTCCGCTAAGCGTGCCCTGAAGCAATGGCCGGGACGGACAAGCGCGGAGCGGGCAGGGGTTCGGGGACTTTTTCCGGCAGGCACGAAGCCGAGCAACGTTGTGGCGGACATCAAGGCGCGGCATCACGCCATCGCTGCCGAATGGTTTGAACGAGGACGAGCGGGAGAGCTTCAGCGGCTGGAGAGCGATATCCTCATTGCCGTGATGCTCAAGCTTATTAGCGTCGGAATCGGAGCGCTTCCTCTACACGACAGCGTGATTGTCGCTCGATCGGATGGCGAGGCCGCACGGCGAGTAATGCTTGAGGAGGCGCGGCGCATAGCTGGAGCGGACATCCCGGTGAAGATCGATGATGGGCGCTAGAAGGCCCGCAGGATTTGCAGCGGAGTCCATCTGTGCGTTTGTTCGGTTGGCGGATGTCCCGCCTGGATTTAGCCAAGGGCGACGCATGGAGTTCCGCTGCGCTTTCTGGGCGTGCGGCAAATCGACTCAGTTTCTTACGCTTCCGCAATTGCCCTCAGGCGTCCCTCTAGGAATACAGATGAAGCTTCTATCTCTCATCGACCATCATCAGCTTGAGGAGGAGGCCATGTGGGTCTCTTCGAGGCAGAGGCCAGCTATAGCCTCAAAGTGACCTAGAAGCCCTACACCTCACACCGGACCAACTTCAAGGGTCACGCAAGCGAGAGCCCAACGGCGGGAGCCCAATGTCATACCTCAGCGGCACGGCACACGACCTAGGCCACCGGCTAGTGTCCCGCCATCAAGTGATGCTCAAGGCCCAAACCTCAAGGTGGTCACCTCAAGGACAGGACCCAAGGCACCGCTACACAACGCCATGCATCAAGTCGAGTGATGATGTTGGGGTCGATTATGCCTTCATGGCTTGGCGCTATCGCATGTAGGTGAAACGATCATCGTCAAAGGAAACAAGGCTCGTGCCTTCCCACCGCCAGCAGCCAGAGGTCTCATGATCCGAGGTAAACGGGCCGCGATACTTGATGAGGATGTGTACATAAAATTCTTCATCGCCAGCCAGCTCCGGCACGGGCATCGGTGGAGTATCTTCATCTGCAAACTCTCCAATCGCAATTGACTCTGGCACCGCGAGCCAAAGATCGGACCGCGTCTCGTTCGGTATCATGATTGGCAGGTGCCGGAGTGGATGCCAACGCTGGGGAACGCCAAGATCGCCCGGCACTTTTCCCACGGAGATAGCCGCGAAAAATTCTTTGATTGTCGCGGGCGTCTTTCCGTAATTGGCTACTTGATACGTGACGTAGTGATAGGGGTCTGGTGTATGCGCTTCTAACTCCAGCCCCTTCGGATTGGATATGTAGAGATAGGGGCGTTCCAGTTTCGAAAAATTATGTGTTTGCGCCTGAGAAGCTTCTGCCGTCATCCGAGCCGTTTTGTCCGCGCGGAGTAGGAAGAATCCCTGCCCGGCGGATACCAACACTAGACCTCCCGTAAGGACGGCAAGCCAAAGGGTGTAGCGAACAAGAGCTTCGTCATTCTCTTCCTTTGTGCGGTGAAGCTGCGCTTCCTGAACGGACGGCGCTAACCGTCCGAAATTCTTGTCGGTGGCAACGGGGCCAAAGACTCCCCAAAACAAGCTGCCACCCAACGCAATTCCCATCACCAGCGTGAACAAAGGCCAAATAAGTGGACGTAGATGCATGAGTTCAACCCGTAACGATTTCGATTGATGTTCTCGCAGCAGCACTCGCTGGTTCGTCCAAACCGAACCCCATCACTTACCCCAATTCGGCGCTTCCGCTGCATAGAGATTTTCATCAGCCATCATCGGCTTGGAGGAAGCTTGGCGAGTGGCCTGTGATGGGCGGCCTTAGCCTCAAAGTGGCCTGGAAGCCCTTATCTCACTTGGTGCCGGACCAACTTCAAGGGGCACGCATGTGAGAGCCCGGCGCACCGACCCATATTTCCTGTGCCGTTATGGCTTCTACAAGGGACCGGCGGGTGAGAATCAGTGATGCTGCTCCTCGATACGAGAGGGCCGTTAGATGTTCAATCGAAAGACTCTTTTCATAATCGGTGCGGGCGCTGGCGTTGATCTCAATCTGCCGGTTGGGACCAACCTTGCGCTCGATATACAGCGGCGAACGAAAGTGAGTCTTTCCCGTTTCGGTACCCTCGAACACGGAACGTTTGACGAAGAGTTGGCACTGAGTTTCTTTGGACCGGGCAAAGGTCGCAATTACGGCGCTGCATTTGACTTAATTCACAGAGGCATCTTGCTCGCGAACTCGATCGATGATTTCCTGAACATACACGAGGGAGCGCCGGAAGTTGTTGAGGTCGGAAAGGCAGCGATCATCCGATCTATCCTGGCTGCCGAAAGGCACAGCCATCTCTATGTGAACCCGTCCAACGTAAACAATACGCTCGACTTGATGAGAGTGCATACGTCGTGGATGGTCAAATTCATGCGGGTGCTCGGACCCGGCAGAAAGGCGCCGGACGTTGAGAGGGCGCTGGACGACGTTGTGTTCATCAACTTCAACTACGATCGATGCCTCGAACACTTCCTAACCCACGCTCTGCATTTGCAGTACGGAATATCGAAGCAGCAGGCCGCGGAGATCGTTACCCGAGCCACCATCATCCATCCATATGGTTGGGTGGGGGCACTCGACCGCGTGCCGTTTGGTGGCAGTGAGCATTCGCGGCTTGACTATCTCGCCTTGTCGAGGGGGATCAAAACATACACGGAACAGGTCGAAGAGGAGTCTACGCTGCTAAGGATTGAGGAGGTGATCCGAAGCGCAAAGTGCCTTGTGTTTCTCGGTTTCGCGTACCACACCCAAAACATGAATCTGTTGTTTGGCAAGCACGACGTTCCCGAAGAAACCAAGCCAATCTTCGGTACGGCCCTTGGCATGTCCAAAGCGGACACCTCGGTGGTAACCAGCCTCTTGGAAGAATTGTTTCCCGAATACGATCCTGATGACTACGAACCGGACCCCGGCCCGTTTGGTATTAGCTTCCCGCGCTCACGCCTCCCGCGCCCGAAGTTCAACCAGCATATAAACATCGAGAACGAACTGAATTGTGCGCAGTTGTTTGACCACTACGCTAAGTCACTCGCGGGCTAGTTGGGTTGCTATTGACTTGGCGGTCATACCCCACCGCTCGGGCTGTGTAACAGGACTGGTAAACAACTCCGATTTCTGCTACGAATTCTCTTGTCATTTCAATGTCGCAAGCTAGGCCAAGCGCAGCCCGCCCCTGGGCACCATTTCGTTTTTGACCAGCGCCCGGTGCTCCCCGCTGCGCCTCAACTCGCGTACAAATAGTTCGGCAGCCACAGCGTCATGCCGGGCCAGAGATACATGATCACCATGCACAGGATCACGATCAGCATGTAGGGCATCATGCCGGCGAATATCTGGTTCAGCGTAACGTGCTTCGGGGCGACGCCCTTGAGATAGAACGCCGACATCGCGACCGGCGGCGACAGGAACGCGGCCTGCAAGTTCACGAACACCAGCGTGCCCCAAAGGATCGGATCGATGTTGAAGTGCTTCAGCATCGGCAGGAAGATCGGCACGAAGATGATGATGATCTCGGTCCATTCGAGCGGCCAGCCCAGCAAGAAGATGATCGCCTGCGACAAGATCATGAACTGCACGGGCGTCATGTTGAGCGACAGCACCCAGCTTTCCAGCAGCGCCTGACCGCCGAGAATGGCGAACACCGCCGAGAACAGCGCCGAGCCGACGAACAGCCAGCAGACCATCGCGGTCGTCTTTGCGGTCAGGAACACCGCTTCCTTGGTGCGCTTCCAGTCGAGCGTGCGGGCGTGGAAAGCGAGGATGAAGGCGCCGGCGGCGCCGACGCCGGCGGACTCGGTCGCGGTCGTGATGCCGAACAGGATCACCCCCAGCACCACGACGGTGAGGATGCCGAGCGGCATCACCGACGACGTCAAGAGCTTCAACACTTCGAAGCGTTCGCCGTCCATGCGCAAGTAAGAGCGCGCCGTCCACGCCGCCAGCACGGCGACTGAGATCGCGAACCAGACGTAGAACTGGGTGTCCGGTCCCTTTTCAGCGGGCGACAGCTCCTTCGGCTCGACCGGGCTGCCAAGCTGCTGCAGGCCTTCGACGGCTCCGCTCGCGGCGCCGGCCTGCTGGTGGATCACGACGTACCACCAGACCGTGCCGAGCGCGGCTGCGGTCATCAGGAACGGCACCAGCGAAATGAGGAAGTTCTGCACGATCGCGCCATAGCCCATCGGCTTGCCGTCGATCTGGAGCGTCTTCGCCTTTGCGGGCGAGAGCAGCGCCTGGAACAGGCCGACGAACAGGTTCGGCGAATACAGCGCCGCGAAATTCCTGATCCATTCGGGCACGTTGACGCGGGTCTGCTCCTCCGCCAGCGGCGGGGCGATCTTCGGGTTGATCATCGCCCAGCCCACGACATAGACAAGGTAGAGGAACGCCAGGAAGAAGCCGGGAAGCATCGCCGCCGCATAGAGCTTGACCACGGACTGGCCGGCGACCGCGGCATAGACGATGATCATCACCGAAGGCGGGATCAGGATGCCGAGCGTGCCGCCCGCGGTGATGACGCCGGAGGCGAGCTTCACGTCATAACCGGCGCGCAGCATCGGGTTGAAGGCGATCACGCCCATCAGCACCACCACCGCGCCGACGAGCCCGGAGGCGATTCCCCAGAACGTGCACACGATCAGGGTCGCGACCGCGAGCGAGGCGGGCAGGCGGCGGAAGGCGAGCTGGATCGAATAGAACATCTTGTCGACGAGGGCGCCGCGCTCCATCACATAGCCCATCAGCACGAACAACGGGATGGAGATCAGCACGTCGTTGGTCATCGCGCCGTAGGTGCGCTGGACCATCAGCTCGAAAACCTTGTTGTGCGTCCAGTTCTGCGACGGGTCGTAGAAGGCGATGAAGCCGAAGAACATGCCAAGGCCCATCAGCGTAAACGCCGTGGCAAAGCCCATCATGATGACGACGACGATGAGCGTCAGCATCAACAGGCCGAGCGCGGGATCGCTCATGTGTTCAGGTCCCCGCCCATGCCGCGTTGCCGCGCCATTTCATCGATGCGCGCCGCGCCCTCGATGGCGAGCTTGCGCGATTCCTCGTCCACGAATTCAGAGTGCGCGAGCTGCTCCCCGATGACGTCGGTCTCGGCGACGTCGGCAAGCCGGCTCGGCCATTCGCCGGTCTTCAGGCACACGATGCAGCGGATGATCTCGCCGATCCCCTGCAGCATGATCAGCGCGCCCGCGATCGGGATGACGGTCTTGAAGTGGTAGACCGGCGGGCCGTCCGCCGTGACGTTGGAATGCTCGTTGATGTGCCAGGAATCCGCGGCGTAGAAATAGCCTGCATAGATCAGCGCGGCGATGCCCGGAATGAAGAACACGAAGTAGAGAACAAGATCGAGCGTGGCCTGCGTGCGCGGCCGCATCGAGGAGTACAGGAAGTCGCCGCGGACATGGGCATTCTGCGCCAGCGTATAGGCGCCGCACAGCATGAACAGAGACCCGTACAGCATGTTCTCGGCGTCGAAGATCCATGCCGTCGGCATGTTCGCGGCGTAGCGCTTGAACACTTCGATGCAGACGACGCTCATCAGGACGATCATCAGCCAGGCGGTCGCCTTGCCGACCCAGGTCGAGATGCCGTCGATCTTGTACAGTAAGCTCTGGACGCTCATGTGATACGGTTCGGCATAAAAACGATCCCAACATAGCACAAGGCTCCGTCCGGAGGGTGGTCCGGACGGCGCCCTTGCCGGGTTTATTTCGGCATCAGAGTTTCTTGGCGGCGGCGTTGGGCCCGAAATAGTGATCGTAGGCCATGCGGCGGTTCACCACCGTGTCCTGCTCCCATTGTGTCGCACGCTTGGCGAACGCGATCTGCGACTGCACGATCTCCTTGAACAGCGGGTTCTCTGCCGCCTTCTTCTGCACCACGCCGTCATAGATCTCGAGCTGCTGCTTCAGGATGGCATCGGGGGTCTTGTAGAACTTGACGTTGTCCTTGGTCTGCAGCTCCACATAGTCCTTAGAATAGCGGTCGATCGCCTTCCAGGACATATCTGCCGAGGCTGCGTCCACCGCGTTGGCGATGATCGCCTTCATCTTGTCCGGCAGCGCGTTGTACTTGTCCTTGTTGAACGTGATCTCGAACTGCTCGGCGTTCTGATGATAGCTCTGCAGCATGCAGACCTTGGAGACATCGGGGAAGCCGAGTACGCGGTCGGAGGTGGCATTGTTGAACTCCGCCGCATCCAGGAGGCCGCGGTCCATGGCAGCTACAATTTCGCCACCGGGCAGCGCGTTCACGGCAGCGCCCATCCCCGAATACACATCGATCGAGATGCCGACGGTGCGGAATTTCAGACCCTTGATATCCTCGGGCTTGGTGATCGGCTTCTTGAACCAGCCGAACGGCTGGGTCGGCATCGGACCGTAGGGGAACGAGACGACATTGGCGCCGATCGATTCATAAAGTTTTGCGAGCAACTCCTTGCCGCCGCCATAGCGGTGCCAGGCCAGCAGCATGTTGGCGTCCATCGCAAAGCCTGGTCCCGAGCCCCACAACGCCAGCGCGGTCTGCTTGCCGTAGTGATAGACCAGCACGCCATGGCCGCCGTCGAGCACGCCCTTGGAGACGGCATCGAGCAGGCCGAAGGCGGGCACGACAGCGCCTGCCGGCAGCACTTCGATCTTGAGCTCGCCGCCGGTCATGTCGTTGACCTTCTTGGCGTAGTCGAGGGCGTATTCGTGGAAAATGTCCTTTGACGGCCAGGTGCTTTGCCAGCGCATGCTGATCGGCCCCTGGGCGCTGACGACGCTCGGCGCGGCTACCGTCGCGGCGGCCCCCGCAGCAGCGACCTTGAGAAAGCCGCGGCGGTTCGGAGTGCTGCCCTTGTTTGATTTGGTCATGACTGCCTCCTCCCCTTGGAATAGCGATCCCTTGCGGATCAGCCCCTTTTTTTATTGGAACAAGTCAAAATCTTGCGCAGGGGTTTGGCAAGAATGTTCGGAATGATGCGACGCTACGACGCGGACTGCGGTGATGACGCGCCGCACGAGGACCAGACCACGGTGTTTACGAAAGTCGTTGCTGTTGCAGGTGCGGCGCTGATGCTGGGCGCTTTTGCGGTAACTACCGATGCCTTCGCCCAAAGTGTGGGCAGTAGTTATGGTTATAGAGTATCCCCGTCCGGCAACCTCGTGCTTCGGGGAGCACCAACCCGGTCATCCGGCAACAGCAACCACAGTGGAGCGAGGGTTAATCCGCCGGCCGGCCTGAATGACGGGTCGAACTTTGCTGTAGGTGGCCCGTCCACTGGGGTGCGGGTCATCACTCGTCAGTAGCCAGACGCCTGTTTTGCTGGATAAACGGACCCATCGCCAACGAACCGCGCATGTCCCCCAGCGGAGCCAGCTCCCCGCCAATAACTCCCGCGATTGTGGATTTCACGATGCCGCGAACCTGCGCCACATGTTGTCGTCGATCAGACTAGGCAGTTCGCGCGCACACGATCCTTCAGCCGCGCAGGCGCTGTCGACGCGACCGGCAGGACTGGAGCAGGCGGCCCTTGCAGGCCGCCTGGGTAGATTAACCTGAGCGCGGACGAGCTCTATTGGCAGGGGTGCTGGAGTCCGTCGGATCCCTTGAAGAAGGTACCGGGCCTGCAGACGATGCCATTGTGCGAGGCGTAGGCGCTCCAGTCGCCGTTCCAGGCGTAGTAGTCGCCATATGCGGCGGGCCGATCGTAGGTGCCGTACGCGGCGTAGGAATTGCGCCAGCCGCCGAAGGGAGCGGTCGCGATCGCCGCGGCCGTTCCGACGGCAGCGCCGGCCACGCCGGCGGCGGCCCCCACCGGCCCCACGGGTTCGCGATAGGCGGTTCGCCGCTGATAATAGCCCCTCCTGCTGTCGTACGGGCTCCCGGCTCCTCGGTTGAGGCAGTTGGCGCTGGCGAATTGAGATGAACAGGCGGCCGGATTGGAGAAGACCGCTTGCGCCGATGCGGGGCTGGAGACTGCGCAGGCCACGATCACGGCCGCGCCAAGGATTCTCAGGTTCGTCATGCGTTGCTCCCTAGATTGGTTTGCTTGCGACAGGGCTCGCTAAAGCCACACCGGAACGTTCCCGGTTCTTCTCGCATTCAACCAAATGCAACCTCAGGAAGTGGTTCCTGCGCGCCTCGCACGACGCATCAAATCGACGTGACTGATGGAAGATCGAAGGATGACTCCAGCGAGGAGGAACAAGCGCGGCGGCAGTGCCGACCGAGGATGGGCCACGCGACACGACAGGGATCAAAATGCCGCTCGCCATCGGCGAAGCCGCAAGCTGCGTTCGGCGGTGACGGCTTCGCGCATACGGGGAAAGTCCGGCCTTTGTATCAATTGGTAGAAAAGCCCTAGGGCGAGCGCGATGACGATCCTGATCGGTTTCGGTGATCAGGATCGCGCGGACTTCGGCGCAAGGCGGCCCATTGCGGTGCGATGTCGCCGCAGGCCTCGTTACCGAACTCGCTCGCGCAAGTTGATCAGGCGGGTCCGTGATCTCGAATTCGGCTGAGATGTCATCGCAGACGCGGGATTGCCTAACAGACCCTCACGCTTTGCTGAACATACGCGTAACCGTTCCACACGTTTCGCGTCTGATAGCAGGAGTTATAGGCCGTCGCGGCTCCGATGGCTGCGCCGGTCGCCAAGCCGGCTGCGGCAGCTCCGGGCCATCCCCAACCGCCTCCGTAGTAACGGCCACCGCGATAATGGCCACCGCCCGCCCAA
>NZ_LFIQ01000020.1:15439-18432 GCF_001189245.1 Bradyrhizobium pachyrhizi | reverse complement strand
TGCCAGCCGCCGGCATGCCATCGCGTGCCGCCGCCATGCCAACCAGGCCGCATTCCTCCTCCATGGAAGTGAGCCGATCGAGCGCCGGCCCCTCCGAAGCGGCGGGCTTGTGCGTCATAAGGAAGTATCGTTGCTGCAGATGCGATGAAGCTGAGAACCAGCAAAGCCTTGGTTGGTCGCATATCCGGACTCCTTGCAAGGGTGTCGCGATCAATCCCGCTGAACGAGCTTCGTTCCGTTGGTTCAACTGCGTGCCACGCTGGCGCGAAATGCATAATCAAAGCGGTGGCTGCGGCGAGGCGCATTCAACACTTGGCCGACGCGCGGAATCGCGCAAGGCAGGCTTCTCGACAACGCCGAGCATCTCCTCATGCTCATCCTCCGAGAGATGCTCGATCGCGCGCTTGAGCATCGGAACCCGTTCTGCGAAATTCCGGCAGGCGCGAGGTGGGAACCTGGCCGGTGCCGGCTCGCTTGCCCCGGCTGCACTTTCCCGGTGCCGACGATTGGCGCCGTATTGTACGAGCAATTCCGCGCCTGAAGGAGGCTTCGAACATGGCCAGGAAATTCAAGGTCGGCGATCGCGTCAGCTGGAATTCCGAGGCCGGCCGCGTCTCGGGCACCATCATCGCGGTTCACACCAGCGATTTCGACTACAAGGGGCACACCCACCGCGCCTCGGAGATCGATCCGCAATACGAGATCAAGAGCGACAAGACCGATCACGTCGCGGCCCACAAGGGCAGCGCGCTGCATCATGCCTAGCAAAGACGTGGCGCTTCCGTTCTTCACGATCGGTCATTCCACCCGCAGCCTCGAGGATTTCATCGCTCTCCTCGGCGTGGCCAATATCGAGCGTATCGTCGATATCCGAACGGTGCCGCGGTCGCGCACCAACCCGCAGTTCAACAAGGACACGCTGCCCACGTCGCTCAAGGCTGCTGATATCTCGTATGAGCATCTGGCCGATCTCGGCGGGCTCCGCGGCAAGGCGCGAAGCGTGGCGCCGTCCGTCAACGGGTTCTGGAGCAACGAGAGTTTTCACAATTACGCCGACTATGCGTTGTCGCCGCAGTTTCACGCGGCGCTCCAACATCTGCGCGAGGAAGGGCACCGGCAACGCTGCGCGATGATGTGCTCGGAAGCCGTGTGGTGGCGCTGCCACCGCCGCATCGTCGCCGACTATCTCATCGCGTCCGGCGAGACCGTCCTCCACATCATGGGGGAGGGCCGCCTCGAGCCTGCCCGCCTCACCGAAGGCGCCGTCGTCCAGGGCGACGGCACGGTGGTCTATCCGGCTACGGGTGAACTGGACTTGTGAAAGGGCGACGCTTCCGGCTGCACCGTCGCGCCGCGCCCACTCACTCCACGCTGCGTTTCCAATAGCCGGTGCCGAGCTTGCCGGTGATCACGGCAATGGTGCCACGGACCTCGTAGGAGCCGCCGTCGTTGTAATTCCTCAGTCCTCTCAGCGCATGCAGCGTCCAGCGGCCGTTGGCAAAGCTGACGGTGCCTTCGTGCGGGCGCGCGGCGCGCGAGGGCTCGGCGTGGAATTGGTAGGTGCCGTCGGCCATGATCCGCCAGACCCAGCGCGACTGGCCGCGACCATTAGGCACCATGATCTCCCAGGTGCCGACCAGCGCAGGATCGATCGCGCCGGCTGCCGTCGCCGATGGCGCCGACAATGCGGCGGTTGCCGGCGCAGCGTTCGCCTGTTTCGTGGCGGCGGCGTCGGCCGGCGGCGCGGCCACCAGATAGATCGCCTTGCGCGACAGCGAGCCGTAGACGAAGGGCTGCTGCGCGTTGCGCGTCGCCTCCATCACGTCGTCGCGGACGTTGCGGAACATGAAGGTGACCTCGACGCCCGTTGTCTCGATATTGCGGAGCAGCGCCGCGGCGAACGGGCTGTTGCGGCCGTCGCCGTCGAGCGCGGTGGTGCCGTCGCGCGCGGCATAGGCGACCAGCACATTGCCGACCGGCTCGATGCGGCCGAGCCCGCTGCCGGCAGTAGCGCGGGTGGCGAGCGAGCGGCTCATCTTCGCCGCGAACGGATTGTTGCGGCAGGCATCGAGGATGACGAGGCCGAGACTTCCGGTGTTCGAGACCTGCAGCATCGCGCTTTGCAGGCTGATCGCTTCATTGGCGGCGTCAGTATCGCGCTTCAGTCGGCATCAACCGGGATCAGCCAGTTGTCGCCGTTGATCTCCATGCCGTGGCCGGCGAAGTACACGGCCGCCATGTCGGCGCCGGCGGCATTGCGCCCGAATGCGATCAGCCCGCGCCGCATCTCGTCGAAGCCTGCATTGGTGATCAGCGTCACCGCGAAGCCGAGACGCTTCAATGCCGTGGCGATATCGCCGGCGTCATTCGGTGGGTTGGAGAGCGCCGGCACGCTTCGGTAGGCGCCGTTGCCGATCACCAGCGCCACCCGCTTGCCGTCGGCCGCCGCCGGCGCGGCGAAGCCCACCAGCGCCGCGGCAACGGCCAGTCCCGAAACAAACGCGCGGCGATTCATGCTGGCCCCGATCGGAGGTGACGGGTGCATGGTAGCGTAGCGGGCGCGACGCGGCCACGGAAATGGAGCGCGATCAGGCCGCCTGCTTCGGCGTCCAGACGCCGGCCGGCACCGGCTCGGCCGGCAACATACTGGCGCCGGCGGCGCCCGCGATCGACATCGTGATCTCGTGGATGTCCTGCACCGACCGCTGCATCGAGAAGCGCGGATAAAGCTCGCGCAAGGTGGTCGCGGCCGCCGCCTGCGCCGCTGACGGATCGGCCAGCACGGCCTCGACGGCGGCGGCGATGCTGGTCGTGTCCTGGCCGAAGCTAAAGCGGGCGAGATGCGGCATCTCCGCGGCCGAGAAGCGGTTGGCGTCGAACACCGGCACGGTGCCGGCGCCGAGCGCGAAGAACACCCGGTCATGCACCGACAAGTCGATATTGGGATTGAGCGAGACCGCGGCAAGGTAGCTGCCGAGGCCTTCGCGCACCGC
>NZ_LFIQ01000020.1:0-15429 GCF_001189245.1 Bradyrhizobium pachyrhizi | reverse complement strand
TCGCGCCCAGCACGCGGGCCGGACGCCCGCTGACGTCGAGATCGCTCCAGCCGCCGCCGACGAAGTCGACCGGATAGTCGGCGAGCACCGCGCCCACCTCGCGGGTGCGCATGCCCCTCGTGTAGTTGTCGAGCCGGGTCAGGATCACGTTGAACAGGTCGCCGCCGGGCTTCAGATAGACCAGATGCTGCTCGGCGACGTCGACGATGATCTTCGGAAATGCGCCGCAGGTCTTGCCGCGCGCCTCGGCGATCGCATCGAACAGCAGCGCGAACAGTTTTGGCGGCATCGTCTTGCGCCAGCCGCGCTCGAGCGCCAGCGGATTCCAGCCGGACTTGGCGAAGACCAGCCGGCCGTTGCGCTTCTCCGGCGGCAGGCCGCCGAAGAAGCCGGGATTGGGGATACCCATATGGGTCGCGAACACGGCGCCGTTGGCTCCCAGATGATCGCGGTTGAATGCGGCATGGTCCGGAAACACGTAACCATGCGCGGTGTAGCGGCTCTCGAGCCCGTGACGCCTGGCGAAATAGCAGGGGTGATCGCAGAACCAGGTGAAGACGGGAATCTGGGCGACGTCCCAGAACAATCTGCCGTCCTTGGTGTGGATATCGAGTCCGATGCCGGAGAAGCCGAGCGCCATGGTCTCGGCGCGCCGCGGCAGCAGGGCGTTGAGCCGGGCCGAGAAATCCGGCGCCAGCAGATCGAGCATCTTGACCTCGTGCCCGAGCCGGTCGAGCTCCGCCGCCGCCATCGCCAGGATGCCGCGCAGCGAGTCATAGGTGGTGTTGCTGGAATACAGGACGCAGATCACGGACATGGGACCTCCGCGCTCGATGGTGTGGCTGCTCGCGCGGGCATTTCCGTCGCCTTGCATGCTGTCAGTTGAACGGCCGAGCCGGCCGTTCCGGGCTCGGAATAATCCTGACGGGCGGATTTATTTCGCCGGAAACGGCCGTGTCGTCACGTTGAAGCTCCGTCGGGCGCCGTCGCGACCCGACATGAGGGGCGAGAGCGCATGCAGCTTGATGGCTTCGACGTCGTTGTGGTGGGCGCCGGCTTCTTCGGCGCTGTGATCGCCGAGCAGGTGGCGAGCAGGCTCGGCCGCTCCGTCTGCGTGCTCGACCGCCGTCCGCATATCGGCGGCAACGCCTATTCGGAGCTCGATCCCGACAGCGGCGTCGAGGTGCATCGCTACGGCACGCATATCTTCCATACCAATTCCGAGACCGTCTGGCGCTATCTGCACCGCTTCACCGAGTTCACCGGCTACCGCCATCGCGTCTTCACGGTGGCGAACGGCCGCGTCTATTCGATGCCGATCAACCTTGCGACCGTGTGCGCTGCGTTCGGGCGCGTCATGTCGCCGGACGAGGCCCGCGCCGTGATCGCGGCGGAGGCGGCCGCGCACGGCGCCGCAGGGATCGGCAATCTTGAGGACAAGGCAATCGCCTCGGTCGGCCGCACGCTCTACGATCTCTTGATCCGCGGCTATACGCAGAAGCAATGGCAGACCGATCCGCGTGAGCTTTCGGCCGACATCATCGGCCGCCTGCCGGTCCGCTTCACCTTCGACGATCGCTACTTCGCCGATCGCTATGAGGGCATGCCGCTCGACGGCTACACCGCGATCTTCCGCGGAATGCTCGGTCATCCCAGGATCGCGGTCCACCTCGGTGTCGACTATTTCGACGTCGCCGACCGCATCAATCCGCGGCAGCTCGTGGTCTATACCGGTCCGATCGACCGCTTCTTCGGCTATGCCTGCGGCCATCTCGGCTGGCGTACCGTCGACTTCGCGCGCGAGGTCCACGATGTCGCCGACTACCAGGGCGCCGCGGTCATCAACTATGCCGACGCCGAGGTGCCGTTCACCCGCGTCCACGAGTTCAGGCATTTGCATCCGGAGCGCGCGCATGCGCAAGGCCGGACGACGATCTACCGCGAATATTCCCGCTTCGCGGGCCGCAGCGACGAGCCGTATTATCCGATCAACACCGCCGCCGACCGCGCCATGCTCGGCTCCTACCGTGCCATGACGGCGTCGCGGCCGAATGTCATTTTCGGCGGCCGGCTCGGCTCCTACAAATATCTCGACATGCACCAGGCGATCGGCGCCGCGCTGAAGACGTTCGAGCACGAGGTCGAGCCGTTCCTCGCCCGGCAAGGCATGCCCTGCGTGACGCGGCCGCGCGCCGCGAAGTCTTGTCGCCCTTGCCGGCGTGATCTAATCCTGCGAGCTGCGGGCAACGAACGCCATAACAAATCGCCCGCGGTCCCCGGTGAGGAAACAATGAGAAAAATCGTCATTGCCGCGGCTGCCGCCGCCACTAGCTTTGCTTTCAGCATCGCCCGCGCCGCGCCGCTCCCGGAAACATCGGCGCACCAGGTCGGTTTCTCGGAGCGGGGGCTGGCGCGGCTCGATGACTTCTTCGCGCGCGAGATCGCGGCCAAGCGCGTGCCCGGTGCCGTGGTGGCGATCGCGCGCGACGGCAAGCTCGTGTATTACAAGGCATATGGCCAGCTCGATCCGGTGAAGGGCACGCCGATGCCGATCGATGCGGTGTTCGCGCTGGCGTCGATGACCAAGCCGATGGCGGCGGTTGCAGGCCTGACGCTGATGGAGCAGGGCAAGCTGCCGCTGCAGGCCAAGGTCGCCGAGTTCTATCCGGCGTTCGCCGACATGAAGGTCGGCGTGCAGCAAGCGGACGGCTCGCTGAAGATGGAGCCGCAGGCGCAGCCGATCTTCATCCACGATCTCTATCGCCACACCTCCGGCCTGATGTATGGCGGCCGGCCCGACAGTTCGAGCGCGCTGGCGCGGCTCTATCCCGACGGCACGGCGCCGGCGGTCGAGGGCGACACGGCGGCCTTCATCGACCGCATCACCCAGCTGCCTCTGGTGCACCAGCCCGGCACCGAGTTCGAATATGGCTTCTCGATCGACGTGCTCGGCGCCGTGGTCGAGAAGGTCTCCGGCCAGCGGCTTGGCGATTATCTCGCGGCCAATGTCTGGAAGCCGCTCGGCATGAAGGATGCGACGTTCCACCCGGCCGATGCGCAGCGCGCGCGGCTGGCGCGCCCGTTC
Source organism: Bradyrhizobium pachyrhizi (assembly GCF_001189245.1). GTDB lineage: Bacteria > Pseudomonadota > Alphaproteobacteria > Rhizobiales > Xanthobacteraceae > Bradyrhizobium > Bradyrhizobium pachyrhizi. The sequence goes on along the minus strand of NZ_LFIQ01000020.1, from coordinate 12,344 downwards.
CCCAACGATCCGCTCACCGGCAAGCCGCAAGCCATCAAGCTGCTCGATACGCCGACCAGGTTCGATTGCGGTGGCGCCTGCTCGTTCGCCACCGTCGGCGACTATCTGCGCTTCGGGCAGATGCTGCTCAATGGCGGCGAACTCGACGGCAAGCGCATCCTCAGCCCCAAGACGGTGCATCACATGATGTCGAACCATCTCGGGCCAGAGATCAAGAACAACGTCGCGGCGGTCGAACCGCATCGCGGCGGCTTCGGCTTCGGGCTGTCGGTCGCAGTGCGAACCGGCGAGGGGCTGGCGTCGGTGCCGGGCAATCCCGGCGAGTTCACCTGGAACGGCGCGTACGGCACGCAATTCTTCTGCGATCCGAAGGAGCGCCTTGTCGTCGTTGTGGGAACCGCGGCGCCGGGCGAGCTGCGCAAATATTATCGCGAGAATGTGCAGGACATCGTCTACGGCGCTATGGTGAAGTAACGCCTCAGCGGAAAAGTCGAACCTCACGTACTCACGTTTTGCACAAGTGAGCGTGGAACAGCAAAAAAGCCCGTCGCTCAAGCGAGCGACGGGCCTCAATTTCGCGGGCCTACCAGCGCCTGTACACGCCGGTCAGCGTACCGTTGTTGTTCCCTTCAGGACCTACGTCGCCCTGGGTCGAGCTCGGCGTCGGGTGGTTGGTGCCGTTGAATGAACCGTACCAGCCTGGCTCCGCCGGAGAGTACATCACGTCAGGCTGCACGGCCTGATAGCGGGGGCCGCCATAGTATCTCGGTCCAGGGTTCCCGTAAGGATAATAGCCTTGTGCGAACGCGCCTGCCGTTGTTGCGATCAGGGACGCCGCGGCGAGGGACAATATCTTGGTCTTTCGTTGCATTCACACTCTCCTTGCTGGTGTCCCGACCAACGACCGCCATGGAGCGGCGTTCCTGATCTGCCATGCATCTCGCAAAGGCAAATCTGCGCGAGCGTGGGATCAGGTTCTTGTGAAGGGGCTTGTGCTCCGGGAGGGCACTGCCGGGCAGGATGCATCCGTCGCCGGCCCGTTATGCTTATATGGCTATAACGGCGAATGCGCGAGCGGCGCCTCGAAAACCCGGGGCGATTCGTAAAAGGAAGCCCGCCACTGCGGCGGGCAAGGTCTCAGGGAGGAAAGCGCCCTGACAAGGGAGCGTGCGGCCAGTCTCCCCGATTCGTGCGCGGCTGCGAAGATCGTATAACTACTGTCATCAGGGCCGGCATTATGCGAATGCTGCAGGGGGCGCGGCCGGCCGGCAAGGCGCGCTAACACGGCGCAAATACAGGGGAAGTTCATGAGCACGTCTGGAGTTTTTGCCCGCGTCGTCGCGGCGATCGGGGCCGGCGCCTTGGCGTGGCGGCGGATGCAGGGCGCGCAGCCCGCGCCGGCCTGGGGTAGCGCGCCAGAAATCCCGGAGGCCAAACCGCAGGGCGCGATCCCGACGCTCAAGATGCCAACGGCGCGGGGCTGGGACAGGGACCAGAAGCCGGTCGCCGCGCCCGGGCTCAAGGTCAACGCCTTTGCGGCCGGGCTCGATCATCCGCGCTGGATCAACGTGCTGCCCAACGGCGACGTGCTGATCGCGGAGGCGACGCAGATCGCAGGAAAGCCGCGCAGCGTCTTCCACTACGCGATGCAGGCGACGATGCGGCGCGCCGCGGCGCTCGGCGTCAGCGCCAATCGCATCACGCTGCTGCGCGACCGCGATGGCGACGGCGTCGCCGAAAGTCGCGGCGCCTTCATGGAGGGGTTGAGCCAGCCGTTCGGCATGGCGCTGGTCGGCGACACCTTCTATGTCGGCAACACCGACGGCGTGGTGGCGTTTCCCTACACCGCGGGCGCCGATCGCATCACCGCGCCGGGACGCAAGCTCGTCAGCTTCAAGCCCGACGGGCACTGGACGCGCAGCCTGCTGCCGAGCGCCGACGGCAAGAAGCTTTATGCCGGTGTCGGCTCGCTCAGCAACATCGCCGAGAACGGCATGAACGTCGAGGAAGGCCGCGCCGCGATCTACGAGCTCGATCTCGCAGGTGGCACCAGCCGCATCTTCGCCGGCGGCCTGCGCAATCCAGTGGGCATCGCGTGGGAGCCGACCACCAATGTGCTGTGGACCGTCGTCAACGAACGCGACGGCCTCGGCGACGAGACGCCGCCGGACTATCTGACCTCGGTACGCGACGGCGGCTTCTACGGCTGGCCCTATTGCTACTGGGGCAAGACGGTCGACGATCGCGTGCCGCAGGATCCGGCGATGGTCGCCAAGGCGATCCAGCCAGACTACGCGCTCGGCGGCCACACCGCCTCGCTCGGCCTGTGCTGGATGCCGCAGGGCACGCTGCCGGGATTCCCCGACGGCATGGTGATCGGCCAGCACGGCTCGTGGAATCGCTCGACGTTATCGGGCTACAAGGTGGTGTTCGTGCCGTTCGCGAACGGCCGTCCCGCAGGGCCGCCGCGCGACATCCTCTCCGGCTTCCTCGCGCCCGACGAGAAGGTGTCGTACGGCCGCCCGGTCGGCGTCGCGCTCGGCCCCGACGGCTCGCTGCTGGTGGCCGACGACGTCGGCAACGTGATCTGGCGCGTGACGGGCGCTTAAGCGCCTGCACTTGCGGCAAGACGACTTGAACGGCGCGGCTTCGATCGAAGCCGCGCCGTTTCATTTGGAACCGAGCGTTAGCCTTGACTTACCGTAAGTATGTACCCGCGCAGGGGGCCGAAGTGATCACGGGCGCATCGACACCAGCTCGGGCGACACCGTCCTGATCTCGCCGCCATCCATGCGCAGCACGGTGCCGGTCATCCAGCGCGCCGGCGGCGACACGGCGTAGGCGACGAGGTCGGCGATCTCCTCCGGCGCGCCGAACCGCCTGATGCCGGCCTGCCTGAGGAAGCCGGCCTTGGCGGTGTCGATATCGACCTGCCTGGCCGCCGCGGCCTTCTCCAGCATCGCAAGGCGGCGTCCGGTCATCACGGCGCCCGGCGACACGCAGTTCACCTGCACGCCGTCGTCGATGCCGCGTTCGGCGAAGGCTTTTGCAAGTGCCTCGATCGCAGCGTTGATCGTGCCTACTGCGGCGGCGCCGGTGCGGGGCAGCATGGCGGCATTGCCTGACGTGAAGATGACGGCGCCTCGCGACGCTTTCAGCGCGTTCCAGGCGCGGATCGTCAGCCGCCTGGCGCCGTGAAACTTGAGCGCGAGGCCGGCGTCCCATTGCGCATCGGTCAGCTCGAACAAATCGAGCCCCGCCACTGCGCCGGCGACATTGACCAGCGTGTCGATGCGGCCGAAGCGATCCAGCGTGGCCTTGACGATTTCGTCAGCGGCATCAGGCGCGGCAAGATCGAGCTCGAGCACCAACGGAGTGCTGCCGCGACTTTCGATCTCCTGAGCTGCCTCGCGCAGCCTCTCGCCGCTGCGCGCGACGAGGACGATGGCGGAAAAATCCCGCGCGAGCCGCAGCGCGGTGGCGTGTCCGATGCCGGAGCTGGCGCCGGTCACGATGGCGACGGATGTGGTCATGTGCATTCCCCGATGGATCGGCGCGCTCGAGTCAGCGGCTCAGGAACTCGCGAATGGCTTGCGCGATCTCGGCGGCATGCGTCTCCAGCGCGAAGTGGCCGGTGTCGAGGAATTTGACGACGGCTTTTGGATTGTCGCGCTTGAACGCCTCGGCGCCCGGCGGCAGGAAGAACGGGTCGTTCTTGCCCCACACCGCGAGGAACGGCGGCTGGTGGGTACGGAAGTAAGTCTGGAAGGCCGGGTAGAGCGCGACGTTGCTCTTGTAGTCGCCGAACAGATCGAGCTGCACGTCGTGCGCGCCGGGCCGCGCCATGTAGTAGTTGTCGAGGTTCTGGCCGTCCGGCGACACCGCCGCCGGATCCGATGTGCCGTGGGTGTACTGCCAGCGCGTGGTGTCCGGCGTCAGGAAGGCGCGCAGCGCGTCGCGGTTCGCCGGCGAGGGGTCCTTCCAATAGGCCTTGATCGGGGTCCAGCCGTCGCTGAGACCTTCCTCATAGGCGTTGCCGTTTTGCGAGATGATCGCCGTGATCCGCGCCGGATGCTTGACCGCCAGGCGGAAGCCGGTCGGCGCGCCATAATCGAACACATAGACCGCGAAGCGATCGAAGCCGATCACCTCGGTAAAGCGATCGATGACGCCGGCGATGCTGTCGAAGGTGTAGTTGAACTTGTCGCGCGGCGGCATGTCCGACTGGCCGAAGCCGGGCAAATCCGGCGCCACGATGTGGAATTTGTCCGCGAGCTGCGGGATCAGATCGCGGAACATGTGGCCGGCGCTCGGGAAGCCGTGCAGCAGCAGCAGCTTTGGCGCGCCGGGCGAACCGGCTTCGCGATAGAAGATGTTAAAGCCGTCGACATCGGCGGTGCGGTATTTGACCTGAGACATCTGTCACTCCTTGTGGTCGTGCGTTGGTGAGTACTGAGACTTAGGATCTGATTTGCTTCGCGAGCCCGCTGATCGCTTCGGGACGCAGATAGAGCAGCAGGGCGCAGCACACGGTGGCAAAGCCCAGCAGCGGCATGAACGGGGCGATGGCGGCGCCGGCCGCGAACACCAGCACGGCGAGCAAGGTGCGGCGCTGCGTCCATGTCCGCACACGCTCGGAGATCAGGCTCTGGTCCGCCTGCGCCAGCACGGCCCGCTCGAAGGCGAGGTAGGCGAGGTCGATCAAGAGGAAGATCACCGCATAGACCACTACCGGCGCGGCGGCCATGTGCGATCGCGCGACCCACGCGGTGGCAAACGGCAGCAGCGAGACCGCGAACAGATGCACGAAGTTCAGCCAGATCAGCCGCGGCGTCGGCTGCCGCACCAGATGCAGCAGATGGTGATGATTGACCCAGATCACCGCGATGAACAGATAGCTTGCGGCGTAGCTGATTGCGGTCGGCCACAGCGGCAACAGGTCGGCGAATCGCGAGCCCTCCGGCGGCTTCAGCTCCAGCACCATCACCGTAATGATGACGGCGATCACCGCATCGGAAAACGCGCCGAGCCGGTCGGCCGAGAGACGTTTCTCCTGCATGGCAGCTCTCCTGTCCGAAATCGTGGGAAGAGGTCAGTGCTCTGTAACGTTCTCGACCGCTTCCCGGATGATGTCGGTGACGAGCTTCGGCGCGGTGACGATGGGGGCGTGATCGACGGGATGTGAACGCACGGTCGCCTGCATCCGCGCCGCCATGCCGCGCTGAGTCTCGGGTGCGATCATCCGGTCGTCCTCGGCGACCAGAAACCAGCTCGGGACGTCCTTCCACAGCGGGCGACCGACCGGCACGGTGATGCAGGCCGGCGAGATCGGCCGCTGCACCGCGGCGAGCACCGCGAGGTCCTCGGACCGCGCGCCTTGCGCGAACGCCGCTGCGAAAGCGGACTCCGGCAGCCAGATCAGGCCATTGGCGTCGGGCGCGAGCTTCGGCGCGAACGGATGCGGCGGCCGGCGGTAGAATACGTCGGCGACCGTCTCGCCTTCATCCGGCGCCAGCGCCGCGACATAGACCAGCGCCTTGACGCGCGGCGAGCGGGTCTCGGCAATCACGGCGCCGGCATAGGCATGACCAACCAGCACCACCGGGCCCGCGACGCGGTCCAGGGTGCTATTCAGCGCCGCGACGTCGTCGGCGAGCGAGGTGAGGGGCAGCGGCGCCGCCACCGCCATGATGCCCTCTGCATCGAGCGCCGTGATCACCCGCGCCCAGTTCGAGCCATCGGCCCACGCGCCATGCGCAAGCACCACCCTGACATCCTTGTTCGACATTATCCGCTCCCTCGTTTCAGGCCGATTCCGGCTGTAACCGCTAAAATACATTTTGATAGGTTACTACGCTTGTGATCCAATGTGCGTAACTTGTCAAATGGATTTTATAAGGTTACTACTGGCGCGACTGAGGAAGCCGCCAGGAGGGCGTCACCGTGCAATCCCATCCGCCCGCGATGTTCATCGCAGACAGCCTGGGCCTCGATTTCATCAATTCGATCGCGACCCCGGTCGATACGCCGGTCGACTGGATCGGCGACGGCGACGGCCTGTTGCGCTGGCTCGCGCAGGCGCAGCTGGTGCCGCCCGATGTGCTCGACGAGATCAAGGCGCACGCGACGCCTGGCGAGCTCGACGATGTCGCCGGTCAGGCCCGCGATCTGCGCGAATGGTTCCGCGGCTTCGTGCGCGAGCATATGGGCCGGCCGCTGGCGCCTCGCGCGCTCAAGGAGCTCGAGCCGCTGAACCGGCTGCTGGAAAGCGATCAGGCGTTCAGCAAGATCGTGGCGCATCGCCACAGGGACGGCGATGACGGCCATGACGGTTTCGCGCTGGAGCGGACGCGGCGCTGGCGCTCGGCCGAAACATTGCTGCTGCCGATCGGGGAAACGATGGCCAGGGTCGTCTGCGAGGAAAGCTTTTCCGACATCAAGGCGTGCGAGGGCCCGGCCTGCACGCTGATGTTCGCCGACCACACGCGGGCGCGTGCGCGCCGATGGTGCAGCATGGCGATCTGCGGCAACCGCGCCAAGCAGGCCGCGCACCGCAGCCGGATGAAGGAAAGGGGCTGAGACCAGCAAAAAGACCAACCAACGGAGGCCAACAAAATGGCGGCACTTCCCCTGATCGTGTTTGACGTCAACGAAACCCTGCTCGACCTCGAGACCATGGAGCCGGTGTTCGCGCGCATCTTCAACGACAAGAGCGCGATGCGGCTGTGGTTCGCCAACTTCATCATGTACTCGGCCTCGCTTACCGTCGCGGGGTGCTACGTGCCGTTCACCGATATCGGCGCCGCGGTCATGAAGATGCTGGCCGACACCCGCGGCATCAGGATCGACGATGCCGACAAGCAGGAGCTGACCGAGAAATTCTCCACCATGCCGCCGCACGGCGAAGTGCCCGGCGCGCTGCGCAAGCTGCGCGCCGCGGGTTTCCGTCTGTTCACGCTGACCGACAATCTGCTCGAAGTACAGACCCGGCAGCTGACCCATGGCGGCATCGTCGATCTGTTCGAGCGGCGCTTCTCCGCCGACGGCGTCAAGCACCACAAGCCGTCACGCCAGGCCTATGGCTATGTCGAGAAGGAGCTCGGGGCAAAGCCCTCGGAGTTCTGCCTGATCGCCTGCCACACCTGGGACACGCTGGGCGCGGTCGCGGCCGGCTGGGAGGCCACGCTGATCAGGCGTCCCGGCAACGATGTCCTCGGCGTCGGCCCGCAGCCGCAGGTCGTCGGCAATGATCTCGACGATGTCGCCGATCAGCTGATCCGCCGCTACGGCGCCAAAGGGTAACGGCACCTGACGGATTCCCGTGCGGAGGAGAGGGCAAAACGCCCCTCCAGGTCCGATCGCTCGGAAGCGCATAAAACCGGAATGAAATCCATAGCGGTTTTCAACCATGCCCCTTGAGCTTTCCTCAACTTCCGCGGCCGATGCTGCATCCGCCGCAGGGATCGAAGGAGCTCACAGCATGCCGGCCAAGGGACGAGCGACCGCGACCAACGCCACCGCGCAAGGGCGCGAGGACATCCTCAACGCGCGTGCCATCAGCACGCTGGGCGCCGGCGTCGTCAGCGCGATGAGCGCGGTCGGTGCCGCCGTCATCAAGAAGAACAAGCCGGCACTCGGCAAGAACGCGGACTGGTTCTGGCACATGTTCGCGAAATCCGAAGCCAGGGCCGCGCGCATCGCCGAGCAGGCCGCGCGCGAGCCGGAGGCCTGCGGCGATGCCACCTTCATCGAGGTCTATGCCGCGCAATTGCCGAAGCTGATGACAGCGGCGCTCGAGAGCCACGAGAAGGCACTCAAGGCGAAGTGATGCCGCATCCGGGAGTTCCGCGACGGTGCTTGTCCCGTTCTCGTTCCTCTTAACCTCTCAGATGCGCCAAGGCGGCAAGTAGCGGCGGCTCTCGCCGATCGGACGGTCTTGCGGATCAGGCGAAGCCGTCACCCGCCATCGCGCTGACCGGCCCTACGGCCCCGATCGGGCAGCCCGCCTGATCCGCGCACCAGCTTTTCTGCGATGGGGCATGGCGATTTGGCGCTGCTTGGCGTAAAGCACCCCAAATCGTCATGCGGCTGTGCCGCTTGCCGGGTACGCAGCTCCAGGTCGTCCCGCTCGACGTTCTGCGCCCGGACCAGTCAAGGTTTCCCATCTCGTGCCCTTTCCGACCACAAGTTCGCCGCTCGCCCGCGCCTTGGCTGAGCGCAACTACGATCAACCGACCCCTGTGCAGCTAGCCGTGCTCGCGGCCGACGCCGTCGACCGTGACCTCCTGGTTTCGGCCCAGACCGGCTCTGGCAAGACCGTTGCCTACGGCCTGGCGATGGCAAAGGACCTGCTCGACGGCGCCGAGCGGTTCGGGCCGGCCGCCGCCCCGCTGGCTCTGATCGTCGCGCCGACCCGCGAACTCGCCTTGCAGGTCCAGCGCGAGCTTGCTTGGCTTTATGAACACGCCGACGGCCGCGTCGTCTCCTGCGTCGGCGGCATGGATCCGCGCCGCGAGCAGCGCGAGCTTGCCGAGGGCGCCCACATCGTGGTCGGGACGCCCGGCCGGTTGTGCGACCATTTGCGGCGCGGCCGTCTCGACATTTCGGAACTCAAGGTCGTCGTGCTCGACGAGGCCGATGAAATGCTCAATCTCGGTTTCCGCGAGGATATGGAATTCATCCTCGAGACCACGCCGGACACCCGCCGCATCTTGCTGTTCTCGGCGACGTTTCCGCGCGGCATCGTCGCGCTTGCCAAGCAGTATCAGGAGCAGGCGTTCCGGATCGAGGTCGCGGGTGACGAAGGCGGCCATGCCGATATCGAGTATCGCGCCATCCGGGTAGCCGCCGACGATGTCGAGCACGCCGTCGTCAACGTGCTGCGTTTCCATGAGGCGCCGAGCGCGCTGGTGTTTTGCAACACCCGTGAGGCCGTCCGGCATTTGCAGGCGGCGCTGCTCGAGCGCGGATTCTCCGTCGCCGCGCTGTCGGGCGAAATGACCCAGAACGAGCGGACCCAGGCGCTGCAGGCGTTGCGCGACGGACGGTCGCGGGTTTGCGTCGCGACCGACGTCGCGGCGCGCGGCATCGACCTGCCGAGCCTCGATCTCGTCATTCACGCGGATCTGCCGAAGGACCCGGAGGTCATGCAGCATCGCTCGGGCCGCACCGGCCGCGCCGGCCGCAAGGGCGTCAGCATCCTGCTGGTGCCCCCGGCACGGCGGCGGCGCGCCGAATTGCTGCTCGATCTTGCCGGCATCGATGTGGTCTGGGGCTCCGCGCCGCAGGCGGAGGAGATCCGCAAGCTCGACCATGATCGCCTGCTGCAGGATGCAGTGTTCTCCGAAGAGGCGACATCAGACGATCTGGCGCTGGCGCAGGCTTTGCTCGCCGAACGCGCGCCCGATGCGATTGCCGCAGCGCTCGCCCGGCTCTACCGCGCGCGGCTGCCTGCGCCCGAAGACATTCTCGATCCCGGCGAGGGACGCGGTCGGGACCGCGACGATCGCCGCGGTGAGCGCGCCTCGCGCCGCGATGATCGTGCCGCCGGGCCGCGATCGAAGACCGGCAAGTCATCCGCGCGTCATGGCATGGAGGAGGCGACCGTCTGGTTCCGCGCCGCGATCGGACGCCGGAAAAATGCCGAAGCCCGCTGGCTGCTGCCGATGATTTGCCGCCGTGGCGGCATCGACAAGCGCGACATCGGCGCGATCAAGATCATGGATACGACCACCGAGTTCGAGATCGCCGCGCGGGTCGCGGATTCCTTCGCGGTCAAGATCAAGCGTCCGGACAAGGAAGACAGCATCCGCATCGAGCCGCTGGCGGGCGCGCCGCAGGGAGAGGTGCGCGAGAAGCCGGCGCGCAAGCCCTGGCGCGACGACGACGGCGTCGGATACAGCGCGCCGCGCGCCGAGGGTGCAGGAAAGCGGCGCGGCACGTCGGACCGCGACGCCAGAGCATTTTCGAGCGAAGGCGCGAGCGGTTCGCGTCAGGAACACGCTTCAAAAAAGGAATCCAGGGACTCGTTCCGATCCGATCGGGACGGAAAAGGCTTCAGGCCGAAATCCGGCGACGAGCCGCGGTTCGGAAAGAAAAAGAAGCATCCAGGCAAGTCCAGCCACGCCGGACACACGCAGTGGCCGGACGTGTCGGCGAAGCCGAAGTTCGGCAAGAAGCCAAAGAAGAAGCGGCGGGGCTGAGGCGGCGTGCGTGTGTATCAGTCTCGCCGCTGCAACAAACTCAGTGTCGTCCCGGGCAAGCGCAGCGCGACCCGGGACCCATAACCACCGATGCTTGCTGCTGCGTAACGCTGGAGCCACAGCTCGTTTCGACAACGAAGCCCTGTGATTATGGGTCCCTGCTTTCGCAGGGACGACGATGTGGAGAGAGCTCCGCGTTCAACTCTATTGCGCGTGAAGCCCGGCATTTTGCAGCCGCTTGGCCCCTCACGCCACCAGCGCGATCTTCGGCACGGTTGCGAGCACCGACTGGTTGCGGCCGTTGGCCTTGGCGGCGTAGAGCGCCTTGTCGGCGGCCTCGATCAGATCGGACCATTGCTGGCCCGCGGTCGGCCGCATGCTGGCGACGCCGATGCTGACTGTTGTGATCAGTTCGCCCGCGCACCATTGCTGGACCTTGTGGCGGATGGTCTCGGCCAGGTTGAAGGCCTCGAGCGCGGTCATGTTGGGCAGCAGCACGGCGAATTCCTCGCCGCCGAAGCGCGCCGGGCAATCGCCGGCGCGGCGCACCGCATCCGAAATGCAGATCGCGATCCCGACCAGCACCTGGTCGCCGGCCTGATGCCCATAGGTGTCGTTGTAGGCCTTGAAATGATCGGCATCGATCATCAAGAGCGCGACCGGCTGGCCGTAACGGCCGGCACGGCGCCATTCGCGCTCGATCTCGCCGTCGAACTTGCGCCGGTTCTTCAGGCCGGTGAGGGCGTCGGTGGTCGCCATCTCCTCGAGCTTGTCCTCGGCGTCGGCGCGGCGGACGATCTCGCGGGCGAGCACCAGCGTTGCGCTGAGCACGAACAGGATCAGAAACGCCATGATCGCGCCGATGCGAATGGCCTCGGTGCGCCAGAGGTTGAAAACGGCTTCGAGCGGCTTGCCGACCACCACGTAAAGCGGCCCGGAGCTGCTGCGCCTGACATAGAGCCGCGGTATGTCGTCGACCGGGCCCTTGCCTGAGAAGGCGCGGCCCGCCTTCAGGTTCTCGGCCTTCCAGTCCAGCTGCTCCGCGAGGTTCTTGCCGATCACATCGAGATCGAACGGCGTCCGCATGATGATGGTGCGGTCGTTGCGCAACACGGTGATGGTGTCGCCCGGCATGAGGTTCAGCCGCCCGAACAGATCGTGGAAATAGCTGAAGCGGATCGAGCCGACCACGACGCCGAGGAAGCGGCCCTCGTCGTCGACGATGCGCCGGCTCAGCACGATGGCGTAGGCGCCGCGATGCAGCATCGGCCGGCTGATGTAAAGGCCGGCATCGGGATTGTCGCGCTGGACCGTGAAATACTCCTCGTCGCTGCGGTTCTCCGGCCGCGGATCGAGGCTCGCCGCGTCGATGGTCAAATTGCCCTTGGTGTCGAACACCTGGATCGCACCGAAATGTTTTGCGGTCGCGGCGTGATCGAACAGGATCAGCTGGCGCAGTTCCTTGCTGATATTGCGGATCTCCGGCATCTCGAGATTGCTGGCGACCGCGCGCAGCGACAGGTCGTAGAGCTCGATGTTGCGGCTGATATCGGCCTCGATGCCCGACGCCAGATTCTCCAGGGTGCGGCGGGCCAGTTGCTCCTCGCCGCGGCGCATGTCGAACATCACGCCGGCGCAGACCGCGGAAAAGCCGAGGACGGTCGCAACCGACGCCGCGATCAGCAGCTTTGCCGATAGCCGCCAGCGCCGCCTTGCGTCGTTTCCCCGTCGAAATGACATGTCCCGCTCCAATGCGTCGTCATGCAACGGGAAATCTTGTTGTCGCCTTAAATGGCGACAGCGGCCGCCGAATGGGTTAACGGGTGGTTGCCGGACTTTTGTCATCGAGGACGTTGTGAACGACTACGACGCATTGCGGGATTATCTGAAGAAGCAGCATCTGCCTGAATTCGTGCTGACCTTCGAGGAGATCGAGGCGATCATCGATGCGGCACTGCCGCGCGCCGCGCACCGGGCCTCGTGGTGGGAGACGTTGCGCAGCCCGCAGGAGAGGATGCCGCAGCGCGAGGCCTGCCTCGAGGCCGGCTACATCGCCACCCGCCAGGCCGACGGCAAGAGCGTCAAGTTCAAGCGAATGCCCAACCGTCGTCCCGGCGAACGCCGGGACCCATAACCACAGGG
>NZ_LFIQ01000019.1 GCF_001189245.1 Bradyrhizobium pachyrhizi | reverse complement strand
TTTGATGAAGCTGACGGCGTGTCCAGGCGCATCGCCAACGCGGCACAGGCCATCACACAGCAGGTGGCGCGTTGGCGATGCGATGCGCTGGTCGTCTTCGAGGCCACGGGCGCCTATGACCTCGCGCTTCGCGAGGCCCTAAGCCAGGCCGGTGTCCGCTTCGCTCGGATCAATCCGGCTCGAGCTCGCGATTTTGCGCGGGCCAGCGGCCAACTTGCCAAAACCGATCCGATCGATGCACGGATGCTGGCGGCCTTTGGCCGGGTCATGCAGCCGGCAACCGAGCGGGCCGCCAATCCCGCCCGCAACGCTTTGGCAGGGCTTGCAAAACGGCGGGACCAACTGGTTCTCATGCGCGCGCAGGAGAAGAACCGGCGCAGCGA
>NZ_LFIQ01000018.1 GCF_001189245.1 Bradyrhizobium pachyrhizi | reverse complement strand
CTTCGTTCCTAATCGAAAAGGCCCCAGCATCCGGATCATGCTGGGGCCAAGTCGGATCGCCGAACCGCTGTCCGCCGAGAAGCAGCGATCGTCGTTATCAGGGCCGAAAAAATACGAAATGAAAATTACGTGCCCCGTTGCTAGGAGCCTCCCAAATGAGGCCCGGCTCCGGAAATAACGTCTGTGAATCTCGCTGGATTTTTTTCCCTGAACGCCCGGCGGGCAAGGAACCATCGAGACGGCATAGCGTCTAATTGACGCTTCTGGTCAGCCAAGGTGCCCCCCCGACTGCCAGAAGAAAACCCGTATCGCTCGGGTTGGCGGC
>NZ_LFIQ01000103.1:72916-73178 GCF_001189245.1 Bradyrhizobium pachyrhizi | reverse complement strand
GATCGGCGCAGCCTGGTCGAAGCGCTCCGAGGAGGGGCGCGATTACCTCTCGCTCCGGTCACCTGACCCATTCAATATCGCGATCCTGGCGAACCTGTTCGACGAGGAAAGTGACGCGGGATCATCCTTTGTGGGTGGCGGCCGCAAGAATGGTTGAGATGGTTGTTCCGCCGGTCTGGCCGGCTCGAACAGGCGGGTCTGCGCGAGCAAGGACAGTCAAGCGCGTCCACGTCATGCCGCCAACGCAAAACGCACCCAAGCC
>NZ_LFIQ01000103.1:69056-72906 GCF_001189245.1 Bradyrhizobium pachyrhizi | reverse complement strand
GACGGCACCCCGATCTGGGACAGGGCGAACACCACATTGTAGCCGGCGATGGCAGCAGGAACGGCGAATATGGTCGCGATCATGAGACGCAGAGCCACCGATTGGGTAACCGCGAAGGCGGCCTCACCGACGGCAAGTGTCAGCGCGGCGGCGGCAATTCCGACGAGCAGCGCGCCGATGACGCCGGCGCCACCATGAAACGCTATCATCCCGAAACTGAGCGCGACCAAAAACGGCAAGGCATACACTGCCAGCGCGAACACCGCCCAGCAGAACAAACCGATGCCGAGTGCGTTGAGAACAAGCCCGAGGGCGGGCATGGTGGCGGCTCCATTGCATGGATTTGCAAGTTGCGCCTTCCACCACCACCACGGCGCAACTTCGGATATAAACTCTGAACGAGGCGGAGTTGCGGCGCGCACAACTCCGCTTTGATGGTTTGGAGGCGACAAGACGGCGCTCACGCGCCGCCGAACCGCCAAACGGGGATGCCGAAACGCTTCGCCTTGTCGGCGAGGTTGTCCTGGATCCCTGTACCCGGAAAGTGCATGACGCCGATCGGCAACAGTTCGAGCATCGCGTCATTGCGCTTGAAGGGTGCCGCCTTGGCGTGCTTCGTCCAGTCGGGCTTGAATGCGATCTGGGGCACCTTACGGGTGGCCGCCCATTTGGAGGCGATCAGTTCGGCCCCTTTGGGCGAGCCGCCATGGAGCAGGACCATGTCGGGATGCTTGGCATGAACCTTGTCGAGGCGCTCCCAGATGAGGCGGTGGTCGTTGAAGTCGAGCCCGCCGGTGAGTGCGATCTTCGCTCCTTGCGGCAACATGACCTCGGTCTCGGAACGACGCTTGGCGGCGATGAAGTCGCGGGAGTCGATCATCGCTGCGGTGAGCGCGCGGTGGTTGACCAACGAGCCCGACCGAGGACGCCAGGAGGATCCGGTGTGGACCTCAAATCGTTCGATCGCCTGGTCGCGGAACAGTTCCAAGCAATTTCGGCGTTCGATCAACGTGATGCCCTCAGCGGTCACGCGCTCGAGCTCAACCGATCGCACCTCCGACCCATTCTGCTCTCGCTGGCTCTTGTGCTGCGCTTGTTCATTGTCGTCGAGCTGGCGCTCGATGCGTTCGACGGCACGATGAAACATGTTAACAGTCGACCAAAGGAGCTCGTGGAGGTCCGGCTCGAGCCGCGTATCGCTCAGAGTGGCAACCAAGGCGTCGAACATATCGACGACGGCGCCGGCGATCATCTTCCCCTCGGGAAGAGGTCTTGGATCTGGCTGGTCGTCGAAGGGACGATAGCCAAAGAGCTGCAATTCGCTCAGGACGTAGTCGGTCGGAGACAGGGCCTGCGCCGGTTCGATGTCGTCGTGGTTGGTCATGGGAAGCGGTCCTTTGCCGGATTGGCCGCGCCCATCGCGGCCTTCGTGGCGATCACTCAGACGGCGGGCGGAACGGGCCGGCACCCGTAAAGCGGCTTGTCCGCCGAAGCCCGGCAGGGCGTAGGCGGAAGCGGAGGGCCGAAGCGGCAGCGAAGGATGGCGGAGGCCGGCTATTTTGCTTCGCGATGCAAAGCGCGCTGATCGGATCGCTAGCGTGCCTTCTCATCGCCTGCGCGCGGCGGAAAATAGCCGGCCGCAGCCATTTCCGGCCCGGACCGCTTGCCGTCCGATCGCCCTCTAGAAGGCCGTGGTCGCGTGCTTTTCCGGCATTGGCCTCATCTACGACCGACCCATCGCGGTCGATCGAACGATCGCGGCTTACTCCGCTCCCAGCACGGGCGAATGCAGGAAGCGGGCGACATCTTCCGGTACGAGTTGAAGCCGCAACGCTGCTTGGAGGGCCTCACGGCCGAAGACGTGCAGATCTTCATTGAAGTCGCCCAGCCGAGGCGACAGTGCGATCGCTTCAACGCCGGCGTCTTCCGCGCGCTGGGTCAGGATAGCCTGTACGGCATCTCCGGCGGCATCGGCGTCGCGGGCGATGTAGAGTCGACGTAGCCCAGACGGCAGCAATATGGCCGAGAGGTGATTGGCCGACAGCGCAGCGGTCATCGGCAAGGTCGGCAGTACGTAGCGCAGCGACAGCATGGTCTCGATGCCCTCGCCGGCGGCGAGCACGTCGTCCACCAGGCCGAAACGCACGGCATTGCCGAGCAGGTCGCCCATGGCCCGTCGTGGCGTGTCGACAGGAGCCTTGCCGAGCCGGACGCGATCAAAGCCGTCTGGGTCGAGCCATGTGCGATGCACGCCGGAGATCCGCCCATCGAGATCCGTGACGCAGGCTATCATCGCTGGCCATATTTCGGTCGGCAAATGCTCGTCCGGTCGATAGTAGCAACGCGGGTGGAAGCGCAAGCTGCCGCCATGGTGGATGCGGGCTATTCCGCGACGCTGCAAATAAGCCTCGACCATTGTACCGTCGATTGGGCTCGACAATGCAAAAAGGCGACGGGCGGCTTCCTGCGACCCGGCCGGCACTGCTGGACCCACGAGTTCCGGGGTCGGTTGCCGCTCGGAACGAGGCAGCTTCAGAAAGCGTCTCGCCTCCTCGGCCACCTCGCGAAAGTCTCGCAAGGCCAGACTTTCGCGGATGACGTCGAGGAGGTCACCGTGTTCTCCGGTCGCGGCATCGGTCCACTTACCGGCGGAACCCTTCGGCGATTCCTGCAGTCGCACGAACAACGAACGGCCCGGCGTGTTGTGGACGTCGCCGACCACCCAATACCGTCCGGCCCGCTTGCCATTGGAGAGATAGTGCCGGCATACCGCCTCGGCCTCGCGCGCGAGGCGGCGTGCCAATTCGGAGGCGTCGCGGGGCATCACGCCGCCTCCCGTCCACCAACGTGCGCGACCGGGTAGCTGTCGAGCACCTTCGACAGGATCTCGACTCCGCTCGGGTCCGTGGGCACGAACATGCGAAGCTTCCAGGAGATGATCTCGCCAAAGAGCCCGTAGGCCCGCAATCGATCGCGCATGGTGTCGTTGAATCCCGACAGCTCGATGCGGATTGCGCCCATCACCCGGACACGGCGAAGCTTTAGCCCCTCCGCGAGATCGAGGACGGCACGTCCCTCCATCAGCGCGGCAAAGGCAGCGGCCGGCGTCAGCGAAGGCGCGTCCGCCGCAAGGACGTTCGCGACCCAGCCGGCCGAGACCTTGCGGCCGATGATGCGCTCGCCTGCATCGGTCTGGAGACGGTAGACGCGGGTCGATTCGTTCGGCAGCCGCTTCCAGATGGGTAGTAGCAAGCCCGCCACTATATGGATCGTACTCTGCGTGAACTCGGGTACCTCGGCGAGCTCCGTCAGCCAGGCGGCGGCAAAGCGTTCGCGATCCGCTTCGGCCCAATGGCTTTCCGCCATCATGTTGAGAGAGACGCTATGGTGCTCCATCGGCCGTACCAGACGGATGCGCCGCTCGATCTCGCCGTCGTCGAGCAGGAAACTCGGGGCCGGAAGCTGCACGGCAGCGCGGCCCGAGCGCTCATTGAGCAACAGGATCGCGTGATGGTCGGAAAGGCGAGGCAGAGCGTCATCGAGACTGATGGGATGATTGCGCTGTCGCTGGATGATGGTGAGCAGCCGGGTCTCGGCGCCAGTGCCGGGACGGGTGTAGATCGTCCGCCGGTCGGCGACGACAAAGCTCTCGGCGCGGAGCGTTTCCAGCCCAATGTCGTAGGTGCCGGACGCAACCGCGCCTTCGATCCGCACCGTCAAGAGCTGTTCGAATGCGGTGAACAGGATGTTCTGTAAGTCGATGGTGAGCGCCAGCAAGCGATTGAGGAACGTCGTGATCGGCGGGAGGTCGTCCCTCAGCCCATTGGCATCAGTCAGTTTCAGGCCGGTC
>NZ_LFIQ01000103.1:67413-69046 GCF_001189245.1 Bradyrhizobium pachyrhizi | reverse complement strand
CCTCTCGAGCGAGCAGCCGTCGACCTTGCCTCGCACGAGCAGCACGTACAGTTGACGCAGGGCATCACGGCCGTACTGGCTTTCGAGATTGTCCTCCGGCCGGAACAGGCCCTGCCCTCCGGTCTGGCGCTGACCGCGTGTGATGGCACCCAGTGTGTCGAGCCGGCGGGCAATGGTGCTGAGAAAGCGTTTTTCGGCCTTCACGTCGGTTGCGATGGGACGAAACAGCGGCGGCTGCGCCTGATTGGTCCGGTTGGTCCTGCCAAGCCCCTGGATCGCGGCATCGGCCTTCCAGCCGGGCTCGAGCAGGTAATGGACCCGCAACCGGCGATTTTGGGCTGACAGTTCGGCGTGATAGCTCCTTCCCGTGCCGCCCGCGTCGGAGAACACGAGAATGCGCTTGACGTCATCCATGAAGGCCGAGGTTTCCGCGAGGTTCGCCGAGCCCGCGCGATTTTCGACCACCAGCCGGTCGTGCTTGCGAACGATGCGGCGCGAGCGGCCGGTCACCTCGGCGACCATGTCGGTGCCGAAACGCTGGATGACCTGATCCAACGCCCCGGGAACAGGCGGCAGCGAGGCGAGCTTTTCGATCAAGCGATCGCGGCGGGCAACGGCATCCCGGCTCTCGACCGGTTGACCATCGCGATAGACAGGCCACGAGCAAAGATTACCCTCCGAGTCGGTGAAGGGCTCGTAGAGCTGAACCGGAAAGGAATGGGCGAGATAGTCGAGCACATACTCGCGCGGGGTGATGTCGACCTGGACGTCGCCCCAGTCTTCCGTCGGGATCTCGGCGAGCCGGCGCTCCATCAGCGCTTCGCCCGTCGACACGATCTGGATCACGGCAGCATGGCCGGCGTCGAGATCGCGCTCGATTGATCGGATCAGCGAAGGCGTCTTCATCGAGGTCAACAGATGCCCGAAGAAGCGCTGCTTGGCGCTTTCGAAGGCGGACCGTGCGGCGGATTTTGCCTGCCGATTCAGCGTTCCGGTTTCGCCGGTGATGTTGGCGGCCCGCATTGCCGCATCGAGGTTGTTATGGATGATGCTGAACGCGCCAGCATAGGCGTCGTAGATGCGAACCTGCTCCGGCGTCAGCTGGTGCTCGACGAGCTCGTACTCGACGCCCTCATAGGACAGCGAGCGGGCGGCGTAGAGACCGAGCGACTTGAGATCACGTGCCAGCACCTCCATGGCAGCCACCCCACCCTCCTCGATCGCCTCGACGAACTCGGCGCGCGTGGAGAACGGGAAGTCGGCACCGCCCCAAAGGCCGAGGCGCTGGGCGTAAGCAAGGTTGTGCACCGTCGTGGCGCCCGTCGCCGACACATAGACCACGCGAGCATTCGGCAATGCGTGCTGGAGCCTCAGCCCGGCGCGCCCCTGCTGAGAGGCCGCCTGGTCGCCGCGCTCGCCTTTGCCCCCGACCGCATTCTGCATGGCGTGGCTCTCGTCGAAGACGATCACTCCGTCGAAGTCGGAGCCCAACCATTCGACGATCTGCCTGACGCGCGAAAGCTTCTCGCCACGCTCGTCGCTGCGTAGCGTGGCATAGGTGGTAAATAGGATGCCCTCCGAAAGCCGGATCGCCGTGCCCTGGGGAAACCGCGACAGCGGCGTAACCAGCAGG
>NZ_LFIQ01000103.1:57330-67403 GCF_001189245.1 Bradyrhizobium pachyrhizi | reverse complement strand
CTCCATGCCGAGCGCCGACCAGTCGCGCTGCGCATCCTCGATCAGCTTGTCGGATTTGCTGATCCAGACCGCACGGCGGCGGCCCTTGAGCCAATTGTCGAGCAGGATCCCGGCGACCTGACGTCCCTTGCCCGCCCCGGTGCCATCGCCCAAGAACCAGCCGCGACGAAAGCGGACGGGGCTCTCGGCGTCCTCGCACGCGGCCGCCACAACATCAAATGTCGCGTCGACCGTCCAGAAGCCCGCCAGCAACTCGGTATGCGCTCCGCCAGCATAAATGACGCTCTCGAGCTGAGCGTCCGACAGAAGTCCGTCTGTCACCACACGCGACGGCAGGTGCGGACGATAGGTCGGCTTCGGTGGCGCGACGGACGCCATAGCCGCGGACTGCACGAGCCTGGTCGGATGCGCGCACGATCCGGGAATACGGATCGACTGCAATCCGTACTCCTCATAAAGCGCATCGGTCAGTCGGGCGCATTCCGGCGGCGACCATTCGACCGTCTCGTAGTTGAGCTCTAAGCCCGCTGGCGCCGCGCTCGCCGACGAGGACGGTGAACACGGTGCAACGGTGCCGCTCGATTTCGACTTTGCCGGATAACAACGGCTAAGGCCGACCGCTACCGGCCTCGCGATGGGCAACCTCGGAGGCACATGCTGGGTCACCCAGTCAAGCAAGATGGCGACATCGCTCGCCATGCCCAATGAAGCAGGAAAGACCTTCGGATCAGCCGCAGGCAGCTTGTCGATCACAAGCAGCCTTGTATCCGTTCGTGTTCCGTGCTTGGCGTAAACGGCGCCGTCAATGGCGGCAGAAAACACGACCCGCCCGCGTTCCTGGAGACGAACAAAGGCTTCCGTCCATGCCGGATTATCCGGCGCAAGGCTCGCGCCCACGATGGCGACAAGACGCCCGCCGTCGCAAAGGCATGCCAAGGCCGAGGTGATGTGCCGGAGAGCTGCGTCCGGCATCGGTCGTTCGACATTGGCCACCGCCGAGAACGGCGGGTTCATCAAGACGACGCTTGGGGCGACGCTCGCATCGAGGTGATCATCGATCTGGGCGGCGTCGAAACGGCTGACCTTAACCTTGGTGAAGAGGTGATCTAGCAATGTGGCGCGGGCCTCGGCCAACTCGTTCAACACCAAGGCGCCGCCCGAAAGCTCGGCAAAGGTAGCGAGCAGGCCCGTCCCTGCAGAGGGCTCGAGCACGCGATCGGCGGGCGTTACGCCCGCCGCCATAGATGCAACAAGGCCAAGTGAAATCGGCGTCGAGAATTGTTGAAGTGCCTGGCTGTCCTCGGAGCGCCGCGTATGGGTCGGCAGACAGCTCGCGATCCTCGCGAGCATCGGCAGCATAGCGGCCGTCGAGCCCGCTTTGGCGCGCATGGCCGGGCCGAACTTGCGCAGGAATAGAACGGTCGCCGCCTCGCAGGCATCATAGGCGGTCTTCCAGTTCCAGGCGCCGGCTGCATCCGAGGCGCCGAAGGCCGCCTCCATGGCGCCGCGCAGGACGGCGGCATCGATGCGATGGCCGCGTTCGAGCTCGGTCAGGAGCTGCTGCGCGGCGCGGAGGGCGGCGGAGGTGAGACTTGCAACGGCACGCATCGAGCGCAGCGTGGCGGCGGCGCCGCCGGTAAGAGATTCGGTCATGGCAGGATGTCTTTCGGAGAGCGGGAACGGGTCGATCCGGCTGGCGCTCTCTCTGGACCGCGCCGGCTCAAACCCCGTCCCGGCCGCTCTCTGCCTCTCATCGCGCGGCCGTCCTCACGCCGCGCCACGGCATTCGGGCGTCGACAGGACGAAACGCATTGCCGGGCAGTGCGAGGGCGACCGGCCGGCCTTACGGCGTGACCTGAGCGATGAACTCCTCGAGGAGATCGTAGGTGGACTTGCCGAGGATTTGATTGGCCGAGATCACAACGACCGCGCCGCCAAAACCGTCGCACGCATCCGCGAACAAGCAAAGGAGGAAACGGCCGATACACACTCCAGCGTCGGCGAGCGCCGCACGATGTCCTGAATGATGAACTCCCACGATGTCGTCGTAAGATCGAGCTCGACGTCGTGTGACGGCGGTTCGCCGGCCGCACGCTTTGCCAGATGCTCTCTGACGATGCTGCTCGCGACGTTCGAGCCGGCCATTGGGGACGCTGCGAGCGCGGCTTCGAGCTTCGCGCGCTCAAGCGTTATCATGTCGGTCGGTCCGACTTCTGAAAAGAAATACCAGCCCTCGCCGTCACGTTCGGCATCGAAGATGCGAGAGAGCAGCAATCGTTCCAAAGCAGGCTCATGTCCGCTTCGGGGATCGTCTGCTGGACGACGGTCGAGCTATCGTCATCGGCCATTTGTGCCTCCTTGGAAAACCGAAAGCCCGGCACGAAGCCGGGCGCGGGATGAGAATTGCGATGGAAGCCGTGCGGGACGGCCGGAGCCGTCCCGCGATAAAGGGCTTCATTCGGCGGCATCGAGCTGTGGTTCAGCGTCGCCGTCGCCGCCGTCCTCCTGCCCCGCGTTGGCGAGGAATTCGGGCAGTGGGCCAGCCTCCGCCTCCTGTTCGACCGGCGCGGCGGTGGCGTCGACGAGACGCAGCAGCTCCGGCAACCAGCCCGAACCATCGAGAAGACGCTCGGCCTCCTTGGCCATGTCGGTCTTTTTCAGGTGATCGATCAATTGGGCGGACGATTCACCTCGTGCCTCCCGCACCGCCTCCAGAATACGAGGCTTGGTGACGCGGCCGAGATAATTGTCGACGGTCGGTCTCCAGCCAGACTGAACCATGTCGAGGCCGACGGCGCGCGCCAGCACATCGGCCTGGCCGAGCCGAGAGCCGACGCCGTGAGCAGAGACACGGCCCTGATTGTAACGGTTGGCCGGCTCATGGACGGCGTTGACCGCAAATGACGCACAGTGAGCGAACAAGGATGCCTGTGCGGCACCGTCAAGGACCGTGAGCGCATCCCACACATCGTTCTCACTCTTGGGCAGCCGTGCCTTCCAGGACTCGTGCCGGGCCTCAACGGCCTTGGCAGATGCGCTTTCCCTGAGCCCCGGGGCTTGAGCGGGAAAGGTCGGCGTGCGAAGTCCGATCTCCAGACACGAGCCGGACGATCCGTACCGGTAAAAGGCTGTCAGCACGAAATTGTGCAGCACCGCTTGGAACGCGATTGCCGGATTTTCTGCCAGCGCATCCCGTAATGCCAACGTACGATGCGCCGTCAGTTCGGTGATGAGCCGATCCGGCAACGGCCTTGCCGCATCCTCTCCATCCTCGTCCGTCTCGCTCGATTCACCGGCGAGCGAAATCGTCGTGCGCTGGACGGACGCACCGGGCTCCTGCCCTTCATTCAAGGATGCACTGGTGCCCCGCTCGCCTTCGCAAGCGGCCGCAGGCGCCTCGTCCTCCGGTCGGACATAGCCCCGATCGACAGAAAGCCGCCCTTCGGGGTCGATGCCGACGAAGACGCCGGCCCTGGCCATCTGGTCCGGCTCGAAGATGACCGGCCGGTCGTTGAACGCTTCGAGCGCCTGCTCGAGTTCGCCGAGCCGCGCGTCCACCTCGTCGGGCAGTTCGTCAGCGTCTTCAAATCTTGTCTGAAGCGCGTCGTATTCCGCCTGCAGGGCATCGAAGCGCGCCTGCTCCTCGGTGGAGAGAGCCACCGGGTCTGCCTCGAGCCGACGAAGCCCATGGTCATGGCCGTAGGGAAAGCTGGCGGCGGTGACCTCGATCCACTTCCAGCCTTCAGCGGCGATCGTTTCGGCTTCTGTCCGCAGCTTCTCAGCCACGAGACGCTCCAGCAAAGTAACGTCCTCGAGCCAGCCGCCGTCATCTTCTTCGAACAGGTCACGCAGCACCTTGCCGCCAGCCGCTTCATAGGCCGCGAGGCCGACAAATCGCACGCGTTTGTCGGATCCCCGCACCGCGCGCTCGGTCAGAAGGCGCCTGATCTGATATGGTTCGTCGTAGCCCGACTTGCTGACGTTCTCCCAGACCTGTTCCTGGCGGGCGTGATCGTTGGTGACGGAGAACGCCATCAGCTGTTCGAGCGATATACCGTCATCGGCGTAAACGTCGAGCAGCTTCGGGGACACCGCTGCAAGCCGCAGCCTCTGCTTCACCACGTTGAGGGATACGAAGAAGATGGCGGCGATATCCTCCTCGGACCGCCTTTGCTCGCGCAGGGCCTGGAATGCCCGAAACTGGTCGAGGGGATGAAGCGCAACCCGGTGCACGTTCTCGGCAAGTGAATCCTCTTCCGCGGTGACCTCGCTGCACATGTCACTGACGATGCAAGGGACCGGCGCGGTCTTTGCCAGACGCTTCTGCGTTACCAAAAGCTCGAGCGCGCGATAACGGCGGCCGCCGGCCGGCACCTCGAACATGCCGGTTTCCTGGCCTTCGCCGTCGAGCACGGGCCGGACGTTGAGACTTTGCAGCAGCGAGCGCCGAGCGATGTCCTCGGCCAGATCCTCGATCGAGATGCCGGCCTTGAGCCGCCGTACATTGTTCTGACTCAAGACGAGCTTGCTGAAGGGAATGTCGCGCGACGGCGACAGCTTGATCTTCTGAACGGCCTTTGCCATGTCAGTTTCTCCGAAAAACGGGCGGCCGGGAGCCTCTCTCTCGGCCTCCAACCCGTTCGCGAACAGGCCCGCCCTCCTCTCGCTCTCGCTTTTCCAGCGAACGATGGCGATGGTTGGCGGCCGCCGCGCTGTCAAAAAACCAGGTCCCGTCCTCGCATCTCCGATCGGATTGAAGCCCAAAACGCTGGCGCTTGTTGGCACGGGCGACTATGTTGACTGCCATGAGCCATTACATTCTGGATGGACGCGAGCCTAAATGAACGCGGTTTCGTGGCGGCGATGGTATGAATCAGCCGACCGTGTCGTCGCGAGGACCCGGATAAGTCCGGATATCGTCGTCTCAACCGTGTTCGGATGCGATCCGGATCGCCCCCTCCTTTTCGAAACCGAGGTCATGGAAGTGGGCATCACCTCCATCGACGCCCGCCGGGAGCGGCACCCGACGTGGGTCGAAGCCGAACGCGGCCACGCAAAGATCGTAAGCGGGTATCGCGGCGCCTGAGCACGCATTTTCTGGGCTGCACGGAACCCGCGAGTTCGTCGACGGCGCAGCCGACCGGGAGCAGCCGCCGCGGATCGTCGGCCCGCGACGGATATCACCGTCCCCGAGAGGGCACCGCCCGCGACCTCGTGAATCTGAAAAGCGCAAGCGAGCCAAGCCGAAGAGCGGAATCCCCGGCTTGGCCGAAATTACGCCACGCGGTCGAGCAACTTCTTGGCCTTGGCTTCCATGTCCAGGCGGACATCCTGATGCGGCTTGCCGCGCGCGACGGCGGTGATGCCCTGCACGAAATCGAAGATGCTTTCAGGCGGGCGGCCTTCCTCCGCCAGCACCGCGTCAATCACCTTGCCTGTCTCGGCCTTGGTGAAGCCGCGGCGGCGCAGAAACTCGGTGCGATCCTCGTCGTTGCGTGCCACGATCCGCTCGCGGGCGGCCTTGATGCCGTTGACGAAAGGCATGGGAGAGGAGTTGGCGAAGTTCAACAGTGCCGGGGCTGCCTCGTGAGCAAAGCGGGAGGCTGCGTATTTGGAATGACGGATGGTCATCTCCTCGAAATCTTCCACGCCCCACAGATTGCGATTTTGACAAACCGCACGAAGATAGAAGCTCGCCATGCCGAGCGTCTTCGCGCCGACTTCCGAGTTCCAGCAATAAAAGCCCCGGAAATAGAGGTCGGGCGAGCCGTCCCGGAGACGACCGGCTTCGATCGGATTCAGATCATCGACCAGAAACAGGAAAACGTCCCTGTCCGATGCATACAGGGTCGTCGTGTCCTTGGAGATGTCGACGCGGGGATTGTAGATGCCACTTGACCAGTCGAGCACACCAGGCACCTTCCACCGTGTATCGCCTGTGCCATTGCCTGCGATGCGCTGTACGGCCTCAACCAGCTCGTGGTCGTAGATCCGGCCATAGTCGGGACCGGTGACGGCGCGAAGCTCAATACGGCTATCCTCGGTCTCGAGCGTTTTGATCTGCTCGACGCGATTGGCGGTCAGGCCATATTGCAGGTTGATGGCTGCGAGTGCCGCTGGGAGCTGCCGCAGGTAAGTGGCCGGTGCGCCAACCTGGCTCGCAAGCTGACCAAAGCTCCAGTGGGTCGGCGCGACTGGCCTGTCCGAGCCGGGCAGCATCAAGGCCAGGCGTTCGGGATCGGCACTTCTCGCTTCGACATGAATGAGCGCGGTTTCGACCACGCGCGTTCGGCTGCGCTCCGTGCGATCGCGCACCGTGCGGGCTAAGTCCTCAAGCGAAAGATAACGCTCATCCGCCGGACGGCTGAACCACTCCGAGGACACCCGACCAACGCGCTCGCCGCGGCTCACATCCACTCTGTAACCGGGGGTGGCGTTGCGGCCGGCATCAACAATCTGCGTATTCATGGGAGCAATCTCCATGACGGGCGCCGGAAGACTCTCCTCCGACCCTCAACCCGTCATGGCCAAGGCCGCTCCCCTCTGCCTCTCCTGTATCGTCGGTCGCCCAGACCCACGACCAAGACCCACGACCCAAAGCACGACATCCCGCCCCGCCGCAGCTTCCGTCAGGGATGGAAGCCCGAAGGGTGAAAACCCGGCGCAAGCCGGGGTTTCAGCGCCAGCCGACAGCCCGGTCCCGCAGGGAGACGGCGTCCTCTGCACGCATGCGTAGAGAAATTCCGCGTGCGGCACGCGTGGGACCGGGACGGTGCTGGCAGGCGTCAATCAGCGCTGCGTAGCCAGCGGGGGTCGCGGCCCTCCAGCAGCCTCCGATCACGAAAAACGCTCACGGGACCTGAAAATCTTAGCTGCATAGGCTCGATCCGTGAAAAAAGCTTTGGCCGGCGCCAGCAGGGATAACGCCATTTGTTGCAGGGGGCGTGTGACCCCTCTAGTAATAATGTAATCTTCGTAATACATATTTATCAAATCCGTAGCACGAAGACGACAAATGCCGACCCCTCACCACCCTCCCGCCGCCGTTCGACGGGCCATGCGCAAGCTCGGCGCCGACATCCACGACGCCCGCCGGCGTCGGCGGCTGCCGATGGCAGTCGTGGCCGAGCGCGCCTTCACATCCCGCTCGACGCTGCAAAGGGTCGAAGCCGGCGATACCAACGTCAGCATAGGCATCTATGCCGGCGTCCTTCAGGCGCTCGGTCTACTCGACGGCCTGAGCCAGATCGCCGACATCATCAACGATCGCGTCGGACAGGCACTGGCCAGCGCCGAACTGCCCAAGCATGTCCATCTCAAACGCAAGCCCGGAGCCTTACGCGATGGCTGATTTCGAGGTGCATATCGAACTGAGCGGCCGCACGCGTCCTGTCGGACTGGCGAGGGCCAATCGCGTTCGCGGCGCGGAGACCATTCTCTTCGAATATGATGGCGTCTGGCTCGGTGACCCAGACCGGTTCTCGCTGGAACCTGCCTTGGCCCTGACGCGAGGCGCCTTCGCTCCCTCTGCAGGACTGGTGACTGTCGGCTCCATCGGCGACTCCGCACCCGATACATGGGGCCGCCGCCTCATGCAGCGCGCTGAACGCCGCCTCGCCGATCGCGAAGGTCGGGCCGTTCGCACGCTTACAGAAAGCGATTATCTGCTCGGCGTCGCCGACGAGACGCGGTCCGGCGCACTGCGATTCCGCTGGGTCGGCGAAGAAGCCTTCCAGGCGCCGACTCGCGCCGGTGTACCGGCTCTGATCGAACTCGGCCGGCTGCTCCAGATCACCGAGCGCATTCTCCGGGACGAGGAAACGGACGAAGATCTTCAGATCATCTTCGCCCCCGGTTCCTCCCTGGGTGGCGCGCGGCCGAAGGCGTCGGTCATCGACCAGCATGGCAAGCTCTCCATCGCCAAATTCCCGAAGGAGAGCGACGACTACAGCATGGAGACTTGGGAGGAGATCGCGCTGCAGTTGGCCGGCCGAGCCGGCATCATCACCCCGCAACACGAACTCATCGAAGTGGCTGGCAAGGCGGTCCTGCTGTCGCGACGCTTCGATCGCGACGGCACGACCCGCGTCCCCTTCTTGTCAGCGATGGCGATGATGGGCGCCAAGGACGGCGAGCGCGGCAGTTATCCCGAAATTGTCGACGCTCTCGCACAGCATGGAGCACAGGGAAAGACAGACGCTCATGCCCTCTATCGACGCGTCGTCTTCAACGTGCTGATCTCTAATGTCGACGACCACCTGCGCAACCACGGATTCCTCTGGTTGGGAAAGGCCGGATGGTCGCTCTCTCCGGCTTATGACCTCAATCCCGTGCCGACTGATGTGAAGCCGCGCGTGCTGACGACGAACATCGATCTGGACGAAGGCACCTGCTCGCTCGACCTGCTTGAGGGCGCATCGGAATACTTCGGGCTGACGCTGATGCAAGCCCGCACGATTATAAAAGAGGTCGCAACGGTCACCGCCAAATGGCGGAACATCGCCAAGGCGGTCGGCGCCCGGTCGGCCGAGATAAGCCGCATGGCCAGCGCCTTCGAACACGACGATCTCAAACGAGCGCTGGCGCTTTGACACGGACATTCCTTCATAGCTTCGATCCTGCAGCGGCAAGCCCCGTTATCGGCCCCACCATCGATCTTGAAATCCCGGACATCGAGGATGCCGGAATTCGGGAGGTGCTGCAGACGCCTGGGGCCGCCTATGGCGCGTGGTCCATTCTCGATCGCTGCTGGCGCCAACCGGCGCGGTAACGCCTTTTATCTTCAAGGAGCCGCTCGGACAGGCACGAGAAGTCAAAGTCGCCCTTTCCGGTCTGTTTGGACGCTTCGTCGCACGCGCTTAGCCTCCGCCGCCGACGAGCCCTGTCGGACGGACGGCAGTGATACGCGCCCTAAACCTGCGCTCGTCCGAAACCCGACGCGTCTCGCCAGATCGATCCGTGCATGCGAGCGGCCCGTCCAGCGGCAAAGGGATGCTCGCTGGCTCGCACATAAAAAAGAACCCCGCCCAAGACTGGGCGGAGCTCTGAAGGATCGCGTCTCACTCGCCGTTTTTGCGCGGGCGCGACCACAGCAGCGTGTAGCCCTCGCCGCCTTCGTCGTCGAACAGGTTCGCGTAGATCGGTGCGTTGAAAGAGGGGTCGTCGAGCTTGAGCGAGAGATAATCGCGGCCCTCTTCGGAGCGCTTCGACCAGGCTGCGCCGATCTCGGCCCGGCCCACATAGATGCGGTGGCTCGGAGCGTTGTCGTTGGAGCGGTTGGTCTCGGCGACGATGCGGACGCCCTTGGCTTGCAGGCTCAGGGTGACAATCTCGCCCTGGAAATCGTTGCCGACTTTCTTGAAAGAACCGATGTTAGCCATGTCACTTCTCCTGTTGTGTTTCGAGCCCGCGACCACCGCGGCCTCGATGGCGATCTAAAGGCCGAGGACGATCGGGGACGCACCCCTCGCGGGCCGGAGCGCAGCGGAGGACGCCGTTGTGGCGACTTTCTTGCCTCGCGAGGAATGGGCGCAGCCCAGGGGAAGAAAGTCGCATCAACGGCGTTGCGGCTCAGACGATCGAGGCGAAGCCGGTCCTCGGCCAGATCAAGCCATCAAAGAGGCCACGTGCGTCCGCGTGCTGAACCGCAATCTCAAGGAGAAGACTGGCGAATCTCGGTTGAGCTGCACAAGAGGTTGGAACGATTCAGCGAAGAAAGAGAAACAATCTGCCGCAAAGGGCGGTATCGTCCATGAAGCACGATCGAGAGCACGCCACGCGCCACCGCGACCACGTGGGCCGGCCCGAGATCGGTGCAGCCTGGTCGAAGCGCTCCGAAAAATGCCGCGTTACCTCTCCCTCTCCTCTCACCTTGCCCCCGCATTCAATATCGCGATCCTGGCGAACCTGTTCGACGAGGAAGGTGACGAAGGATCATCCCTCGTGCGTGGCGGCCGTGAGAATGGTTGAGGCCGCCGATCCAAAGCCTACCCGGCTCGAACAGGCGGGTCTGCGCGAGCAAGAACAGTCAAGCGCGTCCACGTCGTGCCGCCAACGCAAAACCCGCCCAGGCA
>NZ_LFIQ01000103.1:0-57320 GCF_001189245.1 Bradyrhizobium pachyrhizi | reverse complement strand
GACGGCACCCCGATCTGGGACAGGGCGAACGCGAACACCAGCTTCTCAATGGCCATCTCCAGTTGGACGGCTTCGAATCCGAGCGTGAGCGGCGCGCCATTGCCCGCACCAACGAGTATGCCGATTGCCGAAGAAACCGGGCCTATTTAAACGGCGAGCGCACGACGGCTTCCCTAAGCCGCTTCGGCGACAGGCACGGACCCGTAAGATCCCAGAAGATCAGCTTGATGAACACGGTTAGGAACGACGCTTGGAAAGTGGCCGCCGACACGGGATTCGGTCTGATGATCAAAACCGCAGAAATCGCTTGAACCTCACGCAGCGTCAGGGTGTACCCTAAAAACTGTCGGCAGACTTTAGAGACGCGAAACATCGGACCGGGATGTAGCACAAACCACATGACAAAGCTGGTGTCGTCAACACTGGGCTTGATCGTGGAATGTTTCTCAACGCATGAGCCGCCCGACATAGAGCATGCTGTGCGGCTGCAACGGCCGTCCTTGGATCTGCTTTAAGCCCGCGCGAAGATCCGCAATAAGCGCACTCCCCTCGTATGAGGCAAGATATTTCGGGAGCCAGTCACACAATTGCGAGGCCGCAAGTCTTGCTGCTGTCTCCCGCTGAACACTTCGTGTCGAGATGACAGGTTGACTTCTGCGGATGTTCATGGAGGTCACTTTCATCAGCCGCGCAAGACTTTCTCCAAAAACCGCCCTCTAATCTTGAGCAGGGTACGCGCAAGGTCGACGTCGACACGGATGTTTTGTACCGCCACAAATAAGATAGTAACTTCGCGAATTCACCCCAAATCTCCTAAACGATGACCACATACGAGAGATTATGTGAAGCCGCACCGTTCGTACTCTCAATGCGACGCGAACGGTGCAAGCTGGCGCGCCCAGCGTTACGCCAAAATCGTTCTGTCGCAAGAAAATCGATCCAGGAGCCATGGATGAAACTAGTGAAGACCTGCGTAATCGCATGCGGCCTTTCGGCTTTCCTCGCATACCCCGTCATTGCGCAAAGCCTCGCCGCCGATGCCAAGGCTCGTAAAGGCGTTCTTGGTACGAGCATACAGAGCGGCATGAGCGATGATGAGGACTCCTCGCCCAGGCTCAGGACCTGGGGCGCGAAAGTGGGCAGGAAGTCGACCAAGGGCGCGAAGAGTGCAGCCGGCGGCAACGCAGCGGACAAGGGGACTGTTGACTAATTCGCGACCAGCAGCATGCCGATGAGTGGCAATCGACACGTCGCCGGGTGCATCCTGCGGCCGGAGGCCGAGCCCGCAACGCACCAAGATGGATGGCTGGATTGTGACGGTCGCCGAGGAATACGGCGACGAAGAACAATTCAGCCATTTAACTCGCGCGTCTGCAGTTGCCCCGACGGAAGCCATGAAGCTGACCATGATCAACTACGGCGCAATGACCGCAACGCTCAACTGCCCGATCGAAGAGGGCAGTTGCAAGGGCTCAGCGTTGAGCGCGGCGCGCTGATCGGTGTGCACAATAGGATCGATCCAATCACCTCGCGACCTCGATTTGGGTGCTGCTCCTCCGATGCTCCTACCACCGGTCAGGTTACCGACATTCATGTTCGAAAGCCGCCCGAGCAGTTGGCTGGCGCAGCGTGAAAAGGCGCAACTTTTGGCATCTCGTCGTCCCTTCATTGTCTGGCACGCCTGTTGCTGAGTCATGCACGGCTTGGTTGCTAATGATGACCTCGTAGGCCCAAGCCGCTTCGTAGCGCAACTCGTGCGGGCGGCTCTCGCTCCGCCCGCACGCTTTTTCAGCGTCGACCAGCGCTGCGCTTCATGAGCTTATGCTTTGCATCGTGATGAGGCTGCGCGCCCGAGCGTTTGGCACGCAAGTTGCTGGGAGGAATACGGCTTGGCTTCTCATGCATCGCGCCCCCCGGGATGGCCAAGCTTCCACCCAGACTAGCGCGGGTGGTCCCCCAGCCGCCCGCGCGATTTTCCGTTGGCCACGGGTCTGCCGCGTTCGGTCCAGCGACATGCCGTGGAGGTTATCGTCATGACCGGTGGAGAGCTTTGGTATCCCACAGCGGTGCTCATAGGCCAGCCCGCTCACGGTTGCTTGGAGAAGCGTGCTGTATGAAGAGGCTCACATTCATGCCGGCTTTCGAGGCTGCTATTCGCTCTGCCGGTCCTGACAAGCTCCTCGCGTTTCGTTATTCGGCAGGCGCGAAAGGCCCCGGCGCGTTGGGATGACGAGCACAGACCTCATGTCGGAATGATTACGATCATCTCCGACGCGGCACACGGGAAAGCATCGCACCTGAGGATCAACACTGCCTCTCGAAACCATCGATTCCGCATCGCGCAGATGCCCGTCTCTGGTATCGATCCGGCTTGCGCAGCATGGCTATCTTCGCCGCTGATGCTCAACAACCTTCAACGACGACGTTGCTGTTCTTACCGACGAAACGGGCGTCGCTGATCACCGCCAATGTTTTGCCGAGCAACGGAGCGAGGCCAAACTCGCCGCCCAAGCTACTCAGCGTCGGTCCCGCAACGTTCGCTGATGACGACGAGTCGAAGAAGGCCGCCACCGCCGACCTTGCGATCGATTGGGGAGTGCTGGGCAAGCCATGAGCCCCACCTTCACCTGGTGATGATGATGATGCCGGCATCATGATCGCCAGCATGCCGATGAGCAGCAGCATGCTGATCATCATCATGGTGCCGCTGATGATCGGCGCCGGATATGCCGGAGCCGTTGTTGCAGACCCTGGCTGCTAGGCTCGCGCAGCGCTATCTTGCTTAGCGAAAAGACGCGCCGCGCCGTCCACCACCTCTTTCGGAAGCATCCTCAATTGCTCTGCGTCGAACGGGAGGTGAGTAAGATAGTTGGCCACCAAAGCGCCTACGGCTTTGGCCTGCGCTGCATCGCGTTGGCGTTTGAGCGCCTCCCTGTCCGCACGACGGGACAGCCATAGTTTATGGGCGGCCCAAACTCGCGGATCTGGAGCCACGATGCGCACCGGTTGGCCCTTTTCGTCGATCGCGACCGCCTCGAAGGCGGGAGCATTCTGCAGCCAATCGAGTCCTTCGATTTGCACGGCAGTCAAATCTTCCGGGTCAGAGCCGATCTTGTCTGGAGCCTTCTTCCAAGATGGGCTCTGCACTGGCTTAATCAAATCGACGAGATAGCCGTCCCGGTTTACAGCACGGAAAGTCTGCTTGGCGCGTTCGAAGCTAGTGTCCACTCGCTTGAGTATCTTCATGAGCGATGACTGAGAGACGTCGTCGTCCGCGACGAACGTAAGTCCGCCCCGCGCGTCGAACAACAGATCGATGTCTTCCGTCGTGGCCAAGCCCGGATCGAGTCTGACGCCGGAAGAGGCCTCATAACCGTAGATCGCGTTTGTCCCGAGAATCCGAATCCCAGAACCCAACATTCCGAAGCCGTCGAGAGCGCGCATGATCCGGGCACCAATCAACGGTACGCGGCCCAAGCCGAGCGCACGATTGACCGCGGCTTGCCGCTCCATGGTATCGCGCAAGTTCTTCAGCCGGTCTTCTGCAGCAGCGCGTTTAGCTTCGAAGTCCGCCTTCATCTTTTCAGTTTCGGGGGAACGCGGGCCGAGCGAGGCTTGCTTCCTTAGGCCCGCTTTGTCGTAGTAGCTGCGGACGAGGTATTCGCGGCCTTTAGACTGCAACCAGGTCAGGGAACCCCGATGAGCATCGTAGGCCTCCTTGGCGTCCCTCAGGGCCTGGAAGCGCTGCTGACTATTGACCACCTCACGGCGCTGGTCATTGTTAAGCTCCTGAAAATCCATGGTTTCAACAGTCAGATACGATTTATGACAACTCTGTTGAAACGCTATTTATCATACAAAATCAATTACTTCAACAGTTATGTTGGATATATAACCAAACTGTTGAAACCGGGAACTTTTCTCTATCCCTTTAACCCAGCCCCATCGAACCGCCGATCAAGCGATCAAGCGAACGCTCATCAGTTTCTTCCTCTGCAACATCATGATCCAACTGGTAGATGAGGCCGCCAACTGCCGGTCGTCCGAAGAGGCACCAGATCGACTGCTTCGTTTTCGATTACCCCCAGCGGGACGCCTTCTTCGTGGTGCTTGAAAGTCTCTCTCGGATGTTTCGGCAGCGACCGTTCATCATTGGCGAGGCCGCCCCGAAGATCAGCGTCGTACCTTCCCCGGACGGAACCGGCTAGGCAGGAGCTCCTGATAATCCTTGATCCGCCTAGTTCGCTCGCGAGCCAGGCAAGCCCGCTTGGAGATGGCACTTCTCGGTTCGCGGAGCACGCCTAGCTCGGCGGCGGCGGCCCATCCGCCAAATGCAACGTGCTCTCGATCGCAAGGTAACCTTGCTTGTCGGTCAACCGACCTTTGCGATTCTTGATAAATCGTGCGTCCCAGACGTGAGTCCGACGACGAGCGCGGCTGGCCGGGAGAAGGTTTCGCGGAATTCGGCCCGGGTCAACTTTCCCTCTCCCACCATCTTAATGGGCCCCAATTTGCATTACGCGAGGAACATAAGTTCAATGCACGTACTTGGGAATAAAATACCCCAAACTCTACAACGAACAGAGGCGCGGCCGAACCGTCGCAGCCCGCCCCTCCAATGAGCCGGAAATCGAGCGGCAAAACCGGTGCCATCATGCGCCGCCGGCGTCACCCTATGCCGCTGCTGCTGCTCAACAGTCGGCGGCACGAATGCCGATGACGATCGCACCGGCCGTTTCGGGGCCGCTGCTGCTGCCGACCGGCGAACGCTCCGGGCCAATGGCTCGCCGCCGCCTCGCGTGAATGCCATTGGCTGAAGCGGCCAAACTCGACGGCAATAATGGTCTTCTTGCGTGCGTCAACCAAAGCTCTGATAGCGGCTTCGTCGACATGTCGATGAGGCTCCCTCACCCGCTGGTGTGTGCCCTCTCGGCCCAATCGGCATGCAGATGCTGCTGCTCGACGGCACCGGCGACATGCCTCATCCCGACTTTGGCATGATCGGCGCCGATCATTTCGGCGCCGATCATATTTCCCACCGCGCGGCGGCGATCGCGATCATGCCGATCGCGATCACCCTCATGGCCCATCGGCCGGGTCCGCAGGAGCTTTTGAGCCGTCTCGGGATCATTGTGGCATTGAATTGGATAGTCGCACATTCCGCCGGCGAGCAACGCGTGGCGGCTTGCGTTCAGCATTGACTTCGCGCCGTAGAAGTCTGCAGCCATCATCGCGGAAATGCGATGTCGCGGCAGTGCTCATTGAGCGAAGAGCAAGTGGAGCTTCGGCATGCACGCCGGCGATGATGGTTGTGACAATGGGTGCCATACCGCCGAGAGATGATGTTCAACTGAACCGGTGAACAGGCGACCACATCCCGGGACCAGCGTCTTGCCTTTGCGCTTGATTAACGCCTTCGTGACACGAAGCCTCGAATTCCGCCTTACAGGCAGCCGCACCAGCCGTCCGGCGCCATTCACATGATCTGATAGGACCCGATGTGCGAATGATCAACGAAATGGTTGCAGCAGTGCGCAGCTGCGGCTCACACTAGATGATCTCGAAGTACCGCCGACGTTCAAAGTCGGTGACCCGATGTTGAATGGCTTCCCATTCCCAGCGACGAGAGCAAGAAAAGGCTTCAACAAATCCTTCTCCGAAGACATCATTGGCTGCCGGGGACTGTGCAAACCGATATGTTGCCTCTGACAGGCTTTGAGGCAGTCTTCCGGACGGGAGGCAAATCTCCGCGCTTGCATCACCGACGATCGGAGCCGGGAGCACCGCATTTGTCTCGATGCCCAATACGCCGGAACCGATGGCACATGCGAGGGCAAGATATGGGTTCAGGTCTGCGCCGGGTAGCCTGTATTCGAGGCGATGTGCAGACGGCTCTCCCGGAATGACACGTACCGCGCAGGAGCGGTTGTCAACGCCCCAACTCGGACAGATTGGTGCCCAGCACTCGGGTACCAATCTCTTGTAGCTATTGAAGTTTGGCACGGCGAGCACACAGAACTCATTCATGTATTTCAATTGTCCGCCGATGAATTGCCTCATAAGCCTCGAGATGTTGCAAAACGCCGCATTATCGTGAAACGCATTCTGACTATCTGAGGACATCGAGATGTGAATATGGCCGGACTGGCCTGGCCATTTCTCGGAAACCTTGGCCATGAATGTGGCCATCATGCCGCGTGTTTGCGCCCAGGCCTTTATCATCGACTTGAATATGATTGCTCGATCGGCAGCTTCCAGGGCGTCACAATGACGAAGCGACGCTTCAATCACGCCAGGTCCCGTTTCAAAGTGCAGCCCGCTGAGAGGTATTTTGGATTTCTCACAAAGCGCCAGGATCTCACCGAACAGCTCCTGGTGCGCGACAGAACGCGCAATCGAGTAGCCGAACGGGCCCCGCGTTAACGGAGCCCATTGGCCGAACGGCTTGTCTTCGATGGTGTCGGCGTTCTCCTTGAACAGCATGAACTCAAACTCGAACCCGGCAGTGCAGCGGTATCCGTGATCAGCAGCCCTTCGTAGGACCTTACGCAGAATACCGCGCGGGCAGACGCTCTCATGTGCGCCGGTGAACTCGGCGAGATAGAGATACCGATCGCCGACATAAGACACCGGACGGCCGGTGCCCGAGAGAATACGCAGATCGGCGTCTCCGAATGCTGACAGCGACTTTTGCATGAAGCTCGCCGGGATGACCCGGTCCGAACAGTCCCACGCGAGCACCGCTTCGGAGAACTTGATGATTTTATCCCCACCCGAGAGATCC
The DNA here is from genome assembly GCF_001189245.1 of Bradyrhizobium pachyrhizi. Lineage (GTDB taxonomy): Bacteria > Pseudomonadota > Alphaproteobacteria > Rhizobiales > Xanthobacteraceae > Bradyrhizobium > Bradyrhizobium pachyrhizi. The sequence goes on along the minus strand of NZ_LFIQ01000103.1, from coordinate 50,536 downwards.
TCACCTAGGACGTGCTTGCCTCGAAGAATGCCATCGAAGTCGCTGACACCGATCATCGCGGCGGCGGTTGAATTCGCGCCATCTACCCGGGCGTCGGTCATTGGTTGGCTTCCTGCGCCACCAAATCGAACACCTGATCCATCCGCATCGCACGCAATTGGCGATAATCATCCTCAAGCTGTATCAGGTCGTTATTCACGAGATACACAATGCCTGGCGTCGACGCCAGGTCGATCGTCGGAATCAGGTTTTGACCTATCGGAACGAATGCAATGGCGTCCGCGAAGCTCGGGAGCTTGCCGATCGCATCGAGTCCAGGATAGCCGGCAACAGTACCGCCCATGTCGGAAATCAGCGAGACGCACAGTGCATGAGCCTGCCGCTTGTAAACCCCGCGTCGCCTCATATACTCGGCAAAGCCTTTGGGATCTGCGTAGCGCCACGCCGTGAGCGTCAAATGGTTGTGGCCCAAAGCCATAGTCCGGGCTTTTGCCGACATGGTTCCTTGCAGCCTGGCTCCGAAGTCGACCAAAACTGGTCCCCGATCATCGACGATGATCTCGGCATGAGCAGGTCCGTCGGCGATCCGAAGCGCGCGCAACGCACGCACAAGGTAGTCGGACAGTTCAAGCACGATTGGCTCCTTACCACCCAACAACCGCTCGAGTGAGCAGACCGACGACGCGCCCTCAATAGGAACAGTGTCATAGGTCCAGGCCTCCGTGACGAAGGCCTCCCCGTCGATCGAGACGGCATTTACGGTATATTGCTGGCCGCTAATTTTCTCCTGTCCAAGTGCCGATTGATTGAGCGCTCCGACGCGGTTCGTCTTCCCGACGATAGCAGTTACAGCGCGCTCAACATCCGCATCCGTCGAGCAAAAGAACACGTCTTCCGTGCCTGTGCTGTTCAGCGGCTTGATCACGATCTCATCGAAGTTCTGTTCACGCTTCCAGCCTGCGATTTCTCCGGCATTGTCGGACACGACTTGTCTGATCGATCGCACGCCTGCCGCGGCCAACGCTTCGGACAGGCGCGATTTGTCGCGCCGGGCGGCTGAAAGGGCGGTCCCATTTGTAGGTAAGCCCAGCCGCTCCGAGATGGAATCGGCCAACTCAACTCCGGTCTCGCACCCCGCTATGACGAACTCCAGCTCCCTGCCATGGAGAGCCTGGAGGTGATGTTCAACGATCTCCTCGTATCCCATGCGCTCCGGCGGGCGAATGACTTCATCATACAGTTCCGCATTGAAATGGGATTGGAAGATGGGCGGAATCTGTGCAGCCGACATCACATGCACTGTTCCAATTCCATACCGCTTGAACTCTTCCGGCAGAAATCGGCCAGTCGAATATGCGTCGACGATTACACAATTCCGTTCGTTCATGCGGACCTCCGATACTGCAGATAGACGTTGCTAACGGCGACAGTCGTAATGAGAACATTTCCAACGAACGTGTGTGGCGAAGGAACGATGCGAGAATCGAAGTACTGGAACAGGAACGTGATGACAGGGGCGGTGGACAGGACCATGTTGACCGTGAAGGGCTCTACGCGGCGAATGCCCTCCTGGATCAAGAGCAAAGGAACGATGATCGTGGATAGCCCAATCGTTGCGATCGCAAGCCAATGCTGTGTGATCTCAAACAGGATGGAGGAATGGTCGACCAATCCCAGCAGCAAAAGGATTGTTCCGTAAAAGCGATGCGCCAGCACCTGTCGACCGGAAAATCCGCGGTCGAACAATAGCTTGACGAGTATATTTGTAACGGCGAGCGATAGGCCGGCCACGATCGCCAAGACGATGCCGACGGACGATCGAGCCCCCCACTCCACGCCAGCGTTGCCGGTCGCCGAAATCCAGATCATGTAACTTCCAATCGCCGCGATCGTAACGCTCACGACGATATCGGATGCTGGAGGGACGCCCTGCCGCCTGATCAGCGCGTTTAACCACACCGTTGCGGCGGGTCCTAACGCCACCATGAACGCAACGACGATCGCAGGTTCGGCGTATTTCAGGCCGATAAACAACCCGATCCAACTGATCGCGGTGACGACATTGAGCGACACAAAAACCGGGAGCGCCGACTTCGCAGCCCGCGCCGTTCCGCTCTCGTGCCTCGCCAGGAGATTGAATGTCAGACACACCGCGGCAAAGGACACGAGAAGAGCGACGAACACGTCTGCCTGCTGAAAATACGATGCCGCATAAACCTCCCCTGCCGCGCTCAGGACGACATAAAGCGCCACAAAGAGAACTCCCAGAGCGAAGCGTCTTGTCAATCGTCGGCCCTTCCCCTGCCGATGGTGCGGCGCAGCGCGCCCCCAGAACCATCCTTGTGCATCAACTCCGAGAGACCCGTCTTTCGACCTGGACGGACCGCGCTTGGTTTGAAACGTCACAATCCGCCTCTAGTGTTTCTTTGTTTGGCAGTACGCAACACACGCCTCTCCAAAAGCCGTGAACAGTCGCTTGCTCAGGAGATCGGTCGAGACGTACCATTCAGGGTGCCATTGCACGCCGATTTGCAAGGTTGGCGCACCAATGACGGAAGCTGCTTCGACCAGTCCATCAGGCGCCCACGCCTCCGGCTTCAGCGCGGTAGCGAGTTCCTTTATGCCTTGATTATGTAGGGAGTTGACTTGCGCTTCGATGACGCGCGCGATCGGAAAGAGCCCTCCATCCGAACATATCCTCACGCCGTGCGCGGCATCGTACTGGCGGTCTCTCGGACGATCCGGTTTCTCGGCATGCATCAGGGCACTTCCCAGCCGCCACTCCGCAAGCGATGGATGGAGTGTGCCGCCGAAATGGACGTTGAGCTCCTGAAGCCCACGGCAGATGCCCAGGATCGGCATTCCGAGCGCGATCGCCCTCCCGATGGCTACCGCAGACAACCTGTCTCGTGGGCGGTCACGGAGACCATCCTCGACGTCCTGCTGATCGGCTCCTGGATAGGATGCAGGAGCTTTCAGGACGGCAGGGTCAATATTCGATTCATCTCCCGTCAAGACCAGGCCGTCGAGAGCGCCCATGATCGCCCGGGCGACCTCGACCCTCGCATCTTCAGCGTCGATCGTCGGCAATATGACGCACGCCACGCCCGCATGATGAAGCAGGGCCCTGACGTATTTGCGCCGCAGCCAGTCGCGATGCACACCATCGACCAAAAGACGGTTCGAGGTGACGCCGACCACGGCACGGACTTTGTCCGACCGTTGCAATGTCACGCCACTTGCCCCTTGGCTTGGGCGTCGGCCAGCGACTGCTCATACAAGCGCCGATTTCGCTCCTTCAACTGAGTTATGACACTGGGTTGACCTTGCGGCCCCTTGACGAAGAGCCCACCCCAGGTTGCGGCAACCTTTGCATAACCCGGATCCAGCATCCGGATCTTCTGGGCTTTGTGCAAAAGCCAGAATGGGATACCCGGCGACAGGTGATGCTCAAGGTGGTACTCATCCAGATTCTGTCCAAGGATGGCCCGCTCAAGGAAATTCCCTTTCCGATTCCTGGTTAGGTAGACGTTCTGCGTCTCGGTTTCGCACATCGGTGAGTGTTCAGCGAGCTCGACAAACCACCCGAGAACCTGAAACGTTGTGAGATAGGGCACGATCCAAAACAGGATCACGATGTGGACCAGCCCAAGAGCATATGATCCGGCCAGGATGCCGATCCAGAAAAGGTAAAACCCATACCTATCGATGAGTATGCTCGAGCGGCTCTGGTCGTCGGCATCTGTGATCGAAAACCGATTGGTCCAGAGATACTTCAGATAGGCCAGCGTCGCGCCACCAAATATCGGCTTCCAGATGATATTAAACGCGTACCGCTCAGGAGGCTGAACGTCGTAAACACCATTGGCCATGAAGAACTTCAGGTCGGGGTCCTTGTCCGGGTCGCCGAGATACGGATGATGCAGATAGACGTGCGAGATCCGGTAGGCCCAGTGGCGCTGGAACAGGGGATAGGCAGCGAACAGAATGCCGAGGACGTAGTTCCAGGTCGTGTTCTTCGCGAGCGTACGGTGAGCCGTATCATGAGCGATCGTCGTCAGGCCGCGCTGGTAGGCGCCGATCAGAAGCACGGCGGCCGGGTACAGCCACCAGGAGACGCAAACCGTCGCGAGCGTGCAAGCGGCAATTACAGCGTAGTCTTTGGCGATATAGGCGGCTCCCGTTATATTGTCGGGTCTCAGTTCTGAGAGTTGCTTATTGATCTCGCGGCTGAACTGAACAGCCTCATAACGTGACGACCTCAGTTTCCAAGCGTCTGCCTGATTCATGAGAACCTCTTCCTGATCGCCTTACAAGTTGTCAGATTGCGGAAAGCGCCCTGTCGAGATCGCGTACGATGTCATTGACATCTTCGATGCCGACGCAAAGTCGGATCGAGCCGCCAAATATGCCGGCGGCTTCCCGCTTCTCCCGTGGAACGGTGGTGTGGGTCGTCGAAACAGGATGCGTCACGAGCGTACGGGCGTCCCCCACGTTCGAAACGTGATACATCAGGTCGACGTTCTGGATGAACTTGCGCCCGGCCTGTTCGTCCTCCACCTCGAACATGACCATCGCGCCGTGTCCGTATGCGGGATTGAGTGTCTGATCGGCGGTTTCCCGATCGGCTCCTTCGAACAGCCCCGGGTAGACGACACGGCGCACTTTTGGATGCTCTTTGAGAACGTCGGCCACGATCCTGGCGTTTGCGCAGTGCTGCTTCATGCGAAGGGGCAGCGTTTCAAGGCCTTGGATCAGCTGAAAACTCGCAAAGGGGGCGATGGCCGCGCCAGTATCGCGCAACCACGTCATGCGAGCCTTTAGGAGAACCTCGCTTTTTCCAAGATCGTCGACATCTTGCAGCGCGTTGCGCCAAATGATCCCGCCATGCGCCTCGTCAGGACTGTTGAACAAGGGAAAGCGAGAGGCTCCCCGGTAGCTGAACTTGCCGTTGTCAACGATCAGACCGCCAAGCGTCGTGCCATGGCCGCATATGTATTTCGTAGCGGAGTAGGTCGTAATCGCAGCACCGAGATCTGACGGCCGGCACACCAGTGGGGTCGTCGTATTATCCACGACTAAAGGCACGCCGTGCTTTCGGCCGATCTCAGCAAGCTGTTTGACCGGAAGTGGAATCAGGCACGGGTTTGAAATCACCTCTCCGAACAGACAGATCGTGCGATCATCGATGGCACGTTCGAAAGTCTCGGGCTTTCGAGGGTCTGCCGTCCTGACGCTGATACCAAGACGCTTTAGCGTGTTGTGGAGCAGGTTCCACGTATTGCCATAAAGATACGGTGAGGCGACGACATTGTCCCCCACTTCGCCGCTTGATAGGTTGACGATGGCAAGGAACGTCGCCGCTTGACCTGAGGCGACGGCGAGCGAGTCGCTCCCCATGTCGACCGCGGCATACCTTCTTTCCAGCGCGCGGGTCGTCGGATTGATGATCCTCGTATAGGTGAACCCATCCGCCTTGACGTTGTAGACGTCCGCAATGTGATTTAGATCGCCATCGAGTTCGTACGCCGTGTTCTGATAGATCGGCACTGCGACAGCTTTCGTCACCGGATCGCGTCGGTAGCCCGCGTGCAGAACAGCCGTTTCGGCAGAGAACGGCAGCTGCGAGGTCCTTGTGAACGGCGGTGACATCTCGACGCGGCGCTCGCAAGCCTCCCGGGCTGACACCACCCCCGCTGATGGAGCCGGACCTGACCGAAAATATGCGCGAAAGGCGCACCCCAAATGCTCGATCCAACTGGGCTGGATTTCGCCAATGCAACCGACCCGAAAACTGCGCGTCGCAAGGTGCAGCTTCGAGTAGACATAAAGGTTGTGGGCCGCCAAGTGACGATATAGCCCATCAAACCCAGCTTGATCCGCGATTCCGGATGGCGCACTGAATGCGACGCAGACCGGCGACTGCAAGTCGGCGGACAGCAGCGGAGACACTATCCCTTCGAGTTCTTGGACGAGATCGTCTCTGACCTTCTCATACCTGCGGCGCCTGGCATCAATGCCTTCCCCCTCCAGAATCTCCAAGGCCTTCGTCGTTGCCTGTACGATGTGGGTGGGAGGGGTCGACCGCCACTCACCGGTGCGCTCGAGCGAGAGCCATTGATCTCTCACGTCGAGCACAAACGACTTCGGGGCTTGAACCGCATTTTCCAGCAGTTCGCGAGACGCGATGACAAAAGCTACTCCAGGCGGCCCTTCGATGCACTTGTTGCTCGACGTCACCAGGACGTCTGGCCCACCCCGGCTCAGATCAATGTCAATCGCGCCAAACGAGCTCATGGCGTCGACGATCGTCTTGACACCACGCCGCCTCGCCTCCTCTATGATCGCGTCCAGCGGATTGACGATTCCGGTCGTCGTCTCGCAATGCACGAGACAGATGTGGGTAACGCCGGGATTTCGGCTCAGATGCTCGGCAACCTCCTGGGGATCCACGGGCTCGGTAGCTCGGTTGACAAGCTTCAGCGCTTCGATGCCCCAGAGCCGCAGAATCTTGAAGATGCGCTCGCCATAGATGCCGTTTATGCAAACGAGCGGCTTGTCGTCCTTGGACACGAATGAAGAGAGAGCGGCTTCCATTGCAAAGGAGCCGCCTCCCTGAATAGGGACCACCGAATAGGCCTCGGCATCTCCCAGCAGATTGAGCATCAGCCGCCTCATGCGGCCGGTCACTTCCTTGAACTCACAATCGCGCGATGCGAGGTCGAGTTGCATCTGGCTCCTGACCGCCAGCGACAACGACAATGGACCAGGCGTCAGCAGAGAGCGCAGTCTTGTCACATCATTCCCCTTAAATTGTGTTCGTCGACGGGATCTGGAGCGATGACGCGACTTGAATCCTCTTGCGCGCGGCTCCCTCGGTTCATCTGTTATTGGGCGAAAAGCCATGGGAGCAGCCGCGCTTCGCTTAGCGCCGCATCAAAAGCCCGGCCGATACGACGTGCATATCCAGCCGCAGATGCAGAACGATGCCCGCAGGGCTCCTCACCGATATCATCGAGCTCTCCCAGGAATTCGCCTGGCTGCGCATCCGCGGACCGAGTTGGCGCGAGGCGCAACTCTCATCCAGCCATCATGCATGCGAGGATTTGAGCGCCGTCGCCATCTTGCATAGCAAGTTAGGCGAGTCGGCCGATCGGCTTACGCCCGAGGCGCGCCATTCAGGCGAACGCTGAAGTTCCGACAAAGCTGCACGTCGGCCCCATCGCGTGTGGATATAGATCCGCGCATGGCGCACTTTATGGGTGAAGTTGCCGAAAAGCCTGATCCTGCGTAAGCCTGAGACTTGAGACATTCGCATACTGTCACTCGTTGGGAATTCGGGACGCTGACGACCTTTGCCATCTATTTTCAGATCGTACAACTTGACGTTAGGTGCGTTTCAACCCTCTTCCGAACTCTTCTCGTGTGAATTTTTCCTGACGTGCGCGTCCGCTTTGCCTGCCACCGATCCAGGCTGTGAAGAATGATGCCTGCAACCAGGATCGTCAGATCGCCAGCCTCTAAGCCAGGTGGCATTTGAGGCGCAGCTCGCCGAGGAAACGTGAGGTCGCGAACGCGCGTATCACCGCCGCTCGCGAGCGCTGCACGTCTGCAGCGCCTGATTGACGACCACGCCCGTTCGGAAGCCGACACCGCATGAGGTGCGGAGCGCCCCATTTTGCCTCCCCGTCTGGCACCTTGGTTGCCAAGCTAGGCATGGCTTAGTCGCTCAGTGAATCCCCTCCTGAGGCCAAAGCCTCCTCGTGACGCAACTCGCACGACCGGCGCCCCCGCCGTCCGCGCGTTTTTCCTTGGGGGCGATCAGTAAGCCCGCACTTCTTTAGCGTCGTGACTATCTGGCACGCGAGTTGCTGGGACGTGTCGGCTTGGCTGCTCATACATGCACGCACCCATGCCCAAGTTTGACTGGCGCGCAGCCTCGCCACGACCCAGCCGCGCGTCTTACGCATCGGCGCTCGCTGTGGAGATCATACCACGATCCGCGAAAAGACTTTGGAGAAGGCGCAGAAGCGCTTAGCTCAGGGAAACGATCGCAATCAGCATTATGCTTTTTCGCGCTTGCAAAGCGAACTCCCCACTCAGCTCATCGCTCGATCTAGTTCGTTCCAGTCTGAACGCCGCCTTCTTTCATGAACGATCGGTTAGGTAGGCTGCGAGAATATTGGCGTGCCGTCGTCATAGTGCCGGCGTGACCAGCTCGAGCCGAAGCGCGGCCAGAACGCTGATGTCAGTGCGGTGTTCGAAGGCCTCGCCCGCATCCTGCGCGGCTTGTACTAGAGCGGCCTCTTTGCGTTCGGTCATCAATTTGTCAGCTTCGATTTGGACCAGCTGCTTTTCACGCTCATCCGCCGGGACCGCGGCGGCATCGTCGCTGTTGGTGTCGATCAGTTCGTTCACCTTTTCGGTCAGAGTGTCACGAAGGACCCAACAGATCAGCCCGATCACATCGGGAACCTGGCCAGACGCTCTGCCCACAACCCGCGCGCCCGCATCGAGGACGGCAGCCATCAGATGGTGCTCCTGGAGGGTGACCGGCCATTTGATCTCACTCGCGTTGTCATCAATCATAGCCGCGATAGACGGCGCCCCACGTTCCGCCAGTCGTGCGATCAGCGCCGCCGCGTCTCGCTTCTTTGCCTCACTGGGAAATGGCGCATTGCGGATCCGGTGGGCCTCGGCCTCGAGTTCGCCAAGGCGCAAGCGCAGGCGCTTGAGAGCCTCACTGATCGGCTCGTCTCGATTTAGAATCTCCGACAGCGCGATTTGCGAGACCGAGGCGAGACGCATGCCCGACGGCAGGCGACCGCGAACCAGAAAGGCCCGGCAGCGGGATGCCAGGCTCCCGCAGCTCCGCATGCGGGCGGCAGCGGTCGCCTCCCGACCGATGAGGCAACGCAACTTTTCAGCGAGTCCGGCGGCTTGCACGTCGAGATCACGGATTTGCGCGTCCTCCTTGTCCGCGCCGGGATCGCCGGCGGTGCGGGCCAATATCAGCCGTTTGCGGCGGGTCTCGACGCGATGAAGCTCGGCACGAGTCGCTCGCATCTCCTCGTCAAGCGGCAACCACGTTGATCGCGCATCCGCTGCACGATCCACAATCGCATCGAACCGCTGCCGAGCGTCCTCATCGGGCAGCAGATCGGCAAGGTCGATTTGAACGCAGCTTTTGGACTCTATGTGGTCATTCACGTGTCGTCTCGCAGTGTCAGATACCCAAGTTTTGCTGGCATTGATTCGCAGCAGGCAATTTTTGATGCTCATGCCGATTGCATCGGCGCAATCGCGCGAGAGTGCCCGGATGCGGCGCTCTGAGGGCCGGCGTCCTTGGCTTCAGCAGCCGCCAGCCCTTCGCCCCGCAGCGCTTTCGCATACGAAACTTTCGGGTCTTCTCCTCCGGTTGGACGCAGGTCGATCTACCGATCTAACCGGTCCAGAATCGGATCTAGAAGAAAGCGGGATCGAAATGAGTGCGGTCGTTTTGTCTCAATGCAGGGAGACGAGCACCAACAACCAAGAGGACGTACCGCATCCGTTTGCGTCGCCACGACCCAGGCTCGTAGCGCGCATGGACATCTTGTGCGGCCGCAGCGATCGAGAGGTCGGAAGCAAGCCGCGGTGCAGTCTCGACCATCGTGCGCGGCGCAAGACCCGCAATATTCGAAGCCGTGCGATCGCGCGGGTCGCGTGACAAGCAGTGCTGGGCCACCGCCGGCGCGTGAGCCGCTTTAAATTCAACTCTTTACTTTGCCATCAACACCCACGCACCTTAAGCTCAATGGCCGTCGCATCAGCATTTCGCACAATGTAGACCTTACGAAGTCGCCCTCGTTGCAGCGACCTCATTGCTGGACCGAGAGCGGACTTTCTAGGATGAAAAAGCGCCGGCAGAAGCGCTGAAGGAGTTGTTACAGTGAGAGGCGGAGCCGCGATGGCCGCGTAGAATCCGCTCCCTTCTAGTCTCGTCGATGTGTTCAGATCGGATCCGGAAACTCGGATCGTCGAACCCATGCTAGGCGAGGTAGCTGACGGGAAGCTGACGCGCAGGACGCCAAGCGTCTATGGCGCCGCTTTTATTGGGACCACGCTAGCGGGATCGCGCCAGATCAGTTACCGGCAATCAATCGCACGCTCGCCGAATGCGACTAGCCCCCGGAAGAACGAGAGACCCCCTTATCGAGCGCCAGAGACCGAGGGCAGATAGTCGAGACGCTGTGCGGTTCAGCTTCATGAGAGCACGGCGCAAGCCACACGCGCAAGAAACAGCCTGAAGCGAAAACTCTCAAGCAACTGGGAGTCGGACTTCTTCTCTGGCCTTTGTCCTGGCGTCGTAGATTCTGACTTGGAGCATGGGACGGCGCTTCTTGAGTTCCTGCGCTCCCGCAAAGGCCCCGTCTCTGGTCGCGAATTCGGTTTTCAATTGACCGTCGATTTCGAGCACATAACCAGAAGCAGGCAATCGACGTGTAGACGCAACCATTTTGTTCCTTTGGAGCATGGGTCCGATTGATTCCTGTGCTTAACCCGAGTCGCCTTGGCCAGGCCACCAGATTGGTGAGGGGCACCTGCGGCTAAATCGATGGTACGATTCGAAGTGATAGATTCGATGGACACTAACCGCCAAGAACTTCGCGCGCCATCAAGACATCGATCACGGCTTGGGCCATTTGCTCAGGCGTCTGCTCCATGGTCCTGAGATGAATTTCAGGTCTTATCGGCGCTTCGTAGGACGCATCGATGCCGGTGAAGTTCTTGATCTTTCCGGACTTCGCCTTTGAATAAAGACCTTTGGGATCGCGCCGCGCGCATTCTTCGATCGGCGTATCGACAAAGACTTCGACAAATTCCTCCTTGCCGACCAGACTGCGCACCATGTCCCGTTCGGCCCTGTGGGGCGAGATGAACGAACAAATTGCGATCAAACCACTGTCCGCGATCAACTTGGCCACTTCCCCGGCACGACGAATATTCTCCATGCGGTCGGCCTCGGAGAAGGATAGGTCAGCGTTTAATCCGTGCCGCAGGTTGTCCCCATCCAACAGCATGGCATGCCGGGACATTGCAAACAGCTTTTGATCGACGATGTTGGCAATCGTCGACTTTCCTGCGCCGGACAGGCCCGTAAACCAAATGATGCAAGGCTTCTGGTTCTTGAGGGCGGCCCGTTCCTTCCGTCCCACTGCAACGGGTTGCCAAGCGATGTTGGCAGCCCGCCGCAGTGGACATGCGATCATCCCTGCTGCGACCGTACGGTTGGTATATCGGTCGATGACGATAAATGATCCGGTCTTGCGATTGGCCTCGTAAGGATCGAACGCCGCGGGCAGTGCGGTTGAGACATTGCAAAAACCGATCTCGTTGAGGCCAAGCGTCCTGGCTGCCAGGTGCTCCCGCGTATTGACGTCAATCCGATGATTGATCGCAGTAATGCTTCCGGCCGTGGTCTGCGGTCCGATGCGCAGAATGTAGTTGCGCCCGACAACGAGCGGGTCCTCATCCATCCAGATCAGATGAGCGGCGAATTGGTCGGCAAGCTCCGGCCGCTCGGTCGGACGCGCCAGGAGATCGCCACGGCCAATATCGATTTCGTCTTCAAGAGTAATCGTGATTGCATCGCCGGCGCCGGCGCAGGACAGATCGCCGCTGTGCGTCACAATCCGTCTGACGCGTGCGGTTCGTCCAGACGCCGCGACAACGATCTCGTCTCCCACCGAGATGCTTCCCGAAGCCACGGACCCCGCATAACCGCGGAAATCCAGGTCGGGCCGGTTCACCCACTGCACCGGAAAGCGGAAAGCCTGCCCGGAGGTGCCGGACTGGATATCAATGCTTTCAAGGTGACCGAGCAGGCAGGGACCATCATACCAGTGCGTGTTGCCGGAGCGATTGACGACATTGTCGCCATACCTGGCAGAGATCGGGATCGGAACGATCGAGTCGAAGCCAAGATCGCCGGCAAAGGTCACATAGTCGGCGAAGATCCGATCAAAGGTCTCTTTGCTATAGTTGACGAGGTCGATCTTGTTCACGGCCAGGACGAGCTGACGGATACCAAGGAGCGAACAGATGAAGGAGTGACGCTTGGTTTGGACCAGTACGCCCTTGCGGGCATCGATGAGGATGATGGCGAGTTGGGCATTCGAAGCGCCCGTTGCCATGTTGCGGGTATACTGCTCGTGGCCGGGCGTATCGGCCACCATGAACGAGCGCTGCTCCGTCCCAAAGAAACGATAGGCCACATCGATCGTGATGCCTTGCTCTCGTTCGGCTTCAAGCCCGTCGACGAGCAGCGCGAAATCGATCTCGCGGCCGGTAGTGCCGTGCTTGGCGCTGTCCCGTTCCAGCGCCGTCATCTGATCCTTGTAAATCATCTTGCTGTCGTGTAGCAGCCGGCCGATCAGCGTCGATTTCCCGTCATCCACCGAACCGCATGTGATGAATCGCAGCTGGTCCTTTGGCTTGGCCTGGACGGATTCCGTTATCGGTTTGGCAAGCATCAAAAGTAGCCTTCCCGCTTCTTCTTCTCCATCGAAGCGGCTTCATCGGCATCAATCAGGCGGCCCTGGCGCTCCGACACCGTCGCGGTCTGCATCTCTGCGACAATGTCTTCGATCGTCGCCGCATCGGATTCGATAGCTCCGCTTAACGGATAGCATCCCAGCGTGCGGAAACGGATCATCCGCATTTGCGGCGTCTCGCCGGTCAAAAGGGGCAATCGCTTGTCGTCGATCATGATCGTCGCGCCATTTCGACGCACGATCGGTCTTTGCTTTGCGAAGTAGAGCGGGACGACCGGGATCTTCTCGCGCATGATGTATTCCCACACGTCGAGCTCAGTCCAGTTTGACATTGCGAACACGCGCATGGTTTCGCCCTGGCGAATCCGAGTGTTGAACAGGTTCCAGAGCTCCGGCCGCTGGTTACGGGGGTCCCATACGTGCCCGGCCGAACGGAAGGAGAGAATCCGCTCTTTTGCGCGGCTCTTTTCCTCATCACGGCGGGCACCGCCAAAAGCAGCATCAAATTCGTGGAGGTCGAGCGCCTGTTTCAGGGCGTCTGTCTTCATCACTTGGGTATGAAGCGCGGAGCCGGAGTCGATCGGATTGATCCCGCGCTCGATGCCCTCCTTGTTCACATGAACGATCAGGTCGAGGCCGAGCCGCTTGGCTATCGCGTCCCGGAAGCTGATCATCTCGCGGAACTTCCAGGTCGTGTCGACGTGGAGCAGGGGAAAGGGCAACTTTCCGGGATAGAAGGCCTTGATCGCAATGTGCAGCATCACACTCGAGTCTTTTCCGATCGAATAAAGCATGACCGGCTTTTTGAACTCGGCGACCACGTCACGCATGATTTCGATCGATTCAGCCTCGAGACGGCGCAGATGTTTAGGCAGCATGTGTTCTTTTCGATGCAGGATCTTTGTTCTTCGCCGGTCGACGGCTGCAGCCCCGATAAGAGATACCGGGGGCGAACAACTGCTCGCCATCACGCGCGGCTCGCCCCAAAACTTATGTGCAACCTGGATCCGCAGATCGGAGCGCATTCAACTGCTGGTGCGGCCGCAGCCTGCGCCAGTCATCCGGCGCGCAGACAACTCGTTGCGGGCTAGCTATTGGCTAAATCAGCCAGCGTGTTTTGATCGCAAGCATCCAGATCACCCTATTGCATATTGAGGGCCCGCTCAAGCCGCTCGACCTCGCCGCGCAAAATCTCGATGGCCGCGTCGCGATTTTGAATGGCATCCAGCACGGCAGCGCGCTCAGCTTCCGAGGCCAACAGCACGTGTTGCAACTGAGCCGCGATGGAGCTGTCGGATGCTGAACCAACGTTCTTGGAAACCTCAGGACCGGTGCCGACTGACTCACCGGTTTGAGATTGGCCGGACAATGCTCCTGCCTTGCTACTGCGCAAATCCCACCAGGATCGGAATATCCGACGATAAAGTTCGGTTAGCTCCCCTCCCCTATCCACCACTCCGGCTTGTCGTGCATGCAGCAGGTCCTGCTCATACCCGAGTTCGATCAAAAGGTCAGCGCCGACCAGATCGGTCACCGTTTGCATCTCTTCAGCGCTCAATTGGGATTGCCAAGCTTTGACAGAGCTTTCATCGACCGCGCTTCGCTCCAGGATTTTTCGGTCTCCGAAGCTGCTGGATCGAAGATAATCTGCTTGTTCCATCCCCGCGGACGCGGCGGCCGCTGGATCACAGCCAAGAGCCGCCAGCAGGCGCCGGACTTCCTGATCCGGATGCGCCACGAGCAGTTCGTATTGTACCAGCTGCGTCCGCGGCCGAATGCGGTGCGCGGCGAGCCTGGGAAGGCCCAGAACCAGATCGGCGAGTGACGATATTATGCCATCGGGCAGGCGGAGCATGAGATCAGCGAGAGCAGATACGCTGACCGGATAGGCGTTCTCTGCCCGGAGGGGGATGCCCCACGTCGATTTCAGTGAAGCGGCGATGGCATAGGGATTGCGCATCAGCAGGATGTGTGGCGCTTCTGGATAGACCGCTTCGAGAAATTGCAGCGTCGTCCAATAGCGCGGTGTCTTGTCTATGATGATGCGCCTGCCCGTAGCCGCCAGATACTGGCTGTACGCAGTGTCGGCAAAAGCCCGGCAGGCCAACGTGCGATCTACCCGTCCCAAAAATTCGGACGTGGCAGCCTCAATCAGCGAGGGTCCTGCCGGATGTCGCTGATCGACCCTGCCAAACGCCTCAAGTGCCAGCATCAACCAGGGTTCAGGCGGAGCCACAATGTAGGGATGGTGCTGGAGCAAGTGCGCAAGGAGCGTCGTCCCGGATCGCGGAAGGCCGAGAAGAAAGCAGACCGCAGGCGAACGGTCAAAGCCACCACTCATAATTCAGATCCTCATGCTTGAAAAGCGAACTCCGAGCACTCGTTCGATCGAACGAATAGCGCCGGCCGAGGGATCACGTGAGGCGGCCGCTTGCGCAGCACGCATCAACCGAGAAGATTTTCGCTTGCAACTGATCTTTGAGAGCTGCTGAGTTCGACGGATTTGACGCGATCACAGAAGCATTTCGCTGTCACTCGTTGCTCACACAGTTAAGACGAAATCAAAGTCCAGCTCAAGTCTACGAAGATTGGCTGTAGCCATGGAAAAGTTGGAAAGAACTATACGGACGTTTACCGGATAAACGCCTTTCGTCGCAGGGCGTTGTTACGTCGACGCGATGCCGCTGTGGGCCCTGAAACGTAAATGCGACATGCGCCTCCGTAAGGCTCGGAATGCGCCATAGAAATTCGGCAGGAGAGCGGACAGGCCGGCGAGTGGGCAGGAAGCAGACCCTAATCGCGGATATCTCACCTGGCAGGCGCATCGATCCGACCGGCGTGCAAGTTCCCCGTGAATGCCGCCGTTGATGAGCGAGGTCCCCCGGACAGCTATGGCCCTTGCGCACGCTTCCCCATTCGTGCGGACCGTACCAAGGATTTGATTTGCTTGCTCTTACGGCGTTGTACCGACCTCCAATACGCGCTAAGGGAAGCTGATGAAGGATGGAACCTGACCTACGATGCCGCCGGATTTGCCCGGTCCAGCTAGCGCGCTTGGCAGTGTCTCTACTGACGGACTGGCGATGATCCGGCCGTTTATGTGGGAGATCAGATCGATCAGTGCGTGTCTCGAAGAGCTTGCGAGATTCCGAGCCAATGTCCTTGGCATCACTGGGCCACAGTGGATGATCCTGATGGCAGTGGCCTACTTGGGTAAGGAAAACGGTGTCCCCGTCAACTTGGTGTCAAAGTTGATGCACGTCGACCCTTCCTTTGTCACCACCCACTCAAAGCTG
This sequence comes from Bradyrhizobium pachyrhizi, assembly GCF_001189245.1. Classification (GTDB taxonomy): domain Bacteria; phylum Pseudomonadota; class Alphaproteobacteria; order Rhizobiales; family Xanthobacteraceae; genus Bradyrhizobium; species Bradyrhizobium pachyrhizi. The sequence continues at coordinate 34,704 of NZ_LFIQ01000103.1, read as the reverse complement.
CTCGAGAAAAATGGACACCTACGGCGTAGGCACTGCGCAAGCGATGCTCGGGTCGTGCAGATGACGCTGACGGCCAAAACGCGCAAACGTCTATTAACTTTGGCGCCACAACAGCAAGCACTGGATGAACTCGCTTCTGAATTTGGGGTTAGCGGATCAAGCGAGTTCATCACCAAGCTGGCCGCAGTCAGACATCGTCTGGAGAAGGTCCGCCGTCAGAGCAGTTCTGGCCTTCAGAAGACCAAACGCACGACCGTCAGAAATGACGCTCGGTAGCCATGTCGACGCTTCCAGTCTTCGAGTTTTTCTTGAAACAGCGCGGACGAAGATGGCTGTGGTCCGTATATACCGCCGAAGGCACCCAGGTAATGACGGGTTCAGGACGCAGCCGCTCCGCCGCAAGATATCAAGCCAACCGAGCGCTGTTTCTATTGCTGCTGAGCGCACCGTATCGTTCGGAAGCTCGAGCTAACCAGCACGCCCGGCGGCGCGCGCTTACGCCCAAACCTTAACCTCCGATCAACGTCGAGGAACGCGCTACTCGCAACGTTGTTCCCATCGGCTGCACTATGAGCCAGTGGTCCAGTGGCCCCATCCGGATTACAGAACTTTCTCTCAGGCCATAACGCGACTTTCTCCACTATGATCAGCCGAGGGGAGTCGATCGCAGTAATAACGAGACAGCGGAATCTAGCACTTGGCCACGATCGCTTGGGCGCAACCACCAAGCGCCTTCAAAAACCTTAAAGATGCCGCGCGCTGCAGGCTGCTCAGCAATCCCGAAGCTCCAGCCAGCACGTGAGAAGGCTCATCTCTCCATTTGCAATCGATCATCGGTACTGCGAAGCTACGAAGATCTTTGGATGCGCCGCCGATCACGGACACTCGTTCCGCCCTGCGCCGGCGACGCTCCTTGTCCGGACAACCGATCATGAGGTCGTAATCGATAATCTCTTCTCCGACCAGCCAATTGAGGGCTCCGGGACCTCTTCTGATCGACCGCAGAACCAAGCGGCCAGGCCTCTGGCGGGCACACGCCGAGAAGCAGACCTGCAGACCGTTCGTGGAAATCCGCAAGGCGTGTCGCGACACCCGACCCAACAACCAATAAGGGCGGCCCGCGAGCCGCCCCACTGTACCAATCACCAGCGCATAAGCTAACGCTGATGTCCCAGTCCGATTCCCAGATGTAAGGCCTTCTGGCGTAGCGCACCGACAGAGCGTTTGGTCATTTTTGATATTTTTATGACCGGAGTCCGAGCCTTTGAATGGACCTTCAGCTCTTTGATATCTGCCTTGGTCCACTCGCGCCGCTTAACGCGTTTCTTGGTTGCTTTTTTCACAATGAATGCTCCTTTTGAGAGGAGCGGCTTGTAACATAGTTTTTCCACAGCGACGACCGTAAAAAGAAGGCACCATAGAACTCGCAAAAAGATCCAAGCTCGGTCATATGTTCAGAAAACAATAGCTCGGGCATTAAAGGGAGCTGCCCGGTCGTAAACTTTGTGGAGGGTCGTGTTGAGAGACCGCGATGAATTTGGCGAATGCAGCCCTTCTAATCGCCGCACCGCTGTTCGAAACCACACAGGTTATAACAGGTCTCTGAAAACCATGAGCAAGCGAATTGCGATCAGCCTGAGAACTGCGCAGGTTCGTGGTTTGTATCAAGGTTAGAAGGGATCGTATGAACAGCTTTCACTTCTTTTGACGAGGGCGTGAGAGCGACAAACCATTATTTCGTTCGTGGTGACATCGTCGACGGCCAACAATTTTAGCCTCAATCGCCGGTGTTCGTCCAGATTATCTCCTATGTCATGCATGCATATTTGCCGCGGGCGGGACGAAGCTGAAGCTTGATCGTTCAGCTCGAAGCCGTTGCTTTCGATAGGTTGCCGCCGCATCGAGCCATGTTACCCCCGCTATATTGGCGATTAGGTGCAGCGAGCAGCCGTGTCCATCTAGCATTCTCGCTGGACCTTGCCGAATAATGCGACATCGCCAGCCCGGTTGATTGCCGATCGAAAAATTGCGATGATCGATGAGGTTGCAGCTGCCGGGTATCGCGCTCGAAGGCGACGGCTACTGAAGACGCGATACAACAATCGTGGTCCCAGACACCAGCTCGCCATCGGTAGCCGCGCGGCCCACCGAGCAGCCGTTGCTGATCATGGCGCGCGTTGCCTCCATCAACAAGTCGCTCGCTGTCCGCCTTGCGATCGCTTGCCCCCGCAGTAGTGGTGACTGGACGGGCGAGCTAGTACTCACCTGCACCGCGTTGACGACCGCTTCCGCAAATGCGCTGGTCCATTTGCACTATTTGGACCGGCGCCGAGGGCTCGTCGGGCTCATCATCGGTGATTGCGCGCCAAGCCGCTCCGTCGAGATCGTCATACTGGCCACTCTTCAGCGACCACAGAAAGCCCAGCAGGCCGACGAAGCCGAGCGAAAGTGCGAGCGGAACCAGATAGACCAGGACTTCCATCAGGCTGCCTCGCTCCTACGTGCCCGCAGCGCATTAAGCATAACCAGTATCGACGAACCTGACATCGCCGCAGCGGCAATCAGCGGTGTCACCAGGCCGGCGATCGCAATGGGTACGGCCAGGACGTTATAGACGACAGCAAGCCAGAGATTCTGCCGCATCAGCCGCAGCGCCCTGCGCGAGCCTCTGACAGCCGTTATCACCGGCCCGAGACGCTGACCGAGGAAGACCGCATCAGCGACTGCCTGGCTCATATGGGTGGCAGTGACAGGCGACATCGAGGCATACGCCGCGGCAAGCGCGGGTGCGTCGTTCAAGCCGTCGCCGACCATCAACACCTTGTACCCCTGGCCGGTCAGACCCTCGATCCGAGCGACCTTGTCCATCGGCGAGACGTTGGCGCGCCACTTGATAATGCCGAGCGTCTCTGCCGCGCGCCAAACAGCGGGCTCACGATCCCCCGAAACGATCTCCACCATGATACCAAGGCGTGCGAGGCCCGCGACGACCTCTGCCGCGTCTGGCCGTATCCGTTGCTGGATGGCGAAGACATGCCTGGCGTCGCCATGGCTGAACGCGACGACAGAGGCCTCGGGATCACGGCACAGGATCTCGTGTGCGAGGCTGTCAGCACCGCAGAACGAGGGGTGGCCAAGCCGGACCGGCGCCCCTTCATAGCAACCGTGGACGCCCCGCCCGGGCTCCTCTTCGATATCGGCCAGCGGCTCGCTTGCGCCAGCAGCTCGCACGACGGCGGCGGCGATCGGATGGCGGCTCGACAGTGCCAACCGGCCCGCCAATTTGATGACATCATCGGGAATGGCGGCGAGGTTGGCGACGTCGAGCTCGGGCAGCGTCAGCGTACCTGTTTTGTCGAAGATCACTCGGTCCACCTCGGCAATACGCTCGATCGCATCCCCGGCATTGAGCAGCACGCCGGAACGGAATAGTGCGCCGGAGGCCACGGTCTGCACCGCGGGGATCGCCAGGCCCAGCGCGCAAGGGCAGGTGATGATCAAGACCGCAATCGCGGTGACGACCGAATCATGGAAGGTTGCGCCGAAGGCCAGCCAACCCAGCATCGTCAGGAAGGCCGTTGTGTGAACGATCGGTGCATAGAGCCGCGACGCGCGCTCGGCGAGGCGCAGATAGCGCGAGCGCGCTTGCAAGGCATGATCAAGGAGCCTGGAAATCTCGGCAAGCAGCGTGCCGTCCGAGGCTGTTGCCGCGCGAACGCGCAGGGTACCGGATCGGACCAACGTGCCGGCGAACACCGCACTGCCCGGAGCCGCAATCGCCGGCAAGGTCTCGCCGGTAACGAGGCTTTGATCGACCTCGGAGTATCCCTCGATTACGTTGCCGTCGACGGTACAGCACTCGCCGGGTCGCACCAGCACGATATCTCCCGGTTTGATCGCCGCCACCGGAACGGTTCTGATCTCGGTCGAGCTTATGAACTTCGCCGCAGTCTCCGCCTTCAGTGCAGCAAGGTTGCTGGCGAAGGCGCGGGTGCGCCGCCTCATGTTCTGGTCGAGATAGCGGCCTGCGAGCAGGAAGGCAATCAACATGATCGCCGCATCGAAATAGGCGTGCTCGGCATGACCGATGGTCTCGATCACCGAAGTTGCCAAGGCGAGCAGGATGCCGATGCTGATCGGCACGTCCATATTGGCTCCGCGCGCCCGCAGCGCAGCAAAAGCGGAAGAGAAGAACGGTTGCGCGCAATAAGCCGCGGCCGGCAGGACGATCAGCGCGGAAAGCCAATGAAAGAAGTCGCGCTGCTCCGGCAGCATGTCCGAGACATTTCCGGACCATACCGGGATCGACAGCATCATCACGTTCATCGCCGCAAAGGCGGCGACGCCCAGCCGCCGCAGCAAGCTCTGCGCCCTCTCCGCCTCCAGCGTCTCCGCATTGTCCCGCTGGAAGGGATATGCCCGATAGCCTAATTCGGCGAGCCGCTTGACAAATAGCGCTGGATCGAGCCCTCCTACCTTCCACTCGAGCGCCAGCCGGTTTTCGGTGAAGTTCACGCGGGCCGAGGTCACATCCGGAATGCTCGACAGATTGCGCTCGATCTTGGCCATGCAGCCCGCGCAATTGATGCCCTCCACCGCGAGGTCGAGCTGAACGAGGCCCGCGCCTGCCCTCTTCAGAAAGTGAGAAAAATCGATGTCTGCCTGCATGGGTATGTACTCTCAGTTCAGGATGACGCGGTTTTTCGATACAAACATGCGGCGGCCATTGGCATCGCCCTCGATCACGAGATCCCACTGTCCGACAGCGACGCCCGAGGCACTTCCCCGGTAAGTTCCAACACTGGCCTGCGAAACATCAATCGCCCGATCGGCCCGACGGTCGACCGGGCGCTCGAGCCGGGCCACGAAATTCATTCCGGCGACAGGCGCGCCTGAGCGGTCGCGCACCTCGATCGCAAGCACAGCTTCACCGTCTGGCTGCCGGTGGATATGCCCCTGCACCTGCCAACTTCGCTCGTTCTGCTGCCGTGCCGCGTTGATCTCACGCTCATAGGCGAGGCTCGCGCTATAGGCGCTGTCAACCTCCGCCCCCGGCAAGGTCGTGATGGCAAAGCGCATCATTACCAGATTGGCGCCAATCACGACCGAAAAGAAGGTGAGAATGGCGATCAGGACGAAGCGTCCGGTGATGGGCCGTGCGACTGGAATTGATGCGGTCATGGTCAGATCCCGACAGTGATCGTTAGGGGAGGACGAAATGATCCATTGAGGAGGCGACCTCGCCGAGGCCAATGTCGGTGACCCGAAACTTCACCGGCATCGAGCGTTGCGATTTGTCGTCAACCGGCGCTGTCAGCAGCACGCGCAGTTCTGTCGTCGTATCGCGAGCCAAGACGATCATCGGTCGATCGACGGTCACCGAATCGGCGCCGACGACGTGGACAGACGTTTCGGGCGGCCCGTCGACGTCGATCGCGATCACGCGATCGAAGCCGCGCTTGTTGAGCAGGCGCACAGTATAGCCGTTGCGAACCGAACCGTCGCTGAGCCTGACCGCCACGGGATTACGGTCGTGTAGGACGCTGAGATCGAGCAGCGTTCTCGACAACAGCCCATAAAGCATCGCGGCGCAGACGACCGCGATCAAAAGAGCGTAGACGAGCGTGCGGGGCCGCACCGGCTTGAATAGCTCCGACCTGCCGTCCATCCGCCGCCGAATATTGATGTCGTTGTCGTAACCGATCAGACCGGTTTTGCGCCCGATCTTCCTCATGACGGCGTCGCAGGCGTCGATGCATAGCCCGCACTGGATACAGCCCAGCTGGGCGCCGTTGCGGATATCGATCCCGGTCGGGCACACCGCCGCGCATTGATTGCAATCGATGCAGTCTCCGGCCCTTTCGGCGCGCGCGCGCAGATCGAATGATTTCTTCAATGAGCAGCGCTGCTCGCCGCGGTCGTATTTGTAGGTGACATTGAGGGCCCATTCGTCGGTGAGCGCGGCCTGGATGCGCGGCCACGGGCACATATAAACGCAAACCTGCTCGCGCATGTAGCCAGCCAGCAGATACGTCGAAGCGGTCAGGACCCCAATCCAGATATAGCCGATTGCTGGCGCTTGGAACGTCGCCAGATCGCGCACCAAGGTCGGCGCGTCGGCGAAGTACAGCACCCAGGCGCCACCGGTCCACCAAGCGATCATCAACCAGATTGCATGCTTCAGCACGCGCCTTGCCGCGCGCCCCGCTGTCATCGGGCGTGCGGCGGCCTTCAGCCGATCGCGACGGTCGCCCTCGACCCAGCGCTCGAGCGCATAGAACAGGTCGGTCCAGACCGTCTGCGGACAGAGATAACCGCACCACATCCGCCCGCCCAGCGCGTTCATCAGGAACAGGACCATCGCGGCAAGCACGAGCAAACCGGTGAAGTAATAGAGCTCTTGCGGCCACAGCTCGATGAAGAAGAAGTAGAATCGTCGGTTCGGGAAATCGAGCAAGACCGCCTGATCGGGAGCGCCGAGGCCACGATGCCAACGCACGAAGGGCAGCAGGTAGTAGATGCCGAGACAGACCACCATCAGCCGCCATTTGATCGTGCGGAAAGTACCGTGGACGCTCTGCGGATAGACCTTGCTTTGGGCTACATAGAGCGGTCCATCCTCGTCGATCACCGGGTCATCGAGCGAAACGGTCTTGTTCACGGCGGGCTTCATGACCGACCTCACATCGGGCGCGGATGATCACGTTGATCCGAGTCAACGGCGCCGCAGGATTTGCGACCCATCTCGCCTATTGTCCGCCGCCGAGCGAATGCACATAGACGGCAAGTGCCTTGACTGTGACGGGATCTAGCCGCCCGCTCCAAGCCGGCATAATGCCGCCACGGCCATAGCTGATGGTCTCGACCAGCGTGTCCTCGTCCGAGCCGTACAGCCAAATCCGGTCAGTCAGATTTGGCGCGCCGAGTGCCTGATTGCCCTTGGCGTTCTCGCCATGACAGACCGCGCAATTCTCGGCAAAGATCCTTGTGCCGGCAGCAGCATCGAAATTGGCTGTCGTGGTCAGGCCTGACAGCGATCGCACGTAATTCGCTACGGTGACAATCTCGGTTTTCGTGAGGATGCCGTCACGGCCGAAGGCCAGCATTTGTCCCTCATGCGCCTTCGCATGTCCAGAACGTGCGCCGAACTGGATGGTCTGCAGGATCTGGTCGAGCGATCCGCCCCACAGCCAGTCATCGTCATTGAGATTCGGATACCCCTTGGCACCCGCACCGCCGCTCCCATGGCATGGCGCGCAATTGTCGGCGAACACCGTCTTGCCGCGCGCGCGGGCCAATCCCAGCAGGCCAGGATCCTTCTCGATCTCGATAAGAGACGCTTTGCCCAGCACGGCCATCTTCTCGCCGCGCAGCTTCTCAAGACCTGCGAGCTCGTCGACGACGCTGGCGCGCGTCGAATAATCAAACACGCCAGTCGTGTAGCTTGAGAAGAGCGGCCAGGCCGGATAAACGACCCAGTAGCCGATCGCCCAAAGGATCGTGGCGTAGAAGCTTAAGATCCACCAGCGCGGCAGCGGCGTGTTGAGCTCCTTTATACCATCCCATTCGTGCCCCGTCGTGGAGCGGCCGGAGATGTGATCGATGTCGTTGTGCTCGGGCATGATCTGTCAGTCCCGGCGCAGCGGCATGCGCGCTGCAGAATCAAAACGCCCCTTGTTGCGGGGCCAGAGCGCGTAAATGACGATGGCTACGAAGATGCCGACGAACAAAGGCGTCCAGAGCGTCACGACGAAGCTTGATGCCAGGTTCTCGATGGAAAGAACGGCTTTCATGAGGATCCCTCAGCGCAGGTTGGCTTTTTCGTCGTAGAGCTTGAAATCGATCAGTGTGCCGAGCATCTGCAGGTAGGCGACGAGCGCATCGAGTTCGGTTGGATTGCCGGCCCTGCCGTCGAAATTGCGGACAGCCGCCTTCGGATAGCGCTTCTGGAACGACTCGACGTTGGCGCTATCGGGATCGAGCTGCGTCTTCAGGTCGGCGACAGCGTTCTTAATCTGGTCCTCGGTATAGGGGACGCCGATTAGCCGATTGGTGCGCAGATGTGCGACCATGTCGGTCAGGTCGACTTCCGTGTTCACCAGCGACGGATAGCCCGGCATCACCGATTGCGGCACGATGGCGCGCGGATTGATCAAATGCGTGACGTGCCATTCATCGGAATATTTCCCGCCAACACGTGCGAGGTCAGGGCCGGTCCGCTTCGAGCCCCACTGAAATGGGTGGTCATACATGCTCTCAGCAGCCAGCGAGTAATGCCCGTAGCGCTCGACCTCGTCGCGCAACGGCCGGATCATCTGCGAGTGACAGAGGTAGCACCCCTCACGTACGTAGATGTTGCGGCCGGCAAGCTCGAGCGGCGTATACGGCCGCACACCGTCCACCGCCTCGATCGTGCTCTTGAGGTAGAACAACGGCGTGATCTCGACCAGGCCACCGACCGCTATCACGGCAAGGATGCCGGCGATCAAGATGATCGAATTCTTCTCAAAGACCTTGTGTCGGTTCCAGAGCGACATGCGATGACCTATTCCGCGACCTGGAGCGCTCTAGCGTCCTGGATTTGATCGACTTCCTGTGCGTTCACGGTCATCCAGAGGTTGGCGGCCATGATCAGCGCGCCGATCAGGAACAGTGCGCCACCCGCGGCACGGATGATGTAGAAGGGATGCATGGCCTCGACCGACTCGATGAACGAGTACTCGAGGAACCCAAGCGAGGTATAGGCGCGCCACATCAGCCCCTGCAGGATGCCGGACACCCACATCGCAGATATGTAGAGCACGATTCCGATCGTGGCGATCCAGAAGTGCCAGTTGACGAGCTTGAGGCTATACAGCTGGCGATTCCAAAGCCAGGGAATCAGACAATACAGCGCGCCGAATGATACGAAGCCGACCCAGCCCAGCGCGCCCGAATGCACATGGCCGACCGTCCAATCCGTGTAATGACTAAGCGAATTGACGACCTTGATCGCCATGGTGGGACCTTCGAACGTCGCCATGCCGTAAAAGGCAACCGAGACCACAAGCATGCGTAGCACCGGGTCGGTGCGCAGCTTGTCCCAGGCGCCCGAAAGCGTCATCAGGCCGTTGATCATGCCGCCCCATGAGGGCATCCACAGCATGATCGAGAACGTCATGCCCAGCGTCTGTGTCCAGTCCGGCAGCGCCGTGTAGTGTAGATGGTGCGGTCCGGCCCAGATGTAGAGGAAGATCAGCGCCCAGAAGTGGATGATCGACAGGCGGTAAGAATAGACCGGGCGTTCGGCTCTCTTCGGAATGAAGTAGTACATGATCGCCAGGAAGCCTGCGGTCAGGAAGAAGCCGACCGCGTTGTGGCCGTACCACCACTGAAACATGGCATCCTGGACGCCGCCCCAGGCAATGTAGGATTTCGAACCAAACACCGACACCGGCAATGCGGGATTGTTGCCAAGGTGGAGCACTGCAATGGTGACGATAAAGGCGAGATAGAACCAGTTGGCGACGAAGATATGCGGTTCCTTCCGTTTCAACAATGTCGCCAGGAACACCATGAGATAGGTGATCCAGACGATGGTGAGCCAGAGATCGGCGTACCACTCCGGCTCGGCATATTCCTTCGACTGAGTGACACCGAACAGATAGCCCGTGCCCGCGATCACAATGAAGAAATTATAGCCAACGACCACAAACCATGGCGCAAGATCGCCGGCCAGGCGCGTACGGCATGTCTTCTGCACGACGTAGAACGAGGTCGCGATGAGCACGTTTCCGCCGAACGCAAAGATCACCGCCGATGTGTGCAGCGGGCGAAGCCGGCCGAAGCTCGTCCAGGGCAGGTCAAAATTCAGTGCAGGCCAGGCAAGTTGCGAGGCGATCAGCAGACCGATGGAAAAGCCCGCAATGCCCCAGAACATCGCCAGCACCGAGGCGAATTTGATCGGACCGAGATTGTAGTTCGGTCGGCCATTGATCTGCGCCGGCGGTAATTGCGCTGGCCGTTCATAGTAGCGATTGAGGATGACGCCTGCAGCAGCTAGGCTGGCGGCGGAAGCCAGCAATGCGTGGAAGGTAAACGCAGAATCGTGCCCCATCGCTCCGGCGAAAAAGAAAACGTAGGCAGAAACTGCGAATACCGACATCAGGCCTGCTTCACCCATGGTCGTGGATTTCGAGGCAGGAGCTGGGCTTGTCATGGCTTGGCCTTCTTCGAAAGCGGGATGCTTGGGGAACTATTTTCGGAGAGCTCGGCGATTGGATTCATCAATCGCGAAGCGCGGCGGGAGGCCGTCATCGATCCTACGATCGAGCGCGCGCAGGGTGTGTTCGTTGGGGCAGTCTTTCAGCGGATTTCGATACTTCCCTGTTTGGAGGTCGGCGGCGCAACGGGCCTTCCCCTGACATAGGCCGCACACCCGCTGCAGATCGCGCAATACGTCACCATGGCAGGCGGCAAGCGCCCCCTCGGAAAAACCAGCAAGCGCGAGGCGCTTGCTCAAGAGTTCGGGAGAGCCCGGACTTTGCGCCAGGGCTCGAAAAGCGGGTGTGGACAGATTAAGCTCACGCGCGATCGCATCGACGTCTTGCGGGCTCAAGTAAGCCAGCTCGGATGTCCGAGACAGGCTCGCTCGTAACCGGCTGAGCAAATTCCTCAACCGCCAAGGACCACCGATATGTGCAGGTTGGCTAACCATGTGTCATGTCCCTCGAAGCAGCCATAGCTGCTGGAGGCGGAATTGTTTTTGACCTGCATCAAATAAGAGCAACGTGGGAGCAATCGCCCTACCGGCAAGAGGCTTGGCGGAGCGCCGGAGCAAGCCGGCTGAACGAGCGGCCGGCAAGAGTGCCGCAAGGGCACTTCGTGTCACGCACAACAGGACGCCTGCTGCATTAGCGGCGATAGTATTCGCGAGCTCCTTCGAATTGACGCTCGAAGCGATGTTTTTCGAGATCGAGCCCGCACTCGCAGAATGACCACGCCATGAGAGTTCGCGGGACCTGCTAGCCGAAATCAGACTAGCCGCCCCATGCCGGCGGCAATGCAGGCGGGGTTCGAAGCTCCATCGCATCGGCGAAGATGGTCCAATCGCACACACCTTTTTGCTTGCAGAAGTCGGTCTCCGCTTGCTGTGCAGCAGCGCTCAGCGATGCGGCGTCGACCTTGAACGCTGCCTGACAGGCACGATGCTCGTGGCCGGTATCGTCGCAAACGGTCTTAATGAAGCGAACGTCAAATGAAGGCATGACTACCCTCCTTCGGTGGATTTGCTCATCCTTGCCTATTCTGCGATTAGAACCAGGAGAGTATTTGATTTGTCTCAAGCAGCATCCCAAAGCAATTGGCCACTCACCGTGAAAGAGGCTCTTCTGACGAGTGCCGGCGGCCCGGCACTATCGTCGGCAGGACCGGCGCCCCCATGATCGTAAGCCAATGAGGCGAACCATTCCTATCTCGCTTCTGACGGCCCACCCTGCCGCCGCAATGGCGAAGCCGATGATCAGGCTCGCCGCAGCCAAGGTTTCGATAAGGCCAAGGTTCAGGGCTTCCGCGCCAAAGCCTATGGCTGCGATCAGCGCCGGCAAGGCCACCGACAATGCGAGGCGAGCAATCAATCTAAGATCTCCTTCACGCCGCTCGCATCATCAATGACACCTGTTGTCATGTCCGATGTGCGTGCGGTGCACTTCAACATTCGCATGATTGTGCGTCCTGCATTTTGATTTCCATCAACCCGGTTGCATCCAGGTTGTCGGAACTGAGGCGCGGCGCTAGCTAATCACCTGAGCGGAACATGCTTGTCCACCCTGCCCACTCGGGGCGCAGCACGCGCCGTCGGTCGCGCTAGACGCGCACGGCGCATTTTTGACCTGGATCAATACTTCAGCAGTCGCCGACCGGTAGAAACGATCTTCCGGAAGGTCACACACATGGCACACAGAACGACTTGGCGTCCGATCATCTTTTCGTGCCCAAATGCGGGCGACCGGATTCAGGGACTGCTGCCGGACGACGCGGCCGAGTCAGGTGCCAATAACCTGCACCCGATAACCTGCGTCGCTTGCGATGGTCTCCACTTCATCGATCCGCGGACCGACTCGATGCTCCGGGCCGAGCGCAGCTAGCCCGTCCGCCTTACGATCGACGCCGTGAAGGAAACGTCCCACCAATAAAGGATGTTCGATATGACAGGAGACCGCGCGAGACGTGCATGATATTTGGCTGAAGCTGTTCGCGCGGCGGACAAGTGATGTGGTTCGGAATATCTGGAAGGTTGCTTGAATTGTCAGTCGGCGGCGATGAACACCGTCCAGGATCTAACGGCAACGTGACCTGGGAGCGGATCGAGACGGCGCCCTTTGATCGGGACCTGGAGATTGGCGTGATCGAGGGGAATGCGATTCATCGGCTGGTCTTTCCTTGCCGCCGGATCTTCGGCGGCTGGATCAAGGCGAAGAGCGGGGAACACGTTGCTGTGCAGCCCACGCACTGGCGCATTTGGTTCAAATAGCGCTGGCTATCCTGTACAATCTATCGGCGTCATTTGACACGCGTCTACGCCGGTGGTCTCCCGCGGCCAAACGATGAGGGTCGATTGAATGAGAAGGTCCACCGGCAAATATGTCCGACCACATCTGGTATCGCTATGGCGCTGCCGCGGCAGCCGCTGCGCTCGCCCTCGTGCTCCGCGCGGCGCTAAATCCGTATCTCGAGGACCGCTCATTTACGGTCATATACCTTCCGGCGATCGCTTTTGCAGCTTTCGCCGGCGGCCGCGGGCCCGCGAGCTTCGCCACCCTGCTCTGCCTCGTCATCAGCGCGACATTTCTTGGGAAAGGCCTCATCACCGTTTCCGCAAACATGATCGATATTGCCGCGTTCGCGGTAATTGGTCCCATGCTTGGCTTCATGGGCGACCGGCTGCGGCAGGAATCGGAGCAGGCGCGGTATCGGCAAGCCCATCTGCAGTCGATCCTGGACACCGTGCCGGAAGCCATGATCGTGATTGACGACAACGGTATCGTTCGCTCGTTCAGCGCCGCGGCAGTGCGTTTATTTGGCTGGTTGCCGGACGAAGTAGTTGGAAGGAATGTATCCAAGTTGATGCCGCAGCCCTACCGGGCCGAGCACGACCGCTACATTGAACGTTATCTGACCACCGGCGAGCGGCGCATCATCGGCATGGGTCGCATCGTGGTCGGCGAGCGGAGCGATGGCTCGACATTTCCGATGGAGCTTGCCGTCGGCGAGGCCAACGTTCGCGGCGAACGCTTCTTCACCGGCTTCATCCGAGACCTAACCGAACGGCGGGCCCAGGAAAGGCGGCTGCAAGAGCTGCAGTCTGAGCTCGTTCACGTGTCGCGGCTGACCGCCATGGGCGAGATGGCATCGTCCATCGCCCATGAAATCAACCAGCCGCTCTCCGCGATCACAAACTACATGCGCGGCGCAAAAGCTCTGCTGGCGTCGGACAAGCCGAACGCCAATCGCATCGGTGATGCACTGGAACACGCTGTCCAACAGGCTCTGCGCGCTGGCGATATCATCAAGCGGTTGCGGGAATTCGTTGCCAAAGGCGAGACGCAGCATTCTGTGGAAAATCCGCTCACGCTTCTTGAAGAGGCTGTGGCGCTGGCCCTGCTCGGCGCCAAGGAGCAAGGCGTGCGGGTGACGATGCACAGCGACCGCGATCTGCCGTCAATGGTCGTAGACAAGATCCAGATCCAGCAAGTCGCGCTGAACCTGATACGCAACGCAATCGAGGCGATGGCTTCCTGTCCGCGCCGCGAATTGACCGTCGGAGTTAGCAAGGTCGATGGCCTCGCCAGGTTTACCGTTGCTGATACGGGTCCCGGCATCAGTCCTGATGTCGCCGACCGCCTGTTCCAGCCCTTTGTCACGACGAAGGAGCACGGCATGGGTATTGGACTATCAATCTGCCGGACAATCGTCGAATCTCACGGCGGCCACATCGTCGCGCAAGCGAATCCGGGCGGGGGCACGATCTTCCAGTTCACGCTACCATTTGCCGACCTCGGTGAAGAAGCATGACCGGGCGACGCATTGTTGTGATCGACGATGACGCCGCGATGCGGGACTCTCTGGCGTTTCTGCTTGATATTAGTGGTTTCTGGGTAGCAGCCTACGAGACTGCGGCCGAGTTTCTCACTGACATTGCGAGCGGTCCGCTCGACTGCGTTGTATCAGACATCCGCATGCCAGGCATGAGCGGCCTCGAACTGGTCCGCAAGCTGAAGGCCGATCGCATCGTCTGTCCGGTCGTCCTGATAACCGGTCATGGCGACGTATCGCTCGCAGTTGAAGCGATGAAAGCGGGTGCGGTCGATTTCATCGAGAAGCCGTTCGAGGACGAGGTGCTGTTGCGTGCCATCAACGGTGCTTTGGAAGCGCGGTCGACGAAGCCAGCCGATGACGCTGCGAAACTGCAGGCAGAAGCCCGCCTAGCGGACCTCTCGTCGCGCGAACGTGACGTCCTGCGGGGACTATTAGCAGGCAAGATCAACAAGGTAATCGCCCATGATCTTGGCATCAGCCCCCGGACGGTCGAGGTTTACCGCGCCAACCTCATGGCCAAGACCAATGTACGCAGCATGTCCGAGCTGATGCGGATCGCCATCGCCGCCGGACTCTAACAGGGTCGCCAGCGCGCGATACAGGGGACGAACAGTGGTTCGAAAAGATCTTAGACGGATCGTCCATGAATGATCTCAATCGCTTAGGTGGAACGTCCTGGAAATGCGTTGCCCAGCGGTCAAGGCGAGCCCAGGCGAACGGTGCACGCGCTCGTCACCTGGCGCCCGCCCCCTTCTGCGACGATGTCCTCGCATGCCGCTGTTTGATTTTGCAGCAGCCGCCGGAGAAGTTGGAGCATTGGCGTATCGGGCTTAACCGCGGCGACCAGCCGCACATCACCCTCCGTTACTGGCTGGCCGTTCCTCTCAGTGCGAACGGTTTCGACGACATGAATATCGAGCAGGCGATGGCAAGGAATGGACGGCATCCGCGATCTCCGGCCGCCCCGATCCCCCTGATCTGTGCAACAGAGATCGCTGTGCGCGAATCGTGCAGGATTCGCAGTTGACATGACCGATGCAATACATGCCATGCTGGTTCTACTTGGCATCGGACCTGCGCGAACTGTCCGTGGCCGGTTTGATGCTGCCTAAACAAATCTACGACCGCTAGAAGCAGATCGATTGCGCGGCACCAGATTTGTGCTCCGAGGGCAGCAATCGTTTCATGCCCGGAGAACGGCAATGTTCGGGAACATATTGGTCCATCTTCCCACCGAGCTCCCGGTGCGGGCTACGGTGAACGGTTCAATTTCCTTCGCGCAGAGCACCGGCGCGCATCTTGACGTTTTGGCAATCGGTTACGAGAGAACCATTATTCCGCTCGCTGCACTCGGCGGGGCGGCCGTCACGTCGGTCTTTGAAATCGAGCAGGCCCGTGCGTTGGAGAGAGCCGAGGCGGCACTTCATGTCTTTGATCTGCAGGCAAGGGGCGCCGGCATTTCCTATGCGAGCCGCGCGCTCACTGCGGTTCCGGCGGAGGCGCGTCGAAGCATCTGCGCCAGCGCGCGAGTGCATGACATGACTATCGTCACACAGCCCCAGAGCGGCTACGACAGCTACGACAACATTATCCCCAAGGAGATCCTGTTCCAGGCCGGCAAGCCAGTTCTGTATCTGCCAAGCGTCTTCCACGGCGCTTTTTCGGCCAGACGAATCGGGATTTGCTGGGACGGCAGCCGCCTTGCGGCCCGCGCATTGCACGACGCGATGCCGCTGCTGTGCGAAGCGGACGCGCTGACCGTCATCGTGATCACTGCTGCGCACAAGGTCCCGGCGGAAAGTTCCGCCGACCATGTGGGACAGTATCTTGCAAGGTCAGGGCTTCCTGCAAAGATCGTGTCGCTCCCAGCGTCCCAGTCAGCGCACCGCGGCCTCCTATCGCTTGTGGCGGACGAAAGCCTCGGCCTGCTGGTGACGGGCGGATACGGCCACTCTCGGCTGCGGGAAAGGCTTCTCGGTGGCATCTCGGGAGACCTGCTTCGTGCAAACATCATCCCGGTTTTGATGTCGCATTGAAGCACTAGATGCGGCCTGGACGCCGTCGATCGGCGCAGGGCGAAGCACCGGCCGCCCGCCGAAGAAGAGCGCCGCCTGTCCTGGCTCTCATGCGCCCGCCGTCGCTCCATCGACGAGGCGAGGCGGAAGCCGATCCGCCGCGGTTTTCGAAACATTGCACATACGCTACCGGTCTGGAGGAGCGGGACAATCTGGTCACCGCCCATCCGACGAAGTCCGAGCTCCTCTTCAAGGCGAACGACCGACAAGCCAGCATGCAGCTTGCTAATCCAACGCGGCCTCGTCGGTTTTGAGCCGTATTCGAGCAACCGAAGGGGCGCCGCACTCATTCGAGAATCGTCCTCACGGGCTTACGTATAAATACTTAGTGGGTTCTACCTAGGGGAAACATCCAAATTTTCCAATTTGTTAGAAGCGGCCAATCTGCGCCCGCCCCATCGACGTTCTGAAGATCGAGTCGCCATGTACGCTCAGACCGCAAGCATTCACGAGATTAGCCATCATTCGAGCAGTGTCTTGTGCAGACAACCTCGTACCCATGGACCGTTTGGTATGGTTGCGACCCCGATGCGGTTCGCTCGCAATGGCGAGATCTATGGCGAGGACGAGGCAGCCGAATACCTATATCAGGTGGTATCGGGTGCTGTACGAACCTACAAGATTATGGAAGATGGACGTCGACAGATTGGTGCGTTTTATCTGCCCGGTGACATTTTCGGCTTCGAGGCCGGAGACAGCCATATCTCTTCGGCGGAGGCGGTCTGTGAGACGCATCTTTTGATGGTGAAGCGCAGCGCTCTCATTGCTCGCGCCAGCCACGAGAGCGAGCTCACACGGCAACTATGGGACGCGATGGCGCTTGAGCTCCGCCGCTTTCAGGAACATCTGATGCTCCTGATCAGCAGCGCTGAAGAGCGGGTCGTGGCATTCCTGCTCGATATGTCTCGCCGCGCTACGAAGAACGCTGCGATCGAACTGCCCATGTCACGGCAGGATGTTGCAGATTACCTTGGCTTGACCATCGAAACGGTCTCGCGCACCCTCACTCAACTCGAGCAGAATGGCGTGATCGCCCTGCCGTCCTTGCGCCGAATCGAGCTACGTAACGACAAATTGCCCAGCCGCGTTGCGCAGAACTTGGGCTAAGCTCAAGCATCGCTGTGGAATGAGCGACTTCTTTGCACCGAACAGCGCCGACGAATCGCGGCGCGTCAAGGACATCGAACCTTTGCTTGGGCGAATCTCGCACGGGTGACAGGATCGCTAAGCTTACATTGTTCCTCCGTGGAGCACCGCCATGATTATCGATCTTCTGCTTCGAGAGCATCGCAATATTGATCTGCTTCTGGTCGCCCTCCAACGTGAATTGGAGGTTTTTGAGCATGGGGTCCGTCCAGACTATGAGGTAATTCGCGCGATTATCAGCTACTTCGAAGTTTATCCGGAGGTGTACCATCATCCTCAGGAAGACCTGATTTTCTCCAAGCTCAGAACTCGCGATCCGGACGCGGCTGCTAGCGTCGGCGATCTCGCGCACGAACACCGCGAAGTCATCGACCGTCTGCACCAATTCGCTCGAGCTATCGATGGTGTCCTCGCGGATCGTGAACTTCTTCGGCAAGACGTCGGCAACATCGTGCGCGACTTTATATTGCGGGAGCGGCGCCACATGATGTGGGAAGAACGAGATTTCTTCCCCGCCGCCATCAAGGCTCTATCGGCTGAGGATTGGACCGAAATCGCGTCCGCCCGTACTGATGACGGGGATCCGCTATTCAGCGAGGCAGCGGAAGCGACTTCCGATGCACTAAGAGCGCATATTCTAGAATTGGAGCAAGAAGCTGAAGCCGAACGGAGCTCGGTTGCGTTTTCGTCCGCAATGGCCGGCAAGCCGCCAGATGGCGCCAAAGCCGATGGACCGTAATTGATCGCTGGCGTTTTGACGAGGGAAAAGTGGACGTCATGCTCATCCCATTGAAATGAAGGAGATTCTTCCTCGCACGCATGCGCTGCGCAGAGCCAGGACGAAATCCGCAATTGCTTTCCTTCAGTCCGCCGGGCGCAATCGGCATGCCGAACCCGAAGGTTTCATGACCTGAGCGTCGGCAAGGCAAGCGCCGGTGTTGCTCGGCTTTCCCCGACTGATATCGCGCCAAACGGCCTACATCCACCGATCGATCGGGATGGACAGTTGCGGCCGCTTCTCGAAGCCTCCGGGCCTGGCACAGGGCAACGCAGGACCTGACCTTCGACGTCTACACCGATTGCTGTTTGGTTCACCTCACTCAATCGGTGACTGGATTGGATCACCAACGAACCACGGACGCCCATGCGTATAGGATGCTGCTCATTGCGAGCGGGCGAGCGGGCGAGCGCTTTCATCGCGTTTCGAAGTGCAATGCATGCGCTGCGGGCATGCCCTACCAATTTCGGCTTGATGGCCACGATGGCTCGGCGCGGATATTTGAGCCAGCGCAAAGCTTATCCGCGGCGTGTCCGGTAATCGGCCGAAGAGGAAGAAAGGCATCCGAATGCGACCGGACTTGGCAAACTCCTACGGGCAGCACCGGCTGCCCCGCTACACCAGCTATCCGACGGCCCCCCATTTCTCAACGTTGGTTTGCGAATCCGACTATCAAACCTGGCTCAAGTCGTTGGGCGCCCAGCAATCCGCCTCGATCTACGTGCACGTGCCGTTCTGTCGAAGCACGTGCTGGTATTGTGGCTGCCACACGTCTGTCACGAAACGCCAGGAACCGATCGCGATCTATGCAGCGGGACTGCGGACTGAAGCTTACCTCGTTGCAGAAACCGTTGGTCGACGGCAACCGATATCTCATATCCACTTCGGGGGCGGCACCCCGACGATCATGACGCCTGAAACGTTTGCTGATCTGGTCAGTTCGTTGCGCTATTGCTTCGCTGTCCTGCCCGATGCCGAGATCGCCGTCGAGATCGATCCACGCATATTGAGCGAGCCGATGGCCGAGGCGCTGGGTTATTGCGGGGTCAGCCGGGCGAGCCTTGGTATCCAGAGCTTCGATCCTGTTGTTCAGCAGGTCATCAATCGTCTGCAGAGCTTCGGACAGACCGCGACTTCGGTCGACCGGTTACGCCGGGCCGGCGTCGAGCGGATCAATTTCGACCTCCTCTATGGCCTGCCCCTGCAGACGGTCGCCTCGTGCCTGGACACCGTCGCCAAATGCCTCGATCTTCATCCGGACCGGTTTTCGGTCTTTGGCTACGCGCACGTTCCTTCGTTCAAGAAGCATCAACGCAAGATCGATGCGTCGGCCCTGCCCGACAGCGTCACGCGCCACCACCAATCCGAAACGATCGCCAAGGCTTTGGTTGATGCGGGATACGTACGCGTCGGCATCGATCACTTCGCCCTGCCGAACGACAATCTCGCCCTAGCGAAGCGGGAAGGCAAGTTGAGGCGCAACTTCCAGGGCTATACCGACGATAGCGCGGACGCTCTCATTGGTCTGGGCGCCAGCGCCATCGGCCGTATGCAACAGGGGTTTGTCGCGAACGCTGTCTCGACAAAGCACTACCTCGCTCGCATCGCCGAGGATCGGCTCGCCACCGCGAAGGGCTATTTGCTCAC
This sequence comes from Bradyrhizobium pachyrhizi, assembly GCF_001189245.1. Classification (GTDB taxonomy): domain Bacteria; phylum Pseudomonadota; class Alphaproteobacteria; order Rhizobiales; family Xanthobacteraceae; genus Bradyrhizobium; species Bradyrhizobium pachyrhizi. Next base: position 14,982 of record NZ_LFIQ01000103.1, on the reverse strand, counting down.
CGATGACGATCGTTTCCATGGCGAGATCATCGAGCGGATCATGTGCGACCTGGCTATCGATCTTTCCGAGACATCCCGTCGTTACGGCCGGGATCCGAGGTCGGCTGTCGTCGATCGTTACCGGCTCGACAGCCTTATCGCCGATGGCATTGTGGCGATTGATGATGGCCAGCTTTCCGTAGCAGCTGGCGCAGAGTTCCTGGCCCGGACCGTCGCATCGGCTTTCGACGCTCACCTCCCTCGGTCCAGGGCTATACATAGTCAGGTGGTCTAACGACTGAGCAGAACTGAACGTTTCAGATGGGAGTTCGACACCCGACTGGCTTTGGATGACGACCAATTGCGGCGCTGAAGAGCACGCCGGTTGGCATCCCGTTCGCGCCCCGCGTCGAGCCGCGCATCTCAAACAGAGCTTGAAACCGACACTTGGCTATCGAGTGGAATCCACGAGTGCTCGAAGCAGGGTCAAAATCAACAGCAAGGTCACGACTATAAGACTTTGCAGTCGGCATTTTCGTATAGTCGCGTCGATCGGGCACATCTTTTCCGGGCAGGAATGCGCACCAGCTTGCGCTTGGTGCCCGTCCATGCCGCGACCTCCCCGCCCACGCTGCTCGGCTCGGTTACACGTAGCGAAAGTACGCATCAGCGGCAAACCTTCGTGTGGATTTCTTATCCCACGCTATATCGGCCGCATACCACGGCATAATTGAGCTACGTTGAGCTTGTGCTTTAACTGGGGTCAGCTTCTCGGCGGATGTCCTCGCCGTGATCGAGCCATCGGCTGTCCTCCCTCTGCCGATGGAAGCCGGCGCGATGCATAGCAGCGTCGCTCCTCCCGGACACACTCTGCCCGGCCGCTCAAGGCGGCCGGGCTTTTTTTATTCTCCAAGGCGCCTCACGACGCAAACGCCCACAAGCGATCAAGCGATCGCCTTCTCGACGAGAGACACTAGGTCCAGGATCAACGGTCGACGGGAGCGGATGCAACGCGCAGTTCGCGGGCAGCAGCGACCATGTTGACCAGTGCCGGGCGAACCTCCTCCCATTTGCGCGTCTTCAGGCCGCAGTCCGGATTGCCCCAGAGTTGCGAACTCCGCAGCCGCTTCCGAGCGAACGCCATGAGCTCCGGGCGCTCGAGCCGGGCTACGAAATTCTTTCCGGCGATAGGCGCGCCTGAGCGGTCGCGCACCTCGATCGCAAGAACAACTCCTTGGGGCGGTGCAAAAGAGGCTAACGCATCGGCGGCGAGTTCCTTCATCGACGCGTCGACTCTTGGAAGAGACGAAGCAAGCCTGCGCGATAAAGGTCACGGCGCCGGGCAGGACGCTCTTCATGCAATCTGGCTATCGAACGGTTCATTGAGCACGCTTCGATGCGTCTGCCTTATCCACCAACAACCAAGGATAAGTGTTGAATAGGCGCACGAAATACGCGCTAAGTCCAGCAGCATACTCAGCGAGCACGTTGTTTTAGGACCAGCCAGTCCTGGTAGGCGTCACGCGGATGTTTTTGGCGATACTGCCCAAAGCAAGCATATTGAATCACCACAACGAAAAGAGAAGCCTGCAATGAAAATGGCTGTTTGGAGTGCTCTCGGCGTCTTTGCTGCTGCTGTCTTTACGGTCGGCCTGTTCGGCTGGATCGCAAGACCATTTATGAATCAGGCCGTCAGGCAGATGCTCTCGAAAGTGTTGAGCGGTTCAAGCCGAAGCTAGCAAGGCCTCGGGCTCCCGCTCTTGCCAGTCGACACGTCGGGAAACCCAACTCCCTCCAAGATTGGCTTGCGACGACGAACAGATAGACGACAGGTCAAAAAACGCGTCATCGCGCGAGCGGCGAATGCCACCGTCTCGCCCCGCCTGCTCGACTCGAGACCTCCCTAGCGTCGATTCCAATTGCTCGCCGCTGAAGGCCGCCTTCGCTCCGTTGTTGGCCGCAAAGTGCCAAGCACAACCCGGCTGAGGCGCCTTCGACCTTCGCAGCAGCGGCAACGGCCCCGAACCACACGGTTCGATGGCGGCAAACCTGCTTCCAATTGTCGTCAGGATCTGTCGCAGGCGTTCGCCCGTGCTGTCGAAGATCCAGCGCGTGACAGGAATCAATCACGGAAGTCGCGACGAATAGGGCTGAATGGTAACATTAAAACGTGCGCAAGTTGGGAAGTCGACAAAGACGGCACAAATCTCGTACGAATTGCCGGCTATTGCCTGGCACGAAGAATGCTAGTCATCGGCATGTCCAGGCTTCTCCTCCTGGGCAGGTCCAGCATTGCAAATTGAGGCTTTGGCTGACCACTGAAGTTAGCGGCGCGTGACATCGAGGGACGGCGCCTGCTCACGCGGGACATCAGCAGGCGCCCGCGTCACGTTGCCGCTAACTACTTGCGATCGCGCATAGCACGTTCAGGATGTCCCGGTTTAGAATTTGACGTGTGGATGAGCCGGCAGCAATGACCAAAATGTCTAGAAGGCGCATGCTTTGGTTCTGTATCGGTCGGCTGCTGATCTGCCTGGCCGGGTTGGCGGCGACGAGCAACGATGTTCGCGCCAACGACAACGCGCTTGTCGAAAGGGTCAAGTCGACATGGCGAGCGCAAGATGGTGAGACTATAGAACAAATCATCTCCCAAGTCTCGAAGGTGGCTCACTTCGTCCCTCGATCGTGGGGAGTCGCTGAAGGAGTTGACCGAACGGAGTATGTTTACTTTTCGTGGACCAGGCACCCGGACAATAAATCAGACGAACGGTACGCTATCACTTGGAAGATCGCGACCGACGGGACGATTAGAGTTGCGTCGACATATACAAAGCCGATTGAATTGGGCTGGCGCGCGCTGGCGCTCTCGTTGATCGCCAGTGAAGTCACAGATGGCGAAAGGAACCCAAATCTTCGCTTTCTGCATGATCCGGCCAACTTCAACTTCGTGACGACCGCGCAAGGCAAGCTCGGCAATCTTCTGCGGCACGGCCGCTGCGATATCATTGAACCGGTTGCAGTGGATTACGTGTCGAAACCGAATGACAAGCCAACTGAAAAGGGTGATCTGTGGCGCGTTCTGCTTTTGGTGAACTGCAAGATCCCAGGGCCCCATTATTTTACCCACAATGGCGTCATCACTTTCGAGAAGAGCGAGGGACAAGATTGGGAGCCTCGATCTTTTTTTGCCAAGCGTATCGCCGCCTTTCCTCCAGGCTCTTGGTTCGATCGCATAGAGCCAAGTGAACGGGAAGCAATAGAGAAGGCGCGAAAGGCCTCGGCCAATGGTCCCACAGAGCGAGATCGCAGCTCAGCTCCTTCACGTTGAGTACTCCGGACTAGCAGCACAGCGGACGCGTTCGGAAGCGGCCCATTCCGCGAGAAATCGATGCGATGACTGTCAAACGCCATCCGGAACTGCCCGTTGCGCCATGAAGAACCGCCCCACCCTCGGGTTCATAATGTCGGTTGAAGGTTAGCTCCGCCACTGACGGGGCGGAACCGACCGGAGGGCCGTCAGCGGCGGCCGGCTTGATGAGGCTGCTCTTTCGCTTGGCGCGGAGCCGATGGCTGTCGCCGCGGCTCGTCAGCTCGTGGCTGTGGTGAGCCGCTCGGGGATCGCGGTGGCGACCACCGGGTCGGCGAACAGGGTGCCCATTCCCCCATTCGGCAACGCTGCTGGTTCGAGGTGATCGGCATGGCGCCGGTTTCATAGCGATCGCTAGAACGGATGCGCCGCGTCGGGCTCCAGCGGCAAGTAGCTGAGTTTATCGACGACCCGCAGCTTTGGCTTCGCCCGCGCAAGCAGTTCTCGTCCACGCGTCGCTCGCCATGCGCCTTGGTCAGGCCATCCGCGTTACCTAAGTAGGGAGCAATTCCTCGCGACGCCGTGAAGGACAGTCTTCATGGGTGCGATATCCCTCACATGAGTGGCTTAAGATATCTGGGCGAGCGACCGACCAGTTCCGAAACGCCTCGCATCGTGCCAAGTAGAAGCCGTCAGTACCGGCGCGGATATGACCCCAGCACGCGAATGTCAGGGCGCTTGCGAAGCAGCCCGGCAAGACTATTCATCGTCTCATGTCCCGCGACTTCAATCAGATATCTATGCCGATCGAGGGCCGTTTTTGCCGGTCGCTCGTAAATCGTCAGGATCTGGGCTCCGGCGCCGGCGAAAGAAGCAAGCAAGGAAGCAAGATCCGCATCCCTTACGGTCGCCAACAACGACGTCTTGTCGTTCTCAGTCGGCGAAGGGCTATCCCTGCCCAGGACCCACCAGCGCGTGACATTGTGCGGACCTTCTTCGATGCCATCCACGATCGAAGCTAGCCCATATATTGCTGCGCCAAATTTGGGGCCAATGGAAGCCTTGACCAAGCCTTCGCTGTTGGCCACGGTTTGCGCCGCGGCGCCGCTGTTCGCCGTCGCGGTACGACGAACCTGCGGCAGCCAGTAATCTAACCAGAGCTTGGCCTCTTCAAAGGCAACCGGATGCCCGAGGACCTCTTTGACATCCTCCAGACGCGCTCCATGACGAGCAAGAAGGCTATAGCCAAGCATTTTGGGATATTCGGCAACGATCCTTACGTTTGCCAGGTCCAGAATCGGATTTAGAAACGGGGTGGCTCCCACAAGGGAAGTCGTAATGGGCAGGCAGGCCCGGTCAATCTTTTCGCTCCGATATGCCGCGATCAATTCATCTTGGGACATGGGAACCAGGTCCGACGGACCGAACAGCTCAAGGCACGCATGATGTGTCCATGATCCGGCCGGTCCAAGATATCCAATCTGGCCCGGTGTCGCTGTCAAGGTACGTCCATCCAGTGAGAGACTCGCGGCCGCGAGCAACGTTGACGGCCCACCCGTATTGCTCTTTGTCGCGCGGCGGGAAGATGAGTGCCATCGCCAAGTGCGATCTTCATCTTGAAGCGCATGCTGCGTGAACCGATGTCAGTTAGACTACCTCTTGCTTGGCAACATTGCTTGAATGAATGAGGTTTGAATGCGAGCCGTAACGTACTCGTCGTGAGCTAAGAATGCCAGTCCTATCGTCCCATCCAACGCTCTCACATTGCATTCCCAGTTGCATGGTTTCTCTCACCAATGAATGCAATCCTAAGAATGCGGATCTGTACACTTTCGCAGAGCCATCTATGTACCGCAATTCGGCAACACCATAAGCCACCCGCCCCTCATTCATTACCGGTCGTTTCCCGATGTCCGGCCACATCGAGCGAATCTACGCCGATATCTTGCGTTGCAAGACGGCGCCCGCGAACGCGTTGCATGTTGGGTTCATTTCTTTTGATGGCTTTCTTTTGGAGCACCTTGGTTCTTGGACTGATCAGGCTGGCGAGTTCAACGCTCCGCTGATGATTTTGAGCGCGGTGCGCGGCGGTGCGCCTACTGAGAGACGTCGAGGCCGCCAAACGCATACCGCAACATTCGCACCGGAGAAAATCGCTTGAACCTCACGTTGCGTCAGGGCGTAGGTTGGCAATCGACCAGAGCGGTCACTAACCAAACGAAGAATGATGCAACACAGACCAAATACCCGACATGAAGTCCAACGTGGCAATGCCGGGTTGTACGTGCTTCTGATCGGATGGATCAAGAGCGAAAGGCTGCCGGGATGAAACGCCGCGCAATGATCGCTGCATTTCTCGCTGTCATCTCATCTCCGGCTTGCGCAGCGAAACTCAGCGGCCCTCCGCGGATCGTCGACGGCAATACGATCGAGATCGAGCAAACTAAAATTCGGCTCTCGGGCATCGACGCGCCAGAAACGGATCAGATTTGCCTCGACACCCACGGCCAGAAATGGGCTTGCGGCATAGCTGCTCGCGATGAGCTTATCAAGCATTCGAACGGACAAACGTGGGATTGTCATACCACCGGGCGAGATGAGTACGGCAGGTCACTCGGGAGCTGCTTCATTGCAGGCGAGGACGTGAACGCGTGGATGGTACGTTCGGGCTGGGCACTATCATGGGGCCGAAATATCCATATCTACGCCGTCTATGAGGTTGTGGCGAGCCATGCTTATGCGGGCCTATGGTCGGGGGCGTTCATCACGCCCTGGGACTGGCGTCACCGCAACAAGGGAACGATTATCATTGGCGCGAGCTCGGTACCGACCGATGCCCAGGAGCTCCTGCTCGGATCCGCTTTGCTATCGGAGCCGCCCTCACCCGAGTGTCTGATAAAAGGCACGGTGGGCGGCAACGGCGAGCGCATCTATCACGTGCCAGGACAATTCGGTTACGGACAAATCGACATGACGAAGAAGCGGGGTGAACGCTGGCTCTGCAGCGTGGCGGAGGCTGAAGCCACGGGATGGCGTAAAGCCGCGCGATGAGGTGGACACACATGCATGCAGACCGTTCGATCACGCCTTCGCGCCGCTCGCTACTGCTGTTCGCCGTCTCGGTGGTTGGCATGGGGCTTGTCGACAACATTGGTAATGCGAAGGAAGCAAAGCGGCCGCCCAAGCCGGACAACCAGCTTTCGCCAGATGCTGCGCTGAAGCGGCTAACGGAAGGTAATGACCGCTATGTCCAGGGGTTATCACGAGCCAACGATTTCAAGCGCGAGCGTCAGGTTTTAGTCGATGGGCAAAATCCATACGCGGCGGTTCTGAGCTGCGCCGATTCTCGCGTAGCGCCTGAGCTTGCCTTCGACAGCGGACTTGGTGACCTGTTTGTCTGCCGCCTCGCCGGTAATTTTGCCAACGGTGACACGGTCGCCAGTATGGAATATGCGGTCGCCGTGCTAAACACGCCGCTGATCTTGGTACTCGGTCACGATCGTTGCGGTGCCATAGACGCCACGATCAGGTCGCTCAACGACGACAAGCCGGCGCCGGGGCATATTCCATCCCTCGTCGCTTCGCTCGCGCCTGCAGTACGGGAATCGCGCCAGCAAACCGGTGATGCGTTCGCCAATGCGATCCGGCAAAACGTAATCGATAACGTCGATAAACTTAAATCGGCGGGCCCGGTTCTGAACGCGGCAGTCGAGCAGAACAGACTAAAAGTGGTTGGAGGTCTGTACCGGCTCGACACCGGCAAGGTCGATCTGCTCAACTGACCCTAGCACCCTCGCAATCGTTTAAACGACTAACGCGGCTCCGGTGAGTGCCGCGAATTCGTTCGCGTCCGTCGGCTGCAGTAAATGCACCGGATGTGATCCGCTCCACAATTGACATACAGCTTAGGGATACCTTTTTATGCGCGGGCTCTCTATCCTCCTCGTACTCTACGCACTTATGTTGGCAACGCGCGGCCAGCACCAACATAATTTCCTGCCGCGACCGACTGTGTCCATGCCCGCCGTCAATGCCCTGGCCAACACGGTTGACTGAAGCCGCAGAAATGCGCTGCGATGGATGTTTGGGATCTAAGCACGGTCTCGGCGACAGCGTACAATTTCAGACAATTATCCTGGCCGGATCATCCGTTATGGCACCGATACCGATCGTCCCGTTGAGGGACGTCCGGCTCAGCTGGGGCTGAAGATTACATACAGCAGAATTACGATCACGACGGCTGCCCAGCCGGCCGATGAGAGGAACACGGTTGCTCGCGACGGCATCGGACGGTCTCTCCTGCATCAGCCAACGAAGCGACCGCCAGTCTCGGAAAAGCCGCATCGCTAAATCAATCTTAAGAGCATACTTTGGATCCGCAATAAACCGGAATTTATCTCGCGCGCGACAGCTGCGATCAACGGCTGGAACGTCGGATTTCTGCGCCTTCGCTTTCACGCCTCGAGCCCGGCACTCAAGGATCGATGGACGTCTTTGAGAGTGCTATTCAAATAGCGCTGACCGCTCTGCATAGGTGAGCATTATCAATTTGATTCCGAAGTGCCCGATTCAAAGGACGCAACTGCGTGCGTCGGCGCGCACCTTTGGAGACCGACTTGCCGATTCCAACATCAGCCTCATGACCATCTTGCGCGGCCTCATTACACGTCGCCCCAAGTCTCTTCGACTAACGCATCGATCATGTCGGATACATCATCTTGCACGACATTAAGTGTCAGCGAGATCCGCAACCGTGCCGTTCCCACAGGCACCGTTGGCGGCCGTATCCCACGGATGTCAAAGCCACGGGCCTGCAGTGCAGAGGCGAGCCGCATCGCGCCGGCATTGTCGCCCACAACATAAGGAATGATCTGTGAGCTCGAAGAACTCGCGCGACCGCACACAACGAGCTGCCGATGTGTGAAGTCGACCAGATCGATCAGCCGTCGTTGCCGTTCAGGCTCCTCCTGCAGGATTGAGATTGCCTCTCGCACCGCGACTGCCATTAGGGGTGGTGGCGCGGTGGCGAAAATGAATGGACGACATCGATTGACCATGAAGTCGCGCAATACGCCAGAAGCCGTCACAAGTGCGCCCGCCGCGCCCAGCGCTTTGCCGCAGGTGTGGACCACCAAGAGGTTCTCGCGCCCCTCATAGGGCGCGGTGAGCCCCCGTCCCTGCTCGCCGTAAACACCTGTCGCATGAGCCTCATCCACGACCAAGAACGCCTCGTAGCGCTCGGCGATTGCGACCAGATCTTTAAGGGGCGCGAAGTCTCCGTCCATACTGTAGAGGCTCTCCACCACGACCCAGACGCGCCCCTTTCCGCCCTTGGCGCGCCAATCACCAATCGTGTCTTCGATTGACTGGGGGTCATTATGAGCGCTTATCCGGAACTCGGCTCGGCCCGCTCGTGCGCCGTCATGAGTGCTGGCGTGTGCGAGCGAATCGAGAACAAGCAAATCGCCCTGCTGCGGCAACGTTGTCAGAATGGCAAGATTTGCGATGTAACCGCCGCCGAAGAACAGCGCTGTCTCCGCTCGGAAGAACCGCGCCGCCTCCGATTCGAGAGCTTCGTGCTCCTCACAATTGCCGCGCAGAAGCCGTGACCCACCAGCTCCGATCGGCGTACCGGCATCGAGCGCGGTGAACATAGCCTTCTTCATACGGGGCGCATTCGCCAGCGCCAGATAATCGTTTGAAGCAAAATCGATCCCTGTGCGCGGCTTCAGGCCGCGCAGCCGATCGTCATCTTTCAAGGCTCCTAGGGCCGCGACATAAGCATTAAGCGGCGGGTTCATCGATCAAATATCCTGCCGCCCGCAGCGACCGATCGAATCTTCGCGGCACAGTTCTCAGCTTGTGCCATGTCACCGGCGCGCGACCGATTTGCATGTAGATCGAAGCGCGCTGGCCGAGGAAGCACGGCGTCTCCAGTCCATCGGTAATGAACCGACGTCCGGCGAACAAGTCTCTTGTCCGGTTGAATCTGATTCTGCCCGTCGCGACCACGCGCACCGGGATCGCTCAGCGACGCCACCAATCGCACGCCATCGACTTCATTCCACAACGTGAATGAGCAAGCAGGACAAGTATACCGACGCGATCGTCGACAAACTTGCCCATGCAGGTGATGCCGACGCTGCTCATCTTGATGCCAGCGTCACGCGAAGACATCTGCCCCCCAATTGTCCGCACCTAAAAGGCCCTCCCGAACGCCCGCCGAGAGGGTGAACCAACCGCGGCACGGGTCATTCCGCCGTCGCATAGCTATGTTGGCAGATTGCGCTTTCCCACGCCCTCGAAAACTTCGTACAAAGCGGACGAGCGCGCGTTCGATCAGCGAGCGTGATCTAATCGTATCATAAGCGCACGCTCTGTACCCAAGCGATTGCGACACCGACTACCAATTCCGGCGCACAAAACCGTCGACCTCCTTGGCGCGTGTTGCCGCGCGGCCAAACTAACGATAACTATTTGACCGACCTGCAACACAAGCTTCGGGCCATCCATGATTCGTCACCTCGTCTTGTTCGCCGCCATGAATGAGGCTCACATCGATAAAATCATCGACGGCCTGGCGGTTCTCACACCGATTCCACATGCACGCCGGCTCGAGATCGCTCGCAATCGCAAGACCGACCAATTCGACAACAATATCGACGTCGTGGTCTATGCCGAGTTCGACAACGAGACGGAACTGGGAGCTTATAAAGCGCATGGCCTATACCAGGAGGCGATCAGGCTGGTACGGCCACTCCGGGAGCTGCGGTTTGCGGCCGACTACGATGTGTCCACAGATACGCGCTTCGCCGCGGTCGGAGGAATGATCCAGCTTAGCCGGCGAGCCGCGCCTACGTGCGGACGTTAACCCGGCGTCGATGCCAAGAGACCTGCGGGATTCAACCGAACGGCGCGCTCGTTGACACGGGGATCATATCGGAGCGCATACGAGCTCACGCAGTCGTTCGGTGACTAACTTGTTCAAGGCACTTTCGAGAATTGAATCGGTCGAGCCTCTCACTGCGATGCGCTGTCTTATGAATCGCTCGCAGTTTACGTTTCTTGCTGGACTAGCGCAGCAAGCCATTATCGTACGTTTCATAAGGATCTGCATTGTATGCGATCGAACCGGCAGTCGCCGCCGGATTGATACACGGGGCCTCTAGTCTCTCACCGGCGCCAACTCGAGACTGAGCTCTGACAGAGCTTGTTTTTGCCCCGCTCCCCCATTTGAAATCTCACAGCTGGGAAGGGCGGCCGGCGGCGGCGTGCATCGTCCTCAAAAAGGACGCAAGAATTGTACGAAACGGACAAAGCCGCGCGCTATCATCGCCGACGTGCCCAGAATGGACCACAAGAGCACGTTCCGAAGGCTCTGTGCCATGATCATCAAACGCAATGGTCGAGCCGTTCCGCAGTGGCGGGCTCGAACAGCAACAATTGCTAGTGATGTCGTTGGGCGCTACAATACGCTCTTTCCCAGGGACCGTCCCGGACATAGGGGACTAGCGACATGTACGGGTACGTCACGCGTGCCAACATCGATCGCTATCTCAATGTGCTCTACAGCACTGATCTCACCAGCCATGAACGACAAACGGTCACGAGATTGTTGCTCGGCGAGTTTGACAAGCTCCGTCATGATCCCGCGCAGCTAGAGGTTTGCCGAAAAGCGAGCCGCGAACGGGTAAACCACGCCAGGCGCCTACGCGAGTCCTATGCGCTCGGCACAACAGAACGCGAAGCGTCGGATAGGTTGTTAGTAGACGTCGAAAGCCTTCAAAGCCTGTTGGATGCTTTTATCATGGCCTGCACGGGTTCTCGCGGCATCTAAGACGGCGACTTTATCGTAGAATGACGCTAGGTCCGGCACGAGGTCGACTTGATCTTGGCCACATCCCTGCCTGCCATCCGCTTCTAATTCATGGCTCAAGTATGGATCTCCATTGCGGAGATCCAATTTGCCACTGCCCCTTTACGTCGTGAACCGCTATCCCTGGAGTGAAATCCATCAAGGGACGGGGCTCCAAGGCCGGCTTCAAGCGTTTTTTGGGATAAAATTCAAACATCGCACTCAATGAAGACAATGACGCGATGAAAAGCGTCTCGTTGGTGAACTGGACCAGGAGCAGATACATGGCCAGTCATTTCTATCGACTGCTTTACCGATTCCGCATGCGCGCATATGCCGAGTCGCTTTTTCGGCGTAGCGGGCACGAGAAGCAGGAAAAACTTTGGCTGCAGTGCAGCCTGATGCGGCTTGGGAGCGAACTACGGCAATCCGACCACTGGTCCAGCGCAGCTGGTCAGCCCGCGCAGGATGCGGCCGAAGCCATCGTCAGTCCCATCTGAGGGCGCGGGAAGGCTGCTGCCGAGCGCGTTACGGCCAGCAGCAATCCCCGCTGGTGCCGGACTTTCCGAGAGGATGGCACAACAGCATGAACAGGCGCGAGAAGCACTGAGAGGAAGTCATCACGAGATATTCGTGCTCCTCGCATGGAGCCGGCGGGCCGCCGGGCATGACGGCCACTTGCCGTCACCGCATGCGCTATTCCGTGCTACCCGACTCTTGGTTGCCGGCATCTGTCGCGGGCCCGAACTGATCGGCCGGATCGCGCCCCAGCTTTGGCTTCAGCTGCGCTAGTTCGATAAAATCATCCGCCTGTCGCCGAAGTTCGTCTGCGACTATCGGCTGGACCGCAATGGTCGAGACGACGGTGACACTGACGCCGCGGCGCTGCACGGCTCTAATCAACGAACGGAAGTCGCCGTCACCAGAGAATAGGATCATCTGGTCGATATGCTCCGCGAGTTCCATGGCATCGACCGCTAGCTCGATGTTCTTGTTACCTTTCACCTTACGCCGACCGCTGGCGTCAAGAAATTCCCCAGTTGCCTTGGTGACGACGGTATAGCCGTTATAGTCCAGCCAATCGATGAGCGGCCGGATCGACGAATACTCCTGATCCTCGGCGATCGGCGTGTAATAGAACGCTTGCAGCAACGGGCCCCGCCTCCGATACTCCTCAAGCTGGCGCTTGTAGTCGATCTCGAAACCAAGCGCCTTGGAAGTGGCGTGGAGGTTGGGACCGTCAATAAAGAGGGCGAGCTTTTCGAATTGGGACATCACTGCTCCAGCTTCCAAAATGGATGCGCGGGGCCGCGCAGGTTATCCACTAGCCGCTTGCGTAAAACTTGCATTGGTCCGCGAGCATGCTTTGGCATGCCGCATCTCCCAGCTGCTTAGAAAGGCGCAAAGCCTGCCTTCTGCGAAAGGCGTGAAAGAAATATGACGTTGGACGATTTGCATGTGTGACGACGAACGCCCCTTCTTTCGGCCGAAAGGTGGGAGACGCGGTCAATCGATCGGAGGTTCCATGCCGCAGGGCGCGGCCACCACGTTAAGTGGGAGCTTTCAAGCATTATTCAGTAATCGGCCCGACGCCGCGCGACCGTTCCGCTATACTTTCAATACGCGTAGCGTGGATGCATAGCAGGCGGCGATAAGGGTGATAATTCTCACCTGATCGCCGCCGCCCGACCGCGCATCGATCAACGGGCAAAATCCAAAAACGCAAGGAAGTAAGCCACCAGGGTCTGCCTTCCGCGAAAGCGACTGCTTTTTCGCGCCAACTTCCATCCCTCTCGTACGTCGATCTCATTGCTCACGGATCTGGTTTTGTTCTGATGCGTCAGGTTTCTGACAGCTGACGCCGGTATCCAGAGGCTAGACAGCGACAAAGAGACAATTAGAAATCGCTCAAGCGGAGCAAAAATATGGATTCGCTCGACAATACCAACCGATTCGATCGACATCCGGATACGTGCGATGCCGCGGCGGAAACTCCGCAGCAGCAAGGAGGTTTTGAGCAACACATAAGCGCGGCGGCGCAAGCACCCGATAACGCATATCCGCACAAGCAGCTCTTCGATATCGCTGAGGAAGACGACCGCCTCATTCAGGCGGCGACCGATTTAGCCCACGCTCGGCAGGTCCCAGCGAGCACAGTCACCATTGGCATTTATGACCGCGGTCTTCGTGAATTGGCTCAAGAGCTTAAGCTTTCCGGCAAAACGATGGCTGCATTAGACAATGCAAAGTTGCGCGATAGCGCTCGGCGGCTATTTCCGAACAACAGGCTCATCCTGGCCGCTTTGTCGCTGATCGATCGATATCGTAATCCGGACGCCCCTGTTCGCCCCGGTCCAACAAAATATCGTGCGTCGAAGGAAGACGAGCGCCTCCTCAAGGCAGCGGTCATTGCAGGCTTTGGTCGAATGATCGACCAGAAGAGCGCCGACAACTATGCGACCGGCCTTCGCAAACTAGCCGTGGCACTCCGGCCTTCCTCAATAGCTCGCCTCGATTACAAGACCCTGGTTCGCCATGCTGATAGGTTGTTTCCAAATGACAAGAGACTCTTCATTGCGTTGAATCGGCTTCAAGAGTACCGCGCGAGCATCGGCCAAGTCGTTTCGCGTGAGAACGTATCGAGTTCGCGGGTCCCGCCAGATCCGATCGATCATTTGCCTATGTCCTTTCTCGATCAAGAGCAGCCTTTGGATCGTGATGGAAACTCGTGCGGCGCGGGGGTCGTCGTCAGATTCGATCTATCTGAGGGGTGGCCGGGAATGGATTCAGCCGCTCACTGGGGCGCGCAAAATTCAGACAAGGAGGGGCAGCAGCTCGGCGCAGCGAATCTGGGCCAGACGCTGCCGGCCGACCAATTCGATCAACCCTCAATGCATTTCACACATCAACAATCGGGCAGCGCGGCCCAGCAAGAGGGCTCACCCGCGACTGCAACTCATGCGGGTTTTGGCTGGCAGCTGAGCGAGGTCGGTGGTCCGAGCGATCGCATGCTGATGCAGGCCCCTCTTCAGGCCGAACTATCGCAATGGGAGGCGGCGCAGTCCCTAACAGGGGCTACTGGGCACGAAGATGTGTCGGTGTCGCGCGGCGAAGGCGGCAACGTTGCATCACCAGTGTTCCTCTCCGCGGAAGATCATGATCAGGATCTTTTGTGGGGAATGTTGGAAGAGGCCGGGCCAAAGTCGTCTCTTCCAGCGTGGCAAGATCCCGAAGATCTGGATTTCGCAGAGTCTACCCGTCCCATACACTGGCCGCACGAGCATAACCCCGCCCCGGCCGCGCAGATATTTGCGCTGGACGGGAGCGGCACCGAGCCGAGCCAGGAGAACCGATCAACCAGATTCGTAATCAAGTCTGACCGTTACACGGCGCTGTTGGTGCCAGCAGGAGTGAGGAGGCAGGGCCATCCATTCAATCCGCAAGACGCACTCGTTCAGCTCGTAGCTCATCATCCGACGTCGTTCGTTAAGAAACCGGATTGAGCTCTGCGGGACAGGCGAGCGTTCGCCATTGCAGTTCCAGGAGAAGGCGTAAGAACTCCCTGAGCCAGGCGAGGATGCGGCGCAAGTTGTGGCCGACGGCTGAGAGGATGACGTTGGCGGCGTCGCCGGCACGGCCTTTGAGGTAGCAGCGGCCGAGGTGACCTTCCGCCTGTGTCCGATGATGGGCTCGATGGCGGAGCGGCGGCGTAGCTCGCGCTTGATGACACCGAAGACGCCGCGCTTCTGGCCGGAGATGAAGACGCGACGGGGACTTTGTGCATCGTGACCGCGATACCCCTTGTCGACATAGGCCCGCTCGATCGAACAGCCGGTGAGTG
>NZ_LFIQ01000102.1:1125-1409 GCF_001189245.1 Bradyrhizobium pachyrhizi | reverse complement strand
GTGCCGCCTGCGGTGTCGCTGCCAACGGGACGGGTCTCATCCAGCACGAGGCTGTCAGTCGGACCGGTCACCGTGCCGGCGGTTGGGCCGCTGTCCTGGATCGTGAACACACCGGTGCCGACGTCGAGCGGCGTCGTCACACTGTCGCCGTCCGCGTCGGTGATGGTCTGCACCACCTGAAGCAGATTGGCAGCTGACAGCGTCAGCGTCGCAGAATCGTCCGGATTGGTGGGATCGGAATGCCAGATGTTGTTGAGCTGGGTAAAGGTGACGATACCGGTCGT
>NZ_LFIQ01000102.1:570-1115 GCF_001189245.1 Bradyrhizobium pachyrhizi | reverse complement strand
CGTTGGCGCCGGTGAGCTTCAGCGTGTAGGTCGTGTTGCCCGGACCGTCGCTGCCGTAGCTGCCGGCTGAGAAGTTGTTCGAGAAGTCTGCCGTCACGGTGTCGAGGCCGCTCGGCGCCGAGCCGCCCGCTGTATCCGTGCCGACGGGACGGGTCTCGTCCAGAACCAACGTATCCGCCGCCGCGATCACCGTGCCCGCGGTCGGACCGCTATCCTGGATTGCGAACACACCGGAGCCGAGGTTGAGCGACGTCGTCACGCTGTCGCCGTCGGCATCGGTGATGGTCTGCACCAATTGCAGGATTTCCGGACGCGACAGCGTCAGCGTCGCGGCGTCATCCGGGTTGGTCGGATCGGAGTGCCAGATGTTGTTGAGCTGGGTGAAGGTCACGATACCGGTCGAGGGATCGATCGCGATCGTGAAATAATCGGTACCGCCGACCGAGCCGGTGATCGTGTTGCCGACCTGGTTCAGCAGAATCTGCGCGCCCTGCCCGATGCCATCGCCGTCGGCAGTGGTCGTGTCGGTCGCATCGAGCGCAAAG
>NZ_LFIQ01000102.1:0-560 GCF_001189245.1 Bradyrhizobium pachyrhizi | reverse complement strand
GGTGTCGGTGCCGACAGGCCGCGTCTCGTCGAGCACGAGCGTGTCCGTTGCGCCGGACAGCGCGCTCGCCGTCGGGCCGCTGTCCTGGATGGTGAACACACCAGTGCCGAGATCGAGCGGCGTCGACACGTGGTCGCCGTCCGCATCGGTGATGGTCTGCACCACCTGCAGCAGGTTGGCCGCCGAGAGCGTCAGCGTCGCTGCATCGTCCGGATTGGTCGGATCGGAATGCCAGATGTTGTTGAGCTGGGTGAACGTGACGATGCCGGTCGTCTCGTCGATCGTGATCGTGAAGTAGGTGGTCCCGCCAACCGAGCCGGTGATCGTGTTGCCGACCTGGTTCAGCAGAATCTGCGCACCCTGCCCAATGCCATCGCCATCGCCGGTGGTCGTGTCGGTCGCATCAAGGGCGTACAGGCCGGACGCCACGTTGGCGCCGGTGAGCTTCAGCGTGTAGGCCGAATTGCCCGGGCCATCGCTGCCATAGCTGCCGCCGGCGAAGCCGTTCGAGAAATCCGCCGTGACGCTGGCAAGGCCGGTCGGCGCCGTGCCGCCCGCGG
>NZ_LFIQ01000101.1 GCF_001189245.1 Bradyrhizobium pachyrhizi | reverse complement strand
GCCGGCGTCGGCGCCTCGCGCGCCGCGGTCGATGCCGGCTATGCGCCGAACGACTGGCAGGTCGGCCAGACCGGCAAGGTGGTGGCCCCGGAACTTTATGTCGCGGTCGGCATCTCCGGCGCGATCCAGCATCTGGCCGGCATGAAGGACTCCAAGGTGATCGTCGCCATCAACAAGGATGAGGACGCGCCGATCTTCCAGGTCGCCGATTACGGCCTGGTCGCCGACCTCTACCAGGCGGTTCC
>NZ_LFIQ01000100.1:95802-124702 GCF_001189245.1 Bradyrhizobium pachyrhizi | reverse complement strand
ATAACAGTTGCCGGCTTTCGCCGGGACGACGCGTGGAGCGAGTGTTAGCTGACTTTCTCGGGCGCGACTTGCGACGAAATCAACCCCTCACCGGCAGCGTCACCACATCGTAGCCGTGGCTGATCTTCCGCTTCAGCACCGGGTCTTCCAACTCGAACTCGAACCGGCTGGCCGGGCGGATGCCGCCCTTGGCGGCGAAGGTGCCGCCGAACATGGCGCAGCCGTCCGGCAGCGCGCCCTGATCGAAGCCGCGCGCGATCAGGTCCTTCACCGGCAGCATGTGATCGAGCGTGCCTTCCTGGTAGAGCACGCGCTGGCCGCCGATCACCGCCCAGGAGCGCAGAACCAGCTGGTCCCAATGGCCGATCACGTCCTCGAGCTCCCAGAGCTCCGATGCCATCGGCTTGTCGCACATCTGCTTCGACACCGTGACGCTGTAGCTCTCGACCTTGCGGTCGGTATGGTCGGAACCGCAGCCGACGAAGATGCGGCCCTGCCAGCCGATCAGCACGAACTCGACCTCGCCACTGGAATCCTCGCCGCAGACCTCGATGGCATCGGCGAAGGTAAGCCGGCGCGCCGAGCAGCGGTAGTAGATCGGCGTGGTCGCGGGCCGCGCGATGCCGAGCGCCTCGAGCTCGGCGATATGCTTGTCGCGCGCCACCGGATCGCGGCCTGTCCAGCCGGCGATCACGGCCTGCCTGATTTCCAGCGTCAGCGGAGTGGCGACGCCCTTGTCGTCGACATTGAAGGTGAGATCAAACACGGATCACGGTCTCCATTCCGGCAGCGAGCTCGAAAATGCGCCGATCCGAACCGCCCGCGGCGGCGAGCATCAGGCCGACCGGCGCCTCGCCCTCGCGATGCGCGGGCAGCGAGATCGCGCAGCCGTCGAGCACATTGATCAGCGTGCAATTGCGCAGCGCGCGCAAATTCTCGGTGGCGAACGCCTTGTCGTCGGAGAGGCTGGCGATCGTCGGCGGCAGGTTCGCCGTGGTCGGCAGCACCATCGCATCATAGGGCGCGATCCGCTTCTCGGTGCGGGCGATGAAGGAGCGGCGCGCGTTGAGCAGATCGATATAGTCGGCGGCAGGAAAGCCCTCGCCGCGCTGGATGCGCACGGCGACGCGCGGATCGTAGACGTCGCCCTTGCTGGCCAGCAGGAAGCGATGCCAGGCATAGCTTTCGGCGGCGGCAAAGCCGCCCTTGGCGTTCATGACGCCGACATCGAGCAATTCGGGCACCTCGATCCGCTCGATCAAGGCGCCGGCGCGCGACAGCGAAGCGAGCGCGCGCTCGAAGGTTTTTGCGACGGCATCGTCGAGGTCGTCGAGCGCAACCGTGGTCGGCACCGCGAGCCGCATGCCCTTGACCGGGCGCGGCGTGACCGGCGTCACCGGCTGATCCGCCAGCACCGCGTCGAGCGCGGCGCAGCAGGCCACCGAATTGGCCAGCGGGCCGTAGCTGTCCAGCGTGAACGATAGCGGCACGCCGCCATCGAGCGGAATCCGGCGTTGCGTCGGCTTGTAGCCGACGATGCCGTTGAAGGCCGCGGGAATCCGGCAGGAGCCGCCGGTGTCGGTGCCGAGCGCGCCGAACGCCATGCCGTCGGCGATCGAGACCGCCGCCCCCGAGGACGAGCCGCCGGGCACGTGACCGACGCTCCGGGTCCAGGCGCTCTTCGGCGTGCCGTAATGCGGATTGATGCCGATGCCGGAATAGGCGAACTCGGTCATGTTGGTGCGGCCGATCGCGACGAAGCCGGCGCGCTTGAGCCGCGCCACCACCGGCGCATCGGCCTCCGCCGGCGCCGAATCGTCCAGCGCCCGCGAGCCGGCGCGGGTCACCTGCCCCTTGATGTCGAACAGGTCCTTGATCGAGACCGGAATGCCGGCAAACGGCGACGGCGCCGCATTGGCCTTGCGCAGCCGGTCCATGGCGTCGGCGGCCTCCAGCGCAGCGTCGCGGTCGACATGGATGAAGGTGCGCTGGCCCTCGCCTGAGGGATCAGCGATCCTGGCGATGCACTGCTCGACGAGCTTGCGGGCAGAGGTCGCGCCGCTGGCGAGATCGGCGGCAAGGGAGGCGAGTGTCGGATTCTTGGGCATGGCTTTCACTTCACGGCTTGCACTTCATGGCTTGCAGTTAATTGTCGCGCGAACCGGGGCCGATTTCCAGCCCGCCGGCCCCTCACCTCGCATCACTTCAGCCCGAAATAGGCGCGGTGCAGCTCTTCATTGCCGCTCATCTCGGCAACCGTGCCGGAGAAGCGGATCCGCCCGCCTTCCAGCACGAATACGCGGGTGGCAATCTCAAGAAAACCGATATTTTGCTCAGCGATCAAGAGTGCCAGTCCGCGGCCCTGCAGGCTCGACAAGGCGCGCAGCACCTCCTTGACGAACAGCGGCGACAGCCCGGCCGAAGGCTCGTCCATCACCAGCAGCTTCGGCTCGGCCGACAGCGCCTTGGCGATGCCGAGCATCTTGCGCTGGCCGCCGGACAGGCTGGATGCGGGGTCGCGGCGCTTGTCGCGCAGCACCGGGAACAGGCCGTACAGTTCGTCGACCCGCGCCCCCGGATCGGCATGGCCCAGCGCCTGCGCGCCGACGCGGATGTTCTCCTCGATCGACAGGTCGGGAAACACCGCAAGCTCCGACATGTAGGTCATGCCGCGCTTCATGCGGTCCGACGAGCGCATCCTGGTGATGTCCTCACCGCCGAGCTTGATGTGGCCGCTGCGGGCTTCGATCAGGCCAACCAGCGACTTCAGGAACGTGGTCTTGCCCGCGCCGTTGGCGCCGAGCAGCAGCACGGTCTCGCCGGGGCGGACGTCGAGATCGACGCCCCACAGCACCTGCATGGTGCCGTAGCCGGCATCGACGCCCCTCGTGTCCAGAAGCGGCACCGCGTCAGTGGGCATGCTCGCCTCCCAAAAATACCTCGATCACCTGCGGCTCGCGTACCGCGGTCGCCAGCGTGCCCTCGAAGATCTCCCTGCCCGCATTGAGCACGATGACGCGGTCGGTGATCTGCTCGATGAAGCCCATCAGATGCTCGACCACGATGATCGCCATGCCGGTCGCGGCCAAGGCCTTGATGCGGCCAGCGATCCAGTCGAGCTCTGCCGGGTTGAGGCCGGCCGCGAGTTCGTCGAGCAGCAGCAGCCGCGGCCGCGTGGCGAGCGCACGGGTCAGATCGAGCATCTTCTGCTGTGCGCTGTTGAGATCGGCGGCCGGACGGTCGGCGACCTCCTTCAGCCTGAAATCCTCGAGCAGTTCGGCGATCGACGGCGCACGGGTCGCGCCGCCATAGGCCAGCGCCACCTGGATGTTCTCGCGCACCGTGAGCGACAGGAACGGCTTCGGCACCTGGAAGGTGCGGTTGATGCCGCGATGAACGAGCTTGTGCGAGGCGACGCCGCCGGCGGACGCGCCGTCGAACACGACCTCGCCGCCATCAGGCGCATAGAGACCGGAGATCACATTGATCGCCGTGGTCTTGCCGGAGCCGTTCGGGCCGACGAGGCCCAGGATCTCGCCCGGCACGACGTGAAAGCTGAGGCCATCGAGTGCGTGGAAGCCGCCGAAGCGCTTGACCAGCTTCGAGACCTCAAGGATCGGGGTTTTCTCAGGGGACATGCCACCCCCTGCGGGTTGCCAGCGACACCAGTCCTGCGGGCAGGAACAGCACCAGGCCCATGATCAGAAGGCCATAGATCAGTTGGAAATATTGCGGCGTGGTGAAGCCGATCAGATTGTAGATGCCGTAGAGGATCAGCACGCCGACGATCGGTCCGGTGATGGTGGCGACGCCGCCGAACAGCGCGAACACGATCGCGAAGATCGAGAATTCGCCGGAGAACACGTTGTCCGGATAGAACACCGAGACGTACCAGGCGTAGATGCCGCCGGCGAGGCCGGCCACCAGCGCCGAGGCGAGCCAGGCAATCACCCGCATCTTCACGATATTGACGCCGGCCATCGAGGCCGACACCGCGTCCTCGCGCACAGCCTGCAGCGCCAGCCCGAACGGCGAGTTCTTCAGATAGACCACTGCGCCGACGGTCAGCGCCATCACGACGACCGCGGCATAATACGCATGGCTCGGGTTGAACGTGCCGGTGAGCGACACGCCGTAGGGCCCCTTGGTGATGCCCTCCAGCGCCGGATTGGCGACGAAGTGCAGCACCGCGAGCGAGGCCGCGAGATTGGCGATCGCGAAATACGCACCCGACAGCCGCAGCAGTGGCGTCAATAGCAGGCCGAGCGCAACCGCCACGACGCCGCCGACCAGCACGGCGAGCGGCGCCGGTGTATGCAGATGCATCACCATGATGGCGAAGCCATAGGCGCCGGCGCCGAAGAAGCCGACATAGCCGAACGGCAGATAGCCGGTGAAGCCATAGATGATGTTCACGCCTTGCGCGAGGATCAGGAAGATCACGAAGTTGAACAGCAGCAGATGGTTTTGATAAACGCCGGGCAGCAGTGCGAACACCACCACCAGCGGCGCAAGGATGAACAGCAGGTGTTTCGAGGCGTTATGCAACGCGCACCCGCCTTCCGAGCAGACCGCTCGGACGCAACAACAGGATCACGATCAACAACACATAGGGCAGCAAGTCGGCCCAGGAACTGAGATAGGTCTGCACCAGCATGTAGCACAGGCCGTAGACGACACCGCCGAGCGCAGTGCCGAGTGGATTGCCGAGCGAACCCAGCACGACGATCGCAAACGACGTCACGGTCGCGTCGGCGCCGAACGCCGGCGTCACCGAGCCGAACATGAAGGGCGCGAACACGCCGGCGACCGCCGCGATGCCGAGCCCGATACCGAACGCCGCCGCCGAGACGCGATCGACATCGATGCCGGTCGCCAATGCCTCGTCGCGCCGTGACATCACCGCGCGGGTCAGGGTGCCGAGCCGGGTGTGGTAGAGGTAGAGGTAGACCAGCGCGATCGCAATCAGGCTGGTGATGGCCGCGATCACCCAGGGTGCGGGAAAGCCCTGGCCGAAGATCTGGATCGGCCCTGCGCCGCCCGCCTTGCCGCCGAACCACTTCACCTTGATGGTCGTGAACACGGTGCCGAGCAGCCGGCTCTGGATCGAACGCTCGCTGGTGCCGGCGAAGATCGTGGTGACGGCTTCGATCACCTGCGACAGGCCGAAGAACAGGATGATCGACAGCATTTCCGGATTGGCCGAGCCCTGCAGCCGCGGCACCAGCACCCAGTACAGCAGCACGCCCACCAGCACGAACACCACGAAGGCGAGCGGCACCGCGAACAGCGGGTCGATGCCGGCGAGGCCGACCACGCCGAGCGCAATGAAAGCGCCGAGCATCAGGATGTCGCCATGCGCAAGGTTGACGATGCGCATGACGCCGAACACGAGATTGAGACCGATACCGACCAGGCTGAAGTACAGCCCGAACAGCACGCCGGCAACGAGCGCATAGGTCATGCTACCGCTCGCCGCCGAAGGTTACGCCTGCCGCACTCACCTGCATCACGGCGCCGGATAGATCGGCTTGCCGGTGGCGGTCTCGTGCGGATAGATCGAGACGAACTTGATGTGGTCGTGCTCGTCGACCGTGAGCTGGCCGAGCGGCGTCAGTTCGCCGATCTGACCGCCGGTCTCATCCAGCGCGAAGGTGCCGTCCAGCGTCTTGAGCTGGCCGCTGAGCGAGAACACCGCGCGGCGCAGCTCCATCTGGTCGAGGCTGGTCGCAACCGACAGCGTCTTCTCGATCACCAGCGCCGTGGTGTAGCCGGCCACCGCGTTGAAGCCGAACTCCATCTTGCCGTCGTTGTACTTCTTGGTCCAGGCGGCGCGGAAATCCTTCATGTTCATCCCGAAATTGACGGGATAGTCCAATTCGGACGGCGGCACATAGGTCCAGATGTGCTCGAGGCCCTTGGCGCCGACATTCTTCTCGAGCAACTCGGTCTCGAGGCCGGCATAGATCGCGAACAGCATCTTGAACTTGGTGCCGACGTCCTGGACGTTGCGCAGGAAGGCGATGTCGTTCGGCGCATAGCCAAAATGGATCACCGCGTCCGGATTGGCGTTGCTGATGTTGTTGATGATGACGTTGTAGTTGGTGGTCTCGGTCGGAACGCCCTGGTCATAGACGATCTCGATCGGCGCACCGGACTCCTTGACGAACTTGCGGAACGCGTTGGCCTGGGTGCCGGTGAACTCGTTGGTCGAATAGAGGATCGCGACCTTCTTGATGCCGAGGCCAGGGCCGTCATGGCTGATGAAGTCGGCGACCGGCTTCGGCCACACCGTCGACACCGGATCGGCCATCAGCGCGATGTAGGGATTGTCCTTGGAGAAGAAGCTCGCGCCGGTGCCGGTCTGGTCGAACAGGAACATCTTGTGATCGCGCGCGATCGCAACCGCGGGCGCCGTCAGCACCGATCCGGAATCGGCGACCAGGAGATCGACCTTATCCTGGGTGACGAGCTGATTATAAAGCGTCGAGGCGGTCGCGGTGTTGCTCTGGTCGTCATAGGAGACGAGCTTGATCGGGATCTTCTTGTCAAACGCCTTCACGAACACGCCGCCCTCGGCGTTCTTCTGTTCGACCCACAATTTTAGCGAGCTGTAGACCGGCATCGAGATCGAGGCGTAGCGCCCCGACGACGCATAGAGCGTGCCGATCTTGATCTCCGACGGTGCGTCGGCGGCCATCGCCTGCGTGGCAAATGCGAGGCTGGCAGCGAGTGCCGCGCCGATGATCCTCAGCATGATATGTTCCTCCCGGCTATCTTGAACGTGTCTTGGACGTATCTTGGACGCGGCCCTTCTACGCGCCGGATCGGAGCGACACAAGCATCGCGGCCTTAGCAATTGTGCGAGGGGCGGAATATGCGGCATGCGCGGGACACAGGCCGCTGCGCGGAGCATGGATGGACCGTTGACGGACCTTGGTTCAATGTCGCATCAAGACTGTAACGATTTCGGGAGGAGACATCAGACATGGCCGAGCCCGCGCGCGCGAAACCAAAGCCGACACCGGAGACCCAGCATTTCTGGGATGGCACCAAGGCCGGCGAGTTGCGCCTGCAGCGCTGCGATGCCTGCGCCAATGTCTACTTTCCGCCGCGGCCGTTCTGCCCCTCCTGCGCCTCGCGCAAGGTCTCGATCTTCAAGGCCAGCGGCAAGGGCAAGCTCTACAGCTACGTCATCAACCACCGTCCGGCCGCGCCCGGCTTCACGCCGCCTTACGCGATCGCGGTGGTCGAGCTCGACGAGGGCCCGCGCATGATGAGCAACATCGTCGATTGTCCGCAGACGCCGGAAGCGCTCGAACTCGACATGCCGCTCGAGGTCGCCTTCGAGGCGCTCGACGACAAGATCACCCTTCCTTTGTTCCGTCCGGCAAAGGGGTAATGTGATGCGCAGGAACCAGGTTGCCGTCGTCGGTGCGGCCGAAACCACCGAACTCGGCGTCATCCCGAACATGTCGCAGATCCAGCTGCACGCGGACGCGGCGCTGAATGCGATCGCGGACGCCGGCCTGAAGCTGTCGGATATCGACGGGTTCGCCACCGCGGTCGAGACCCCGCAGCAGATGGCGCACTATCTCGGCATCACGCCGACCTGGGTCGACGGCACCTCGGTCGGCGGCTGCTCCTTCATGCTCCATGTCCGCCACGCCGCCGCGGCGATCGAGGCCGGCCTCTGCAAGACCGTGCTGATCACCCATGCCGAGAGCGGCAAGTCGATGATCGGCAAGCAGCCGCGCTTCACGCCGGCCGACAGCCTCAATGGGCAGTTCGAGGCACCGTTCGGCGTCTACGGGCCACCGAGCATGTTCCCGATTCCCGTGCTGCGCTTCATGAAGACGCACGGCATCACGCATGAGCAGCTTGCAATGGTCGCCGTCGTGCAGCGCGAATGGGCGGCGAAGAATCCGCGCGCGACCATGAAGGATCCGATCACCATCGCCGACGTCCTGAACTCGCGGATGATCGCCTATCCGTTCCGGCTGCTGCAATGCTGCCTCGTCACCGACGGCGGCGGCGCGCTGATCCGGCCGACCGCGCCAAGGATTTCCCGAACAAGCCGGTCTACATATCAGGCACCGGCGAGAGCGTGGAGACGCCGATGGTCAGCCAGATGAAGACGTTCGACTCGTCGCGCGCCTTCAAGGTGGCGGGTCCCCTGGCCTTCAAGGAGGCCGGCATCACCCACAAGGACGTCGATCATCTGATGATCTACGACGCCTTCGCGCATCTGCCGCTCTACGGCCTCGGCGACCTCGGCTTCATGCCGTACGAGGAGACCGGCAAGTTCATCGCCGACGGCAACACCCGCCCCGGCGGCAAGCTGCCGCTCAACACCAATGGCGGCGGCCTCAGCTACATGCACTCCGGCATGTACGGCATGTACGCGCTTCAGGAGAGCGTGCGGCAGATGCGCGGCATCGCGCCGGCGCAGGTGCCGAACGCGAAGATCTCGGTCTGTCACGGCGTTGGCGGCATGTTCGCCGCAAGTGGCACGATCATCTTTACGAACGAGAAGTAACAACCTCCGTCATTCCGGGATGGTCCGAAGAACCGGATCCGGAATCTCGAGATTCCGGGTTCGCACTTCGTGCGCCCCGGAATGACGGTCCCAACCAGGAGAGCCGACATGGCAAAATCACTGCAGGATAAAGTCATCATCGTCACCGGCGCGGGCCGCGGCATCGGCCGCGAGATCGCACTGCTCTGCGCGGCGGAAGGCGCCAAGGTCGTGGTCAACGATCCCGGCGGCGCCGCCGACGGTGCCGGCACGAGCGCCGCGCCCGCCGAGGAGGTGGTCGAGGAGATCAAGAAGCGCGGCGGCACCGCGGTCGCCAATTTCGAGTCGGTGGCGGAAGCCATTCCCGCCAGCAAGATCGTGAAGACCGCGACCGATCATTTCGGCCGGCTCGACGGCGTCGTCAACAACGCCGGCATCCTGCGCGACATGATCTTCCACAAGATGAGCGTGGAAGCGTTCGAGGCCGTCATCAAGGTGCATCTGATGGGCTCGTTCTATGTCAGCCACGCCGCGGCGCGGATCTATCGCGAGCAGGAGTCAGGCTCCTTCGTGCACTTCACCTCGACCTCCGGCCTGATCGGCAATTACGGCCAAGCCAACTACGCCGCCGCCAAGCTCGGCATCGTCGGCCTATCGAAATCGATTGCGCTCGACATGGGCCGCTTCAACGTGCGCTCGAACTGCGTGTCGCCGTTCGCCTGGACCCGCATGATCGGCACCATCCCGACCGAGACCGACGCCGAGAAGGCGCGCGTCGAGAAGATCAAGCAGATGGGGCCGGAGAAGATCGCGCCGGTCTGCGCCTATCTGCTGTCGGACGCGGCCAAGGACGTCACCGGACAGATCTTCGGCGTGCGCATGAACGAGATCTTCCTGTTCGGCCAGCATCGTCCGGTGCGCTCGGTTCATCGTGGCGAAGGCTGGACGCCCGAGACCATTGCCGAACACGGCATGCCGGCGCTGAAGGGATCGTTCGCCAAGCTCGACCGCTCGGCCGACGTCTTTACCTGGGATCCGATCTGAATTTGATCTGATCTTCCGATCCGATCTGACATTTTTATGAAATCGTCGCCTCCGCGAAACAGCGGGGGCGCCACACTCTTTGGTTGTTTCATCATGGCGTGCCCGCATTGTGCCAGAATTGCGGGGGTATGATCGTCCTCCCGATAACAAAAAAGCCTGGGAGGACTTTCGTGACTAATCCAAGCAACATTCAGAAACACGAGGGCGACGGTGCGAAGGCGTTCGACCGTCGGACAATCTTGCGCGGCGCAACCGCGCTTGCTGCAACCGCGATGGCGGCATCCGATGCCGCAGCGCGCGACTTCGGTTCCAACGCGGAGCCGCAGCGCTATCCCGATCCGGACATCGTTGTGATCGACGACAAGCGCTTCAAGGCCAAGGTCGGCAACACCGCGATCAAGCGGCTCTACACCGGCTGCCTGTGGGCGGAGGGTCCGGCCTGGAACGCGCAGGGCCAGTATCTAGTCTGGAGCGATATCCCGGCCAATCGGCAGTTGCGCTATCTCGATGATGACGGCCACATCTCCGAGCAATTCCACAAGCCGTCGAACGAGGCCAACGGCTCGACCTTCGATTTCGAGGGCCGCCAGATCACCGCCGAGCGCACACGCCTGGTGCGCTACGAGCACGACGGAACCGTCACGCCCTTGGCGGAGCAGGCCAATGGCAAGCAGCTCAACGGGCCGAACGACATGGTCGTGCATCCCAACGACAAGTCGATCTGGTTCACCGATCCCGGCTATGGCGCGATCTCGATCTATGAGGGCCAGCTGGCCAACACCGGATCGAAGCAGCCTTACCAGAAGGAAGCCGTCTATCGCATCGACGCTGCGACCGGCCAGATCACCAAGGTCGCCGACGAGCCGTTCAAGCCGAACGGCATCGCCTTCAGCCACGACTACAAGAAGGTTTATGTCTGCGACACCGGCACTACGCACTATCCGAATGCTAAGAACATCGTCTGGCAGTACGACCTCAACGGCGACAAGCTCTCCAACCCGCGCACGCTGATCGACATGACGCTGGACGGCAAGTCAGGCTTCCCGGACGGCCTGCGTGTCGACGTCGACGGCAATATCTGGGTCGGCGCCGGCTGGGTCGGACCGGGCTATGACGGCGTGCAGGTGTTCGCGCCCGACGGCCAGCGGATCGGCCAGATCCTGCTGCCGGAGACTTGCGCCAACCTCACCTTCGGCGGCAAGAAGCGCAACCGCCTGTTCATGACGGCAAGCCAGTCGCTCTACGCGGTTTATGTGGAGACGAAGGGCGCACATAACTGCTGATCTAACCGTCGTCCCGGCGAAGGCCGGGACCCATTACCACTACAGTTGGTTGTAAGAAAGCTGGGGCCCACATCGTTCACGACACTCTCGGTCGTGGTTATGGGTCCCGGCCTTCGCCGGGACGACAGCGTAGCTAGCCGCTATTCCTCAGCCCCGCCGAAATCCCGTTGATCGTAATCTGAATCCCGCGCAGCACCTGCTCGTCCGGATTCTGCGCGCGATACTCCTTCAACAGCTCGACCTGCACGTGATTGAGCGGATCCATGTAAGGGAAGCGGTTGCGGATGCCGCGCTCCAGCAGCGGGTTGCCCTGCAGCAGCCGGTCATGCCCCATGATGTCGAGCAGCGTCTCGATCGACAGGTGCCATTCGCGGCGGATCTGGCCGAAAATCTTCT
This sequence comes from Bradyrhizobium pachyrhizi, assembly GCF_001189245.1. Taxonomy (GTDB): domain Bacteria; phylum Pseudomonadota; class Alphaproteobacteria; order Rhizobiales; family Xanthobacteraceae; genus Bradyrhizobium; species Bradyrhizobium pachyrhizi. The sequence continues at coordinate 113,461 of NZ_LFIQ01000100.1, read as the reverse complement.
CGCGCAACGCGACGTCAGGCACCAGTTCAGCATAGCGCGAGGCGATCGCGATCGAGCTCTTCGCCAGCACCATATCCATGTTGGAGAGCAGCGTGCGGAAGAACGGCCATTCCCGATAGAGTTCCTGCAGGAACGCCATGCCCTGCTCCGGATGCTCTGATATCCAGCTCTCGACCGCGCTGCCGAAACCATACCATCCCGGCAGCATCAGCCGGCATTGCGCCCAGGAGAACACCCACGGAATGGCGCGCAGGTCCTCGATCTCGCGGGTCTTCTTGCGCGAGGCCGGGCGGCTGCCGATGTTCAGCGTCGCGATCTCGTTGATGACGGTCGAGCCCCAGAAATAATCGGCGAAGCCTTCGGTCTCATAGACGAGGCCGCGATAGGCCTTGAAGGCGAGCGCGGAAATCTCCTCCATCGCCTTGAGATATTCGGGGCGCGGCGCGCTCTGCCGCGGCTGCAGCAGGCTGGTTTCCAGCGTTGCAGCCGCGAGGATCTCCAGATTGCTGCGGCCGACCTCGGCATTGGAATATTTCGACGAGATGATCTCGCCCTGCTCCGTGATGCGGATCTGGCCGTTCACGGCGCCGCCGGGCTGCGCGATGATCGCGTCATAGCTCGGGCCGCCGCCGCGGCCGACCGAACCGCCGCGGCCATGGAACAGGCGCAGCCGCACGCCGTGGCGCTCGAACACCTCGACGAGGCCGATCTCTGCCTTGTAGAGTTCCCAACCCGAGGTGACGAAGCCGCCATCCTTGTTGCTGTCGGAATAGCCGAGCATCACCTCCTGCACGCCGCCGAGACTGTCGACCAGCTTGCGATAGTCGTGCAGCACCAGCATGCGATCCATGATGCCGCTGGAGGCCTGCAGATCCTCGATGGTTTCGAACAGCGGCACGATGTTGACGGCGCTGCGGCCGGACGGATTGACGAGCCCGACCTCTTTCAGCAGCACCGCGACCTCGAGCATGTCGGACATGCCCTGGCACATCGAGATGATGCATTGGGAGATCACCTCCGGCCCGAACCTGGCGTGCGCCTCGGCCGCGGCTCGGAACACGGCGAGCTCGCTCTGGGTCTCCTCGGAATATTTCACGAAGGGCGAGGCCAGCGGCCGTGCATTGCGCAGCTCGCCGAGCAGCAGGCTGACGCGGGCGTCCTCGCCGAGCGCCAGATAGGACATCCCCGGATTGGCGGTGTCGAACAGTTCGGCGATGGTGCGCTCGTGCACCGCCGAGTTCTGGCGGATGTCGAGCCGCGCCAGATGGAAGCCGAAGCAATCCACCGCCCGCCGCAACAGCCGCAGCCGGCCGCGCGCGATCACGCTGGAATTGTTCGCGATCAGCGAGCGGTTGAGCACGTCGAGATCGGCCTGGAACTCCTTCACGGTCGCATACGGCTCGGCCTTGCCGACCGGCGGCCGCGTGGTCTCGACCTCGAGCCGAGAGGCTGTCGCCGCAAGCCTCGCATAGATGCCCGAAACGGCCAGACGATACGGCTCGCCGCTGCGATGCGGCGAGGTGTCGGGCGAACGCTCGGCGAGGCTCCGCAACTCGTCCGAGACGTCGGCGAGATGCGCCGCCAGCGACAATTCGGCGCCAAGCGCATGCAGCTCCTCGAGGTAGAAGTTGAGCGCCTGGCTCGACTGCAGGCGCAGCGTGCCGCGCATCACCTCCGCGGTGACGAAGGGATTGCCGTCGCGATCGCCGCCGATCCAGCTTCCCATCCTGAGGAAGGATGCGAGTTCGCCGGCCTCGCCGCCCTCCTTGTTCAGGCGGTCCTCCAGCGCGCAATGCAGCCGCGGCACCTCCTGCAGGAAGGTGTAGTCGTAGAACGACAGGCCGTTGGCGACCTCGTCGAGGACGGTCAATTTGGTCCGGCGCAGCAGATTGGTCTGCCACAGCGTCACCACGGCGCGGCGAAGCTGCTCGTCGCTGGCCTCGCTCTCGTCCGGCGTCATCTGCAACCGCTCGCGGCGGTCGAGCAGATCGGCGATCTCCATCTCGCGGTCCATCGTGCTCTTGCGGCGGACCTCGGTCGGATGCGCGGTCAATACCGGGCTGACCAGTGCACTCTTGAAGAAGCTGCGCAGATCGGCCGGGCTGATGCCGGCCTGACGGGCATGCACCAGCGTCTGTTCCAGCGTGCTCGGCCGCGGTGCCCCGCTCGGCCCGCGGCTGCGCATCTGGCGGATGTTGTTCTGGTCCTCGGCGATGTTGGCGAGGTGGGAGAAATAGCTGAAGGCGCGGACGATCTGCAGCGTCTCGGCAATCGACATGCCGTCGAGGATGCCCTCCAGCTCCCGCCGCGCCAGCTTGTCCTCGTCGCGATGGAAGCGAACCGAGGTCTGGCGGATGCGCTCGACCAGGTCGAACACATCTGCCCCTTCCTGGTCGCGCACGGTGTCGCCGAGGACGCGCCCCAGGAGGCGGATATCGTTCCGGAGCCGCGCATCCTCCTCCTGCGCGGTCGCTTCCAGAAGGCTGGCCTCTGCGGCACGCTTTGCGCGGATTTCCGCCTCGGACGGCATGGTCTGGGGAGGCATTACCTGGGGAGACATGGCTTGGCTACTCCAGAGGCTGCCCGGCTCCTCCCGAGTGTGCGCTTTTTTTGCCGCAGCGCAAGATGAACTTGGTGGCGGTGCACACATCCACCAACGTCGCCCCGGCGCAGGCCGGGACGACGTCGAGTTTTGCGGCCTAGATTCTCCGCCCCGCCCGCTCCCAATAGGGATCGCGCAGCCGGCGCTTGAAGATCTTTCCGGAATCCTCGCGCGGCAGGTTGGTCTGGATCTCGATGTGCTTGGGCACCTTGTAATCGGCGAGCGCGGTCTTGAGCTGGGCGCGGACCGAGGCGATGTCGAGCGTTACGCCTGGCTGCGGTTCGACCACCGCCATCAGCGCCTCGCCGAACTCGGCATCGGGAATGCCGAACACCGCGCAGTCGTGCACGCCGGGGACGGCATGCAGCACCGCCTCGATTTCGGCCGGATAGATGTTGACGCCACCCGAGATCACCATGTCGCGCTTGCGATCGCAGATGAAGACGTAGCCGTCGGCATCGATATAGCCGACATCGCCCGAGGTGATGAATCCCTGCCGGTCGATCTCGGCGCGCTTCTCCGACTTGTTGTGATAGGTGAAATCGGGATTGCCCTTGATCCGCGAATAGATCTCGCCGATCTGGCCCTGCGGCACCTCCTTGCCGTCGTCGCCGATGAAGCGCAGCTCGGCGCCGGGCGAGATCTTTCCGACCGTGCCGGGCTTCTTCAGCGCGTCCTCGGAATTGGCGAAGGTGACCGCGCCTGACTCGGTCGAGCCGTAGAATTCATAGATCACCGGCCCCCACCATTCGATCATGGCGCGCTTGACGTCGGGCGGACACGGCGCGGCGGCATGGATGATGTGGCGCAGCGACGACATGTCGTACTTCCGGCGCACCTCCTCGGGCAGCTTCATCAGGCGGATGAACATCGTCGGCACCATGAAGATGGTGTCGATCCGCTCGCGCGCGATCAGCTGCAGAAACTCCTCCGCATCGAAGCGCGGCATCAGCACCAGCGCGCCGCCGAGCTTGCCCGAGCGCAAGCCGAAGGAATTCGGCGCGGAATGGTAGAGCGGTCCCGGCAGGATCGCGCGTGCACCGGGCTTCAGGCCGTAGATCATCGCGCGCATTGCTTCCGCATTGGCGGTTTGCTCCGGCGTCGGCGCGAAGCGGCGCACGCCCTTCGGATGGCCCGTCGTGCCCGAGGTGTAGATCATGTTCTGCGGCTGCGGCACCACCGGGCCGTCATAGCGCGGGAATTGCGCGAGCCAGGCTTCGAAATCGATCGCGAAATCCGGTGTCGCCAGATGGTCGGGATTGATCTTGTAGTTGGCGAGGATTTCCGGCGGCGTCGGCACGCTGAGCACGATGACGCCGGGCGGGATCGCGCCGCGCAGCGGATGCAGCATGTCGGCATGACCGATCAGGACGCGCGTGCCGGAATCCGTCAGCACGTAGTTGATCTCCTCCGGCTTGAAGTGCCAGTTGATCGGCACGCCATAGGCGCCGAGCCGCATCGCGGCATAGGCAGCCTCGATGAAGGCGATGTCGTTGCGCATCAGCATGCAGACGCTGTCGCCCGGCTTGACGCCGAGCTTGTTGAGGCCGCTGGCAATACGGTCGGCGCGCTCGGCGACCGCAGCGTGATCGCGCCGGCGACCGCCGCTGACGATGCCGAGGAAGGGCTGGGACGTTTCCATTGTCGTTGTCCGATCTTTCGTCGGGTTAAATGTCATTCCGGGGCGCGCAGAGCGCGAACCCGGAATCTCGAGATTCTCCGGTCCGCAATTGCGCACCATAGTTCGATGCTGCGCATCGCGCCGGAATGACTGCGGTCGTTACCCCGCATCCGCAAACCTTGGCGCGCGCTTCTCCAGATTGGCGCGCACAGATTCGGTCTGGTTCGGGCTGCCGAGCAATTTCTGCTGCTCGACCGATTCCGCGAGCAGTGCGGCCGCCGGGTCGACGGACAGATTGTTCAGCATGCGCTTGGCGGCACGGATCGCATCCGGGCTCTTGCCGGCGATCTCGCGCGCGACCTCGAGCGCCGCGGCGCGCGGGTCGTCGCAGACGCGGGTGGCAAGACCGTAACTTTGGGCCTCCTGCGCCGAGAAGATACGGCCGGTATAGGTGAGCTCGCGCAGGATGTCGTCGCGCACGAGGCTCGCGAGGATCGGCGTGCCCGCCATGTCGGGCACCAGGCCCCACTTGATCTCCATGATCGACATTCGCGCATCCTGCGAGAGGAAGCGCATGTCGGCGCCGAGCGCGAGCTGGAAGCCGCCGCCGAACGCGACACCGTGAACCGCTGCGATCACGGGCACCGGAAGCTGGCGCCAGCCCCAGACCGCCTGCTGCGGGAAATTGGCCTTGCCGTGGGTGCGGATGGTGAGATCGCGCTTCTCGCCGCCCGGCACTCCGTTACCGCCGTCCTTCATGGCGGCGAACCGGCCCATGTCGAGCCCGGCGCAGAATGCCCGGCCCTCGCCGGACAGCACCACCACCCGAACGGCTTTTTCCCTGGAAAGTCGGTCGGTTGCGGCCACCAATGCCTCGAACATCGCAGCGTCGAGCGCGTTCATCTTGTCCGCCCGCACCAGGCGGACATCGGCGATACCGTCCGAAATCGATATCGAAACGCGATCTTCCATTGAAATCTCCTCCGCTGTTCCTTGTTGGCGCTTTACAGAAAGGCCGTTGTCCGCTTTTAGTCAATCGACCAATTAACTGACAACCCCCGTGGAGGAAACGATGTTCTCTGATCAGCTTCTTGCCGGGCGGCGCATACTGGTAACCGGTGGTGGCACCGGTCTCGGCAAGTCCATGGCCTCACGGTTCCTGCAGCTCGGAGCGGAGGTGCATATCTGCGGCCGCCGCAAGAGCGTCTGCGATGAAACCGCCACCGAGCTGATGGCCGAGCATGGCGGGCGCGTGGTCAGCCACGGCGTCGATATCCGCAACGCCATGGCCGTCGACGAGATGATCGAGGCGATCTGGACCACCAGCGGCCCGCTCACCGATCTCATCAACAACGCCGCCGGCAATTTCATCTCGCGCTCGGAAGAATTGTCGCCGCGCGGCTTCGATGCGGTCGCCAACATCGTGATGCACGGCACCTTCTACGTGACGCACGCAGTGGGCCGGCGCTGGATCGCCGGCGGCCATCGCGGCAACGTGGTGTCAATCACCGTGACCTGGGTGCGCAACGGCTCGCCCTACGTGGTGCCATCGGCGATGAGCAAGTCGGCGATCCACGCCATGACCATGTCGCTTGCGATCGAATGGGGCCGTCACGGCATCCGCCTCAACACCATCGCGCCCGGCGAGATTCCGACGGAAGGCATGAGCAAGCGCATCAAGCCAGGCGACGAGGCCGGTGCACGGACCAAGGCGATGAACCCGATGGGCCGCGTCGGCACCATGGAGGAGTTGCAGAACCTCGCGGTGTTCCTGATCTCCGGCGGCTGCGACTGGATCAACGGCGAGACCATCGCCATGGACGGCGCGCAGGCCCTCGCGATGGGTGGCAATTTCTACCAGCTCCGCGACTGGAGCGACGACGACTGGACCAAGGCGCGCGAGTCGATCAAGGCGCAGAACGAGAAGGATCGCGCGGCGCGGGGCTGAAGCAACGGCTCGCGCAACAAACGCCACTGTCGTCCCTGCGAAAGCAGGGACCCATAACCACCGCTCAAAGCTACCGAGCACGCTGGGGCCACAGCGCGCTCGACAACTCGATCCCGTGGTTATGGGTCCCGGGTCGCGCTTCGCTTGCCCGGGACGACGGTGTGGATGGATCGTGCACAACCCTCCGTATTGTTTTTCCCGCGCGATGCCGCCACACTCGGCGCAACCAAAACAAGACGTCACGGGGGAAACATGTCCGACGCGCCGAAACTGACCAACCTTGCCGACATGGTGCGCGAGCGCGCCAAGAGCCGCGGCGCTGCGCTGGCCTATGAATTCGAGGGACGGCAAACCAGCTTCGCCGGGTTCGACATCAAGACCAACCGCGTCGCCAACGCGCTGATCGCGATGGGCGTCAAGAAGGGCGAGCGCATCGCCTATCTCGGTAAGAACAGCGACTTCTATTTCGAGCTGTTGATGGGCGCGATGAAGGCCGGTGTGGTGATGGCGCCGGTGAACTGGCGCCTCGCGGGCCCCGAGGTCGCCTTCATCGTCGAGGACTGCAAGGCCCCCGTCCTGTTCGTCGGCCCCGAATTCATCACGCAGGCGCGCAACATCCGCGACAAGCTGCCGAGCGTCCGGGCCATCATCACGACCGAGGGCGGCGCGCCGGAATGGCCCGACTTCGTCGCGTGGCGCGATGCGCAGGGCCGCGACGACCCGCGCGTTGCGATCGAGCCGAAGGACATCGCGATCCAGCTCTACACCTCGGGCACGACGGGCAAGCCGAAGGGCGCGATGCTGTCGCACGCCAATTTCCTCAATCTGGTGCAGAGCGGCAACGAGGCCGAGAAGCCGGAGTGGAACCGCTGGACCACCGACGACGTCTCGCTGGTCGCGATGCCGATCTTCCATATCGGGGGCTCCGGCTGGGGCGTGATGGGGCTCTATCACGGCGCCCGCGGCGTGATCGCGCGCGAGTTCGACCCGACCAAGGTGCTCGACTTCTTCGAGCAGTCCGGCATCACAAAGCTGTTCATGGTGCCGGCCGCGATGCAGTTCGTGGTGCGGCAGCCGCGCGCGCGGCAGGTCGACTTCTCCCGCCTGAAATACATGCTCTATGGCGCCTCCCCGATTCCGGCGGCGCTGCTGAAGGAATGCATCGAGGTCTTCAAATGCGGCTTCGTGCAGATGTACGGCATGACCGAGACCACCGGCACCATCGTCGCGCTGCCGCCGGAGGACCATATCGAAGGGCTCGACCGCGTGCGCTCGGCCGGCAAGGCGTTGCCCGGCATCGAGCTTGCGATCCTCGATCCTGACGGCAAGCCGCTGCCGCCGGGCGAAGTCGGCGAGATCGCCACCCGCTCCGGCTCCAACATGGCCGGCTACTGGAATCTGCCCGAGGCCACCGCGCGCACCATCGATAGCGACGGCTGGCTGCGCACCGGCGATGCCGGCTACATGGACAAGGACGGCTACCTCTACATCCACGACCGCATCAAGGACATGATCATCTCCGGCGGCGAAAACATCTATCCAGCCGAGGTCGAGAGTGCGCTGTGCGACCACCCCGACGTGGCGGAGGCCGCTGTGATCGGCATTCCCGACGACAAATGGGGCGAGGCGGTGAAGGCCGTGGTGGTGATGAAGCCGGGAAAAGCCGCGACCGCGGCCGACATCATCAACTTCACGCGCGAGCGGATCGCCGGCTACAAGACGCCGAAATCGGTCGACTTCATCCCGACGCTGCCGCGCAACCCGTCGGGCAAGATCCTGCGGCGGAGCCTGCGCGAACCGTACTGGGCGGGCAAGGACCGGCAGGTGAATTAGCCTCCTCTGTCGTCCCGGCCTTCGCCGCGACGACAATGGAGAGAGTCATCACGTCTTCTTCATCTTCTCCCGCATCGTGCGCCACCGCTCCTGCGCCTCTTTCGGCCAGACCTCTTTCCGATCGTAATACTCGGCGAATACTTTTGCGCCCGGCGGGAACGTCACCCAGGGCTGCTTCGAGGAGGTGAAGATGTGCGCATCCGGCGGGCACTGGCCCGGATCGTCCAGTGTGCCGACGCGGACAAAGCGCACCGCCGGTCCCGCGCCCGGATAATTGCTCCACACCGCGACCTTGCAGATGGGGCAGCGCGCGATCTTCTGCCCCTTTCCGCTCGCCGACGGCGTGTCGACGATCTCGGGCTCGGCCGCGATGTGCTCGACCCGCTCGGCCTCGTACATCGCGTTGAGCGCGTGCACCGTGCCGGTCTCGCGCTGGCACCAGGTGCAGTGGCAGGCGTGCACGATCAGCGGCCTGCCGGTCAGGCGGTAGCGGACGTTTCTGCAGGTGCATCCACCTTCGATGCTCATGCCGCCTCCTCTGCGTTAGTGCTTGCCGGCTCCCATGTAGCCGAACAGGAAGCCCGCTACCTTGCGCTTCTGGATTTCCTCGCTGCCTTCCGTGATGCGATAGCGACGGTGATGGCGGTAGATGTGCTCGAACGGCTTGTGGCGCGAATAGCCCATGCCGCCATGCACCTGCATCGCGCGGTCGGCGGCTTCGCAACACAGACGGTTTGCCCAGAAATTGCACATCGAGACCCGGTCGGACAGCGTGTGCTCGACCTGTGCCTGGGTCAGTTGATCCATCTCCCAGGCGGTCTTGCGGATCAACAGCCGCAGCATCTCGGCCTGGGTCGCAAGCTCGACCAGCGGCCACTGGATCGCCTGGTTCTCGGCCAGCGCTTTGCCGAACGGCTTGCGCTCGCGGGCATATTTCACGCTCTCGTTGATGCAGTAGACCGCAGCGCCGAGCGAGCTCGCCGCCTGGCGGATGCGGTTCTCGTGCACGAAGCATTGCGCCAGCGACAGCCCGCGGCCGACCTCGCCGAACTGCGCATCCTCAGGCACGAACACATCGGTGAAGCTGACCCGCGGATGGTCGGTCGGCATGTTGAAGGTCCACATATACTCCTCGACCTTCACGCCTGCCGATTTCGCCGGCACCAGGAAGCAGGTGATGCCGCGCGCGTCGCCGTCATTGCCCGAGGTGCGGGCAAACAGCGCGCAATGGGTGGCGACATGCATGCCTGTCGTCCACATCTTTTCGCCGTTGATGATCCAGCCCTTGACGTTGTCACGCGTGGCCTGAACCGCTTTGGTTTCCATATGGGTGGCGTCCGAGCCGTGCTCGGGCTCGGTCAGACCGAACGTGATGCGGTACTTGCCGGTGATCGAGCCGTCGATCATCGCCTTCTGCTCGTCGGTTCCGTAGCGGTCGAGCATGGTCACGATCGGCAGATTGCCGACGATCGAGTGCTCGTTCTGCAGGTCGTTGTGCAAACCGAGACCCTTTGATGCAAAATGTTCGCGGATCACGGCCATCCACAGGTTGGAGCCGTCCTTGCCGCCATAGCGCTTCGGGATCGCGAAGCGCAGATGGCCGGCGGCGTCGGCCAGGTTCTTGGCCTTGCGCAGCAGCAGCTCCCATTCATGGCGCGGCAGGCCGCCCTTGTCGAAATCGGTGCGTGCCCATTCACGGCGATGGTCGAAGAAGCGGATGTTGTCGTCAGCCTCTTCCAGCGGCTTGATCTCGCGTTCGATGAAGCGATCGAGCTCGGCGAGATAGGCTGTCAGGTCAGCCGGCAGATTGAAATCCAAGGCGGTCTCTCCCGGAAATATTGTTGATTCTGATTTTGCGTCTAGACGCTGTCGCGTATCCGCGTTCGGGTCGATTAAGGTGAGAAGCCTGTCGCCAAGTCAAGCAGGCGAGCGAGGCTTGCACGCGCGGTCGCCTTGCGTAATTGGATGGCACGGAACGACGCGCAGGCGCTAGGATATCAGCAATATTCTTCGCCGCAGAAAATCGACGGGAGCATACATGGATCTGAAATTCTCCAAGGTGACGCGCAAGGGTCCCATCACCATCGTGACGCTGTCGCGGCCCGAGGTTTACAACGCGCTGCATATCGACGCGCATTTCGAGCTCAACAAGGTGTTCGACGACTTCTCCGCCGATCCCGAGCAGTGGGTCGCGATCGTCACCGGCGCCGGCGACAAGGCGTTCTGCGCCGGCAACGACCTGAAATGGCAGGCCGCCGGCGGCAAGCGCGGCTGGGACAAGGCCGGCTTCGCCGGCCTCACCACCCGCTTCGACTGCGACAAGCCGATCATCGCCGCCGTCAACGGCGTCGCGATGGGCGGCGGGTTCGAGATCGCATTGGCCTGCGACCTGATCATCGCTTCCGAGAATGCGACCTTCGCCCTGCCCGAGCCGCGCGTCGGCCTCGCGGCGCTGGCCGGCGGCCTGCACCGGCTGCCGCGCCAGATCGGGCTAAAGCGCGCCATGGGCATGATCCTGACCGCGCGCCATGTCAGCGCCAAGGAAGGCCTCGAACTCGGCTTCGTCAACGAGGTGGTGCCGCAGGGCGAGGCGCTGGCAGCCGCCGAGCGCTGGGCCGAGACCATCACCAAGAACTCGCCGATGTCGATCCGCGCCTCCAAGCAGGCGATCCAGAAGGGCCTCGAAGTCTCGCTGGAGCAGGCACTGGCCGAGCAGCGCGACTATCCGGCGGTGAAGGCAATGGCTGCCTCGCAGGACTACATCGAGGGCCCGAAGGCGTTTTCGGAGAAGCGGCCGCCGAAGTGGCTCGGGCGGTAATCGCTCTGTCCACGCGTCGTCCCGGCGAAGGCCGGGACCCATACTCGGCGGCCAGTGTTGTGAACGGGATCGTCGTTCCGGCCGTGCGCAACACCCGATATTTGTGGTAATGGGTCCCGGCCTGCGCCGGGACGACGTCGGATGTATCGCGGCCTGTTGAGCGCCGCGATACCCATCAGCGTCATTCGCGTGTCGTGATGGGTTTCGCTTCGCTCTACCAATCCTACTTGGTCGCCAGCTCCCGCTTGTAGGACGCGTAGTTCGGCTGGTCGACGGCGAGCTTGTCCAGCGTGGTCTGCCAGAGATGCTCCGAAAGCCCGGGCGTTTTCAGATCGACCTCGCCACCCGCGATCTTCTCCGACAGCACGCGGTTCAGCTCCATCAGCGTCCCGTCGGTGCCCAACAATTGCCTCAGCCGCGCAGCTTCGGTCGCATCACCGGCCTCGGCGAGCGCGAGCTGCCGCGTCACCAGGTCGAGCGCGTTGATGCCGACGCGCAGCTTGAAGCCGTTGTGCCCCTTGATCGCGGGCGCGATCTCGCTGCGCAGGAAATCGGCGACGGCCTTGATCAGTTCGGTGGGTGTCGGTTCGTCCTGCATCTCAACGACCTCTCGGTGCGAGTAGCCTAAGCAGATCGATCTCGGTTTCCGACGCGCGCCGCCCGATCATCGCGCGCTCCATCGAGTGATCCGGGCCGCTTCGGAAGCGCTGCATCATGCCGCAGCACATCACGCCCCAGCGCAGCGTGCCCATCACTTCCCAGAACATCACGCGCTCGGGGTCGGCCTTGCGGCCCGCTTCCTCATAGCCTGCGAACAAATCTTCGCGTGTGCCGAAACCGCCGACCGGCTTATCGATCTCGCCGAAGCGCCACGAGTTGACGCAGACCCACCCCAGGTCCTCCATCGGGTCGCCGGTATGCGCGAGCTCCCAGTCGAGCACCGCGCGCACCCCGTCGGGGCCGATGATCAGATTGCCGTGGCGGAAATCGCCATGCACCAGCGTCGTCTCGGACGACGGACCGGGATCGTGATCGCGCAGCCAGCGCAGCGCCAGTTCGAACACCGGGCGCGGCCAGTTGAAGCTGTGATACTCGCGGGCGAGATCCTCGATCTCCCGGGTTGCGGTCAGGCTGCGCAGCTTCGGCAGTTTGGCCTGCGGCAGGCCATGGATGCCGGCGATGACGCGGCCGAGCTGGCGGGCGAGGATCGGCCGTGCACCGGCAAATTCCTCGTCGCGCAAAATTTTCCGCGCGATGGTCTCGCCCTCGACCCGCGCCATGATGAAGCCGCGGCCAAGGCCGTCCTCCGGCCTCAAGACATGCATCACCTTCGGCGATGGCAGGCCCGCGTCATGCGCGAGCTGCATCAGCGTCGCCTCGGCATCGAGGCCGGCGGCGCGGCCCGGCGCGGCACCGTAGCCCGGCGGCGCGCGGCGCAGGATCGCGCCGATAGTGCCGTTCGGGTGCACGATATCGAACGTCCAGGTCTCCTGGCTGGCGCCGCCGGAGAGCTTTGCGGCACCGGTGACGCCGGTTGCGCCCGGATGAAACGAGGCGACGCAGCGGGTGAGTTCGGTCTCGATCATTTGCCCTTGAACTTCGCCGGCCGCTTCTCGAGGAATGCGGTGACACCTTCCTTGAAATCCTCGGCGCTACCGGCAAGGCGCTGCGACTCGAATTCCAGATTGAGCTGATCCTCGAGGGTATTTTCCGGGCTGTCCCAATAGAGCTTTCGGATCAGCGACAACGCCACCGTCGGGCCGTTGGCGAGATCGTGCGCGAGCTTCATGGTTTCTTCCATCAGCGCGGCGTCGTCATAGACGCGGTTGACGAGACCCCACTCCAGCGCCTTCTCGGCCGGCAGCCGCTCGCCGAGCAGTGACAGCTCGACCGAGCGCGCCTTGCCGATCAGCCGCGGCAACAGCCAGGTTGAGCCGCAATCCGGCACCAGGCCGATGCGGCGGAACGCCTGCAGGAAATAGGACGAGCGCGCGCACAGGATGAGGTCGCCCATCAGGGCGAAGCTCATGCCGGCGCCGGCGGCCGGCCCGTTCACCGCCGTCACGATCGGACAGTGCAGCTTACGCAATCGGCGCAGGAACGGATGGAACGCGGTCTCTAGCGCCGCGCCGGCATTGCTCTTGCCGGGCTTCTGCTGGTTGCGGCCCTGCAAATTGGCACCGGTGCAGAAGGCGCGACCTGCGCCCGTGATCACCAGGCAGCGCACCTCGTCGCGCTTGTCGTCGATCGCATCGAGCGCCTCGGCAAGCCCGCCCAGCATGTCGATCGAGACCGCGTTCATGACTTCCTGGTGGTCGAGCCTGAGGATCGCGACCGATCCATCGAAGTCGAGCGTGACGTGTTTGAACTGCATGGTTTCCTCTTCACGTTGTTTCGCCGGTTTGGTACCGCGGTAGGTCGATCCTTCGACCCATATTTGATTTTTGTGCCGGGCTTGTCCATGGTCGGCGGCAAGCCCATCCGTGAACGCGTGATTAGCGCGCACCAAACCAAATGGAAACCCCAATGAGTGGCATCTTCGATCTCACCGGCCGCGTCGCTGTCATCACCGGCGGCAATGGCGGCATCGGCCTCGGCATCGCGCAGGCGCTGAACGCCGCTGGTTGCAACGTCTCGATCTGGGGCCGCAACGCGGAAAAAAACGCCAACGCCGCGGCCTCGATGAAGGCCGGCCCCGGCAAGGTCGCGACGCAATTCTGCGACGTCAGCGATTCCGGCTCGGTCAAGACCGCGATGAAGGCAACGCTGGACACCTTCGGCCGCGTCGATGGCTGCTTCGCCAACGCCGGCATCGGCGGCGGCGGACGTAGAGCCTTCATCGACCGCACCGAGGAGGAATGGCGCAAGATGTTCGCGACCAATCTCGACGGCGTGTTTCACGTATTCCAGGCTGCGGCACGCCACATGACCGACCGCGCCGAGGCCGGTGACAAGTTCGGCCGGCTGGTCGCGACCTCGAGCCTCGCCTCGCTGTTCGGCACCGCGCGCAACGAGCACTATGCCGGCACCAAAGCGGCGCTGAACGCGCTGTGCCGCGCGCTCGGCGTCGAGCTCGCGCGCCACGGCGTCACCGCGAACGCGATCCTGCCCGGCTGGATCAAGAGCGACATGACCGCCGGCATCATGGCCAACGACAAGTTCGTCGCCAATGTGATGCCGCGCATCCCCCTGCGCCGCTTCGGCGAGCCGAGCGATTTCGGCGGCATCGCCGTCTACATCATGAGCAAGGCGTCGTCCTATCATACGGCGGATTGCTTTGTGATCGACGGCGGGTACACGGCGTTCTAGCCCAGCCCTTCCCGCATCAACGGTGTCGTCCCGGCGAAGGCCGGGACCCATACGCCGCGGCGGGTGTTGTGAACGGGATTCGTCGTACCGGCATCGCACCACAAATGACATCGGTGGTTATGGGTCCCGGCCTTCGCCGGGACGACATCGAGTTTTTTGCGCCAGTTCTGAATCATACATCCGTATCCTCGCGGCGCCGCTGAGTCCGAGTCTTGCGTTTACTTGCCCTCCTCTCACACAGGGCGCAGGAAAGCGCACCTGGGGGCGCGCATCTTGGCGCGAGCCCGGAACGACGAGTGGAGAGTGTAACCGCGCGACGCCGCGTCGCTTCCGTCCCGGCAGAACTGCTGCTAGCGTTTGAGCCGCAAGGGACGCAATGAGGCGGCTTTTAAACAGGCAGGGAGGATATTTCAGATGTTTTCACACGTGATGGTTGGCACCAACGATCTGGACAAGGCCAAGGCGTTCTATGATGCGCTGCTCGGCACGCTCGATGTCCGGCCGGCCCGGGTTGACGGTCACCGCATCATGTACCTCACCAAGGCCGGCATTTTCATGGTGTCCAAGCCGATCAACGGCGAACCGGCGACGCACGCCAACGGCGGCACGATCGGCTTTGCCTGCTCTTCGCCGGAGCAGGTCCATGCCTGGCACGCCGCCGGCATCGCCAATGGCGGCAAGCCTTGCGAGGACCCGCCGGGCGTACGGGAAGGGTCTGGCGTGAAGCTCTATCTCGCCTATCTGCGCGACCTCGACGGCAACAAGATCTGCGCGATGCACCGGATGAGCTGACCGGCGCCCGCCGGAATCTTTTCACGCTGTACGCGGCGGCGTTCAAACAACGTTTGAAACGCCGTCGCGAAATTCCACGATGCGGTAGAGGTGATCGGAAAATCGGTACTCGCGCTTCGCGTCGCACGCGTCTATTGTCCGCCGCGAAACGCGCCTTCGCGAGGGAGAAAAGAAAATGAAGCATGCCTATGTGCCGCGCACCACGAACTACACGCTCAATCCGGGCGACGAGCTCAATGACCTGCGCATGTCGGACAAGGTCCGCCCGCTCTATGACCATGTGAAGCAGTTCATCCGCGACACGGTCGACCCGATGTCGGTCGAGTTCTATCGCGCCGGCGAGAAGAAGACCAACCGCTGGAGCTTCACGGACGAGCAGCTCGCGATCCTGCAGAAGGCCAAGGACAAGGCCAAGGAAGTCGGCCTCTGGAACTTCTTCCTGCCCGACGCCGAAACCGGCGAAGGCCTCAACAACCTCGACTACGCCTATATCGCCGCCGAGCTCGGCAAGAGCCCGCTGGCCTCCGAGACGATGAACTGCTCGGCCCCCGACACCGGCAACATGGAGGTGCTGGAGCGCGTCGGCACCAAGGCGCAGAAGGAGAAGTGGCTGAAGCCGCTGCTCAACGGCGAGATCCGCTCGGCCTATGCGATGACCGAGCCGAACGTCGCCTCCTCCGACGCCAAGAACATCTCGACCACCGCGAAGCTCGTCGGCGACGAGTGGGTGATCAACGGCGAGAAGTATTACATTTCCGGCGCCGGCGATCCGCGTTGCAAGATCATGATCGTGATGGTGAAGACCAATCCCGACGCAGCGCCGAGCAAGCAGCAATCGCAGATCCTGGTACCGATCGACACCCCCGGCGTCGAGATCCTCGGGCCCATGCACGTGTTCGGCCATGACCATGCGCCGCGCGGCCACATGCATCTGCGCTTCAACAATTGCAAGGTGCCGAAGGAGAACATGCTGCTCGGCGAAGGCCGCGGCTTCGAGATCTCGCAGGTCCGCCTCGGACCGGGCCGCATCCATCACTGCATGCGCACCATCGGCAAGGCCGAGAAGGCGCTCGACATGATGGTGCAGCGTGGCCTCACCCGCGAAGCGTTCGGCAAGAAGATCGCCCATCTCGGCGGCAACATGCAGATCATCGCCCAGGCGCGTTGCGAGATCGAGGCGATGCGGCTGATGGTGCTGAAGGCGGCCAAGGCGATGGACGTGCTCGGCAACAAGGAAGCTCGCGTCTGGGTCTCGATGGTCAAGGCCATGGTGCCCGAGCGCGCCTGCAAGGTGATCGACCAGGCGATCCAGATGCATGGCGCCACCGGCATCTCGCAGTGGTCGCCGCTCGGCGAAATGTACCAGGACGTCCGCCATCTCCGCTTCGCCGACGGTCCGGACGAGGTGCACTGGATGGTGGTCGGCCGCCACGAGCTGAGCATGCCGTAGTCGCTTCTTCTCCTTCTCCCCGCTCTTGCGGGGAGAAGGTCGGGATGAGGGGCTCCCCTGCACGGGGCGGTGAATGCTGAACTCGCGGAGAACCCTTCACCCGAATCGCATCTAACGATGCGATCCGACCTCTCCCCGCAGGCGCGGCGAGGTAAGGGAAGAGCGCTCCAAGGAATAAACAAGCAAGTCTGCAAGGCGGGTTCGCGCGAGCGTGTCCCGCCTTTTACTTTGCTGTCCGGTCGCGGCGGGTTACGCTCCCCTAACCCGCCCTCCGTTTTCGGACATCCCATGGAATTCGCCCCAAGCGACCTCACCCAGCGCGAACGCTACAAGGTGCTGACCTCCTTCGTGCTGCCGCGGCCCATCGCCTGGGTGACGAGCACGAGCGCGGACGGCGTGGTCAATGCCGCACCGTTCTCGTTCTTCAACGTGTTCTGCGAGGATCCGCCGCTCTGCATGTTCGCGGTCAACCGCAGGCCCGACGGCCGCGAGAAGGACACCCTGGTCAACATCCAGCGTCTCGGCGAATTCGTGGTCAACCTGACCGACGAGCCGCTGGCGCGCGCGATGCATGAGACCTCGGGCGACTTCCCGCCCGAGGTCGGCGAGCCTGATTATCTCGGCCTCAAGCTCGCGCCATCGACCAAGATTGCGGTGCCGCGGCTCGCCGACACACCGTTCGCGATGGAATGCAAGACCTGGAAGCTGATCGACGTCAATGGCGACCGCCAGCTCATCATGGGCGAAGGCATCCATTTCCACATCCGCGACGAATTGTGGGACCGCGAGGCGATGCGCGTCCACATGGAGCGCTACCACCCGATCGGCCGCATGTTCGCCGACCGCTACTGCCGCACCGACGACCGCGTGGTGTTTCCCGCGGCCGAGGGCGCAAAGACGAAATGACGAGGACAAGACAATGAGCGAAACATTCCGCGACAACGAAGCGCAGAGCCGGTTCGAGCTCGCCGTCGACGGCTCAACCGCCTTCGTGGTCTACCGCAAGACGCCGGACACGATCACGCTGGTTCATACCGAAGTTCCGCCGGAGCTCGGCGGCCGCGGCATCGGCTCCAAGCTCGCACGCGCGACACTCGACGCCGTGCGTGCGCAGGGCATCAAGCTCGTCGTGAAATGCGAATTCATCCAGGGCTTCATGAAGAAGCATCCGGAGTATGACGATTTGCTGGGCTAAGGCGTAGGGCAGGTTAGCAAAGCGTGTCTTCTCGTCATGGCCGGGCTTGTCCCGGCCATCCACGTCTTCGGCCCCAGCGGGCAAGACGTGA
>NZ_LFIQ01000100.1:91776-95792 GCF_001189245.1 Bradyrhizobium pachyrhizi | reverse complement strand
GCCCGGCACAAGGCCGGGCATGACGAGTTTCACGGGCGGGCCGACGGCAGTCGGCGATGCTAAGACGCCACCGGCTCGCCGATCTTGTCCTGCGTCTTCGTTTCGAAATCGCTGGCGTCGTGGCGCTCATGGAGCTGGCTCGACGGCCCGCCCCAGGTGCGGTTGACCATGCGGCCGCGCTTCACCGCCGGCCGTGCCGCAATCGCGTCGGTCCAGCGCTGCACGTTCTTGTAGTCCTGCACCGAGAGGAATTCGCCGCCGCCATAAAGTAGGCCCTTGGCGAGGCTGCCGTACCACGGCCACACCGCCATGTCGGCGATGGTGTAGACATCGCCCGCGAGATATTCGTTGTCGGCGAGCCGGCGGTCGAGCACGTCGAGCTGGCGCTTCACCTCCATCGCAAAGCGGTCGATGGCGTATTCGATCTTGGTCGGCGCATAGGCGTAGAAATGCCCGAAGCCGCCGCCGAGATAGGGCGCCGCGCCCATCTGCCAGAACAGCCAGGAGAAGGTTTCGGCACGGGACTTGACGTCGGTCGGCAGGAACGCGCCGAATTTTTCAGCCAGATAAACCAGGATCGAGCCCGACTCGAATACCCTGATGGGCTCCTTCCCGCTGCGGTCCATCAGCGCCGGGATCTTCGAGTTCGGATTGACCGCGACGAAGCCGCTGCCGAACTGATTGCCGTCGATCTTGATCAGCCAGGCGTCGTATTCCGCGGCCTTGTGACCCGCCGCCAGCAACTCTTCCAGCATCACGGTGACCTTCACGCCGTTCGGCGTCGCCAGCGAGTAGAGTTGCAGCGGATGGCGGCCGACCGGCAGTTCCTTGTCGTGGGTGGGACCCGCGATCGGCCGGTTGATGCTGGCGAAGCGCCCGCCGCTCTCCTTGTTCCAGGTCCAGACTTTCGGCGGCTCGTAGGCAGGAATGTCATTCACGTCGTTGGCTCCCGATTCATGTTCTTGCCAGGTGGCGCGGCGGCCGCCGTGCCCATCCCCATGTCCGCACTAGATGGTGGGCTCGCTCGGCTTTGCCCAGCCCGCGCCATCGCATTTTCTACCTTGCGGAATGCGCTGCGAGCGATGCAGCCAAGCCGCGCGTGCACGCAAGACCGCCGGTGCCGAAACCCGCTTGGCTTAGCCGACCGTGATGCGCTAGCGTTGCAGGGGCTGACGCCAACAAGCACAAGAAGCAGCCGCCGGGAGAGAACCAGTCCATGAAATCACCGATCTGCGACATGCTGGGGATAGACTTCCCCCTGCTCGCCTTCAGCCATTGCCGCGACGTGGTGGCGGCGGTCAGCCGCGCCGGCGGCTTCGGCGTGCTCGGCGCGACCGCGCATTCGCCGGAGACGCTGGAGCAGGAGTTGAAGTGGATCGACGCGCATGTCGACGGCAAGCCCTATGGCATCGACGTGCTGATCCCGGAAAACATCTCGACCGCGGGCGAGAAGAACGTCACCTGGAAGAGCCTCGAAGCGCGCGTCTCGCAGGAGCATCGCGACTTCACCCGCAATCTCTTGAAGAAATACGACATCGAGCTGACCAGCCGCAACGTCGCCGACAACCAGCCGCAGCCGTTCGATGCCGAGACCGCGCTGCAACTGCTCGAGGTCTCGTTCCGGCATCCGATCCGGCTGATCGCGAATGCGCTCGGCGTGCCGCCGAAGGCGATGATCGAGATGGGCCGCAAGCATGGTGTGCCGGTGGCGGCATTGGTCGGCTCCAAGGAGCACGCGCTGCGCCAGGTCGCAGCGGGCGTCGATATCCTCGTCGCGCAGGGCACCGAGGCCGGCGGCCATTGCGGCGAGGTCTCGACCATGGTGCTGGTGCCCGAGGTGATCAAGGCGGTCAAAAGAATCCGCGACGTCCCGGTGCTCGCCGCCGGCGGCATCATGACCGGCAGCCAGATGGCGGCCTGCATGGCGATGGGCGCGGCCGGCGCCTGGACCGGTTCGGTGTGGCTGGCCACGGTGGAATCGGAGACCTCGGAGATCTTCCGCGAGAAGATGATCGCGGCCTCCTCGCGCGACGCGATCCGCTCCAAGGGCCGCACCGGCAAGCCGGCGCGGCAGCTCCGCTCGGTATGGACCGACGCCTGGGACCGCTCGCCGGAAAGCCCCGGCGCGCTGCCGATGCCGCTGCAAAGCATCATCAGCCGCGACGCCTTCAACGCCATCGACCGCGCCGCGGCCGGCGGTAACGAAAAGGCCCGCGATCTCGTCACTTATTTCGTCGGCCAGGGCGTCGGCCTGGTCGACAGCGTCAAGTCGGCCGGCGCCGTGGTGCAGGAGTTCAAGGAAGAGTTCGTCGAGGCCGTCGAGCACATGAATGCGCTGGTGGCGGAGTGACGATTCCTCCCCGTCATTGCGAGCGAAGCGAAGCAATCCATCTCACCCAGCGGAAGTATGGATTGCTTCGTCGCTTTGCTCCTCGCAATGACGCCAATAATAACCATCGAGTCCAAGACCGCAGAGTGAAACAACAAGAATGTCGAACAGCATCCCCGAAGACCGCATTCCCGTCATCGTCGGCGTAGGCGAAATTGTCGATCGTCCGAAGGACATCACCGCCGGCCTCGAGCCGCTCACGCTGCTGGAGGAGGCGCTGAAGCGCGCCGAAGCCGACAGCGGCGCCAGGCTACTGTCCGACGTGCAGTCGCTCGACGTCGTCAACTTCCTGAGCTGGCGCTACCGCGATCCCGAGAAGCAGCTGGCGCAGCGGCTCGGCATTGCGCCGGCGCATCTCTATTACGGTCCGGTCGGCGGCGAGAGCCCGATCCGCTATCTGCATGAGGCCGCGCAACGCATCGCGCGCGGCGAATGCAGCGTTGCCGCGGTCTGCGGCGCGGAGGCGCAGTCGACCGCGACCAAGGCGCAGCGCGCCGGCGTGGAGCTGCCGTGGACGCCGTTCGCGCACGACGTGGAGGAGCCGAAGCGCGGCGCCGCGTTCCAGAAGCCTATGGCCGTGAGCCTCGGCGTGTTCAGGCCGATCACGGTCTATCCGCTCTATGAGTCCGCAACATCGGCGCATTGGGGCCAGACGCCGCGCGAGGCGCTGAAGGAGTCCGGCGAGCTGTGGTCGACCTACGCCCGCGTCGCCGCCGAAAATCCGAACTCGTGGCTGAAGAAGACGTTCACCGGCGACGAGATCACCACGGCCACGCCCGACAACCGGATGATTGCCTGGCCGTATACAAAGCTGATGGTGGCGAACCCGACGGTGAACATGGGCGGCGCGCTGATCCTGACCAGCCTCGCAAAAGCGCGCGCGGCCGGCGTGCCGGAGGACAAGCTGATCTATCCGCTCGGCGGCGCCTCGGCGGAAGAGCCGCGCGACTACCTGATCCGCGACCAGTTCGTCGAAAGCCACGCGCAGACCGCGGTGCTGAAGGCGGTGATGGATCTCGTCGGCGGCGACGGCAAGAAGTTCGACGCGATCGAGCTCTATAGCTGCTTCCCCTGCGTGCCGAAGATGGCGCGCCGGACGCTCGGCCTCGGGCCCGACGTGCAGCCGACCGTGACGGGTGGTCTGACGTTCTTCGGCGCGCCGCTCAACACCTACATGACGCACTCGGCCTGCGCGATGGTGCGCAAATTGAGAAGCGGCGGCACGCTCGGCCTGCTCTACGGCCAGGGCGGCTTCGTCACCAAGCATCATGGCCTCGTGCTGTCGCGCGCGGCGCCGAACGTCGCGCTCAAGCAGGACACCAGCGTTCAGGCGGAGGCCGACCGCAACAGGCGCAACGTGCCCGACTTCACCGCAGAGGCAGCGGGCAAAGGCAAGGTCGAGGCTTTCACCGTGATCTATCGCGGCAATGGCGAGGTCGAGCACGGCGTCACCATGCTGCGCACCGAGGACGGCCGCCGCACGCTCGGCCGCATCCCGGCAAGCGACACGGCGACGCTGGCCTATCTGCAGGACATGGACCGCACGCCGGTCGGCACCACGGGCAACATCGTCACCGCCGGCGATGGCATGCTGGAATGGCGGGTCGGGTAGGTCTCAAAGCTCGCT
>NZ_LFIQ01000100.1:82032-91766 GCF_001189245.1 Bradyrhizobium pachyrhizi | reverse complement strand
AGCCCGGATGGAGCGCAGCGCAATCCGGGGTGGCTCTGTCCGCGGATAGACCTGCCCCGGATTGCGCGGAGCCTGTCATCGGGCGCGCGTTCGCGCGACCGGTTGACTTCCTCCGGGCTACGAAAGACCGCAGGGATTTACCCCTTCACGTCCTGCTTTTCGGACGCCGTGGTCGGCTTGCCCTTGGCGCCGGCACCGGTGACGCGGACATGATCGCCGTCGGCGAGTCCGTCCGGCGGGGCTGTGATGATGCGGTCGTCGGGTGCGAGGCCGGTGGCGATCTCGATCTCCTTACCGAGGTCGCGGCCGATCTTCACGGTCTTGAACAGCACCTTGTCGTCAGGACCGACGGTTGCGACCCGCAGGCCGTTGCTGTTGAAGATCAGCGCGCTGGCGGGAATGCTGAGCGGCGTGGATTCGCGCTGCAGATTGAGCTTCACGCTGGCATAGCTGCCCGGCATCAATTCGCCGGAGGAATTGTCGAGCCCGAGTTGCATCCGCGTCGTGCCGGAGGCGACATCGACCGCCTGCGAGGAGGCTTCGACCGTCGCCTGGAAGGTGCGGTTCGGGTAATCCGGCAGTGCCAGCGTGGCCTTGGCGCCGATCTTGATCGCCGGGACGTAGTTCTGCGGCACGTTGACATAGACGCGCAGCTTGGTGATGTCCGAGATCGTGAACATCGCCGGGCCCGAGTTGCCGCCGGCGTTGATCAGCGCGCCGACGTCGGTGTCGCGCGAGGTCACCACGCCGTCGAACGGCGCCGTGATCTTCTTGTATCCGGCGAGCGCTTCCAGCCGCTCGACATTGGCCTGGCCGGCCTTGACCGCACCGTTCTTGTTGGAGAGGTCGGCGGTACGCTCGTCGATCTCCTGGGCGGAGACGAAGTTCGAGGCCACCAGCGTCTTGCGGCGGTTCAGCGTGGCTTCGGAAAGCTTGGCCGAGGCCTGGGCGCTGGCGAGATCGGCGCGCGCCTGCAGCAATTGCTGGTCGAGGTCGGGCGCCTCGATCTCGGCGATCACCTGGCCGGCCTTGACGCGGGCGCCGATGTCGGCGTCCCAGTTCTTCAGGTAGCCGGACACCCGCGCATAGATCGGCGCGCGGGAATAGGCCTCGAGCCGGCCCGGCAGGTCGATCGTGGGGCTCAGCGCCTTGGCATTGGGCAGCGCCACCGCGACGGTCGGAACGGCCTGGTCGTCGGTCCATTCCTTCAGCCGTGTATCCTGTTCCTCACGGGCGCGGATCCCGGTGCCGACGATCAGGCCCGCCCCGACCAGGGCCACCACGCCGAAGATGCCCAATCTCCGGCGAGAAACCGGGTGGCGCTGTTCAGTGGGCGGCATGCGGAATCTCCGATGAGGCGGCGGCTTTGGCGCCTTGCTTGTTGTGTACCATACTGAATACCACGGGAACAAACATCAGGGTCGCGAAGGTGGCGAAGATCAGGCCGCCGATCACGGCCCGGCCCAAGGGCGCGTTCTGCTCGCCGCCCTCGCCGAGCCCCAGCGCCATCGGCGCCATGCCGATGATCATGGCGAGCGCCGTCATCAGCACCGGGCGGAACCGGACGAAGCCGGCTTCCAGGGCCGCCGCGACGGGATCGCCGAGTTCCTCATAGCGCTCACGGGCGAAGCTGATCACGAGCACGCTGTTGGCGGTCGCCACACCCATGCACATGATGGCGCCGGTGAGCGCCGGAACCGACAGCGTGGTCTCCGTCGTGAACAACATCCAGACGATGCCGGCGAGCGCGGCGGGCAGCGCCGTGATGATCACGAACGGGTCCGACCAGGACTGGAAGTTCACGACGATCAGGAAGTAGATCAGCACGACCGCGCCGAGCAGGCCGAACAAGAGGCCGGTGAAGGCCGAGTTCATGGTCTGCACCTGGCCGAGCAGCACCACGGACGAGCCCTTCGGCACCTCCTTGGCGGTGTCGGCGATCAGCTTGCGCACGTCGGTCGCGACGCCGCCGAGATCGCGGCCTTGCGTCGTGGCGTAGATCTGCACCAGCGACTGGATGTCATATTGCGACACCACCGCGCTCGAGGTCGCACGCTTGATGTCGGCGATGCCGCCGAGGATCGGCGCCTGGGTGTTGCCGGTCGCGGTGATCGGCAGGGTCTGCAGCGCGCTCAGCGAGTCGATCTGATACTGCGGCGTCTGCATCACGATCGAATACGACACGCCGTTATCGGGATTGAGATAATAGGTCGGCGCCACCTGCGAGGAGCCGGCGAGGTTGACCACCAGCGAGTTGGTGACGTCGCGCTCGGTCAGGCCGACATATTGCGCGCGGGTGCGGTCGACATCGATGTTGAAGGTCGGGTTGTTGGGCGACTGCTGGATCCGTGCATCGGCAATGCCGGGGATGCGCTTGATCCCGGCCAGCAGCTTGTTGGCATAGGCGAAGTTGGCCTCGAGATTGGCGCCGCGGATCTGCAGGTCGATCGGCGCCGGCGCGCCGAAATTCAGGATCTGGCTGACGATGTCGGCCGGCAGGAACGCGAAGCTGGTGCCCGGGAACAGCCGCGGCAATTGCTCACGCAACGTGCGGACATGCTGCTCGGTCGGCTTGTGGCCTTCCTTCAGGCGGATCTGGATGTCGCCGTCCTGCGGACCGATCACGCCGGTGTTGTTGTAGGTCATGTTGATACCGGAGATCGGCATGCCGATGTTGTCGGTCATGGTTTCGATCTCGCCGGGCACCAGCTTGCGGATCGCCTTCTGGATGTCGGCGAGCTGGTTGGCGGTCTCCTCGACGCGGGTGCCGACCTGGGTGCGGACATGCATTAGGATGTTGCCGGCATCGACCGACGGGAAGAAGTTACGGCCCAGAAACGGCACCAGCAGGAACGACGCGGCGACGACCGCGAGGAAGCAGCTCACGAACACCGTGCGATGACCGAGCGCCATCGCGAGCAGGCCACGATAGCCGCCGCGGATGCGCTCGAACCGCGCCTCGAAGCCGCGCTGGAACCAGACCAGGGGATTGCGCGACTTCGGCGGCGCGCCCTCATGATGCACATGCGCCTGCAGCAAATAGTTCGCCATGGTCGGCACCAGGGTGCGCGACAGGATGAACGACCAGATCATCGCGAACATCACCGCTTCGGCCATCGGCACGAACAGGAAGCGCGCCACGCCGGTGAGGAAGAACATCGGCACGAACACGATGCAGATACAGAGCAGCGAGACGAAGGCCGGCGTCACGATCTGGTTGGCGCCGTCGAGGATCGACTGCTCGACCGGCTTGCCCTGCTCGAGGTGATAATTGATATTCTCGATCGTCACCGTGGCGTCGTCGACGAGGATGCCGACCGCGAGCGCGAGGCCGCCGAGCGTCATGATGTTCAGCGTCTCGCCGATCAGGGACAGCATGATGATCGCGCCCAGCACCGACAGCGGGATCGACACCGCGATGATGACGGTCGAGCGCCAGCTGCCGAGGAACAAGAGGATCATGATGCTGGTGAGCAGCGCGGCGATCACGCCCTCGAAGGCGACGCCGGTGATCGCGCCGCGGACGAACACCGACTGGTCGCCGATGAAGCCGATCTTCAGCGCGTCCGGCATCTGGTCCTTGACCTCGATCACCTTCTGCTTGATGCCGGAGATGATATCGAGCGTCGAGGTGGCGCCGGCCTTCAGCACCATCATCAAGACCGAGCGGTTGCCGTCGACGTGGACGATGTTGGTTTGCGGCGGGTTGCCGTCGCGGACCGAGGCGACGTCACGCACATAGACCATCGCGCCGTTGACCTGCTTGATCGGCAGGTCGCCGAGCTCCTCGAGCCGCAGCGGCGAGTTGTTGAGGTTGATGGTGTATTCGAAATTGCCGATCTTCTGCGTGCCGACCGGCGTGATCAGGTTCTGCGCGGCGAGCGCATTGGCAACGTCCTGCCCCGACAGGCCGCGCGCCTGCAACGCTGTCGAATTGAGATCGATCTGGACCTGGCGCTGCTTGCCGCCGAACGGATACGGGATCGCCGCACCAGGCACCGTGACCAGCGGCGTGCGCAGCTGGTTGATGCCGATATCGGCGAGGTTCTGCTCGGTCAGTCCCTCGCCCGACAGCGCGACCTGGATGATCGGAACCGTCGAGGCGCTGTAGTTCAGGATCAGCGGCGGCGTCGCGCCCGGCGGCATCTGCTTGAGCAGGGTCTGCGAGATCGCGGTGACCTGCGCATTGGCGGTGCGGATGTCGACGTTGGGCTGGAAGAAGATCTTGATGATGCCGACGCCGTTATAGGAGTTGGCGACGATGTGCTCGATGTCGTTGACGGTCGTGGTCAGCGCGCGCTGGAACGGCGTGGTGATGCGGCCGGACATCTGGTCCGGCGGCAGGCCGGTGTACTGCCAGACCACGCCGATCACGGGGATGCGGATGTCCGGGAAGATGTCGGTCGGCGTACGCAACGCCGCCAGCGGTCCGATAATCAACAGCAGGATCGCGAGCACGACGAAAGTATATGGCCGGCTCAGCGCGATACGGACCAGTGCGATCATAAAAGAAGCGTTCCCGAAATGAAGCCCGCCCAGGCAGAGGAATCGACATTGCAAAAGCCGTTCCGCAGCGGCCGATTTACCCGATGCCGGGCAAAACGCCAACCCGCGGAGCCGCGGCGGCTTTCACTTCCTCGGCATAGTGCATGAGGCGGCGCGCTCCGATCGCGCGCGGATCGTCGTCAAAAAGAGGCGGCTCTGCTGCGAATGCGAGCCGGCCGAGGATGCTATTTCGGCCGACGCGAGGTTAACGCATCGCTGCCCTGCGAAAATGTAGAACGTGGCGGGCCGGGTCAGCCCACCACGTCGGCATCGGTTAGGCGAAGGATGGCGGCCGCCCGAGCGGCGGCGCCGGATCAGGCGGCGCGGACGGCGTCGAGGAACTTGCTCACCTCGAGCTTGAGGCGGCTGCTGTCGCCCGAGAGCGATTGGGCCGCCGACAGCACCTGGCTCGACGCTGAGCCGGTCTCGTTGGCG
Organism: Bradyrhizobium pachyrhizi; assembly: GCF_001189245.1. Classification (GTDB taxonomy): domain Bacteria; phylum Pseudomonadota; class Alphaproteobacteria; order Rhizobiales; family Xanthobacteraceae; genus Bradyrhizobium; species Bradyrhizobium pachyrhizi. Next base: position 86,786 of record NZ_LFIQ01000100.1, on the reverse strand, counting down.
CCATGCTGGACGTCGGTGATGTTGGCCGAGACCTGCTGGGTGCCCTGCGCCGCCTGCTGCACGTTGCGGGAGATTTCCTGCGTCGCCGCGCCCTGCTCTTCGACCGCGGCGGCAATGGTGGACGAGATTTCCGACAGCCGTTCGATGGTCGAGGAGATTTCCTTGATCGCGCCGACCGACTCCTGGGTCGCGGTCTGGATGCCGGCGATCTGCTGGCCGATCTCGCCGGTCGCCTTGGCGGTCTGCTCGGCCAGCGCCTTCACCTCGGACGCCACGACGGCGAAGCCGCGGCCGGCCTCGCCGGCGCGCGCCGCCTCGATGGTGGCGTTCAGCGCCAGCAGATTGGTCTGGCCGGCAATGGTGTTGATCAGCTCGACGACATCGCCGATCCGCGCGGCGGCCTTCGACAGCTCGCTGACGCGACCGTTGGTGGTGCGCGCCTGGCCGACGGCATCGCCGGCCATCCGTGCCGACTCCTGCACTTGGCGGCTGATCTCGGTCACCGACGACGACAGCTCCTCGGTCGCCGACGCCACCGACTGGACATTGGTCGAGGCTTCCTCGGACGCCGCGGCAACCGACGTGGTCAGTTCCTGCGAACGCCGGGCGGTCGACGACAGCGTGCCGGCGGAGGCTTCGAGCTGGGTCGAGGCGGATGACACGGTCTGCACGATCTCGCCGATCATCCGTTCGAAATTGCGGGTGATGGCGTCGACCCGGCGGCCGCGCTCGATCTTGGCTTCGGCGTCCGCAGCGGCGGCTTCATCGGCCGCCTTCTTGGCGACCAGGGCTTCCTTGAACACCTGCAGCGTATTGGCCATCGCGCCGATCTCGGTCTTCTCGCCCTGATGCGGGACGTTTGCGGTCAGGTCGCCGCGGCCCAGCGCCTGCATCGGGCTCACGATCGAGGCGATGCCGGCCGAGACGTCGCGGATCATCAGGAAGCTGACGCCGACGCCGACGATGATGGCGGCGCCAAGGATCATCGCAAGCAGCATGACGGCCGACGCGTAGCTGTTTGCCGCCTCCTGCGCCGCCTTGTCGGCACCGGCATTGTTGAGCTCGATGTCCTTGCGCAGGATCTCGTCGGCCTCGAGGCCGATCTTGTTCACGGTCTTGGCGTTCAGCTCATGCGCATCATGCGGGGTCTTGCCGACATCCCGACGCGACAGCGCCATCACCTCCTCGGTGCCCTTCTTGTAACGGGTCCAGGCATCGACCCATTGACCGTAGAGCGCGCGCTCCGTGGGGGTCGCGATCAGCGGCTCGTAGATCGCGCGGACCTTGAGGTTAGCGTCGACCACCGAGGTCAGGGTCTTTTCCTGCGCGAGCTTGTCCTCCAGCGTCTCGGACAGCATGTGCTCGCGGACCACGTTGCGATAGGTGATGACGCCGGCGCGCAGATCGCCGAGCGCACGCACGCTCGGCAGCCAGCTCGTCGTGATGTCGACGGTGTTGGCGTTGATCGACCGTAAATTCACGACCGCCAGCATGCCCATGCCTGTCATCGCGACAAGCAGGAACGCAACCACGGCAATAATCTTGGCGCGGATCGAGAATTTGGCGAACATCGTGGGGTCTCTTGATATCGGGCTCGCGAAGCCCGATCGAATGGCTGGGGGCGTGGCGGGACGCCGCAGACATCAAAGCCAGCCCCCCTCCTTAAGTAGGGTTAATTTGGTTCCCCGTTGAACTACGGAGGCGCTCATCTACGGCGTGGCATGATGCGCGCCAGCCGCATCAAGGCATCAACGCCAGCGCATCCGAGAAAAACTCCGGCCCGCCGAAATTGCCTGATTTCAGTGCAAGCACCATCTCGCCTCTCCCGGCGCCGACCGCTCGCAGCACCGGCACGCCGGCGGCGATTTCCGCACCGACCAGGAATCCAGGAATGCGCAGGCGATCGACCACGGCGCCCGAAGTTTCACCACCGGCGACCACCAGCCTGTGCACGCCCGACTGCACCAGACCATCCGCGATGTCGGCCATCGCCTGCTCGATGGCATGCCCGGCTGCATCACGACCATGACGGGATTGCACAGCTGCCACCTGATCCGGGGTCGAGCTGCTCGCGATCAGGATTGGCCCCGCCCCGAGCCGGTCTCTGGCCCAGGCGAGCGCACGCTGCGTTTCGTCCTTGCCGGCGACCACCCGCTCGGGATCGAGGTGCAGGACCGGCATCACCTTCTCGGCGTTGGCGATCTGGCGCAGGGTCGCCTGCGAGCAACTGCCGGCAAGGCACGCCGCCGGGCCGCCGACCGGCGTCGCCAGCATCGCATCCGCGGTGTCCGATTTGGCTTTGCTCGCGGCGACCAGCGCTCGCGCCAGGCCAAGCCCGATCCCGGAAGCGCCGACCGAAAGACGGTGATCCAGCGCTACCTGCCCGATGGTCTCGAGGTCGCGGTCGAACACCGCATCGACGATGGCGGCGCCGATGCCGCCTTGCGTGAGCTCGGCGAGCTTTGCCCGGACGGCGTCCGCGCCACGGCTCAGCGTCGCCAGATCGACCAGGCCGACCTTGGTCGTGCTTTGCCGCGCCAGCACGCGAACCAGATTGGAATCATGCATCGGGTTGAGCGGGTGGTCCTTCAGCGGACTCTCGTTCAGCGGCACCGAGCCGACAAACAGATTGCCCTGGTAGACGGTGCGGCCGGTCTCCGGGAATGCCGGCGTCACCAGCACGATGGCATCCCTGGAAGCGGCGCGCAGCGCGTCCATCACGGGGCCGATATTGCCGGCATCGGTTGAATCGAAGGTCGAGCAGATCTTGAACAGGATATGTTTGGCGCCGCGGCCGCGCAGCCAGGCCTCCGCTGCGCGCGAACGCGTCACGGCGAGACCGGCCTCGATCGAACGGCTCTTCAGCGACACCACGACGGCGTCGACCTCGGGCAGCGCGAGATCGTCCGCGGGCACGCCGATGGTCTGCACCGTGCGCAGGCCGGCGCGGGTCAGCGTGTTGGCGAGATCGGAGGCGCCGGTATAGTCGTCGGCGATGCAACCAAGAGACAGATGTCCCGCGAGCGTCACGGCTTCACTCCGGCATAGGGCTTGAACCAGGCGAGACCGTCGGTGGTCTTGCCGCGCGGATTGTATTCGCAGCCGACGAAGCCGCCATAGCCGAGCCGGTCGAGCTCGCCGAACAGGAACGGATAGTTCAGCTCCTCGCCGTCGGGCTCGTTGCGCGAGGGGATCGACGCGATCTGGACGTGGCCGATGATCGGCATCATTTCACGCAGCCGCATGGTGACGTCGCCATGGATGATCTGGCAGTGGTAGATATCGAACTGCAGCTTCAGGTTTGCGATACCAAGCTCGTTGATCAGATCGCGCGCGAAGATAAAGTCGTTGAGGAAGTAGCCGGGCACGTTGCGCGGATTGATCGGCTCGATCACGACGTCGAGGCCGTGCGGCGCGAAGAACTCCGCGGCATGGGCGACCGATTTGCGAAACGCGGCGACGGCCCTGGCATCGCTGCGGTCGGCGATGCCCGCCATCAGATGCACCCGCTTGACGCCGGTCGCCTGCGTATAGGGCAGCGCGGTCTTCAGGCTTTGCTGCAGGTCGGCGAAACGGTCCGGCAGCGCGGCAAACCCCTTCTCGCCGGCGTTCCAGTCGCCCGGCGGCAAGTTGAACAGCGCCTGCGTCAGCCCATTGCCTTTCAGCCGCTTGCCCACCTCCTCGGCCGGATGGTCGTAGGGAAACAGGAACTCGACCGCGGTGAAGCCCGACTTCGCCGCCGCTTCGAAGCGGTCGAGGAAGGGGACCTCGTTGAACATCATGGTGAGGTTGGCGGCAAAACGGGGCATGTGATCCTCTTATTTATCGCCGGGGAGCTTGGTGCCGGTGACTTGCGCATACATCCGCGCCACCGACGCATCGTCGTCGCGGCCCATGCCGGCGGCCGCGGTCATCAGGAACATCTGCAAGGCCGCGGCCGAGACCGGCACCGGGAAGCGCGCATTGCGCGCCATGTCCTGGATGATGCCGAGGTCCTTGACGAAGATCTCCACCGCGCTGCGCGGCGCATAGTCGCCGTCGAGCACATGCGGCATGCGGTTCTCGAACATCCAGGAATTGCCGGCGGAGGCGGTGATCACCTCATAGACCTTGCGGATGTCGAGGCCCTGCTTGGCGGCAAAGGCGATCGCCTCGGAGGCGGCCGCGATATGCACGCCGGCCAGCAGCTGGTTGATCATCTTGAACGCGGCGCCCTGCCCCGCGGCATCGCCAAGCTCGTAGAGTTTTGCCGCCATCGCATCCAGTGCCGGCCGCGCCTTCGCAAACGCCGCGGCGCTGCCGGAGGCGAGGATGGTCAATTCGCCCTGCGCCGCGCGCTGCGCGCCGCCGGAGATCGGGGCATCGAGATAGTGCCGGCCGGTCGCCTCGAGCTGCTTTGCGAGGCGCCGCGCGATATCGGGATCCATGGTCGCCGAGGAGATGAAGACCGCGTCCTTGGCCAGGGTCTCGGCGACGCCGTCCTTGCCGAACAGGATCGCTTCAGTCTGCGCCGCGTTGACGACGACGCTGACGACAATGTCGGCATCCCGGGCTGCCTCGGCCGGCGACTTGGCGCCCTTGCCGCCGTCGGCGACGAAGCGCGCCACCGCATCGGCCGTGACGTCGCAGCCGGTCACCTCGAAACCGGCCCGCCTGAGCGAGGTCGCCATGCCGTATCCCATCGAGCCCAGCCCGATGACGGCGACACGTGATGTTGCGGAACTGGACATTTGGCGATCCCTGAACATTTTTAG
>NZ_LFIQ01000100.1:73070-82022 GCF_001189245.1 Bradyrhizobium pachyrhizi | reverse complement strand
TGTTTGAGCATGACCTTTTCGGAAAACCGGCTGTCACTTTGCGCCAGCGCGGCCTTCCGGGCCCGGTTCATGCTCGTTGCTGCTTGCCTATCACGGCTTGGCCGCGCTGCCAAAGCATGAGACAAAGCGGAAAATGGATAGCGCCAAAGATGGCGCCAAGAGCTAAACCGGAAGAGCGAAACCGGATGAGCGAAACAAAGCTTCGTGAGGACATCTGCCGCTTCGGCCGCTCGCTGTTCGAGCGCGGCCTGACGCCGGGCTCCTCGGGCAATATCAGCGTCCGGCTCGCGGACGGCGGCTGGCTGGTGACGCCGACCAACGCCTCGCTCGGCTTCCTCGATCCGGCGAAAATGTCACGGCTCGACGGCAACGGCCGGCCCGTCTCCGGTGATGCCCCGACCAAGGAAGTGCCGCTGCACGCCGCGCTCTACCAGACGCGCGCCTCCGCCGGCGCCGTGGTGCACCTGCACTCGACCCATTCGGTCGCGCTGTCGATGCTGCCCGAGATCGACCCGCGCGCCGCGCTGCCGCCGATGACCGCCTATTACGTCATGAAGTGCGGCCAGACCGCGCTGGTGCCGTATTATCGCCCCGGCGATCCGGCCGTTGCCGACGCGATCCGGGGGCTGGCCGGGAAATATTCATCGGTGCTGCTCGCCAATCATGGGCCCGTCGTGTCGGGCGATACGCTGGAAGCGGCGGTGTTCGCGACCGAGGAGCTGGAAGAAACCGCAAAGCTCTATCTGCTGCTGCGCGGGCTGAACCCGCGCTATTTGTCGCCCGACCAGGTGGCTGATTTGACCAGGACGTTCGGGCTCGTGCTGCCGGATCACCCTCACTAGATCAAGCGGAGGATCGATATGCGAAGGACAGTCATGATGAGGTTCACGGGCTTGGCGTTAGCGGCACCGTTTGCCGTCGGCCTTGCGGCGTCGGACGGACGGACCGAAGAGACCTTGCAAGGCATGCTGGCAACCCAGCTGCGCGCGCAAGGCTATGCCTGCGACAAGCCGCTCAAGGCCGAGCGGGACGACAAGCTCTCGAAGCCCGACAACGAGGCCTGGACGCTGACCTGCAGCAACGCGACCTATCGGGTCAGCCGCGTGCCGGACCTCGCCGCCAAGGTCGAGAAGATCGACGAGGGCAAGTAGGCTGCGGGAGTGCGGAGCACTATCCTCCGCGTCATTGCGAGGAGCGAAGCGACGAAACAATCCATCTTTCCTCGCGTGGGGGAGATGGATTGCTTCGCTGCGCTCGCAATGACGGTGAAATCAAAGCCCCAGATACGCCTTGCGCACATCCGGATTGCCGCTGATCTCGGCGGCGGTGCCCTGCATCAGCACGCGGCCGGTCTGCAGGATGTAGGCGCGGTCGGCGATCTCGAGGCACTCGGCCATGCGCTGCTCGACGATCAGGACCGTCATGCCGGCGTCGCGGATGCGCTTCACGGCCTGGAAGATCTCGTCGACCAGTTTCGGCATGATGCCCTGCGACGGCTCGTCGAGCATCAGGAGCCGCGGCCGCGTCATCAGCGCGCGGCCGATCGCGAGCATCTGCTGCTCGCCGCCGGACAAGGTCTCGGCACGCTGGTCGAGCCGTTCGCCAAGTCGCGGGAACAACTTGAACACCAGATCGAGCGGCGCGTCGCGGTCGGACTGGCTGCGGTAGAGATAGCTACCGAGCCGCAGATTGTCGCGCACCGAGAGCCGCGGAAACAGCCGGCGGTTCTCCGGCACGTAAGCGATGCCGCTTGACGTGATGACGTGCTGCGGCTGGCCGTCGATCCGCTTGCCGTCGAAGGTGACGGTCCCAGCGCGCGGCCGCTCGGCGCCGGCGATCGATTTCAACAGCGTCGACTTGCCCGCACCGTTGGCGCCGGCGACACAGACGATCTCGCCCTTGGTGACGTCGATCGACACCGAGGAGATCGCGACCAGGCCCTGATAGGCGGTGGTGACTTCACGCACCGACAGCATGACGATCCCCGAGATAGGCAGAAATGACTTCCGGATTGCGGACGACCTCGGTCGGCTTGCCCTCGACCAGTACCTTGCCGAGATTGAGCACGATGGCGCGGTCGACCAGCGGCATCACGATTTCCATCACATGCTCGACCATCAGCACGGTGATGCCGGCGGCGCGGACCTTGCGCACCAGCTCGACGCCGGTCTGTGCCTCGACCGGCGTCAGTCCGGTGAGGACTTCGTCGAGCAGCAGCAGCTTCGGCTCGGTGGCGAGCGCGCGGGCCACTTCGAGCCGGCGCTTCTCTGACGGGACGAGGTCGGCTGCAAGCTTGTCGGCGCGCGCGGCAAGGCCGCAGAACTCCAGCACCTCATAGGCCTTCTGCCGCGCAATGCGCATCTTGGTGTTGCGGATCAGTGCGCCGACGATGACGTTGTCGATCACGGTCATGGTCTCAAAACTCTTGACGACCTGGAAGGTGCGCCCGACGCCGCGCTGGCAGCGTTCCGCTGCCGGCAGCTTGGTCACGTCCTCGCCGTCGAAGATGATCGAGCCCTGGGTCGGCGGCAGCACGCCCGCGATCAGGTTGAACAGCGTCGACTTGCCGGCGCCGTTGGGGCCGATCAGGCCGACGATCTCGCCGCGCCCGACCGAAATCGAGACGTCGCTGTTGGCGACCAGGCCGCCGAAGCGCTGCCAGACACCGCGAGTTTCCAAGAGCGGGGTTTCCGGAAGCGCCGTCATCGTGCAGCTCCCTTGCGCAGGGAGAACACGCTGACCAGGCCGCGCGGCAGCGCCAGCGAGATCACGACGATCAGCGTGCCGTAGACGATGAGGTCGACGCCGCGCCCGGAGCCGCCGATGAACGAGCGCGTCAGCTCGGTGAGCGGGATCAGGATGACAGCGCCCAGTACCGGGCCCCACAAGGTGCCGATGCCGCCAAGCACCGCGGGCAGCGCCATCAGCAGCGAGAACTGGAAGCCCATCACGCTCTCAGGATCGATATAGGAGACGAACTGGGCGTAGAAGCTGCCGCCGACCGCAACGAGGAAGGCCGAGACCGCCGCCGCGCCCATCTTGGAATTGAACACCACCACGCCGAGGCTTTCGGCCGCATCGGGATTGTCCTTCACCGCGCGCCACCAATAGCCCCATTTGGAATCCTCCAGCCACCAGGTGACGAACCAGGCGATGCAGGCCAGCGCCAGCGCAAAGTAGAAGTAAGGCAGCTTCGAGCGCGTGAACTGGAATTTCAGCCAGCTGTCGCCGCGCACCGGGATGTCGATGCCGAGCGCGGCGCCGGCCCAATCCCAGTTCTGGATCAACAGCAGCGCGATCTCGGCGATCACGATGGTCGCGATCACGAAGTAATGCCCGCGCAGGCGGAAGCAGGGATAGCCGAGCGCCATCGCGATCAGTGCGGAGATCGCCCCGCCTGCCAGCATGCCGAACCACGGCAGCACGCCGAACTTGGTGAACAGCAGCGCGGTGGTATAGGCGCCGAGCCCGAAATACAGCGCATGGCCGAGCGAGATCTGCCCGCAATAGCCGGACAGGATGTTCCAGCTCTGCGACAGCGCCGCATACATCAGCGTCAGCACCATGATGTTCTGGACGTAGACGTCCTTGACGAACAGCGGCACCAGCGCGGCGATCGCCGCGAGGCAGGCAGCCACGATCAGGTCACGCCTGCGGCGTTGAGCGAACTCGGTGTCCATCACATCGATCCGAACAGGCCACGCGGGCGGATGAAGACGACCAGCAGGTAAACGGCATAGATGCCGACCGATTTCAGCGACGGCGGCAGGATCAGCGCGGTGGTCGCCTCCACCAGGCCGACGATGATGCCGCCGGCAAAGGCGCCGAACACGCTGCCGAAGCCGCCGAGCGCCACGGTGACGTAGGCAATCAGGGCGAACGACGCGCCAACGTCGGGATAGACGTAGAAAAAGATCGCCATGATGGCGCCGGCGAGGCCAACCAGCGCAGCACCAAGGCCCCAGCCGAGCGCGAACACCCGGTTCTTGTCGATGCCGACCAGCGCCACCGCGCCGGCGTCCTCGCGCGTCGCCTCGAGCGCGCGGCCGAAGTCGGTGCGATTGATGAAGAAGTACAGCGCGACGAAGGCCGCGATCGACAGCATCGCGCCGATCAGCTGCGGCTCCGGCAGATAGATGCCGGCGATCGACACCGTCTTGCCGCCGACCCAGGAGTTGGTGACGCTGCGGTAGTCGGGCGTAAAGAAGAACTGGGCAAGCCCCCGCATCACGATCGCCAGGCCGAAGGTCGAGAAGATCTGCACCATGCCGGCATTGGCCTTGGCGCGCATCGCGAAGCGAACGATCAACAGATAGACCACCGCGCCGAACACGAACAGCGCCGCGGCGACCAGCGGCGCCGATAGCAAGGGATCGATCGCGAAGAACGCGAACAGGAAGAAGGTCGCGTACATCGCGATCATCAGGAACTCGCCGTGCGCGAAATTCACGACGTCCATCAATCCGAAGATCAATGCGAGGCCTGCGGCGATCAGTCCGTAGAGCAGCCCCATCAACAGGCCGCTCGCCAAACTCTGGATAATGGTCTCGGCTGTCACCGCTGCGCCCCGGTCAACGCATCATTCAAGCGTCGTCCTGGCGAAGGCCAGGACCCATAACCACAAATGCACCGGGAGGAGAGACAACAACCAATCATCGCAAAACGCCTGCCTGGGTTACGCGACGAGTGCAAGCACTCGCGCGGGGGTCCCGGGTCGCGCTTCGCTCGCCCGGGACGACGTAGGGAAACTGAGAGACCGATCAGCTGTTCATCGGCCAGATCGCCTCGGAGACCGCGGCCTGTTCCGGGAAGATCGTCACGAAGTTCTTCGCGGAGTACTGCAACAGCACCGGGTCGGCGAAGTTGTTCTGACCCATCTCGTCGAACTTGACGCGCCGCCACGGCATGATGGTCTGATCGCCCGGCATGTCGGTGGCGACCAGCGCCTCGCGGATCTTCTCGCCGTCGGTCGACTTGGCGCGGTTGATGGCGTCCGCCATCACGATCAGGCCCATGAACTGGCGCGACGAATAGTCGTTGAAGTCCTTGCCGGACTTGGCGCGGTACATCTCGTTGATCAGACCGACCATCGGACGCTTCTGCGCCAGGTCGAGCGAGAAGCTGCCGCGCGAGATCACGCCCTCGAGCTTGTCGCCGACCGCGTCATAGGTCGCCTTCTCGGAGAAGCCGGCGTCCTGCGCCATGATGTTCTTCGGCTTGTAGCCGAGTTCGGCCATGGTCTTGACCAGGAGGATCGCGTCGGTGGTGTAGCTCGACGGCATCAGCACGTCGGCATTCGCCGCCTTGAGCTGCTGCACCTCGGCGGTCAGCGACGGCGAGTTGGCGCGGTACTTGATGTCGGCCACGATCTTGTAGCCGCGCTCGCCGGCGAGCTTGGTCTGCGCGTTCGCCGAATCGGTGCCGAAGATGGTGTCCTCGTGGAACAGCGCCAGCGTTTCGATCTTCTGGCTCTTCTTCTTCATCGCATCGAAGAAGTCGAACATCGCGGTCGAGAACATCTCGTCATGCGGCGAGGCGCGGAAATAGTATTTCAGGCCGCGGCGATGCAGGCTCGGCGAGGAATTGTCGGCCGAGAGGAACGGAACGCCGTAACGCTCGCAGATCTGGCTGACGGTGACGGCGACCGCGCTCTGATAGGTGCCGATCACGGCGCAGACCTTCTCCTGCGTGATCAGGCGCTCGGCTTCGGCGCGGCCCTTCTGCGGATCGGCCTGGTGGTCGGCGAACACGAGCTTGACCTTGGCGCCGCCGAGGCCGGACAGGCCCTCGCCCTTGGCGAGCGGCAGTGCGAAGTCATAGTTCTTGTTGATGATGTCGGCCGCGGTTTCGAACGCGCGCTGCGCGTCGACGCCGATCTGCGCGCTGGCGCCCGACAGCGGATAGATCACGCCGATTGCCACTTCACTGGTCTGCGCGCGCGCGGCCATCGGACCGAGCGCCGCGGCGGCAGTGGCACCCAGCAACACGTTACGCCGAGAGATCGTCATCGAAATTTCCCCTTGGTCAGCTTGTTATTATCGATGTGACGCTTGTAGCGCGCAGTAAAGCCTCAATGAATTGCACGAATTGCCTATTCAGAGCACAGCGAGCTGCTTGTTCCTGAGATCGGTCACCAGCATCAGGCCCGGCGAATGCGTGATCGCGAACGGCAGCTTCGCACTTGCGATCACCGATTGCGGCGTCACGCCACAGGCCCAGAACACCGGGATCTCGTCATCGGCGACCGGTACCGCATCGCCGTAATCCGGCTTGGCGATATCCTTGATGCCGATTGCATGCGGATGGCCGAGGTGGACCGGCGCGCCATGCACGGACGGGAAGCGCGAGGTGATCTGCACCGCGCGGATCGCATCCGCCGGCTTGAACGGGCGCATCGACACCACCATGGGTCCCGCGAACGGCCCCGACGGGCTGCACGCGATACTGGTGCGGTACATTGGCACACGCAGATTGCGTTCGATGTGACGGATCGGCAGGCCCTCATCCAGCAGCGCCTCCTCGAACGAGTAGGAGCAGCCGAGCACGAAGGTGACGAGATCGTCGCGCCAGTATTTGGTGATGTCGGTCGGCTCGTCCGCCACCTCGCCGTCGCGCCAGACCCGGTAGCGCGGCACGTCGGTGCGGATGTCGAGGTCGAGGCCAAGCGAGGGAATGCGAGGATCGCCGACGTCGGACATGCCGATGATCGGGCATGGCTTCGGATTGAGCTGGCAGAAGCGGTGGAAGGCGCCGGCGAGTTTTTCCGGCAGGATCGCGAGATTGCCCTGGACGAAACCGTTGGCGAGACCGGCTGTGGTGGCCGAGGCCACGCCGTCACGGCAGGCGCGGCGCGCTTCGACGCTCGCCAGCACTGGCTCCCCCTGAGATCGCTGCACTGCCGCAAAAACAGTCATGGGATTCTCCTGCCCATAATCTCGACAAGGACAAACCAACACCAAGCGTGATATAATGTCTAATCGTCCTTTCTAATCAAAATCGATAAAACAGGTTTATCGATCGGGAAAATGCTTCCAATGACGGACTTCCGCTCGATCGAGACATTCCTTTGGGTCGTCAAGCTCGGCAGCTTCCGCGGCGCCGCCCAGCGGCTCAACACCACCCAGCCGGCGATCTCCCAGCGCATTGCCCAGCTCGAGCGCGAAATGGGCGTCAAGTTGCTCAACCGCGACCACCGGGTGGCCTCGCCGACCCCGAGTGGACGGCTGATGATGATCTATGCCGAGAAGCTGATCGGCCTGCGATCGGAGATGATGGCCGAGGTCGGCGACCGCTCGGCGATGCGCGGCGCGCTGCGGCTCGGTGTCGCGGAGACCATCGTGCACACCTGGCTGCCGCGCCTCGTCAAGAGCGTCAATGAGGTCTACCCGAACCTGTCGCTGGAGATCGAGGTCGACATCACGCCCAATCTGACCGCGCGGCTGCTGGCGCAGGAGATCGAGCTCGCCTTCGTGCTTGGGCCGGTCTCGGCGTCCGGCGCGCACAACCATGTGCTGTGCGACTACCCGATCGGTTTCCTGGCGAGCCCGGCGCTCGGCCTCGGCGACGGCCCCGTGGCGCGGCAGGACTTGGCCCGGTTTCCGATCATCACCTTTCCGCGCAAGACCCAGCCCTACGAGACCGTGCGCGCATTGTTCAACGCCCCCGACCTGCCGCCGATCCGGCTGCACGCCTCGACCTCGCTCGCGACCGTGATCCACATGGCCAATGAAGGGCTTGGCATCGCGGTCATCCCCGCGGCGATCGTCGAGAACGAGCTTGCCGACGGGCGCTTGTTGCTGCTCGACACCGACCTCAAGCTGCCGCCCCTCACCTTCACCGCGAGCTGGCTCGCCTCGCCCGATGCGGTCGCCATCGAGCGTGTCGCCAATCTCGCCCGGCAGATCGCACAGGCGAGCGTGGCGGTTGACGGCGCGGGAGTGGCGCGTCATTGAACGATTGCCGGATAATCGAACGTCATTCCGGGATGGTCCGAAGGACCAGACCCGGAATCTCGAGATTCCGGGTTCGATGCTGACGCATCGCCCCGGAATGACGAAAATAAAAATGGACTGACGACATGAGCCGAGCCGCCACCAACCTGCAGATCGATTCCGCCCGCCTCTGGGGCACCATCCACGAAACCGCGCAGTTCGGTGCAACGCCCAAGGGCGGTGTGCGGCGGCTGACGCTGAGCGCCGAAGACAAGCAGGTGCGCGACTGGTTCCGCAAGGCGTGCGAGGAGGCCGGCCTCGAGGTGCAGGTCGACGCACTCGGCTCGATGTTCGGGTTGAGGAAAGGACGGGACATGTCGAAGCCGCCGATCGGCGTCGGCTCGCATCTCGACACCCAGCCGACCGGCGGCAAATATGACGGCGTGCTCGGCACGCTGGCGGCGCTCGAAATGGTGCGCACGCTCAACGATGCCGGGATCGAGACCGAGCTGCCGATCTGCATCTGCAACTGGACCAATGAGGAAGGCTCGCGCTTTGCGCCGGCGATGATGGCCTCGGCCGCCTATGTCGGCGACTTCACCACCGACGACATCCTGTCGCGCAAGGACGCCGAGGGCGTCACGGTGGCGCAGGCGCTGGACACGATTGGTTATCGCGGCGACGCCCCGGTCGGCCTCCAGAAGTTCACCAGCTTCGTCGAGCTGCATATCGAGCAGGGCCCGATCCTGGAGGCCGAGAGCAAGACCATCGGCGTGGTCGATTCCGGCCAGGGCGTGTTGTGGTACGACGGCAAGATCACCGGCTTCGAGAGCCACGCCGGCTCGACCCCGATGCCGCTGCGCCGCGATGCGCTGGCGACGCTGTCCGAGATCGTGCTGGCGATGGAAAGCATCGCGAAGAAGCACGGCCCGAAGGCAGTCGGTACCATCGGCGAGGCGGTGATCGCCGCGCCCTCGCGCAACGTCATCCCCGGCGAGATCGCCTTCACCGTGGATTGCCG
>NZ_LFIQ01000100.1:72122-73060 GCF_001189245.1 Bradyrhizobium pachyrhizi | reverse complement strand
CGCTGGGATCATGGATGCGCTGGACCGCGACCTGCGTGCGGCCGTTGCCGAGATCGCAACGCGGCGCAAGGTCGAGGTTCAACTCGATCTCGTTTGGCGCAAGGCACCGACGCATTTCGATCCCAAGCTGGTCGACGCCGTCGAGAACGCGGCCAAGCAGCTCGGCTATTCGCACCGCCGCATCACCTCGGGCGCCGGCCACGACGCCTGCAACCTCAACACGGTGATGCCGGCAGCAATGGTGTTCGTGCCCTGCAAGGATGGCATCAGCCATAACGAGCTGGAAGACGCGACGCAGACCGATTGCGCCGCCGGCGCCAACGTCCTGATGCATACGGTGCTGGCGCTCGCCGGCGTCGCGTCCTGATCTTCGTTTCTCCTCATCGATGGAGGCTTTCGTGCGCGCAGTGTTTGTCGACGCCAATGAATCGCTTGCTGTCATCACGGAGCGCCTGGAAAAGCCCGGCGATCCCCGGATGCGGATCAACCGCAACCCGGACATCAAGTCCGAGGACTATCCGGCGGTGCTCGACGGCGCCGAGATCGCGGTGGTCGACCACACCGCGCTGCCGACCGATGTTGCGAGGAAGTGCGCCGGCCTGAAGCACGTCGTGTTCCTCGGCACCGGCGCGCGCAGCTACATGAACCCGGAAGAGCTTGCCGAGCTCGGCATCTCCGTGCACCTGATCAAGGGCTATGGCGACACCGCGGTCGCGGAATCGGCGATCGCGCTGATGTGGTCGTCGGCGCGCGTGATCGCGCAGATGGACCGCGAGATGCGCGCCGGCAACTGGCTGCGCGAGGACGGCATGCAGCTCACCGGCAAGACGCTCGGCCTGGTCGGCTTCGGCGGCATCGCCGCCGAGGTCGCCCGCATCGCGCTCGGCAGCGGCATGAAGGTGATCGCCTGGAACCGGTCGCCCAACAGCCATCCGGGC
>NZ_LFIQ01000100.1:71425-72112 GCF_001189245.1 Bradyrhizobium pachyrhizi | reverse complement strand
CTCGACACCGTGCTGGCGAGCAGCGACGTGGTCTCGATCCATCTGCTGCTGAACGACGAGACCCGCGGCCTGATCACGCGCGACAAGATCGCGAAGATGAAAAAGGGCGTGGTGCTGATCAACACCGCGCGCGGCGCGATCGTCGACGAGCAGGCGATGATCGATGCGCTCAATTCGGGCCACATCCGCCACGCCGGCCTCGATGTCTACAACATCGAGCCGCTGCCGAAGGATCACCCGTTGACGAAGATCCCGAACGTGACGCTGTCGGCGCACTCCGCCTTCCGCACGCCCGAGGCGAGCGAGAATTTGATCCACGCGGCGTGGGAGCATTGCCGCAGGATCGTGAAGGAGTAATTTCACCGTCGTCCCGGCCAAGCCAACGGGTCGGCGCGAAGCGCCGCCCGATGACAGGCTCCGCGCGAGCCGAGACCCATAACTACTGCTCCACATTGTCGCAAACGCTGGGTCCACAGCGAGCCCTAACACAAGTCCCTGTGGTTATGGGTCCCTGCTTAGGGACGACAGTGGCCGTAGGGTGGCTAACTCGCCCTACGCAGATTGCGAAGCAATCAATGACGACGTCGTCCTGGACAAGCGAGCGTAGCGAGCGCGATCCAGGACCCATTGCCACCGGCCTGCGTCATCGCGCAGGGCGGTGGTCAGAACCAGCAACACAACAAGCAC
>NZ_LFIQ01000100.1:48530-71415 GCF_001189245.1 Bradyrhizobium pachyrhizi | reverse complement strand
GTAATGGGTCCTGGCTTTCGCCAGGACGACCCCGTGAGTGACTGCGCAGCCTAATCCACCATCTCTGCGACCGCCTTGCCGCACGCCGTGGTGTCGGCATTGCCGCCGAGATCGCGCGTGCGCAGCGTGCGTTCGCCGAGCGTACGCTCGATCGCGCCGACGATGGCGCTGGCTGCCTGCTTCTCGCCCAGATGCTCCAGCATCATCGCACCTGACCAGATCATGCCGATCGGGTTGGCGATGCCCTGGCCCGCAATGTCGGGCGCCGAGCCGTGCACCGGCTCGAACACCGAGGGGAAATCGCCTTCCGGATTGATGTTGCCCGACGGCGCGATGCCGATGGTGCCGGTGCAGGCCGGGCCGAGGTCGGAGAGGATATCCCCGAACAGGTTGGAGCCGACCACGACGTCGAACCAGTCCGGATGCAGCACGAAGTTCGCGGTCAGGATGTCGATGTGGTACTTGTCCCACTTCACGCCGGGATATTTCTTGGCCATCGCCTCCACGCGCTCGTCCCAGTAGGGCATGGTGATGGAGATGCCGTTCGACTTGGTCGCCGAGGTCAGATGCTTCTTCGGCCGCGACTGCGCCAGATCGAACGCGAATTTCAGGATGCGGTCGACGCCGGTGCGGGTCATCACGGTCTGCTGGGTGACGAATTCGCGGTCGGTGTCCGGGAACATGCGGCCGCCGACGGAAGAGTATTCGCCCTCGGTGTTCTCGCGCACCACCCAGAAATCGATGTCGCCGGGCTTGCGGTTCGCCAGCGGCGACGGCACGCCGGGCATCAGCCGCACCGGGCGCAGATTGACGTACTGGTCGAACTCGCGGCGGAATTTTATGAGCGATCCCCACAACGAGATATGGTCGGGTATTTTCGCCGGCCAGCCGACCGCGCCGAAATAGATCGCATCATGCTTGCCGATCTGGTTCTTCCAGTCCGCCGGCATCATCTCGCCGTGCTTCTCGTAATAGTCGTAGGAGGCGAAGTCGAAATGGTCGAATTTCACGTCGACGCCATGCTTCTTGGCCGCCGCCTCGATGACGCGCAGGCCCTCCGGCATCACTTCCTTGCCGATGCCGTCGCCGGGAATGACCGCGATCCGATACTGCTTCTTTGCGCTGCTCATCGAGAACACCCTTGTGATTTGCCCGGCCGGCAATGCCGCCTATTCTGATGGCCCTGCAATGGACCAAACTTCGCGCGAGCGCAACGCTGCAGTGCAGTGTTGACCGCGGCGCGACCCTGCCCCACCAAATTCGCCGGCACCCCACTCCTCATACCAAGCGAGACATCCCATGGATCTGCATCTGCGCGGCAAGCGTGTCCTGATCACCGGCGCCTCCAAGGGCATTGGCGCGGCCGCCGCCGAAGCCTTTGCCGAGGAAGGCGCCAACCTCCTGCTCGCCGCCCGCAACGGCGAGCAATTGAAGGCGCTGGCCGAACGGCTCCGTTCGGCGCATCAGATTGATGCGGCGGTCAGCGTCGTCGACTTGCGCAAATCGGAAGATCTGGCGCGATTGGCAAAAGAGGCCGCCGACATCGACATCCTCGTCAACAATGCCGGCGATATCCCGGGCGGCTCGATCGACAAGATCGACGAGGCGACCTGGCGGCATGCCTGGGAGCTCAAGGTGTTCGGCTATGTCAACCTGACGCGCGCGGTCTACGCGCAGATGAAGGCGCGCGGCGGCGGCGTGATCGTCAACGACATCGGCGCGGCCGGCGAGAAGTTCGACGCCAATTACATCTGCGGCAGCGCCGGCAATGCCGCGCTGATGGCGTTCACCCGCGCGCTCGGCGGCAAGAGCCTCGCCGACAATATCCGCGTCGTCGGCATCAATCCCGGCCCGGTCGGCACCGACCGCCACGTCACGCTGCTCAAGACCCGCGCCAAGAACCAGTTCGGCGACGAGAGCCGTTACAAGGAATTCCAGAAGGGTCTGCCGCTCGGCCGGCCCGCGCATGCACGCGAGATCGGCGACCTGATGGCGTTCCTGGCGTCCGATCGCGCCGGCTATACGTCGGGCGTGATCTACACGGTCGACGGCGGGCTCACGTCGGGGTGGGGCTGACGGCAGCTCTCCACGTCATTGCGAAGAGCGACAGCGACGAAGCAATCCATTGCTCTGCATATATGCGGACCGATGGATTACTTCGCTTCGCTCGCAATGACGTCAACTCGCCGTCCGCTCGAACAGCTGCCGGATCAGCGTCGTGATGCGGCCCTGTGGCGCCAGCATCTGGTTCATGATGGAGAAATGATCGGCGCCGGCGATCTCCTCATAGGTCACCGGCAAGCCATAACGGGCGCGATGGCCGGCGAAATCGGCGGTCTGCTTGCGCAGCAGCGGCAATTCGGCGCTGCCGACCACCAGCGACAGCGGCTTTGCCGTGCCGCCTTCCGCCATCATCGGCGAGTTGCGCCGCGACGCCGCTTCGTCGAGCTTGAGCTTTTCGTTGAGATAGGAATGCCTGATCGGCTCGAGGTCGTAGATTCCCGAGATCGCCATGCCGGCCCGGACATGGCCGTTCGACAGCGCCATCGATGTCAAATGTCCGCCGGCCGACCAGCCCGACACCACGATGCTCTCGGCAGCGGCCCCGAGCGCGGGCAACCGCCCGGCCAGAAAGTCGATGCCGGCATGGATCTCGGCGACGATGTCATCGAGCGTCGCATCCGGCGCCAGCGTATAGCCGATCAGCGCGACATTGATGCCGTGGGCCATCGGCCCCTCGGCGAAGATCGTGAACACTTCCTTGGCACGGGTCTGCCAATAGCCGCCGTGGATGAACAGCAGCGTCGGCGCGCCGTCGCGGACTTTCAGGAAGTCGATCCGGTTGCGCTCGCGCGGGCCGTATCTGAGGTCGAGATGGCCGGCGTGCTTTTGCCGCAGCGCCGCCGAGCGTTGCTCCCAGCCCGCAGCGATCTCGGCGCTGCCCTTGACGGCAACGCCATTGTTCAAGCCGAGGTCACGCTCCTGCTGGCTCATCGCGCGCCAGTCCAGCGCGGAAAACAACGCTGCCATCCCTGCCCCTTCGGTTCTCGTCGCATTGCCACGACGGCAGGAAATGTTCTACAGCACAAGCAAACAGAAGGCATAGGAGCAACGGCGCATGGCTGATCAGGGCTTGGTGAAGGAAACGGCGTGTGCCGTCGTCGAGAAGCTGAAGGCCGGCGACGTCACGCCGCTCGATCTGCTCGACGTGCTGGAGACGCGCATCGCCGAGGTGGACGGCAAGGTCAACGCGCTGCCGACGCTCTGCTTCGACCGCGCCCGCACCCACGCCAAGGCCCTGATGCAGAAACCGGTCAGCGAGCGCGGCCTGCTCGCAGGCCTTCCCGTTCCGATCAAGGACCTCACCGCCGTCGCCGGCGTGCTGACCACGCAGGGCTCGCCGATCTTCAAGGACAATGTCCCGGCGAAGTCGGACATCCTGGTCGAGCGCCTCGAAGAGAATGGCGGCGTGATCTATGCCAAGTCGAACACGCCGGAATTCGGTGCCGGCGCCAACACCTTCAACGAGGTGTTCGGCCCGACCCGCAATCCCTGGGACACATCGCGCTCGGCCGCCGGCTCCTCCGGCGGCGCCGCGGCGGCACTGGCGAGCGGCACCGCGTGGCTCGCGCACGGCTCCGACATGGGCGGCAGCCTGCGCAACCCGGCGAGCTTCTGCGGCATCGTCGGCCTCCGGCCGTCGATCGGCCGCGTCGCGCACACGCCGAAGTTCGGCGTCGACCGTACCCTCGGCGTGCAGGGACCGATGGCGCGCAATGTCGAGGACCTCGCGCTGCTGCTCGACGCGATGAGCGGCGAGCATGCCGCCGATCCGCTGTCGCTGCCCGCGCTATCGACGTCGTTCCTGTCGGCGGCGCGGTCAGGCAGCAAGCCGAAGCGCATCGCCTATTCACCCGATCTTGGCATCACGCCGGTCGATCCCGAGGTCAGGGCTGTGACGCGCAAGGCGGCGGAACGGTTTGCGGAGGCCGGTGCGATCGTCGAGGAAGCGCATCCCGATTTGCGCGAAGCCCATGAATGCTTCCACGTGTTGCGCGCGTTCGATTTCGCGATCAGCAAGGCCGAATTGCTGCGCACCAAGCGCGATCTGCTGAAGCCCGAGGTGATCTGGAACATCGAGGAGGGGTTGAAGCTCACGGTCGAAAAGCTCGAGCGCGCCGAGGCGCACCGCGTCGCGATGACGGCGCGTGCGCTCGAATTCTTCGACAAGTACGACCTGCTGCTGGCGCCCGCGACCATCGTGGCGCCATTCCCGGTCGAGAACCGCTATGTCGCGGAGTGCGACGGCAAGAAGTTCGACAACTACGTCGAATGGCTCGGCATCGTCTACGCGATCACGCTGGCCTGCTGCCCGGCGCTGTCGCTGCCCTGCGGCTTCACCGCCTCGGGCCTGCCGGTCGGTCTGCAGATGATCGCAAAGCCGCGTGCCGAGGCGCAGCTTCTGGCCGGCGCGAAAGTGCTGGAGGACATTCTGGGCGTGCGCGGCACCACGCCGATCGATCCCCGTCCGCCGAAGTAAGGCTTTTTCCTCATGGTGAGGAGGCGCGCAGCGCCGTCTCGAACCATGAGGCCCGGTCTGTGGCCTCACCCTTCGAGACGCTTGCTCCGCAAGCTCCTCAGGATGAGGTGATGAATCTGTTGATGCGGCCCTAAGACGCGAAGCCTACGCCTTATCCCCCGTCGCCTTGAGCGCCACGGTGAGTGCCGCCTTGGTCTGCTCGACGATTTCGTCCAGCAACTCCTCGCGGCTGATCTGCGCGGACTCGCCGGTCAGCAGGCCCTGCTCGGCGAGCATCACGATGCCGTGCAGTCCGGCCCAGATCTTCAGCGCCTGCCGCTCGCGCAATAGCCCGACCGCCGGCGCCTCGAATGACTCGATCAGCAGTGCCAGCGTTTCCATCGCCGCGGTGTGCAGCTCGCTGCCCTTCGGCGCGCAGGCCATGGTGCGCGACGCGAACATCAACCGGTAGATGCCGTGGCGCTCGAGCCCGAAGGCGAGCGCGGCCTGGGCAAAGCGCGACAGCTTCGAGCCCTTGCTCGACTGCTCGATCGCCTCGCGCATGATCACGTTGAACTGCCGGAATGCTTCCGCGGTCACCGCCTCCAGCAGCGCCTCGCGGTCGGCGAAATGCCGGTACGGCGCCGGCTGCGAGACGCCGAGCTGCTTGGCCAGCGCCTTGATGCTGATCGCCTCGGGACCACCGAGCTCGACCTCGCGTAACGCGGCCTGGATCAGGGCTTCGCGGAGGTCGCCGTGGTGGTAGGTTTTGAACGGCTTACGAACGATTTGTCCCATTGCGGCAATGATCGCTGAATTTTCGCTTGACGCGCAAGCACGACGATAATGTAATATACTATAACTTGGTGATCCGGTTAAGAGGCCGGCGCCCAAGCAGGCTAGAACCTGCATAAACTGGAATGAGGAACCCGGCGCAACCCACAATGCGCCAGAGCCGAGGGAGGTGCTTGCATGTCCAAGCTCAGAATCCGCGTCGACCAAGACAAGTGCCAGGGTCACGCCCGCTGCAAATCACTCGCCCCCGAATTGTTCGAGCTCGACGAATACGGCAACGCCCATGAGGTCGGCGACGGGACCGTCCCGGCCGGGCTCGAGGACAAGGCCTGGCTCGCACAGACCAACTGCCCGGAAATCGCGATCGAAGTCACCGAGGAATAGCTCCGGCCAAGGATGGCTGCGCGCCGCCCGTTGAGCCGACCAGCGTTTGATCGAACGAGAAGGAAACGAGCTGATGTCCGATTCCCCGTCCGCAAGTTATCTGCCCGAACATCCCCCGGTCTCCGACTGGGTCCATGATTTCGACCATACCGATCCGGTCTGGACCGACGACCCGTTCCCGATCTGGGAGACGCTGCGCGCGGCTTCGCCCGTCGTGCACACCGAGCGCTTCCTCGGCTGCTACATGCCGACCACCTATCAGGCGGTGAAGGAGATCGCCTACGACACCGAGCACTTCTCCTCGCGCCGCGTCATCGTGCGCGACATCCGCCCCGAGATCACCGCCCGCGCACCGCCGATCACCTCCGATCCGCCGGAGCACAAGCCCGCCAAGCAGGTGCTGCTGCCGCCGTTCACGCCGGACGCGATGAAGCGGCTGGAGCCGCGGGTGCGCGCGATCTGCAACGAGCTCATCGACGAATTCATCGCCGATGACCATTGCGACGCCGCCGCGCGCTACACCAAGCACATCCCGGTGCGCGCCATCGCCCACATGCTGGGGATTCCCGAGAAGGACGGCGATCTCTTCATCAAATGGATCCACCAGATCCTCGAGCTCGGCATCAAGAACGAAGACGAGCTCATGAACGGCGTACGCGAGATGACCGGCTACTTCGTGGCCCATCTCGAGCAGCGCAAGCTTGAGCCGGGCGACGATCTGATCTCGCAGCTGCTGCGGGCCAAGGGCCCCGGCGGCCAGCCGCTCACCGACGAGCACGTGCTCGGCTCGCTGCGGCTGCTTCTGATCGCCGGCATCGACACCACCTGGAGCGCAATCGGCTCCTCGCTCTGGCACCTCGCCAAGACGCCGGCCGATCGCGAGCGCCTGATCGCGGAGCCGGCAATGATCCCGACCGCGATCGAGGAATTCCTGCGCGCCTATTCGCCGGTGACGATGGCGCGCGAGGTGATGAAGGAGACCACGATCTCCGGCTGCCCGGTGAAGGCGGGCAACATGGTGCTGTTGTCCTTCCCCGCCGCCAATCGCGATCCCGCCATGTTCCCCGATGCGGACAAGGTGGTGATCGACCGCAAGGAGAACCGCCACGCCGCATTCGGCCTCGGCATCCACCGCTGCGTCGGTTCCAACCTGGCGCGCATGGAGATGCAGGTCGCGATCGAGGAATGGCTGAAGCGAATCCCGGATTTCCGGCTCGATCCGGCCGGCAAGGTCACCTGGTCGGAAGGCACGGTGCGCGGTCCGCGCCAACTCCCTGTCCTGTTCGGCAACAACGCCTGAGGAACCGGACAGCGGTTACATCACGTCACCCAATGAGGTAGCTTGCCCCGGAATCGAACCGACGAGTCCGGGAGCAATGCCATGTCCGAACAAACCGCTCAGCCCGCGAGCGATCATCTCGACATCCACGACGTCGAGCGGCGGGTGAAAGCGATTTTCATCGGCTCGGTCGGCAATCTCGTCGAGTGGTACGATTTCTACGCCTACACGGCGTTTGCCCTGTATTTCGCGCCGGCGTTCTTCCCGCACAGCGATCCGGTGGTGCAGCAGCTCAATGCCGCCGTGCTGTTTGCCGCGACCTTCCTGATGCGCCCGCTCGGCGGCTGGCTGTTCGGCTTCATCGCCGACCGCTATGGCCGGCGGCTGTCGTTGACGCTCTCGGTGGTCTGCATGTGCTTCGGCTCGCTGATCATCGCGGTGACGCCGACCTATGCCTCGATCGGCATCGCGGCCCCGGCGATCCTGGCGCTGGCCCGCGTGATCGAGGGCCTGAGCCTCGGCGGCGAATATGGCGCCAGCGCCACCTATCTCAGCGAGGTCGCCGATCCCAAGCACCGCGGCTTCTATTCCAGCTTTCAGTACGTCACGCTGATCGGCGGCCAGCTCACCGCAATCATCGTGCTGCTGTTGCTGCAAAAGGTGTTCCTGACGCCGGACGAGCTGAAGGCCTGGGGCTGGCGGATTCCGTTCGTGATCGGCGCCATGCTCGCGATCGTCGCGGCGGTGATGCGCCGCGGCCTGCATGAGACCGAGGCCTTCGAGGAGGCCAAGAAGGTTTCCAAGCCAACCGGCTCGATCGTCGGCCTGTTGAACTATCCGCGCGAATTGCTGCTGGTGGTCGGCCTCACCGCCGGCGGCACCGCGGCGTTCTATACCTTCACCACCTACATGCAGACTTTCGTGAAGCTGTCGGTCGGCCTCACCGAAGACCAGACCACCTTCGTGATCTTCGGCTCGCTGATCTTCGCGACCATCCTGCAACCGATCTACGGCGGGCTCTCCGATAAGATCGGCCGCAAGCCGCTGCTGATCTTCTTCGGCATCGCCGGCACGCTCGGCACGATCCCCATCCTGACCGCGCTGAAGGACACCAAGTCGCCTTTCATGGCCTTCCTTTTGATCTGCGGCGCCTGGATCTTCGTCGCCGGCTACACCTCGATCAACGCGATCGTGAAGGCCGAGTTGTTTCCGACCAATGTCCGCGCGCTCGGCGTCGGCCTGCCCTATGCCATCACGGTGTCGATCTTCGGCGGCACCGCGCCGGCGGTCGCGCTCTATTTCAAGAGCATCGGGCATGAGGATTGGTTCTACTACTATCTCAGCGGCATGATTTTCCTGTCGCTGCTGATCTACTCCACGATGCGCGATACCAAGCGCGACTCCGCGATGCATCGCCACGAGTGACGGCGCAAACGCCCATGACCGACCATAACGAACCGCCCGACAGCAAACTGACGCGCAGCAAACAGCGCTGGGCACGCGAAGGCAAATTCCTCACCGGCAGGATCACCCGCCCGGAGGAGCAGCGCCTGCCGCCGGGCCAACATCTGACGGCGGACTGGCCGGTGCTCGATCTCGGGTTGATGCCGAACATCTCGCAGGAACGCTGGCGGCTCGACGTCTACGGCGCGGTCGAGCAGACCATCTACTGGACCTGGCAGCAGTTCATGGCGCAGCCGCAGACGCAGTTCGTTTCCGACATTCACTGCGTCACGACCTGGTCGCGCTACGATAACCAGTGGGAGGGGCTTGCCACAAGCGACCTGCTCGCCGCCTGCCAGCCACGCGAGGACGCCCGCTTCGTGGCACTGCATTCGTATGACGGCTATACGACGAACCTGCCGATCGAGGACTTTGCCGCCGAGGACGCGCTGCTCGCCCATAGCTGGTCGGGCAAGCCGCTGGAGCAGGAGCATGGCGGCCCGGTGCGGCTCGTGGTGCCGCATCTCTATTTCTGGAAGAGCGCGAAGTGGCTGCAGCGCATCGAATTCCTCACCGAGGATGCGCCCGGCTTCTGGGAGGTCCGCGGCTATCACAATCACGGTGATCCCTGGGCCGAACAGCGCTATTCTGGCGACTGACACACCAACAAGATGATGGAGCCTTCCCGTGCCGCACGAACGCTTTCAATTCACCGGTGTTGGCGGCCATCAGCTTGCTGCCGCACTTGACACGCCCGAGGGGCCGATCAAGGCCTATGCGCTGTTCGCGCACTGCTTCACCTGCGGCAAGGACGTGCTGGCCGCAAAGCGCATCGCGGTCGCGCTCGCGGCCAAGGGCATCGCCACGCTGCGCTTCGACTTCACCGGCCTCGGCTCCAGCGAGGGCGAGTTCGCCAACTCGACCTTCTCGTCGAACGTCGCCGATCTCGTTCGCGCCGCCGACCATCTGCGCGAGACGCACAAGGCGCCCGCGATCCTGATCGGCCACAGCCTGGGCGGCGCCGCGATCCTCGCCGCCGCGGGTCAAATCCCCGAGGCCAAGGCGGTCGTGACCATCGCCGCGCCGTCCGATCCCGTCCATGTCACGCATTTCTTCAGGGACCGGATCGAGGACATCCGCACCCTGGGCGAAGGCGAAGTCTCGCTCGCCGGCCGCCCCTTCCGCATCAAGCGGGAATTCCTCGACGACGTCGCCGAGCAGAACTTGATGGCGCAGGTGAAGCAGTTGCACAAGGCGCTGCTGATCATGCATTCGCCGACCGACGACACCGTCGGCATCGACAACGCCACGCATATCTTCAGCGCCGCCAGGCACCCCAAGAGCTTCGTCTCGCTGGCCGGCGCCGATCATCTCTTGAGCGGCAAGCAGGATGCCGCCTACGTCGCCGACGTGATCGGCGCCTGGGCCGAACGCTACATCGATATCGCGCCGCAGCCGGCGGCAGATACCGGCACTGCGCCACGCAACGTCGTCGTGCAGGAGACCCGCGCCGGCAAGTTTCAGCAGATCGTCACGGCAGGTCCGCATCGCATGCTGGCCGACGAACCGATCGCCGTCGGCGGCCAGGATTCCGGCCCCGGGCCGTACGACTTCGTACTGGCCGGGTTAGGTGCCTGCACCTCGATGACGATGCGGATGTATGCCGACCGCAAGTCGCTGCCGCTCGATCGCGTCACCGTGACGCTGACGCACAGCAAGATCTACGCCAAGGATTGCGAGGAGTGCGAGACCCGCGAGGGCATGCTCGACCAGATCGACCGCGTCATCAGGATCGAGGGCGAACTCGATGCCGACCAGCGCAAGCGGCTGATGGAGATCGCCGACAAGTGCCCGGTGCACAAGACGCTGACGTCGGAGGTGCGGATCGTCACCAAGGCCGCGGAATAAGCCGCAACGCAGCGAGACGGTCCGAGCCGTAACAGCATGTCAGCGGCATCGGCCCTCGCGCCCGCGGGCCGTCGCAGGGGCGCGCTGAAAAATATCGAAAACAACCCCATGCAAAGGTGCCGGCGGCCGCCGGCGTTCGACAAGGCAACTTGACACGTCGGGCAACTCAGGGATATTCTTCTACTATTCCGAAATCGTGCGAGCGCCACCCTACCCGCGCGCCGCGCGCTTGCCGTCCAGGCAACTCGCCATGATCCGCACCGCGGCGCCGATCTCGTTCTCGCGCCAAGCGGCGAAGCCGAGCAACAGGCCGTGGTCGCGCGGCCGTTCCAGCGCGAGGCTCGACAGTGCGCGCACCTCGACGCCGGCGGCGACCAGGCGCGTCACGGCATCCCGGTCCGCAGGGCCATCCTTGAAGCGGGCAATCAGCTGCATGCCGCCCGGCGGCACCTCGGCCGTGAGTACCGCATCGAGATGCCGCGTCAGCGCTGTCGCAAGATGGTCCCGGCGTGACCGGTAGATGCGCCGCATTCGCCTGACATGGGCCAGGAAATGCCCGTCGGCCATGAAGCCGGCCAGCGCCTCCTGGACATGCACGGAGGCGATCAGCCCGAGATGGCGCTGCGCGATCTCCATCGTCCGTGCCAGTGATGGCGGCACCACCAGATAGCCGATGCGGATATCGGCTGTCATCGCCTTGGCGAAGGTGCCGAGATAGAGCACGCGTCCCTCGCGATCGAGCCCCTGCAGCGCCGGCATCGGGCGGCTGTCATAGTGAAACTCGCCGTCGTAATCGTCCTCGACGATCCAGGTCTTGCCGGGCTCGGCTGAGGCCAACAGCTCGGTGCGGCGCGCGACCGGCATCACGCGCCCTGTCGGGTGCTGATGTGACGGCGTGGTGAAGATCAGCTTCGGCGCGCCCGCCGAGCGCGTCCGCATCATGCCCCATTGATCGAGCCTGACACCGACGACGTTTGCACCGGCCGCACGAAACGCCGCCGCGGCGCCGGGGTAGCCGGGATCCTCGGTCCACACCGCATCGCCGGCGGCGATGGTGGTCGCGGCGATCAGCGTCAGCGCCGCCTGCGCCGTCGGCAGCACCAGGATCTGATCGGCCTCGGCGCGCACGCCGCGGCTGACTTCAAGGTAGTCGCATAGGGCTTCGCGCAGGCTCGGCCGGTTGACCACGGTCTGCTCGTTGAAGCGGCGGCGCAATGCGCTGCGGCGCAGGCAGCGCGCCCAGATCTCGTGCGGAAACTCGCGCGCATCCGCAAGCCCGGGCCGCAGCGGCCGGAAATCGGCCTGGTAGGACAGCGGCCAATCCGTATCGGAGAGCTGCAAGGCCCAGGGCGACAGCAGCGGCTTGCGGGCGGCATCACGGCGTGGCGCAGGCAGAGCCTTGGCGAAGCGCGCCTCGATATCGTCGGTCACAACCGGCCGCCGCCGCGCCGCGACCCGCAGATACCCTTCGGCGGCGAGCTGCTCATAGGCATGCGTTACGGTGTTGCGCGCCACCTCGAGCTCGGCCGCAAGGCTGCGGCTCGACGGCAGCATGGCGCCGCTCCGGATCCGGCCGCTCGCCATCAGCACGCGCAGCTGCTGGGTCAACTGCGCGGCCAGCCCGGCGTCGTCCGATCGCTTCAGCGCGAGCAATTCGGCGAGGATCAATCTGGCTCCATTGTTCTCCAATATCTGGCTCTTTTGAGAGAGCCAGTATCATCCTATTCACAAGCGGTATCGCCTGCAAGGATTCTGCCGTGAACCAGTCACTCTCCCCCGCCAGGGCCGCCGCCCTGTTCATCGTCGTGGTGCTGGCCTGGGGCATCAACTGGTCGGTCACGAAATCGCTGGTCGAGGCGGTGCCCCCGCTGTGGACCGCCTCGATCCGCAGCTGGGTCGCCCTGATCGCCCTGCTGGTGATCCTGCGCGCCAGCGGCAATTTGATCATTCCGCGGATCGCCGATGTCCCGGTCGTGCTCAGCGTGGCGCTGCTGCACATGACGTTCTTCTCGACGCTGGTCGCCGCCGGCCTGCGTTATCTCCCGGCCAGCAAGGGCGTCGTGCTCGGCTACACCACGCCGCTCTGGGTCGCCCTTGCCGCGGCCGCCGCGCGCACCGAACGGCTCGGGATGCTCAAGCTTGTCGGCGTCGCGCTCGGACTCGCCGGGCTCTGCGTGATCCTCAACCCTGCGTCGCTGGACTGGAGCAATCTGCATGTCCTCGCCGGCGCCGGCATGATCATCATCGCCGCGATCTGCTGGGCCGCGAACATCATCTATATCCGCTCGCACCGCTGGATCGCGACGCCGCTGCAGCTCCTGCTGTGGCAGGTGCTGGTCGCGACTTTGGTGCTGACGACGTCGGCGCTGGTCACCGAAGGCGTGCCCGAGGTAAATTGGTCGCCACACCTCCTGCTGCTGTTTCTCTATTCCGGCTTCATCGGCACCGCGCTGGCCTATTGGGCGATGTCTGTTGTCAACAAGAGCCTGCCGGCGCTGACGACCTCGCTCGGAACCACGGCGACGCCGATCGTCGGCATCGTGACCGCGGCACTCTTGCTCGGCGAACCGATCGATCTCTCGCTGGCGATCGCCGCGGCGCTGATCGTCGGCGGGATCGCGCTGAGCTCGCTCGCGGACGCACCGTCGCGCAATTCAGTCAGGCTGTCGCAAGCGGCCTGACCCGCAGCGCGCCGCGTAGGCCGGCGCCGGTGCCGAGCATGATGCCGGCGATCGCGACGAGGGACGACAGTGACAGCGTCGACAGTCCCGTCAGCCCCTGCCCGACCGAGCAGCCGAACGCCATCACGCCGCCGGCGCCCATCAGCGCGGCGCCGCTCGCCGAGCGCAGCATATGCTGCGGCGACCGGTAGCCCTCGAGCTGGAAGCGCCCGGTGACGATGGCCGTGATCAGGCTGCCGGCGAACACGCCGAACACGGTGACGATGCCGAAATTCAGCGTCGAGCCGGTCGACAGCATCACATATTGCAGGGCGTCGGCGATCGGCGCGATGAAGGTCAGCGACGTCAACGGCACCGGATTGAAATCGTCGGCGCCGAGATAGCCGGTCGCGTACCAGCCCCCCGCCACCAACAGGCCCACGATCAGGCCGGCCGCGATCTGCCCGAATGATTTTCGGAACGGCGCATGGGCGAAGGCGAAGATGATCAGGACAGCTGACAGCACCGAGGCGGCGAGCATTCGTGCCTGCACCGCGCCGAGACCGGCGTTCACCAGCAGTGACGGCACCGAATTGGCGGCGACTGTTGCCTGCGAGGCCTGCACCATTGCGATGCGCGCCGGCGCAATCAGGCCCTTCAGCGTTATCTCGGCGAAAATGCCGAGCACGATCACGACCACGAAGGAGCGCAGATTGCCGCGTCCGAGCAGCACCAGCGCCCGCGAGCCGCAGCCGTTCGAGAGCACCATGCCGTATCCGAACAGCAGCCCGCCGAGGAACATCACCGGCGCCGAGAAGGACGGCTGCAGATAGATCGACTTGCCGAGATCGACAACGCCTGCCGCCGCCAAAAGCTGCGAGGCCGCGATCGCGACGCCCATCGCCAGCGCATAGGTGCGCGCCAGGCGGCCATCGCCCTCCGCCCACCAGCCGCGCAGGCCGCTCATCATGCAGAAGCCGCTGAGCAGCCCGACCGAGCCATAGATCAGGCCGATGATCAGGGCGGCGAGGATAACGATCGTGCCTGGGTCCATGCGGGTTCTCTCGGCTATCCCGTCATCACGGTCGCAAAATCACGCGATCGCGCGACGAGCCTGCCACGGCAACAAACGCCGCCTTGGCCTGTTCCAGCGGATAGATCGCGCTCGGCTTGATCGGGAATGGCTTCAGATGTCCGCCGGCAAAGCCCGGCGCGAGCTCGCGCAACACCTCGCCGGACGCAACCGACGACAGCGCAAGCGTGTCGATGCCGACATAGGTGTGCTGGCCGCGGTAGAATTCGAGGATGTTGAACTGCACGATGCGGTCGACCGCCGCGATCAGGATCTGGCGGCCGCGCAGCGCCAGCGACTTGTGCGCGGCCTGGAAATAGGGATCGCCGACCGTGTTGTAGACGATGTCGGCGCCCTTGCCGCCGGTCAGCTCGCGCACGCGAGCGGCGACATCGGTGGTGGAGGCGTCGATCACCTCGACCGGCGAATTGCTGTGCCCTTCATAAGGCTCGCTCTTGCGCACCACGCCGATCACGCGCGCGCCGCGCCAGCTCGCGATCTGCACCGCGGCTTGCCCGACCTTGCCGTTGACGCCCATCACCAGCACGCTCTCCCCCGCCTTCGGCAGGCCGGCGCGGCGCAGGCCCTCCATCGCGGTAACGAAGGGCACGCCGATCCCGGCGGCTTCGTCCCAGGAAATGCCGGCGGGCTTTTCCACCACGGCATCGCGCTCGACCGCCAGATGCGTGGCATGGGTGCCGTCGCGGCGGATGCCGAGGTCACCGGACGAGCCGAACACCTCGCGCCCGATAAATTCAGCGGGACCATCGATCACGACGCCGGCGTAGTCGCGACCACTGGTGCGCGGGAAGACGGCATAGGGCATCAGCCCGGTCGCGGCTTTCACGTCGGACGGATTGACCGCCGCCGCCTTCACCTCGATCAAGACGTCGTTGTCGCCGCGCGAAAGTGCATGGGTCTCGACCACCGGCGCCACCGCCGCCGCGTTCTCCGCCTTCGTCAGCAGGCGGACGCCGCGGGCGTCGACAGGAAGACGATTTGCTTGCGGGGCCGGCGGCATCAGCGTTCCAGTCTCGGTCATGGAGCGCGCCACAAGGCACGCGGATGGTGGCGGCCGGATGGCCTCGGGCCATGACTAATCGACTGACCAATCAATTCAAGGGGCTTGTTTGCGGTCGGCGGTGTCAGAGCTTCGGCGGCGGGGCCGTGCCCAGGATCGCCTCAATCGACAGGCCGAGCCCAAGCAGCCTGGTATCGCTACCGACCGGACCGTCGAGTTCGACCCCAACCGGCAGGCCATCGGGCGTCATGCCGGCATAGAGCGACAGCCCCGGAAGGCCGGCATTGCTGCCGGGATCGGTGTTGCGGATCATGGTGCCGAAGGTCGGCACCGGCGCGCTGCCATTGACCGACATCTCGCCGGACCCGCTCTTTTCGTCGATGACCGGTGCAGGCGCGATCGTGGTCGGAAACAGGATGGCGTCCAACCTGTTGTCCGCGATGTACGCGGCATAGATCGCCTGCAGCGCCGGCCGCTGCACCTTGATCGCATCATCATAGGCGGCACCGAAGGCGTCCGCCGTGATGGCGCCGAAAGCGCCGACGACGTCGGGACTGGCGACGCCGGCCGCGATGTCGGACAGCGTGATCCCCTCGATCCCGGAGGCGGCAAGCCAGGCCGGAATATCGGCGATCGGCTCATGCAGCGCGACCACGAAGGACACCTTGCCGTTCTGCTCGAACAGATCGGGCATATCGACATCGACCAGCACCGCGCCGGCGGCCGTGAGCCGGGCGCAGGCTGCGCGAGCGACGGCCTCGACATCGCGATCGAGGCCGTTCCAGAAACAGCCGGGAGTGCCGAGGCGCACGCCGCGTAGCGGGATGCTCGCTGCGAGCGGCGTGCCTGATATCACGGCATCGAGCAGCGCGACATCGGCGACCGTGCGTCCCATCGGACCGACGGTGTCGCGGGTATGGCTGATTGGAACCACCTGGTTGTCGTCGTGATAACGCCGCTCGGCGCCGCCATTGCCGACTGAAGGCCGAAGGCCCACGGTCCCGGTCAGCGCCGCGGGCACGCGGGTCGAGCCGCCGGTGTCCGAGCCGAGGCCGCAGGTGGCGATGCGCGCGGCGATCGCCGCAGACGTTCCGCCCGACGACCCGCCCGGGATCCGGCTCGTGTCGTATGGATTCCGCACCGGCCCCGCGAACGGCGCGAGATTGGTGCTGGTGATGCCGAACGCGAGCTCGTGCAAATTGGTCTTGCCGATCACGATGGCACCTGCGTCGAGCAGCCTTTGCAGCGACGGCGCGTTGCGCGCAGGCCGCGCGTGTTGCAGCGCCGGCGTGCCGCCCGATGTCGGCAGATCTGATGTGTTGATGTTGTCCTTCACGACGATGGGGAGACCGGCCAGCGCGCCGGTCCGCGTCCCGGCATCGACCTCGCGCGCCGCGGCGAGCGCGCCGTCACGGTTCAGCACGATGAAAGCGTTGAGGTGCTTGAGCCGCTCCGCACGATCGAGCGCGGCCTCGACGACGCTGACCGCCGTCACCTTGCCGGCGCGGATATCAGCCACGATCTCCGCAGCGGTCGTTTCATTGGTGTCGGCCATACCCTGCGCCCTGTTGGATTGCAGGGATTAGGCTATTCTTTCGGCCGCTTGTCGTAAACACGTTTCGCCTTGCCGAGCGAACGCTCCAGCGTCTCGGGCGCAACGACGCGGACGCGGGTGGAGATGCCGATCGTGTTCTTGATGAAGGCGGAGACCTTCTCGGCGTGAACAACCAGCCCTTCGCCATCCCAGCTCTCGGGCCGGGCTTCGGCGAGCACCGTCATCTCGTCCATGCGGCCTTCGCGGGTCAGCTCAATGACAAAGTGACCGCCGCACCAGTCGGTCGCCAGCAGCGCTTCCTCGATCTGGGTCGGGAACACGTTGACGCCGCGCAGGATAATCATGTCGTCGGAGCGGCCGGTCACCTTCTCCATTCGCCGCATGCCGGGCCGCGCCGTGCCGGGCAACAGCCGCGTCAGGTCACGGGTGCGGTAGCGGATGATCGGGAAGGCTTCCTTGGTGAGCGAGGTGAACACCAGCTCGCCCTTCTCGCCGTCGGGCAATACCTCGCCGGTCAGCGGATCGATCACCTCGGGGTAGAAGTGGTCCTCCCAGATATGCAGACCGTCTTTGGTCTCCACGCATTCCTGCGCGACGCCGGGGCCGATCACCTCCGACAAGCCATAGATGTCGGTGGCGTCCATGTCGAAGGCCTGCTCGATCTCGACGCGCATCGCGTTGGTCCAGGGTTCGGCGCCGAAGATGCCGAACTTCAGCGACGATTTGCGCGGATCGAGGCCCTGCCGCTTGAATTCGTCGAGGATCGCCAGCATGTAGCTCGGCGTCACCGTGATGATGTCGGGCCGGAAGTCGTTGATGATCTGCACCTGCCGCTCGGTCATGCCGCCGGAGATCGGGATCACCGTGCAGCCCAGCCGCTCGGCGCCGTAATGCGCGCCGAGGCCGCCGGTGAACAGGCCGTAGCCATAGGCGTTGTGCATCAGCATGCCGGTCCGGCCGCCGGCGGCGCGGATCGAGCGCGCCATCACGTCCGCCCAGGTGTCGATGTCGGCCCTGGTGTAGCCGACCACGATCGGCTTGCCGGTCGTGCCTGAGGAGGCATGGACCCGCACCAGCTGCTCGCGCGGCACCGCGAACATGTTGAAGGGATAATTGTCGCGCAGATCGGTCTTCACCGTGAACGGAAATTTGGCGAGATCGGGCAGCTGCCTGAAATCGGACGGATGCACGCCCGCGGCATCGAACGCCTTCCTGTAGTGCGCGACGTTGTCATAGGCATGCTTGAGCGACCAGGCCAGCCGCCTGGTCTGCAGCGCCATGATCTCGTCGCGCGAGGCGCGCTCGGCCGCATCGAGCTCGGCGTGATAACCACTGTCCTTGACCTTGAGCTTTGCCGTTGCCATCGACGTTTTCCCCTGAAGCCTTTATGCCTTGATGTCCGTGTCGGGCAGCCAGCTGCCCGGTATCACGCGCGAATGTCCGCGGAATTCGGCGATCACGCTGTCGCCGGCAGTGACGCTCACGTCGTAGATTCCCGAGCGGCCGCTGCGCGAGATCTCGCGCGCGGTCGCCACCAGGCGGTCGCCGAGCTTGCCGGGCCGGATGAACGTGACGTTGCCCTGCGCCGCCACCGCGCGATCGTTGCGGCTGTTGCAGGCAAAGGCGAAGGCAGAATCGGCCAGCGTGAAGATGTAGCCGCCATGGCAGATGCGCTGGCCGTTGACCATGTGCGGCTGCACCGTCATCGCCATCACCGCCTGCCCCGGCTTGATCTCGACAAGCTCCATGCCGAGGCCCTTGCTGGCGTCGTCCTCCTTCCACATCGCGTCGGCGCAAGCGCGGGCCAAATCTTCCGGCGTCAAGTCCTCGGGCGATAGCGTGGCCTTCACGTTCACATCGAACTCCCTGTGCGTGGGCCCGTTGCGGAGGGCCTCTTGGTGTCAAGCGTCAGTGTTGGGCGCGACGCACGAGGCGTCAACGCTACTTCCGTCATTCCGGGATGGTCCGAAGGACCAGACCCCGCTCGAGATTCCACAATGCGCAATTGCGCATTGGGGTTCGCTTCGCGCCCCGGAATGACGTCAATCCTAGACGTGGTCGTAGTCGACCACGACCTTCTCGGAGCACGGCTTGGCCTGGCAGGTGAGGATGAACCCCGCCTTCAGCTCCCACGGCTCCAGCGAATAGTTCAAGTCCATCGGCGCCTCGCCTTCGACCAGCTTGGCGCGGCAGGTCGAGCACATGCCGCCCTTGCAGGCGAACGGCAGATCCATGCCGGCGCGCAGCGCGGCGTCGAGGATCGACTCGCCGTCGGCTACCGGGACCTCGCGGCGCTTGCCGTCGATGATCAGCCCGGCGATCGCCTTCGGCGGCGCGCCGGCCGGAACGACGACCTTCGCCCGCGGCTTGCCGCCGAATTCCGATACGAAGCGTTCGACATGGATGCGCTCGTCGGCAATGCCGATCTCGCGACAGGTCGCCTCGATGGTCTCGCTCATCGCGGCCGGGCCGCAGACGAAGACGTGATCGACCGTCTCGGCAGGCACCAGCGAGCGCAGCAGCACCCGCACCTTCTCGCCGTCGAGCCGGCCGTGCAGGATCGGAATGTCCTGCTCCTCGCCCGAGATGACGTGGAACACCGAGAGCCGCTGCATGAAGCGGTCCTTCAGCTCCTCCAGTGCCTCGCGGAACATGACGCCCTCGGTCGAGCGATTGCCATAGAACAGGAAGAAGCGGCTGTCCGGCTCGCGCGCCAGCACGCCCTTGATGATCGAGAGGATCGGCGTGATGCCGCTGCCGGCGGCGAAGCCGACATAAGTCCGCGCCTCGCCCGGCGCGTGGGCGACGCCGAAACGCCCGGTCGGCGTCATCACGTCGAGTTCGTCGCCGGTCTTCAGCTCGTCGGCGGCCCAGTTCGAGAACGCGCCGCCGTCGACCTTCTTCACCGCGATGCGCAATTCGCCGTCGTCGGGACCGGAGCAGATCGAATAGGAACGGCGAACCTCCTCGCCGTCCATCGTGGTGCGCAGCGTCAGATACTGGCCCGGAGTGAAACGGTAGTCGCCTTGCAGATCGTCGGGGATCGCAAAGGTCATCGAAATCGCGTCCGACGCCTCGCGGCGAAGGTCGCTGACGGACAGGCGGTGGAATCGTGGTGTCGACATGGTCAATGACACTTGAAGTAGTCGAAGGGTTCACGGCAGCTCTTGCAACGCCACAGCGCCTTGCAGGAGGTCGAGCCGAACTCGGAGAGCAGCTCGGTATCAACGGAGCCGCATTGCGGGCACGCGACCGCCAGCTCGCCGAACAGCGCGCGGCGCGAGGAGCCCGGCAGCGGCGGCGCGATACCATACTCCTTCAGCTTGCGGCGGCCGTCCTCGCTCATCCAGTCGGTGGTCCAGGCCGGCGACAGCACGGTGCGGACCTTCGGCTTATGAATGCCTTCGCGCTCCAGCGCGAGCTCGATCTCGAGCGCGATCATGTTCATGGCGGGACAGCCGGAATAGGTCGGCGTGATCGCGACCTCGACATGCCCGTCGTGGACCGCGACATCGCGCAGCACGCCGAGATCGGCGATGGTCAGCACCGGGATCTCGGGATCGACCACCTGCGCGGCCGCGCTCCAGGCGCGCCGGCGCAGATCGGCATCGCTGAGCGCAACGGTCACCATGTCGCCCCCGGAAAGGTTCGCTGCATCGATTGCAGCTCGCTGAGGAGATGGCCGAGGTGCTCGCTGTGGCTGCCGCTGCGGCCGCCCTGCTGCATCCAGTCGCTCTTCGGCAACGACAGCGTCGCCTCGTTGATGATACCGGTGACCGTCTTCAGCCAGCGCGACTTTAGCGTCGCCGGATCGATCGCAATGCCGGCGTCAATCAGGCCGCGCTCGCTGTCGTCGACCGCGAACATCTCGCCGGTATAGGCCCAGAGGTCGTCGATCGCGCCCTGCGCGCGGCGGTGGCTCTCCTCGGTGCCGTCGCCGAGCCGGACGATCCATTCCGACGAATGCCTGACATGATAGGCGCTCTCCTTCTCCGACTTCGCCGCGATCGCCGCGAGCGTCGGATCGGACGAGGCCATCATCGCGCGCCAGTAGAGATCGGCGAATGCCGCGTAGAAGAACTGCCGCACCATGGTGCGCGCAAAGTCGCCGTTCGGTTGTTCGAGCAGCAGCAGATTGCGGTACTGCCTGACGTCACGAAGGTAAGCGAACTTGTCTTCGTCGTTGCCCCGGCCTTCGACCTTGGCCGCGTAGGTGTAGAGCTCACGGGCCTGGCCGAGCAGGTCGAGGCCCATATTGGCGAGCGCCATGTCCTCTTCCATGGCGGGCGCATGGCCGCACCATTCGGACAGCCGATGGCCGAGGATCAGTGCATCGTCGGCGCGGCGCAGCGCGTAGAGCACCAGCGGGGTTTCGGAGACTTCGATGTTGGCGGTCGCCATGTTCTCATATCCTGCATCAACACACTCGAGCCTCATCCTGAGGAGCGCCGAAGGCGCGTCTCGAAGGATCGGTCGCTGTCACTGCACGGGCCTCATGGTTCGAGACGCGCTGCGCGCTCCTCACCATGAGGGGGAGCGAAATTCACATATGCCCGACTTCGTCGGGGACGTCGTAGAAGGTCGGGTGGCGGTAGATCTTGGATTCCGCCGGCTCGAACATCATGCCCTTCTCGGACGGATCGGACGCGGTGATCGCGTTCGAGGGCACCACCCAGATCGACAGCCCCTCGCCGCGGCGGGTGTAGATGTCGCGCGCGGCCTGCAGGGCGAGCGTCGAGTCGGCCGCATGCAGCGAGCCGACATGCTTGTGCGCGAGGCCATTGCGGCTGCGGATGAAGACTTCCCAGAGCGGAACGTTCGGCGTGGCCATGGCGGTGCTCCCTTATTCTGCGGCTTGCGCGAGCTGGCGGCTCCTGCGCTTCTCGGCATAGGCCATCGCGGCCTCGCGCACCCAGGCGCCCTCCTCATGCGCCTTGCGGCGCGCGGCGAGACGATCGCGGTTGCAGGGGCCGTTGCCTGCCAGCACCTGCTTGAATTCGTCCCAGTCGATCGGGCTGTGCTCCCAATTGCCGTTTGCGTTCTGCTTCATGCCGGGATCGGGGATCGTCAGGCCCAGGAATTCGGCCTGCGGCACGGTGGCGTCGATGAATTTCTGGCGCAACTCGTCGTTGGAGAAGCGCTTGATCTTCCATTTGGTCGAGGTGTCGCTGTGCTGGCTGGCCTGGTCCGGCGGACCGAACATCATCAGCACCGGCCACCACCAGCGATCGAGCGCGTTCTGCGCCATCGCCTTCTGCTCCGCGGTGCCGCGGCACAGCGTCACCATGATCTCGAAGCCCTGGCGCTGGTGAAACGACTCTTCCTTGCAGACGCGGATCATCGCCCGCGCATAGGGGCCGTAGGAGCAGCGGCACAGCGGGATCTGGTTCATGATCGCCGCGCCGTCGACCAGCCAGCCGATGGTGCCGATGTCGGCCCAGGTCAGCGTCGGATAGTTGAAGATCGAGGAATACTTCGCCTTGCCCGAGAGCATCGCGTCGACCAGCTCTTCGCGCGAGGTGCCGAGCGTCTCGGCGGCGGCGTAGAGATAGAGGCCGTGGCCGCATTCGTCCTGCACCTTGGCGAGCAGCGCAGCCTTGCGACGCAGCGACGGCGCGCGGGTGATCCAGTTGCCCTCGGGGAGCATGCCGACGATTTCGGAATGCGCGTGCTGGGAAATCTGCCGCGTCAGCGTCTTGCGATAGGCGGCGGGCATCCAGTCGTTCGGCTCGATGCGCTCGTCGGCATCGATGCGGGCCTGGAACTGACTGGCACGGGCCACATCCTCGACGCCGCGATCGTCGCCGTCGGATGAGTTGAGCGCCTGCGTGTACATGGCCGACCTCCCGGTGTGTTGTTGGAAGGGAATATATAACACAAATTTTCAAATGCAAGAAGTTTTTGTAATATATTCAGACGCCCTCGAAACGGCGCGCCACTGCCCCGTTGGGCTTCGGCAGCGGCCCGTCCTCGTTGGTTGCATGGTCGTCAAGCCATTGTTCCGACGGCGAAAGCAACCCGCGATAGACCTCGCCGCAGAGTTTCCGCGCCGCCCTGCCCGGCCAATCCTTCGGCAGCAGCTGATACGGCAGCAGCGGATCGCGCAGCACGACGCGGCGGTAATGGTGGATCAAGAGAATGCGCGCGGTGAAGGCGTCGGCGTCGCTCAGTGTCTCGCCGCGGATGATCGAGCCGTGCAGCGGCTCGAACGTCTTCATGAACTTCAGATAGGCGTCCGCGGTGCGGTCG
>NZ_LFIQ01000100.1:40760-48520 GCF_001189245.1 Bradyrhizobium pachyrhizi | reverse complement strand
CCGCTGTCATCTTCCGCGGAGACTTCGAGCCGGATCGCGCGCGACGCTTCATCGGGGATCGGCACGCCTGACGGCGCGACCCACACGCCGGGCAGCGGGCTGCCGAAGCCGGCATTCTTCAACGCCTCGCGCGCGGCGTCGCGGTCCTCGGCATTGCCGATCAGCAGCAGCTCGAAGCGGCCGGTCCAGTCCGACGGCGGCGGATCGTAAATGTGCCGCGTCGCGGTGTCGAAGGTCTGCCGGCCCTTGGCGTTCAGCCGATAGAAGCTGTTGCGGCCGACCTTGTTGCGCTCGAGCCAACCATCGGCGGCGAGCCGCGACATCGCGGTGCGCACCACGTTGCCGTCGATATCGAGCGACTTGAAGAATTCGAGCAGCGTGCCGAGCCACACCGAGCCGCCGCGCGGCACGATGGAATCGCCGAA
This sequence comes from Bradyrhizobium pachyrhizi, assembly GCF_001189245.1. Classification (GTDB taxonomy): domain Bacteria; phylum Pseudomonadota; class Alphaproteobacteria; order Rhizobiales; family Xanthobacteraceae; genus Bradyrhizobium; species Bradyrhizobium pachyrhizi. Next base: position 48,095 of record NZ_LFIQ01000100.1, on the reverse strand, counting down.
CACGGTGATGATGATCGAGCCGGTGCGTGACGGCTCGCGCTTCAGCTGGTCGACGATGCGGGCAAGCGGCTGTGGCATGCCCAACGCATAGCGCGTTTTGTCGATTCACGACAATGTAGCCGCTCTAGCTTCTCCCTCGCCCCGCTCTTGCGGGGAGAGGGTTGGGGTGAGGGGCCGCTTCCGCAAATGCGGTGACAGACGATACGTGGAGAGTCCCCCTCACCCGGATTGCTTCGCAATCCGACCTCTCCCCGCAAGCGGGGCGAGGTGAAGAGAGACTTTCGCAAGACCTAGCGATTGGGATCCGGATAAACGAAGCTGCGCCAGCCGCTGCGATCGAACGGCGCCCACTCGCCTTCCTTCTGCGCGAGGCGATCGGCGACCGCATAGACCACGGCCGGGTGATGACCCATGCCGCAATGGCTGCTCTCGACCTCGATGCTGTCGGTCATCGACGAGGCCTGCTCGCGACAGCCCTGCCAGGCGCAGACGCCGTCGGTGCGGCTGAAGATCGCGGTGGTCGGCACCGGCGGCGCACTGGCGAGCGAGCCGCCGAAACGGGAATCCTCCTCATCGGCGCGGCGCCCGCTGGCCATCTCATAGACGCGCCAGGCGTTGGTCGACTTCGGGCCGGCGGCAAACGGGCTGCCGAGCGTGATCACCTGGCGCACGCGCTCCGGCATCATCTTGGCGAGCTGGCGTGCATAGAGGCCGCCGAGGCTCCAGCCAACCACCGAGACCTTGCGGCCGGTCGTCTCATTCATCTCCTGCAGCAGATCGACCATCCCGTCCTGCACGCCGGCGCGGAGCCCGAGATTGCGGCCCTGGCGCCAGCCGCTGACGGCGTAGCCCTTGCTCCTGAGAAAGTCGCGCAGCGGCCGGGTCGACATGTCGGAGGCGATCAGTCCGGGCAGCACCAGCACCGGATGCCCATCGCCGCGCGGCGCGAGGCTGAGCAGCGGCAATGCACCAAGAAAGGCGCCGAGCTCATGAATGGCGCGGCCTTCCAGAAACATCAGCGTCCTGGACGGCGGGCGTAGCGTCTGCGCAGCAACGGACATTTCAGCTCCTCTTCCGGCAGGCAGCCGGCAATGGGACCAACGGGGATGGGTCAATAGAATTGACGCAAACCCGGCGGAATCGTTCCGCAACGCAACAATCTGTCCTGAAAAGCTAGGGAACCGGACACTTTCGTGCAAGCGGTCTAGGTCACACTTGCCACAACTAAAGTGACGTTCGTGCCCAATCGGTCACAGCAGCCGCAGCGTGTACTCCAGGGTGTAAAGCGCAAGGCCGGCGAGCCCGCCGATCAGCGCGCCGTTGAAGCGGATGTATTGCAGGTCCTTGCCGACATTGACCTCGATCAGCGAGATCAGCTGCTCCATGTCCCAGCTCTTCATCTGGTCGGCGATGAAGCTCGAGACGCCGCTCTTCTGCTCGGCGACGACGGTGCGCAGGATCGCCACCAGGCCCTGATTGATCTCGCCGCGCAGGTCGGCGTCGCCGTCGAGCGCGTCGCCGGCCTCGACCAGCATTCGCGCCAGCTGATGCTGCAGCACCTGCGACTCGCCCGAGGCGCTGCGCTCGATGACGTCCTTGACGTTGGCCCAGATGGTGCGCCCGAGATTGGCAAGCTCGGGCCGCGCCATCAAATCGCGCTTGAGACCATCGATGCGATCGGCGAACGCCTTGTCGCTGCCGAGCCGGTCAACAAAGGACAGCAGCATGCGGTCGAACTCGCCGCGGAACGGATGCTGCGGGTCGTTGCGCACTTCCTCGAAGAATTTCGTGGCGGAGGCGATGATCCGGTTCACCACGAACTTGTCGGCACGATAGAGCCTGAGCAGCGTCGGCATCTCGGCGCGGACCTTGTCGCGGATCACGGCCATGGTCTCCTGCTGCGTCAGCGTCTGGTGCAGCACGCGCAGGATGTCGTCGAGCAGGCCGCCATGCTTGCCCTCCTGCACGAAGCCGCGCAGCGCGCCGGCCGCGAGCGGCGCGAGGTCGATCGAGAGCACCTGCGTCGTGACGCGGCGGCTGATGAACTGCATCAACCCCGAGCTCTCGGTCGCCGCGAATGCCTCGGGCAGCATCCGCAGCACGAAGCGGGCGAGATCTTCGGAACGCTTGCGGTCGCGCAGCCAGTCGGCGATGAACGAACCGAAATCGATCTCGCGCAGCTTGGCCTCGACCGGCCCGGATTCCAGGAAATTGTTCTCGATGAACTCGCCAAGCTTCTCGGCGATGCGCGCCTGATTGCTCTGGATGATCGCGGTATGCGGGATCGGCAGGCCGAGCGGCCGCTTGAACAAGGCGACGACGGCATACCAGTCGGCGAGGCCGCCGATGGTTGCGGCCTCGGCAAACGCGGCGATGAAACCGAACACCGGATGCACCGGCAGCAGCGCCTTCGCTGCGATGAAGATGATGAAGGTTGCCGCCAGCACGCCGGTCGCCAGCCACTTGACGCGCCGCAGCTCGGCCGCGCGTTCGACGTCGACAGGCGTTGCAATAAGGGCGGCGGGAAGGGTCATGGGGTTTCGCAGGGGTGACGAACGAAGCATAGCATGGCCCCACCGCCGTCATTCCGGGGCGTGCGAAGCATGAACCCGGAATCTCGAGATTCCGGATCGCCGCTTCGCGTCGTCCGGAATGACGATGGATACTTGAGTTATGAAGGACACCGCCAAAAAAGAAGGCCCGCAAAATGGCGGGCCTTCGAAAAGGGCAGTTGGTCAGCGCGGCCGCGATCAGGCGGTCTTGCCGTAGACCTTGGCGAAGTTGTCCTGCGCGGTCTTCGCACCGTCGGTGACGAGCTTGCCGAGATACTCGGTGGTGGCCTTCGCCCGCGAGACGAACAGTTCGCCACGCGCACGGGCCAGCTCCGACTGGATCTGGGCGGCTTCGCTCAGCGACTTGGCGGACGCGAGCTTGTCGATACCGGCGAAGAACGCCTCGGCGTCCTGGTAGATCGCCTGCTGGATGTTGCGGCTGATCTTGGCGGCTTCGGTCACCGAACCGGCAACAGCGGACTCGATCACGTTGGTCACCTTCTCCGAGCCGGCATAGGCATCGGCAGCGCGGGTCTTGGCGGCCTCGGCCTGCTTCTTCACGAACTCACGGGCGGCTTCCGGAACTTCCAGGTTCTGAAGCTTGGTGAACGCCTCGGTGACGGGCGCGAAGGCTTCCTTGACGCTGTTCAGCACGGAATTGGTTTCGGTGGTCATTGGGGGTCTCTCCATCCTCAGGTTTGAGCTATGGGCTCACCCCGTCCGGTTTGGCCCGGGGCAACGGTGTTATGACACATCCCATGATGCATCGCAACATAGATGTTGCAGCGCGATATCACGAACCTGTGAACAGCACGAAGATCCGGCAGATTGCCTAGAGAACCAGCAGAAAACGGTTTCTAATTACCACTGACCGCGTCGGACACCCCGTACGCCTCCATTTGGGCCCGGACCTGCGCCACGTTGTGCCCCAGCACGACGATGTCGTGGGTCTTGCCCTCGACGTCGCGGACATGGTCGCGCAGCAGGGCCTCCGCCTTGAAGCCGAGGCTTTCGAACAGCGCGATCGCCGCCTGCTGGTCGACGGTCATCTGCACCGAGAACTTCTCCAGCCCGGCACCGAGCGCGATGGCGAAGGTCTCCTGCGACAATGCCCGGCCGACGCCCTGTCCGCGCACGTCGAGCGACACCACCATCCGGATCTCGCCGACATGCGGCGACCAGGAATGCGGATCGCGCACCAGGGTGCCGCAGCCGACCACCTTGCCGTCCTTGATCGCGAGCAGGCTCGTGATGTCGCCGCGCTCGATCTCGTTGATCCAGGCCGACAGCACCTTCGGCTGGCTGATGTTGCGCGGCAAGAACAAGAGATCATGCGTCGGCAGCTTTTGCGCGAAGGCCAGCACCGCGGCCTCGTGGTCCCGAATCATCAGGCGAAACTCGATGTCGCCCGCTTCGGTCTTGACGCGGCGCGGATAGGAACGTTGTTCGGTCATGTCGATCTCTCTCAAGTCGACCCTTCTTAGGTCGATCTTTTGCCCAGCCAGGAGTCCAGTTTCGGCCACAGCCGCTTGATTGCGTTGGCGCCGGCGACCAGCGAGACGTGACCGCCTTTCAGCATCACCTCCTCCTTGTCCTCGGAGCCGATCTTGGTGATGAGATGTTTTGCCGCATCATACGGCACGATGTGGTCGTGCTCGGCGACCGCGTGCAGGATCGGCACCTTGATGTCGGCAAGCTTCGCCTCGCGGCCGCCGACCGTCATGGTGTCGTTGTAGAGCTTGTTGTCCCACATCAGGTCCTTGGTGATGGCGCGGAAATATTCGCCCGCGAGCGGCAGCGTGTCGGTCGCCCAGCGATCGAACATCCGGTACGACTTGACGAACTCGTCGTTCCAGATGTTGTCCCAGAGTTGGATCTGGCCGACGACACGCGCGGCCGGCCGCAACATGTCGAACGATTGCAGGATCAGTTCGGGCGGCATGTTGCCGGTGCTGTCGATCAGCCGGTCGACGTCGAAATAGCGGCGGTCGGCGAAATTCGAGAACAGCTTCATCTCACGGAAATCGATCGGCGTGGTGAAGCAGATCAGGTTCTTCATCGGCCCGTCGTTGAAGATCGAGCCGTAGAGCAGCGACAGCACGCCGCCGAAGCAATAGCCGATCACCGAGACGTCCTTTTCGCCGGAATCCTGCTGCACGCGGCGGACCGATTCCGGAATGAAGTCGAGGACGTAATCCTCCATGCGCAGCGATTTTTCCTCCGGCTTCGGCGCGGTCCAGTCCAGCATGTAGACGTCGAAGCCGCGCTTGAGCAGAAACTCGATGAAGCTCTGCCCCGGCACCAGGTCGAGGATGTAGCCGCGGTTGGTGGTCGCCATCACGATCAGCACCGGCACGCGATAGACTTCGCTGGCCTGCGGCCGGTAGTGATAGAGGTTCATGGTGCCGCGCGAATACAGCACGTCTTTCGGCGTCGAGCCGAGCGACGGGCCGGAGCTCGAGAAATACTCGACGCCCTTGATGCTGCGCTGGATCGCGCGCTGCACCTCGGACTGGACCCGCTCGGAGATCGAGGCGAAATCAAAGGGGGTGGGAGCATTCATTTGCTGCCTCCCTCCGCCGGCGGCTGCTTGGTGCGCGGTGGCCGCGGCGTTGCGCCGTGGCCGTCGTCCGGCGCCAGCGAATTGTGGTGCACCTGCTGCAGCAGCGTCTTGATCTCGTTGAGCTGGTTCTCCATCGACTGCAGGCGCTCGGCCATGCCGACGAGTTGGGCGCGGCTCGGCAGGTTCATCGCCAGCAGATATTTCTCCATCAGCTCGCCGAGCTGCTTCTGTGCGCCGGCCGCGGCGCCGCCGGCCTGGTTCATCACCTTGGAAAATTCCGGCGAGCTCATGAGCTGGTTGCCGAAGGAGTTGAACCCCTTCTCCATCTCGCCAATCATCGTCTGCCAGATCACGGCAGGGTCGTTGCCCTTGTCGGCCATGCGGCGCTCCTCCACACCAATTTCGAGCGCTTGCCGCGCTTCCATTTGTTTCTGCCATACGACACTGTTGCTGCTGATCGGTCAACTGCGCGGCGCGACCAGCGACGCCGAGGCTCTTCTGCGCTGCGTCAATCCGTGGCATAGAGGTTCCTGACCGCGACACCAGCAGGGGACGCCCGTGACCACGCTCGCCCATCAGCCGCCGCAGATCATCCGCGCCAATGGCATCGACATCTGCTACGAGATTTTTGGCGATGCGAATGCCGAGCCGCTGCTCCTGATCATGGGCCTCGGCGCCCAGATGATCCATTGGGACGACGAGTTCTGCCGCCAGCTCGCCGCCCGCGGTTTTCGCGTCATCCGATTCGACAACAGGGATATCGGCAAATCCTCCCGCCTGAGCGGCGGCAAGCGGCTGACCGCGCTCGAACTGCTCAAGCTCCGCTTCCTGAAGATCCCGGTCGCAGCACCCTACAAGCTGGCCGACATGGCGAGGGACACGATCGGGCTGATGGATGCGCTCGGCATCCGCACTGCGCATCTGGTCGGTGCCTCGATGGGCGGCATGATCGCGCAGGAGGTTGCGATCACCTTTCCCGAGCGCGTGCGCTCGCTGACCTCGATCATGTCGACCACGGGCAATCCAAAGATCCCGGGGCCGACCCGCGAGGCGACCGCGGTGCTGATGGCACCGCCACCGAAGAGCAAGGAAGAGTATTTCGTCCGCTTCGGGCAGACCTGGAAGGTGTTGCGCAACGGCTCGTTTCCCGAGGACGAGGCGCTCGATCCCGAACGCGCGCGGCGCACCTATGAGCGCGGCCTCAATCCCGAGGGCGTCGGCCGCCAGCTCCGCGCCATCCTCGCCTCCGGCAGCCGCAAGGAGCGCCTGCGCGGCGTCAAGGCGCCGACGCTGGTGATCCACGGCACCATCGATCCGCTGGTGCATCCCGAAGGCGGCAAGGACACCGCGGTCTCGATCCCGGGCGCGAAGCTCGTGATGATCGAGGGCATGGGCCACGCCCTGCCGATTCCGATGTGGCCGCAGATCATCGACGCCATCGACAAGCACGCGCATGGCGCGGCGGCGAAGGCGGCGTAAGGCCTGAGCGTTTTCGAGCGAAGTGGATACCGGTTCGCGTGAAGAAAACGCCTCAAAGCCAGAATCGAGAGCCCGTCCCGATTCAATCGGAACGGGGCTCCGGTATCTTCCGGTAACCATGTGAGCCAGGAGTGCGTTCTTCCGGGCGCGGCATGGACGCTGTAGAGAGCGCTATCCAGCGCTCAGCCACCGGGAGCAACCAGATGAAGACCCCTCTCCGGCCACAGACAGCCGTCGCCGCTCTCCTCCTCGCGCTCGCGTCTTCATCGGCAATCGCGGCCGCCAACGAAGCGCAGCAGGAGGCCAACCGCAAGGCGGTGCTCGCCTTCTACGAGAAGGGGCTGAACCAGAAGGACGCTGACGCGGCGCTCGCCTATGTCGGCAACCGCTATGTGCAGCACAATCCCGGCGCGGCCGACGGCCCGGAAGGCTTCCGCAAGTTCATCGGCTTCCTGCGCGAGAAGTTTCCGAACTCGCACAGCGAGATCAAGCGCTCATTCGTCGACGGCGACTACGTGATCCTGCACGTCCACGCCGTGCGCGAGCCCGGCACCCGCGGCAATGCGATCGTCGACATCTTCAAGCTCGAGGACGGCAAGATCGTCGAGCACTGGGACGTGGCGCAGCCCGTTCCGGAGAATCCCGCCAACAACAACACGATGTTCTGAGGCATCGTGATGGCTTGTGCTCGGCCACTGGCATGATCAGGCTGGCGAGCGCGCCGGGATGCCGGCTAGAGCT
>NZ_LFIQ01000100.1:28593-40750 GCF_001189245.1 Bradyrhizobium pachyrhizi | reverse complement strand
GATTCAACCCAATCTCATCGCGCTTTAGTCCTTGACCGCGATCCAGATCACATGGCGGACACCGCGGCCTCGGCCGGTGGCGCGGACGGCAATTTCGTTGACCGCGAACCCGGCCCGGGACAAGGATTTCGGGAACCTGGCGTTCGGACCGGACGACCAGACGGCGAGCACGCCGCCGCGCCGCAAAGCCGTGTGTGCGATCTTGAGCCCGGAGACATCATACAGCGCGTCATTGGCCTTGCGGGTGAGACCTTCAGGCCCGTTATCGACGTCGAGCAGGATGGCATCGAAGCTGAGCGGTTGGCGTTCGATCACGCTGGCAACATCCTCCTCCCGGATGCTCACGCGCGGATCGTTCAGGCTGTCGCCGAAGATCTCCGCCATCGGACCTCGCGCCCAGGCAACGACCGCCGGCACCAGTTCGGCCACCACGATTCTCGCCTCGGGCCCGAGCACGGCGAGCGCGGCCCGCAGCGTAAAGCCCATGCCGAGGCCGCCGATCAGAAAATGCGGCCGTGCGACCTTCTCGATCTTCTTCGCGGCGAGCGTCGCCAACGCCTCTTCCGAGCCCGACAGGCGGCTGTTCATCAGCTCGTTGGTGCCGAGCATGATCGAGAATTCGCGGCCTCGCCGCATCAGACGCAATTCACCCTCGGTGCCGGGAATGCGCGCGGTATCGATCTTTTCCCATGGAATCATGCGGCGGCTTGTATCACGGCCGGTGCCCCCAAATCACCCATGCGTAGCCCGGATGGAGCCAACGGGTCGCGCGAACGCGCGCCCGATGACAGGCTCCGCGAAATCCGGGAGCCGGCCGGTCCGCATCTGACGCTGTCCCGGATTACGCTTCGCTCCATCCGGGCTGCGAAGGCACGGGCTAGCCACCTGCCCAGACGTCGAGCACGTAGCGGTTCCTGGTGCCCATTTCCTCGATCCAGCGCGCGGCGGCGTCAGTGTCGACACCGGTGCGCTCGCGGTAGATCGACATCAGGGTCGCCTTGACGTCGGGCTCCATCCTGCCGCCGTCGCCGCAGACATAGACGATCGCACCCTTCTGGATCAGCTCCCACACCCGGTCCTTCTGCGCGGCGACGAGGTGCTGCACATAGGTCTTCGGACCGTCGGCGCGCGAGAAGGCGGTGTGGAGTTCATTCACGCCGTCGGCGGCGAACGCCTTCAGCTCATCCGCATAGATGAAGTCCTGCTCGGGATGCCGGCAGCCGAAGAACAGCATCGCCGGCCCCAGCGTCGCGCCCTGCGCCTTGCGCGCGGCGCGCTCCTGCAGGAAGCCGCGGAACGGTGCGAGCCCGGTGCCCGGCCCGATCATGATGATCGGCACGGCATTGTCATCGGGCAGGCGGAAGCCGGCCTTGGTCTCCTTGATGGTGGCGTGGACGGTGTCGCCGGCGCGGCGGCGCGCCAGGTAGTTCGAGCAGACGCCCTTGTAGATGCCGCGCCCGGAACTTGCTGGCGCCTCCACCACGCCCACGGTGACACTGCAGCGCTGCGCCTCGCCGGCCGGAGACGACGAGATCGAATAATAGCGCGGCGCCAGCAGCGACAGCATTTCGAGATAGAGGTGGAACGGCAGCTCGCAGGCCGGATGTTCCTCGAGCAGGTCAAATACCGATTTGCGCTTCGCCAAGACGTCGGCGCGATAGCGCGCGGCCGAGGCATCGTCGTCCCCGACATAGGCCATCAGCTTCGGCTTGGTGACCGGGCAGCGAGTGTGCTCGGCCATGATCTGGATCTGCTTGCGGGTCGCGACCTGCTGCAGCTCGACGAACTCGGTGAGCAGCCGTCCGACCGACACGGCGTTGCCGACCGGCAATTGAGCGCGGCGGCCTTCCGAGACCTGCAGACGGATCTGGTCGGCCGGCAGGAAGCCGAAGCGGCGCGCAACGGAATCGACCAATGTCGGATCGTTGCGCGGCACCACGCTGAGATGATCGCCGACGCGGTATTTCAGGCTGGCCGGCAGCTCGACCTCGATATGCCGGGTCGAACGCTCCGACGGATGAGCGCCTGCCTTGGTCTGCAGCTCGTTATTGGCGAGCACCTTCATCGGCACCGCGCCGCCTTGCGTCACGATGGTGTTGACCGCACCCTGCGCCACCGGCTCGATCGCGTAGAGCGGCTCGTCCTCGGCGGTGCGGGTGAAATTCCAGTCGATGCCGAATTCCTTGGTCGCGACCTTGGCCGCCTCCGGGAACCATTTCTGGAACTGGCCGTCGAGATCGCTGCGCGCATCGCCCTCGCCGCGCGGATAGACGGCGCGCGCACCATGTTTGGTGAGCTGCTCGTCAATGAAGCGCGGCACCGACTGGTAGGTCGCCGCCCAATCGCTGTTGCCGCAACCGAACACCGCGTAGCGGACCTTGGCGAAGGCATCCTTCGGCAGGTCGCTATCGAGCCATTTGACGAACTGCGTCGCGTTGTCGGGCGCCGCGCCATTGTAGGAGGCGCAGATGATCAGCACGCCGCCCTCCTCCGGCAGCTTGCCGACATAATCGTCCAGCGGGCCAAGCCGCGTCGCGAAGCCATTGATCTCGGACAGATCCGCCATGCGGGTTGCCAGTTCCTCGGCAGAGCCGAGATTGGAGCCGTAGAGCACCAGCATCGGCGTGTTGTGGCCGGGACGCGTGGTCGGCGCGCGCGGCGCCTTCGGCGCGGCCGCAACCGCGCCCGTGCCGCCGGCGAACGCGCCGCGGTCCTTGTCGTCGCGCGGCCGCACCTTGATCCTGAAGCCATCCGGCTTGACGGTCAGCGTCTCCTTCAGATGCATCTGGTAGCGATGCACGTCGATCAGCTTGAAGCGCTGCAGGATCATCCCGATCGCCAGCGCCGCCTCGTGCATGGCAAAGCCGCGGCCGATGCAGGCGCGCTGGCCGTTGCCGAACGGCTTCCAGGCATTGATCGGGCGCTTGGCCTCAGCCTCGCGGCTGAAATTCTCGGGATCGAACACGTCGGGGTTCGGGCCCCAGACGCTGGGATCGCGATGCAGCGCCATCACCAGGATGGTGATGAAGGTGTTCTTCTTCAGCTTGTACTTGCCGCCGATCGTCTCATCGTTCAGCGGCGCGATGCCGTAGGCCGGCGCCGGCGGCCACAGCCGCAGCGCCTCTTTCAGGCATTGGGTGATGTAGGTGAGCTGCGTCACCTGCTGATAGGTCGGCCGCGCGTTGACGTCGGGGCCGAGGACGCGGTCGACCTCCTCATAGGCCTTCTTCAACACCTCCGGGTGCTTCAGCAGCGCATAGATCGTGCACGACAGCAGGCCGCTGGTGGTCTCGTGGCCGGCGATCAGGAAGGTGTTGATCTGGTAGCGGATGTTGACGTCGTCGAGCTGCTCGCCGGTGGCGCGGTCGACGCCGGTCATCATCGCCGCCAGCATGTCCTTCTTGTCGTCGGTCGCGGCGGTGTTGCCGCGTCGCTCGGCGATGATCTCGTCGACCATCTTGTTCATGAACGCGACGTCGTCGGCGAGCGTCTTGCGCCGCTTCTGCATCCACAGACCCTCGAGCGGCAGGCCGCGGGTCATCATGATGGTTTCGAGCGAGCGCACCAGCGATTCCACGAACGGGTGGTAGTCGCGGCGGTAGAACGAGTTGAAGCGGTAGTCGAAGCCGCAGAGGCCGATGGTGTCGAGGGTGAGCGCCGTCATGTCGTGGACGACCTCGATCTCCTCGTCCGCGTTGAGGCGCTCCCATTTCTTGACCAGCTGCTCGGCGATGTCGACCATGCTCGGGTGGTACGACTGCATGGCGCGGTTGCCGAACGGCTGCATCAGGATGTTGTGCGCCTTGCTCCAGTTCGGCTCCTTGGTGTCGGCGGTGAACAGACCGTCGCCGCCGACCGCGCGCACCCGGCGCAGCGAGCCGCGCACGGCCTTGTCGAAGCGTTTTTCATCGGAGAGCTCGTCAACGAGATCGTGGCCGGACACGATCACGAGTGGCGCGCCCATCATGTCGAGCCAGAAGATCGGTCCGAGCTCCTTGGAGAGCTTGACGAGATGCTGCACCGGCGCGGTCGAGTCCAGCGACAGCATGTTGCCGACCACCGGCTTCGTCGGCGGATGCGGAATCGGACTCAGTCTGTTGCCGGACGCCATGTTGAGATTGCCCCCTCTAACCTCAGTCATTCCGGGATGGTCCGAAGGACCAGACCCGGAATCTCGAGATTCCACAATGCGCAATTGCGCGTTGGGTTCGATGCCGCGCATCGCCCCGGAATGACGACGTCGTCGTCAGCCAAATCGCTTTCTGCGCCATTCGATCAGCTTCGCACTGACTTCGTCAGGCTTTTCCTGCTGCGTCCAATGGCCGCTGTCCTTGACCAGATACTTCTCGAGGTCCGGCACCAGCCGCTCCATGCCGTCGGCGGCCGAGGGCGGCAGCACCGCGTCGTTCTCGGCCATGATCATCAGCGACGGCACCCGGACGTGATGGTCCAGCCCGGCCGAGCGCTCCCAGTTGCGGGTGAAATTGCGATACCAGTTGATGCCGCCGGTGAAGCCGGTCTTGGTGAAGGTGTCCACGAACACCTTCTTCTCGTCGGCCGACAGGATCGGCGTGCGCGGATCATGCTTGGCGTCGTAATTTGCGATCATCTGCGGAAACGCCAGGTTGAGCCGCGCCGAGGCGCCGACGCCGGCGATCGGCTGTTCGGGTGGCGCGTCCGCCGGACGCGGCACCGGCTTGCGCATGAAGGCGTCGAAGGTCTGCTCGACGCGGCTGCCGAAGATGCGGTCGGGCTCGCGCGCCGGATCCTGGAACTGGACGATGTACATGTGATCGCCGAAGCGCTGGCGGAACAGCGCGATCGGATCCATCGGCGCGCGGTCCCAATGCGGCGTGTTGACGCCGACGACGCCGGCGACCCGCGCAGGATGCCTGAGCGGCATCTGCCAGACGACAAAGCCGCCCCAGTCGTGACCGACGAAGATCGCCTTGTCGATCTTGAGATGGTCGAGCAGGCCGACGAGATCGCCGGTCAGGTGCTCCATGTCGTAGGCCTCGACCGGCTCCGGCCGGTCGGTCGCGCCATAGCCGCGTTGATCCGGCACAATCACCCGGATGCCGGCCTCGCCCAGCGCCTTGATCTGGTGGCGCCAGGAGAACGCCAGTTCGGGCCAGCCGTGGCACAGCACCACCGGCGGCGTGTCGGTCTTGGGGCCTGCTTCATAAAACCCCATGCGGATGCCGTTCGTCTCGGCGAACTGCAGCGGTGGCATTTCAATCATCGACAGGGATCCTTATTCGGCTGCGCCCTTGATGTCCGCAGGCGGGGGAGCGAACGCCGCCTCGAGTACATCGAACTCGAGCGGCAGCATGTCGCACATCACCTGCACGTGGGGAATGATGTTGGCACCCACGATGAAGCCGAAATCGAGCTGATCGCGGTAGCTCTGCACGGTGATGTTGAGCGCCACGCCGTGGGTCGAGATCGAAACCGGGAAGATGTGCAGCAGCTCGGCGCCCGCCGCATACAACGTCTGCCGCGGCCCCGGCACGTTCGAGACCGTGATGTTGGTGGCCGGCGGCAGCACGTTGGAGAGGTCGGAGCGGCTGTAGAGCAGCGCCAGGATCTGCACCAGGATCGGCGCGCCCAGCAGCGAGATGTTGGTGACCTGCGGCACCAAGGCGCGCAGCGGATGCGACATCTCCTTGGACTTGGTCGACTGCGCGATGATGGTTTCCAGCCGCTTCCTGGGGTTTTCGATGTCGGTCGCGATCGAGCAGATCATGCCGAACACCTGGTTGTTGGATTCGGCATTGCCCTCCTCGCGCAGCGAGATCGGAACACCTGCCGTCAGCGACTTGTTCGGCAGCGCGCCCTGGCTGATCAGATAGCGCCGCACCACGCCGGAGGCGAGCGCCAGCACAACGTCGTTGAGCTTGCCGCCGGACGCCTTCGCGAGGGCCTTGGCACGCGACAGCGAGATCGAGGTGCCGGCAAAGCTGCGCTCCGACGAGATCGCCTTGTTGAGGATGGTCGGCGGCGAGGACATCGCCTGCAGGCTCTCGCGCGATCTCGGATCGGCGACCTTGGCGACGACGTCGGACAGGCTTTTGATGACCGTCGGCATGGAGCCGGCGAACTTCACCGCGCTCTCGATCTGGAACATGGCGTTGTCGAACAGGATCGAGCCGAGGTCGCTCTTGCCGGAACGCGGCAGCTCCAGGCTCTTCTGCGCGGCGGCGGCCGCCTCGAACGGCTGGGTCCAGAGTTGCTGATAGGCATCGATCAGATTGGCCGCGATGTCGCGCGGCTCCTGCGCGACCTTCTTCGCGCTCGGCGGCTCGATCTCGCGCGGCACCGGCGTCAGGTCGTAGATCATGCTGGTCAGCGCCGCGCCGGCGCCGCCGTCGATGCAGGCATGGTGCATCTTGGAATAGAGCCCGATCTCGTTGTCCTTCATGCCTTCGAAGACGTAGAACTCCCAGAGCGGGCGGGCGCGGTTCAACAGCTTGGCGTGCATCCAGCCGACGATACGCTCCAGCGTGGCGCGATCGCGCGGCGCCGGCAGGCTGGCGCGGAAGATGTGACGGTCGATGTCGAACTGGTCGTCCTCGACCCAGGAAGGATGATCGATGTCGAGCGGCGCCTTCTGCAGGCGTGCCTTGAGGATCGGTGCGATGTGCAGCCGCGAGGCGATCATCGCCTTGAACTCCTCGAAGAAGTCGCCCTTGTAGCCGTCGGGCAGCCGGAAGATCGCCATGCTGCCGACATGCATCGGCATTTCCGGCGTTTCCAGATAGAGAAACGATGCGTCCAGCGAGGACAGCTTCTTGGCGTCGCTCATGATCTCCTCCCGAGAGCCTACTTACGCGGGCGCCTTGGGCGGCGCTTCTCGTCGTTTGGTCAGGATAGTGCCTGTTCTGGCGGCCCGTAGGCAATGGCAAAGGGGCCCGAGCGGTCAAAATGCCGGAATTCCCCTTCCGGCTGGGCCAGCCGGTCCGCAATCGCCCACAGCGCCGCGGGATTGACGCCGAGGCCGATATGGCTGGCGAAATGCACCTCGATGTTCTCGGCGGTGGCCGACGGCCGCACGCGCGAGGTCCGCCAGTTCACGATGCCATCGGTGCGGGAATAGATCGAGGTCGTCGGCACCGGCATGTCGCCGGCGATCGCGGTGCGGATCTCCGGGATGTCGTCGACACCTTCGCCGGACAGCAGCTCATAGAGCCGCGTCGCATTGGTGGCGCGGATGTCGTCGGCGAACGGGCTGCCCAGCGTGATGATGGAGCGCACCAGCTCCGGCATCTGCAACGCCAGGTCGCGCGCATAGACGCCGCCGAGGCTCCAGCCGATGATCGAGACCTTGCGCCCCGACGCCTCATGGACCCGCTTCAGCAGATCGCGCAGCGCAGCCCGCCTGCTGGAAATCCCGCCGAAATTGCGGCCCATGTTCCAGGCATAGGCGTCGTAGCCGAGCTCCTTCAGATAGCGCCGCATCGGCGCCATCGAAAGGTCGCTGGCGAGGAAGCCCGGCAGCGCCAGCACCGGATGACCATCGCCCTTCGGCGCCTGCATCAGCAGCGGCGACAGCAGCAGGCTCGAATTGAGTTCGAGCACGCCGCGCGCCTCCGCCAGCATCAGGAACAGGCTCGGCGGGCGCAACCGGCGTTCGGTCCCATCAACGCTCCTGTCCATGTCGGTCACTATTTCTTCTTGCTCGAGCCGCCGAAGCCGGCCATCGCCACGAACATGTCCTGGAAGCGCTCGGCGAGCTTGGGATCGAAGGTGAACCAGCTCTGCATCAGCGATTCCGGCGAAATCTTCTCGATGTTCGACGTCATCTGCTGCTGCAGCTTGTCCATCACAGCGGCCTGCATCGGCGCCACGTCCGGCAGGCCGAAGAATTGCCGCGCTTCGAGGGGCGTACAATCTATCTCGACGTTGACTTTCATATCCGCCTCCTCAAATGCGCCTTGGCCCGCCATAGTATCGCCGGGACGGGGCGAGTTGCGCAAGCGAGCCGTACCTGCCCGGGGGGCAGTCGGCCTCAATCATCCGTTATGGTCAACCAAACCGTTTGGAGCCCTTGCTCCAAACTGGTTGGAGCGGCCGGCATAAGCAGGGCGCGCCGGTGATCATTCCCGTGACCGACAAGCGGCACTCCGAAAGTCGAATGTCACGCGTTCGCGCCAACAGCCTACTCTCCAATCCGGTTCATTGCGCTGCACCCGCGCGGACGGGTTAACCCTTTGGCAAATCGCGCTTGCGCGGCCGGTAAACTCTGGCAACATGGATCAATAATACCAGCCGGACAAAGCAGCCGGCGGACAAAAACGGGGACGCGGGATTACATGTCGGTACGTTGGAGCTTGTTTGCGGCGACTATCGCCGCACTCGTCGCCTTTGCTTTGCCGGCATCGGCCCAGACGTTGAAATATGCCAACCAGGGCGAGCTGAAGTCGCTGGATCCCTACACGCTGAAGGAAACCACGACGATCGCGCACCACGCCCACGTCTACGAAGGCCTCACCGCGCGCGACAAGGACCTCAAGATCATTCCCGCCCTGGCGGAAAGCTGGGAGACGCTGAGCCCGACCAAATGGCGCTTCCATCTGCGCAAGGGCGTGAAATTCCACAATGGCGATCCCTTCACCGCCGACGACGTGCTGTTCTCGGCCGAGCGCGTCCGCGCCAAGGGCTCCAACTTCCTCAGCAACGTCCCGGCCGACGCCAAGTTCAGCAAGGTCGACGACTACACCGTCGACGTAACGCTGGACTCGCCCAATCCCATCCTGATCTCGCAATGGGATAGCTGGTACATCATGGACAAGAAGTGGTGCGAGGAGAACAACTCGGTCGCACCGACGCCGGCCTCCGCAACCACGCCGAGTTACGCGGCGCTGCACGAGAACGGCACAGGCCCCTTCACGATCGAGAGCCACCAGCCCGGCGTGAAGACCGTGTTCAAGGCGTTTCCAGGCTATTGGCGCAAGCCCGAGCATAATCTCAAGGAGATCATCTTCACCCCGATCGGCTCCGACGCCACCCGCGTTGCCGCGCTGCTCTCCGGCGAAGTCGACGTCATCGAACCGGTTCCGCTCCAGGACATCCAGCGCGTCAATTCCAGCGGCGTCGCGACCGTCATGACCGCGCCGGAAATTCGCACCATCTTCATCGGCATGGATACGGCGCGCGACGAGCTGCTGTATTCCAACATCAAGGGCAAGAATCCGTTCAAGGACATCCGCGTCCGCGAAGCTTTCTACAAGACGATCGACGTCGATCTGATCAAGACCCGCGTCATGCGCGGCATGTCGACCCCCTCGACGCTGATGATCGCACCCGAGCTCTATCCGCTGTCGAAGGAATTCACCCGGCCGAAGCTCGATCCTGATGGTGCCAAGAAGCTGCTGGCCGACGCCGGCTATCCGAACGGCTTCGAAGTCACGATGGACTGCCCGAACGACCGCTATGTCAACGACGCCGCGATCTGCCAGGCGGTGGTCGGCATGCTGGCCCGCATCGGCGTCAAGGTGAACCTGCTGGCGCAGCCGAAGGCGCAGTATTTCGCCAAGGTGCTGAAGCCCGGCGGCTACCAGACCTCGTTCTTCATGCTGGGCTGGACGCCCGCGACGTCCGACTCGCACAACGTGCTGCACGACATCCTCGGCTGCCGCGACGATCCGAAGGATGCCACAAGGGGCGAGGCCAATCTCGGCGGCTATTGCAACAAGGAAGTCGACGCGCTCACCGACAAGGTCCTGGTCGAAGGCGACACCGCCAAGCGCGACCAGTTGATCAAGCAGGCCTACGAAATCGTCATCAAGGACTACGGCTACATTCCGCTGCATCAGCAACCGCTGGTGTGGGGCGTGTCGAAAAAGGTCAAATTGACCCAGCGCGCGGACAACCAGGTGCTGCTCTACTGGGCGACCAAACAGGGTGAATAGTGGTTTTGGCGAATTGGGTCCCGGAAGCGCAGGCTTCCGGGACCTCGCGCTTTCCGGCCGCGCAAAGCCGCGCGCCGAATGTCAAAAGCAGTGAAAGGTAGAGATGCTGGCCTTCACTCTTCGCCGCTTCCTGCAGGCGATCGGCGTGATGCTCGCCGTAGGCGTGATCGCGTTCGCGATGTTCCGCTTCGCCGGCGACCCGGTGAACCAGATCGTCTCGATCGACACCTCGGCCGCGCAGCGCGCTGAAATCCGGCACTCGCTCGGCCTCGACGATCCGGTGCTGGTGCAGTTCGGCCGCTACTTCATCAATGCGCTGCAGTTCAAGTTCGGCGTGTCCTACCAGTTCCGCCTGCCGGTCTCCTCGCTGCTGGCGGAGCGGCTGCCGGCGACGCTGGAGCTTTCAATCTGCGCGACGCTGTTCGCGATGGTGGCCGGCATCCTGATGGGGGTCTATTCGGCGCTGCGCCGCGACACCGTGCTTGCCAAATTATTCCAGGCGGTATCGCTGATCGGCATTTCGCTGCCGACCTTCCTGATCGGCATCCTGCTGATCTATCTGTTCGCGGTGACGCTGGGCTGGCTGCCCTCCTTCGGCCGCGGCGAGGTGGTGAAGCTCGGCTGGTGGACGACCGGACTGCTGACCGTCTCGGGCCTGAAGGCGCTGATCATGCCGGCGATCACGCTCGGGCTGTTCCAGATGACCCTGATCATGCGGCTGGTGCGCGCCGAAATGCTGGAAGTGTTGCGGACCGACTATATCCGCTTCGCCCGCGCCCGCGGGCTGACCACGCGCGCGATCCATTTCGGCCATGCGCTGAAGAACACCCTGGTTCCGGTCATTACGGTGGCCGGCCTGCAGTTTGGCTCGGTTATTGCTTTCTCGATCATCACCGAAACCGTGTTCCAATGGCCGGGCATGGGACTTCTGTTCGTGCAGGCCGTGCAGAATGTCGATATCCCGATCATGGCCGCGTATCTGTTGATGGTCTCGCTGATCTTCGTCACCATCAATCTCGTGGTCGACATCCTCTACACCGTGGTCGATCCGCGCTTGCGCTCGACCGTCGGCCGCGCGGCATGAGAGGCTGACCGATGTCCGATGCCGTCGTCCCCCATCCCTCCCAGGACCACCAGGCCCCTGCCGGCTGGTTCAGGCGCGCGCTCGACAGCGACGTCTTCTATTCGTTCCGTCGCTCCAGGCTGACGATGGTCGCCGCCGTGATCACGCTGCTGTTCTTTCTGCTCGCAATCTTCGCGTCGTGGCTCGCGGTGCAGAACCCGTTCGATCCGGCGCAGCTGCAGCTGATCAACTCGCGGATCGCGCCGCTGTGGACCGCCGACGGCCAAAGCCCGTTCCTGCTCGGCACCGACGAGCAGGGCCGCGATGTGCTCTCGGCGATCCTTTACGGCCTGCGCATCTCGCTTGCGGTCGGCCTGGCCGGCGTGGTCTTCGCCGGCGCGCTCGGCATCGCCCTCGGGCTGATCGCGGGCTATTTCGGCGGTGTGGTCGACACCGTGATCATGCGGATCGCCGACGTGCAGCTCACCTTCCCCGCGATCCTGATCGCACTGCTGGTCAACGGCGTCGCCAAATCGCTGCTCGGCAACCGGCTCGACGAGATGAGCACGCTCGGCGTCCTCATCATCGCGATCGGCCTCAGTTTCTGGGTGCAATATGCCCGCACCGTGCGCGGTTCGGTGATGGTCGAGAAGAACAAGGACTACGTGGCCGCGGCGCAGCTGATCGGCCTGCCGGCGCCGAAGATCATGCTGCGGCACGTGCTGCCGAACACGATGGGCCCGATCCTCGTCATTGCCACCATCAACCTCGCGCTCGCGATCATCACCGAGGCGACGCTGTCGTTCCTTGGCGCCGGCATGCCCGACACCATGCCCTCGCTCGGCACCCTGATCCGGATCGGCAACAACTATCTGTTCGCCGGCGAATGGTGGATCGTCGCCTTCCCCGGCATTGCGCTGGCCGGCCTGATCCTCTCCATCAACCTGCTCGGCGACTGGCTGCGCGACGCACTCAATCCGAAGCTCCGATGACCAAGCCTGTTCTTTCCGTGCGCAATCTCGTGGTGGAATTCGTCACCCGCCGTGCGACCTTGCGCGCCATCAACGGCGTGTCGTTCGACATCGCCAAGGGCGAGGTACTCGGCGTGGTCGGCGAGTCCGGCGCCGGCAAATCGGTCACCGGCCTTGCTGTGATCGGGCTGATCGATCCGCCCGGCCGCATT
>NZ_LFIQ01000100.1:23531-28583 GCF_001189245.1 Bradyrhizobium pachyrhizi | reverse complement strand
CCGCCGGAGGAGATCCGCCGCATCAGGGGCAAGCGGATCGGCATGATCTTCCAGGATCCGCTGACCAGCCTCAATCCGCTCTACCGGATCGGCGACCAGATCATCGAGACCATTCGCACCCACAGCAATCTGAGCGAGAGCGCCGCGCGCAGGCGCGCTATCGATCTGTTGGCCGAGGTCGGCATTCCCGCGCCGGAAAAGCGCATAGACGGCTACCCGCACGAATTCTCCGGCGGCATGCGCCAGCGCGTCGTGATCGCGCTTGCGATCTGCGCCGAGCCCGAACTGATCATCGCCGACGAGCCGACCACCGCGCTCGACGTCTCCGTGCAGGCGCAGATCATCGCGCTGATCAAGCGGCTCGGCCGCGACCACGGCACCGCCGTGATGCTGGTGACCCACGACATGGGCGTGATCGCCGAAACCTGTGACCGCGTTGCGGTGATGTATTCCGGCCGCATCGCCGAGATCGGCCCGGTGCAGGAGGTGGTGCGCAACCCGCTGCATCCCTATGCCAAGGGCCTGATGGGCGCGATCCCGACCCTCGCCGGCGAGGACAAGCGCCTGGTGCAGATCCCCGGCTCGATGCCGCGGCTGTCGGCGATTCCGCCGGGCTGCCCGTTCAATCCGCGCTGCGCGTTTGCCTTCGATCGCTGCCACGTCGAACGCCCCGAGCCGATCCGGCAGGGCACGCAATCCGTCGCCTGCCACCTGTTTGAGCCGGCGAAGGAGACGGCGGCATGAGCGGGACGTTGATCGAGGTCAGGAACCTGCGCCGCGTCTTCGACGTCTCCAAACCGTGGCTCAACCGCGTGATCGAGGGCGGCCATCTCGAATTCCTGAAAGCCGTCGACGGCGTCTCTTTCGACATCAAGCGCGGCGAGACCTTCGCGCTGGTCGGCGAATCCGGTTCCGGCAAGACCACGGTCGCGCGGATGGTGGTCGGCCTGCTGCCGCCGAGCTCGGGCGAGGTCGTCATCGACGGCGTCTCGATGACCGACCCGCGGCAGGGCCAGGCGCGCCGCCGCTTGCGCCGGCGCATCCAGATGGTTTTCCAGGATCCCTATGCGAGCCTCAATCCGCGCTACCGGGTCGCCGCCATCGTCGCCGAGCCGATCCGCGCCTTCGACCTGATCCAGGGCGAGCGCGACGTCAAGGCTCGGGTCGGCGAATTGCTCTCGCTGGTCGGCCTGCACCCCGACGACGGTCAAAAATTCCCGCATGAATTTTCCGGCGGCCAGCGCCAGCGCATCGCGATCGCCCGCGCGCTGGCATCGGAGGCCGAGTTCATCGTCTGCGACGAGCCGACCTCGGCGCTCGACGTCTCCGTGCAGGCGCAGATCCTCAACCTGATGCGCGACCTGCAGGACAAGTTCGGCCTCACCTATCTCTTCATCAGCCACAATCTCGCAGTGGTCCGCCACATGGCGAGCCGGATCGGCGTGATGTATCTCGGCCGCATCGTCGAGATCGCCGAGGGCAGAGAATTGTTTGAGAACCCGCGGATGCCCTACACGAAGATGCTGCTCGGCGCGGTTCCGGACCTTGCGATGTCCGGCCGCCAGCGCATCCCGGTGAAGGGCGAGATTCCGAATCCGATCGATCCGCCGTCAGGCTGCTCCTTCAACCCGCGCTGTCCCCTCGCCTTCGATCTCTGCCGCCAGAAGACACCGGAACTGATCGACGGCGTCGCCTGCCATGCCGTCAACAGTCCCGCCGCCGTTCCGGCATGATCACGCGGATGGGAGCGGCCATGTCCACCAAGCGGTTGGCATACCAGCCGGCCTGTGATCAAGTGCGCCCGCCAAAGAGGCCCAACAACAAACCGACGAACGGTCAATCGCCATGAGCAACATCAACCCCGATCCGTTCACAACCCGGCCCGAGATCGAAGGCACTTTCGGCGTCGTCACCTCGACGCACTGGATCGCCACCGCGGTCGGCATGGCAACGCTGGAGAAAGGCGGCAACGCCTTTGACGCCGGAGTGGCCACCGCCTTCACGCTACAGGTGGTCGAGCCGCATCTGAACGGCCCCGGCGGCGACGTTCCGATCATCGTGCACGACGTCAAGCGCGCCAAAAGCGAGGTGATCTGCGGCCAGGGCCCGGCGCCGGCGAAGGCAACCATCGCGCATTATCGCAGCGAGGGTCTCGAGATGGTGCCCGGCACCGGCCTGCTTGCGGCCTGCGTGCCCGGCACATTCGAATCCTGGATGCTGCTGCTGCGCGACTACGGCACCATGAAGCTGCGCGACGTGCTGGAGCCCGCGATCGCCTACGCACGCGACGGCTATCCGCTGGTCGAGCGTGCATCGGCCACCATCAAGACCGTCGAGCAACTGTTCCGGAAATACTGGACTACATCGGCCGACGTCTATCTGCCCAACGGCGAGGTGCCGAAGCCCGGCACCATCTTCACCAACAAGAAGCTCGCGGAAACTTACACACGCATCCTCGATGAGGCAGAGAGCGCCGGCGGCGATCGCGTGGCGCAGATCGAGCGCGCGCGGCAGGCCTGGTCGAAGGGCTTCGTCGCCGAGGCGATCGATAAGTTCTGCCGCACCCAGGAGGTGATGGACGTCTCCGGCTCGCCGCACCGCGGCGTGCTGTCGGCCGACGACATGGCGCGTTGGCAGCCGACCATCGAGGCGCCGCTCACCTATGATTACGGTCGCTACACCGTGCAGAAGGCCGGGGTCTGGAGCCAGGGTCCGGTGATGCTCCAGCAACTCGCGCTGCTGAAAGGTTTCGAGCTCGACGGGCTCGATCCCGCAGGCCCCGACTTCATCCATCTGCAGATCGAAGCCGCCAAGCTCGCCTACGCCGATCGCGAGACGTTCTACGGCGACCCGAAATTCACCGACATCCCGATCGAGACGCTGCTGTCCGATGCCTATAACAACGAACGGCGCAAGCTGATCTCGAAAGACAAGGCTTCGCTCGACTTCCGCCCCGGCTCGCTCGAGGGCTTCGGCGGCGTCGTGAAGTTGCGACACGCCGAAGGGCATCGCGAAGCGGTCGGCGCCATGGGCGCGGGCGAGCCGACCGTCGGCCGGTTCGGCGAGGTGCGCGGCGACACCGTGCATTTCGACATCATCGACAAGGCCGGCAACATGATCTCGGCGACGCCGTCCGGCGGCTGGCTGCAATCCTCGCCGGTGATTCCCGAGATCGGCTTTTGCCTCGGCAGCCGCGCCCAGATGTTCTGGCTCGAGGAGAACCACCCTGCCTCGCTCGCGCCGGGCAAGCGGCCGCGCACCACACTGTCGCCGACCATGGCGCTGCGCGACGGCGAGCCGTATCTCTCCTGGGGCTCGCCGGGCGGCGACCAGCAGGACCAGTGGATCACGCAGTTCTTCCTGCGCCATGTCCACGCCGGTCTCAATCTGCAGGAGGCGATCGACGCCCCGGCCTGGCACTCCGAGCATTTCCCGATCTCGTTCTGGCCGCGCACGTCGCGGCCCGGTGTGCTGGTGCTGGAGAATCGCGTGCCGAAATCGACCATCGACGAATTGAAACGCCGCGGCCATGTGGTTGAGATTGGTCCCGATTGGTCGGAAGGCCGCCTCACCGCGGCCTCGAAGGTCGGCGCCCGCCGCCGCGCCGCCGCCAATCCGCGCGGGATGCAGGGTTACGCCGCAGGCCGCTAACACAAGGTGATCGCCACAGCATGATGACGTCCGGTCGGATCGCGGAGCGAGCCCCAAACTCCACCTCGCCCCGCTTGCGGGGAGAGGTCGGATCGCATCGAAGATGCGATCCGGGTGAGGGGGAGTCTCCGCGAACTCGATTTGTACCATCTTCGCGGAACAAGCCCCTCACCCCAGCCCTCTCCCCGCGAAGAGCGGGGAGAGGGAGAAGAGACGCGAGATGACCTGGTCGATCATCGCCCGCGACAGCGCCACCGGCCAGCTCGGCATCGCCGTCGCGACGCGGTTCTTCGCGGTCGGCGCGCTTGTGCCGCACATCGCACCCGGGATCGGCGCGGTGGCGACGCAGGCGCTGGTCAATCCCTATTACGGCATCGACGGCCTCGCGCTGCTGCGCGGTGGCAACAGCCCGCATGAGGTGATCGCGGCGCTGATTGCGCCCGACAGCGGCCGCGAGAGCCGGCAGGTCCATGTCATCGACGCCAGGGGCCGCATCGCAGCGCACTCCGGCAAGGACTGCATCGACTGGTTCGGCCATATCGCCGGCGACGGGTTCTCGGTCGCCGGCAACATGCTGGCCGGACCCGCGGTGCTCGACGAGACCGCGCGCGTTTATGCCGCGAACGAGAAGCTGCCGTTCGCGGAACGGCTGATTAAGGCGATGTTCGCCGGCGAAGCGGCCGGTGGCGACAAGCGCGGCAAGCAATCGGCGGCTCTTCTGATCCACGGCGCAGAGGAATGGCCGGCGCTCGATCTGCGCGTCGACGATCACACCGATCCCTTGCGCGAGCTGGAGCGGCTGGAGGCCGTCAGCCGCGAGCACTGGGTTCCGTTCCGGAGCTTCATGCCGACCCGCGACAACCCGGCCGGAACCAGCGATCGCGCCACGATCGACGCCGGCATCGCAGCGGCAACCACGAGCCGCGAATGACGGCGTGCCCGCTGATCGAGATCGAGGGCCTGCGCGTCACCTTCCAGGGCGACGACGGCCGCGTGACGCATGCCGTCGACAGCGTCGATCTTTCCGTCGCCAACGGCGCCACGCTCGGCCTGGTCGGCGAGTCCGGCTGCGGCAAGAGCGTGACCTCGCTTGCGATCATGGGGCTGTTGCCGAAGCAATCCGCCGCCGTCTCCGGCACGATCCGCTTCGACGGCTTCGACCTGCTCGACGTGCCTGATGCGACGCTGCGCGACCTGCGCGGCAATCGCCTCGCGATGATTTTCCAGGAGCCGATGACCTCGCTCAACCCGAGCTTCACCATCGGCGACCAGATCACCGAGACGATTCTGCGCCACCGCGGCGGCTCCCGGCGCGCGGCGCGCGAACGCACCATCGAGCTGCTGCGCCGCGTGCATATTCCCTCGCCCGAGAAACGCGTCGACGAATTTCCGCACAAGCTT
>NZ_LFIQ01000100.1:17870-23521 GCF_001189245.1 Bradyrhizobium pachyrhizi | reverse complement strand
GACGAGCCGACCACCGCGCTCGACGTCACCTTGCAGGCGCAGATCCTCGATCTGATGCGGGAGCTGAAGGCCGCGAGCGGCGCCGCGATCATCCTGATCACCCACGATCTCGGTGTCGTCGCCGAGGTCTGCGACGAGGTCGCGGTGATGTATGCCGGCGAGATCGTCGAGCGCGCGCCGGTCGACGAGCTGTTTGCCAATCCGCAGCATCCCTACACGGTCGGCCTGCTCGGCTCGATTCCGCGGCTCGACCGCCGCACCAGCCATCTCGCCACCATCGAGGGCATGGTGCCGAACATGGCGAACCCGCCCGCCGGCTGCCGCTTTGCCGCCCGCTGCCCGTTCGTCGAGGATGCCTGCACCAAATCGCCGCCGCCGCTCGCGCTGCTGAGCCCGACCCACGCCTCGCGCTGCATCCGCGCGCCGCTGGAGCGGCTGGTGTCATGACTGCGCTGCTCGAGGTCGAAGGGCTGGTGAAGCATTTCGTCGCCGAACGCTCGCTGTTCGGCCGGCCGACCGCCCATGTGAAGGCGGTCGACGGCGTCAGCTTCACGGTCGAGGCCGGCAAGACGCTGGCGCTGGTCGGCGAATCCGGCTGCGGCAAATCCACCGTCAGCCGGCTGGTGCTGCGGCTGATCGAGCCG
The DNA here is from genome assembly GCF_001189245.1 of Bradyrhizobium pachyrhizi. Classification (GTDB taxonomy): domain Bacteria; phylum Pseudomonadota; class Alphaproteobacteria; order Rhizobiales; family Xanthobacteraceae; genus Bradyrhizobium; species Bradyrhizobium pachyrhizi. The sequence continues at coordinate 22,877 of NZ_LFIQ01000100.1, read as the reverse complement.
GATGCCGGACGTATCCGCTTCGAGGGCCGCGACCTCGGCACGCTCAATGCCGAGCAGCTCCGCGCATTCCGCCGCGACGCGCAGCTGATCTTCCAGGACCCCTACGCCTCGCTCAACCCGCGCATGACGGTGAGCCAGATCCTGACCGAGCCGCTGGCGCTGCACAATCTTGTGCCGCCGCCAGCCCGCCGCGAGCGCGTCGAGCAGCTGTTGCGCCTGGTCGGGCTCGAGCCGCGCTTCGCGCGGCGCTATCCGCATGAATTCTCCGGCGGCCAGCGCCAGCGCATCGCGATTGCCCGCGCGCTCGCGGTCGAGCCGAAGCTGATCATCTGCGACGAGCCGGTGTCGGCGCTCGACGTCTCGATCCGCTCGCAGATCCTGAATTTGCTGCGCGACCTGCAGGACCGCCTGAAGCTCGCCTATATCTTCGTCTCGCACGATCTGGCCGTCGTGAAGCACATCGCCGATCGCGTCGCCGTGATGAATCTCGGCACCATCGTCGAGACCGCCGATGCACAGGCGCTGTTCGCGGCCCCGCGCCATCCCTACAGCCGCGCGCTGTTGTCGGCGATCCCTGTGCCGAAGCCGCGTGCGAAGCGCAGCCGCATCGTGCTGGAGGGCGAGCTGCCGAGCGCGCTCAATCCGCCCTCCGGCTGCCGCTTCCATACCCGCTGTCCCTATGCGATCGCGCGCTGCCGCAGCGAGGTTCCGCTATTGCTGGCGGATGACACGGGCCACGCCACGGCCTGTCACCGCATCGCGGACCTGCCGCCCGCCGAGAGTATCGTCCCCTCTGACGGTGGCTTCTCGCCGTCGCTGGAGAAATTGGTGGCGGCCTTCAGCGGAGCCGCGGAAGGGACCGGGCGCGGCGGGGTTGGTCATTTCGGGACGGTGCCGTAGGCATGAAAATGGGGAGCTGTGTGATGAGGATGTTTGGTTTGGCGGCAGCCGTTGCCGCCCTGCTGCTATCGCTGGCGGCCGGCGCCCAGGCCCAGACCACGCTGCGGATCGGTCTTGCCGAGGACCCCGACGTGCTCGACCCGACCATGGCACGCACCTATGTCGGTCGCATCGTGTTTGCCGCGCTGTGCGACAAGCTGTTCGACATCGACGAGAAGCTCAACATCGTGCCACAGCTCGCGCTGTCGCACGAGACCTCCGCCGACGGCAAGGAGGTCACGATCAAGCTCAGGCCTGGCGTCAAGTTCCAGGATGGCGAGCCGCTCGATGCGGAGGCAGCCAAATTCTCGCTGGAGCGGCATCTGACCTTCCCCGGCTCGTTCCGCAAGCCGGAGCTTGCCAGCATCGATCACATCGATGTCGTCGATCCCCTGACCATCAAGCTGGTGCTCAAGGCACCGTTCTCGCCCCTGATCGCGCAGCTCACCGACCGCGCCGGCATGATGGTGTCGCCGAAGGCCGCCAAGGCTGCCGGCGACAAGTTCGGCCTGCATCCGGTCTGCGCCGGTCCTTACAGATTCGTCGAGCGCGTGCAGCAGGACCGCATCGTGCTGGAGAAATTTGCCGACTACTGGAACAAAGACAATGTCTTCATCGACCGCATCGTCTATCTGCCGATCGTGGACGCCACGGTGCGGCTTGCCAATCTCAAATCCGGCGGGCTCGACCTGATCGAACGCGTGCTGGCGACCGACCTGAAGGACGTGCGTGCGGATTCGCGGCTGAAGGTCTCGAGCGCGATCGAGCTCGGCTATCAGGGCATCACCCTCAACATCGGCAAGGACAAGGCCAAGGGTGCCCTCAGCCAGTCCGCCAAGGTCCGGCAGGCGCTTGATCTGTCGATCGACCGCGAGGCGATCAACCAGGTCGTGTTCAACGGCGAGTTCAAGCCTGGAAACCAGTGGCTGAGCCCGGATCATCCTTACTACCAGAAGGACTTTCCGATCCGCCCGCGCGATGTCGCAAAGGCCAAGGCGCTGTTGAAGGAGGCCGGCGTGACGCCGCCGGTCAGCGTCGATTTCATGGTGCCGAAGGGCCCCGAGACCGAAGCCACCGCGCAGGTCATTCAATCGATGGCGGCGGAGGCCGGCTTCGACTTGAAAATCCGGGTCACCGAATTCGCGACCTCGCTGAAGCAGGCCGAGGCCGGCGAATACCAGGCCTATATGCTGGCGTGGAGCGGCCGCATCGATCCGGACGGCAACTCCTATGTCTTCCTGCACAAGGATGCGCCGCAGAACTACAGCGCCTGGGCCAGTCCCGAGGCCGACAAGGCGCTCGACGACGCCCGCCTCACCACCGACATGGCGCAGCGCAAGGCGATCTACGCCAAGCTGACCAAGCTGGAACAAGAGGACGAGCCGCTCCTCTATATCTACCATCGCCGCATCATCATCGCACACACGACAAAGCTCGACGGCTACAAGCAGATGCCCGATGGGCTGGTGCGCGTGGTCGGGTTGAAGCTGAAATGATCACGCCGGTGTCCGGGACACGAGCATCGCCATGCTGAACTTCCTTGCCAAGCGGCTGGCTCAGATCGTCCCGACGCTGTTCTTCGTTTCGGTCTTGATCTTCTCGCTGCAGCATCTGCTGCCGGGTGATCCGGCGCTGGTGATGGCCGGCGAGGAACGCGATCCTGCGGTGATCGCGCAGATCCGCGCGCAGTACCATCTCGATCAGCCGATCCCTGTGCAATATGTCTACTGGATCAAGGGCGTGCTGTCGGGTGACTTCGGCGAGTCCTTGCGCAACAAGATGCCGGTGCTGGAGCTGATCGCGCAGAAGCTGCCGGTGACGCTGCAGCTTGCAGGCATGGCGATCGTGATCGCCTTCCTGATCGGCATTCCCGCCGGCATCGTCTCGGCGGTGAAGAAGGGCACGGCTTGGGACTACGGCGCCAATCTGTTCGCGCTGTGGGGCATCTCGACGCCGAACTTCTGGCTCGGCATCATGCTGATCTTCCTGTTCTCCATCGAACTCGGCTGGCTGCCGGCGTCCGGCTACGTGCCGCTGACCGAGAACTGGCGCGCCAGCATCGCCGCGTCAATCATGCCGGCCTTCGTGCTCGGCAATGCGATCGCGGCGATCCTGATGCGGCACACACGAAGCGCCATGCTGCAGGTGCTGGAGAGCGACTATGTCCGCACCGCGCGCGCCAAGGGCCTGTCCGAGCGGACGGTGATCCTCAAGCATGCGATGCGCAACGCGCTGACGCCGATCATCACGCTCGGCGCACTCGAGCTCGGCACGCTGCTGTCAGGCGCGGTCCTCACCGAGCAGATCTTCTCGATCCCGGGCTTCGGCAAGCTGATCGTCGATGCCGTGTTCAATCGCGACTATGCCGTCGTGCAGGGCGTGGTGCTGACCACGGCGACGATCTACATCACGCTCAACCTGATCGCCGACATAGCCTACATCCTCGTCAACCCGCGGCTGAGGGGCTGACCAGATGACGGACGCGACACTCACCACTGCCGCTTCGCTTGCCGTCGCCGAAACGCTGGAAAGCCCGGCGCGGCGCGCCTGGCGGCGGCTGATCCGGCGCAAGGGCGCCGTGATCGGCCTCGCCGTGATCGCGATCTTCATCCTGCTCGCCGTGTTCGCGCCGCTGATCGTTCCCTATGATCCCATTGCGACGAGCTGGTCGCTGGTGCGCAAGGCGCCGTCGGCGCAGCACTGGTTCGGCACCGACGAGCTCGGCCGCGATGTGCTGGCCCGCGTCGTGTTCGGCGCCCGCGCCTCGCTGCTTGCCGGCGTCATCTCGGTCGGCATCGCGCTTGCGATCGGCGTACCGCTCGGCCTCGTCGCCGGCTATCGCGGCGGCTTCATCGACGCGCTGATCAGCCGCATCACCGATGCGATGCTGGCCTGCCCGTTCCTGATCCTGGCGATCGCGCTCGCGGCGTTCCTCGGCCCGAGCCTCGGCAACGCGATGATCGCGATCGGCGTCTCGGCGACCCCGATCTTCATCCGCCTGACCCGCGGCCAGGTGATGAGCGTCAAAGTCGAGGACTATGTCGAGGCGGCGCGCGCGATGGGCAACCCGCGCTGGCGGATCGCGCTGGTCCACATCCTGCCCAACATCCTGCCGGCGCTGCTGGTGCAGGCGACGCTGTCGATCGCAGCCGCGATCATCGCCGAGGCCGCGCTGTCGTTCCTCGGCCTCGGCCAGCAGCCGCCGGCGCCGTCCTGGGGCAGCATGCTCAACGCCGCGCAACGCTTCCTGACCAGCGCACCATGGATGGCGGTCTGGCCGGGTCTTGCGATCTTCCTCGTCGTGTTGTCGTTCAATCTGGTCGGCGACGGCCTGCGCGACGCACTGGACCCGAAGGCGCGGTGACTGCAAACTGAGCGCGGCCATCCCTCTCCGTCATCCCCGCGCAACGGCTTCGCCTTCGCGGGATGACGGGGAGAGTTGCGTGACACCAAGTTCGCGTCATTGCGAGCGAAGCGAAGCAATCCACCATCACCGAGCGTGCGGCGCTATGGATTGCTTCGTCGCTTCGCTTCTCGCAATGACGACGAAAGCTAAAGCGCGATGAGATTAGGTTGAATCATCATCGCGCTTTGGCCTTTTGTTTGAGCATGATCTTTTCGGAAAACCGCTTCGCACTTTTCCGGATCATGCTTTAGATCACCACTTCCCTTAGCACCCTGCGGCAATCCATCTCGTATTCGAGATCGACCACCGGCGGGCGGCAGAAGTGCCAGGTCAGGCCGGAGCGGGTGGCGCCGCGGCGGACCAGCTCGTCGACGAGCACGGGATGGATGTCGTGCACGGTGTAGGCCTGCACCGCCGTCGTCTCCTGCCAGCCGAAGCTGAACTCCGCCAGACGGCGCTCCATCTCGCCGGCGGTGAAGCGGACCTTCTCCCGCCACGCGCCGGGACTGGGATCGCGATAGCAAACGATGCGGTCCGGATAGCTGGCGGTGCCGCCGCGTGCCTCGGCGCCGCCGGCGATCACGAAGGACGGCGACGTCGTCGTGCTCGGCCGCGTGAACGAGAACGCATGGAACGACGGCTCGGCCGGCGGATCGATCTCG
>NZ_LFIQ01000100.1:17183-17860 GCF_001189245.1 Bradyrhizobium pachyrhizi | reverse complement strand
GACAGACATTGCTGCGCGCCACCGGATTGATGGTGCCGTCGAACAGGCCCCATTCGGCGAGCGTCTTGACGTAGTGCTGGTTGAAGGCGCGAAAACCGTCTTCGGTGAAGGCGGCCGGCGAACGCAATTCGCAGGCGCAGAACGCGGTCAGCGGCCGGCCGGCATCCCGGATATAGGCCGCGATCCGCGCAAAACCTTCCGCGAGCGGCAGCAGGCGATCGAAGCGCACCCGCTCGATCTCAAAACCCGCGTTCGCCTGCGCGCCGCTTGAATATTGGAACACGGCCGGAATGAACCGGTAATTGCCCGCCGCAAACTCGCTTGCCATGCCTGTTTCCTCCGGATTTCCTGAGGCGAGTTACTTTCTGCCCGCCCTCGGCAAAGGCTATCACGAGACAAAGAAAAGGCGGCAGTGGCTTTCGCCAGTGCCGCCTTCCCTGCGAGCATGAGCTTGGAGGGCTCAGGTCGGTTTCAGCGCGCCGCCGCGACGGTCGAGCTCGTAGTCGGCGATCTGCTTGGCGCGATCGGAATGGGCCGCGGCCTGATGGTCGGTCGCGATCACCGTGTAGACCATCGGCAGCACGAACAGCGTGAACAGCGTGCCGATCGTCATACCGGCCACGACCACGAGCCCGATCGAGAAGCGGCTGGCAGCGCCGGCGCCCGAGGCCGTGAGC
>NZ_LFIQ01000100.1:9938-17173 GCF_001189245.1 Bradyrhizobium pachyrhizi | reverse complement strand
GATCGGACGCAAGCGGATTCGGGCGGCCATCTCGATCGCCGCGCGGCGGTCCAGTCCCTCGTTGAGCTGCAGCTCGTTGGCGAACTCCACCATCAGGATGCCGTGCTTGGTGATCAGTCCGACCAGCGTCAGCAGGCCCACCTGGGTGTAGATGTTCATGGTGGCGACGCCGAAGAACAGCGGGATCAAGGCGCCGACGATCGCCATCGGCACCGAGATCATGATCACGAACGGATCGCGCAGGCTCTCGAACTGCGCCGCCAGCACCAGGAAGATGATGATGATGGCGAACGCGAAGGTGACCAGCAGCTGATTGCCTTCGTGGACGTATTGCCGGGAGTCGGCCAGGAAGTCGTAGCTGAAGCCGGACGGCAGCTTCTTGGCTTCACCCTGCAGGAACTCCACCGCCTGGCCCATCGAGACGCCGGGCATCGGCACCGCCTGGAAGGTCGACGAGTTGAGCTGGTTGTAGTGGGTCAGCGCGTTGGGATCGACGCCGGTCTCGACCGAAACCACGGTCGACAGCCGCACCAGCTGCCCGGTCGCGGTGGGAACGTAGTAATCGTTGAATGCCTCGGGCGCGAGCCGGCTGGCGCGCGGCACCTGCGGGATCACCTGGTAGGAGCGTCCCTCCAGATTGAAGCGGTTGACATAGTTGCCGCCGAGCAACGTCGCCAGGGCGCCGCCGATCGACTGCATGGTGATGCCGAGGTCGCTCGCCTTCGAGCGATCGACCTTCACCCGGACCACCGGCTGGTTGAAGTCGAGGTCGCTGTCGGTGACGATGAACAGGCCGCTCTTGCGCGCCGCATCCTTCAGCTTGTTCATCTGGTCGAACACCTGTTGGAATCCGGCCGTCGAAGAGATCACCATCTGCACCGGCAGACCGCCGGGGCCGCCGGGCAGCGGCGGCAGGCTGAACGCGAACGCGCTGATGCCCTCGATCTTGGACAGCTCCGCCTGAACCAGCGGCTGCAGCGCCTGCGCGCTGCGCTTGCGCTCATCCCACGGCTTGAGCAGCATGCCCGCGAAGCCGCCCTGCGGACCGGTGATGCCGTTCAGGATGAACCGCAGGTCGGTCTCGGGAAACTTCTGGAACTCCTTGTCCATCTTGTCGCCGTAGAAATCGATGTAGTCGATGTTGGCGTATTTCGGCGCCTTGGTCACCGCGAACACGATGCCCTGGTCCTCCTGCGGCGCCAGCTCCTTCTGGATGTGCATATAGAGGAAGCCGACCAGACCGAGGATGGTCACGGCGAACAGCGCCGTGATCGGGCGGTAGTCGAGCGAACGGTCGAGCTGACGGCCATAGGCGCGCGTCAACGCGCCGAACACGCGATTGACCAGCCTGGCGAACCGGCCCTCCTCCGCGCTCTTGAGGAACACCGAGCACATCATCGGCGACAGCGTCAGCGCGATCACGCCCGACACGATCACCGAGCCGGCCAGCGTGAAGGCGAATTCGCGGAACAGCGTGCCGGTCACGCCGCCGAGGAAGCCGATCGGCGCGTACACCGCCGCCAGCGTGATCGTCATCGAGATGACGGGACCGACGATCTCGCGGGCCCCCTTCAGCGATGCCTGCACCGGTGGCAGGCCCTCCTCGAGATGTCGATGGATGTTCTCCACGACAACGATCGCGTCGTCGACCACGAGGCCGATCGCCAGCACCATCGCCAGCAGCGTCAGCAGGTTGAAGCTGAAGCCGGCGGCTAGCATCAGGATGCAGACGCCGATCAGCGACAGCGGGATGGTGACGACGGGGATGATCACCGACCGCAGCGAGGCCAGGAACAGGAAGATGACGACGACGACGATCAGGACCGCTTCGGTGAGCGTCTTCTCGACCTCATCGATCGACGATTGAATGAACTTGGTGGAATCGTAGGCCACCTTCATCTTCATCGACGGCGGCAGGTTGCGCTCGAGGTCGGGGAACAGCGCCCGTACGCCCTTCACCAGGGTCAGCGGGTTGCCTTGCGGCGTCGCCTTGATGCCGATGAAGATCGCATGCTCGCCGTTGAAGGCAACACTGGCGTCCGTCGACTGCGCGGCGAGCTCCACCGTCGCGATGTCCTCGATGCGCACAAAGCCGCCGTCCTTCGCCTTCACGATCATCCGTTTGAACTGATCGATGTTCTGAAGGTCGGTATTGGCCGAGACGTTGGAGACGATGAAGAAGCCCTTGGTCTGGCCGGCGGCCGCCTGGAAGTTGTTGGCGGCGATCGCGGCGGCGACGTCGTTGGGCGACACGCCGCGTCCGGCCATTCGGGTCGGATCGAGCCAGACGCGCATCGCGAAGGTCTGGCCGCCGAGGATGTCGGCCGAGGCGACGCCATCGACCGTCGAGAGCACCGGCTGCACGACGCGGGTCAGATAGTCGGAGATCGACGATCCGGTCAGCTCCTCGCTGGAGAAGCCCAGATACATCACGGCGATGGTGTCACCGGTCGCCTTGGTCACGACGGGGTCGAAGGCTTCCTTCGGGATCAGGTATTTGACCGAGTTGACCTTGGCGAGCACCTCGGTCAGCGCCTGGTTCGGATCGTGATTGAGCTTGACGTAGACCTGAATCGTCGAGGTGCCGAGCACCGAGTTCGACGTCATGTAGTCGACGCCTTCGGCCGACGCGACGGCCTGCTCGATCGGCGTGGTGATGAAGCCGTTGATCAGCTCGGGCGACGCACCGGGGTATGACGTGGTGATCGTCACGACGGTGTTCGAAAGATTCGGATATTGCCGGATTGGCAAAACCATCGCCGCGCGCAGGCCGATCAGCAGGATCAGCAGGCTGACGACGACCGACAGCACCGGGCGCTTGATGAAAATATCAGTGAAGGCCATCGCCAACTCGATTCGTGTTCTGCCGGCTTGCGGCAAGATGTGGCGGAGGGCCGATGGCCCTCCGAGTTCGATGAATGAAGATCAGTAGCGCGGCGGTTCGGCGGGAACCGGCGGCGGCGGATCGGTCGAGATCGCAACCGCCATGCCCGACTGCAGCTTGATCTGGCCGACGGCGACGACCTTGTCCCCCGCCTTCAGACCCTTGAGGATCTCGACGCGGCCCTCGACGCGGTTGCCCGTCTTCACGAAGGTGCGGTCCGCGGTCAGGGTGGTCTTGCCGTCGTCGCCCTTCTTCTCGGTGATCAGGAACACCGAGTCGCCATACAGCGTGTAGTCGACCGCGGTTTCCGGGATGGTCACGACCGGCGGCTTCCCGGGCAGCACGATCGTGGTGGTCGCGAACATGCCGGGCTTGAGGATGCTGTCCGGATTCTGGATCGTGGCCTGAACCCGGATGTTGCGGGTGTCGGTCGCGATCTGCGGCTCGATGGTCGTGATCTTGCCCTCGAAGGTGCGGCCCGGATAGGCGTCGACCGAGACGCGTACGGCCTGGCCGACCTTGATCTGCGAACTCTGCTTCTCGGTGACGGTCAGGTTGGCGTACAGCACCGACAGATCGGTCAGCGACACGATCTGCGTGCCGGCCGTCAGATACTGGCCGACTTCGACCTGGCGCACGCCGAGATCGCCTTCGAACGGTGCGCGCACCAGTTTCTGCGAGATCAGCGCTTCGGTCTTGGCAATGCCCGCCTTGGCCTGGTCGTAAGCCGCCTGCGCGGTGTCGACGGTCGATTGCGGACCGAACTGGCGCGACGCGAGCTGCTTGGCGCGGTCGAGCTGCAGCTCGCCCACGGTCGCCTGCGCCTTGTAGTTGGCGAGGTCGCCCTGCTCCGGTGCGTCGAACAACTGCACCAGCGGCGTACCGGCCTTCACGTGGCTGCCGGCGGTGAACAGGATCTCGGTGATGCGGCCCGGCACGTCGGTCGTGACGTTGACCTGGTGCACGGCGACGAGATCGCCGACGGCGGTCAGCAGGTTCGGAATCACCTCGGTCTTCGCCTCGACGGCCGACACATTCGCCGGCGGCGGCTTATTGTTGGCAAAGAACTGCGCGATCATGTGGCTGCGGAAGGCGTTGAAGCCGACCAGCGCACCGACGAGCAGGGCCAGCAACAGGCCTACGATGATGAACCAGCGCACCATGCGGACGGGACGCTTGGCTTGTTTCTCCTTGATCGGTTGCCCCGAGATGTGGCTTTCGGTCTGAATATTCATGTCATGCACTTTCTGCAGTTACCGACGGTCCTGCGATCGGCGACGGCTGGCGGCCCAAATGAGTTGAAATTGCGGCTTCGGTAAGTCCGATGCCGCGAAGGATGAATTGGCAAAGCTGGCGCTCGGCCGCGGCGGCATCGCCGTAGGGGAGACACGGTGTCGCAGGCAGCTGGGTCAGCGCACCCATCAGCACGGTATGGTGCGCAAACCAGAACAGGTTGAGCGGCTCGTCGCCGATCTTCGTGGCCTCGCCGGAGGCAATCGCCCGCTCGAGCGAGGCGGCGAAGGTCGGACCGATCAGCTTGCCGACCTTGTCGTAGAGCAGGCGCGCAAACTCGCCGTCGTCGAGATGGCTCGTCACCATCAGCCGCATCCGCTGCGCCTCTTCCTGATCAGGCGCATCACGCAGCTGCATGAAGTGACCGACCATGCCTTGCACCAGCTCGACCAGCGTCGCAGTCGAGGGCTCCTGCCCGAGCAGATGCGCGAGATCGGGATCCGCCTCGCACTCCTCGGCAAGGATCTCGGCATAGAGCGCCGCCTTGGACGGGAAATGCTTGAACAGCAGCCCTTCCGAAATGGCAGCCGCGGCCGCCACGCTCTTTGTCGTGGTGCCGGCAAAGCCGTTGCGGGCGAAACACCGCTTTGCGGCGCTCAGGATCAACTGACGCCGCAAGTCACTCGTCATGCGTAAGGTAGACATTTGGGTCGTGAGTAATCACTCACTTTACCAAAAGTCAAGGTTCTATTGCACCGCGAAAGCCACTTTAAATAGGAGTGTGGCCGATCGACCCTCTGATCCGGTTCACGAGGTAGGTGCCGTCGCGGCTAGACAGCACGCGCTCCAGATTGGCCCCGTCGATCTTTGCGCTGGCGAACCGCGGCCCCGCCGTAACGTCTTGCAAAGACGAGGCAAAAGCCTCGACCTCAGCCATCGTGCTGATCGCCCGGCTATCACCGATTCCGCAGGCTTTGGCAACACCGACCAGGTCGGCAGGCCCGCCGGTGTGGCTGGCCTGGCCGCCGGTCTCGCCATAAGCCTCATTGTCCAGCACGATGATCGAGAGATTTTTGGGCTGCTGCAGGCCGACGGTGGCGAGGCTTCCCACCCCCATCAGCATCTCGCCGTCGCCGGTGATCACGACGACCGGCAGCGTCGGCTGGGCCAGCGCGAGGCCGAGCCCGATCATCACGGCGCCGCCCATGCCGCCCCAGAGATAGAAGTTGCGGTCGTGGTCGCCGGCGGCGGCGATGTCATAGGTCGAGGCGCCGAGGCCGCCGACGGCGAAGGCGCCCTTGCGATCTTTCAGCAGTTCGGAAACGACGGCACGGCGGTCGAGGAGATTGGCTTGGCTCATTTGGTGAAGACCTTTGCCCCGATCAGGCGCTGCGACAGCAGGACGGCGGTGGGCGTGCAGGCGTTATAGGCCTGCGCTGCGCCGGCCTCGACGACTTCGCGGACCTCTTCAGGGTGCGAGGCGCGCAGCACCTTGATCCCGGACAGTTCGAGAATCCCCTGCGTGTTCGAGCCCATCGGCACCTGCCAGGGATTGAACTCGCCCCATTCGCCGCGCATCGTCACCAGCGTAAGGAACGGCAGGCGGAAGATCTGCACCAGCGACAGCATGTTGATGCAATTGCCGACCCCGCTCGACTGCATCAGCAGCACGCCGCGCTGGCCGCCGGCCCAGGCGCCCGCGAGCAGCGCTACGCCCTCCTCTTCGGTGGTCAGCGCGATGCCGCGCATCGAGGACGACCCCAGCACCCGCTCGATCAGCTGCGAATGGCCGGCGTCCGGCACGTAGGGCACCTGACGCACCTCGAAGCGCTGCAATATCGAGAAGATCTCCTCGGGCCAGGAGGCCGCAGTGTCGGCACGGGCATGCATTGGCGTTTCCGGTCTTGTTGTTTGGTCGCGACTGTAGAGGGGCGCGCGCGCTTCATCAAAGCGCAAAACCGCATATGGCTCTGCGATTTGCTCGCACCACGCGGCGCCCGGCGCGCTGTTCCCGGCGCCTAGCAAATTGTGTTGCGCGGCCGCCGCCCGCGGCTTACGATAGTTGCAAATGAAACTAATTGGGCTGGATGCGCCATGAACGGACACGCGCGAGAACTGGCTGACGGCTTCGACCTAGAGAAGCTGACGCCGGAGTTCTACGCCGACCCCTACCCGACCTATCGCGCGCTGCGTGAGCACGTGCCGGTCAAGCGGCTGCCGAACGGCTGCTATTTTCTCACCCGCTACGACGACCTCATCGCCGCCTACAAGAACACCAAGGCGTTCTCCTCCGACAAGAAGAAGGAGTTCCTGCCGAAATACGGCAACTCGCTGCTCTACGAGCATCACACGACCAGCCTCGTCTTCAACGATCCGCCGGCGCATACCCGCGTGCGGCGGCTGATCATGGGCGCATTGTCGCCGCGGGCGATCGCCGGCATGGAGCCTGACCTGATCGCGCTGGTCGACGGCCTGCTCGACCGGATCGAGACCCGCGACCGGTTCGAGCTGATCGGCGACTTCGCCTCGGCAATTCCGGTCGAGGTGATCGGCAATCTGCTCGACGTGCCGCACGACGAACGCGAGCCGCTACGCGACTGGTCGCTGGCGATTTTGGGGGCGCTGGAGCCCGTGATCGGCAAGGAGACGTTCGACCGCGGCAACAAAGCGGTGAAGGATTTCCTCGCCTATCTCGAAACGCTGGTTGAACGCCGCCGCGCCAAGCCCGGCAATCCCGAACGCGACGTGCTGACAAGGCTGATCCAGGGTGAGGACAATGGCGAGCGGCTGACCGCGAAGGAATTGCTGCACAACTGCATCTTCCTGCTCAACGCCGGCCATGAGACCACGACCAATCTGATCGGCAACGGGCTGGTGACGCTCACCCAAAATCCGGATCAGAAACAACGGCTGATCGCGCAGCCCCAGCTGATCAAGACCGCGGTCGAGGAGATGCTGCGCTACGAAAGCTCGAACCAGCTCGGCAACCGCATGATCGTGGAAGAGACCGAGCTCGGCGGCATCAAGCTGCCGGCGGGCACGCTGGTCACGCTGTGCATCGGCGCGGCCAACCGCGACCCCGCGCAATTCCCCAACCCCGAAGCTTTCGACGTCGCGC
>NZ_LFIQ01000100.1:0-9928 GCF_001189245.1 Bradyrhizobium pachyrhizi | reverse complement strand
CCGGCGCGCATCAATGCGCCGGCATGGCGCTGGCGCGCCTCGAAGGCGCCATCGCGATCTCGCGGTTCCTCAAACGCTTTCCGAACTACGCGCTCGACGGCGCGCCGGTTCGCGGCGGGCGGGTGCGCTTCCGCGGCTTCCTCAGCGTGCCCTGCAGCATCAGCGCATAAGACGACACATTTGGCCGGCGACAGACTTCCCTGTGGAGGAACTGATGCCCAAATCAACTGCAGGCGCGATTTGATGTAATCTCTCGGGCGCTGCAGCGGGAGTGACGCATGATGAATGCATCGGTCACTGATTTCCTCGCAACCGAAGCGCAGTTCGGCACCTACAATTATGAGCCGATCGGGGTCGTGCTGTCCCGCGGCGAAGGCGTCTGGGTCTGGGATACCGATGGCAACCGGTATCTCGACTGTCTCTCGGCCTACTCGGCGGTGAGCCAGGGCCACTGCCATCCCAAGATCCTCGCAGCCATGATCGAGCAGGCGCATCGGCTGACGCTGACCTCGCGTGCCTTCCACAACGACCAGCTCGCTCCCTTCTACCGCGAGCTCGCGGAACTGACCGGCTCGCACAAGGTGCTGCCGATGAACAGCGGCGCCGAAGCGGTGGAGAGCGCGATCAAGTCGGTGCGCAAATGGGCCTATGAGGTCAAGGGCGTGCCGGACGGGCAGGCCGAGATCATCGTCTGCGCCAATAATTTCCACGGACGCACGCTCGGGATCGTCGGCTTCTCGACCGACCCCGGCTCGCGCGACCATTTCGGCCCGTTCGCGCCGGGCTTCAAGATCATCCCGTTCGGCGATGCCGCCGCGCTTGAGCAGGCGATCACGCCGAACACCGCGGCCTTCCTGGTCGAGCCGATCCAGGGCGAGGCCGGCGTCATCATTCCTCCGCCAGGCTATTTCGTCCGCGTGCGCGAGCTGTGCACCGCGCACAATGTGATGCTCGTGTTCGACGAGATTCAGACCGGGCTCGGCCGCACCGGCAAGCTGCTCGCCGAGCAGCACGAAGGGATCGAAGCCGACGTGACGCTGCTCGGCAAGGCGCTGTCGGGCGGCTTCTATCCGGTGTCGGCGGTGCTTTCCAACAACGCCGTGCTCGGCACGTTGCGGCCGGGCCAGCACGGCTCGACCTTCGGCGGCAATCCGCTGGCCTGTGCGGTGGCGCGGGCGGCGCTGCGCGTGCTGATCGACGAGGGAATGATCGAGAACGCTGCGCAACAGGGCGCGCGCTTTCTCGCCGGCTTGCAGGACATCCGCGCCAACGTGATCCGCGAGGTGCGCGGGCGCGGGCTGATGCTGGCGATCGAGCTGCATCCGGAAGCCGGCGGTGCCCGCCGCTACTGTCTGGCGCTGCAGGCGCGCGGCATTCTCGCCAAGGACACCCATGAGCACACCATCCGGATCGCTCCGCCGCTGGTGATCACCGGCGATCAGGTCGACTGGGCGACGGAGCGGATCGCGGCGACCCTCACGCAGGACGTCTCCTGACGGTTCCCCGCGCCGGAAGACCGTAACGCCGGCCGTAGCCACAACGAACGAATCCGACGTCAGTGCGTTGAAGCACTGCGGGCGACTGTTGAAAGGAGAGCTACGCTCATGCTTTCCCGTCGCGCTTTGTTTGTTGTCTTTTCGATTGGCAGCTCGATGCTCGTGGCGAACGGCGGCGCGTCCGCCCAGCCACACGGAAAAGGTCCACCGGCGGCAAGGCCGGCTGCACCGGCCGCAATGGCGCGTCCCGCCGCGCCGATGGTACACGCCGCCCCTCCCGCGATGGCCAGGCCGCCCGCAATGGCGAGACCGCCTGCAATGGCTCGGCCACCCGCGATGGCACGGCCGGCAGCACCCGCGTTCCACGCCCCGCAGCGACCGGCGATGGCGCCGCGCCCGGCCCCGCATTTCGCCGCCCCGTCTGTGCGCCAGGCCCCCCATATCGCCGCGCCGCGTGTCGCAACGCCACGCCCCGAATTCCGTCGAGGAGCACCGCAGCGTCAAGCTCCGCATATCGCGGCGCCATCACGCCCGAGCCCAACTTCGCGCTTGAGCGAGCGGCCGTCGCCGACGGAGCGCGTTCAACAGCGCGCGCAGCAGCACCAGCAAATGATCCAGCAACGCCAGCAGGCGGCGCAGCAGCGGCAGCGTGACGCGCTCTCGCGCCAGACCACCGAGCGGCAGACCCGGATCGATCGCCTGCAGCAGCGCGTGCAGCAATTGCAGTCGCAAAAGGTCCAAGGCGCACGCGCGCAACGCGTCCATGACCGTGCCCTGCAGGCGCAGAACCGCCTGTTGCAGCGCGAGCAGCGTGCGCAGCAGGCCGACGTTACCCGCCGGCAGAGATTGGCGCCGGCAGCGACGGTTGGCGCTGCGGTCGCGACCACGGCCGCGACGCAGGCGGCTCAGCGCGAGCGATTTGCCGCGCGCTTCCGCGAGCAGGCAGGTGCGCAAGGCCAAGCAGGGCTTGCGGCGCGCCAAGGCGGCTGGGCGCCCCGGCATGCCTGGCGCCGCGGCAGCCACGCGGCCTTCGTGGCGTGGCTTGGGCCGGTGTTCTGGCCCTACGCCTATTCGGACATCTTTGACTACACGTTCTGGTCCTATGCCTACGAGCCCGGCTATTGGGCCTACGCCTATGACGACTTCGTCGACACCGTGTTCTGGGACACCAACAGTCCCTACTCCGCCTATGCCAGCATCAATCCTGGCGACTATCCGGCGACCACAGGCCGCGATCGGTCCCGTCAACGCACCGACACGAGCCCGCAGGCAATCAAGCAGCTCTGCGGCGAACCGGACAAGGGCGTCACGGCCTGGCCGCTTGCCGACATCGCGCGGGCGGTACGGCCGGACCAGCAGCAGCGCGCGCTCCTAGATGAGTTGAAGACGTCAGCGGCAAAGGCCGCCGATATCTTCAAGGACTCCTGTTCGGACAGCTATGCCATGACGCCCACCGGCCGTTTGCGGTCGATGCAGAACCGCATCAGCGCGACGCTCGAGGCGATCAAGATCGTGCGGCCGGCGCTGGAGAATTTCTACAGCTCGCTCAGCGACGAGCAACAGGCCCGCTTCAATGCGCTTGGTCCGCACGTCGGCGAGCGTTCGCCACAGCAGCAGGAGGCGACCGCGCAAACCGGCAATTGCGGCGATTCGAAATCCGACCTGGCCCACCTGCCGATCAACCGGATCGAGGCCTCGCTTCATCCGGCTGGCAAGCAGAAGGAAGCGCTCGATCGCCTGAGCGATGCGACCACAAAAGCCATAGCGGACCTGCAGGCGGCCTGCCCGAACGACGTGCCGCTGACGCCAGTCGGCCGGCTGGAGGCGATGCAGCACCGGCTCGAGGCCATGCAGAAGGCCGCGAAGCTGATCGAGCCTGCACTGGACGAGTTCTATGCGATGCTGAGCAGCGAGCAGAAAGCCCGCTTCAACACGCTGCAGCGGGTCGCGAGCCCCTGAGACGGCCGGCCGGCCGCTCCGGATCGCCGGGCGCGCCACAGAATGCCAGTCCCCCATCTTGCCTTTGCGGCCGGCGCGCAGCAATGTCTGGTACCGGCATCCCGAAGCAATGCCGAATGACGGGGCGGGAATGAAGCGCGGCTGGATGAGCACTGGCGAGCTACGCGAGCGCTGGGGCGATTCCTTGTTGACGGTGCTCACTGTTCTGCTCCTGGTCATGATTTTCGTGGTGGCGCCGTTGCAGGCGTTGGGCCTGTTCGAATTCCAGATTTTTGAGCTCCTGCTCGCGCTGGTCCTGGTCGGCGGCGTCTTCCTGATGTCGGGCAGCACGCTGGCGGTCGTCACGATGCTGGTCGCGCTCGTCATGATCGTCACGGGCGGGATCCTGAGACTACGCTCACCTTCAATTTTCGATCTCAACTTGTTCGCCGCATCCTGGCTGCTCGTCGGCCTCACCATGGCGGTGACGGTGGCGCGCGCGACGTTCGCGCCAGGCCGCGTCACCTATCACCGTGTGATCGGCGCGGTCCTGCTCTATCTCACGGTCGCCGTGATCTTCGCGGCGCTCTACACCTTTGTCGGCACGCTGAGGCCCGACGCATTTCCCGGCATGAAGGTGGAAGACAGCCCGACATTGGCGAGCCGCGTCCTCTATTTCAGCTTCGCCACGCTCACGACGACAGGTTATGGCGACGTCGCTCCGTTGCACCCGATCGCGCGGAGCCTGTGCAATCTCGAGGCGATCTTCGGCCAGCTCTATCCGGCAACGCTGCTGGCGCGGCTCGTCACGCTGGAAATCGAGCACCGCAACGAAGAGTCGTAATGAGGCACGAGGCGCGCATGCAGCGCTGCGCCCACCTGCCGGCGTCCTAGACCACCGTCCGGTGCCGCTCGATGCAGGTACGCAGCACTTCGTCCAGCGGACGGCCCCACCAGTCATTCGAGAAAATCTCGATCTCCGAATAGCCGGCAAAGCCCTGCGCCTCGACGGCGGCGCGCACCGATCTGATGTCGATAACGCCGTCGCCCATCATGCCGCGGTCGTTGAGGATGTCCTTGGTCGGCACCAGCCAGTCGCAGACATGGAACGCGAGCAGGCGATCCTGGCCGGCGCGCGCGATCTGGCTCATCAGTTCCGGATCCCACCAGATGTGATAGACGTCGAGCGCGACACCGATCGCGCCGGTTCTGCCGGGATCGAGCGCGTCGCAGATATCGAGCGCGTGCTTCGTGGTGTTCACGCAGGCGCGGTCGGCGGCATAGGCCGGATGCAGCGGCTCGATCGCGAGCGGCAGCTTGGCCTGCTTCGCATAATCCAGCATCTCCGCGATGCCGTCATGCACCTGCGATCGTGCCAACGCGATATCCTTGGATGCCGCGCTGCCCGGCCGTGAATATTGCGGCAGGCCGCCGACCACCAGCACGATGCAGGAGGCGCCGAGTGCTGCCGCCTCGTCGACAGCACGGCGATTGTCGTCGCGCGCTTCGCTGCGATGCGCGCCATCTGCCGTGAACATGCCGCCGCGGCAATAGCCCGACAGATCGAGCCCGGCATCCTTGACCGCACGGACGGCGCGATCGAGGCCGACGGCTGCGACCTGGTCGCGCCAGGGATCGATGGCACGGATGCCATGGCGCGCGCAGGCCTCGACGATGGCGAGGAGATCGCCCTGCTTGCGGACGGTCGCTGTGTTCAGCGACAGCCAGCGGTGATCATTGGAAAAGTCGCGCATCAGGCGTCGATGCCGCGCGTGGTCAGGATCGTCGTCATCCGGCGCGTAGCTAGCTCCGGATTGGCGAGCAGACCGGCCTTGTCGGCGAGCCGAAACAGCTCGGCAAGATGCAAGGTCGAGCGCGCGCTCTCCTGCCCGCCGACCATGGTGAAGTGATCCTGGTGCCCGTTGAGATAGGCCATGAACACGATGCCGGTCTTGTAGAAGCGCGTCGGCGCCTTGAAGATGTGGCGCGACAGCGGCACCGTTGGTCCCAGCACATCGTGGAAGCCGGCCTCATCGCCGGCGGCGAGGCGCGACAGCGCGTGGGAGGCCGCCGGTGCGATCGCATCGAAAATGCCGAGCAGCGCGTGGGAAAATCCCTGGTCGTCGCCGGCAATCAGTTCGGCATAGTTGAAGTCGTCGCCGGTGTACATCTTCACGCGGGCATCGAGCCGGCGCCGCATGTCGATCTCACGCTGCTTGTCGAGCAGCGAGACCTTGACGCCATCGACCTTGGCCGCATTGGCGTTGATGATGGCAACTGCCGTATCCATCGCCTTGTCGAGATCGGCCGTGCCCCAGTAGCCTGATAGAGCCGGATCGAACATGTCGCCGAGCCAGTGGATGATCACGGGCTCGCGCACCTGCGACAGCACACGGTCGTAGACCCCGGCGTAATCCTCCGCGCTCTTGCCGAGCTTTGCCAAAGCGCGCGAGGCCATCAGGATGATGCGGCCGCCGGCCTTCTCCACCGCAGCGATCTGCTCCTCATAGGCGTGGATCACATCGTCGATCGACCTGGCGTCCTCGACCGCGAGATGGTCGGTGCCGGCGCCGGAGAACACCAGCGCACTGCCCCTGGCCTTTGCCGCCTTTACCGAGCGCTGGATCAGTTCGAGCGAGGTCGGCCAGTCCAGCCCCATGCCGCGCTGCGCGGTGTCCATGGCTTCGGCGACGCCGAGGCCGAGGTCCCAGACGTGCTCACGAAACGCGATCGTCTTGTCCCAGTCGATCGCCGCGGCTAGCCAGGGATCGACGTCGGCGCGCGGATCGGCCACCACATGCGCGGCCGAGAATGCTATGCGGTTCAGCGTACCCTCGAGCTTCGCCGGAAAGGTCCGCGACGCCGCCAGGCGATAAGTCTCCAGGCCGCCGCCAGCGGTCGGCAGCTTCAGCGACAGCGATGACATCGGTCGGACAGGCTTGTTCATGACAAAGTCCCTTCTCAGACTGATATCGGGGCGACGTCGATCCAGCGTCGCTCCTTCCAGCTCTTCAGCGCGCATTCGGCGAGTTGCACGCCCTTGGCGCCTTCGAGCAGGGTGTATTTGTAGGGCGCATCCTCGCAGACATGGCGGATGAACATCTCCCACTGTTCCTTGAAGCCGTTATCGTAGACGACGTTTTCGGGCAGCTTCTGCCAGTCGGCATAGAAATCATGCATCCGCTTCTCGTCCGGATTCCACACTGGGCGCGGTGTTGCCTGACGCGCTTGGATCACGCAGTCGGTCAGACCCGCCACCGCCGAGCCATGGGTGCCGTCGACCTGGAAGGTGACGAGGTCGTCGCGGTAGACGCGCGTCACCCAGCTCATGTTGATGTGCGCGATGACGCCACCCTTCAGGCGGAAGGTCGCGTATGCGGAATCATCGGCGGTCGCCTGGTATTTCTTGCCCTTCTCGTCATAGCGCTCGGGGATGTCAGTCGTGCCGAGGCAGGTCACACTCTCGACTTCGCCGAACAGATTGTCGAGCACGTAGCGCCAGTGGCAGACCATGTCGAGGATGATGCCGCCGCCGTCCTCGGCGCGGTAGTTCCACGACGGCCGCTGCGCTTCCTGCCAGCCACCCTCGAACACCCAGTAGCCGAACTCGCCGCGCACCGAGAGCATGCGACCGAAGAAGCCGGAGTCGCGCAGGAAAGCGAGCTTCTTCAAGCCCGGCAGGAACAGCTTGTCCTGCACGGTGCCGTGCTTGAGGCCTTTGGCATTGGCGAGCTTCACGACCGCAACGGCCTCCTCGAGATTGGTCGCGATCGGCTTCTCGCAATAGACATGCTTGCCGGCATTGATCGCCTTGGTCAGCAGCGAAGGCCGCGCCTGCGTGGTGGCGGCGTCGAAGAACACGGTGTCGCCCTTGTCCGCGAGCGCGCGATCGAGATCGGTGGTGTGGCGTTCGATGCTGTAGCGTTTTGCCAACGCGCCGACCTTCTCGGCGTCGCGGCCGACCAGGATCGGATCGGGCATGACGCGGTCGCCGTTCGCGAGCTGCACACCGCCCTGCTCGCGGATCGCGACGATCGAGCGGACCAGATGCTGGTTGAGCCCCATCCGGCCGGTGACGCCGTTCATGATCAGGCCGAGGCGTTTGGTCGTCATACTGCTTGCTCCTGCGAAACGCGTGATGTTGGCCGCTTGAGCGGCTGCATGGTCGACCAGTTCGGATGGATCGAACTGGCAAAGCCCGGCGCGGCGGCGATCGATCCGGTCAGCAGATCGCCGTCATGGATCGCGAGGCGGACCTTACCGCCCTCGCGCGTGTAGAGATCGGGATGCGCGGTGAGGAAGGCGTCGGCCTCGTCAGCCGGGGTGTCGGCAAAGCCATCGACATAATGATGCCCGTTGCGCTCGGCATGGGCGACGCCGATCAACGCCCCGAGCGCGAGGTCCTGCTGCACGCCGAGCCCGGCCTGGCAGGTCAGGTCCTCGCCGCTGACGAAATACCGGCCGCCATCCGCGCTCCACACCGCCGCACGGGTGGCGTTGATGATCGATTTGTAGACGCCCTTGCACGATTTCGAGGAGATGCCTCGATAGCCGAGCGCGCGCGCCTGCGGGAATGCATCATAGGAATCGTCGGCTTCGTCGATGATGAAGCCGTGCGCCGCCAGTTTCCCGAGCGGCGAGGCTCTTGTTATATCGCGCGGCATCGGCTGCTCGATATAGAGCAGGTTTGCCCTGATCGGCTGCAACGCCGCGTCATGGTCGAGCCGGTCGACCAGCGCGTTCAGCGCGACGAGGTCCGCATATTGCTCGTTGGCGTCGAGTGTGATCCTGGTTGCGTAAGGCAGCTTTGCGAGCTCGCTGCCGATCCGCGCCAGCCGCGCCGCGTCATGTGCGGGATCGCCGTTCAGCTTGAGCTTGAAATAGCGCGCACCGGCGTTCTCGTTGCGATCGGCGACACCGCCCTCGCCTTCGACCTTGTCGTCCATTCCGACCGTGTGCCTGACGGCGACACGGTCAAGCCGCTTGCGCGTCGACAGGAACCGCGCGATGGCCGCATCGTCGAGATCCGCCGTCAGCCGCGCGTCGATGCCGGCGATATTGCCGGCCATGCCGTCGAAGAAGTTCGCGCCGGCGGCGCGCAGCAGCGCATCCAAGATCGCCTTGTCGATCTCGGCCGGGCCAAAGCCGGCGGCAAGCGGCGGAATGTCTTCGGCGGCGCAGGCTGCAACCTGCGGGCCGATACGTTCGGCATGGAGGCCGAATGCTGTGTCAAAGCCCTTCGCCAGGTAGAGCTCGCGTGCAATCGCAAGCGAGCGGCGAAGCCCGTCAAGCGACTGCGCTTCGGTCAGACGCGGCCGCTTGTCGAACCATTTCGGCGCCAGCATCTCGGCGCCGGCGCCAGTGGCGCGCCCCTTGCCTTCCACCTCGATCTCGACCTGCACGAACATCTGCGTCGACGCGGTGATCGTCACCGCGCCGAAGCGGAACGGCCGGGCGAACACCAGCGGCCGTTCGAAGAACGCGATATCGTTGACCTTGAGGCGAAGCGGCATTGAAGGCTCGGGTGTTAGTCCAGCGACCCCTGTGTGAAGAAATGCTTCCGGATCCGCTGCACCAGTTCGTTGAAGACAGGATCGGACATCGTCTCGAGCGAGCGCGGCCGCGGCATCGGCACGTCGTAGATCGCGGCGATCGCCCCGGGCCGCTCGGTCATCACGAGCACGCGGTCGGCGAGGAACACGGCCTCGGGGATCGAGTGCGTGATCAACAGGACCGTCTTGCCGGTCTCGCGCTGGATCCGCATCAATTCGACATTCATCCGCTCGCGCGTCATGGCGTCGAGCGCGCCGAACGGCTCGTCCATCAGCATGATCTTCGGATCGTGCACCAGCGCGCGGCAGATCGAGGCGCGCTGCTGCATGCCGCCGGAGAGCTGCCAGGGCAGCTTCTTCTCGAAACCCTCGAGGCCGACCAGTTTCAGCAGGTCCCTGGCACGGGCAAGATATTTGTCCCGCGGCAGCTGCTTCATGTCGATCGGCAGCATCACGTTGGAGAGGATGTTACGCCACGGCAGCAGCAGCGCGTTCTGGAACACGATGCCGACATTGCCATGCGGCCTGGTTACCGGCTCGCCGTCGATCAGCACTTCGCCCGTCGTCGGGGGCAGCAGGCCCGAGATCATCTTGAGCAGCGTGGACTTGCCGCAGCCGGAGGGCCCGACCACGACGAAGAACTCGCCGTCATTGATGGTGAAATCGAGCGGCCGCAGCGACGGCACATCACCGTCGCGCGACCGGTAGGTCTTCGAGACGCCCGACAGCGTGATGCCGGCCGCGCGGTCCGACACCAGCCGCAGATGCGCGGCGGGCTGGCTGACGGGGGTTGGTTTCGTCGCAGGATTCATCGCAGCCCCCTCCACCCGTCGTCCCGGCGAAGGCCGGGACCCATATGCCGCGGCCTTTCATTCGGGCACATGGGGAGAGACCTCTCGCAACAACTGGAGCCGGTGGTTATGGGTCCCCTGAGTTCGCAAA
>NZ_LFIQ01000099.1 GCF_001189245.1 Bradyrhizobium pachyrhizi | reverse complement strand
CCGCGATAGGTGTTCTGCGACTTGCCGGCGGCGATGCCCTTGGAGATGATCCGGCTCGACGTGTTCTTGCCGAGATGGATCATCTTGGTGCCGCTATCGACCTGCTGGAAACCGTTCGAGATCGCGATCGAGTAGAACTCGCCGCTCGAATTGTCGCCGCGCAGGATGCAGCTCGGATATTTCCAGGTGATCGCCGAACCGGTCTCGACCTGGGTCCAGGAGATCTTCGAATTACGACCACGGCAGTCGCCACGCTTGGTGACGAAATTGTAGATGCCGCCCTTGCCTTCCGAATTGCCCGGGTACCAGTTCTGCACCGTCGAATATTTGATCTCGGCATCGTCGAGTGTGACGAGCTCGACCACGGCGGCGTGCAGCTGGTTCTCGTCGCGCTGCGGCGCGGTGCAGCCCTCGAGATAGGAGACGTAGGAGCCCTTGTCGGCGATGATCAGCGTGCGCTCGAACTGGCCGGTGTTGCGCTCGTTGATGCGGAAATAGGTCGACAGCTCCATCGGGCAGCGCACGCCCGGCGGCACGTAGACGAACGAGCCGTCGGAGAACACAGCCGAATTCAATGTCGCGAAGTAATTGTCCGAGGTCGGCACCACGGTGCCGAGATATTTCTGCACCAGCTCGGGATGCTCGCGGATCGCCTCCGAGATCGGCATGAAGATCACGCCGGCCGCCTTCAGCTCCTTCTGGAAGGTAGTCGCAACCGAAACCGAGTCGAACACGGCGTCGACCGCGATCTTGCGGTTCGGCGTCTGCTCACCACCGGGCGGCGGCTCGACGCCCTCGAGGATCGCGACCTCGCGCAAGGGAATGCCGAGCTTCTCGTAGGTCTTGAGGATTTCCGGATCGATCTCGTCGATCGAGGACAGCGTCTTCTTCGGCTTCGGCGCCGCGTAGTAGTAGATGTCCTGGTAGTCGATCTTCGGATAGTCGACGCGCGCCCAGGTCGGCTCGGTCATGGTCAGCCAGCGGCGATACGCCTCCAGGCGCCATTCCAGCATCCAGGCCGGTTCGTTCTTCTTTGCGGAGATGAAGCGGACGGTGTCTTCCGACAGCCCCTTCGGGGCCTTCTCGGACTCGATCAGCGTCTCAAACCCATATCGATACTGGTCGACGTCGATGCGCCGGACGCGCTCGACCGTCTCT
>NZ_LFIQ01000098.1:15830-31385 GCF_001189245.1 Bradyrhizobium pachyrhizi | reverse complement strand
GAGGGGGCAGTTTTCCATGGCGCGCGACACACGGGCCTCGGAATACGGACAGTACCCAATTTTCAACCAGTCAAACCCGCCCACCGCGCGCTGTTTTCGGGCCTTTCCGGGGCCGTTTTCAGCGCCTTCCATGCGTGCGATCCGCCGGGGCCTACCACCGCCCACAATGACGCGGCGAGGGTTGAGTGGAAACAGGATTGACAGCCTCGCAACTAGACGGCCGTTTCACACCCCAAGCCCGTGGTCCGCGAGCACCTGACGCGTCAGCGCGCCCTTGATCTCGCGGGCGATCTCGTCGCGGATCTGCGCTCCGAACTGCCGCTCGGCATCGCTGTTCCCGATCAGGTCATGATCGGCCAGCCGTTGCTGGAGGTGGCTGTCGAACTCCTCGCCCATCGCCTCGACGAGACGACCCTGCATCTGTGCATGGGCTTCGGGCGCGATCCGGCTTACCACCGTTTCCCAGGGTTGCCACCGGGTTGCCAGATAGTCGGCAAACCCCGTCGCCTCCTCGTGGCGCACCCGCGTCTCGGCCGTGCTGAGGTCGTAGTCTGTAACCCAGGAGACGCCGAAGAAGCGCATGTCCGGGGCGATGTGCCGTAGCTCCAGCCGCTCGCGCAACTTGACCTGATAGGCGAGATAGACTTCGATCTCGTCGACAAAGCGGAGCGAGTCGACCTTCTCCCGGGCGATCTGCTCGAGCGCGTCCAGGCGGAACAGGATGCGGCCCTGTTCGACAAGATCACCAAGCCGATTGTCATAGGCGCCATCCTCGACGTCAGCGTTCAGGCGTGCGGTCTGCATGCTGTTCCAGGTCAATGTGATGCGATCCTCGCAGCTCTCGCTCGCCCCAAAGGCCAGCTGAAAGTACTGCTCGCGCAACCGCGGCCTGATCGCCGCCCGCTGCAGGTCCTCGATCACGGCCTGCCGGAACTGGGGATTGCCGTAATTCACAGTGTCCCGCAGCCTGTCGAGGAAGCTTGCGTATGCCGGGGCACCCGCCTCGTTGGCGAAGTTTTGCCAGGCGGCCAATGACTCGGGCGCCTCCTCGAGCCAGTCCGCCACCACTTCGGGCAGCGGCCGCGCTTGACTCTCCGCTGCTCCCCCGCCCATTGCGAAGAAGACCCGAGGGCCGACATAGCCTGGCGCGTTCAGGGCTGTCGCCAGATTCGTCAGCACCCTCTCGGTCAGCGGATTATCCTCCAGATAAACCGTACACCCACAACCTAGCTGCGTTAGCAAGGTCTCCGGCAGGCTGGTCAGCCGGTTGTCGCCCGCCTCGAGCACCTGAAGCTCGGTCGGGAGGGCATCGGGCAGGCTGGTCAGCCTATTGCGGCTGGCATGAAGCCTCTGGAGCTCAGGCGGGAGTGTCTCGGGCAGGGCTAGTCAGCCGGTTGTCGCGGACGGACAGCAACTGAAGCTCGGCGGGGAGGCTCTCAGGCAGGCTAGTCAGCTGGTTGCCGTCGGCTTCGAACTCTTGGAGTTCGGGCGGGAGGGTGTTGGACAGACTAGTCAACTGGTTGCCGCCAACGGCAAGTAACTGAAGTCCAGCCGGGAGGATCTCGGGCAGGTTGGTCAGCCGATTGCCGCGGACGTCGAGGTTCTGGAGCTCGGCCGGCAGGGTTTCTGGTAGGCTGGTCAGCCGGTTGGCGCCAACTTCGAGCATCCGGAGTTGGGCCGGAAGGGTGTCGGGCAGGTGCATCAACTCGTTGCCGCTGACGTTGAGCGACCGGAGATCGGGCGGGAATGCGGCGGGCAAGGTCGTCAAGCTCAGGTATGGCAGCTCCAGACGCGTGTAGACGTCGCCGGCCTCTCCCCAGGCTTTGATTCGTCTTACCGCCTCTTGCCGGTCCTCGCCTTCTATCTGCTCCTCGGCGTCAGCCCAACTGTTCAGGATCTGGTCAAGCTGCGATGGCCAGAGCACGCGGGCTTCACCGTTCGTCGGGGCTGACAGAGCCGGTGGCGGAGGCCCACCCGTCGCTCAAGGCTTCGACCCTCTGCGCCGTTGCCGGGGTGTGCCGGTGTGCTTCTTCTGAAATATTGCCATCGCCCGGCCAAGGCTGTCGGTCGAAGCTCGATGCCCCGAGATCGTGCCAATAGTCCGTCTGACTGAAACTGCCGCCCAGCGATTGCCCACCAGGGCCGCACGGATCGTCGCGATGGATGAATGGCATCGCACGTCCCGATAGGTTGCCAAGACGTCAGGATTCCGCTCGCCTGCAACAATCGCTCGGATAATCCGCATGCCGGTTGCGCCCGTTATATCCGTGATCACATGATGGAGTTGCAGATTCATCTCCATCAGGGCCTTCTGCATATGCTGGATATGGGCGGCGGCATTTCCACAGCCGCTCCCGTTGGCGCAGATACGCGCGCAGGGTTGCGATCTCGGCATCAGGTCGGAAGCTGCCGCGTAACAGGCCATAGGAGTGAAGCTGGCGCAACCATGCGGCATCGCTGACATCGGTCTTGCGCCCGGGCACGTTCTTGGCGTACCGCGCATTGACCAGAATCACCTCAAACCCGCGCTGCTCCAGGATCTCGTAGACCGGGATCCAATAGACCCCGGTGGATTCCATCGCGACACTCGTCACGCCGCACGTTTTGAACCAGTCCGCCAGCTCATGCAGGTCTTGCGTGAATGTGCCAAAAGAGCGCACAGGCACGTCGGTGCAAGCGGGGTTCACCGCAGCCATGTGCATCGTTGATCCGATGTCGATGGCGGCGGCCCCGACGTTGGCCGGCTTCAGTTCCGGACGGTCGCCGGCCGTCCTCTTCTTCTGCATGGCAATCCTCCATTCAATGATGAGCAGGAGGGTCTGGGCTATGCCAATCGTCATCTTCCTAATCGGGATCGTCGCCAGGGCGACGTCACCACTCTCAAGTTCGCATGCACCCATGGACGATGTTTTTTAACGGGGATTGTACCTCCAATAATCGAACGGCCGCTACCCTCCCAGCCGCCGAGGATAGCACAAGGCTGTTTCTACCCCGCACAGGCGCGCCACCGTGCTGGACAGTTTTTTAGAATGTCGCGCTCCATGCGCAGCCGCTCGTTCTCTCGCTGCAAACGCGCGATCTCTGCCGCGTGGTCCGCCGACGGCAGCGTCGCCTGCGTTGTGGGGCGCCGCGTCGCCGCCGTCGGCTCCAGCCGGGCCCCTCGCTGCTCCACCCACCGCCGCAGCACGGAATCGCGCAGGCCAAGCTCCTTGGCGACAGATCCGATCGAGCGCCCGCTCGACGCTACGAGATCAACCGCTTGCCGCTTGTAGTCGTCCGTAAACGACCGACGTTGATGTCCTTCCATCCGACACCTCCTGGCTCTTCGAGCCTACTACAGGTGTCCATCAATTCGGAGGAGGTTCACGAGGTTGAGAGAAAGGGCCGGCAGAGCGGCAAGTACAAGAAGGTCTGCACGACCGATCCCGATGCAACGATGGCCACAAATGCCCGAAACCGTCGGCTGAAGCCCTCTTACAAGCAACACACGGCCGTCGATGACAAGGTCGGCGTCATTTTGGACGTCGCGGTCACAACTGGACAAACGAACGAAGGTGAGATGATCGAGCCGCAAGTTGATGAGGTTGAAGCGATTACAGGCATCGACATCAAAGCGGTCACCGCCGATGCCGGCTATGCTTACGCCAAAGTCTACGGCGCTCTCGAACGGCGCGGCATCGATGCCCTGATCCCGGCTAAATCTGAACCAATCAAGAGTCGCGTACCTCTCAGACGCTTCCGGTACGACGCCAAGCACGACATCCTGAAATGCCCGCGAGGACGTACCTTGCGCCCCGCGCGACCCATAAGCACGGCCGTTTCTTTTACTCGAAGGCAAAGGATTGTGCCCGGTGTCCGCTCAAGGGTGACTGTCTATCGAAGGGGAGACTTAATAAGGGCAGTTGTTGTGGGTAACGATTATCCCGCACTGCTCCGCGCCCGCCGCCGTCGCGAGCGATGGAGCTGGCAAGATCGACGGCTCTATCAGCGCCATCGCTGGCGTTCAGAGGGCTTCCATGGCGAAGCCAGGACCTGGCATGGGCTGGCGCGCGCCATACGGCGTGGTCTGCCGAACATGAAGATCCAGGCCTACCTGACGCGCCGCCATCAACCTCAAGCGGCTGGCAGGCGCTCTGGCTGCACTCCTTTTGCGCTCGATCGTTTCCCCTCGAAACGCCGCGGTCAGCATCGCGAGTGAATGGGCCGGTTACTGCATCGAGCAGATCCATCAACCACTTGTTCAACGGCCCCCGGGTGCACTTCATGCGTAACGCGCTGGCGCTTGCCGGCAAGAGCGGGCGGCGCGCCGTCTCGCCTTCATCGCTACCACCTTTGCCCAGGGTGATGCCGAGACTGCCAAGGCGCAATGGCGAAGGGTCTCCGACCAGCTCCGCCCCAAGCTGCCCAAGCTTGCCGGCTTCCTCGACGACGCCAAGACCGATGCGCTCGCCTACATGACCTTTCCGCGCAGCGTTGGACCACACGGACCCATCTACCAACTGGAACGCGACGTCTTGCACGTGCGCAGGCCAGCGACCCGTCGCTAGACCAGGCGTGCAGCGGCTGGTGAAAGTGGATGCCGCTGCGAGAGCAGGCGCCGAAAATGCCAGTTTCTGGCTCAATAAATGCTTCTTTGAAAGTTACCGCTTCTCCGAGGATCGATGTGTGTCGGGATCGGCGAGAGCAATTGATCTTTGTGTAGTCAAAGGGAATGACGCGATGAAAGAAACGGTTGACGATCGCCTATTGGCCGCAATTGATCGGCTGGCAAAATCTTCCAGCGAGGTTGCCAAAGCTTTGTCGACGATGCTTAGCAAGCAGGACATTGCAAATGAACACCTTCGCAAACTTGTAACCGCTGCGGAAATGTACGGGCTACCCAGAACAAACCATGGCTTGTTTCGTGCTTTGTCTGTGATTGCGCAGGAACAAGCCATTGAGATAATCCGCACAGAAATGACTGATGCTGTGTTTTTTGCCGATCATGATGAGTTCAGGTTTGATGCCTTGTCGAAAGCGGGTGCGGGCGTTGTCCTCGAATTCGGCGTCTATAGCGGTTACACGATCAGCACCATGGCCGAGCGATTTCCAGAGCGGAAGTTTTATGGCTTCGACAGCTTTACTGGCCTCCCGGAGCGCTGGAACGGATACCTTCCAGTGGACTTCGATCGTGGAGGTAAGGCGCCTAACGTTCCGGAGAACGTAGAGCTTATTATTGGACTGTTTGATGAGACGATTCCGGTGTTTGCTCAGCGCGAGCTTCCCATTGCGTTCATCCACGTCGACTGCGACATATATTCAAGCACAAGAAGCATCTTTACGGGGCTCAAGTCTCAGATTCGTCCGGGATGCGTTATCGTGTTTGACGAATACTTCAACTACGTAGGGTTCGAGAAGCATGAAAGATTAGCATTCGACGAATTCATCCGTGAAACCAACTATGGTGTCAATTGGATATCGTATTCGGGGCAACAGGCCGCTTGTGTACTGACGACGAGTGCGTAGTCCGTACAAGCCGAATACGACTGCCTGACGCAACGTCTGCGTGCCATGTATGTCGACAAACCTCGACGGCCGGATCGACAATACAATGTATGACAGGGTGTTAGCGGAATGGGGCAAAGAGCAGGATCGCTGCTCGCGGGAGATCGCTTGGCACCAGGTGGCCGAGCGCTCGTACAAGGACGAAGGTGCGACGCTGCTAACGCTTGCCACGAATGCGCAGCGGCTTTTAGAGAAGCGGCAGCTAGGTGTTTAGTCCTGGCATTCGCTGGAGCGGGTTGAGTTTGAATCGTTCCAGCTGGGAAGTCCAGCATTTGCAGGTGTATTCGTAGGGTGTGAGGCCCCTCAGGGTCTTCAGCCGTCGAGCGTAGTTGTAGGCGGCGATGAAGTCGGCAAGGTGAGCTTCGAGCTGATCGTGTCGATCGTAATGGTGGCGTTGGACGGTCGCTTCCTTGATCGTGCGGTTCATGCGCTCGACTTGGCCATTGGTCCAGGGATGCTTGATCTTGGTCAGCCGATGTTCGATGCCGTTTTCCTGGCATCGCATATCGAACATATGCGTCACGTATCTTGCCGTCGGACCGTCCGCATAGCGCGGCGGGAAGGTGAACTGGATTCCATTGTCGGTGAGAACCGTGTGGATCTTGTAGGGGGCAGCCGCGATCAGAGCTTCGAGGAAGGCCGCGGCTGAGGTCCTTCCCGTCTTCCTGACCAGTTGCACGAAGGCGAACTTGCTGGTGCGATCGATGGCGACGTAGAGGTAGAGCTTGCCTTCAGCGGTCTGAAGCTCTGCGATATCGATGTGGAAATAGCCGATCGGGTAAGCCTTGAACTTCTTCTTCGAAGGCTTGCTGCCTTCGACCTCCGGCAATCGGCTGATGCCGTGGCGCTGGAGACAGCGATGCAGGGATGATCGCGTCAGGTGCGGAATGGTCGGCTGCAGCGCATAGAGGCAATCGTCAAGCGGCAGTAGCGTATGCCGCCGGAAAGCGACGATGATCGCCTCCTCCTCGATGGAAAGGACTGTCGACTTGGCGTCCCTGGGGCCTGTCGGCCTATCAGCGACGGTCTCGCGTTGTTTCCACTTGGCGACAGTCTTCTGGTTGATCCCGTAGCGCCTGGCGAGGGCTCTCAGGCTCTCTTGACTATTTTATATTGCTCGACGGACCGCCTCCGTCGTGGTGGCGCAGCCGTGTAGAACTTGTCCCACAGCGCATCCTTCGAATCGCGCGAAAAGAATGCACCATCAAAGCTTGGGACTAAACACCTGGCCCCCGTCGGGGCTCTCCTTGTTTGTTGGGCTAATGCACAACGCCGCCCGCTTGAAATACATGCGGACGGCGCTGGCTCTAGCCCCAGGAGGGATCGAAAAATCCTGATGAGGATAAGTCTGCACGAAGCGCGCGCAGGTTTCACGCCGAAAAGGAGTAGTTTGCCTCCGTAAGATCCCGGTACCCTGGAGGAGTAGGGGGAATTAGATTTCTGGCCCGGCGACGTCGCTTGCGCGGAGATCGCAAGACGTATCCTTGAAGTGGACTGAGGGCGCAGCCCTCGCGCGAGCCATCCAGCGATGCGCAGGGTGGGGACACCTTCTCGCAAGCGGCAGAATGAGATTTGCGCCGGGGCCGCGCGAAAGCGGTCCCGGCGCATTGCGGAAAATTTGGCCGCGGCGCCGCCGTTTTCGATGGAAGCAAAGCCGCGACTGTCCGAAGGCCCCGACTAGGCGCTGCGCCTGACCTCGGCTGTCATAAGGCTTTCCAGCTCTTTCTCGGCTTCTTCTTCGGTCATGCCGCTTACAAGAGCAACTGCTTCGGACAAGCGATCAACCGCCGCCGTGTAGAGTTGCCGTTCGGCGTAGCTCTGGTCTGGGCTGGTAGCGCGTCGGTGGAGGTCGCGCATCACTTCAGCAATGGCGACAATATTACCCGAATTGATCTTGCTTTCGTACTCTTGAGCAAGTCGAGGCCAATTGCCTCGCCCCCTATGAGGTGGTTGACCCAGGATTCGTCGTATGTGCTGGATGGAGTTTGGATCGGATAGGTGACGCATACCGGTGTTTGTCGCTTTGCTCGTTGGAACGCGTAGCGTCATCTTGCTCTTTGCGAAATAGATGACAAAGAACTCAAGGCGAACGCCAGCCACCGTTTGCTCTTCAACGGCAACGATTTGTCCGACACCGTGCGCTGGGTTAAACGATCGAACCAGTTGCTTTGAATCCAAAGCGCGTTTCACTGCTCTGGCTTTCATTCGCTTGATCGGCAGAAGTCATAGCTGAATGCGTGGGGACCGAATGGTTAGGTTAGTCCTGGACTGATTGTCAAAATTCATTTCGCAACTAGCTCCAATCACGAATTGGCTTGCCGCCAATTCTGGCGCTGATCAATGAACGCATTAGAAACAAACTGGTGGGGCTCCAAAAATGTCACCCCATTTATTCCTCACCAATAAGCTGCGAGCGCGAGCGCCGCCACGATAATGACGCCGCCAATGTCCATTCCGTTCGATGGCGTGGCTTCTTGGCAACGTGTTCACAGCCTGCGAATCCAGCAGTTGCCATGCTTGCAGGCAAGTGTCTGACAAACCCGGCGTGCGAATGAGAGACACAGGGAACTTTCGGCCAATGCGCCGACATGCTCGCGCCCAGAATGGCTCTGCAGCTCTACCAATGAAAGCCGCGCCGCCCGGCTCAATCTCTAGACCATCGAGGGGGCTCCGGTTGCGCTGGCCGGTCGTTGACTGCCCCACGCGATCCTGACGGAATTTTTTCGCTTCATCGTCAACATAAGTTAGGTGAGTCACGGCAATGCCGCTCCACATTCAGCGGGGCTTGAATTCAAAGCGACCACATGGCTCGATGCGCTTGCACCCCGCCGCTCAGGATCGAAACTGTGAGACGTACCTGGAGGCGCCTTGGACAACTATTTTTCGCCGCCATGTTGCTTGCGGCGGGGACAGCGGCCGCCCAGGAGGACAAGAAGACCGACGAGGATAAGCCGACCGACCCCGACAGGGGCGAAAGCACCGTGGAGGAAAAGACGCTTGGTCTTCTCTCTAATCCCTTGCAAAAGTACGGCGTCAAATTGCAGCCACCTATATCGGCCGGCATCGAGGCTTTGCCATCCACCCGTCTCGATGAGGTCTATTTCGAAAAGCAGTGGGGCAATAAGAAAGTCTCGCTAAAGGTGGGACAACTCGCGGCCGACAGCGAGTTCTTCAACACCAAATACACCGGCGTGTTGACAAACGGCTCGATGTGTTGGCCAGCGATCACCTCGCTGGATCTGCCGAGCGGCGCCGCCATTCGATGGGAGCCCGTCTTCTCGTCAACTTCACCGACCAGTTGTCTGTTCTTGGCGGCATCTTCGATGGCGACCAGGCCGGACCCGGCCCCGGTGATCCGCAAGAGTGCGAGCGCTATGGCCTCAACTTTCGCGTCAACGATCCGCCCTCCTGCTCCGTCAGATCCAATATGCGTGGAACAACAAAAAGGGCGATCCTAATCCTGCTGGCCAAATCAAATTCGGGGGCTGGCGACGTTTTGGGTCTTTCGCCGATCAGAGATTGGCGTCCAATGGTGTCTCGCTCGCCTCCCCAACCAGCGGTCACGGTGCGCGGGCAAAGGGCTGCCTGTCGAACAGGACAGCCCTCGCGATGGTCTTCAAACTGGTCGAAGGAGCCCAGAAAAGCCGGCGCCGTCTCGATGGTCACAACCGGTTGCCAAAACTCGTTCTCGATGTGACATTCAACGATGGGGTCGAGGTCATCGTCAAACAGATCGACCGTCAGCCCGCAACCGCGGCCGCCTGACCGGCCCGGCCGTCACCAAATTTTGGCGATAGCTCGTGCGTCGCGGCACGTCCAAGACCCGCTTGAGTGCCTCGCTCTCGCGCTCAACCTCATGCAATTTCGCAGCCGCAAGTCGCGGGTGAAATGACCCATCAATGGGGGCATCCCCCCAATCTCATGACCCAATCGTGACACGACACACAATGGTGAGAATACAACGTTTCCTCCAATGCGGTACGAAGATGGCGGTGAAACGCGTAAACTAAACCATTTCTGCAGGACCGCACCATTGGCATGCCAATTGCTTGTTACGAATTGTCGGATGTCGAGGAATAAACGCGATTCTCCGACATTACTACAACGTCGAGTGACACTCGACCCGATCGGGTATCCACGCGCCGGGGGCTAACGCTTAGACTCCGTCTAATAAGAGGATGGGAGTATCTTGATGCTTGAGTCAGTGCGGGAGGGTCTTGTATCCGAGGCACGAGTGCAGTCAGAAAAGATGGTTCCCTCCGATGCTACGCTCATGAACTTCATCGAATGTGCGCGCTTCGTCCCAGAAGAAGAGTTGCAGGCGAATGACATCACGCAATACCACGTCACGAAGTTCTATCGCGAGCACATTCAAAAGAACCGATACTACGAGCAGCTGAAACACATAGTCGAGCCTTCGCTCAAGGAATTCGAAAGTCCCGGAAGCCTTGACACGAGCGGCGAGCACGCCAACACCGTCGTGCCCGGCTTGCAACACAAATACCCGCAGACAGGACTGCTGCTCGTCACCGATCGCTGTGCATCATATTGCCGTTACTGTTTCCGCAAGCGCATTGTCGGCAAGGATTCCGACGAGATCGCGCCGGATTTCGCTGAAGTGGCTCGCTACATCGGCGCGCATCCGGAGATGAACAATGTGCTGCTCTCGGGCGGTGATCCGTTCATCCTAAGCACCACCAAGCTCGAAATGATCGTCGACCACCTGCTGCCGATTCCGCATCTGACCTCCATCCGCTTGGGAACCAAGATGGTGGCCTTCTCTCCCAAGCGGCTGGAGGATCCGACCCTCGCTGCTCTGTTCCGGCGCATGCGCGAGGCGGGCAAGACGCCGATCATCGTCGCCCACTTCGATCACATAGGCGAAATCTCGTCCGAAGCAGAGCATTGCATCCGCGGGCTGCGCGCGCATGGCGTCCAGTTCCTCAATCAGACGGTGCTGCTCGCGAACGTGAATGACGACCCCGCGATCATCGCCGACACCTTCGCCAAGTGCCATGAGATCGGCGTGCGGCCGTACTACCTATTCCAGGGGCGACCAGTGAAAGGTGCGTCGCACTTTCAGGTGCCGCTCGCCCGCGGCATCGAGATCGCCAAAGGGGCTAATCAGCTGCTGAGCGGGATCCAGAAAACGTTCAAGTACATCATGTCGCATTATACCGGGAAGATCGAAATTCTCGACCTCGGCGACGATGGCCGCGTGTACATGCGCTACCACCAGAACAAATATCTGGACAAGCTCGGCAAGATCTTCTCCCGGCCGTATGTTGAGGACGCCTACTGGCTCGACGATTTGCCGGAAGCCTGACCCGGAGCGCTCGCGATGCTGATCGCAGATCGAGAGCGCAGCGGCGTTACGCCCGCGGAGGGACGCAAGCCGGCAAGCCGGGCAGCGGTGGTGACGGCCTTTCCGCTCGCCACCCAAGCCGGGCTTGCCACATTGCGTGCGGGCGGCAACGCCATGGACGCGGCGGTCGCCGCCGCGTGGGCGTTGTCCGTCTGCGAACCGAGCGCGTCCGGGCTGGGTGGACAGACGTCGATGCTCGTGCGCCGCACCGACGGATCAATCCGGATCATCGACGGACAGTCGCGCGCACCCGCAGCGGCATCGCTCGAGACGATCACGGCAATCCAGCAGCGCCGCGGTCATCGCGCCTGCACGGTTCCGTCGGCTCCCGCGACTCTCGACTGGGCGCAGCGCCAATATGGCGTGCTCAGTCGCGCCCAGGTGTTGGCGCCGGCGATCGGGATCGCGGAAGACGGCTATCCCATCACGCAGCTGCAGCATCGGCAGTGCCGATGGGTGGCCCAATATCTACGCGCCGGCGCGGCGGCGGAGTTGTTCCTGGCGGACGGCCGGCCGCCGCCCGCCGGCTCAACGTTCCGCCAGCCCGCATTGGCGGTCACGCTCCGCGAGCTCGTGCGTCGCGGCATCGAGGATTTCTACCAGGGCTCCATTGCCCGCCGGATCACGGCGGACATGGCGACGTGCGGCGGGCTCATCACTGCGGCCGACCTCTCAGCCTGCGCTCCGCCGGTCGAGACAGATCCGCTGTCGGTCGAGTACGCCGGCTGCCGGATCGTCAGTGCTCCGGCGCCGAACGGCGGCCCGCAGCTCCTCATGGCGTTCAACCTGTTGAAAGAGCTCGCGGAGCACGGGTTTGCGAGATCGGAAAGCGGATGGCGCAAGGCGCTCGCCCTTGCCGTGCCGGCGGCGTTCAGCGAACGCGAGCACATGAGCTCTCAGCAGCCCGCGCTAACTTTGCGCGACTCGCTGAGTCAGGATCATGCAAGGCGGGTTGCGGCCGCGATTGCTGGCTCGCGAAAGCTCGCCTTCACGGCCGATTGCGCGGAAGAGCCCGGCGATACAACCCATCTGGTGGCGTGCGACCGGCACGGCATGATCGTCAGCCTGACTCAGTCGATCCAATCGGTATTCGGCGCGAAGGTCGCCCACCGCACGCTCGGCTTTGTCTACAACAATTATCTCTGCACCTGTCCGCGCACACCGCATGCTCATGCGCTCGCGCCGCGGTGCCGGCCCCGCTCGAACATCGCGCCGACGCTGGTGTTGGGCGGCCCCGCCGCAACGCCATTGCTTGCACTGGGCGCGGCCGGCAGCCGCCGCATCATCTCGGCCATTCTCCAGGTCACGTGCGACGTCATCGATCACGGCCGTGACATCGTTTCGGCCGTCGATGCGCCGCGCGTGCACGGGCTCGTGGGCGGCAAGGTCTGGATCGAGCGGCCGGCCGCGGACGACGCCTTGCTGAGTAGCCTCCTGGCGAGCGGGCGCGAACCCGTCATCCGGTCACGCCACAGCTACGCCATGGCGGCCGTGCACGCGCTGCAGTTCTCGCCGGACGGCGGCGTGACGGGGGCGGCTGACCCCCGGCGTGACGGAACGGCGGGAACGTTCCAGTGATCGAAAAATCGACCACCCCGCCCGAGTCGACGGGCGCGATAGCTAGGACCGATTGGCTCTTGGTCTTCTTGTTCGCGCTTCCGGTCGGGATCGCGCTAGCGAAGATTCCGGTCTTCCCGACCGCCGCCGTGACGACAGGCTTATTCTCGCTTGCCGACGTGCCTGCACATTTTCACGCCGCGGCCGAAAATGTGCTGCTGGTAGCGCTGGGCGCCGTGATCGTCGCGGTTTTCCGGCTAACGCTCGGCGTGAAGGTCCTCAGCTTCTTTCGTCCCATCCTCCTGGCGATGGGGTTCAATATCCTGGGTATTCCGATCAGCCTCGCGTTCGTTCTAGTGGTGCTTGTGGTCATGGTCGGGCTTCGCCGGCTGCTCACGACCAATCACAGCTACTCGCGCCTCGGCGTGCTGTTGAGTCTCGCCTCGACGTGTCTGTTCGTGCCGTTGATAATCGGAAGTTGGTGGAATATCGCATGGCTGCGTGAGATTTCCCTGTTTCCCGTCATCGCGCTGTGCTTGACCTGCGAGAGCTTCGCCAAGGTGCTCGACCAGGACGGTTTGGCCGAAGCCCTCTGGCGGACACTGATGGCGGTGATCGCGGCCGTCCTGATCGTGAGCTTGATCAAGCTGCCGGGCACGTTCAAGTTCTTTCTCCGATTCCCCGAAATGGTGCTGGCGCTCGCCGGCAGCATTCTGCTGATCAACAAGTATCTCGACGTTCGCTTGTTCGAAGGCATGAACCCGTTCGTTCGAGAAAAGACGGAACCCCTAGTTGAGAAGCGGATGCCGACCCGCGGTGGTCGGAGCAAGTGATGACTTGGAATATCAATTGGAGTCTGACATGCGCACAGCTGTCGTTTGGAACAGCGATCGCTTGGGAGTGATCAACCGGTTCGGACAGATATGTCCCGAGAAGTACGGGCGCAACGCCGTCGAAAACGTGATCGCGGCCCTGCGCGACGGAGGGCATGAAACCCTCCTTTGCGAGGGTGACAAAACCCTGCTCGCCACGCTGGAGCGGTTCATGCCGCCGGATCGCCAGGGGCGGCCGTCAGGCATCGTATTTAACATGGCCTACGGAATTCAGGGAGAGTGCCGCTACACGCATGTTCCGGCCATGCTTGAGATGGGAGGCGTTCCGTACACCGGGTCGAGCCCGCTCGGCCACGCACTCGCCCTGGACAAGGTGATCACCAAGGAGCTCATCCGTGCTGCCGGCGTCCCGACGCCGAATTTCCAAGTCATGCGGGACGGCACCGAGGCGGTCCGCGAGCTGCAGTTTCCGGTGGTGGTGAAGCCGCGTCACGAATCGACGAGCTTTGGTCTGCAGCTCGTGCACGAGCCGGCTCTGTTGAAGCCTTCCGTGGACGCGATCGTTGCGCAATACGATCAGGATGCGCTGGTCGAAGAGTACATCGACGGCCGCGAAATCTGCGTCGCATTGCTCGGCAACGAAGTGATCGAGACCCTGCCGTTGGTAGAGCATGATTTCGCCGACCGGCCCGTTCGCCTGATCACCTGGGAGGACAAGTCGCATCGCGCTGCGGCCGAACCCGAGAAAATATGTCCGGCCCTCGTGGACGAGGACCTCGCAAAGCGACTACGCGACATTTCAGTCGCGACGTTCCGCGCGTGCTTCTGCCGAGATTATGCCCGCGTTGATATCCGCGTGGACCGCGCCGGACAGCCGTTCGTGCTGGAAATCAATTCCATGGCGGCGCTCGGGCAGGGCGCTTCGTATGTGCTCGCCGCCCGCGCGGCGGGCCTGGGCTTTCCGGCGCTGGCCAATCGCATCGTCGATGTCGCGCTGGAACGTTATGCATTGTCCGACAAAAGCGGAGCCCATTCCTGCGCAGCAACTTGCGTTGAAGGCCACTGCGGCCAAAAAGGGGCCCTCGGAGCTGTCGCCGGACGGCCGCATGAACGACAAGCGCCAGCTTGAGGCGAGCGCGAACTCGCCGTGCAGCATGGTCGCGTCCTGAGTCCGGGCGATCAGCTCGTCGCGGGGCCTGT
Source organism: Bradyrhizobium pachyrhizi (assembly GCF_001189245.1). Classification (GTDB taxonomy): domain Bacteria; phylum Pseudomonadota; class Alphaproteobacteria; order Rhizobiales; family Xanthobacteraceae; genus Bradyrhizobium; species Bradyrhizobium pachyrhizi. Next base: position 16,886 of record NZ_LFIQ01000098.1, on the reverse strand, counting down.
GCGGCCAGGCTCGGCGGCATCGTCCACGAAGGGCCGCCTTGCGCCGAAGTGTGTGCGATCCTGATCACCGGAACCGATCAGGATCGTCATCGCGCTCGTCCATAGCGCTCTTCTACCAATTGATACAAAGGCCGGACTTACCCCGCCTGCGGCGAAGCCGTCACCGTCGAACGCACCTTGCGGCTTCGCTGAGGGCAAGGAGCATTTTGATTCCTGTCGTGTCGCTGGCCCATCTTCAGTCGGCACTACCGCCACGCTTGTTCCTTCTCGCTAGAGTCATCCGTTCATCGTAAGCGGGGCTCCGAGGCCATCAGATTGTTTGTGCGTAGACCTATGAGCACCGTTAGAAGAGTCATCTTCTGCAAGGGTGCTCACAATGGACGACCATTCGGGCGACATAAGACGACCGTTGACGCAGCGTATCGAAGTGTACGCTGGCGGAGGCCGGAAGCAGTGGCCGGATGATTTGAAGACGCAGATCGTCGCGGAAAGCCTTGAGCCGGGTGTGATTGTAACAGATATCGCACGCCGCCATGGCTGCCGGCCGCAGCAGGTGCATGACTGGCGGCGCCGGGCGGGTTCAGGTCAACTGGTGCTGCCGGCTTCGGCGGATACAGTAACATTCGTGCCTTTGGTGTCGGACACGTCGCCATCGGCGGCTGCCGCGCCCTCCGGATCGCCGGAAGCCGCCGCCGTACGATTGAATCCCTGGGGGCCCGGGTGGAGGTGTGCGGAACGCGTCGGCTTGCCGTGCTGAGTGATGTGTTTGTGGCGTTGCGCCGGATACGCTTATGCTGACGGCTCCCGCTGGCCTCATGATTTACGTTGCAACCCGACCTGTAGACTTCAGGAAGGGCGCGGATGGCCTGGCGCTGTTGGCGAAGGAGACGCTGGGCCACGATCCGATGAAGGGCGTGGCGGTGGTCTTCCGTGCGAAGCGCGCTGATCGGGCGAAGATCGTCGTCTGGGATGGCAGTGGCCTTGTGCTGTATTGGAAGCGGCTTGAGGGCAGCGCCTTCAAGTGGCCGCCGGTTGTTGACGGCGTCATGCGAATGA
>NZ_LFIQ01000098.1:13630-15820 GCF_001189245.1 Bradyrhizobium pachyrhizi | reverse complement strand
AGACTCGGACCAATGAGTGATTTGCCTGATCAGCTGCCGAGCGACCCGGCCGAGTTGCGTGCCTTTGCCGCGGCTCTGCTGGAGCGCTGCGCCAGGCTAGAGCGGTTGCTCAAGCTTGCAAAAGACGCGCAGTTCGGTCGATCGTCGGAGAAGCTAGTGTCCTGAGTCACAAGTTCGCAATCGTAGATTCGCAGTAGATTCGCGTCGCTGTGCCAATGATGGAGGCAAACAGCGACGGAGTCTCCAATGGCGGTCCAGCAACTTGCCCCCCTGATATTGAGCGACGACGAGCGCGGCGAACTGACGTCGCTGACGATGCAGCGGAAGACGGCACAGGCCTGTCGCTGACGGCCCGGATCGTGCTGACCTGTGCGGAAGGTGGTCAGAACACGGAAGTGGCGGCCAGGCTGGGGACCGGCAGACCGTAGGCAAGTGGCGGCGGCGTTTTATGGAGTAGCGCGTGGCCGGGCTGCACGACGAGCCGCGCTCCGGCGCGCCGCGCACGATTGACGATGCCCGCATCGAGGCCGTGATCGTGAGAACGTTGGCGAGCTGCCCTGAGAACGCCTCTCATTGGAGCTCCCGCGACATGGCGAAGACCAGTGGCCTATCGGTGTCGACGGTCCAATGCATCTGGCGAGCCTTCGGGCTCCAGCCGCACCGGATGGAGACGTTCAAGCTCTCGACCGATCCGAACTTCGTGGCCAAAGTGCGCGATGTTCGTGGGCCTCTACGTCTCACCGCCGGAGCACGCCATCGTTCTGTGCGTGGATGAGAAGTCCCAAATCCAGGCGCTGGACCGCAGCCAGCCGATGCTGCCGATGCGTCCCGGCCAGGCGGCCCGAAGGAGCCATGACTACAAAAGGCATGGCACCACATTGCTGTTCGCCGCCCCTCGATATTGCGACCGGACGGGTCATTGGCAAGTGCTACGGGCGCCACCGCACCGCCGAGTTCCGCAAGTTCCTTGACGAGATCGAAGCTGCCGTACCGCGCAAACTCGACGTCCATCTCGTCATGGACAATTACGTCACGCACAAGACCCCAATGATCCGCAGATGGCTGGCCAAAAGGCCGCGTTGGCACGTGCACCTGACCCCGACCAGTTCGTCATGGCTCAACCAGGTCGAGCGCTTCTTCGCACTCCTCACCGATAAGAAGATCCGGCGCGGCGTCTATCGCAGCGTGGCCGCCCTCAGGGCCGACATCGCCTCGTTCATCGAACGACACAACGCCGATCCCAAACCGTTCCGATGGACCAAATCCGCCGATGAATGACATCCTTGCTTCCATCGAGCGCTTCTGCCGTTACAATGCCCCGGCAAAACACCACCCGATGTTGCGAACTTCTGGTTCAGGACACTAGACGCTGATCAGCTCCAGCTTGTTCTGGAGGATATCGATCAGGCCGTCGCCGCTCTCGAAGCAACCGATGATCGCGTCGATCCCAAAACACGCGAGGAGAGAGCTGCCGAGCGCAGGGCCAATCGTGGTCAGCTGCCGGAGCATTTTGCCATGCATCGTCGAAACGCTGATGCCGACTGCAACCTGCTGCCCGTCCTGCAAAGGCGATCTCGTTGAGATTGGCCGCGATGAGAGCCAAAGGCTCGACGTCGTTCCGGTGCAGTACCGGGTGATCGTCACCCGCCGGCCCAGACTGGCCTGCCGCGCCTGTCATGGTGTCGTCCTCAAGCACGCTGCGCCGGAGCGACTGATCAGGGGTGGATTGCGGCCGGTCGCGCATGTGATTGATGCCAAGTATCATTGGCATTTGCCGCTTTACCGCCAGGCGCAGATGCTGGCGACGCACGGTATCGCCATCGACCGTTCCACACTCGCCTTCTGGGTCGGCTATGCCGCCCAGGAATTGAAGCCCTTGTGGCGCCGTCTGCGCGAGATTTTGCTCGCCTCCGCGAAGCTTTCCGTCGATGAGACCCCGGCGCCGGTGTTGGATCCGGGGCGCAGCAGGACCAAAACCGGCTACTTCTGGGCACTCTCGCGCGATGACAGGCCTTGGGCCGGACCTGACCCACCGGGCGTGGTCTACGCCTATGCACCGGGCCGTGGGGCCCTCCATGGCTTGAGCCTGCTTGAGGGCTACCGCGGCATCATCCATTGCGATGGCTATGAGGCTTACAAGACCATGACCCGAGAGACGGGTGCGGACGCACTGTCCGGCACGCTCGCGTA
>NZ_LFIQ01000098.1:0-13620 GCF_001189245.1 Bradyrhizobium pachyrhizi | reverse complement strand
GAAGATCGAGCGCGAGGCTTCGCTGGCGCCGGCTCCGGTTGCCCGCGAGGCCTCGAGCGCATCGCCCAGCTCTACGCGGTCGAGAAAGCCCTCCGCGGCCGATCTGCTGCTGAGCGTCGCGCGGGCCGACAAGCGCATGCCCGGCCTCTGGCTGCAGCCTTGAAGCAGTGGTTTGAGGCAACGCTTGATCACCTCGCGCACAAGAGCGACACGGCGAAGGCTTTGCGTTATGCGCTGCGTCATTGGGACGGCCTGACGTTATACCTTGATGACGGGCGCATCGAGAGGCCGCCGCGGCCAAAGCAGGGTTCTCTAAGGCGAGTGCATACCGCATAGAAGACGACTCGCGCCCGCCATCACAGAAGAAGGCGCCGCGAGGCCGCCGACGGTCCGATCCGCTTGCGCCCTATTGGGACGCCGAGATCATCCCGATCCTGAAGGCGGCGCCCGGCATCCGCGTGATCGGCGTGCTGGACGAGCTGCGCCGACGGCATCCCGACCTCAAGGCGAACATCCGACGCACGCTGGAGCGGCGCATCCATGCCTGGCGGGTGCTCAACGGCCCCGAACAGGACGTGATCTTCCGCCAGGAGCACGAGCGCGGCCGTTTGGGTCTGTCCGATTTTACCGACACGAGTGCGCTCGGCGTCGCCATCGCGGGTGAGGCGCTCGATCACCGGCTTTATCACTTCGGGCTGGCGTTCTCCGGCTTCGAGCATGCCCACGTCGTGCTCGGCGGCGAAAGCTTCGTCGCCCTGGCGGAAGGCTTGCAGAACGCTCCGTGGCCGCTCGGCGGCGTGCCGCGGGAGCATCGTAGCGACAGTCTGTCGGCGTCGTTCCGCAATCTGGCAGCCGACGAGCGGGAGGATCAGACGCAGCGCTACGCCGCGCTGATGGGCCACTACGGTATGACATCAACGCGCAACAATGCGGGCATCGCACACGAGAACGGCTCGATCGAGAGTGCGCACGGCCATCTTAAACGAGCGCTGGAGGATGCGCTGCTGCTGCGGGGCACGCGCGACTTCGCCAGTCTCGATGCCTACCGGGCTTTTGTCGACGAGATTGTCGGCCGGCGCAACCCAACCTCGTCAAGCGGATCGCGCTCGAGAAGGAGGCGCTGGCGCCACTGCCGAAAGGCCGCACGACCGACTTCGAGGAGAAGGTGATCCCGGTGACGTCGTCGGGCGGCTTCATTTTGCGGCGCGTGTTCTACGGTAGCGCCCGGCAAGATGGGTGGCCATCGGAAGCCCGTACTTGAGCCGCATCGCGCCTTCATCAAGGAACGGATCAGTCAGACGCCGCATTTGACGCTTCACGACCTAAAGGATGAACTCGCCGCGCGCGGGATCAAGGTCTCCCACAATGCGGTTTGGCTATTTCTGCGACGCGAAGGGCTGCGGTTCAAAAAAAACGCTGCTCGCCCTCGAGCGAGCTCGCGCAGACATCGCGCGTAGACGCCAGCGCTGGCGTTCATGGCAGGCCAATCTCGATCCCCGACGCCTGGTCTTTATCGACGAGACCTGGATCAAGACCAACATGGCCCCACTGCGCGGATGGGGGCCAAAGGCGCGCGGGTGCGCATCTGCGATTGCGTGGATTTTCGTGTTTCGGCTGCCGCGTGAGCGGCCAATAGCCTGCTTGTGCTCCCCCTTTTTGCCCCCGAGGCCGAGCGGTGCGCCGTAACTTGCGTGCTGTCGATTATCTGCGTGGCGCTCGATCGACCGCGCGCCGCAAGTTCGCGGAACAACCGCTCCCACACGCCGCGTTCGGCCCGCGCACGAAGCGCTTGTAGATCGTCGTCGGCGGACCATATTCCGGCGGGCAATCGCTCCATCGACAACCGCTCTTGATCACATGCAAGATGCCGCTAATCACTCGGCGGTCGTCCACGCGCTCTTTGCCGCGCACCTCTGTCGGCAAGTAGGTTCGATCTGCCGCCACTGATCGTCGTTCAGCCAGAATAGATTGCGTCGCATCGACGTTGCCCCCGAATCGTACAGCAATGGAATCAGCAAGCTATTCAACCGGCAATGATTTTATTGGGTGCTGGCCCTAGTATCACGAACATCAATCCGCGACACTCATTCATGTCAGCTATGGAGGCAAGAATGAATACGGCGCTGAGCTTTCGAATGTTCATCTGATCGACGGCTCCGCCGAAGCCGTGATCGGCGCTTTCCACCGGAACAGAGAAGCATTAGCGCCGATCATCTCAGCTTTTCCAGGGTTTGGTACATTCAGGCTATTGAGAACGAGGTAGGGGAATATATTGAGATCGTTCGACAGCCGATAATCGGGTGGCGTTGCATTTCAAATCGGGTGGCGTTGCATTTCAAATTCGGCCCCTTCGCCAATAACCGCGAGTGGCGACGAGCGCCTATCAAATCCGGGTGCAGTCTTGAGCCCGAAAGGCAGGATCACCATTCAGCACTGAGAGCATTACGGCAGCGTGGAGGATTGGTTGAAAGACCTAAATGAGCGTCGTTTGTGCGACTAGCAACTACCAAGCTTGGTAGTAACTTCCGACAGCCGTGAAGACTAACCTCGCGAGCGTGTCAGCAGAGCCATGTTCTCGATGTCGAAAGCGCTAACCATGCTCTCAGCAGCCGAAATTGCGGGCGCTAAAAAGCGTGTCAACTATCAACACGCAAGAGTTGAACATGGACACGACGACTGTGTGAGGATTGCCTATCATTGGCTGGACGCACAAATACTAACCAAGAGGATGTTGGGTCGATCATACCCTTTAGACAAGATCATAGAGGTTTGGGGCGGCAGGCACATTGCTGCGTCGGATGTAGCAGTTGCCGCTGAATTGCACCCAAGAATCCGAGGCAAATACCCTCACTTCAATATCAGCGCTCGCCTAACCTTCCCCTCCGGTCGTCGGCTTGCCAACATTGCGGAGGCGAGAACGCAAGACCACCACCTTACGACGCTACACATTGTCGAAACATACGGTCGGATCGAGGAACCGTAGGAAGTGGGGCCGGCCCAATGCGACGTGGCCAGTACCAACCCTCGTCGATAGATAGAATTTCAACCGCTAAACAGGCCGAGCGACATTCCGAGAACTGGCTATTCCAGTAGTCCTCACAGAACTCCCAGCCGAGTTCGGGATTGAATGACGGCGCCCGGAGCAGCCCGACTACGGCACCTCCCTGAGACCCGCGACGTTGATCTGCAGACGCCATCGGAAGTATCCTAGCGCCGAGCAGGCCTTGTTCAAGACCATGAAGTTCAGATCGCAAGGCGCCACGCCATCGGCCAGCACTTGACTCTGCCAGAAATGATCGTCGATGCTTTGGTTGCTCGGCTGCAATAAATTCTCGAAGTTGGGTGTCGCGACGGTCAGGGCTTGTCTCAGGACAAACTCAAAGGGGGAAAGGACGCCAGCGTGCTCCTGCGCGATCCCATAAAACGCGACGATATGCTCACCTCTCAAGGCCAGCGCGTTTCCACGGATACGCAGATGGACGCCAGGCGTGACGGCCAGATCGAGATGGCCGTCATTGGTCCCGAGCGGCCCGCCATCGCGCGTGGCCAGCACGTAGATATGCTCACTGTCGATGCGTACGGGCGCATCGGGCGAGAGACTGATATTCGGATACCGTGACAGCAGTGTCTCTGCGTCGACGATGATGAGAACGGCAACGTGAGACTCGGAGCGCTGTCTCTTGGTTGAGGACCTTTTTTGGGCCATTTCTGTTTCCCTTCCTCCCGACCGTGGAGTGCTCGGCAACCGCCGGAGCTTCCAAGTGCTTGGGGCCGGCCGAACTGGATGGGGCTGACGGCGGATCGGTCTTACTCGAGAGCGACGAAAAAAGCGACAGCTGGTCGATAAGGTCGATCCGCCAGGGAGTCGGGTGAGGTCGGCACGCGTCCGTCAGCAAGCTTTGAACCTACCATTTCATGCCACCCTCGGAGTAGACGGTGGGCGGGATCATGGCCGTTGCCTCGCCGCGCGGTTTCTTCGATGCCTTGGTGATCATCCGAATCAATTATGGATGCTGATGAACGGATCCCACGAGAAGTATCCCAGCGCGCTGCAATTGCGATCGACGATCATGAAGTTGAAATGGTAGGTAACTCGTCCAATAGCCAATGTTTCCGAGGACCAATAATAGTTGGCAATTGTCTGACATGTCGGCACGGACGGATTGCTAGGATTGGGATGCGCGAACGAGGCCTCCGCCTTCCGCGGGGTCGGCGTCGAGATCAGCTCGTTCCCTACGTTTCCGATGAAGCGATAGAAGATCACTGACTTCTCGAATCCAAGGGAGAGGCTGGTCTCGCGCCAACGAATCAAATCCCCGACCTGGGCCTTCAGGTCGAGCTCGCCGCCCGCTTGTCCATGGAGCACGTTGTCTTGATTGGTGATCATGTAGACATGGCGGGGCTCAATGAGAGTGGGGCTGTCTGGTTTTTTGCTCGGATTCGCGTACCTCTGAAGAATGGATTCCGTATCAAAAGCAACAAGAACATCTGTGACTCTGGACATTAGGCTTCTCCATTGCAAAGAGGAATGTTCGGCTTTCGCCGAGCCTCAATCCATCGCCGTAGACCATTGCGATGGCTGATAACGCTGTTCGTTGAATTGCGCGGCTTCCCGGTTCATCTGGACTTGGTTCTGCCGAGTAGGCTTGAGCTTCCGTGCGTGATCATAGGATGATTTCTCCTCAGGTCGTGCGCGTTGCAGGAGACGTGCATTTACCGTGCCAAAGAAGAGGGGATTACTTGGAGAGCGACAGCATGGCGCTTTAGCTGCCATGTCGCATATCTGAAATCGGCCAGTGGAGAGCGCGATAAATTTCCCGAGAGCAACCAACCGCCCGCGCGACAAATGTTTCCTCTTACCCACCACAGGTAATATGCAACACGAGCAGAAGCCCCCCGATATCGAGGGCGTCGTCGCTACATCTCGATTCTGGAGCGCTCAGCCGTGGGAGTACTGTAACCAGTGGCTCTGAGGAGGGTGATGCGCCGCATGGATGACAGCTTTCGGTCTTCGTGTTTATCCAACTCCGTCGTGTGGGAGCGCATACCACCCCTCGAGAAAGCAGTTGGGCCGATCGCCGTCACGCGCAAAATGTTCATGTTGTCGCGTTCATGCGCGTAGGATTTAAGACGTTCGGCGGCAAGCCGCCACAAACGGGCCGCGATTTCACGGTCGCGTCGCGAAGAAACTGGTTTCGCTCTCGACGCGCGGCTCGCAAAGCGTGGCATGCCAATTGCTTCGCTACGACGCACTGATATCAAGTGGGTAAGCGCTGCTGCTGCTTTTGTCACAACAGCCCCACTTGTATGAGTGTAGCGGGGAGCAATTCGTCTAACGCAATCTAAAGCGGCATAATCGTCTCACGCTGCGATGACGACAAGACAGTCTTGCGTGAACTTGATCCGTGCGCTCAAGTTCAATGCATAATCATTTTGTGATTGCTGCGCCGAGGGAAGCAACACTTTGGTTGCGCCCGCCTCACACGTCCTTACGATCAACCGAAGTATCCGATTGGTATTCGCGTCCCCATTCATAGGGGACGCTTCGCGCGGCACAAATGTTGAGAGCAGTGCACGCCGGGATGTTCAGCTCGCATGCGGCGCGGACGAAGGCATCTTGGTGGACACTCCGAGTCGCGCGGTCCGATCCTCCGACGCTGTATTGCGCCGAGAAGGTATTTGGGTCCTTCCGGTGGCGTTGGGGCCGCGGGTGACGCGCGACCCGGCCTTTGGCTAGATACAAAAAGATCAAAGCGACTTTCTGTTCTTGGATCGGTTGCAGGGGGGCCTGGCGCTCGCCGAATAACATCAAACTGCGAATTTCCAGCCGATAAATCGCGGTTCTCCGCCCCACTCGTTCGTGGATGCCGGAAGGGATACCGGATCGGCCTCGAAAGAAAGAAGTACGGATTTACACCGGATGCTCGAAGGAGTGTACACCCAATGATCGTTATCGGCACCAAGGACTATATCGGGTCCGGCAAGACCATCGTGGCCCGTCATCTCATCGAACGCCACGGGTTTGTGCGCGGCCGGTTTGCTGGCGCGCTGCAGGACATGCTGCGCGCCTGTTTGCGCTACCGGCTCTGCGATGAAGCCACCATGGAGCACATGATCGAGGGTGATCTGAAGGAGAAGCCGACGCCCTGGCTGGGCGGTCGGACGCCCCGGCACGCGATGGAAGGGGTGGGCGGCATTTGGGGCCGCGACCAGATGGGCTCGAACTTCTGGATCGGCACCGAGACCGACAAGCTCTACATCGAGACTGACGTCGGATGCGGCTGATAGAACCGGCTGGAGCGGTTCTCTCGAACACGTGAGGCTGAATGAGCGGTCCTCCTTGTTCTCGAGCCTCGCGAGATCCGGCATGATTGTACTGCGAACCTGCGAGACGCTGTTGTTCAGCACGACCGAGACGCCGCTCTTATGATCGCTCATGAGTCACTCGTCACTCAGCAATGCGCGCGTCGCACGCTCGCATCCGGCCCGATCGCGGGTCGAGCTTGACCTCGAACGAGACGCGCGCGCCCACCTCAGGCACCGTGCCCAGCGGCAGCGCAGATGCATGGAGGAATACGTCTGCACCGCCATCATCTGGCGCGATGAAGCCAAAGCCGCGATCGCGGATCCATTTCTTAATCGTACCCATTGCCATCGTCGTTCAGTTCCTGAGTTAAGGTGGCCGCGCGTGTCGCAGTTCATCCGTGCTGACATCGCGCGAGCCGGGACGGCATGACACCGCGCCCGATTCTCGAGAAACTCGCCGCACGGCGCATGTTGCGTCATCAGCACACGATTGCTGTCTGTTGCGGCGGGACGCTCTCATGTTGCCGATTCGAAGTCGGCTTCACGAGCTCGACGAGCGTCGGCCCCATCATCTTGACGTTGTTGCGGAACCAGTGGCGCGCCCCAGTCGCAGCAATGTCGCCGTGCTGCGCGCCTAGATACAGCACCTGAACGAACCACGGTATGGCTGCGCGGCCCCGCCTCAATCCGATGGTTGCTGCGATACGCCGTCTTCGGCGGCGCGGAGTTTGCATAACAACCCTTGAGCTGCTGGTGTTTGTCAATCGCCACCAAACGCAGCTCGGCCAAGGCGCAACCGCGAAAGTACCATGACGCAAAAGCAGATCAACATAACGGCCATCTTGGCAATGGCAGGATGGACCGCATTCTGCCTCTATGTGGGCTGGTACTAACGTGAGCGCCGTTATCATTCGCGATCCCAGAAGAGGATTCCGCTTCGCATACCCGAGAGAGTGGCTGGCAACGCCATGTTTACGTGCGCGAATAGTTGTGGTCTGATCCGATATACGCCTTCAGGACTATCATGACTCCTCCTATTTTATCCGCTCCAACCCCTGAGTGCCCGGGGTATGAGGCTTGCACCAACCAGCTCTCTCGAAGACCTCCCCACTTCGATCCATTCGCGTTTTCGACCGGGCAAGGTATCAAGCATTTTTTGGGCAATTGGCACTAGGCGCACCGCTGCGGAGTTCGGGTCGCGATCGGCCTCTTCAAGAACTTTAAGGATGGCCTTTTTCGGACTCCGCCCGCCCCGACTCGGTGAACCTGCTGTTCGCAAAATACTCGAAACAGGCCCGGAACACCTAAGCGTGGCCAATGATCGTATGTGCGGGCCGTCTCGTCCCGCTCAGCCACTGACGGAGATACTCACAGCACTCTTGGCTGCCAAGGTCGAGAAGGCCATTACCTTCAATCGCCTAGAGCGCCGCCATGCCGGCAATCCCGCGTCGTATCTCTTCATCCTGTTTTCGAACCATTTCCGGATTGCTTGCAACGGCGTCAACGGCTGGCTCATAGTCGATGCCTGTGCCGATCCGGCTCGATGGAACGGAACCACGTTTTTTATCGAGGGCATGTGCGGCCATGGCCTTCTCTCCGCGTCCCATAATATTCATCGCTCGGCGATCTTTCTTGCCTCTTCTGGAGACGTTGTTCGCCAAGACTCCTTGAGCGATTCATTAACGTAGTATGAGACGTCAGCCTTCAGGCCGCACGTGCGTGCCATCGCTGCGAGACGCCCGGCGTCAATGAGCCGCGTCGCGATGTTGGTCTCTGCGTTAATTTGCCGAGGCCTTCGCACTCTCTTGCACGTTTCGTTCATTCGACTCTATGTGATCAAACCAGGAGCCGGGAGGAAATGTCGCGATACGCTTGGCAAATAAGGATTGCCGCTCCCAATCTTGTCCCTCGCGTCTCTCGAAGGCGATGACCCCATTACCGGTACAATACTGGGGCCCTGGGATATTGCAGTTCACCAAGAACAGAACGCGCCACTCAGTCATGCAGGCTAAAAACAGGCCAAGACAAAGTGCTCGCCTTTTAACCGTTTTCTCCATCTGCCGAGGATCCTTCCTGATCTCTGCCGACGCGTCGAACCAAACGCTGGACTGGGCATCAAGCGCCTTCGCTCGAAGTCAGTGGCGACGTGACGCTAGCGCCCGCCATATTTCGCACGAGCAGCCGTCGACCATCTACGTCACGCGCCACTAACTTCAGTGGCTATCCACGGCTTCAAGTTGCGATGGTAGCCGTGCCTAAGAGAGGGCGCCTTAGGCATGCTGAGGCTCTGCATTCTTCGTGCCAGGCAGCAATCCGCAATTCGAGCCGCGCAGTTCGCGTCGCTTGAGCCGGCTTTGTCTACTTTCAGACGCGCGTGTCACGATGCCTAGGGAAGCAGCTCGTCTAGTCGGGCCATAGGCACCGGGGTTCAACTACGGACAGTGCCCGGCGCCGCATGATGCATTTGAGGTGTGCGATCCGTCCTAACGTTCTAGTCGCAGGCAGTCGTCGAGGCTCAGAAGGTTGTCGGGAAGAAAACGATCATTCTCGGTCTTCAGGTACTCGCGACCATCGTGGGTTTTGACGACCACCTTGGCCATCTTCCCTTGTTCAGTGACCTCATAAGCGTCCGGATCGCGTTTTACGTTTGCGATGGCTGTCTCTTCCGGGTGTTGCCACCCTGAGCCGCCGACGGCTTGAATGCGCCGATGGTGGTCTTGATGGGTGGGCAGCTTGACAATGCATGTAATACGGCGAGTCATAAGCCACTCCTATTTTGTGAGCCGAAGGTCGGACTGCTGGCGGAGAATCGGACACGCTATCCGCTCATGCTGCCACATGGTTGGGGCTCGCCCCCCTCCTTGAAATGGTGGTGGTGCGGTTCGCATGATTGAGTATCCGGACGTGGGCATAAACAGCGCGAGTCGCTGCCATGCCAGGCGTTGGCAGCGTGCCTACAAACGGCAAACGCCGCCCGCTTAAAATACATGCGGACGGCGCTGGCACCGAGCACCAGGAGAGGAAAACCCTGGCCCATTTGATGAGGTCAATAACGGATAAGGTTCAGAAACGCCATTCCGTATGACTCCGGTGCTGTGGATGGTGGCTGCGGACGATCCCGCTCGAGGGTGTCGTTAAATTCCGAATTGCAGACCCGGCATAGGACGCCCGCGAGGCGCCAAACGGCCGCCGAGCGTCTTCTTAAGTCAGCGCAAAACTGGGGCCGATCGAAGTATTCTGTCTTTTCGATCTAGTCTGACCGAGTCACAAAACCGCCGGCCAGAATCAATGATGGTTGCAGCATGGACCATTAGCCGATGAGGCCGACATGAGCGGGCGTGGCACGAAGACGAGCGAGAAGCGATTTGAGGCGTATTTGGGAGGGCTTGCCAGTGTCATCGGTCATGCTGATCGGAAGGCGCCGCTGCGCGACTATTGCGTCGGCCTGATGGCCTGTGGCGGTCGCAAGAGCGTGGAGCCGATGGCGGCGGTGACGGCTCCGGAGCGGACGGCGGCCCAGCATCAATCGCTGCTGCATTTCGTCGGCAGCGGCTCCTGGTCGGATGAGAAGGTGCTGGGCAAGGTACGCGAGATGGTCCTGCCGGCGATTGAACGCCAGGGCCCCATCGAAGCCTGGATCATCGATGACACCGGATTTCCCAAGCAGGGGCGACATTCGGTTGGAGTTGCACGGCAATATTGCGGGCAACTCGGCAAGCAGGATAATTGCCAGGTGGCGGTGTCGCTGTCGATTGCCAACCACCACGCCAGCCTGCCTGTCGCTTACCGCCTCTTCCTAAGGAATGGACTGAGGACCGCGATCGGCGGCGCAAGGTGGGCATTCCTGCCGAAGTCGGCTTCCAGCGTCTAGCCATGTCTCAGCACCCCGGTTGGGACCCGATAGCACGCGCAAGGCGAGTTTGGTCTGAACACCGGTCAGAATATCCTGCTCTTTTTCCGCGTTCCTCATAGCAACGATATCCTTCCCAGTGCCTGTACGGAAATCTCGGGGGGAAGCTCCTGATAGGAGAGCACTGGAATTCCGTGAAACTCGGCTTCGATGATCATACGGACATATCGACGTATATCCATCGACGTTAGCAGCACCGGCTTGTGCGGCTGCTGGTCGAGGTTGCCCGACACCTCCCGTACCTTGTCATTGATCTGACGTGTTGTCCGCACGTCGAGGGCGAGATAGCTGCCAGCAGACGTCTGCCGAATTGCATTCCGCACCGTATCTTCCACTTCCGGCGTGAGAATGTAGGCTGGTAGCAGGTTTATGCCGAAACAGTATTGGAAACAGATTTGCCGTTTGAGCGCACAACGCACATGCTCGGTCAGCATGACGGTGTCCTTCTCATTTTGGGTCGATGCGGCCAGTGCCGTGAGGATGGTGCGCATTACGCAACGAAACGCCTTCTGAGATCAGTCTCTGCAAGACCTCGGAAATTTTCTGCAGAGATGCTGAACGCAGCACCTCCTTTACGAGGTCTGGAAAGGGCGCTTCCATGCGGGTCAGAAGAATTTTTGTTTCCTGGATGCCAATGAACTCGTCGGCGTGCCTGCGCAGAACGCGACTAACATGGTAGCCAAGAATCTGATTCGATTCGAAGAATGGGATGCTGGCAGCTCGCAACGACTCGCGATGTGCAGTGCCTACCCAGACTACTCAATCTCAGGCAGAAAGGACCTGTCCAAAACAAATGGAATGCCCATAGTCTCGAGGTTCTCAGGGGTATCGCGCGCCAAAACATGTTGTGACCACAGTCGTCCTTCACCATAGGGCATTTCATTCACCATGATGATGTACGTTCCATCCTTGCAGCTGTCGTTGACCCGCACATTGATCTCTGGAAGAGGGACACCGAGATCAAGAAGTAGTGCCTGCCGCACGTTCGCCAACTCCTCATTTAATAGATCGCGCTGGATCATGGCTTGAACGTCGTGACCAATGTCGACCATCAGAGGTACGGTGAACGTGATGCCATCATCGGCTGCCCCTCGCCCGGCCGATTCGGCCGGCGCCGTTAAGATCCCTCTTCGGTTCGGCGAGTAATCCAATGCCCGTGACGAGGGCCGCCGAATACGCTGCAGTTGCCAGCCGCCGCCCCCAATCGCTACTGCTAGGATCATGAAGATCGTCATAGGGAAGCCTGGCACGAACGAAAACAGGAAGAGAATGAATGATCCAACGATCAAGGCACGTGGCTGTGCGCTGATATGGTCGCCAATAGGATTGCCCAGATCGGCGCCTTTATCTTCATCATTTACTCTCGTGACGATAAAGCCTGCCGTGATCGCGGTGAAGAGAGCCGGTATCTGACTAACAAGCCCATCCCCGATGGTCAGGATCGCATAGACCTCGAGCGCCCGATCCAATACCATTTCCTTTTGAAGCAAACCAATCGTGATCCCGCCGACGATGTTCACGGCAATGCTGATCAAGCCCACGATGGCGTCACCCTTGAGGAACTTCATGGCGCCGTCCATAGCACCATACAGCTGACTCTCGCGCTCGATCGCAACGCGGCGCCGACGTGCCTCTAGAATATCAATGCTGCCGGCACGCAAGTCGCCGTCGACGCTCATTTGCTTGCCAGGCATCGAATCCAGAGAGAAGCGTGCAGCGACCTCGGCCACGCGCTCAGATCCTTTCGTGACCACGACGAACTGCACAATTGTCATGATCAGGAACGTGACCGCACCCACCACGAGGTTGCCGGCCACCACGAAGTCGCCGAAGGTCTTGATGATCTGGCCAGCGTCGGCGTGCAGCAAGATAGTGCGTGTCGCGGCGATGCCAAGCGATAGCCGGAAGAGCGTCGTCAACAACAGCATCGACGGGAAAGAGACGAACGCAAGGGGGGATCTAATATAGACCGCCACCATCAAGAGGAGAGCTGAGATTGCTAGATTGAGGGCCTGCAGCACGTCCATAAGGACTGGCGGTAGTGGAATGATCATCAGGAAAATGATCGTGATCAACAGCGCCGCAAGAACAATATCATTGCGGCCGGTCGCACCCGTCAGGATTCTGCTGAGATAGGTCACACTGGCCACCTATGCGGCTTGCCTCGTAGCATCGCGTGATCCGAACGTCTGTTGACAGACCTCGCTTCGACCAACACCCGCAGCACCCAGAATCGGTGCTCCCGTCGCGTAGCTGAAATTGCTTCGTGGCGTAGCGGTCTCGTTGCAATCCGCTGGCTACAGCAACATAGGGATGGCCATCCATACCGTAGAGGTATGTAAGGATCGACCGGTGCATCGCGCTCGTCGGTCGGGACCGATGGGCGGCTCTGCCATCGGAAGGGTATCGAACAGAATCCGATTGCGCTCTGCATGAGAGACGGCGAGCGCGTCGTGGATCACGACGCGGCCAGGCTTCACAACGTGCTTCTGGACTGAACAGCCTCATGCGCGTCCCGTCAATTTCGCAATGCGGAGGCACCGCACTACGCGCGATCGGCGTCGCGGAAGTATCGATCGTCGACTTCAGCTCGACGCTCGGTCGCTGTAGCAGTGCAACATGCGCAGCGAATGTGAAGACCTCTCCGAGGACGGTGCTCGGCGCCGTAACATTGGCTTTCCGAAGTGGGCCGATGAGGCTGGGAGCACCAGTCCAGGCACCGGCGAGGCACACTAGGCGCGTGGCGTCCGGCACCGGCGGAAATGCGGTACGGATTCGTGGAGCGTGGCTAGCCCAAACATTCGCAGATCCATCCTTACTCTGGCCGGGAAACAACCATCGCCCAAGTGTGACACAGATAAACGGATCGTCCTGAACGAGGTCCAGCGGCATCCATTCCAGCCAATCACTTGCGATAGTGACATCGGGATCGACGGTCGGTTCTGCGATGCAGCGCCTTATTGCGCCTACGCACGGCCTATCAAGCCATTCATCCGAAATCGCCGTTGAGGTCGTCACACACTCCCAAGTGCCTGCCGCAGTCACGAAAGTACCTTCGCAATCTGCTTCGCTCCGATGCCATCGTTTGTGATGCAAGCCAAGAATACCGCGTCGGCGAGACCTGCGTCGCTGTAACCGTCGGATGTGTATACGTAGGAGCCATGTATCTGTGCGAAGCGCCCATACGGCATCAGATCCGACGCGCCGGACCACGACAGTAAGCAGTTGTCCGTGAAAGGCTCTAAGCGATTGAGCTGGAGTCTGTTTTTTCGATTCAGAGCCGTTTGAGATTGCAGGGATTGGAGGGTTGAGACCTACAAATCCTGCAAATTCGTTCGTGGCTTCCCCTTTGTCGCGAGCCGTGATTCTGTGGTGCATCGGAGAGGACGATGCGACCGAAGAAG
>NZ_LFIQ01000097.1:11172-51527 GCF_001189245.1 Bradyrhizobium pachyrhizi | reverse complement strand
GGGGCAGTTTTCCATGGCGCGCGACACGCGGTTCGTATCCGAGTCCCCATCGAAAGGGTTCCGTCTGGCGAATCGCCCGACGTAAAACGGGGTCGACCGTTTCGTATTTGCGCAACAAATAGCGAGCTGTCCAGGAGGATAGATACGTAGAAATTAAAGTCGGGGAATTAGCCGGCCCGTGCGGAAGTGCAAGATATGCGAAACACGTCAAGTTCAACGCCCCAGTTATACACGCCATGCTCTGTTGAGCAGCGTGGCGGTCTGTGCATCCGGTCAGCTGATCGACGAAGGTCTGACGTCCGTGACGAACGCGCACCATCCGTTCTCATCGGTGCTTGCCAACCTTGCGGCACCTACGCGCGGTAAGTAATTTGTTGGTCTGGCTCATGCGCGGGGTTGGGCTCTCGGGCTGCGGAGTTGCCGTTCGATTGGCGAGGCCGTGGTAGCTTGGAGGTCTGCAGATAAGAACCTTGTGCTCGAATGCGGCCAAAACTGGAAGACGGCATCCTCGTACGATCGGTCTGGTAACGCGTCCTTGATCATTTATAATTTCGAATTCTGACAGTGAGTTAGACGGACCTTCTTCCGTCCGGAGTGTCGCCTTAGCCCTGTTAACCAGCGTGTGGTTGTCAAGCCGGGGATCTAGTACAGCTTCGTACCTTCGTTGAACTCTTCCTGGATAGTCTGATCTACCATTCATGGGGAGGTTTCTCGAATAACATTCGGCGTCAAAGATGAGTCGAAAGGTGGAATAAGCCAGGGACTACGGCGCAACGACTCGCTCGGAGGCCCCTGAAGCACGACTGGGCTCGGGATGTTGCATCATTTCATTTCTCCAAAATCCCCGGCCATGCGTGACGCCTCGATGAACGAAGCACACATTATAATGGATATTCCGAACAAGAACTTGTTACTTGCGCGTCAGTTCTAATTCCGAAATAAGACAATCTATGGTAGAGTGTCGCGGGCGGCTCCAAATTGAGATGCTCTGACGACTTAAGCTCACGCGCTATCCACCTCGTCCGCTTGTGGCCATGAGTGTGCCTATTGCAGTAGCTCCGTTGGCTAGGCAGTTATTTCAAGAAAATTTTAGGAGCAGGCTTGCTGACGAAGCGAACATTGCGCTTGGTCGGAAAGAAGAATGGTTTCGTTTCATGGACGGGACGCCGAATGTACGTAAGATTTGCGAAGCTAGAATGATGGGTCCAGCAGGTCCATTCTGACAATGATGTCCGTGGGTGCTCACTTTCGATTAGGTTCTGATCGCGACCGCGCGATGACCGCCAATGACATGGCTTTTACCGGTGTTCTCCACGAGAAGACATTGCGGCTGAGTAAACGGGCGGCAGTACCCAGAGTATGCCGGGTGAGCTTCCACCGTCAATTCTGCCAACCATGTGCGTAGAGTTTGTTTAGTGTCACGATAGTGAGGTCATGATCATGAGCGATACGACCATCATCGACATCATTCCGCGAGCGGACATCGTCAAGCACGGAACCCGACTAGGTAGCGAGATCAAGAACATCAGACTCTCCGATGAGTTGTCAGACGAAGCAGTCCAAGCCATTGCTCGATTGCTCCTCGCGCACAAGGTCATCCTCTTCCGTGATCAGGCGCACCTGGATGACGCCGAGCGGCAGCGCTTTGCCGTCCGACTTGGTTCGCTCATACCGCGTTCGACAGTCCGTGGAATCGGGGCAGCATGGTTAGCAATGGCGTCGGTCGGCAGCAGCCGTTCTGCCAACCAAATCCACATGGATGTCAGCATCGGTGAGGCATGCTCAAATATTCCGGTTCTGCCCAACCTCGTTGGTGGCGGCATCGTTTGGTCGAGTACTGCGGCCGCATACCTTGATCTTCCGGAGCCGCTACGGATGCTCGCCGACGACCTTTGGGCCGTGCACTACAGTGACCATCATTGCGCCGTGAGCGGGGGCGCCGCAGAGGCGGACCGGCTTCATCTAGACGGCGTCTTCGCTCATCCGGTGGTCTGTGCTCATCCCGAGACTTGCGAACGGATGCTCATGCTCGGACATTTCGTACAATATTTCGTCGGCCTACAGAAGCGTACAAGCGAAAGGCTATTCAACCTACTTCAATCCTACCTTACCGCGCCGCAAAATACCGTGCACTGGAGCTGGAAGTCGGGAGACGTTGCGATCTGGGACAGTTGGGCAACTCAATATTACGCCGTTAAGTATTTCGGCGATCGAGACAACACGTTGAGCCGGCTAATCGGCGACGACGATGCATCCCTTGGTAAGGCTGGTTGTCTCACCGCGCATATCAAGCATCAAACCGACAGATGGTCAGGGGCGGCGTGATGGCGGCCCGCTGATCGGTCTACTATGACACGCGCTACGCACAGGCCGGCATTATGTCCCACCGCGAGGAGCGGTGTTAACTGGGGAGCATTTGACGTTGAAAAGTGTGCTTCCGATTTGCGGGTACTGTTCGAGAAGGCCCTATCCAGAATTGAGGCTTGGCCATGCAGATGGCGCCTCGCCCCTCGGAGTCGACGGTGATTGAACAGCTAGCAGCAGGGGGCCAATTTTCTCCCTCAATGGCGATCTCAATCGCGGCAGGCGATCGGACAGGTAGCTATCATCGCCGCGGTGCCAAAGTGGCCGAACCTATGTTCCGCACGTCCGGCGGCTTCGTGCGGCGTCTCGCCTTGTGCGTCCACCTGCTTGACGCCTTGCAGGTTCGGCACCCGAAGTTCATACGGCATCCGGGCCGCCGACGGAATCAATCAATGTCACAGCGATTCCTTTATGATCTTACTCCCGCTGGTTTCCCCCGCGGCTTGGCAAGTTCGGAATCATCAGGAGACGTACAACCACGTCAGAACATAGCGCCCGCTTTGTGACTGTATCTGCCACACAGGCCTCGACTGGAAGACTGCGCCTTGGTGCAAGCACAACGTCCGTTTCCTGCCTAACTCATCCAACGGATCGACAAGGCCTTGAACCTGGACTGGCCGAAACGAGCACCTCAATCTAGCTGGCCAAGTGATCACTGCGCGGCCGGTTGCCACGGATGCTGAGATTGCCGCCTTGAATAATTAGAACGCGAAACTCGCACGATGGCTGATCGACTGCTCACGAAGACGATCCTGCATCGGGGGAGCCGGATTCAGAGGTCGTCGCTGATCAAACTCTGGTGCGGGACCTAGCTAACAATTTCCCATTTTGCTCTGAGATTTGTATCTTACTCCGGACGCTGACGGCTGGTACCGGCGCGAAACGTCGACGGGCGTTCCCACCGCGGTGGTCTGCCTCTGCCCATGCGCCATGATGAGATGGGCGCTGATCAGGTTATCTGCGCTTTCTTGGTGACCGTTCGGATCGAGGGCAGGGTCGGAACCGCCGATTCCGGGCACCGCTCGAGATTGAGGACTGTCATGAATGCGGCCAGTGGTGAAATACTGGAAGCGCAAGAATCCCGCTCGCTAAGATTCGCGCTTTGCTCGCCGATGGCACAAGAGGCCCAACACAGCAAGACTGGCGATTGAAGCTGATCGCTCGTGTGGCCCCTCAAGTTTGGGAGTTGCGCATGAAGTGGCTGAAGCTGGATAACCTTGGCTTGAAGGGCGGTTGCCAGTACGCGATCGCGCGGTGACAACTTGACCCGTCGTACGCTCGTCGTCGCGCAAAGACGCCAGCAGGCGTTGCGATGCGGCCGCTCGGTAAAACAAGTGCGCAAGCCCAGAAAGAAGCTCGTCCCATGGATTTCACGATGTCGCCGAACCAGAAGGAATGGTTGCACCGCGTGCAATTGTTCATGAACAATCATGTCCGACCCGCGATGACTGTCTACAAGCAACAGGATGAGGAGGGTGATCGGTGGAAGCTGATCTCCGTAGTGGAGGATCTGAAGAAGAAAGCTCGCGCGGACGGCTTGTGGAACTTGTTTCTGCCACCATCACTCGATGACGACGATGAATTCCGCGGAGCTGGGTTGGCAAACTTGGAGTACGCGCCGCTTGCGGAAGAGATGGGTCGTATAGGCTGGGCTTCGGAGGTATTTAACTGCTCAGCACCCGACACAGGCAATATGGAAGTCCTAGTCCGCTACGGCACAAAGGAGCAGAAGCGGAAGTGGCTCAAGCCTTTAATGGACGGTGAGATCCGCTCTGCCTTCTTGATGACGGAACCTGCCGTGGCTTCGTCCGACGCTACCAATATCGAAACGCGGATCGAGCGCGACGGCGATCATTATGTCATCAACGGCCGCAAATGGTGGTCGTCCGGTGTGGGCGATCCCCGATGCAAGATAGCAATCGTGATGGGCAAGACCGACTTCAAGGCACCGCGCCACCAGCAGCAGTCGCAGATTCTGGTACCTTTAGACACCCTCGGCGTCAAAATCGAAAAAATGCTGCCCGTTTTCGGCTATGACGATGCGCCACAGGGCCACGGCGAGGTGCTGCTCGAGAATGTCCGCGTGCCTGCAAGCAATCTGTTGCTGGGCGAGGGCAGGGGCTTTGAGATCGCGCAAGGTCGGCTCGGCCCGGGTCGCATCCATCACTGCATGCGCACCATAGGCAAGGCCGAAGAGGCTTTGGAAAAGATGGTCTCGCGACTTGGATCCCGTGTTGCTTTCGGGAAAAAGCTCGTCGAGCACTCCGTTTGGGAGCAGCGCATCGCTGAGGCGCGCATCGACATCGAGATGAGCCGGCTCTTGTGTCTGAAAGCAGCCGACATGATGGACAAGGTCGGCAACAAGTCCGCGCAGCTCGAAATCGCTATGATCAAGGTGGCTGCACCGAACATGGCGCTCAAGGTCATCGACAATGCAATTCAGGCCTTTGGCGGTGCGGGGGTCGCCGACGACGCTGGCCTAGCGCGCGACTATGCGTTGGTCCGGACCATGCGTTTGGCGGACGGTCCCGATGAGGTGCATTGCCGCGCCATCGCCCGGCTGGAACTTCGGAAGCATGCAGATGCGCGGGTGAATTGAGCAGAAGCAGCGGGCGCCCGGCCAGCGCTCCGTTCTTCGATCAGCAGTGGCGATCCCAACGCGACGAAACTTCCGCGCCTTGCTGTGAGCTAAGCGGCAGCAGGTGCGCGGATAGCGACAACGCACTCGGCCAAGCGAGCGAGCCAGCATGCACGTCCCCAAGGCTCACGTTGGGAGCCATCGATCGAGCCATTCGATCGTAAGACAGGTCATCAAACTCTAGAAGATAGATATTGTTTCCTCAGCAGATGAGACACGCCAAAATCGTAAGAGTCGTTCGCTCCGGGCGGAAATTGAGAATACTACCAGCGTTAGTAGCTTCTTTGTGCACCGTCCACAGGTAAGTAGAAGTAGCCGTTTCGAGACTTGCGTCATGCGGCACAACACCAAAACGTAATCGTGGTGGCTCTGTTATCCGCAGCGGAATAGAAATGGGCTTACTGCAGGAATAACTCGTTGCGAACGAGAACACCACGCATGCGGCAATTAGTGAACGATATCGTTTGTTGCACCTCGAGGCGCCCAAGGGTAGAGCGGCCCATGGTCTCGGTATCTGCTTCGCGGAGGTTAGGGTGAAGAATATCCTGCGCAAACCAAATCGGGTGTCGCTCTAGACGCGACGCCTCTTAGCAGATTGGCTCTTAGAATGAACACTGACGCTTTCTCAGCTTATGAGTCTAACGTCCAGCGCTATGGCCGCTCGTTTCCTACAGTATTTACAAAGGCCCTTGGTGCGACAATCTGGGACGAGGCCGGTAAGAACTATCTTGATTTTCTTGTCGGGTCCGGCGCGCTCAACTACGGACACAATCATCCGAATATCGTCGCGCCAGCAATTGAGTATCTCGCCAGCGGAAACATCCTTTTGTCGCTCGACATGTACACCGTGGCAAAGCGTGAATTCATAGAGGCGTTCGTTGAGTCGGTCCTGAAGCCACGGGATCTTACTTATAAGATTCAATTCCCTGGACCAACCGGCACAAACGCGAATGAAGCGGCGCTCGCGTTGGCGCGAAAAGTGACGGGCCGCTCGAGCGTGATGGCCTTCACAAATGCGTTTCACGGCATGTCACTCGGATCACTGGCGGTATCAGGTGCTGCGTCGACCAGAGAGCTAGGCGGAGTTGCTCGCCACGATGTGATCCGCGTCCCCTATGACGGTTATCCGAACCGCTCTTTCGACTCCGCAAGCTACATCGACTACGTCTTGGGTGATCCAGGGAGCGGCATAGAAAAACCAGCCGCAATCATTCTTGAGACGATCCAGGCAGAAGGCGGCATGAATGCCGCATCCGCAGCTTGGCTCAAAGAAATTCAGCGGATTTGCCGCAAGCACGACGTTGTCTTGATCATCGACGACATTCAGGCAGGTGCGGGACGAACGGGCGATTTCTTCTCCTTCGAGTTCGCGAAACTCCAACCGGACATTGTGTGCCTTTCGAAGTCCCTAAGCGCTTCGGGCAATCCGTTGTCCATTGTTTTGATTCGCCCTGACATCGACATATGGAATCCTGGGGAACATAGCGGTACTTTCAGAGGTAACAATCTTGCCTTCGTGACTGCAACGGCCATGTGCAGATTGTGGTCGGACAAGGAGTTTGTCGCAGCCGTCGCAAAGACAGCGGTCAAATTGCAAGAGCATCTTGATCGTCTCGTTGAGAAATATCCCAATTGTATCGAGCAAAAGTGCGGCCGGGGCTTGATGGCTGGCCTTAAGTGCCGCTCACAGGCTGTCGTCGGCCGTGTTCACGATGTTGCATTTGAAAATGGTCTGTTGATCGAGTCTTCAGGACCGAATCGCGATGTCATTAAGATCCTTCCGCCTATAACCATTACGGACGGCGAACTCGATCGTGCCATCACCATCCTCGATAACGCATTACAGGAGAAAGCAAATGGTGACTGACCATATATCCAAGGCTCCAGCGATTTCGCCTCTTGCTGTCCGAGATCGGACAGGCTCTGTCAGCATTGGGGAGGTCATCGCGGTTTTGAATGGTGAGATCAACGGCCTGCACATAAGGCGTGCCTTCAGTACCGAAGTGGCCGAAGAAATCACTGCGAACTTCACTCACAATCCTGGTCTAAAGGAACGAAGAGATGGCGTTCCTGGACAATATGTTGGCGCATCTCACTACAGAACGAGCGCCGCAGCTTACTATCCAGAGTCTGAAAGTGTGCGCCCTTTCGTCGAGGCTCTTTTTGGAGATTTCATTGATCCGGTCCATGGATTATTCGACGCTTTGAAGCGCGAGCTTCACAAGCGGAATATCGAATTGCGACTGGCCCGGTCGGCGAGGGGCCAGGCTAACATTTGTCGGGCGTTCTGCTGGTCCGGCGCAGGCTTGTTTGCCTTGGAGCCTCACGACGACGTCGCGCAAGTGTCGAATGCCGGAGATGATTCCGAGATTTCTGCGGTAGCAAAGAACACCGTAGTCGCGCTCAACTTCTATCTCCGCGTGCCAGAGGAAGGCGGCAATTTGCGGATATGGAGTCACAAGCCCACAGTAGTCGACCGAAAGTCGCAGGGCGTGGAGACTACAGGATATCCGTATTCGTTAGGCTATCTTGAGGCAATTCCCAATCACGACTTTCAGCTCAGGGCGGGAGATATCGCCCTGATCGACGGCGGCTTTATTCACGCCGTCACCGCACAATCAACAAACGGAAGGCGCCGTCTTCTGTTGAACAACTTTCTCGGGTTTGCACGGCCGGATCTTGTTCTCTGGTGGACTTGAAAGTCAACGTGACAAGAACCGAGTAGCTCCGAAAAAATCGCGATGGTCAAAAGATCTGGTATCGAGCAACAATTCGACGAAACGTCGCATTGATTAAGGATATCAGGAGTGAAGTGCGCCGTTGATCATAAGTCGATTGGATGGTCAACGAGGAGACCGCCAAGGTCACAACAACGAAGGAAGTGGTCGATGCTCAAACACCGAGCGTGAAGCATATAAGGTGATCGGCAAGGTGTTCGATCGTAGCAATTCTCTGTAAGTCAAAAATGTGCCCAGAAAGGGGCGCGGCGTATTTGCCAATAAGCATTGTCGCGATAAAAGACATTGAGGTGGATGAGGAAATAACGCACCGCTACATCAATATGTCAGCTTATCCTAAGACTATAAATTTCATTGACTAAGCTGCGACGGAACGAAATCCTCTTCGTTTATATTTATTTGAAGCGGTAACCCGGAGCAAGCAAACGGCCTCACAGGTCCCGGCGCGGCAACTATATGAAGCTGTCTGATCCTCATTGGGAGCTTCTGCTAATTGTGCTGACGAGCGAGGGCACTGGCTTGCTCGCCAACGTGGTTGCCGGATGCGGCCTTGGAAGACAAAGGTATGCGAGCAAGCTGTTGAATGATCTTGGGCCCGGTGTCCAGCCGGCTCGTACCGTGCTTATCGGGGGGCGCCGTGGTTGCGGATGCGGCAACGCTGGGTGCGGGCTGGGGGCAAGGTCACAATCCGCGACCGTTCGATACTCCGGCTTCGCGAGTTGAAATAGAGGCATTCGAAAGCGGCGTTCGTGTCTAGCTTAGGACAATCGTAACCGGCGTTGGCGACCCACCCGGCTACCCCTTGGTGAGCCCGCGATAAGCGATCCGAGATGATGGTGAACAGCCTACAGATTTGATGGCGCGCAGGCTTTCGAAAAATGATCGCACGGGCTTTCGAATGGTGTGAGGTCCGATAGTGGGCCATTTCTCCGGTTGCAAGCAGCTCGGGGAATTGAACGCCGACGAGCTTGATTATCATCCGCTAGGTGCGTGAGGGTGAGCCTTAAGGCCGGCCTCTCGAAGCGTGGTTGAATATTCCCGGAGGTACATCGTTTGGAGTTCTATCGCTGGTCGTGGAGGTTCTGCCAGACCCGTTATTAAGCACTTCCACATGCGCTCAGGATCCAAGCCTGCCTTGACGCCGATAACCATTGCCTCCGCAGATGCGGCGCGAGCGCATTCGCCGATGGAAAGTTGGTGACCAGCTTCATAGTCTAACCAAGACCCGGTCGATCGACCACGATAACGACTCGCTAACCAAGCGAGTCGAAAACCCGGTTTTACGTGCAGTTCACCAGGCCCGGAGACGATAATCGTCGGTTTACCTTCGGAAGCCCCCGAGAGACTGCCGCTCACGGGCGCATCTAGGAGAACGATGTCGCGCTCTGCCAAAGCTGCCACGATTTCCGGACTGGCACGGCGAAGTCGCCGAACACGAGACCAGGCCGCTGACCATGCGCCTCAAACTGGCTGGTTGCGCCAAAATGCACGCATCGAAAACGTCGATCTGCGGACCCGCGCAGCATCGAGCGCGTCGTTTTCGCCAAGCTCGTCCGCGGCGACTAGATCGATTGCAACGCAAACCTGCTCATCCTCTCAACACAGCTTGAGTGTTTGAGTTGACGTGAAAGCTGGAACGGGCCGGATCACGGGTCTCTGTACCGTCGCGCTGAGTCGCTCTGAACAAACAATTGCGGTCGATTAGGGCCGTGCCTCTGCCTGGTCGTCTCTCGTGCCGATATCAGGCAGGTCGGTGACCAGGAGTCACTCATGATCGCCTCCTCTAGCCAATAACTGGCGGCCCCTGCCTGCTTGCAACCACTAGGCGCGAGTTAGTTGGCGGCGTGGCCGGACACGTCCTCTCTCGAGCAAACCAATCCGAACGGACGCTCCAACATCCGGCGGATCCGGACACGCTCAGAGCCTATGTGAAAAGCCAGCGCTTGCTGATCTAGCGCGCGCTCTGACAGGGTGGAGCGACTGCGTTGCCGCAAATAATCGAGCCATGTCGGACAGTGATAGCGCTCGGTCCACAGTTCGGCATCGGCGATGTCGCGCGCGATCGACCAGCCGTAAGCGCCGTTGCGTTGACGCGAGAGCTGCACTTCCTGCATCAGGTTGTGAAAGGTCCGCGCACTCTCTTGCGCGACCCTATATTCAATCTCGACCACGAGTGGACCACTGCGATCGGTGAGCGCTAGTCGCACCTCTGGATCCGCCAACGCCTCGGCGTCTTCACCCCGGGCGCCGATGCGCGGCATGCGCAGCTGGAGCCCAATGAGTGGGGAGAGCAGCGTAAGGGCGGAGGAAGCCAGTAGCGCAACCGCAACGCCAGCGTCATCGGTCAGACGCCCCCAACCCCAGCTGCCGATCGCTATGCCGCCCGAGATCGCAGCCTCGTAGGCCGCAAACGAACGGCCCGCCACCCAGCGCGGCGCGGAGAGCTGTATGGCGACATTAAACAACGTCAGTGCCATCATCCATCCAGCGCCAGCCAAGACCAGTGCGGCAGCGGTCAGAATCGGGTCGCGGCTCAACGCCACGACCGCGGTCGAGCCGGCCATAGTGAGCGTGCAGGCGCACACAGCGCCTTCGCCGTTCATGCGCTTCCGCACTTCAGTAAGTCCGAGCGCCCCCAGGACGGCGCCAAAGCCAAAGACGCCGAGCATGATACCGTAGGTCTGCGCACCACCATGCAACAGATCGCGTGCAACCAGCGGCATGAGCGCCAGAAGCGAGCCGCTGACGAGGCCCATTAGCATGCTGCGGGTCAGCACAATCTTGATCGACGGCGAACTGGTGATGTAACGCACGCCCGAGACAATCGCACGACCAAGTTGCTCGCGTGGTAGCCGCGACGACGGCGGAATGCGTTTCCAGAGGAACAGCGCCAACTTCAGCGGCAAATAGAGCAATGCGTTAAGCGCAAACGCTGCGACTGCGCCCCCCATTGCAACCACAATACCGCCGAGTGCCGGCCCGAAGCTGCGCGCGATGTTGTAGCTGATGCCGTCGAGCGCAACAGCTGCTGGCAGCGCTTCGGCCGGCACTTGCTCGCTGACGGAAGATTGCCAAGCCGGCCCCCTCAATGTGAGGCCGCTGCCGATCAAAAAGCAAAGTGCCAGCAACAAATTTGGCGTGATGAGGCCTAGCCAATCAAACACAACCAGTCCGATTGCACCGCAAAGCTCGATCGAGAGCGCAACTATTGCCACGATGCGTCGGTCATACATGTCCGCAATTGCGCCGGCCGGCATCGAAATCAGCATCACGGGCAGCATGAGCGCCGTCCGTACCAGCGCTACCTTATCGGCGGACGACGTCATCTGCGTCATTGCCCAAGCTGCGCCGACGCCCTGGATCAGCTTGCCGAGATTGGCGAGCAGGCTCGCAACCCAAATTCGCCGGAATGCCGGGAATCGTAGCGGAGCCGTGATCCCAGCGCTGCTCAAGGTCTGTAGTCCGACCTGGCCGGTGATATCGGCTCGCTTGTCGCTCCGGCCGCCTTGAGTGTCGAGCAGATCGGTCATTGTCCAGGTAAGCTGCCACTAGCGGCTCGGGAAGCACTGTTTCAGAGTCGTCCACTTGTGGACGTTGCGTTCGCAAGCGTGATGAGAGACGCCAAGGTCCTGAGCCATCATTGATGATTGGTATTTGGCACATTGCGCGCGGGAGAATTCACGTCCCGCCCTACAAGCGTGAGGGTGAAGTACCTGTCGCACTGTTTTGCCATTTGGCCCGACACGCCCGCGTCGTTTCTCGTATGGGACGAAAACGGGTCTGCCTTCGCCTGATTTGAAGATCGATGCCGTTTGTAACTGAGAGGATTAGTTGCGGTCAGGGTCCTGAAACTGAGGTCGCTATTTGGTGTCGAACGTCTGAGTTCAGCACCTTGATGACGTCGTCAAAGTTGATGCTCGATGCAATTGAACCAAACGCCATGTTCGCGGCTTTGGTTTCACCTTTCCAAACATCAATCAAACAAGATTCTCTCGGGCGCCTTGGAAGCAGTCAGAGTAAAGCAGCGACAATGCAGGTTTTTCGCGTTCTATGCGAGTGAGCTATGAAAAAGCGCGCCAATGGGTGGATTCATGAAGTGAGATATCTGCGCGAGGCCTTGGTCAATCCTCGGGAGGAGTTTCAATTGGAACGGCAAAACCGACCTTTACGCGGTCCACCACAACCAATGTTTTGAAGCCCTTGATGTTCGGGTTCTCATAGAAAAATCGCCGTGTAAACTGCTCATAATCCTCCATGCTACGCGCGGTAATGTAGAGGACAAAATCAGCGTCGCCGGTGACGTAAAATCCATTGACGACTTCAACCGAGGATTTGATGGCCTTCTTGAACCTGTCGATGATATCCGAACGCTCACGTTCAAGGCTCACCATCACAAGCATCTGAATGGGTCTTCCGACCGCCTTCGCCGAAACGATTGAGACGTCGGCCTCGATGATACCTTCCGAACGGAGTCTCTTCAGTCGACGTTGACACGCGGTGGCAGAAAGCCCGGCCATCTCGCCGATCACCTCGGAAGTTAGACGGTTGTTCTTTTGCACGATCTCAAGAATGCGCGCGTCTGTTCGATCATACTGCATAATTGGCTCCAGCCCCAAGGTGAATTGCAGCGCCAAATGCCTGTGTTGCGCAGGAAATCCTCCGAACGACAGGAGATACGATGCAAATATCTTTGCGACATCAGTATCCTGAACGCATGCGCATTTCAACAAATGGCAGCGTGGGACTTCGAAGCGCGGTCTCGCCGCAGTTCTTGCGCCCAAACGACTGCTTTGCGAATCCTGCAGCTTGAGAGAGTGGTGCACAATGACCATCAACATCAAAGAGATTAACGAAAAGGACAAAAACGGCGTCCTGCATCCTTTCACACAGCTCAAGGATTATGCGACGGGCAAGCTTGGTGAGCCCACGATTATCGAAACTGGTAAGGGCATCCGAATCAAGGACGCTCACGGCAACGAGCTCATCGATGGCTTTGCCGGTATGTACTGCGTCAATATTGGTTATGGGCGCACCGAAGTCGCTGAAGCAATCTCGCGCCAAGCCTACCGCCTTGCCTACTATCACTGTTATGCGGCGCACACGACCGATGAGTTGGCGATCTTGTCCGATCGTCTCGTCAAGATGGCGCCGGGAAAGATGAGTAAGGTCTTCTACGGGATGTCCGGCTCGGACGCGAATGAGACCCAGGCGAAGCTGGTCTGGTACTATAACAATCTACGGGGGAAGCCGAAAAAGAAGAAGATCATCTCGCGCGAGCGTGGTTATCACGGCTGCAGCGTTCTTTCCGGTTCAATGACAGGTATGACCTTCTATCACGACCAAATGGATCTTCCGTTGTCGCAGATTGTGCACACCGGTGCCCCCCACCATTATTGGGGTGGGAAGCCGGAGGAGACCGAGCGCGAATTCTCCGCGCGTCGCGCGGCTGAGCTTGACCAGCTCATCGAACGCCTTGGCGCAGAAAACGTCGGCGCCTTCATCGCTGAGCCGGTCCTCGGAACTGGCGGTATTACCCCCCCTCCGGACGGGTACTGGCAGGCGATCCAGGCTGTTCTCAAGAAGCATGATGTTTTGTTGATCGCTGACGAGGTGGTGACTGGCTTTGGCCGGACCGGGTCGATGTTTGGTTCGCAACACTACGGAATCGAACCCGACTTGATTACCGCCGCCAAGGGCCTGACTTCCGCTTACTTTC
Organism: Bradyrhizobium pachyrhizi; assembly: GCF_001189245.1. Lineage (GTDB taxonomy): Bacteria > Pseudomonadota > Alphaproteobacteria > Rhizobiales > Xanthobacteraceae > Bradyrhizobium > Bradyrhizobium pachyrhizi. The sequence continues at coordinate 38,071 of NZ_LFIQ01000097.1, read as the reverse complement.
CGCTATCCGCGTCGATCGTGGGCGAAAAGATCTACAAGGTGTTGGAAGACGGTGCTGATAAGGTCGGTGCGTTTTCGCATGGCTACACGTATTCGGGTCACCCGATTGGTGCCGCAACCGCAAATGCCGTTCTCGATATCGTTGAGAAAGAGGACCTTCCCGGCAACGCCCGCGAAGTCGGCGGCTATTTCCAGGCCCGGCTCAAAGAGAAGTTCGTGCAGTTACCGATCGTTGGTGAAGTGCGCGGGGTCGGCCTGATGGGTGCGATCGAATTTGTCGCCGACCGCGACGAGAAGAAGCGGTTTGATCCATCGCTCAAGGTTGGTGCTCGCGTCTCCAAGGCGGCCCGCGATAGGGGGCTGATTGCCCGCCCCATGCCGCACGGCGACATTCTTGGGTTCGCTCCGCCGCTTGTGACCACCAAGGCTGAAATCGATGAGATTGTTTCGATCACCGAAAGCGCGGTCCGGTCGGTTATGGACGAGCTCGTCCGTGATGGTGAGAAGATCTGAAGATCTAGAACGGCGGCAGGCATTCGGTCGTTGTTTCCTTGGGCGCGAACGCTGAAGGCTGATCTGCGCGCCATCATCCAAATCTCATTCGCATGGACGCGTGAGATAATGGCGGCCGTCGCTTCGGCGAGACATTGAGGGGATCACATCAATGTTTCGCTGGAATCCGGCGAGCGCGTTGGATGCGAGCGCGTTGGGTGGCCGAGTGCCAGGACGGTGATCCTGAACCTTGCCCGAGCACCAGCTATGGGCATTGCCAAGCAGTGTAAGATAACCAACGGCAGAGCGGTGATCCACGTATGTCCGACACCATGAACTACAAACTATTTATCGACGGGGCGTGGCGCTCGGGCGGTAGTGGCGATGATCTGGCCCTTATCAATCCTGCCACTGAGCAAGAATTCGGTCGCGTAGCCATTGCCTCCCCGGCCGATCTCGATGATGCTTTGAAGTCTGCGCAAAACAGTTTTCTGCAATGGTCCAATACTCCGGCTGAGGCGCGTGGTAAGCTAGTCGGTCGTGCCGCACGAATTATGAAAGAAAAGAGCGAAGCTGCTGCAGCGGCTCTTTCCAGAGAACAGGGCAAGACCCTGGCCGAAGCGAAAGGCGAGTACGCGCGTGCAATTGAAATGCTCGAGTGGAATGGTGCCTGCGCCGGCGAATTGTCGGCCCCGCTTCCGATTGACCAGAAAAGGGTGATCGTACCGGAAGCGATTGGTGTCGTTGCCGCATTCACGCCGTGGAATTATCCGGCCGTCCTCAACGCCCGGAAGCTTGCTGCCGGTATTGCAGCCGGCTGCCCGGTAATCCTCAAAGCGGCAGAAGAAACGCCAAGTGCAGGGGTCTATATCGTCGAGGCTTTGCAGGAGGCCGGGATTCCGCCCGGCGTCGTAAGTCTGGTGTTCGGAGATCCGCCAATGATCTCTGAGCACCTTCTCCGCTCGCCCATTATCCGAGCATTGTCCTTCACGGGCTCTACGCCGGTTGGCAAGCAGCTCGCAAAGATTGCGGCAAACAATCTGCAGCGCTGCGTTCTAGAGCTGGGCGGCCACTCGCCCGTCGTTGTCTTCGAAGATGCGGACATCGCGCAGGCCGCTTCTGCAATATCCGACTACAAGTTTGAATGCGCGGGTCAGAGCTGCAACGCTCCCAGCCGAATTCTTGTCGCGCGGCCGATTTATGAGTGTTTCCTGGCAGAACTCGTTCGGGCGGCAGAAAAGATCAGGGTCGGCCGGCCGGACGATCCCGAGACTGATATGGGACCCATGGCCAACGCAAGGCGCATTGCAGCCATGGAACGCTTGACGAAGGAAGCCGTCGATCGGGGCGCAAGGGTCGAAGCCGGCGGTAAGCGGATCGATCGGCCGGGCTTTTATTGGGAGCCTACAATTCTGAGCAACGTCCATCCTGAATCACAAGTGCTGCACGAAGAACCATTCGGACCGATCCTGACGGTTGCGCCCTTCACTACGATTGACGAGGCGATTGAGGAGGCGAACGCGACCGAGTACGGCCTTGCATCCTATTTCTTCACCGAATCCCCTGAGATTCAGACGCGGATGATCCGTAGTCTTTCTGCGGGGGCTATCAGCATCAACCACCTCAAGGGGGTCTCAGCCGACGCACCAAACGCCGGAGTCAAGCAAAGCGGCTATGGTTACGAAGGGGGTGCCGAAGGGTTGAGAGCCTTCCAAAATCTAAAGCTCGTCAACAGAACAAAAGCTGTGGCTGTCGGATCGTGTGCCCAATGCTTGGGGGCAAGGAGAGGCAGTTAAGCGTTGGCCAGTCCTATAGATGGGCAAACGCGCAGCGCGGGGCATTGTATGTCAACCATCGTCCAGCGCCCGCGGAGTTTAAGGTGCTGAAGGGTCTTTGACAGCTGGAAGCCACGGCTCGTCCAAAACCGCCGACGGACGCGCGTGGCTGTCACATTTGGCATAGCCATGGAATTGCCGGGCCAGTGCCGGAACAAGCCTAGAGTGAGCACACAATGAGAACGTCTCCCACCATCAAGGATGTTATTCTCGCTCCGGGGAGCGGAAGCTTCTTCTATGACGATCAAGCTGCAATACGGGCCGGCGTTGCTCATGATGGTTTTCGCTATCTAGGGGCGCCCCTTACGCCAGGCTTTACAACCGTCCGTATGCCCGCGTGTTCGCTCAGCATCGGTCTCGTCCTGTCAGACGACGTGATCGTGTGGGGCGACATGATGAGCGTGCAATACTCAGGAGCAGGCGGTCGTGATCAGGTATTTCACCTCGACACAATCCAAGCCCTCACCAGATCTGTTGTGATTCCGCGGCTTCTCAATGCCGACGTGTCCAGTTTCCTCGCTGCTTGTGAAGCTGTCCTCGCATACGATCAGGGCAAGCGGCTACCGCTTGCGATAGAATATGGCGTGAGCCAGGCGTTGCTTCGGGCTGTTGCGCATAATGCCCGAACCACGCTTGCCGAAGTGATTTGCTCGGAATACCACCTGGCCCTTCCGGAGAAGCCGGTCCCGCTTTACGCTCAGAGCGGGGATTCACGCGAAATCAACGTCGATAAGATGATCCTCAAGTCTGTGGACGTGCTTCCACATGGGTTGATCAACTCGCGTGAAAAGTTCGGCGCTTCCGGCGAAGCGTTTCGTGACTTCGTTAAATGGGTTGCCAAACGCACAAGGGAAATCGGAGAGCCCGGGTATCATCCCATCCTGCATTTTGACGTTTACGGTTGGATTGGGCTCGAGATCGGCATGGAGGCGCAAAAGATTGCCGATTTCATCACACGGGTTGCGGATGACGTCCCCGGTTACAGGCTTCATATTGAATGTCCAGCGGACTTTGGGTCAACTGAGGTTCAGCTTGAGGAGTACGCCAAGATCGTCGCTCTTCTCGACAGGCGCGGCACGGAAGCCCGGGTAGTTGTCGACGAGCAATGCAATACGCTTGACGACATCCGGAGCTTCGCCAAAGCAAAAGCTGCTCATCTCGTTCAGATCAAGATGCCTGACGTTGGCTCGATCGCTGACTCTGCCAAGGCTGTATTGGTTTGCAAGGAAAATGGTGTCGGAGCATATGTTGGTGGAAGCTGCACCGAAACTGATTTATCGACGAGGGCTGCAGTCAATATTGCTGTGGCTACTCAGGCTGACATGATGCTCGCAAAACCCGGAATGGGTGTCGATGAGGCCGTTTCCATCGTCGGTAACGAGCAGAGCAGATTACTTTCTGTTCTCAACTATCGACGTTCCCAAAACTGCGTTCAGACTGTCAGACCGGCATTGGCATGACAAAGGCGCTTGAGGGTATTACAGTCGTTGCCGTCGAGCAGGCCGTAGCGGCTCCCTATGCTTCTTCCCGCCTTGCGGATGCTGGGGCGCGTGTCATCAAGGTCGAGCGGCCCGAGGGCGACTTCGCGCGAAACTACGACAAGCTCGTTCAGGGCCAGAGTGCGTATTTCGTGTGGCTCAATCGTGGTAAGGAGTCGATCTGCCTCGATCTGACCATCGAGCAAGACCGTGCAGTTCTTGATGCGATGATTGCTCAGGCGGACGTTTTCCTTCAGAATCTCAAACCAGGTAGCATCAGCAAGCTCGGTTTCGATTCTGCAGATCTGCGCAAGCGCTTTCCTCGCTTGATAACATGTGACATCTCCGGATTCGGAGACGGCGGCGCGCTGTCGCATCTGAAGGCGTATGACCTGATCGTGCAGGCCGAGACCGGTCTTTGCGCCATCACCGGGACGGCCCATGGACCCGCCCGGGTCGGCGTTTCTGTATGCGATATTTCAGCCGGTATGACCGCTCTCAACGCCATCTTGCAGGCGCTGCTGCAACGCGAGCGCACCGGAAATGGTGTGAGGATTCAAGTATCGCTTTTTGACGCTATTGCGGACTGGATGAACGTTCCCGTGCTTCAGTTCGACTACAGCGGCTATCACACTGCACGAGCGGGCGTAAACCACCCGTCTCTAGCGCCATATGGTGCATACCGCTGCGCTGACGGCAGAGAGATTATCTTCTCTGTTCAAAACGACCGCGAATGGGTCAATTTCTGCACTAAGTTTCTCAAGCGCTCGGAACTTGACCGCCGCCCCGGTTTCGCGGACAACATGGAGCGAATCCGCAGCAGGGCTGCTTTGGATGAAATCGTCGCTGGTCGATTTGCGCAGCTGTCGAGTAACGAAGCGATGAGCGAGCTGGAAGCCGCCGGACTTGCGTATGGACGGCTCAACCAGATCGAGGACGTGACCCAGCATTCACATCTACGACGGGTACCGGTGCCGACGCCGGCAGGCGATATTCGCGTGATTGCACCGGGCGCCATCTTTGACGGAGAGAGGACCCCGGTACTGCGACCGATTCCCGGCTGCGGAGCCCATTCTGAAGCATTGCGCAACGAGTTTGGAGGTTTCTCGCGGCAGCGCACGGACGGTTAGCGCATATGACCGCGCCACTGGGCCGCGTGCTCCGTCTACGGTGAACACCAAACGGAGCCGCTCAGCGATACAACCTCGAATCTCGGCTTCTGCACAATGGATCAGCGGCTCGCACAGCGAGCACCGGACACGGTTCACAATGCTTCGATGCGAATGCTGCATCCATGAGGCCGATTCGATCGAATCTGTCCAAGGCAGGCGGCTAAAGCGCGGGATTTAATCGTCAACCCTAGGCGCATTGCACTAATCAAGATTGAATTAGCGCTACAAACCTCGGCGGAGCACTCCGATGGGCGCGCCGTTTCGCCATCACGTAGATCAAGTGCCAACTCTTCCGTCCGATGGCCGTTCACGCGCGTTTTGGCGGCGAGAAAAAAGAAGAGGCTATGCACATAATGCCGATAGAGGATTGGCGCACACACGGAGCACCGCGTTTATCAAAGGTATGCTCGTGCATTATAGGACCCTGCGCGACAGGACCTGCACCGAAGGCTCTCGCTTCTGAAGTCTTATGAGTGCGACACGTCGTCACCGGGGATCTTGCCACTACAATTGTTACGCCGGATTCTGTCATTAGCCCACACTAATCGTGCAGTGTGTTTCGATGGGCGGTTTCGTCAACCAACCTAAGAACATTCTCAGGATCTAATCATGAATGCTATTCGAATTGACGGCAAGGCCATCGCCGAGGCCCTTCGGGCTCGTGTCGCGCGCGATGTGGCGTTGCTCCAAGCCGAATGCAATGTCATTCCCGGCTTGGCCGTGGTGCTTGTAGGCAAGGATCCGGCGAGCTCGGTTTACGTAAAGACGAAAGCCAAGCAAGCGCAGGCTGTGGGGTTCAACTCTCGGCAATTCCTGCTGCCGAGCAATGTCGGTGAAGCCGAGCTTCTGGAGTTAATCGAGGAGCTTAACACCAACGATGCCATTGACGGCATTCTCGTTCAGCTTCCGTTGCCCGGGCACATCAACCGTTGGCGCGTGCTGGAAGCGATCAACCCAGCCAAGGACGTGGACGGCTTTCATCCCTACAATGTTGGAAGATTGGCAGCCGGTCGACCTGCTCTCGTTCCTTGCACGCCACTTGGGGTGGTTCATCTCATCAAGACCGTCGTGAGCGACTTAAGCGGGCTTAACGTCGTCGTGATCGGTCGTTCGAATATCGTCGGAAAACCTCTGGCCATCCTGCTCGGCGATGCCGGATGCACTGTGACCGGTGCGCAGCTCCAGACGAGAAACCTGCCGGACCTGTGTCGAAACGCCGACATCGTCGTCGCTGCGGCCGGCTGCGCGGGGCTGGTGCGGGGCGATTGGCTCAAGGCAGGATCAATTGTTATTGATGTCGGCATCAATCGTGCGATCGATTCGGCTGGCACTGCCAAGCTGGTCGGAGACGTAGCCTTTGCGGAAGCGAGCGAGCGCGCGAGCCACATAACGCCGGTGCCAGGTGGTGTCGGGCCCATGACCGTCGCTTACTTGCTCGCGAACACAGTTGATGCGGCAGTTTCGCGACGAGGTTTGTCGCTGGTGCCGACCCCGGACGCCCCCACACTTTGCCACCTCGCCCCATAGCGCAAGAATGCACAGAGGAGAGGGTGGCCTAGGAGAACTTGGGGCAACGCACTTGAAGCCGCGCCTTGCAATCGTTGTGTTCAAGGGACTTGCTCGAAGCAAGCCTGGGTGCCTGTGACGATGCACCAGTTCCACGCTCTAGGTCGCTATCCACGATCCGAAGGGTGACCGCTGCGAAGGCGAGCTGGACTTCTGCTCCTACTGGCCCTTATGCCATCCATAAGATCCTGCTGCACGCCACGTGCACGTTCGATGCTCGCATCTTCTTCGTGAGCGAGCCGACGCTGCTGCTGCTGATCATCCTGAGATCATGGCGATCGCCTAGCTAGAACACGCTCAAGAAAGCGCGATCGGAGCGGCGCTGACGTGACATCGTCGGCGCGCGGCTGCGGCCGCCGGGTTGAACCGGCTATTATGCGTCGTGTCGCTCTGATACTTGTGAAGATCAGATGTCTTGTCACGTTGCTCGCGCCAGCCTGCTGCGAGAAAAGCTTCACGTTTTCGCGGTTGGACGCAGAATTTCTGCCTCGCGAATGCCCACATTAAATAAATTCAGATCTCGGGGTCCCATAGTATTTGCGCGAGATGGAGCGCTTTCCGGCCGGCCCAACGCGACCGCATAAGAAGCGCGCGGGTAGGAGACCGAATTTTGCATGCTAGCGTACACCCCGCGCGGTCTATCGCCCATAGCGCGATGATGTGTGCCATCAACTATCAGGCACGGCAATTGTGCCGAAGTGCTGTATATCGGGCGAGGTCGCATCTACCGCGGAAGCGATCTCCAGATCCAGTTTCAGCCGATACGCCGTACCCCGAAATTCGAGACGGTCAACGCCTTCTGGTTGCACCGAGATCTATGCGCCGAGCTTGAGCCCAAGCCCGTCATTTAGTCCTCTTTTTTGAGTTGTGGAATGCAAAGCAAGCTGCCCTCCCAAGCGGAATACGTCATCGTCGGCGGTGGCATCATTGGTCTGTCCATCGCCTTCCACCTCATCCGTCTCGGGCATCGCGATGTTCTGCTGCTCGAACGCGACCAGCTCACCTGCGGCACTACCTGGCATGCCGCGGGGCTGGTCACCCAGCTTCGAGCTACCGAAAACATGGCAAAGCTGGCCCAATACACAGCGGAGTTGTTTAAACAGCTCGAGAAGCTGACGGGCCAGGCTACAGGCTTTCGACAAAGCGGGTCGATAACCATTGCCGCCACACCCGAGCGGCTCGAGGAGCTGAAGCGGGGTGCGTCTATGGGGCGCTCCTTTGGCCTTGAGGTCGAGATGATTGACGCTGCCGAAGCCAAGCGACGTGTGCCTTTGCTCGACGTGGCCGATGTAATTGGCGCCGCGTGGATTCCCTCCGATGGCATGACAAACCCGATCGATACGGCGCGCGCGTTCGCAGCAGGTGCTCGGCAGGGCGGAGCAAAAATCCTGGAACGTACCCCGGTGACGCGGATCGTGGTGGAGAAGGGACGAATAGCCGGTGTCGAGACCTCCGAAGGCGTCGTGCGCACCGAAAAGGCTGTCATTTGCACGGGCATGTGGACTCGGGCGCTGGCTGCCGATCTCAACTGGACGGTGCCGTTGCACGCGGCAGAGCATTTCTATGTAGTAACCGAGGCTATTGCGGACTTGCCGTCTGATCTACCCACGATCCGCGACATGGATGCGGCCTTCTACGCAAAACCAGATGCGGGCAAGTTGTTGGTGGGGTTTTTCGAGTACAACAACGGCAAACCGTGGGGTATGGATGGAATACCGCGCGATTTCAGTTTCGATTCGCTGCCTGACGACTTTGAGCACATCGAGCCTTACCTCATGAATGCCATGCGGCGCATGCCGGCGTTGGAGAACGTGGGGCTGCAACTCAATTTCAATGGCCCAGAAAGTTTCACGCCTGACAATCGCTTCTTGTTAGGGCCCGCGCCCGATATCGCTGGTCTCTATGTCGCTGCCGGATTCAATTCCTGCGGTATTGAGTCTTCCGGCGGCGCTGGCAAAGTCATGGCCGAGTGGATGTCGACGGGGGCCCCTGACAATGACTACTGGGAAATGGACGTGCGACGCGCGATGCCATTCCAGCGCAACCGCCGATATTTGCGCGATCGAACGGTTGAGGCGGTAGGCAATCTCTGGGCCTTGCACTGGCCTCACAAGTCACCCGGGACGGCGCGCAACGTGCGTGTGTCGCCGTTGCACGACCGGCTCGCAGCCGCTGGGGCGAACTTCGGCGAGGCTGCTGGTTGGGAGAGGGCGCAATGGTTTGGCGCGCCTGGCGCGCCGACGAGTACCCACGCCACATTCGGCCGTGACGATTGGTTCAAGGCGAGCGCTGCGGAACACGTAGCGACTCGTTCGGGAGTCGCGCTGTTTGACCAAACGTCCTTCGCGCATGTGCTGGTCCATGGCCGCGATGCACTCGCCTTGCTTCAGCGCCTCTCCACCAACGATGTTGACGTTCCGGTCGGTCGTATGGTGTACACGCCGTGGCTAAACGAGCGAGGCGGCATGGAGTCCGACGTCACGATCGCGCGGATCGGCGAGGAGGAATTTTTGGTGGTCACCGCGGCCGTCCAGCGTATCCGTGATATCGCCTGGCTGCGAATGCATGCCAAAAACGCAGGCCACGTGCTCGTCGCCGACGTCTCGTCGGGCTACGTTTGTTTGTCCGTCATGGGGCCGCGTTCGCGCGAGTTGCTCATCCGCGTGAGCCCGGCGGACTTTTCTGATGCTACCTTTCCCTTCGCGACGTTCCGAGAAATCGAGATTGGGTACGGGATGGCACTTGCGTTCCGGATGACCTTCGTCGGGGAGCTCGGATGGGAGTTGCACATCCCGACCGAACAGGCGCTGGGTATCTATGATGCGCTGATCGCCGCGGGGCGCGATCTCAATGTGCGTCACGCGGGCTACGTGGCACTGAACACGTTGCGCCTCGAGGCGGGTTATCGCGATTGGGGCGCGGACGTGAGTGATGAAGATACCCCACTCGAGTCTGGGCTTGGGTTCACGATCGCTTGGAACAAGGGTCACGATTTCATCGGGCGGACGGTCCTCGAATCACAGCGGACGCAGGTTCCGCAGCGGCGCCTGATTCAATTGGCTGCGCCCCGGGCGGTGCCGCTCCTGCTCGGAACAGAGCCTGTCTGGCGCAATGGATCGCTCGTGGGCTACCTGCGCTCCGCAGGCTTCGGTCATACGCTGGGTTGCGGTGTCGGCATGGGATATCTGCATTCCGAAGGTGGGGTGAGTGCCGAATGGCTGTCTCAAGGCAGTTTTGAGATCGAGATCGCTGGCGAAAGGCACGCTGCCGTCGCATCCCTTCGCCCCTTCTATGATTCAAAGCGCACTCGAGTGAAAGGCGAATTGCGCCAGGTTGAAGAGATAATCGCCCCGGAGCTGCTCGTCGCACGTTCCAGGGGGTGACTTTCACCCTCGCCTTTCTTCAACCCCGTTTCCGAGGGCGCCGCCAGGTGGTTGCCATGTCCGATCGTTCAATGATCCTTGTCTTGTCGTGCCCTGACCGTCCGGGCATCGTATCGGCTGTCTCGACTCGTCTGTTCGAAGCCGGTTGTAACATCGTTGACGCACAGCAGTTCGATGATACCGAGACCGGTCATTTCTTCATGCGCGTCGTGTTCGACCGTCGCGAGCAGGCTAAGTCAGAGGCGGAAATCGCTGCCTCGATCGGGGAACTCGCTGAGCGCCACTCCATGAGATTTACGCTGCGGCAGAGATCTGCAACGAAGCGAGTGATGCTGCTGGTTTCCAAGTTCGATCATTGTCTGGCCGATTTGCTTTATCGCTGGCGCATCGGCGAATTGCCGATGGAGGTGACGGCGATCGTTTCCAACCACGGCCGCGAGAATCTGGCCTCCACCGATCTGGCCGAGTTGCTGTTCTACCATTTGCCCGTCACCAAGCAGACCAAAATGGAACAGGAGGCACGGATCTGGGAGCTCGTGCAGGAGACAAATACGGATCTCGTTGTTCTGGCGCGTTACATGCAGATTCTGTCCGATGGTTTCGCGGCCAAGCTGTCGGGGCGCTGCATCAACATTCACCACTCCTTTTTGCCCGGTTTCAAGGGCGCCAAGCCCTATCACCAGGCCCATGAGCGAGGTGTCAAGTTGATCGGTGCGACAGCGCACTATGTGACCTCAGACCTCGACGAGGGGCCGATCATCGAGCAGGATGTCGAACGGATCTCGCATCGCGACACGCCGGACGATCTCGTCCGCAAAGGCCGCGACATTGAACGCCGCGTACTCGCCCGTGCCGTGCGCCATCACCTTGAGGATCGAGTGGTGCCGAATGGCAAGAAGACGGTCATCTTCACGGGCTGACCAGAGCGTTGGGCTGCGAAATCGGATTTGCTGGAAAGATACGGGCGCGGCGCTGCGAAGTAAAAAACGGAAAGGCGACTATCCACGCAATCCTGACGTGGAGAAGATTGCTCAATATTATCCCACCATGTTCACGTCAGTCTAGTTAGGTGTTGCGGAATAGGGGCGGTTCGGTTCACGCAGACCCGCCCCTACTGCTGGCGAACCGCCGGTGCCTACGGGGGGTCAACGCACTCCCGGTTTGAGGTGTCGCTGCTTAGCTCAGACATATACAATCGATCATGATCTCCTGCGCAGTCTGAACGCGAGCTGCGGAAAGCACCCTCGCTAGCCGTCGTCGAGTTGGCATCGACGTGTTGTGGCAGCCTCAATCGTTCCAAAGCCCAGATCGGTTCCCCTACTTTGCTCGTGTCCCCTGAGTGATGCAGGAACTATGGAATGGCTGAAATCGAAATGGCCCACCATTCCTTGGCGACCTTCTCCCAGAGACGGAGGGGGGCCGGCTTAGTAGGTCATCGTGGGCTATCGCGGGACCAGGGGCTGGTCGACGATTCAAAGACGATTGGTTCAAAATTGGCGATCTATCGCTCCAACAAGCCCGCGCTGTTAGGGACGTCAGAAAGACATGACACGCCGCTCGAACGGTAATATCTCTGCGTGCGAGCTTGAAGCGATCGACCGAGAGAATTTGCCTCTAGCCAGAAAGTGCTCGTGCTCACACGTGATGGCCGTCAGCGACACGCCTGCCGGCACTTACGACAGAGACGAAAGAGGTGGCGCTGGATCATCGCCGGATTGATGATCGCCTTGAGAAGCCGGCGCTCCATCACCTTGCGGGTTTCCGACTGCTTGGAGCCGATCTCGGCCTCGCAATGATAGACCAACCCGCGGCCAGCGCTCGGGGTTGCAACTACTCCGCAAGACGCCTTAGCTAGTCATAGTGACGTTATGGTGCCCATTTTCGCTTGGGTGCTGAGCGTCGCGTCGTCCACGGCATTTGTTTCGCCCATACGAACGGCCGAGTCAAAGCCAACAGCCATCGCACACCGCCCGCATCGACCAACATGCAGCGCGGTTCCACAACGAGTAACAGCGAGATTGCATGCAGGCCATCTGTCTCGATGACGCAAATCGCTGCAGTGCGGATTACAAGGCGGACTCCCTGCGCGGCGGCGATCAGGATGAAGTCTCATCCTGATTGTCGCGCTATACTCCCTGAAGTTAGCCAATTCCCTACTACGCCGTCACGCGTCCAGATCCGTTGTAACGTCCAGATCCATTGAAGTGATCCGTGTCTGGATTGTCATGCTTCGCCCTCCTCCTTGGTGAAGCAGAAGCTCCAATTGCCGTTATCCAATGTCGGCGCAGCCCGCTCAAGCGTGAGAGGGCGACGCGCAACGTCCGAGGCGTTGCCGTCGGCCTCGCTCAGCGCAAAATCCTGCAGATCTTCTCCGCGCGCGTTTCGAAGTTAGCCCTACCGGAGGTGCGCGAAATGTAGTGAATTCCCGTGGCAACCGCGATTTATCGCGGAAAAGCTGCGCCTCGAGGGTAAGATCGGAGAAAATGGGCGAAGTGCACGTATAAGCTTCTGCACAAGTCGCTTAGTCGTCGACGTGGGACTCTGCTGGAGATTGTCACACTCGGAAGCGTCCGCCTCAACATGAATTCATGCTTTCTTGGTGATGTGCGGTCACTGGAGCGTGTGGCTAGAGTGCTAGGATCATACGCAGCCGCTCGATCAATAGATCAACAGCTTCCATAATTAAGCCAACCCGCCATAGGACCATCGAAATGAATTTCGACATCGCCAAGCAGTGTGTGCCTATTGTTTTCTCCGATGGTTATCAGGAGGCACGTAAGAAATTTTTGGAAGTTGCGCCGGCGTCTCGAGCCTATAAGAGCAACTCAAAAGGACCATCCGGCGACGATTTGTTCGCCGATGTCGCTTATTTCGGTCCTGCACAGGCCAAGCGCCTCCTGATCCTTATTTCTGGCACGCATGGTGTGGAAGGCTATTGCGGGTCCGCGGCGCAACTTCTATTCTTGCAGGCCAAATTCCACGAAGTGCTGCCACCTTCAACAGCGGTGCTTGTTGTCCATGCGCTCAATTGTTACGGGTTTGCTTGGGACCGCCGAGTGACGGCGGAGGGCGTCGACCTCAACCGCAATTTTGTCGATTTCGCCGAACCGCTTCCTCAAAATCCTGGACACGAGGAGTTGGCGGAATATTGCGTTCCTGCTGATATTTCGGAGGAGGGGGTTCGCTGCGCGGAGGCTGCGCTCGCGGCCTATCAGAAAACTCATGGCGAGCTCGCCTTCCGGCTGGCGCTTTCGGGTGGGCAATACACCCGGCCGGGTGGCATGTTTTATGGGGGAACTGAACCAACGGAAACGAGGCGAACGCTCGAGCAGATCGTGGCTGACTTTGACGTGGTGACGCGCGAGCAAGTCCTCATTCTCGATTACCACACCGGGCTAGGTCCTTATGGATATGGAGAGTTGCAATGCGAGCTCTCGTCGGGGCGGGAGGGCTATGAGCGCGCCGCTAAGATGTTTGGCGACTCGGTGACTTCGCCAGTTCTAGGGACTTCTTCTGCGGTCTCCATTCCTGGCACACAAGATGCGTTTTGGCAGCGAATTCTCGGCGACCGCCACACATATGTCGGCCCGGAGTTTGGGACCTACCAGCCCCCGAGGGGACGGCTCGTCCTCCGCAAAGACCTCTGGTTGTTCATGTATCGGCCCGACGAGGTCGACTCCGAGCTCGGGCGTCAGATTCGCCAGGCCGTCAAATGGCATTTCTACCCGCAAGCGCCAGATTGGAAAGAGATGGTGCTTTGGAGATCACACCAAGTGCATAGACAGGCGTTAGAGGCGTTAGTCTCGCCGGATTAGCGACTGTTCGTCGGAGCATCCTTTCGCGGTACGCTCGACGTCTGCTCGCGCCGGAGCAAATCGCGGCGGGCCTCTCGATGCTGCATTCTCCGTTGAGCCAAAAGTGCGAGGCGCGACGGTTCTGCTAGCCAAAGGTGCGAGCTGGAGTGATGCGCTTGTCGGCCGCGAAGTTCTAGGTCAGTTGGAATGTCTCCACTGGCTCGGGGGGCGAGAAGGCGATGGCGATTGCGGGCTTACCGACCTGAACTTAGGAAGAGTGGATAGCCCGTTGGCTCGCGTGACGGCGCGGAGCATGTTGTGCTAAATGCGCGTACGATGGCCGCCTCCGCCGATACACTTCCCGGCGATCCTGCAATGCGCAACGCAATGCTGGTGTTGCTGACGGGGCGCAATATCGTCCGCTTGGAGTAGATGCCGCTGTTAAGTCTTGCGGATCGTGGCGATCGGCCTCGCTCAGGCCCTCGCCGCCCGGATACAGGTCCGGCCGCGCGACGATCTCCTTGTCGCCGCCATCGACACTGCTGCCGGGAAACACCAGCGCGCCCGAGTCGACTCGATCTGATGATGGGAACCATCACCGTCGCTCAGCAGGAGGATCGTCAAAGCAGGGCGTGATGCGGCGATCTCGGCCACTAACTAACCTGCAGCCCTCGATTGCGGCTGGAGATTGGCGCGTTTGTCGACGCGGGCCACGCGCGAGAGGAGATAGTCGACCTCCGCCTTCGCCGCCGGCGTGATCGTCGCGCCCGGGTTGCGCTGCGCACTGGAGGCGATGATACCGCGCTTCTGCAGTACATACTTGCGCACGGCAAGACCGGCGCCGGGCTGCTGCTCGTAGCGGATCAGCGGCAGATGCGCGTCGAAGAGATTGTGCGGCATCGCGCTTGCTCTCCTTGGACAGCCGCACGACCTCGATCAGTAGCTCGGGGAAGGCGTAGCCGGTCATCGCGCCGTCGGCACCGCGCTCCATCTCGAAATCGAGGAACAGCCCGCCGCAGAGGATCGAGAGCGACCGTAGCGAGCCCTCCTTCTGGAAGTTGCGCAGCGTCGAGATCTTCTCCAGGCCCGGCCAGTCCTCGTGCTTGAGCATCACGCAGTTCGGATTGTCGGTGACGATCTTGCGGATTACTACCGGGGTGAACACCACCGAGAGCGTCAGGGGATAATCCTGTAGCACCCAGGGCACATCGGGCCCGATCACTTCGGCCGCCTGCTTGAAATAGCCGACGATCTGATCGTCGGTCCGCAAATTCGGTGTCGGCGCGATCATCACGCCGGCGCACCCACATCCATCGAGGCGCGCGCCAGCGCGCGCATGGTAGCGAATCCCGGCGCGGACATGCCGACGATGACCTGCATCTTCTTTGCGCGCTTAACGAAGGGCACCGCCACCTGCTCGGCCTCCGCGGCATCGAGTTTCGGCGCCTCGCCCATGATGCCGAGCACAGTTACGCCCTCGCAGCCGACCTCCTCGTAGAAATCGATCAGTCGGTCGATCGAGCCCTCGTCGATCCGCCCGTCGTCATGGAACGGCGTCGGCGCGATGGCGAAAGTGCCTTTGGCTTCGGCGGTGAGTTTCATCTTCTCCTTTCTATCTTGCCATGGCGCCGTAGCTCGATGCCGGCTAAACCAGCCCACAAGACCCTGCGCACAGGAATCCATAGCTTGCGGAAAGCAATGGCGTCCGATCGGGAGCAAGATGTTTGGCCGCGAGCGGACCAAGATCATCATCGAGCCGTTCGTCGAGCCCATTGATCTAGGCGGCCTCATCCCAAATGAAGATCTTTGGACGGAGACGGTAGCGTCCGCGCGTGTTCGTCCGGTACTTTTCTATTTTTAAGAAAGGCGGGTGTCGCCGGAATCGGACTGACCTTCGAGAGTTGGAGCTAACTCAAGCAAACCGATTGCAGCGTCAGACTGCATAGGGTGGTGATGTCGTAGATGGGCAGGTTTGTGATGCGGCGGATCGTCGGCGCCACCAGCGGAAACCCCGTGCATTCGAACAGAACGGCCGCGATCTCCGGGTGCGCGGCACGAATTTGCTTGATACAGGCGGTGACATCTGTCTCGATAGCGGCGACGTCGGGCGGCGGTAGTGGACGCTGCAACGCTTGCGACAAGTAGCTGCCGCCTTCGATGCCGCCGATCACGATTCTTGCCTGTTCGATCGGATCGTCGACCCCAAGCAGATCTTTGCCACAATGCCTCGAGTCGGCTGTCAAGACTGCGAGTTTGGCGGCGGGCGGCAACTGGTGAAGCAAGCTCGGTACCAGGAGTAGGCTCGACATCACCACGGGGACATTGACCGCAGCGGCCACCGCCGCCTGGTGCCTGATCAAAAAGCCGCAGTTTGCGCTTATTACGACCGCGCCGCGCTCGACCAAGCGCCGGGCGGCCGCGATGCACGCCGGCTCGAGCGCCGGATCGCCGGGGATAACAATGTCAGACCAAGCTCCTGCTACAGTTTCCAAAATGATTGGGAAATTGTAGGTTGCCGGATTTATCATCGACCCCGCTAGCCCCTGAGAAGCCGGAGCGACGCCGGGGGGCAGCCCGCGTTCGAGATCAAGTACTCCGAGCGAGGGTTGGGTTGACGTGGTCATGGGTTTATCCAAATGAGGGGTGGAACGAGTTTTCATCACGTAGTACATACTAAGCTTCAGCAGAATTGCACTGGAATGTGCAGCCTTCTGGGGGGAATTCTGCGCCGATTGCGAAAAAGCGGAGCTTTTCTGTGCCCGCAGGCTCGACGGAGCGCGCAGTCACTAACAAGGAATCAAGTTTCCCGCATAAAAGATTATCGGAAATCGCGGTCGGGCGCTGAATGAGACTCTCGAAAGTGTCTGTTCACGATCGCCCCTACTCGGATGTCCAAGTTGAGTATGTGCGGCGCTCGCGCGGCATTGATGTGACAAAGACGCGAGGCTCGGTTATCCGCAGGCCAAAGACGTCCGCGCTCGTGTCAGCGGAGCGGATAGCCAGTTTGCGCGACGGAGATGACACCGTTCTCCAGTCTGGAGGCTGTCGTATCGCAGTCTGCAAAAGCATGCGTAGCGCAGTCCTTAGCGGTCACAAGCGCTATGAGTTATCGACGTCGACGCGGTCCAGAGTTAACCCGCTCGGGTTCTTTCTTCTGCGGCGGCGACTCCGTTTGGCGCCTGTTCCAGCGATTCGATTTCAGAAATGCCTTTGCCGCCAAGTTGTGGTTCTCCAACAAGTCCGAACCGATGATCAATTTGCTTGCGGTTCCGATTTGTGTGCCCCGGACGACGTCCTAATGTGTGGACTGATCATCCCAGGGGCGTCCCGATCGCCTGACGGAGCGTGCTTTGAAGCTCATCCCGCGTCGGCTGCATTGAGGTTCGTTAGATCCGTATATGGATCGTTCGCGCTCGCGTGCGATTGGATGCAGAATTTCGGCCGTTCTAGAGCTTCTTTTAGAGAAAACCGACGTTAGCTCGCGCTAAGGTGTTTATGATTTTCGCTAGATCGACTTCCCGATATCTGAACTGTCGAGGAGGCACGGTGAAGAACGATAACTGCGACAGGAGTGAGTTTTGGCTATGGCATCCCCAACGATTCCTCAAACCGGTGTCCCGTTTCCAAGGTCAGAGTACGAGCGGCGCCACCAGAAGGTGCTGGAGGCAGTGGAACGCGCCGAGATCGACGCGCTCGTGGTTACCGCCAATACACACCTGCAATACCTCACCGGATACGATCCACAAGGGGGAAACTACTTCGCGCCTTTTCCCCTAATTCTCATGCCTGGGCGGGCGCCAACCTTTGTTGTCCGATCGTACGATGAGGTTGCGGTACGTGCGAGCAGCTGTATCGACCAGATCGTTTCCTATATGCACCGGCCTGACTTCGCTAAGTTAACCGCCGATGTTCTTCGACAGTACGGACTGAAGGCAAAAAACGTAGGCTTTGAGCTCGACGCCTGGGGTCTCGCACCAGCAGATGTAAGCGCTATTCAGGCGCAACTTCCAGAAATGAAAGTCACAGACGCAACCGATGTGGTCCGTTTAGCTAAGGCCGTGAAGGGGCCGTTGGAACTTGAGCTTATGCGGAGCGCCATGGCCATCACCGACCTGGCCATAGAAACGCTTCAGCGTTCCCTTCGGGACGGAATAACCGAAACGGAAATGGCTATAATCCTTAGTGAGAAGGTCAACGAGGCGGGTGGCAGGCTTGTAATGCCCGTTCTCGCTTTCGGCGAACGCAACAAGCTCCCACACGGCGTCCCGACGCAGCATCCAATCAGAAACAATGAGCCTGCACTGTTTGAAGGTGGCGCCGCGAAGTGCGGCTATGCCGCAGGCGTGTGCCGTGGCGCCGTGCTTGGTCGGCATCCCGAGACCGAAGCTCTCCACGCCCTCGCAGAAGAGGTTCTTGAGGCCGCGATTGCTGCGATGAAGCCTGGTGTGACGGCTGGATCAGTGGATGCTGCCGCCCGCAAGGTTCTTGAGCGAGCCGGATGCCTGCACGCCTCTCGTTCTCGCGTCGGCTATACAACTGCCCCTCAGTGGTCGGGTTATCGCGGCAATATCAGCTTGGAACCGGGTTCTAAGTATATCCTTGAGCCCGGCATGACGTTTCACATGCCAATCCATCTCTGGGGAGACAGCGGCTACATATTTGGATGCAGCGAGCACGTCCTCGTAACGGAGCGCGGCACGGAGATACTCAGCCGAACACCTCACAAGCTCTACCGTGCCTAATCCGTAGCGGTGGAGGCTGAAAAGCACGGCTTTGAACTGCCTACCTCGAGTTCGGGACGCTGCACCCTCTCGTCTCGGAACAACATCCTGTCCAGGTCGATCCACGCGACCCGACAAACGGCTGGTTCGATGACAGGCTGGTGAAGTGCCCTCAGCATGGTGCGCAGTTCGATTTGTCAACTGATGCGGCGGTCAGAGGAAGCGCTGATTGCCCGATTTCAGTGTGCGAGACGCGGAGTCGAGAGGGGCTATCGATGTTTTGATTGACGACGCTGTTTAGCATACGGTCGGAGGGTGCGATCAAAAGCCTGTGTCTCCCCCGGGACCTCTCGGCACCTACCAAGACGGTGCTTCGTCGCAGGAGCAGAGTCGGACTAGTAGGTTGCGCTCCGCAATTACTGCATACTACCTCGGTACGAGGCCTGATCTCGACGCCTCGTGCGCTGTTCGCAACATAGATGAGTGTGAATATTTCATCCCTGTCGAACCTGCTGTCGGGAATACGATCAAATCCTAAGTCGATCAGCACCGCTCCAGTTTTCGCCATCCGTGAATGATCAATTTGGCACGACCCGCAAGCTGCTGAATAGCGTCTTCATGAATAGTTATCACGCGCAGCGATTTTGTCTTTGCGTCGCGCGGCGTTGGCGCAAACGAGTGGTTCGGATCGGCCACTCGGCGTGGTCGAAAGGAATTAGCTCTAATGCTTTCATCAAATTGGCGCGAGCGCGCCGGCACGTTATTCATCTCCGAGAAACAGTCGGCGCATTCCATGCGGTGTACGCGCCTCCGACGAGGACCGTCTCGTTAGAGGGGAATATCTCGCGAAGCATGTGACCTTATGTATGGTCCGGCCGTGCGTTGCGAGAAGATTCGTCGAATTGGCGGCGGCGGTCTTGCATCAATGTATCCGGCCTCTGATTGGAGCGTTGTGCTCCGGGAAATCATGGATATCAGCGCGCGCGCGTTCTGATTAGTCTACAGGCCTCGAACGGGCCATTAAGGTCACCAGTATTCGCACGCGCTCGGAAGACCGATCCTCCATTGGTCTTGTCTTCGCAGACCTCGGCTGGAGACTGTTGATGAGGCTATGTCATCGCCTGCTCCTGATATCGCGTAGATCCTTTGTTCGGACCAAAGGGCCGTTCCTTCGTCCCGGCCCGCAGAACGTCGATCGCGTCGCGCGCAGGGGCGATCAAGGCCGGCCGTCGCCCTTGGCTTACGGCTGGCTGGGTGTCGCCAGGCTGCGCCTTGACAGCGCCGAGCACGGCGCGAGGATCAGGCGGATCGGACGTCTGCATCGTTGATCCTCGTCAGCTCGAAGGCGCGTCCTTTGGCCAACACCGCCCAGGCGATGCGAGCAAGTTTGTTGGCGAGCGCGATTGCGAGCACGTTGTGGTGCAACCGCTTCTTGGCGGCTTCGATCCAGGATGTGAACCCGTAACGTTCCCAGTTCTTTATCCTGACCAGCACAACCCATGCCGCCTGCACGAATAGAACGCGCAGGTCGCGATTGCCACGCCTCGAGACTCTGAACGCTCGGCAGCAACTGCAGATCGCCAAGCTGAAGCATCAGATCTATGGGCAACGGTCGGAGCGTTCGGCGCGGCTGATAGAGCAGTTGGCGTTGACGTTCGAAGGTAAGCGTGGCGCCGAGGCCCTTCAGATTGTTTGTGCGCAGTCTTGGGAGCACCGTTAGAAGAGTCACCCCCGGCAGGGGTGCTCACAATGGACGACTATTCGGACGACATAAGACGACCGTTGTCGCCGCGTATTGAAGTGTACGCTGGCTCGTCTGATCTGCCGGCATTCAGCCGGATCAAGTTCGCGGTTGCGCCCTCAATAAAGTTAGTTTGCGATTACGCTCGCAGCGAGCGATGTCTAGCCAATATCTCTGCAATCACGAGAGCAGCCAACCTGATGCTGTCGTTCTGCGCGTTCGGCCGAGCTCTTCAGAATGAGAACCCAACTAACGAGCAAGTTGACGTCTATAAAGACCGTGAGCGGTAGTACTCGAACGAGATCGCATGTGAGCGTGAAATAGAGGTCGCGGTAGGGACGCTGGTTTCCCAGCGCCCCGCCCAGATCCGTACGTGCGGAGCTACCGCATACTGCTCCTGCCTTTGGGCATGACGCGTACCGTGGATTGAAATGCGGATGACAGGCGCGGACTTTCGGGACGCATCGCCCAACGTAACGCCGGAACCGATCCCAGGTCATGCGAGAGCGCTGGCTGCGTCGGCGAAGCGAGCGCAGCCATGCCCGGCAGACCTCGGCGCGGAACGTACCGAGCCGTTTCAGGTTCCCGGGTATCGCGTGGTAGTTCAGGTACCCTGCACCACGCGACGGAGCCAGGCGCCGATCTCAGCGATAGGAGCATGGTGGCGTTTCATCAGGCCGTGTCGTACCGCCCTCGGCGTCGCCCGCATGATAGAGGCGATTGTCACGCGCGGGATTGTGAAGTGTGGATTCATTCGGGTCACAGCGCAGATGTACGTGAACCCGAGGAAGTCGAACGTTTCCGGGCGGCGTTGCCGCCGGCGTCCGCGGCGCTCGATCGCGAACTGTCCAAATTCCAGAATCCGCGTCTTCTCCTCATTCAGCGAGAGACCGAACGTCGCCATCCGCTCACGCAGTGCGTCGAGAAAGCGTAGGGCCTCGGACTTTGTTTGGAAGCCCACGACGCTGTCGTCTGCATACCGGACGACGATGACATCCTCTTTCGCCGTTTTGCTTCGCCGCTGGTGGATCCAGAGGTCGAAGACGTAGTGTAGATAAATGAAGCGCTCTGCGGCGCCCGGCGTCGACGGGCTGACATGGCGCGACTACGAGGAAGGGCTCGACGAGCGAAGTTGCCTGAAGCTTTCCGTCAGCAATTCGCGCGTCACGTGATGCATCAGCGCCGTGAACCGTGTCTTCCTATTCCGTCTTGCCAGTTCATGTCATATAGCGTCCAGCCTCGTCGACGCGCTGGTCCGGCTCTGTGTCCGGGGCGCGGGAGGATGTTTGCTATTGCCCTTGGCTGCCCGCCTTCTATCCAGACCTTCCGTGAGCAACGGTGTGGACCCGTCGCCCTTGAGGTCTGGCGTTCACAGCGACTGGGCGTAAATCCGCGCACCGTCGTCGTCTTAGCCACGGTATGTTCCGCCGCTAGTTCGTCTTCAGTGGCGTCGGCTTCCAGCTCTTCGAACGTAAGCGTAGCTCTGCGGCCCTTTTGATTGGCGCTTGACGTCTACTTTGATCGCAGCTTGTGCCGGCGAGGCATCCACTTTTCCGATAATGCGTTGACGGCGGCGCCGAGCGCCGTCCGATCGATGACCTTCGGATCGAACCGCTCGGGACCCCAGAGACGCATATTTTCGTGCTCCGGACGAGTGGGATCGCTAATGGCCTCAAGGTAGTCGGTATAGCCGGTCGGCCCGCCGACATCCTCCGGAGGGCAGCGGCCGATGGCATCGAGCAATAGCGGAAGACCGTCCGTCGGCGTGTCGTCGAACCATTTTTCGAGCTTGATCACATGATCCCAGCCGTCGCCGAAGTCATAGAGATAGTGGATCGTTTTGGCGCCGATCTCGCGAACGATATCGTAGAGCCGCGCCTTGCGGGCATCGACGGGCTGAGGGCCAAAATCACCATCGGGATCAGGGATACCCCAATGTCCTTCGCCAGCGTGGAACTCGAAGAGATGGCTATTCGTCCAGCCAAACGCCGCCTGAAGCGTCAGATGCAGCCGATCGAGACGCAGGGTCAGCGGTACGACGAGGCGTAGCATCACCTCCGGTTTCACGTCCTTGAGGGTCACCTTGATCCGGACAGCGGTCGTGTTGAGGCTCATGCCGCCAGCTCCGGATCCCGCGCACACATCGCGTAAGTCGATGCCCAGGGAAGCAGCTCATCCAGTCGCGCCGCAGGCCAACCATTGACGAGCTTTGCGAGGACGTCGGCCAGCCAGAACTCGGCACTCACGCCATTAAGCTTGCATGTTTATGCCGCCCGCCGAACTATGCCGAACGGATTTGGTATGGCATGCCGTTGTCACGCTGGCGCGCGTCGATCGCGTGCAGGGCAGCCCCATTCCATTCGGCATAGTCTGGTCGTTCAGAGCGCCTCGAGGAAGGCGAGCAGGCGGTCGTTCGGCTGGAAGCGGATTCGCTTGCCGCGCTCGTACGGCTTGAGCTTCGCCAGGGCAGCTTCCTTGAGGGCGAGGTGGGCGTGCAGGTACGTCTGCGTCGTCTCGACCGATTCATGACCGAGCCACAGCGCGATCACGGAGCAGTCGACGCCGGCTTGCAGCAGTTCCATCGCAGCGCTGTGCCTCAGCACGTGCGGCGACACGCTCTTGGCCTTCAAAGACGGGCAACTCTTGTGAGCGACACGAACATGCTTTCCCAGCAGGGACTGGACGCTGTCGGCACTGAGCCGGCACCCGTGCACGTTTGGGAACAACGCTGCTGCTCCTTTCCGCAACGGTTCCTTGAGCCATGCCTGGAGCGCACACCGAGCGAGTGTGGTCAGCGGAGTGGTCCGCTCCTTCCGCCCTTTACCGACGCATCGTACGTGTGCACCAGACCCGAGGTGGACGGCATCCCGGTCAAGGCCAGTGAGCTCTGAGAGGCGCAAGCCCGTCTGGGCCGCGACCAGCAGCAAGGTGTGATCGCGGCGGCCAAGCCACGTCGTTCGATCGGGCGCGGCGAGAACCGCCTCGATCTCGGGGCGCGTCAGGAAGTGCACCTGTCGCTTGTCGTGGCGCTTGCTCGGTATGGCGAGCACGCGCTGGATCAGCGCACTGTGTGCCGGTTCCTCGAAGGACACGAACCTGAAGAAGGATCTGATGGCGGTCAGACGCAGGTTACGCGTCTTCGCGCTGGCACCGCGCTTTACCTCGAGATCGGTGAGGAACGCACCGATAAACGTTGCATCCAGATCGGCGAGCGTCAGGGCCGATGGGGACTTCCGCAGCCGCACCTGTGCGAACATGAACAGCAGCCGGAACGTGTCCCTGTAGGAGGCGATCGTGTTGCCGCTAACATTGCGCTGGCGCATGAGGCGCTCGGTGAAGAAGCGCTCGATCAACGTGGCGACATTGCAGGCGGGCTTCATGGCGTCACCTCCCATCGCCGATCGAGACGCCGCGCCGCTTCTTCCATCAACTCGGGGCAGGCCGAGAGATACCAGTAGGTATCGCGCACGCAGGCGTGGCCGAGGTAAGTGGAGAGCACTGGGAGTTGTTGCTCGACGTCCTTGCCTTCGCGATACCAGTCGAGCAGCGTCCGGATGGCGAAGCGATGACGGAAGTCGTGCACGCGTGGCCCGGTACGATCACCTGGGCGCCGCAGCCCGATCTCTCGGGACAATCGCCAGAAGACGCGATAAACGTACTGGTGCAGCAAGCGGCCTCCCTGTTCGGCAACGAAGAAGGTCGAGCCGCAGCGTGATCCGAGCAGCGCATCGCGCCGGTGGGCGTAGTCGCGCAGCGCGGTTCTCGTCGTCGGATGCAATGGCACGAGCCGCGACTTGCCGAACTTGGTCAGCCGGACCGTCAGCACGCCGGCGTCGAGGTCGACGTCATCACGCTCCAGGCCCATCGCCTCGGAGATACGCATGCCCGTCACCGCGATCAGCCCGAACAGGGTATGGTAGGTCCATCGGCGCAGCCCGTCCGCTGGCGGCAGAGCCAGCGCTGCCGTCAGCAACGCATCGATCTCCGCGTCGCTGTAGACATAGGGCTTGGCGCGGTTCCATCCCGGCAGCATGCCGACGGGCGGCACCTCCGTTCTCGGATCGAAGTTGGCGACATGGCGCGCGAACCCGCGCACGTCGCTCAATCGCAGCGCCCAGGATGCATGACGATCCGGCGGCAGCGTTGCCCATTCCATTGCCAGCTTCGTCGTGATGATCCTGGCTTTGCGCTTCTCCATGAAGGCGACGAAGTCGGCGAGCCGACGGGTCTGGTGCTCGTACTTGTATCCAAACCCCTTGCGCATGCTCAGGTACTTATCGAGTGCGGAGCGCAGATCGGTCATTGCACGCCTCCCGGCCAGGGCAGGCTCAATGCTCTCAGCGCATCGATGTCGACCTTCGCGTAGATCCGGGTGGTGTCGTGGTTCTCGTGCCGCAGCAACTGTCCGATCTCCGACAAGGTCGCGCCAGATCGGAGAAGCTCGGTAGCAAGACTGTGTCGGAAGATATGGGCGCCGCGATGGGCGCAACCTTCGATTCCAACGCGATCAAGGGCGGCCTTGGCGATCATGGTGATCGCGCATCCGGAAGCAAAGCCGACGTGTGGCGCGAGTGTGCGGACGAACAGCCGTCGGCACGACGACTTTGGGCGGCCATTGCGCAGATATGCAACGATGGCCGCGCCAATGTCTGGCGGTATCGGCATCTGTGCACGCTGTCGGCCCTTGGCGCGAACGAGTATCTCGCTGGCGCGCCAGTCGATATCGTCGAGGGTGAGCGTCGTAACCTCGTCGGCCCGCAGGCCGAGCTTGGCCAGCAACAACAGAATGGCAAAGTCGCGCCGTCCCATCACCGTCGCTCGGTCGCAACCGTCGAGAGCCTTCTGCACCTGAGCGGCAGGCAGATAGGTCGGCAGAGTTGCGAGCTTCCATCGGCGCATCGATGGAATGCAATCCGCCAACGGGCGCGGGTTCAGTCCCCGATGGTGGAGGTAACGGAGAAAGGCACGCAACGACCAGCACATCGCCTTGCCTGTTCCCGGACTCCAATCCTGGGCGTGGCGCTCAACGTAGCGGATCACGTCCTCTTGGCTGATCTTGCACAGGGCGCCGGCGCCGCCGGAGCACACCTCGTGCAGGAACCTGCGGATGACCGGGAGATGGCGGACGATGGACCTCGGGGCCAAGCCGCGCTCTGATCGCAGGTAGGCATCGAACTCCTTGAAGATCCGTTCGTGCGGGGTGAGAGGCGGCAGCACCAACTGCGTGATCGCGCCTTCCCCGCGCAGCACCGACAGCCATCGCTTGAGCGCGGCCCGGTCACCGGGTTGGATAGACCGCCTCTTGCCTCGATGTCGGAGGTACCGCTCAACGACCTGCTCATTGAGATCGACCAGCTTGTAGCGACGGCCCGCGATCCAACTCAGGAGCCCGCCAACCACGTTGAGGCAACGCCACGCGCCGTGCCGAACGAGCCTCTCTCCGACGAGACGAGCGGCGTAGCGCTCGACGAGCTGTCCGTGCGGCCCCCGTCTGAGACGCCGGTACAGCCGGCTTCTGCCCAAGTACTCTTCAACTTCCATCTTCCTGTTCTCCGTTGTTGAAAGCGGAGGCACAGAACGAACTATGCCGAACCGGCCAAACGCCGGTCAGCGAGAAATCTGGGGAAAACGACCCGACTCGGCATAGTTCGGCGGGCGGCATAAACCTGTCTATGCCGCACTCGGCATAGGCGGGTCTCGATCAGCGAAGCCAGGACTGCCCAACTCTCGGCCCCCTCGTCGCAACCGGCAAAAAGGGAGTTCTTGGCGTTGAGCTTGATCG
Organism: Bradyrhizobium pachyrhizi; assembly: GCF_001189245.1. Taxonomy (GTDB): domain Bacteria; phylum Pseudomonadota; class Alphaproteobacteria; order Rhizobiales; family Xanthobacteraceae; genus Bradyrhizobium; species Bradyrhizobium pachyrhizi. The sequence goes on along the minus strand of NZ_LFIQ01000097.1, from coordinate 12,108 downwards.
GCCGCATCGCACGCTCGACCGCATTCGTGTCCATCTCGATACGCCCATCATCAAGGTAGAGCGTCAGACCGTCCCAATGGCGCAGCGCATAACGCAAAGCCTTCGCCGTGTCGCTCTTCCCCCCGCAAGGTGATCAAGCGTTGCCTCAAACCGCTGCTTCAAGGCTGCAGCCAGAGGCCGGGCATGCGCTTGTCGGCCCGCGCGACGCTCAGCAGCAGATCGGCCGCGGAGGGCTTTCTCGACCGCGCAGAGTTGGGCGATGCGCTTGAGGGCCTCGCGGGCAACCGGAGCTGGCGCTGGAGCCGTCTCGCGCTCGATCTTCACAAACTGGCGCCGTAGATGCGACCAGCAGAAGGCGAGCGTCCCGGACAGGGCGTCCGCACGCGTCTCTCGGGTCATGGTCTTGTAAGCCTGATAGCCATCGCAGTGGATGATGCCGCGATAGCCTTCGAGCAACCTCAAGCCATGGATCGCTCCACGGCCCGGTGCATAGGCATCGAGCACCCCGGGCGGATCAGGGCCGGCCCAAGGCCTGTCATCGCGCGAGAGCGCCCAGAAGTAGCCGGTTTTGGTCCTGCCGCGCCCCGGATCCAGCACCGGTGCCGGCGTCTCATCGACACAGAGCTTCGAGGAGGCGAGCAGAAGCTCGCGCAGACGGCACCACAAGGGCTTCAATTCCTGGGCGGCATAGCCGACCCAGAAGGCGAGTGTGGAACGGTCGATGGCGATACCGTGCGTCGCCAGCATCTGCGCCTGGCGGTAGAGCGGCAAATGCCAATGATACTTGGCGTCGATCACATGCGCGACGAGAGCAACCGCTCGAGCCTGGCACAGCGATCGAGCAGCGCCGCGGCAAAGGCACGCAACTCGGCTGGATCGCTCGGCAGCTCATCAGGCAAATCACTCATTGGCCCGAGTCTGCCATGCTTCGCGCCC
>NZ_LFIQ01000097.1:2674-11162 GCF_001189245.1 Bradyrhizobium pachyrhizi | reverse complement strand
AATCCATGCCGGCCAGAAGCGCCGACAACTGCGCTGCGTTCATCCGCCTGACGCCGTCAACAACCGGGGGCCACTTGAAGGCGCCGCTCTCGAGCCGCTTCCAATACAGAACAAGGCCACTGCCATCCCAGACGACGATCTTCGCCCGATCAGCGCGCTTCGCACGGAAGACCACCGCCACGCCCTTCATCGGATCGTGGCCCAGCGTCTCCTTCGCCAACAGCGCCAGGCCATCCGCGCCCTTCCGGAAGTCTACAGGTTGGGTCGCAACATAAATCATGAGGCCAGCGGGAGCCGTCAGCATAAGCGTATCCGGCGCAACGCCACAAACACATCACTCAGCACGGTAGGCCCAGGCGTTCCGCGCACCTCCACCCGTGCACCCAGGAACTCAACCGTAACAGCAGCTGCTTCCGGCGATCCGGAAGGCTCCGCAGCCGCCGGTAGCGACGATTCCGACACCAACGACCCGAACGACAATGCATCCGCTGAAGCCGGCAGCGCCAATCGCCCCGAACGCGCCCGGCGCCGCCAGTCATGCACCTGCTGGGGCCGGCAGCCATAGCGGCGTGCGATATCTGTCACAATTGCGCCCGGCTGGAGGCTCTCCACAACGATCTGCACCTTCAGCTCATCCGGCCAGCGCTTTCGGACCCTCGAGTCCGGCGCGGGACGGCCACGGCGCTCCAGCGACAATCGAGCGCAAAAGGACAGCATAAAGCATTCAAAGCCTGATTAGCTTCATACTCGTGGGGCGAGAAACTGAATCAATCCTCCGGCGGTATCTCAATTGGAACGGCAAAGCCGACCTTGACGCGGTCTACTATTACCATCGTCTTGACCGTCTTAATTTCCGAGTTCGCGTAGAAGAAGCGGCGAGTGAACTGCTCATAGTCTTCCATGCTTTGCGCGGTGATGTAGAGGACAAAGTCAGCGTCGCCGGTCACGTAAAATCCATTGACAACTTCAACAGACGATTTGATCGCCTTCTTGAACCTATCGATTATGTCTGAACGCTCTCGCTCTAGGCTCACTAGCACAAGCATTTGGATCGGGTTTCCTACCGCCTTCGGCGAAACAATTGAGACGTCGGCCTCGATAATACCTTCCGAACGAAGTCTCTTTAGTCGTCGTTGACACGCGGTAGCGGAGAGCCCGGCCATTTCGCCGATCACCTCCGAAGTTAGACGATTGTTCTTTTGCACGATCTCAAGGATACGGGCGTCTATTCGATCGTATTGCATGATCGGCTCCAGATGATTCTCACCGCAAATCGACTGCCGGAAGCCGGAAACCGTTTGGATCACAGGAGAATGCGACGAAAATATCATTGCAACACCAGCATCTTGAATGCAAAGGCAATTTCAACGGGCCGGGGATAAATGATCACTAAAGCGGGGGGCGACCGTCTTGGGCAAGCCTCAAGTGGGGATTCTTATCGATGCACGTCACGGCGGACGTCGTGATCGTCGGTGAGAGGCGATCTCCACCGTGTGCAGCAATGGCTTCAAGCCTCCGACGGACTCTCACGATATTGACAATGTTGGGTTGCCGGCACAAGGTTCTACTCTCCAGTGCGGCCACGTGCGTACCGAACTGAGCTGCCGAAGCCGCATCTAGCTGCGCCTGCTGCCAGATGAAACTGTACTCGGTGAGGTGCGTGCGGGAGGAGGCCACGCTCTCGCCCGAGGGTCTCTTGGTTGAGCAAGGGCCACGAAGCGCGCAAGACCACTCTCCGTGTCTCGGAGAGCACGTGCGAAAAGCCGGCGCGAGAGACTGACTGTGGACGTTGTCAAGAACCACTGTTTACACAAATGTGCTCAGCGTCTCTTGATTGCTCCGGTCAAGCCATACTTGGTGCTACGACAGCGGTCGGAACAGAGAACGATCTTCTCGCTAGCGCCAACGCGTGTCTTCCGATGACCCGAACAAAGTCGGTCGCGTATGCGCGCGTTGATCGATGAGCAGGAGCCTGCTGCATTAGACAGACCAGTTTCGGCGACGCGGAGTACGCGGCCAAGAAGCGGACGCGCCGCGGGCTCTTGGCGCGGGATGCCGATCGTGCTTGGTGCGCACCTTGGTAGCCAGGCCGGCCAACTAGGCCTATCTGGAGCGCGCCCGATGAGTGGCTGCACGGCAAGATAGGTTCACGCCGATGCCACAGCGGCGCGGACGAGCGCAGCCGCCGACGCCACTCGTTCGTGTTCGGTACGGCCGCGCGAGCTAGTAATGAAGCCTACAGGCGGACTTGTTCAGACCCTGCCGAGACAATGTTTTGACGCCGCAAGCAGATTGGCACAATACGGGCGGCGGGCCTGGTTGAAGTGCGTGCGCATCAACCGAATTTCATCCGCGCGATTGCGCACTCTCTGACGGGCACGCGGGTTTGCGTCCTCGGGGGTACCATCTAACATTGCATTCGGCCCGCAGCGCATCTCATGGGTGCTGATCGCTAGCCCCGTCTGGTGCCGCTCCGGGCCATTCGGCTGATCGCCGCCGTTGGGACGTTTTGGCCTTGCCCCAATCGCGGTGACGTTATTTTGCGATGCACCGGGCGCAATCGTCACGCTGGCGAAACAGGGTTTTGACAAACCAGCAGGACCAAGTTCGGAACATTCTTCCGGGCTCAAATTTGGACCTGTCGATTCACTCGCCGATCGCGGCCGGGGGCTTGTGCATGATTGCGCTGCATTCGTTCAGGCGCTGCCAGCTTCCGGAGAATTCCGAAGGGGTTCGATTGTCAGGTACAATCCCGAACCTATGATCAACAAGATGATTGTAGGCCGATCAATACGCCAACCGGCTACTAGTCTTCCGCCATTGGCCCACTTCTCTAGGCCTCGAACTAATAGAAATCCCTCTTTTTTGCAGTATTTCTGCAATCTTGAGCCGATTTACGCGGTCTTTTCGCCTCGGACCGCTTTAGAGTATTCTGTGCGGGGTTGCCGAGGCAGCCCATCGTAACAGCTCACTGATGTGCGCGACACGAGTCTGCCGGCTCCTGCGCTGCAACAGCGAGGCCTGCTCTGAACATACGCTCGAGCCCTCCCGGGAACGCGAGCTAGGCACCAGAGACGGTGAATCATATTTTCGCGTTTTGGGAGGAAGGCATGAAGCTTACGCGCGGAGCCGCGCTTGTGCTCGGCTTGGTGGTTGTGGTGTACGGCGCGTTGATGCTGTATCCGCTCCTACGAGTCTTCGAGGATAGTTTTCGTGAGTTTATCCCAGGCCGCATTGGCTCCGCGGCGAATGCACCGTTTACTGTAGCCAACTACACGGACCTTTTGCACCCGGCATACGTCTCCTACTTCTGGGACACGTTCCGGATTGGCCTTATCTCCTCATTCCTGGGAGTGCTGCTGGCGTTTCCGATTGCCTACTTTGTTGCCCGTCGGCGCTCGGATTGGCTTCGGAGGACGACCATCGGATTCCTCATCACGCTGATGTTCTTGAGCGTGCTAGTGCGCGTCTACGCTATCGAGCTGTCCTTCGGTCCGGTGGGATTTGCGTCCGAAATCGCTCGTCTGTTTGGTGAGACGAGCGGGAGCCGCTTTTACATCGAATTCATGATCGTGCTCGGACTGCTTCACTATGCGGTGCCCATGTCTGCCCTCGTGCTCATCGGTGCGATCCAGAACGTCAATCCGCGGCTCATTGAGGCGGCGCAGTCGCTCGGCGCGGCCCGCTGGAAGTCCCACCTTGCGGTCTCGGTGCCGCTCTGCGCACGCGGCCTCCTCTCTGCATTCCTGGTCTCTTTCACACTGTCGATCAGCGCCTTCATCGTCCCGATGGTGCTGGGACGCGGCAAGGTCATGTTCGTCTCCAATCTGATCTACAACCGGTTCAGCGAGCTGGCAAATTTCCCCAGCGGATCGGCCGTCGCGGTCGTAATGCTGGTCATTTCGCTGGTGGTGATCTACATCGTGTCCCGGTTGACCAGCGGCGACTGGGAGCGCGCCGTCCGATGAAGCGCCTCGCCGACAATGTTCTGGGCTTATTGGTAGTGTGCCTGTCCGCCGCCACCATAGCGTTCCTCGTCACGCCACTGTTGATCGCTACCGTCATGTCCTTCGATTCGCGGGACTTCCTGGGCGCGTTTCCTCCACCCAGCTTATCGCTGCAATGGTACGTGGGCTTCTTCTCAGATGCGTCTTATCTCAAAGGCCTGCAGGTCAGCTTGATCTTGGCGCTGGCGGCGACCGCGTTGTCGTCCCTTATCGGCGTTGCAGCGGCGTTCACGCTCGACCGCTACACGTTTCCCGGCAAGGACACTCTCTCCGCCTTCTTTTTGTCGCCTCTTGTCGTTCCTCACGTCATCATTGGATTCTCACTTCTGCTGTTCTTTTCCGCGATCGGCGTGTTCGACGGGTGGGTCCGCCTCATCGGTGGTCATCTGATCATCACGGTGCCCTATGTGATCCGAACGACTCTCGCGAGCCTAGTGGGAATCCGAAAATCGCTGACGGAGGCCGCTCTAATCCTCGGTGCCACGGAGCGTCGCTCTTTTTGGAAGGTTACTGTGCCACTAGCAAAAACTGGTATTGCCGCTGGCGCAGTCTTCGCTTTCGCCTACTCAATGGATGATGTCTCGGTCAGCCTATTCCTGACGGGCCCGGACTTCTACACGCTTCCCGTGGCCATGACGACCGCGATGCGCTCTGAATTCGACCTGCGCATCGCTGCGGCGGCCGTTTGCCTCATTGTTCTCACCATCGCGCTGATTTGGGTCCTAGATCGCGTCGTAGGCCTGGATAAAGTGATCGGACAAGGCGTTTATCATAAGTAAGGATCCCATGACTGTATTGGAACTCAGCACCGTCTCGAAGCGCTATGGCCAAGAGTTGGCCGTGAACAACATCTCCTTTCAGGTCGAGGAGGGGTGTATCGTATCACTTCTCGGGCCGAGCGGCTGCGGCAAGACCACGACGCTGCGCCTCGTCGCGGGCTTTGAAGTACCGGATGGCGGAGACATCCTCATTCGCGGCGAGAGCGTCCGCAGGAAACGTCCATACGAGCGCAATGTGGGACTGGTCTTTCAAGACTACGCGCTTTTCCCTCACATGAGCGTGGAGGCAAACATTGCCTTTGGCTTGCGCGAGCGCGGCGTCCCCTCGGCCGAGTTTCCGGCGCGAATTCGTTCCGTCCTCGATCTCGTGAAGATGCCCGACTACGGTAAGCGCAGCCCGCACCAGCTGAGCGGCGGCCAGCAGCAACGAGTAGCGCTGGCACGCGCGCTGGTGACCCAACCCTCCCTCCTGCTTCTGGACGAGCCGCTCTCCAACCTGGACGCCAAGCTGCGAGATGCACTGCGAGTGGAGCTTAGGCAAATCCTGACCTCGGCGGGCATCACCACCATTATCGTGACGCACGACCAGTCAGAGGCGATGAGCCTCGCGGACCACATCATTGTCATGAACAAGGGCCGGATCATGCAGCGGGGATCGGCCGAGGAGATCTATAGCGCGCCCGCGAGCAAATTCGTTGCCGATTTCATCGGGCAATCGAATTGGTTCACGGGCCGGCTCGACGGTGGCCGGTTTGTAACCGAGGATGGGCTGTCCATCGTAATCGCAGGCAAGGCTCCCAGCGGCGCTGTGGAGCTTGGCATCCGGCCCGAGCGCATCGCCGTGCGGACGAAGGGCGCCACCGCCGCGGTCGGCGTGAACGCACTCGAGGGCGTGATCGAGAAGACGGAGTATCTTGGCTCGACCATCCACCACTGGGTTCGCTTCGCCAATGGCCGCAGAATCCATGCCGTCGTGCAAAACAACGGCCAGTGTTTCGCGCGGGACGGCGAAAGCATCCGGGTGGAAATTCGACCGGAGGACTGCCTCTTACTCGCACCAGATGAGCAGGCCTCCTGCGAACCCCGCCGTGATCGTCTCATCTGCACCGATGTTCTCGCTGAAAGCGAACGGCGAAAAGTGTCATGATGAGCCCCGTCGCCGTGTGCTGTTTAATGGGTATAGGCCTCATACACGAGTTTGACCTCCATCTTTCAAACTATGCGGCTGCTGCGATAGCTGCGGCCTGGTCGGCCGCACGAATCGGGCCCCGGGTGTGTCATCGACATGAGCACGTTCGATTGTCCGGTCTCGACACAATCATACCCCGCTGACCGCTATTTCTCCGATCGAGATCTATTGTTGCCAGTCTGCGATGCAGTGACTATGGTTATGGTTCGCGACGGCACGAGCGATCCCGAGGTGTTCCTGTTGAAACGCCACAGCATGTCCGATTTCCTAGGTGGTGTGTACGTCTTCCCTGGCGGCAAGGTCGACACTCATGATGTTGATGCCGCAGAAGTCCGCCAGCGCCGCTTTGATACACGCTTCTTCCTCGCGCGCGTGCCTCAGGGGCAGCAGGCGCGAACTGACGATAGTGAGACACCGCACAGTGCCTGGCTCACGCCGTGCGAAGCCCTTCGCTACAAACCGGCCAACCAAGCTCCCGTCACAGAAGTCCTGCCCGGCCATGGATAGAGTCGATTGCGTCGTCATCGGAGCCGGCGTGGTCGGACTCGCCGTGGCGCGGCGTCTGGCGCAGGCCGGGCGCGAGGTCATCGTGCTGGAGGCGGCGGAAGCCGTCGGCACTGTCACCTCCTCGCGCAACAGCGAGGTGATCCATGCTGGGATCTACTACCGTGCCGGGAGCTGGATGGCGCGCTTGTGCGTCAGCGGCAAGCAGGCGCTCTACCACTACTGCGCCGATCACGGCATCCCGCACAAGAATTGCGGCAAGCTGATCGTCGCGACCTCTCCGAAAGAGACCGAGAAGCTGCAATCGATCAAGGTGCATGCCGAGGCCAATGGCGTGCTCGACATGCAGATGCTTTCAGGCGACGCGGCGCGTGCGCTGGAGCCGGCGCTTGCCTGCGACGCGGCCCTACTGTCGCCCTCGACCGGCATCATCGACAGTCATGCTTACATGCTGTCGCTGCGCGGCGAGGCCGAGGAGCGAGGCGCCTCCTTTGCGTTTCACACGCCGCTCATTCGCGCCAAGGCGACAGGCGGCGTCATCGAAATCGATGCCGGCGGTGAGGTGCCGATGACGCTGCTCTGCAACCTTCTTGTGAACTCTGCCGGGCTTTCGGCGACGGCGATCGCGCGCAATGTCGACGGCATGCCGCCAGACCTGATACCGCCGGCCTATCTCGCCAAGGGAAACTACTTCAGCTGCAGCGCCAAGGCGCCGTTCTCCCGCCTGATCTATCCGGTGCCCGAGCCCGGCGGACTCGGTGTGCATCTGACGCTGGACATGGCGGGCCAGGCGCGCTTCGGCCCTGACGTGGAGTGGATCGAAACGATCGACTATGCCGTCACTGCCTCGCGTGCCGAGCGGTTCTATCCAGCGATCCGCAGATACTGGCCAAGCCTGCCTGACGGCGCGTTGATACCCAGCTATTCCGGCATCCGGCCGAAGATCGTCCCGCCGGTAGCGGCCACGCAGGATTTTCTGATGCAGGGCCCCCGCGACCATGGCGTCGAGGGCCTAATCAATTTGTTCGGCATCGAGTCGCCGGGACTGACGTCCTCGCTTGCGATCGCCGACCACGTCGCCGAACTCGCAGACGTCTGAGTCTCCGTGATGAATCCGCACTTCAATTCGGCACGAGCTGAAGTCCGAGGGTGAGTTGGACGAGGAGTTGGCGCAAGCTCCAGCCCGCGGATTCAGGGCCGTGTCATTCTCCGTGCTACCGGTCGTACGCGGCGACCCTATCTCAAAGGGTCATGCAAACCGACGTCCCTGCGACGTGCAGAGTCATGTTTCGAACCTCACGGCCCGATCGCCCCCAGCTCATGTCGATGACGGACCCGCGGCTCGATTGCGTGCGACCGACCAGGGCTGCTACAATCGCAGCAACCGCATAGACGGCGGAATGTCCCGATCAGCACACCAGCTAGTCCCGGTTCTCCGGTCAGACCCATGACCCCCGTGATCGTCTGCGCAAGGAGATCGAAAACCGGCTCGTCCCGCAAGCGGCCGCCCTGGCCACACCCGGAGATCGAGCAAACGACCAGCTTGGGATTGAGTTCGCGAAGCGCCTCGAGCCGAACCCGAGTGATTCAAGCCGCCACGGGACAACACCGTCGTCGGCGCAACTAGTCTCGGACCCGCTCGAGGCGCTCGTAATTTCCATCACCTAGTTGGACGTCCACGTAAGCGTCAATCAGATTGATCATGCGATTCACCTTGGACAGGGTCCCAAAATCGGTAGAGCAGACTGTTATTTTGCAGGGATTCACCATGCGAGAGCCGATTTATGCGGTCTTTCCGCTTCGCCACAATTTATAGTTCCGTGTGTCAGATTGCTTGAGCTAGTCCGATCCTAAACTGCGGTAGGATGCCGCTTGAAAGCATGTGCATCCAAAAGGAGACAGGCCATGGGAGTGACGCGCAGAGAAGTTCTCCAAGGAGCAGCCGCGCTCGGCCTTGCTTCATCCTTGTCTTCTGAAGTTCACGCAAAAGAAACCCTCACCGTGTTGGC
>NZ_LFIQ01000097.1:0-2627 GCF_001189245.1 Bradyrhizobium pachyrhizi | reverse complement strand
AGCCAAAGACGAGAAGGGCAACATCAAGAACATCCCGTACTCGGTCAATGGCGGTTTCTTCGCTGTGCGCGCCGATCGTTGTCCTATTGAGATCAAGAGCATCGAAGATCTACTGAATCCGAAACTCAAGGGTCAGATCTCGTGGCCGGCGCCAACCATCTACACGAATATGGCGACGGTCACGTTGGCCCTGGCGCGCGGCGGCAACGAGTTCAACATGGATCCGGGCTGGAAGTTTCTCGAGGAATTGGCCAAATCCGGCAATATCGGCCGCATCTATCAGAACGCCGCCCAGAATCAGAACGCGTTAACGACAGGCGAAGTCTCCATCACTTATTTCGGAACGGACAGTTTGGTCTCTCTCGCCAACAAGGTGCCCATGAAGGCGCTGACAAAGGTGGACCCGTCCCTGAAGGCAGCCCAATATGTCGAGGGATGGGTGGTTATGGCGAACTCAAAGAACAAGAAGGCCGCCATGGAGTTCGCCAATTTCATGGTGAGCAAAGACAACGTCGAGTTCTTCAATGAAGCTATCGGCGGCGTTCCGGCCAACCAGAAGGCGAAGGCGGGTGCCAACACCGCGCCCCTGCAGTTTACGCCGGAGGAGCACGACAAATTTGCTTATCTACCCGACTGGGCCTACATGTCCACGCAACTCAATGATTGGGTGAAGAAGTTCGAGCAGGACATAGCCCCGAAAATCTAGGGGCATATTCAAACGGCAGGACTGAGCGCCGCGTTAACGTCTCGTGCCCCGAGTTGTGAGGTGAATTGCGACACGCAGCGGGCCGACCATCTGCGTGAAGTTGTATATCGCACTTCGAGTCGACACTGGTCACCTCATGTTCTTCGCGCGTAACGATAGTTGCGCCGATTCAGTCGAGCCGACGAAGGCGTTGGTTCAATTTCGACTGCGCCTGTTCGGTCGGCCCGACGAATCCGGCGCTGGAGGAAGTGCTGTATGAGATAGTCTCGAAGCGCCGCGTTAGCGGCTTGATGCGGGCGATCAGAGGGTTGCGCCGTTGCTTGTATTTATTGCTCTCGCAGCGCTCATCGGCCACATCAATTTTCTATTGTGGCGGTGCCTCCTGGCGGATCGAAACCGCTATTGCTTGTGGGACATAGGCCGACCGCGCCGTGTAGCCGTAATATTGGTAATGGCTAGGTTACGGGGCGCGCATCCATGTCCCGTTTTGTCATTTCTGATTTCGCTGTGCTAAGCTGCGCAGCTATTCCGATCGCGATGCAGGCGAAACTGCCGCACAGCAAGGCGGCGAAAGCTCTCGTCGAGAAGCGCAAGGCCGCGTTCCAGGGCGCTGAGCAACGGCATCGTCCCGCTGCAACTCACCAGAGAGGTCGTCGGCAGCTTTGCAATGGTGCATCGACAAAAGGTCTATCGACCGGCAGACCGACCGATTTCTATGCCCCGGATGCTGCGCGCAAATTCAGCTCGCGCGACTGCGGCGGTCCATGGAATCGGCGTGTGCTGCCGTCCTTTCAACGGTAGGGTTCCGAGATGACTTCAGCACCAACGAGCAAGAACCCGCCGGTGATATTTGAACCGCTTGTGAGAAAGAACACCGCAGCTTCGGCCATTTGCTCGGGCGTGCCGGTCTGCCGCAGGGGCGTGGTCTGCTCTATCGCCTCCTTCATCTCCTCGTACTCCGGCTAGCCTAACCCGCCAGGATCCATCCTTGGATGAAGCTGGGACATACCGCGTTGACCCTACGGCCGAATCAACGCACCAATGATAGCGTGTGCGTGTTGAGCGCTCCCTTGGAGGTCACGTGCGGAATCGAATTGCCCACGCCGGTGGCTCCGGCGTTCGAAGATATGTTGACGATCGAACCGCGTTTCTTGCTCTCCTCCCACTGCTTCTTCATTGTCGGCTACACGGCGCAGCTCATCATCTAGGAGCCGGTGACGTGGACTCGCAGGATGCGATCCTCTGCCGTAATGCCCTCGAGATCACACTAACTTCTTGAGCTTAGTTGTGCCGGCAATATTGATCACCCGTCGATGTGCCCCCACTGCTTCAGGGTCTCGTCGGACGGCTTGCGGCAATCGGCATCCTGCCCCATGTCGGCCTGCACCAGGATGGCGTCAACGCCTCCCTGTGCCACGCTTAATATGGCTGAAATTCTGTGCCTAATGGAAGAATGCGAAGCTCCCTGATTATTGGAGCGGCCGGCGATGAGGGGCGATCTGAGCTTTGGGCGAGTGCGCAGGCGCTTCGATTGTTTAAGCGGTCTCGGCGCACGCGATCGAAGCGGCCATTCAGCGCAGATCTGTCCAAAACGTCCGTCACCGAGGGCTGTCAGGTGTCTCGAGGTTGAAGAAGCGCGGTACGCCCCTCTATGGCGGTCGCGATGTTACGACACCGGGCATTTTTGCACACGGGCGCAACGCACCGTTATTGGCGTCTCGGCCCGTCATGGCGGGTGAGTTGCGACACGCGCTCGCCATGTCAGTGAGTCTCGCCGCGGTGTTGCTCGAGTTGCTGAGAGGGCAGTAATGATGGCACGTTCACTGACCATATATCATCGGCGGCTCTGCAGGCTAGGCGCCACGACGTGACCGTCTAACTCACTGGAATGACCATGGCCGCAGAAAGCGCTGAGCTTACC
>NZ_LFIQ01000017.1 GCF_001189245.1 Bradyrhizobium pachyrhizi | reverse complement strand
GCGCCTGGACACGCCGTCAGCTTCATCAAAGATATCGAGATGCTTCTTGGAGACGTCGATTCCGACATAACGAGGGGGTATGATCACGGTGCCTGTCCCTGTGATGCGAGGTCTGTTGGCGCAGCCTCGTGCAACTGTTCAGGTTGGTAATGGAACGGGCGGGAGGCCGAGCCGGCTCACGGCGTCAAGCGCCAAGGACCCAACGGCTTCCCGCCCAACCCATCATGTCAGACTTCCAAGACACAGGGACCCAT
>NZ_LFIQ01000016.1 GCF_001189245.1 Bradyrhizobium pachyrhizi | reverse complement strand
GTACGCATCCGACGGGCGCCGTCTTGTCTGAGGCGCTGTAATTGGCCAAGCCTGTAACCTTAAGTCTAGCTTTAAGGTCATCAGGCGATGCGGGTCGAGGTTTTAGGCGGGCTGGAGCGGCGGCGGCGCTGGTCGCAGGATGACAAGGCGCGGATTGTCGAGGAGACATTGGCGCCGGGCGCAAAGGTCACTGCGGTTGCGCGTCGCAACGGCGTAGCGGCCAGCCTGGTGTTCACCTGGCGTCGACAAGCGCGGACATCCGAGCAGGCCGTACCATCTTTTGTGCCGGTGCAGATCGCCGCTACGGAAGCGGAGGAAACTCCGAAGCTTTTACCTGCGGGTGATAGCCGAGGGCGGTCTGTGGCAGCCGCGCGTATTGGATTGATCGAGATCGACCTTGGCAACCGGCGACGCATCCGAGTGGACGCGCACGTCGATCCGGAAGCGCTGGCGCGGGTCCTCGAGGTACTTGAGCGCCGATGATTGCCATACCGGGTAATGTGCGGGTGTGGCTTGCGACCGGCCACACCGATATGCGCCGCGGCTTTCCAAGCCTTGCGCGGCTGGTCCAGGAGAGCTTGAAGCGTGATCCGCACGCTGGTGATCTCTACGTTTTTAGGGGCCGCCGCGGCGACCTGATCAAGATCATCTGGCATGATGGCCAAGGCGCGTGTCTGTTCACGAAGCGGCTGGAGCGAGGCCGCTTTTTGTGGCCGTCAATGGCGGACGGCGTGGTGACGATCAGCGTTGCGCAGCTCTCTTATCTGCTGTCCGGCATCGACTGGCGGATGCCGCAGGCAACCTGGCGTCCACAGGCTTCCGGTTAAATCGAGCGGGATTTTTTGCGACGAATATGGTTGATTCGTCTTCGTGACGACGCTCTCCGATCAGCTTCCCACCGACCTTGCCGCAGCACACGCGATGATCCTTGCGCAGCGCGAGCAGCTGACGCTGGCCAAGAGCGAGGTGACCGTCGGCCGGCTGGAAATCGAGCGGCTGAAGCTGATGCTGGCCAAGGCACGGCGAGAACAGTTCGGGCAATCTTCTGAACGCGGCAAACTGCTGGTCGAGCAGCTCGAACTCGCCATCGAGGATCTTGAAGAGACCCAGGCGGAACAGGAAACCAAGGCCGAGTTCGCAGCGCCGGAAGCTGCTAAACAGCAGCGCGCGCAAAATCCACGGCCGCCGCGACGTCCGTTGCCGGACAATCTGCCCATCGAACGCGTCGTCGAGCCCGCGCCTTGCGTATGCGGCAAGTGCGGCAGCGAGCGACTGCACAAGCTCGGCGAGGTGGTATCGAAGACCCTGGAATGCGAGCCGCGGCGCTGGAAGATTATCGAGCATGTCCGCGAAAAGTTCTCCTGCCGAGATTGTGAGGCGATCACAGAGGCTCCGGCGCCCTTCCATCCGATCCCGCGAGGCTTTGCCGGGCCGAGCCTGCTGGCGATGGTGCTGGTCAACAAGTTCCTGCTGCATCAGCCGTTGAACCGACAGAGCAAGACCTATGCCCGCGAAGGGATCGAGATCGACGTCTCGACCTTGGCGGATCGGGTCGGCGCCTGCGTGGTCGCACTCGATCCCATTATTGAGGCCATCCGGATCCACGTCATGAGCGCGGAACGCATCCACGCCGACGACACGACGGTGCCGGTACTGGCCAAGCTTAAGACGGTTACCGGCCGGATCTGGACCTATGTTCGCGATGACCGGCCGTTTGGCGGCACAGGTCCGCCGGCGGCCCTGTTCTACTACTCACGCAACCGGGCTGGAGAGCACCCGCAAAGCCATCTTGCCGGCTATGTGGGCCTGATGCAGGCCGATGCCTTTGATGGATATAACCAGCTCTACAAGGCCCAAAGGAAGCCGGCTCCGATCCTTGAAGCGGCCTGTTGGAGCCACGGTCGCAGAAAGTTCTTCGACCTGGCGAAATCTGGAGAGGCGCCGATTGCCAGCGAGGCCGTACGACGCATCGATATCCTGTTCGAGATCGAGCGCACTATCAACGGCAAAACGCCAGAACAGCGGCTTGCGGTACGTCGAGAGAAGTCCGCGCCGATCGTTGCTGATCTTGAGATCTGGATGCGCCAGCAGCGGACCTTGCTCTCCTCAAGCAATGATACCGCAAAGGCGATCAACTACCTGCTTAACCGCTGGGCGGCGTTCACTCGCTTCTTGGACGATGGCCGCGTCTGCCTCTCGAACAACGCTGCCGAACGAGCGTTACGCGGTGTGGCTGTCGGGAGACGAAATTGGACCTTCGCCGGTTCAGATGCTGGCGGCAATCGTGCCGCCGCCGTCTATACCCTGATCGAGACCTGCAAGATGAACAACGTTGATCCGCAAGCCTGGCTCGCTGACGTGCTGGCCAGGCTTCCAGATCACCCCGTCAACAGTGTCGCCGACCTACTCCCGTGGAATTGGAAGGCGACCCGACAGTCCAAAGCCGCTGCCGCCTGAGCGCCACGGCTGACCGGCGCGCCTGCCCGGGGTGCTGACCGGATGCGTAC
>NZ_LFIQ01000096.1 GCF_001189245.1 Bradyrhizobium pachyrhizi | reverse complement strand
ATTCATCGGTATCGGCGACTGCTGCAGACCCAGCTCTCCGACCTCGAGCGCGAATTCATCGAAAGACGGCTCGCCGAAGAAGTCACGGCGATGCAAGGCGTCGTGGCCGACATTCCGCCACTGCCCTCGATCGATCGCGCAGCTTGCGAGGAGATCACGTCATGACTGGTCTGCAGCAGTTGCTCATAAGAGGCAGCGAAAAAGTCATCGGTCACTATCAATTCCTGCTAGACAGCGCGACCTCGGAACAAGAGCGCGAGCGCTATCGACGGAGGATCGAGAAGAACGCCGGATACTAGGCCGGTTGCTCGATAGCGACGTTCAATCGACACGCGCAGCGTGAGGCATCGCGTTCGCGCCGGGCTGGCGCCG
>NZ_LFIQ01000015.1 GCF_001189245.1 Bradyrhizobium pachyrhizi | reverse complement strand
TTAGGCACATCCGCCAGGGTGACCGTCTCTAGCCACCCCTCCTTGATCATGGCGGGAAATACCGCCGACCATTCACCAATCAGATCATAGGGCGAGTTGGGCCATACGGCCTTGATTTTCCCCAAGGCGGCCGCGCCTCCGCCGACATGAACCGCCCAGTTGATGTCGGTCTTGTCCCACTTCTCGGCCAACTTTTTGGAGGCATCGACATACGGCTTTGGGAACTCCAATGCCGTGAGGTTTTCTTTTGCGTGAACTTCAGAGGACAAGGATGAAGCAAGGCTGAGCGCGGCTGCTCTTTGGAGAACTTCTCTGCGTGTCACTCCCATGGCCTGTCTCCTTTGGATGCTCACGCTTTCAAGCGTCATCCTGCCGAGGTTTAGGATCGGACTAGCTCAAGCAATCTGACACACGGAACTATAAATTGTGGCGAAGCGGAAAGACCGCATAAATCGGCTCTCGTATGGTGGATCCCTGCAAGATGACGGCCCCTTTTATTGCTAGGTATCAAAAGCGGACCAAGCGCGTGGACGAGCCGGCTCGACTTCTTACTTGGACAATTAGTCGCTTCCGGCGGCGCGTAGGCGCTCCTCGGGATCACGAGGTTATGCCGGCTCCGAATGTCGGGCGTATGCACATGCCATGCGGCGCAGAAGCCGCACTCGACGCTGCCGCGTGCCTGCTTCCACCCGTCGGTGAAGTTTCGAGGCCGCCCCGAGGTTCTTCCGATGGCCCGCCGAACCTGACGAGATCATCGCCGACGGTGGGACGCAGGCGCTTGCTTCCTCTTGCCGGTGTACAGCGCAGCACCGAACCTAGGTCGTTCATCTCGCCCGTTTAATGCGCTCGGTCATTGCGCAGGCCCTGATTGCGGCACTGAATATGATGTCTAGACTCCACTTACCAGCAATGCGCCAATCTAGAGGAACGGGCAGGCTCTGGACGCGTAACCGCCCAGCACCTCGAACCGACTCATTTGAACACTGAAACCACAAAAGCGACCTCGGCCATTCAGGCGTAGTAGACGAAGAAGCGAGCCTCGACACTCTCACGGGGCTTTGCATTGGGATATGCGCGACGATCGTCAAATGCCGAGTGAGGTGACTGCGGCTTGTAATGCTCGTCCGAATCATAGCCCTTAAATAAAATGAGCTCGTCTGCAACCATTTCCGGGAAATAGTACCACCGCTGGGCCGGATTAAAGCGAAGGCCGCAAGTCTTGAACGCGCTGCCAGGCTCGTTTCGGGTATTTGCCACGTACTCAAACACGTCGATATCGCTGTCGAGAACGGTGCTCGCGTCGCAAAACGCCAAGGGGAAATCCTGCGGCGGCGGCGAGAGAGCACGCCAAGCTTGAATGACCATCATCCGGGAATACGGTCGAATCGGAATGCCCTGCACTTGGTTTTCGGCCGCGGCAGCTACAGGGCCGGCAATCGATGCAAAATCAACATGAGCCATTGCACCCGGTTGCCTGACTCCGGAGACTTTATTCCAACCTCCTTTGGGAATGCCGGCGCCCTCGGAACGACGAATATAAAGACCGCTCCGTCTAGGCACGACCCAAGATGCATTGAAGTAGCTCTTGAGGAACGGAACCATTTCCTCCAGATACCTCTCGCGCATGACCTCTGGATCTCGAACGTCCGCACATGAGGTCTTGTGGCGAATCAGAGTGAAGCCTTCCTTGTCGAGGGATAGTTCATCCACGATCGAACGTGCGTTGCGAATGGAAACGTCATAGCTGACCATTGGATGGTCTTCGAACGTCGGCACAACAACTTCTGGAGCCTTTTCGTCGGGCGCGCGCCGGCAAAAGACAATTTCACCTTGCGCGCATTCCAACTGATCGCGGTTTACTTGCGCTGTCGAAGCGGCTCGTTTCGCAGTTCCCATGGCTGATTTCTCCCTAGGTGCCACCATGTTTTTTCTGACGAAACTATAACCCAGAGCCAGCGCCCAAAGGCCGCGATAATCCGGCCAGATTTGCAGAAATTCTGCAACTGAGCCGGCACCTTGTGCCGGCACGGGGCGACAGCCCGCCTTTGAGGTTCAGGACTCCGAGACAGCGTGAGGTCGTGATGCCGTGAACGAAGTATCGCGGTGCCCGAAACCAAGTTCCCAGGATGGTCAAATAGCTCGCGATAACGTCTCTCACTAAACAGATGTTCATCGCTCGGCTCTTGGAGGACGCCTGCATCGGCGTTTAGCGGTCCGGATGTCCGATGTCGATCTCACGCCGGTCATCCAATCGGTTCAGCATCAGACAACCATGCGACTTGAGCGATCAAACATGCTCGAGCCGGCGAAACAACGCAAAGCGAATGCCCGCGTCCACTGTGCGCGCCCTGTAGGAATGCGGTCGTCCGTAGTCGTCTCTTGTCCGTCAAGACGCTGACATCTCTGACGATGAGGCTAAGCCGTCGCAGCAGGTCATCGCATCCTCGGTGCACTTGCGCTCAATAGCCGCGTCGC
>NZ_LFIQ01000095.1:58408-58796 GCF_001189245.1 Bradyrhizobium pachyrhizi | reverse complement strand
TATGGGTCCCGGCCTTCGCCGGGACGACAACCTTTATGCCCTCTTCCTTTATGCCCTCTTCGCAAGCCCGAACGCCTCGGCGAGCAGGCTGTACGACTTCTTCCGCGCCGCGTGGTCGTAGACCGCGGTGATCACCATCAGCTCGTCGGCCTGGGTCGCCGCGATCAGCGGCTCCAGCTTCGTTATCACGGTTGCGGGGCTGCCGACGAAAAGGCGGGCGCGGTTGCGCGCGATCGAGGCGCGCTCGGCGTCGGTGTAGGGATAGGCCTCTGCCTCCTCGACGCTCGGCAGCGGCAGATACTGGCCGCGGTCGCGGCGCAGCCGGTTGAGATCCATCGACAGCGCAAGCCGCTCGGCTTCCGCGTCGGTCTCCGCCGTAACAACCGCA
>NZ_LFIQ01000095.1:51627-58398 GCF_001189245.1 Bradyrhizobium pachyrhizi | reverse complement strand
CGACGGCTTGAAATGCGCGCGGTAGTTGGCCATCGCCGCAATTGCATCGTGAGTGGCAAAATGATGCGCGAATGCAAAGCCCATCCCGACCTGGGCCGCGAGCTCGGCGGAATAGTCGCTCGAGCCGAGCAGCCAGATCGGCGGCAGCGGCGAATCGTCCGGCATCGCCACCACATTGTTGTAGGGATGGCCGGGTGGGAAATCGCGCGTCTCCCACAAGGTCAGCTCGTGCAGCCGCTCGAGGAAATCATCGCCTTCGCGGCGATCGAGCCGGCTGCGCAGCGCATAGGCGGTGGCGCCGTCGGTGCCGGGCGCGCGGCCGAGGCCGAGATCGATGCGGCCGGGAAACAGTGCCTCCAGCATCTTGAAGCGCTCGGCGACGACGAGCGGCGCGTGGTTGGGCAGCATCACGCCGCCGGAGCCGACACGGATATGCGACGTCACCGCCGCGATCTGCCCGATCATCAGATCGGGCGCCGGACTCGCGACGGAAGCGAGGTTGTGGTGCTCAGCGAGCCAGTAGCGGATATAGCCGAGGCCATCGACATGGCGTGCCAGGTCGATGCTGTTGCGGAGCGCAACAGCCGGCCTGGTGCCGGTGGTGACGACGGACAGGTCGAGGACGGAGAGCGGAATCATGGCCGTCAACCTAGTGTGGCGCCAGGAGGCGACAAAGGCCCCGGCCGCGCAGACCAGTCCCGCGGCGGAACGCCGGCGCCGGCAGCCGTCGGCTTTGGGACGACATGCAATGACTCATCTTTTTACCACGCTACCCACAATCGATTTCGTTCTCCAATCAATTGCAAACAATCTACTTTATTAATATTTTTCAATATGTTAATGTCGTCTTCGGCGAAGTCGACGGACTGCCCACCGAACATACCGCATAGTCAATTTTTGCCGAATCTGCGCCACGAATGGGCAATTTCCCATATCCGATGGGCTGTTTGATCCAACGCGTTTGGCTTATCTTAGGGCCTTCATATCCAGGCCGGACGTCTGCCCTCCAGTTGCGGAGCCCTTGCGTATCATGACCGAGACCATTTCCTCCGTGCCGAACGCGCCGCGTGCGCCCAAGGCGCCGAAAATCTCCTTCGAGTTCTTCCCGCCGAAGACCGAGGAGATGGAGCGCAATCTCTGGGAGACCATCAATCGCCTGGCGCCGCTGACGCCGAACTTCGTCTCGGTCACCTACGGCGCCGGCGGCTCGACCCGCGAACGCACCCATTCGACCATCACCCGCATCCTGCGCGAGACCGATCTGCTGCCGGCCGCGCATCTGACCTGCGTCAGCGCCTCGCGCGGCGAGATCGACGACATCGTCGACCGCTACCATGAGGTCGGCGTCCGTCACATCGTCGCGCTGCGCGGCGATCCGCCCGGCGGCATCGGCACGCCCTATTTCACCCATCCGGACGGCTACCAGAGCTCGGCCGAGCTCGTCGCCGGGATCAAGAGGCGCCACGCCGACATCGAGATCTCGGTATCCGCCTATCCCGAGAAGCATCCGGAAGCGAAGGATTTCGACGCCGACATCGACACGCTGAAGGCCAAGGTCGACGCCGGCGCGACGCGCGCGATCACCCAGGTGTTCTTCGACAACGACCTGTACCACCGCTATGTCGACCGGGTGCGCGCGCGCGGCATCGAGATTCCGATCGTGCCGGGCATCATGCCGATGCACAATTTCAAGCAGGCGCGCAATTTCGTGACGCGCGCCGGCACCAGCGTGCCGGACTGGCTCGCCGAGAAGTTCGAGGGCCTCGACAACGACGCCGAGACCCGCAAGCTGGTTGCCGCCACCGTCGCCGCCGGCCAGGTGCAGAAGCTGTTCAAGCACGGCGTCGACACCTTCCACTTCTACACCATGAACCGCGCGGACCTCGTGTTCGCGATCAGCCACCTGCTCGGCATCCGGCCGAACGGTGCCCAGAAAGCTGCCTGACACATGTCCGTTCCCGTTTCCCCCAAGCGTAACGCTTTGCTCGCGGCTGCCCGCGAGCGCATCCTGGTGCTCGACGGCGCCATGGGCACGATGATCCAGGGCCTGCAGTTCGACGAAGCCGCGTTCCGCGGCGCGCGGTTCGCGGACTTCCACCGCGACATCAAGGGCAACAACGATCTGCTGATCCTGACCCAGCCCGATGCGATCACGGACATCCACGCCGCATATCTGCGCGCCGGCGCCGACATCGTCGCGACCAACACCTTCTCCTCGACCTCGATCGCGCAGGCCGACTACGACATGTCGGACCTCGCCTATGAGCTGAACCTGCAGGGCGCTCGGCTGGCGCGCACCGCCGCCGAGCGGGTGAGCGCCGAGGACGGCAAGCCGCGCTTTGTCGCCGGCGCGCTCGGCCCGACCAACCGCACCGCCTCGATCTCGCCCGACGTTTCCAATCCCGGCTATCGCGCGGTGACCTTCGACGATCTGCGCAAGGCTTACGGTGAACAGGCCAAGGGCCTGCTCGACGGCGGCGCCGACCTGCTGCTGGTCGAGACCATCTTCGACACGCTGAACGCCAAGGCGGCGCTGTACGCGATCTCCGAGATCATCGAGGAGCGCGGCATCGACGTGCCGGTGATGATTTCCGGCACCATCACCGACAAATCCGGCCGTCTGCTTTCCGGGCAATTGCCGGAGGCGTTTTGGCATTCGGTGCGGCACGCCAGGCCGATCACGATCGGCTTCAACTGCGCACTCGGCGCCGAAGATCTGCGCGCGCATATCGCCGATATCGGCCGCGTCGCCGACACGCTGGTCTGCGCATACCCGAACGCCGGCCTGCCCAACGAATTCGGCCAGTATGACGAGACGCCGGACTACATGGCGCGGCTGATCGGCGAGTTCGCCGCCGCCGGCCTCGTCAACATCGTCGGCGGCTGCTGCGGCACCACGCCCGACCATATCGCGGCGATCGCCAAGGCCGTCGCCCCGCACAAGCCGCGCGTGGTGCCCGAGATCGCGCCGCGGCTCAGGCTGTCCGGCCTCGAGCCGTTCACGCTGACCGACGCCATTCCGTTCGTGAATGTCGGCGAGCGCACCAACGTCACCGGCTCGGCGCGCTTCCGCAAGCTGATTACCGCCGGCGACTACACCGCCGCGCTGCAGGTCGCGCGCGACCAGGTCGAGAACGGCGCGCAGGTCATCGACGTCAACATGGACGAAGGCCTGCTCGATTCCGAAGCGGCGATGGTGACGTTCCTCAACCTCGTCGCCGCCGAGCCCGACATCGCGCGCGTGCCCGTGATGGTCGATTCCTCGAAGTTCCACGTCATCGAGGCCGGCCTGAAATGCATCCAGGGCAAGCCGATCGTGAACTCGATCTCGCTCAAGGAAGGCGAGGAGAAGTTCATCCATGAAGCGACCGTCGCCAAGCGCCACGGCGCCGCCGTGGTGGTGATGGCGTTCGACGAGACCGGCCAGGCCGACACGTTCAAGCGCAAGACCGAGATCAGCAAGCGCGCCTACGACATCCTGGTCGGCCGGCTCGACTTCCCGCCCGAGGACATCATCTTCGATCCGAATATTTTCGCGATCGCGACCGGCCTCGAAGAGCACAACAATTACGGCGTCGACTTCATCGAAGCGACGCGCTGGATCCGGGCGAACCTGCCCGGCGCCCACATCTCCGGCGGCGTCTCCAATTTGTCGTTCTCGTTCCGCGGCAACGAACCGGTGCGCGAGGCGATGCACTCGGTGTTCCTGTATCACGCCATCCATGCCGGCATGGACATGGGCATCGTCAATGCCGGGCAGATGATCGTCTATGACGACATCGACCCCGAGCTGCGCCAGACCTGCGAGGACGTGATCCTCAACCGCGACCCCGGCGCCTCCGAGCGGCTCTTGGCGCTGGCCGAGAAATTCCGCGGCAAGGAGAAGCAGACCAAGGAAGCCGATCTCGCCTGGCGCGAATGGCCGGTCGAGAAGCGACTGTCCCACGCGTTGGTGCACGGCATCACCGAGTTCATCGAGCAGGACACCGAGGCCGCCCGCCAGAACGCGTCCCGTCCGCTCGACGTCATCGAGGGCCCGCTGATGGCCGGCATGAACGTGGTCGGCGACCTGTTCGGCGACGGCAAGATGTTCCTGCCGCAGGTCGTGAAGTCGGCCCGTGTGATGAAGCAGGCCGTCGCCTATCTGATGCCGTTCATGGAGGAGGAGAAGGCCCGCAACCTCGCCAACGGCATCACCGGCGGCCGCAACGCCGCGGGCAAGATCGTGCTCGCGACGGTGAAGGGCGACGTCCACGACATCGGCAAGAACATCGTCGGCATCGTGCTCCAGTGCAACAATTTCGAGGTCATCGACCTCGGCGTCATGGTGCCCGCCAACAAGATCATCGAGACCGCGAAGGCCGAGGGCGCCGACATCATCGGCCTGTCCGGCCTGATCACGCCCTCGCTAGACGAGATGAGCTTCCTCGCCGGCGAGCTGCAACGGCAGGGCATGAACCTGCCGCTTTTGATCGGCGGCGCCACCACGAGCCGCGTGCACACCGCCGTGAAGATCGACCCGAACTATCCGGGCGGCCCTGTCGTGCATGTCAATGACGCGAGCCGTGCCGTCGGCGTCGCGTCCTCGCTGCTGTCCGCCGAGAAGAAGCAGGCCTACGCCGCCGAGGTGCGCGCCGAATACGCAAAAATCTCGACGGCGCATTTCCGCGCCCAGGCCGACAAGAAGCGGCTGAAGCTTGGTGAGGCCCGCGCCAACAAGGTCGCGATCGACTTTGCGGCGGCGCCGCCGAAGAAGCCGGCCTTCTTCGGGTTGAAGAGCTTCGACGCCTACGATCTTGCCGAGCTCGCCGACTACATCGACTGGACGCCGTTCTTCCAGACCTGGGAGCTGACCGGCCGCTTCCCGGCGATCCTCGACGACCCCAAGGTCGGCGAGGTCGCCCGCTCGCTCTATGCCGACGCGCGCCAGATGCTGGACACCATCATCAAGGAGAAGTGGTTCACCGCCCGCGCCACCATCGGCTTCTGGCCGGCCAACGCAGTCGGCGACGACATCGAGGTCTATGCCGACGAGAGCCGCGCCAGGAAGATCGCGACCTTCCACACCCTGCGCCAGCAACTCGAGAAGCGCGAGGGCCGCTTCAACGCCGCGCTGTCCGATTTCATCGCGCCTGTCGAGACCGGCGTGCCAGACTATATCGGCGGCTTCGTCGTCACTGCGGGGATCGGCGAGGATGCGGTCGCCGACCGCTTCAAGAACGCCAATGACGACTACTCCTCGATCCTGTGCAAGGCGCTGGCCGATCGTCTGGCCGAAGCTTTCGCCGAGCGCATGCACCAGCGCGTGCGCAAGGAATTCTGGGCCTACGCGCCCGACGAGACCTGGTCGGCGGACGAACTGATCCTCGAGAAATATGACGGCATCCGCCCGGCACCCGGCTATCCGGCGCAGCCCGACCACACCGAGAAGCGGACGCTGTTCGCGCTGCTCGACGCCGAGAACACCGCCGGCGTGAAGCTGACCGAGAGCTTTGCGATGTGGCCGGGCTCGTCGGTCTCTGGCCTGTACTTCTCGCATCCCGAAAGCTTCTACTTCGGCGTCGGCAAGATCGAGCGCGACCAGGTCGAGGACTACGCCGCGCGCAAGGCCATGACGGTCGCCGAGATCGAGCGCTGGCTGGCGCCGGTCTTGAACTACATCCCCTCGCAGGACGGCGCCAAGGGATCGGCGATCGCGCCCGCCGCGACGCCCGCCAACGACGCGGAGCTGGCCTCGCATCCGCAGGGCTGCACCTGCGCCGTGCATCTCGCCTGGCGCAAGAAGAAGGTGGGGGCTGGGTAGGCCTCACCAAGACTTGTCATCGCCGGGCTTGACCCGGCGATCCCGGATTTCGCTTGCGCTTCATCCGGGCTACGGGGCTGGGTAGACCTTTCTTCCCGTCTCGCCTTGTGGGAGAAGGTGTCGCGGACAAAATCCGCGGCGGATGAGGGCTCCCTATCCGCGGAGACAGACCCCTCACCCGTCCGCGATGCCTTGCATCGCGTCGACCCTCTCCCACAAGGGGAGAGGGGAAGAAATGCGGGGTGCACTCCATGCAATTCTTCTCCTTCTGGCGTTCGCTGGCGAGCTTTCGGGTGCGGATCGCGCTCAACCTCAAGGGCGTGGCCGCCGACGTCGTCTTCGTCGATCTCGATGCGGACGTGCATCGCACCGATGCCTATCGCAAGATCAACCCGCAGATGGCGCTGCCGGCGCTGGTGACCGACGACGGCACGGTGCTGTTCCAGTCGCTCGCGATCATCGACTGGCTCGACGAGACCTACCCGAGCCCGCCGCTGCTGCCGGCGGATGCGCTCGGCCGCGCCCGGGTGCGCGGGCTGGCGCTGATCGTCGCCTGCGAGGGCCATCCACTGCTGACGCCGCGGGTGCGGCGCTATCTCGACCGCGAGCTCGATCTGCGCGACAGCCAGCAGAACGCGTGGCGGCGGCACTGGACGGTCGAGACGCTGGCGGCGCTCGAGGGCCACCTCGCCGGCCACAAGGCGACCGGCCGGCTCTGTCACGGCGATGCGCCCACCCTTGCCGACATCTGCCTGGTCGGCCACGTCACGGCGGCGATCAACCAGCAGATCAGCCTGTCGCCCTGGCCGACCGTGAAGCGCATCCACGAGACCGCCATGGCGCTGCCGGCATTCGCCAAGGCGCATCCGTCCGCGCAGCCGGATACGCCGGAAGCGATGCGGGCGAAGTAGTTTGCAGACGCGCTGCAAGGGACAGGCAGAGGCGCAAACGTGTGCCGGGTTCTCTCG
>NZ_LFIQ01000095.1:13326-51617 GCF_001189245.1 Bradyrhizobium pachyrhizi | reverse complement strand
CACCCATGGGCCCCGAGCAATGGGTAGAAACAGGGAGCCTGCAGGGCATGCTCACCTCACGCTCGCCATGTTCCGACCGATGCGATCCCTGACCGTTTGGGCGATCGCCGCCGGAGCTTCGTCGGGGATCGCGAAGCACGAGCTCGCGTTGATCTCGCAGAGCACATAGGTGTCGGCACCATCAGCATCGCGTGGACCGTAGAGGAAATCGGCATCCCAGATCACCGGCAGCGACGCTTCATCGATCGTCAGCGCCGCCATCAACTGCGGGATCCATTCGTCCTCCATCAAGCTTCGCAGTGCCTGGAATTGCGGCGCATCGGGGCCATGCATGATGCGCGGTCCGGGCTGCGCTTCCGGAGAATCCGGACCTTGCGGGGGCGGCGGGATCAGGGCCTTGATCAATTGGTGCCCGAAGCCTGCGACCTTCGCTCCGCTGACATAGCAACGGATCATGCCCTCGGGCAGGCGCGGCTGGAACGCCTGATCGATGATGCAGCCGCCCCAGCCGAAATACGGCTCGCAGCGCGCCATGAAGTCGCCCAGCGGCATCTCCTCCGGCTGGCTGCCGCGCAGCGCATGCAACACACGAATCGTCGCGTCGGTGTTCGGCACGGTTTCCACCTTCCAGACGCCCTGCCCGCCATTGCCGCGGTTCTGCTTGAGCACGCGCGGACCAGCCGCGCGCAAGCGCGGGGGAAATTCGGCGCGGAACGCATCGACCGTGGCGTATCGACGGGTGTCGGCGCCCCAGCCCAGGTGACGCGTCCGGTACAGCACGTCCTTGACGCCCATCTTGAGGATGACGTCGGGATGCGCGCTGACCCACGGTCCCTCTGCCGCGACCTCGCGCAGCAGCGGATCGAGGGCGGCGCGCGTCTTGCCCTGATGGATCGGATCGACCCAGACGAGAACGCCGTCCATCGTCAGCAATTGGTCGCGGACGGCATCGGCGAATGTCTCGTCATAGACGACGGGAACGGCCTCGATGCCCGAAGCGGCGAGCGCTTCGAAGACGCGGACGAAACGGCTGTTTTGTCGGGTCGCCTCCCGGCGCGACGCGGCGTCGCCACGCGACAGGATGGCGATTTTGCAACGACGATTTTCGGAACGACGACGTGTGTGTGGTTCGGTGTCCATGTGAAAGCTCCACGACGGTGAATGTCGCGCAGAGCTTGGACCGAGGTCTCACGGGGAGTCTGCCTTGTCCCCTTGAGGCAAATCTAGACCACCGCGCGCAGGTTTCAAGATGGAGGTGGGGCGAAGCGGATCGGGCCGCGATCCCGGATCACACCGTGATCCCGGATCACGCCGTGATCGCGTGCAACCCGAGCCAGCCGGTGTAGAGGCCGACGAGCACGATCAGCGCGGCCGACACGTAGGGCGCGCGATGGGCAAAGCGGCTGAAACCGGCCCAATGACGTTCGACATGACGCAGGCTCAGCGCGGCCGCAACACCGGCAGAGACCATGGTGAGCGCAAGCCCGATGCCGAAGCAAAGCACCAGCACAAAGCCGAGGCTGAACTGCTTGAGCTGGAGACAGAGCAGCAGCACGGTGATCGCCGCCGGACACGGAATCAGCCCGCCGGTCAGGCCGAACAGGATGATCTGCCATGTCGTCACGGTGCGTCCGGCAAAGCGCTTGCGGATGTCGGCGGCGTGCGCGCGCGCATGCGCGTCGTCCTCATCGCCGAGATCCATATGCGCATGGTCATGCTCCTCGAACAGGACTTCCGCCACGTCCGCGCGGACCGAGACGCGCGCCTTGAAGGCATGCGGCTCCGGAATTTCGTCGATGCTTTCCAGATAGCCATCCCTGCCCGCGAAGCGAAAGCGTTGCTCGCTGCCGTCGGGACGGATCGTCACGACATCAACATCGCCGGCCGCCGGCAGCGCTCCAGCCTCGCTTCGCAACCGCCAGCGCGGCGGCGCGCCGTCCTCGAAGACCTCGAGCGACAGCGATTGTCCGGCCAAGACAAGCTGGCGCGTTTCGTCGTGATGATGGTGATGATCGTGTTCGGCAGCCTGCTCGCGCCAGGTGCGCCAGGCCATCCAGGCCGCGATCGCGATGATGATCACCGCCGACGCCAGTTGCAGCCAGGCTTCGCTGCGTTCTCCGGACCATTGCTGGCCGAAATGAAGTCCGGCGAGCGCAACCAGCCAGACGATGGCGGTGTGCGAGATCGTCGCCGCCAGGCCGAGCAGCACCGCCTGCACCACCGTGCCGCGGATCGCGATGATGAAGGCCGCCATCATCGTCTTGGAGTGGCCGGGCTCGAGCCCGTGCAGTGCGCCGAGCAGGATCGCGCTGGGCACGAACAGCCACGCATGCGCGCTGCTCTGCTGGAGCAGCTGAGACAGGTCGGTCATGGTACTCACTTCAAATAGGTACGAACGACGTCGATCAGGTCCGCGGCGCCTTGCGCCTTCTCGGGATCCTTCTCGTGAGCGGGATCCACGACGTGATGACGGATATGGTCCTCGAGCAATTCCGCGGTCAGCCCGTTGATGGCGCCGCGGACCGAGGCCACCAGCATCAGCACGTCGGCACAACCAATCTCGGACTCCAGCGCGCGCTCGACGGCCTCCAGCTGGCCCTTGATGCGGCGAACCCGGCCGACGAGCTTGGACTTGTGCTTGATGGTATGCGACATGAACCTAATATAGGGGGGTACCCTATATTGGTCAACCATGCTGTCGGCCGGCCGGGCGCGCATCGAGACATGGCGGCGGGATGTCAGCGGCGGGCGTCAGCCCATGCTGCCGGGCATGAAGCAACGCGCCTTCGGGTGACCGTCTATGTAGTAGGGCCACACGATGGGTCGGCCGGACAGGTTCGGTCCGGGCACGACGGCTTCGTTCGGAACGTCAACCCACTCGCCATCGATGCGCACCCGATAATGGCCATTCCTGGTTTCCCAGTCGACGTCGTCGATGTGCTGCGCATCCGTGCCATCGCAGCAGGGACCCTTGCTGCTATGCAAGCCCTCGTACCAACCGTTCAATTCGGGGTGCTGGTGATCGTGGGCGAGAGCGCCGCCGGTTGTTGTGATGAGCAGCATAACGACAAGAGCAACAGGCGTCGCATGCCAATAATGACTGTCCATCAATCGGCATTGCTCCAATGAATGCAGGCGGGAGCGCGACACGTTCGCGGTGTCGGCATCTACCTGAGTTGGTCCCTGCCACCGCGCAACTCGGCAGCGAATTGTATGTTCCTATTCGCATCTCGCCGGAGGCGGAGAGGTGACCCCATCGGCCTGAGTCCACGGATGCTTGTTCCAAGCTGCGCGATGAAGTTTTCGTGACAGTCGATCGGCGATAGCTGCGGGATTTGGCAAAGTCAGGTTGACAGCCTGGAGATCAGGGTTTTTGATGTGTGTACGGGGATGTGCGATCTCCCCGCGAGGCGACATGCCCAAGAATCGCGTCCTGTCACCAAGGGCGCACCATGTCGTCATACACATCGATCTCATCAGAAAAATTGTCCCGTCTCATCGGCACGGCGAAGGCGCCGACGCTTGTCGACGTTCGTCTCGATGAAGATTTCGCTGCCGATCCGCGCCTGATCCCGGGCGCGGTCCGCTACTCCCATCTCGGCGTCCAGGACTGGGCTTCCCGTTTCACCGGGCAGTCCGTGGTCGTGGTCTGCCAGAAGGGACAGAAGCTTTCCGAAGGCACCGCCGCCTGGCTCCGCTGCAGCAACATCGCGGCCGAGATTCTCGAGGGCGGCCACCTCGGCTGGCGGGAAGCGGAGCTACCGACCGTTCCCGCCGACAAGATTCCAAAACGCGACGGGCGGGGTCGCACCGTCTGGGTGACGCGATCGCGGCCGAAGATCGACCGCATCGCCTGTCCATGGCTGATCCGCCGCTTCGTCGATCCCGCGGCCGTGTTCCTGTTCGTCACATCGGCGGAGGTCGAGGCGGTCGCCGAACGGTTCGACGCCACGCCGTTCGACATCGAGAACGTGTTCTGGAGCCACCGCGGCGAGCTCTGCACCTTCGACGTGATGGTCAAGGAATTCGGACTCGCGACGCCGGCGCTGGAGCGGCTCGCGACGATGGTGCGGGCGGCCGATACCGCGCGGCTCGAGCTTTCGCCGGAGGCGCCCGGGCTGCTCGCCGCCTCGCTCGGCCTGTCGCGCATGTTCGACGACGACCTCGAACAGTTGAGCGCCGGGCTGCTGCTCTACGACGCCTTCTACCGATGGTGCCGCGATGCGACCAAGGAGACGCACAACTGGCCGACCAGCAAGGTGAAGCCATGACCGACGTCGCAACGACAGCGAAGGCGCGCGGGCATGAGCCCGCGCACGGCATCTCCTTCAACGAGGCGCTGCTGGTCTGGATACGCGTCGCCATCCTGAGCTTTGGCGGGCCGGCTGGCCAGATCGCGGTGATGCATCGCATCCTGGTCGAGGAGAAGAACTGGATATCGGAGGGGCGTTTCCTGCACGCCCTCAATTACTGCATGCTGCTGCCGGGGCCGGAGGCGCAGCAGCTGGCGACCTATATCGGCTGGCTGCTGCACCGGACGCTCGGCGGCATCGTGGCGGGCGGGCTGTTCATCCTGCCCGGCATCTTCGCCATCATGGGCCTCAGCTATATTTACGCGGCATATGGCAATGTCGGGTTTGTCGAGGCGCTGTTCTTCGGCCTGAAGGCGGCGGTGCTGGCCATCGTGATCCAGGCCGTGGTGCGGGTCGGCAAGCGCGCGCTGCGCAACCGGGTGATGATCGCGCTCGCGGCGATCGCCTTTGTCGCGATCTTCTTCTTCGCCGTGCCGTTTCCGCTGATCATCGGCGCCGCCGCGGTCACAGGGCTGGTCGGCGCACGCCTCGGCCGGAGCGAATTTGCGGCGATCGAGCATGGCGGCAAGAATTCCGCCGTGATCGACAGCATGCTCGGTGAAGCGGTGCCGGACCATGTCCGTCCCAACGCATCGCGCACCTTGCGGGTCGGCGCCATCTGGCTCGCGCTCTGGCTGGTGCCGGTGTTCGCCCTGCTGATTGCCTTGGGACCCGGCGACGTGTTCACCCAGATCGCCATCTTCTTCAGCAAGATGGCGATGGTGACGTTCGGCGGCGCCTACGCCGTGCTTGCCTATGTCGCGCAACAGGCCGCCGACTATTATCACTGGGTCAGCCCGCGCGAGATGCTGGACGGGCTCGGCATGGCCGAGACCACGCCCGGACCGCTGATCATGGTGGTGCAGTTCGTGGGCTTCATGGCGGCGTTCCGCGAGGCGAGCGGGCTGTCGCCGATGTTGGCCGCCACGCTCGGCGGCTTGCTCGCGACCTGGGTGACGTTCACGCCGTGCTTCCTGTGGATCTTCGTCGGGGCGCCCTACATCGAGGCGCTGCGCGGCAACAAGGCGCTGGCGGGCGCGCTTTCGGCGATCACCGCCGCCGTGGTCGGCGTGATCCTCAATCTGTCGATCTGGTTCGCGCTGCACACGCTGTTTCGGCAAACATTCCCGGTGCACGGGCTAGGCCTGTCGTTCGACGCGCCGGTGCCTGCTAGCCTCGACTGGCCGGCGCTGGCGTTGTCGATCGCCGCCGCGATCGCGATCTTCCGCTTCAATGCGGGGATGCTCAGCGTCCTCGCCGCCTCCTGCATCACGGGCGTACTGCTGCGCCTTGTCGGCATCATCTGAGCGGAGCGGCGCGCAGCTTGGGAACCTGGGGCAGCACAACACAACCAGGAGAACAACCATGCAGACAGGAAGACTCTCCCATTTGATTCTCGCCCTGACGATCGCGGGCGCGGTCATGCCGGCCCATGCCCTGACGCTGGACGAACTCGTCGCAAAACTTCGCGCCGCCGGCTACGCCGAGATCAGCGAGGTCAAGTCGACGGCCGAAGGCACGACGGCGAAGGCGATAAAGAACGGCAAGCCGGTGCGGCTCGTGATCGACGGCAGCGGCCAGGTCAAGGAGCGGGACTGAGCTCCCGCGCGCCCGAGAGCCGTCAACCGATCGATGGAGTGACAACATGATGAGAGCAATTGTGGCCCTGTGCATGGCCGTGCTGTGGCCGGGCGCAACCCTGGCAGCGCCGGCCGCCCTCGATGAGCGGCAGGAGGCGGCCGTGACAATGCAGGCGGCGATGGTCCACCCGCAAGGGAGCGAGACACTGTGCGGCGTCGTCGATCGCGTCGATGAACGCAACGACACGCTGCTGATCCGGTTATCTCCGGACCGGATCGAACCGTTCAAGGTCCAGGACGGCCTGATCTTCAATGCCGTCCGCTTCGGCGATCCCGTCGAAATCTCGGTGCAGAACATCGCCGGGTTCCGCACCATTGTCGGGCTCTCGAAGCAATAGAGCCACGATCCGAAGCATCGAAAGAGGTTCAAGGGAGCAATCCAATGCGACACACGATTTCGGCGCTGATCGGCGTCAGTGCCTGCCTCTTCGCCACCGGCGGGAGCGCGCAAAGGATCGACTGGCAGGTGTTCACCGAGCCGTTCGTCTCGTCGGCACATGCGCAGGCGATCGACTGGCAGAAGGTCAACGACACGCTGGGCAGAAAGCCCTCCGTCACCGGTGACGTGCATCGCTACGGCTTTCCGCGGAGCGATCTGACGGTGACGCTCGACGGCATCACCATCAAGCCGGCGCTGGCGCTCGGCGGCTGGGTTGCCTTCAAGCCCATGCACGACGACGTCATGGCGATGGGCGACCTGGTGCTGCTCGAATCCGAAATCAACCCTGTGATGCTGAAGATGATCGGAAACGGCCTGCAGATCACGGCCGTGCACAACCATTTGCTCGGCGCGAGCCCGGCCACCTTCTACATGCACGTCGCCGGCCACGGCGACCCGGTCAAGATCGCCGCCGCGATCCGAGATGGCCTTGCGGAAAGCAAGACGCCGCTCAAGGCCGCAGCGCCGGCCGCGCCGCCGCCGACCATCGATCTCGATACCGCGCAGCTCGATCAGATCATCGGCGTCAAGGGCCAGGCCAATGGCGGCGTCTATCAGTTCAATGTGCCCCGTCGCGATCCGATCACTGAAGAGGGCATGGCGTTGAGCCCGGTTGGCCCGATGGGCGTCGCCATCGGCATCAACTTCCAGCCGACCGGCGGCGGCAAGGCGGCGATCACCGGCGATTTCGTGCTGACAAATGACGAGGTCAACCCCGTCATCATGGCGCTGCGGACGCACGGCATCGACGTCACCGCGCTGCACAGCCACATGCTGGACGAACAGCCGCGCCTGTTCTTCATGCATTTCTGGGCCAATGACGACGCCGTCAAGCTCGCCAAGGGCCTGCGTGCCGCGCTCGATAAGACGGCGAGCAGCAAGAGCTAAGGATCTTCCGCTTCCGGCGAAGGACCGGGCTCGCCCAAGTGCATGGAACTGGCTTGCCGTCCGCGCAATTAGTGTGGACCGCAAGTCCCCATGCATGGAGCCCGATCATTGCTGAAGCTGTACAGGTCGGCGACCTCCGATTGGCGGAGTATCGGCGCGGAATTGCCTTCCGAGATCATCTGGATCGATCTGCTCGAACCCACCGAGGACGAAAAGCAGTTCGTAGAGCGCGCGCTCGACATCCGCGTCCCGTCCGAGCGATCGTTGAGCGAGATCGAGGCGTCGAGCCGACTGATCACCGATCATGACCGGCTCTATCTGAGCTCGCCGGCGGTGCGGCTCGACGACAACAACGAAGCCGAGATCACCAATATCGGCTTCGTGATCGGCCCAAAGGTGCTGGTCACAGTGCGGTTCGCGAAGCTGACCACGTTCGACGACGTCATGAAGCGGATCGGCACCGACAAGAGCCTGCAAAACGGCATGTGCGTGTTCACCGCGCTGCTCGAGGCCATGATCGATCGCGGCGCCGACGTGCTGGAGCATCTCGGCGCCAAGACTGACAGGCTGTCGCGAGGCGTCTTCAAGGGCGGCCTGGTGCGGAGCAAACGTCCAGTGCGCTCCAGCCGCAGGCTGCGCGAGGCGCTGGAGAACATCGGCGAACTCGCCGATCGCCTGGCGAAGGCGCGCGACGTGCTGCTCGGCGTCGGCCGGGTCGCGAGCTTCGCCGACGACGTCGGCAATGAATGGATCACGTCGGCATCGAAGCGCCGGCTCGAGGCCGTCTCCAAGGATGTGGCTTCGCTGGGTGATTACGAGACCCGCCTGTCGGACAAGATCCAGCTGCTGCTTGACGCCGTGCTCGGCTTCATCAACATCCAGCAGAACGACCTGTTCAAGATCCTGACCATCGTGTCGGTGGTCGGCGTTCCCCCGACCATCCTGGTCGGGGTCTGGGGCATGAATTTCAAGGAGATGCCGGAGCTGAGCTGGACCTTCGGCTATCCCTTGGCCTGGGCCGCGATCATCGCCAGCGGCATCCTGCCGGTGCTCTGGTTCAAGCGGCACGGCTGGTTCGACTAAACAAGCGAAGTTGAAACGCCGCGGCGTTATCCGCGTTGAGAACCTGCCTGCGCGTCTATAAATCTGAAACTGCCCCACTCGCCCCGTTAGCGTGGTCATCCCCCACCGAAGAGTTCAGCCTATGCGCCCCCACATCATCTGCCACATGGGCACGTCGATCGACGGCCGGCTTCATCCCAGCCGCTTCACCAAGGCCGCCGCCGGGATTCCGGCCGACGTACTGCGTTCGCACTACGAACGGATCCATGACGGCTTCGATGCCGATGGATGGATCATCGGCCGCATCACCATGAACGAGATGGCCAAGGGAACGGAGCGGCATATCACCAACCCACTGAGGCTGCCGCGCGAGGCGCATCTCGGCAACCGTAACGGCCGCAAGCTTGCTGTCGGCATCGATCCGTCGGGCCGCGTGCATTTCGGCAAGGACAATGTCGGCGGCGATCACGCCGTCGCAGTGCTGGGCGAGCAGGTGTCCGATGCACATCTCGCCGAGCTGCGCGAGGACGGTGCGTCCTACATCTTTGCAGGCACGAAGGGCGACGATCTGCCGGGCGCGATGGCGCAGCTCGCGTCGCTGTTCGGCGCCAGGACGCTGCTGCTCGAAGGCGGCGGCGGGATCAACGGCGCCTTCCTCAAGCATGGGCTGATCGACGAATTCAGCACGCTGATCTTTCCGGCGGTCGACGGCGTCGCGGGATCGCAAAGCATCGTCGACTATCACGGCCCCGAAGGCGACCGCCCCGGCGCCGGACAATCGCTCCGGCTCACCCATTGCGAGACACTGGAAGGCGGCATGGTCTGGCTGCGTCACGCGGTAGAGCGCGCGCCCGATTGAGCGCGCCTATGGCTTGGGATTCTCCACCCAGCCGGTCCGGCACGCAGCGACGAAGAACGCGACGCCGCGCGCGACATGGGCGTCGATCTCGGGATCGAGCGCCTTCAGGTCGACCTCGAACAGCGCCCGGAGCAGCATCGGCACCGCGATGATGTCGAGGAACATCCGCGCCGTGGTCGGCAACTGCTCCGGCGCGAAGGCCGGCAGCTTGCCGAGCTCGTCGGATTGCGTCAGGTCGCGCAGCAGGTGAATGCCGAGCTCGGTGCTGAGCGCGCGCGCCCTGCGGTTGACGTTGGCGGCGAGATCCGGGAAGCGGTGCGCCTCCGCGATGGCGAGCCGCATCAGGCCGATCCGGTCGGCATCGAAGCCCCAATGCAGCAGGGTCGAGGCAACGCTGGTGAGGCGCTCCTCGATGGTCGCACCGACCGGCGGATCGGCCTTGAACTCGGCGATGCGTGCCAGGATGTCTCGCGTCACCACTTCCGTGAACAGCGCCCGCTTGTCGCGGAAGCGCGCATAGATCGTCCGCTTGCCGGAGCGCGCGACTTCCGCGATCTCGTCGATGCTCGCGCCCTCGAACCCGCGCTGCAGGAAGACCTTGCGCGCGGCATCGAGAATCCGCGCATCGACCTCACCGGCGAGCTCCTTCGGCGGCCGGCCGGCGCGCACCTCGACCGGCCTGGTTTTCGGCGCCCGCGGCTTCTTCAGGGTGCTGGTGGTCATCGCATCGACCCGGGTTCGATGGGCCGGTCAGGCCGGCAATATCAGGCAATATAGCCTTATCACATCTTGTTGTAAATAGAACGATACAGTTCCGTTTCTATTGACGGCGCACGGTGGCGGGACTATTTGCCGCATAGAACGGAACGGTTCCGTTCCTTTTGTGAAGGCACTCGCCTGACAGCAGGAGCCGCCATCATGTTTGAAGACACTGTCTTGGAGCGCGACCAACCGGGCCACCAGGGCATCGAGGGTGCCCCCTCGGCTCCGGCCTCCCATGAGCCTGACCGGCCCGCGGTCACCGCACGGGCTCCGGCGCAGGAGCATCCCGCGGGCAAGCAGCCCGCCCCGCCGGCAACAATCCCGCCGGAGGTCATCGGCAAGGCAACACGGCGCAGCTTTCTCCGCCGCCGTCCGGTCGTCTCCGCGATCGGCGCCGTGCTGCTCGCCGCAGCGATCGGCGGCGGCTATCTCTACATGGACTACAGCGCGCATTTCGAATCCACCGACGACGCCTTCATCGCGGCGCGGCAGTCGGCGCTCGCGCCGAAGATCTCCGGCTACATCACCGCCGTCCCGGTCACCGACAACCAGCACGTCGCGGCCGGCGACGTGATCGCCCGGCTCGATGACCGCGACTATCGCGTCGCGCTGGCGCAGGCCGAGGCGCAGGTCGCGGCCGCGCGCGCCAGCATCGAGAATGTCGATGCGCAGCTCGACGTGCAGCAGGCGCAGATTGCTGCCAATCAGGCGCAGGTCGACCAGGCGCAGGCGGCGCTGGTGTTCGCCCAGCAGCAGGCGACGCGCTACCAGCATCTGGAGCAATCCGGCTACGGCACTGTGCAGAATTCCGAGCAGTTCACCTCGCAGCTGCATCAGCAGCAGGCTGCGCTGCTGAACGCGCAGGCGACGCTCAACCTCGCGCAGCGCCAGGTCGAGTCGCTGAAGGCGCAGCGCAAGAGCGCGGTCGCCAACCTCGCCCAGGCCGAGGCGCAGCGCGACCAGGCCAAGCTCAATCTGTCCTATACGACGGTCATCGCCGCGCAGCCGGGCCGCGTCGTCAACCTGTCGGCCGCGGTCGGCCAGTTCGCCCAGGCAGGCACCAACCTCACGATGTTCGTGCCCGACCAGACCTGGGTCACCGCGAACTTCAAGGAGATCCAGCTCGACAAGATGCGGCCGGGCGAGAGCGTGACGATGAAGATCGACGCCTATCCCGGACGCACCATCCAGGGCCATGTCGAGAGCGTGCAGCCGGGCTCCGGCACCGCGTTCTCGCTGCTGCCGGCGCAGAACGCCACCGGCAACTACGTCAAGATCGTGCAGCGCGTGCCGGTGAAGATCGTGATGGACAACCCGCCGGCCGACGTCGCGCTCGGCCCGGGCATGTCCGTTGTCCCGACGGTGCGGATCGATGCCGCGCCGTCCCTCTTCGAGCGCCTTGAGAAGTCGAGCCTCCGGAGGCTGTGATGAGTGTCGCCGCGATCGATGCCAAGGGCATTCCGGCTCCGAGCGTCACCGTCAATCCCTGGCTGATCGCCATCGTGGTCGCGCTCGCGAGCTTCATGGAGGTGCTCGACACCACCATCGCCAACGTGGCGCTGCCCTATATCGCCGGCGGCATGGGCGTGAGCGAGGACGAGGCCTCCTGGGTGGTCACCACCTATCTGGTGTCCAACGCCATCATCCTGACCGCCTCCGGCTTTCTCGCCCGCACGCTCGGGCGCAAGACCTTCTTCCTGATCTGCCTCGGCATCTTCACGGTCAGCTCGATCCTGTGCGGTTTTGCGCCCAATCTGAACGCGCTGCTGCTGTTCCGTATCCTGCAGGGTCTCGGCGGCGGCGGCATGGTGCCGGTGGCGCAATCGATTCTCGCCGATGCGTTCCCGCCGGCCAAGCGCGGGCAGGCGTTCGCGGTGTTCGGCATTGCCGTCGTGGTGGCGCCGGTGGTCGGGCCGACGCTCGGCGGCTGGCTGTCCGACAACCTGTCGTGGCACTGGTGTTTCCTGATCAACGCGCCGGTCGGCGTGTTCGCGATCGCGCTGATCGCCGCCGTGCTGCAGGAGCCCGCGACCGCGAAAGCCAAGGGAGTGCAGCCCCAGGACAACAGGTTCGACTTCATCGGCTTCGCGCTGGTCGCGACCTTCCTCGGCGCGCTCGAGGTGGTGCTCGACCGCGGCCTCGAGGACGACTGGTTCGCCTCGCCCTTCATCATCACCTTTGCGGCGATCTGCGCCGCGGCGTTCGTGCTGATGATCCCGTGGGAGATGACCCGGCGCAATCCGATGATCGACCTGCGCATGGTCGCAACCCGGCAGTTCGGCGCCTGCTTCCTGGTGATGCTGGCGACCGGCGCCATCCTGCTCGCGACCACGCAATTCCTGCCGCAGCTGGTGCAGCAGGACTTCGGCTACACCGCGACCTGGGCCGGCCTCGTGCTCTCGCCCGGCGGCGTCGTCACCATGATGATGATGTTCGCCGTCGGCCGGCTCGCCGCCAGGGTGCAGCCGAAATACCTGATCGTTACCGGTGCGCTGGTGATCGCCGCCTCCATGTACAGCATGACCAACGTCTATGGCGATCTCGGCTTCTGGTTCATGGCGCGCTCGCGCATGCTGATCGGCGTCGGCCTGCCGCTGATCTTCGTGCCGATCATGGCGGCGTCCTATGACGGCATTCCCGCCGGGAAGACCGACCAGGCCTCCGCGCTGATCAACGCGGCGCGCAACACCGGCGGCTCGATCGGCGTCTCGATCGTGTCCAACGTGCTGACGCATCGCCAGCAATTCCACCAGAGCCGGCTGGTCGAGCAGGTGACGCCGTCAAGCCCGCAATACCAGGACACGCTGCACCAGGTCACCGACTTCTTCGTCGCCCAGGGCAATTCGCTGGCGCAGGCGCATCAACAGGCGATCCAGTGGATCGGGCAGCAGGTGCAGACCCAGGCCTCGTTCCTGTCCTACATGGATGCGTTCTGGGTCCTGATGCTGATCTCGCTCTCCGCCATCCCGCTGGCGCTGACCTTGCGCAAGGTCAAGCTCGGCGGCCCCGCTCCCATGGGTCATTGATCCCGGCGCGGGCATGGATGCGCTACGGCAGAATGCAGACGTGGCGCGGCCGCGCTATCGACCGGACAGGTCCGCGCGCCACGCGCGGGCCTTCGCGGTCGTCTCCTCGACGAAACGCGTTTTGCCGTTGCGATAGGCCGCGATGTCCTCTCTTGCGGCGGCAGCGAGGGCCTGCTTGGTATCCGCGTAGGCGCGGGCCGCCTCGGGGTGCGCGCGAAGATAGTCGCGAAACACCAGCAGCGTTTCCCAGCGCGGATTGGATGGCTCCATCAGATGCAGATGATGGGTCCACGGCC
Source organism: Bradyrhizobium pachyrhizi (assembly GCF_001189245.1). Taxonomy (GTDB): domain Bacteria; phylum Pseudomonadota; class Alphaproteobacteria; order Rhizobiales; family Xanthobacteraceae; genus Bradyrhizobium; species Bradyrhizobium pachyrhizi. The sequence continues at coordinate 38,293 of NZ_LFIQ01000095.1, read as the reverse complement.
CCGGAGGGCCCTTGCGGAAGAACAACTCACCGGGCAGCCACGCCGCGTATTCCGGTATGTAGTTGTAGCCGAGCGCCTCGATCGGCTTGATGCAGCATTCCCGCGCCTCCGCGAGGCTGGGGACACCGACCATCAGGTCGATGATCGGCTTCGACGGCAAGCCCGGAACCGCGGTGCTTCCGACATGCTCGATGGCCAGGACCAGCGAGCCGAGCGCGTGCTCGATCCCCGCGCGCTCCGTCGCGAACATGGCCGGCCAGTTGGGGTCATAGTCGAGGACAACGATTGGCCCGGCGCCGTATTTCTCCATGGCACACCCTGATTGCTTGCCGCGAGGTCTCCTTCGCGGGTCAATCAAACCATGATGAGGCTAGGTTCGACCAGAGGCGCGCCGCCGGTGGCCGCGCCACCACAGGCCGAAGGCGATCGTGACCGCGGCAGCCAGCGAGAACCAGGTGATGGCATACTGCATGTGGTCGTCCTTGAGCCGCACCTTGAGCGGTCCGGGCTTCGGCGTGCCGCTGTCGGGCACCGGGGCCTCGAGGTCGATATAGAACGGTGCGACCTGGCCCCAGCCGAGCGCTTGCGCCATCGCGCGATGATCGCGCACGAACCACAGCCGCTTCGAGATATCTTCCTTCGGCGTCAGCCGGCCCGGTGGCTCGGGAAAGCGGATATAGCCCGTCAGCTCAACCGGCGCGCCGGTGACGAGGCGGCCGACGACGCGATCCTCGAAGGCGCGATCCTGCATCGTGTTCTGGACAAAGCCGGTGTTGATCACGACGGTCTCGCCGCTGGCGAGCTTCGCCGGCAGCAACGCCCAGGTGCCCGGACCCGAAATGTCGTCGCGCACCGCGGAGCCGGAGCTGAACACCATCGCGTCGGGCTGCTCCGCATAGGTCGCGGTCAGCGTGACGCGGCGGAATTCATCCTTGGCGGAGGTCAGCGTCGGCCATGCCGACGGCGGCGGCAGCGCCTCGGTCGGGGCGGCCAGCCGCGCATCGAGCGCCCCGATCAGCGCGTGCTTTTCGACCCGGCGCTGCAATTGCCAGAAGCCAAGGGCGATAAACACCGCGATCAGGATCAACGTGAAAATGCCGAAGCCGGCCGCGCTCGGCCGGCGCGTCGTCGTATCATTCATTTCGGGTCGCGCTCGATCAATTGGCCTTCGGCGGCCTTGTGGTGGAATTGCAGCGCGATCAGAAGTGCCTTCATCGATCGTAGCGGCAGGATCGTTGTGACCAGGATCAACGGCAACCACAGCGCGGCATGCACCCAGAACGGCGGCTGGTACTTCACCTCGACGATCAGCGCCGCCGCGACCACGATGGCGCCGGCCAGCATGATGACGAAGATCGCCGGCCCGTCGCCGGAATCGATGAAGGCGAAGTCGAGGCCGCAGGCCTGGCAGCGCGGCGCCAGCGTCAGGAAGCCGGAATAGAGCTTGCCCTTGCCGCAGCGCGGGCAGCGGCAGGCGATGCCGCGCAGTGCGCTCTCAGTGACGGTCGGCGGGGTATCGGTCATCGGTTCTCTTCAAAAACAAAGGGGCGGCCATTCGGCCGCCCCCTCTTAGCACGTCGGCCGGCAATTAGTGTGCGCCGTGGGCCATCGTCTCGGCGCCGTGGCCCCAGACGTAGATGCAGATGAACAGGAACAGCCAGACCACGTCGACGAAGTGCCAGTACCAGGCGGCAAACTCGAAGCCGAGGTGCTGCTTCGGCGTGAAGTGGCCGGCATAGGCGCGGATCAGGCAAACCAGCAGGAAGATGGTGCCGACCAGCACGTGGAAGCCGTGGAACCCGGTCGCCATGAAGAAGGTCGCGCCATAGACGTTGCCGCCGAACGAGAACGTCGCATGGGCGTACTCATAGGCCTGCACGCAGGTGAAGAGAGCGCCGAGGATCACGGTGAGGATCAGGCCCTGCTTGAGGCCCTGGCGGTCGTTCTCGAGCAGCGCATGGTGCGCCCAGGTGACCGTGGTGCCCGAGGTCAGGAGCAGCAGCGTGTTGAGCAGCGGCAGATGCCAGGGATCGAAGGTCTCGATGCCGTGCGGCGGCCAGGTGCCCGGCACCGAGCAGGCGCCCATCGCCGTACCGGCGCCGCAGCCGAACACCGCATCGCGCGTGGCGTGCACCGCGTCGGCCGGGAACAGCGCCGCATTGAAGAAGGCCCAGAACCAGGCGACGAAGAACATCACCTCGGAGGCGATGAACAGGATCATGCCGTAGCGGTGGCTGATCTGCACCACGCGGGTGTGGTCGCCCTTGTACTGCGCTTCCCTGATCACGTCGCCCCACCAGCTCGCCATCGTGTAGAGCACGCCGATGGTGCCGACGCCGAACACGATCGGGGCGGCGGAGAACATGTGGTGCATCCAGCCGATCGCGCCAAACGCCATGATGAAGGCCGAGATCGAGCCGACCACCGGCCACGGGCTCGGGTCGACGAGATGATAGTCGTGATGCTTGACTTGCGCCTCAGCCATTGCCGTCTCTCCATTCGCGTGCCGCAAGGCACGTCTTAAATCTTAAATTCCAAAACTAGCCGCCCTTGCGCTGCTCCGCCTCGCCCGCCGCCACGGGCTTCGGCGCGGCGTCGCGCACGGGGAAGAAGGTGTAGGACAGGGTGATCGTCTTCAGCGTGTCGTTCTCGCTGTCCTTGGCCAGCGCCGGATCGACATAGAACACCACGGCCATCTCGCGCTTTTCGCCCGGCGCCATGGTCTGTTCGGTGAAGCAGAAGCAGTTAATCTTCTGGAAATAGGCGCCGACCGTCAGCGGCGCGACATTGTAGGACGCCTGGCCGGTCGTGGTGCGCGCCGACTGGTTGGTCACGGTGTAGTAGACCGTGACCACCTGGCCGATCTTGACGTCGATCGTGTTCTGCTCCGGCTCGAATTTCCAGGGCAGGCCCGGCGCGACGTTGGAATCGAAGCTGACCGCAATGGTGCGCGCGAGCGGCGCATCCGAAGGCACCGAGGTCGCGACCTGGGTGGTGCCGTTGAAGCCGGTGGTGCGGCAGAACCAGTTGTAGAACGGCACGGCCGCGTAGGACGCGCCGACCATCAGCACCACGACGAAGCCGCAGATCGAGGCAACCACGGCGTCGCGCGTCAGCGTGCGGCGCGTGACCTTGGCGCCCTCACCCTGCTGCGGTCCCTGGTTCGCCATCTCACTCACAGCGGCCGCACCAGCACGGCTGGCCCCTTGACGAGGGTGACGGCGAAGAACAGCACGACCAGGATGCCGAGCGCGAGCGCGATGGCGATCGAGCGCTGGCGGCGGCTCTTGAGCTGCGCCTCGGTGAGGACGATTCCTTCTGGTTCGCGTTTCTCGTCCATTGATATCCCATGCGCCCCCATCTTGCCCCCCGGCTCCCTATCCGATGAAGACAGGCGCAATCGCGCGGACCACGACCTCGGCGAGAAGGACGGCAAACAGCGCGAACAGATAGAGGATCGAGAAGGCGAACAGCCGGCGCGTGGCGCGGTTGGCAGCCGTACCCTCGCGGCGGCGATAGACCTCGATGGCAAGCCACAGCATGCCGGCGCCGAGCACCAGCGAGGTGACGCCGTAGATCGCGTCGAAATAGCCGAGCGGCCATGGCGCCAGCGCGATCGCGACCAGCACGATGGTGTAGAGCAGGATCTGCAGCCGGGTCGCGTCGGGACCGGCGACGACCGGCAGCATCGGAATGCCGGCGCGGGCATAGTCGTCGCTGCGGAACAGCGCCAGCGCCCAGAAATGCGGCGGGGTCCAGAAGAAGATGATCAGGAACAGGAGGATCGGCTCGACCGAGAGCGATCCGGTCGCGGCGGCCCACGCCACCACCGGCGGCAAGGCACCGGCGGCGCCGCCGATCACGATGTTCTGCGCGGTCCAGCGCTTCAGCCACATCGTGTAGACCACGGCATAGAAGAAGATGGTGAAGGCAAGCATCGCGCCCGCCACCCAGTTGACCAGGATGCCGAGCGTCATCACCGAGAAGAAGGCGAGCGTGATGCCGAATGCGGCCGCCTCGGTCTGCGTGATGCGGCCGCGCGGGATCGGCCGGTTGGCGGTGCGCGTCATCAGCGCGTCGACGTCGCCCTCATAGGCCATGTTGAGCGCGCCGGAAGCGCCGGCACCGACCGCGATGCACAGGATCGAGGTGAACGCCAGCACCGGATGCACATGCACCGGCGCGATCATCAGCCCGACCAGCGCGGTGAAGATCACCAGCGACATCACGCGCGGCTTCAACAGCGCGATGTAGTCGCCCACTTCGGCCTCGGAGATCCGGGGCAACTCGATGGCGTTGTGATCGACAACCGACAAGATCAGGTCTCGCTTCTCTCAAAAGGCGCGGCGCACCCTTAAGTGCGCCGCGTTGTCGTGGACTTACTGCACGCGGGGCAGCACTTCGAACTGGTGGAACGGCGGCGGCGAGGTCAGCGTCCACTCCAGCGTGGTCGCACCGGCGCCCCACGGATTGTTCGCGGCCTGCTCCTTGCGGACGAAGGCATCGATCACGCCGTAGATGAAGATCAGGACGCCGATGCCGGAGATGTACGAGCCCCAGGAGGAGATCAGGTTCCAGCCGGCGAACGCATCCGGATAGTCGACATAACGGCGCGGCATGCCCGACAGGCCGAGGAAGTGCTGCGGGAAGAACACCAGGTTGACGCCGACGAAGGTGAACCAGAAGTGCGCCTTGGCGATCTTCTCCGAGTACATGTAGCCGAACATCTTCGGGAACCAGTAGTACCAGCCGGCGAAGATGCCGAACACGGCGCCGAGCGACAGCACGTAGTGGAAGTGCGCCACCACGTAGTAGGTGTCCTGCAGCACGCGATCGACGCCGGCATTGGCCAGCACGACGCCGGTGACGCCGCCGACGGTGAACAGGAAGATGAAGCCGATCGCCCAGATCATCGGCGCCTTGAACTCGATCGAGCCGCCCCACATCGTGGCGATCCACGAGAAGATCTTCACGCCGGTCGGCACCGCGATCACCATCGTGGCGGCGACGAAATAGGCCTGCGTCGCCGAGGACATGCCGACGGTGTACATATGGTGCGCCCACACCACGAAGCCGATGCCGCCGATCGCGACCATGGCGTAGGCCATGCCGAGATAGCCGAACACGGGCTTGCGCGAGAAGGTGGAGACGATCTGGCTGATCATGCCGAAGGCGGGCAGGATCAGGATGTACACTTCGGGGTGGCCGAAGAACCAGAACAGATGCTGGAACAGCACCGGGTCGCCGCCGCCGTCAGCCGCAAAGAAGGTGGTGCCGAAATTGCGGTCGGTCAGCAGCATGGTGATCGCACCGGCGAGCACCGGCAGCGACAGCAGCAGCAGGAACACGGTGACCAGGATCGACCACACGAACAGCGGCATCTTGTGCAGGGTCATGCCCGGCGCCCGCATGTTGAAGATCGTGGTGATGAAGTTGATGGCGCCGAGGATCGACGAGGCACCCGCGAGATGGAGCGAGAGAATCGCGAAATCGACCGCCGGTCCCGGATGGCCCGAGGTCGACAGCGGCGCGTACATGGTCCAGCCCGCGCCAACGCCGTTGGCGCCCGGCTCACCCTCGACGAAGGTGGACATCAGCAGCAGCGCGAACGAGGCCGGCAGCAGCCAGAACGAGATGTTGTTCATGCGCGGGAACGCCATGTCCGGCGCGCCGATCATCAGCGGCACCATCCAGTTGCCGAACCCGCCGATCATCGCCGGCATGACCATGAAGAAGATCATGATCAGGCCGTGCGAGGTCACGAACACGTTATAGGTGTGCGTCTCGTGGAATATCTGGACGCCCGGATACATCAACTCGGCACGGATCGCGATCGACATCGCCGCGCCGATGATGCCCGCGATCACCGCAAAGATCAGGTACATCGTACCGATGTCCTTGTGGTTCGTGGAGTAGAGATAACGCCGCCATCCGGTCGGATGGTGGGCGTGATCATCATGGGCGTGATCGTCGTGTGTCGCTGCGCCTGTCGCCATGTTCAAAATCCTGCCTTGCAGTCCCTCTCGGACCTTGCGGTCCCGTCGCCCTTATTCCATCCGCGCCGTAAGCCGTGAGGCTTACTGCGCCGCCTGACCAGCCGATGCGTAGGAATTCGCCGGGTTGGTCGCAAACTTCTTCTTCGCGCCTTCGACCCAGGTCGCGAATTCCTGGTCGCTGACGACCCTGACCGCGATCGGCATGAAGGCATGGTCCTTGCCGCACAGTTCCGAGCACTGGCCGTAGAACACGCCGGTCTTGGTGGCCTTGAACCAGCTCTCGTTGAGGCGGCCGGGGATCGAGTCGATCTTCACGCCGAAGGCCGGCACCGCGAAGGAATGGATCACGTCGGCGCCGGTGGTCTGGATCCGCACCACCTTGTTGACCGGGACCACCATCTCGTTGTCGACGCCGAGCAGACGCGGCTGCTTGTCCTTGTCGAGCAGCGAATCGAACTCGAACTTGCCGTTATCCGGGTAAGCGTAGGACCAGTACCACTGCTTGCCGGTGACCTTCACCGTGAGGTCCGGCTTCGGCACGTCGAGTTCCAGGAACAGCAGGCGGAACGACGGCACCGCGATGCCGACCAGGATCAACACCGGGATCAGCGTCCAGGCCACCTCGATCAGCGTGTTGTGGGTGGTCCGGGAGGGGACCGGATTGGCCTTGGCGTTGAACTTCACCACCACGATGATGAGCAACGCGAGCACGAACAGCGTGATCAGGGTGATCAGCACCAGCAGGAAATTGTGAAACCAGATGATGTTTTCCATCACCGGGGTCACGCCTTCCTGCAGCGTGTGCTCCCACGGCGCCGGCTGCCCCATTTCGGCGAAGGCCGATCCCGCGGCGACAGACGCCACACCCGCCACCGCCAACCCCAGCAATTGCCTGCCCAACCGGCCAATCGACATCTTCATGCCGCTCGCGCTCCCTTGCATTATTCCCCAAAGCACCCCCGGCATGTGGCCGAAAATGCAGCACGATCCGCCCTGACAAACGGCCTTCCGGACATACCCGTCTCTGAGTCAAGGTGGGTACGGGAGCCAGATCGCTAGAACGCGTCGAAATCCAGCCTCTCAAACCATAATTCTCCGGCGCTCGCAATGCAGTAGTGGGGCCGAAAGCCATGCGCCTGCGATGAAGCTGCCGCTTGCGATTTTTCCCGCAAAATCAAGCGAAAGTCGCCGAAACGAAGCCGCATGCAGTTGACAGGGGGATTACCGGATGTACCCACAGACAGGGCAGCGCTCAGGAACCTGATTCGCTGCGGGCTGCCCCAATCCGGCGCGAGAATGGCTCCAAGATCGCCTTCAAGGCGCCGTCATTGCGGTATCAGTCGACGCCTGAGCATGATCCGGAAAAGTGGAGACCGGTCTTCCGAAAGATCATGCTCAAACAAGAAGATGAGATCATGATTCGCTTCCGGGAAGCGCATCGTGGCGCGCGTGCTACCGGCGGCCGGACGGCCGGACCGACCGAACATCTATAAGGATCGACCCGGATGGGCGCTTCGAACATTCGTTTGACGATGGCCGGCTGGCTCGGCGGCCACGCGATTCTGGCCTTCTGCCTCGGCCTTTCTCTTGGCCTGACCCAGCCGGCGAACGCGCAAGGCGCGGTGCGCTCGGTCCATGGCGACTGGCAGATCCGCTGCGACACTCCGCCCGGCGCCCAGGCCGAGCAATGCGCGTTGATCCAGAGCGTGGTAGCGGAGGACCGCTCCAACGCCGGCCTGACCGTGATCGTGCTGAAGACCGCCGACCAGAAGAGCCGTTTGATGCGCGTGGTCGCCCCGCTCGGCGTGCTGCTGCCCTCCGGCCTCGGCCTGAAACTCGACAATCAGGACGTCGGCCGCGCCGGTTTCGTCCGCTGCCTGCCCAATGGCTGCGTCGCCGAGGTCGTGATGGACGACAAGCTGCTCGGTCAGCTCAAGAACGCCAAGACCGCGACCTTCATCATCTTCGAGACGCCCGAGGAAGGGATCGGCTTTCCGCTCAGCCTGAATGGCCTGGCGGAGGGGTATGACAAATTGCCCTAGGGGCGCCGAGCGGCACCGGAAAGCGCAATCCGGGGCCGATCTCATCGCGGATGAACCAGTCCCGGATTTCGCTGCGTTTCATCCGGGCTATGCCATCTCAGCGGACGCCCGCATAATAATCGAACAGCCCGCTCGCCTCCGCGGACAGCCAGTCCGCCTCCCCCGTCATGTAGCCTTCGACTTGTCCGGTGATGCCGATCAAAAACGAGATCGGCATGCCGTAGAGCGCGAACGGCGTGTCGACCTCGGCGGCGTCGACGCGCGAGACGAGGCCGCCCGGATCGAAGCCGATCGCGAGATGGCGCAGCTTGAGCTGCTTGACATAGGGCGCGACCGGCGCGCGGTTGCGATCGGTGCTGACAGCGACGACCACGAGATCGCTGCGGCCGCTGGCGGCGAGGCGATCCAGCATCGGCAGCTCGGTCCGGCACGCCGCGCACCAGGTGGCCCAGAAGTTCACTAGCACCATCTTGCCTTTGAACGCGGTGAGATCGATCGCGCCTCCGGCAATCGCCGGGATCGCCACCGGCGGCACCGGGCGGGCGCCTTCGACCTGCGTGAACTGATGCCGGATGGTGCCGAATTGCGGCGGTCCCGACGCTGCGCGCACAGCTCCGGTGGGCATTGCGAGCGAGGCGCCGGCGCCAATCATGGCGGCAACGACGGCGCGGCGTGAGGGTGCGTGAGCTGACGTCATGACAAGTTCTCCGCTCGGCTTGATCGTCACCTCGCTCAGGACCGGATGTAGGACCAGCCGGCTTCCTGCAATTCGATGATGCGCCCGGGTCCGTTCGGCACCAGGTCGACATGATCGAGCAGGACCAGCGGATGACCCTCGGCGCGCTCCATGCCGAGCTTGGTGGCTTCGCAGACCACGAAGCGGATGTCCGGCGTGAGCCCCCGCACCACCCGCAACAGATCCTTCACCGGCGAGGTATCGGCGCGCAGCATATGGACGCCGGTATTGTAGGCGACGACCTCGATCTCGAACGGCTCGTTGCGCTCCCGATAATATTTCGGGAGGTTGAGCGCGGTCGAGATCAGCGCCCGCATCGTGGCCGGATCGTCGCTGTTGATCGGCAACACAAGGTGGTGCACGCGCGGCTCCGGCTTCTTCGGCTCGGGTTTGGAGACCGCCGCTACCGAACCGGTGAGCAGCATTGTCGCGGCGAACGGCACCGCGAAGGCCAGCACCAGCCCGGTCACGACCGTCAGCTTGTGGCGAGAGACTCGCATCGCGCTCACTTCACGGCGCGCTCGCGAGCAGGGCGAACTGGCTGCGCTTGGCGTAGGCGACGATCGCGCTCAATGTCAGCAGCACGAGGGCGGGCACCGGCGAGCCGCCGATCACGAACAGATGGCTGATGGTGGCACCGACCATGATGCAGCTGAGCAGCACGCCGCCGAACGCCGCGACCGGGGGCAGCAGGATCAGGACCGCGCCGAGCAGCTCCAGCGATCCGGTGAAGTAGCGGAACCATTGACCGAGCCCGATGTGTTCGAATTTCTCGACCAGCATCGGCACGCCGTAAAGCTTGGCGGCGCCCGCAGCGGCAAAGGCCAAGGCGAGCAGTCCCCTGACGACCCAGAGGCTGACGGATTTCCAGCGCGACGGCGCCGCGGCAACTGCAACTGACATTGATGACTCCCGAGTTGTTCGTAAGGCCGGGCCGCGCGGCCACCCGACCGATCGGCGGCTGGCCCGCGGCTTTCGGTGCACTAAATTCGGGAGTAAGATGAAAAGAACAAGTAGGATGCTTTTTGTGAGGTAGTATGAAAAAGATGACTATTGAGCCTGCCGAGCCTCCGGCGGCGTCCGAACCGTGCAACGGCGACCTGTCGGCGCAATTTCATCGCGCGCTGTCGGTGCTGGCCGGGAAATGGAAGGGCGACATCCTCTGGCAACTGGTCGAGCGCAAGCGCCGGTTCGGCGAGCTGCGCCAGTCGATCCCCGGCGTGACCCAGCACATGCTGACCACACAGCTGCGCGATCTCGAGGCCAACGGCCTCGTCAAGCGCACGGTCTATCCCGAGGTGCCGCCACGGGTTGAGTACGAGATGACGCCGTCGGCCAAGGCGCTCAAGCCGGTGTTCGACGAGCTGTACCGCTGGGCGCAGGAGCATGGCTTTCCGACCTCGGCGCAGGGCACCGCGCAGCCGAAGCCGCAATCGGGCGATGCAGCCGAGCGCGAAAGCCAGCCGCTGAAGGCGGATCGGCGCTCAAGGTGATGACGACAAGGTGAGGAGCCCGACGGGGCACTGTGATCGACCGCATAGTCGCAGGCACTCCCGGTTTGCCACCCCAACCACTATGTTTGGTGATCGCCGTCCGGGCCTGAACCGGGACGGGTACAGGTTTCCGGGTTGTAAGATGAGTTTTCCGCTCGTCTCTGCTTCAATTCCCCGAAATCCCTGGCTTCCGGGTTCCCCACTGGCAATCAGTTGCGCTTCAGGCAAGGATGACGAGGAATCGCCAAGCAATCGCATTGCGTCGGAGTGACCATGACCAATCCCGCCACGACCTCCCTGCTCGACCGCGCCAATCTGGACCGCGATGCCGTCCGCCGCGAGGTGTCCCGCGGCCTTGAAGGCGCCGACGACGGCGAGCTGTTCCTGGAGTTCGGGCAGACCGAGGCGCTGGTGTTCGACAACGGAAGGCTGAAGCAGGCGACCTATGACACCTCGCAGGGCTTCGGCCTGCGCGCGGTCAAGGACGACGCGGTCGGCTATGCGCATTCCTCCGACGTCTCGATCCCGGCGCTGATCCGCGCCGCCGATGCGGTCGCGGCCGTGCGCGGCGGCTATGCTGGCACTTTCGCCGCGGCGCCGGCCCACACCAACATCAAGCTTTATGGCGACGAGAACCCGCTGGATGGGCCGGCATTCGAGGCCAAGGTCAAGCTGCTCGGCGAGATCGACGCCTATGTCAGGGACAAGGACCCGCGGGTGCGGCAGGTCTCCGCCAGCCTCACCGCGACCTGGCAGGTGGTCGAGATCCTGCGGCCCGACGGCGAGAGCTATCGCGACATCCGCCCGCTGGTACGCGTCAACATCTCCGTGGTCGCCGGCCAGGGCGACCGCCAAGAGAGCGGCAGCAAGGGCTATGGCGGCCGCGAAGGCTATGCGCGCTTCATCGAGACCAAGGCCTGGCGCGACGCCGCCGACGGCGCGCTGCGCGAGGCGCTGGTCAATCTCGAATCGGTGCCGGCGCCTGCCGGCGAGATGGACGTCGTGCTCGGCGCCGGCTGGCCCGGCGTGATGTTGCATGAGGCCGTCGGCCATGGGCTCGAGGGCGATTTCAACCGCAAGCAGACCTCGGCCTTTGCCGGCCTGATGGGCCAGCAGGTCGCGGCCAAGGGCGTCACCGTGGTCGACGACGGCACCATGGCCTCGCGCCGTGGCTCGCTGTCGATCGACGACGAGGGCACGCCGACCAACCGCACCGTGCTGATCGAGGACGGCATTCTGGTCGGCTACATGCAGGACCGCCAGAACGCCCGGCTGATGGGCATGAAGCCGACCGGCAACGGTCGGCGGCAGAGCTATGCCCATGTGCCGATGCCGCGCATGACCAACACCTACATGCTGTCGGGCGACCGCGACCCGGCCGAGATCATCGCCTCGGTGAAGAACGGCATGTACGCCGCCAATTTCGGCGGCGGCCAGGTCGACATCACCTCGGGCAAGTACGTGTTCCAGTGCACCGAGGCCTACAAGATCGAGAACGGCAAGCTCGGCGCGCCGCTGAAGGGCGCCATGCTGATCGGCAACGGACCGACCGATCTCCACAGGATCACCATGATCGGCAACGATCTTGCGCTGGATACGGGAATCGGCACTTGCGGCAAGAACGGCCAGGGCGTGCCGGTCGGCGTCGGCCAGCCGACGCTCAGGATGGAACGGATTACGGTCGGAGGAACGGGCTAGTGAGCAGCGGAAACGAAGTCGTGACGGCCAAGCCGACCAGCTGGCGCGGGCAGGCCGTGCAACTGGCCGCGATCGTGGCCGTCGTGTTCCTCGCCAAAGGCGCGATCGCCGAACCGTTCTACGTGCCGTCGGGATCGATGGAGCCGACGCTCCTGATCGGCGACGCGCTGGTCGCCTCGAAATATCCTTATGGCTACGGCGCGGCCTCGCTGCCGATCCAGATCACGCTGCCGGAAACCGGCCGCGTGTTCGGGGAGACGCCGAAGCGCGGCGACGTCGTCGTGTTCCGCTGGCCGGGCGACCGCTCGCAGGCCTGGGTCAAGCGCGTGGTCGGGCTGCCCGGCGACCGCATCCAGATGCGGCAGGGTCAGCTCTTCATCAACGATCATCCGGCGACGCTGAAGCCCGACGGCACCGGCTTCGCCGAAGATGATCGCGGCGGCGGCGAGGAGGCGTATCGCTATATCGAGACGCTGCCGAACGGCGTCAACCACGCGATCTTCAAGATCCGCGACAACGGCCGGCTCGACAACACCCAAGAGGTGACGGTGCCGCCGGGCAAACTGTTCGTGCTCGGCGACAACCGGGACAATTCTGCCGACAGCCGCGTACCGGTGCGCGACGGCGGTGTCGGCCTGTTGCCGATCGACAATCTGATCGGCCGCGCCGACGCCGTGGTCGGCTCCTGGGACCTCGGCATCCGCAGCCAGCCGGTCTGGACCTGGCTCTCAGGCTTCCGACTCGCCCGCTTCTTCACCTCGGTGCAGTAGACGCGTAGCCCGGATGGAGCGCAGCGCAATCCGGGATCTCCCACTCGGCAAGATGTCCCGGATTTCGCTTCGCTCCATCCGGGCTACATTCCTTGTGGGATGATCGCGGTGACCTTCGACGACATCAGGCACATCGCGCTGGCGTGGCCGGACGTCGAGGACGGCTCTTCCTACGGCACGCCGGCGCTGAAGGTACGCAACAAGATGCTGGTGCGGCTCAAGGAGGACGGCGACAGCCTGGTGATGCCGGGCGTCCCGCCGGATGAGCGCGACATGCTGGTCGAGCATCAGCCCAAGGTGTTCTACTTCACCGATCATTACCGCGACTACCCGATGGTCCTGATCCGCCTGTCGAAGGCCAACCGCGCCACCGTCGAGCCGTTGCTGCGCCGGCACTGGCGCACGCTGGCGTCGAAGAAGGCGGTCCGGGGCTACGACGCGACCGCCTCGTCGTGACCCAGGACGAATTCCTCACCGCGGCGCTGCGCAACCCGGCCAATCAAGCCATCACCGACGAGTTGTACCGCCTCGGTCTGCCCGATGCGTGGTTGGTCGCCGGCTGCCTGGTGCAGACCGTGTGGAACGCGCTGACCGGCCGGCCGCCCGATCATGGCATCAGCGACCACGACATCTTCTATTTCGATCCGGATATCTCGTGGGAGGCCGAGGACGCGGTGATCCGCGAGCTCAAGGCACGGCTTCGCCATGTCGGTGTTGCGATCGAGGTGCGCAACCAAGCCCGCGTCCATCTCTGGTATCCCGACAAGCACGGCCTGCCCTACCCGGCGCTGTCGCGTTCGACCGACGGCATCGATCGCTTCCTCACCGAAAACACGCAGATCGGCATCCGTCGCACCACGTGCGGCTACGACGTCTATGCGCCGAACGGTTTCGACGATGTCGCCGGCATGATCGTGCGGCCGAACCGAACCCCCAATTTTTCGCCGGCGAACTATGTGACGAAGGCGGCGCGCTGGAAGGCGCTGTGGCCGGAGATTACGGTGCTGGCGGCGGAGTAGCCTGTCGTCGCGTAGCCCGGATGCAGCGCAGCGAAATCCGGGACAGGCCCATCCGCGGTGAGCGCGGTCCCGGATTACGCTTCGCTCCATCCGGGCTACGGATTCACCGCACCACGCCCGACGTGAACCCCGCCTTGCGGCGCGGCGGCTTGATCTCTTTCTTCAGGAAGCAATGCGCGTCGCGGCCGGCATAGCCGGGCCGGGCGTAGGTCCAGGCGCGGCACTTGTTGTCGGCGGTGCAGGCGGCCTGGCAGGCCTCGTCGCCGTCGCTGCTCTTCAGTTCGAAATTCTTGTAGTCGCCGCCGAGGCGATCGATCGAGGTTTCGATGGCGCCGTTGCGCGGTTCGACCACGCCCGCGCCGCGCACCCCGGACACGCAGCAGACGTTCTGCACCCGTGCCGGCACCGTGCTCTTCAGCCAGCACACCGCGCTGTTGTTGGTATCGGTCGGATAGTTGAAGCTCCAGGCGCGGCAACGGCGGTCACGCTCGCAGGTCAGCGCGCAATCGGCCGGATCGCCCGTCGTCACCGGCGCATTGAGATAGTCGCCGCCGGGACGGTCGAAATTGGTCTGCGCCAGTGCCGGGCGCGCGACGACAGCAGCCATCATGACCGCAAACATCACCACACACGCCCTAAAGAGGCGGCCTATCTCCATGAGATTGCTTTCAAATTCGCGCAGCCCCGCGCGTTTCGCGGGGCGTCATTTGAACGCCATGAACCTGTACGGCGGATGAACGGCGGGTGCGACACCACCGCCGTTCGCGCGCGCCTCACGCCCGGATTGGGGCCCAAGCGGGGATTAGAAGGCGTATTCCAGGTAGGCCGGTTCCACCGAGCCCTTCCAGGGGCCGTTGAATTTCTCCAGCATCTCCTCCGCCGGCGAGCGGCCGGCTTCGATGATGCGCTCGAGCGGTTCGAGGAAGCGGCTCTCGTCGCGTCCGAAATGATCGATCCGGCCGCGCCGCCGCAATCCGGCATGCGACAGGATCAGGCACTCCTTGGCGATCTCGAACAGATAGCGGTCCTTGATCCGCGACTTGAAGCCGAAACGCGGCACGTCATCGCGCAGCGCCTGCCGTTCCGGCGCGGTCCAGTGGCGGACGATGTCCCAGGCGGCATCGAGGCTGTCATTGTCGTAGAGCAGCCCGACCCAGAACGCCGGCAGCGCCGGCAGCCGGCCCCACGGCACGCCGTCGGCGCCGCGCATTTCGAGGTAACGCTTCAACCGCACCTCGGGGAAGATCGTCGAGAGGTGATTGGCCCAGTCCGACAAGGTCGGGCGCTCGCCCGGGAAGGCGGCATTCTTGCCGGCGAAGAAATCCCGGAACGAGGAGCCGGAGACGTCGATATATTCCTCGCCGCGCTTGACGAAATACATCGGAACGTCGAGCGCGTAATCGACATAGCGCTCGAAGCCCATGCCGTCCTCGAACGCGAACGGCACCATGCCGCTGCGCGCATTGTCGGTGTCGCGCCAGATCTCGGAACGGAACGACAGGAAGCCGTTGGGCTTGCCTTCGGTGAACGGCGAGTTGGCGAACAATGCGGTCGCGATCGGCTGCAGCGCCAGCGACACCCGCAGTTTCTTCACCATGTCGGCTTCGGAGGAGAAGTCAAGATTGGTCTGCACCGTGCAGGTCCGGAACATCATGTCGAGGCCGTATTTGCCGACCTTCGGCATGTAGTTTCGCATGATCTTGTAACGCCCCTTGGGCATCACGGGGATCTGCGCGCGCGACCAGGACGGCGTCATGCCGAGGCCGAGGAAGCCGATCCCGAGCGGGGTTGCGATCTCCCGCACCTGCGCCAGATGCGCCATCAATTCCGACTGCGTCTGATGCACGGTCTCGACCGGCGCGCCCGACAGTTCGAACTGACCGCCCGGCTCGAGCGAAATCGCGCCGCCGCCGGTGACGTCATAAAGGCCGATGATGTTGCCGCGCTCCATGATCGGCTCCCAGCCGAGCAAGAGCTTCATGCCCTCGAGCAGCGCGCCGATGCCCTTGGCGCCTTCATAGGGCACGGGCTGATGGCCCTCGAGCGTGAACGGAGTCTTCTCGTGCTCGGTGCCGATCCGGAATTCGGACTCAGGCTTCACGCCGGCTTCAAGCCACGCCACGAGTTCGTCGCGCGACTGCAGCGGCGTCATGTCGATCTGGTCACGCGCCATAGATAATCCAACTCAAGGGCGCTTCGATCGAAGGCGCGCGGTGGCAGGGACATCCGCGAGCCACAACGGCTGCGGATGATGGAATCAGCAATATCATCGGGCAGGCACGCCGTCTCGCGCGGGCGCAGCCTTGCTATCAGCCTTGGTCTCGTTCTTGACGTCGCCCTTGGCGTCGCCGCAGGCGCAGCCGAGCCGGTCGAGCAGACCGCACAGCCTGGTTGCGTCGGCGTCGGATAATTTGGAGCCGACATGCTTGTCGATCGCGGCGGAATAGGCGTTCCACATCCGCTTCTGCAGCTCGCGTCCAGCCTCGGTGATCTCGACGAACTGGCCGCGCTTGTCGATCTTGCATTCGCGGCGGGCGGCGAGCCCCTCGTCGACCAGCTTGTCGATCAGCCGCGAGGTCGAATATTGCGGGATCAGCATCTGGCGCTCGAGCTCAACCGGGCGCAGCTCGCCCGACGGCGCGCGGGACAGCTCGAGCAAGGCGTCATACCAGGCGAGCGGCGGAAAACCGGCCTTCTTCAAATCCTGCTCGACGCAGTCCAGCACCCGGCTCGGCACCCGCATCAGGCGGATCCAGGCGGCCGTCGCCTCGCTCGATAGCTTGCGTTTCATGGTCTAGCTCATAGGGTCCCGGCACCGACTGTACCGCACTGAATGCATCTGCATCAATCTTGACTATTTCATGCAGGCGCATGTAGGCAATCCCTCTCCGGACGCCAAGAACAAGGGAAGGAATACCCCTATGAAGCTTTATTACACCCCCGGTGCCTGCTCCCTCTCCCCCCATATCGCCCTGCTCGAGGCCGGGCTGCCCTACGACCTGGTCAAGGTCGATCTCCGCGCCAAGAAGCTCGAAAACGGCGACGATTTCCTCCAGGTGAACCCCAAGGGCCAGGTGCCCGCGCTGGCGCTCGATACCGGCGAGATGGTCACCGAGGGGCCGATCATCATCCAGATGATCGCCGACAAGGCCGCCGACAAGAAGCTGGCGCCGGCGAGGGACTCCAACGAGCGCTACAAGCTGCTCGAATGGCTGAACTACACCACGACCGAGTTGCACAAGAATCTCGGTCCGATGTTCTCGCCCGTGCTCGCCGACGACGCCAAGGCCTTCTTCAAGGACCGCGCCATGGGCAAGTTCAAATATGTCGAGAGCCAGCTCACCGGACGCGACTATTTGATGGGCAACCAGTTCACGGTCGCCGACGGCTACCTCTTCACCATGATCATGTGGGCGCAGGACCGGCTCGGCTTCGATCTCTCCGGCCTGCCGAACGTGACGGCCTACAAGGCCCGCGTCGCGGCGCGCCCGAAGGTGCAGGAGGCGCTGAAGAAGGAAGGCCTGCTCAAGGCGGCCTGAGCTCGCACCGAACATGGCCGGCCTCGTGGCACCACGCGGCCGGCCCCTTGCCGACAATTTTCGACAGGAAGAAGCTGGCCACGACCCATCTGCTGCCGGGCATGCCGGTCGAGGCGTTTGTCCCGACCACCGAGCGGATGGTGCTCTCCTATCTGATGAAGCCGCCGGCCGACCAGGTCCACCGCGCCTCAGGGAGAAATGAACGGTGCAAACCTTCAAGACGTGCTGGAACAAAATCAATTTAATCGGCATTCTACCGATTAAGACTACTTTCGGCTGAGGGCGTGGCCGTCCTTGTTCGAGCGATCCAACTAACCGACTATGACCTGCGGCGCGCCCTCCGCTCCAACTGGTCTAAAAATGTGACGATCGCCTTTACCCTTTTATTGACCAGCACCCTGGTTGGGCTGGCAACCAGTTTGTACTTTCGGGTTTGGACATTGATGCTGGAGTCGCCGCTGGTCGCGGTGCTCGCGGCGATCGTGCTCCAATCCGACGGCTTCTCCTTTGCCACCGGCGCTCCGATCGTCGTCGCCTGTCTCGCCTTCAACCAGTTCGCCTATCTCGCCGGCGCCTTGCTCTCACCGGAGACTGACGGCTCAATGGCGGAAGAAATTGACGGCCTGCCAGACCGTCGCGGCGAGCACAAAATCCGCGGCCAGAACGAGTAGCGCGAGGCCGGCCCATGACGGGCCTTTGCCCCGCAGACGCAGCGGCTTCCGCCACCGCGACGACCGCAGGGAAGACAAGGAATCCTTCGCCGCGATCTCCGCGGCACCTTCCTTGAACGCAGAACTCATCGCACGACACCCTCACGCTGATCGTCGCCCCGGCGATCGACGAGCAAGAGTGATGCCAGCAGCGTGGTGCCAGTGGGGAACGAGCGTGGCGGGACTTTGACGCGCATGACCGTCGCACAACAGGATCAAGTCGGATCGATGACCGGCTTGATCCTGCGCGAGTTCGCCTCAGAAGTTTACGCCGCCTGCTTCTTCGGCGGGAAGCGGCCGTAGAAGGTTTCGCCCTTGGCGGCCATCTCCTCGAGCAGCTTCGGTGGCGTGAAGCGCGAGCCGTACTTCTTCTCGAAGCTGTGGCAGAGCGCGACGAAGTTCTTGGTGCCCATGAAGTCGATGTAGGACAGCGCGCCGCCGGTGAACGGCGCGAAGCCGAAGCCGAGGATCGAGCCGACATCGGCCTCGCGCACGTCGGTGATGACGCGATCCTCGACGGTGCGCGCGGCCTCCACCGCCTGCACCACCAGGAAGCGCTGCTTCAACTCCTCGACGCTGAGCGTGTCGGGATCGAGCTGCTTCGGCTGCAGATTGGCGAGCCCCGGCCACAGGCTCTTCTGGCCCTTGCCCTTCTCGGGATAGTCGTAGAAGCCCTTGCCGTTCTTGCGCCCGAATCGGCCCTGCTTCTCGACCATCTCGACCATCAGCTTCTTCTGCGCCTGGTCGATCGCGTTGGGGCCGAGATCGGCCTCGGTCGCCTTGGTGATCTTCAGGCCGAGATCGAGCGCGACCTCGTCCTGCAGCGACAGCGGCCCGACCGGCATGCCGGCCATCTTGGCGGTGTTCTCGATCATCGCCGGCGGCACGCCCTCGAGCAGCATCTCGTTGCCCTCGGAGATGTAACGCATCACGCAACGGTTGGCGAAGAAGCTACGGGAGTCGTTCACCACGATGGGCGTCTTGCCGATCGCGCGCACATAGTCGAGTGCGGTCGCCAGCGCGACGTCGCCGGTGTTCTTGCCCAGGATGATCTCGACCAGCATCATCTTCTCGACCGGCGAGAAGAAGTGGATGCCGATGAACTTGCCCTGGTCCTTGAACTCCTCGGCCAGCGAATTGATCGGCAGCGTCGAGGTGTTGGAGGCGAAGATCGCGCCCGGCTTCAGCAGCGGCTGCGCCTTGGCATAGGTATCCGCCTTGACCTTGCGATCCTCGAACACCGCCTCGATGACGAGGTCGCAGTCCGAGATCACGTTGTAGTCTGATGTGGCCGAGATCCGCCCCAGGATGGCGTCGGCCGCGTCCTGCTTCATCCGCCCCTTGGCGATCAGGCCGTCGACCACAGTCTTGGCGTGGCCCTTGCCCTTGTCGGCGCTCCCCTGGTCGCGATCGACCAGCACGACGTCGATGCCGGCCTGCGCCGAGACATAACCGACGCTGGCGCCCATGAAGCCGGCGCCGATCACGGCGAGCTTCTTGACCTTGGTCGGCGGCACGCCCGCCGGGCGGCGGGCGCCCTTGTTCAGTTCCTGCATCGACAGGAACAGCGAGCGGATCATCGCCGCCGCTTCCTTCGAGCGCAGCACCTTGGTGAAGTAGCGCGACTCGACCCGCAGCGCGGCGTCGATCGGCAGCTGCAGGCCCTCATAGACGCAGCTCATGATGGCGCGCGCGGCCGGATAATTGTCGTAGGTCTCGCGGCGATAGATCGCGTTGCCGGCCGGGAACATCTGCATGCCCATCTTGGAGAAGACGGGGCCGCCGGGCAGCTTGAAGCCCTTCTCGTCCCACGGCGCGACCGCCTTGCCGCCGCCCTTGATCCAGTCCTTCGCGGCCTTGATCAAATCGGCTGCCGGCACCACTGCGTGAATCAGGTTGAGTGCCTTGGCGCGGGTCAGATTGACCGCCTCGCCCTTGAGCAGCAATTGCATCGCGTCCGCCGGCTGCACAAGACGCGGCACGCGCTGGGTGCCGCCGGCGCCGGGGAACAGGCCGACCTTGATCTCGGGCAGGCCGAGCCGGGTCTTCGGGTTCTCGGCCGCGACGCGGTAGTGGCAGGCCAGCGTGATCTCGAAGCCACCGCCGAGCGCAAGCCCGTTGATCGCGGCGACCCACGGCTTGCCCGAGGTCTCGATCGCGCGGAACGACTGCGACATCCGGCGGCTCTGCTCGAACAGCATCTGGTTCGCGGCTTCCTCGCCCTTCTCCTTGAAGAGCTGCGCGTAAGAGCGGTTCATGCCCTCGAGCATCGAGAGGTCGGCGCCGGCGCAGAACGCCTCCTTCGCCGAGGTGATCACGACGCCCTTGATCGCGGGATCGCTGGTCGTCTGCTTGATGATCTCGCCGATCTCCTGGGTCGAGATCTCGTCGAACACGTTCATCGAACGATCTGGGATGTCCCAGGTGACGAGCGCAATGCCGTCGGCGTCGACGTCGAACTTGAAATTCTTGTAAGCCATGTTGCTCGCTCCCCTCGCCTCAGACGCGCTCGATGATGGTGGCGGTGCCCATGCCGCCGCCGATGCATAGCGTCACCAGCGCCGTTTCCTTGTTGGTGCGCTCGAGCTCGTCGAGCACGGTGCCGAGGATCATCGCGCCGGTCGCCCCTAACGGATGGCCGAGCGCGATCGCGCCGCCATTGACGTTGATCTTGGCGTTGTCGATGTCGAACGCCTGGATGTAGCGCAGCACCACCGAGGCGAAAGCCTCGTTGAGCTCGAACAGGTCGATGTCCGACTTCTTCATGCCGGAGCGCTCGAACAGCTTTTCGGTGACGTCGACCGGGCCGGTCAGCATCATCGCCGGCTCCGAGCCGATATTGGCGAAGGCGCGGATTTTCGCCCGCGGCTTCAGGCCATACTTGGCGCCCGCCTCCTTGCTGCCGAGCAGCACGGCGCCGGCGCCGTCGACGATGCCGGAGGAATTGCCGGCGTGATGCACGTAATTGACCTTCTCGACCTCGGGATGCGACTGGATCGCCACCGCGTCGAAGCCGGCCATCGCCGCCATCGCCGCGAAGGACGGCTGCAGCTGCGCCAGCGACTGCATCGTCGTCGTGGGGCGCATGTGCTCGTCCTTGGCAAGGATGGTCAGGCCGTTGACGTCCTTGACCGGCACCACCGATTTATTGAAGCGGCCCTCGTCCCAGGCCTTGGCCGCGCGCTGCTGGCTCTGCACCGCGTAGGCGTCGACGTCATCGCGCGAGAAACCGTATTTGGTCGCGATCAGATCGGCCGAGATGCCCTGCGGCATGAAGTAGGCCGGCACCGCCATCGAGGGATCCATCGGCCAGGCGCCGCCGGAGGCGCCGATGCCGACGCGGCTCATCGATTCCGCGCCGCCGCCGATCACGAGCTCATGCTGGCCGCTCATGATCTGGGCTGCGGCGAAGTTCACGGCATCGAGGCCGGAGGCGCAGAAGCGGCTGATCTGCACGCCCGGCACCTTCTCGCCGAGCCCGGCGTTCAGCGCCGCGAAACGGGCGATGTCGGAGCCGGCCTCGCCGACCGGATCGACCACGCCGAGCACGACGTCGTCAACGGAATCCCCGGGAAGATTGTTGCGCTCCTTGAGCGACTTCAGCGGCACCGTGGCGAGCGCCAGCGCGGTGACCTCGTGCAGCGCGCCGTCGGCCTTGCCGCGGCCACGCGGGGTACGAACGTGATCGTAGATGTATGCCTCAGGCATGACGCCCTCCTTGATATGAGGATCATAATATATACGGAAGGACACGCCGCCGCAGCGGTGCGGCGACAATTTTTCAGAACGCTTCCGCGGCCAATTCCATCGTGGTGGCGCTGCCGCTCTGGATCCGGGCCAGATGCACGGCAGTCTCCGGCAGCAGCTTCTCCATGAAGAAGCGGCCGGTCACGAGCTTGGTGTTGAGGTACGGCGTGGTGCCAGCGGCGGCCTTGTCCTGCGCCACCTTGGCCATCTTCGCCCACATGTAGCCGAGCGCGACGAGGCCGAACAATTTCATGTAGTCGGTCGCGGCGGCGCCGGCATTGTCGGGCTTGGCCAGCGCGTTCTGCATCAGCCAGCCGGTGGCCTGCTGCAGATGGCCGAGCGCGGTGGAGAGCGGGGTGATGAACGGCTTCATCGCCTCGTCGGCGCCATGCTCCTTGGCGAAAGCACCGACCTCGCCGAAGAACGCCATCGCGGCACGGCCGCCGTCGCGCGGCAGCTTGCGGCCGACCAGGTCGAGCGCCTGGATGCCGTTGGCGCCCTCATAGATCATCGCGATGCGCGCATCGCGCACGAACTGCTCCATGCCGTGCTCGGCGATATAGCCGTGGCCGCCGAACATCTGCTGCGCCGAGACCGTGTTGGCGAACCCGGTGTCGGTCAGGACGCCCTTTAGCACCGGCGTCATCAGGCCCATGTGATCGTCGGCAGCCTGGCGATCCCCAGCGTCGTTGGAGCGATGCGCGACGTCGCTCTTCAGCGCGGTCCATACCACCATGGCGCGCGCCGCCTCGTTGAAGGCGCGGATGGTGAGCAGCGTGCGGCGCACGTCGGGATGCACGATGATCGGATCGGCCGGCTTCTCGGGTTCCTTCACGCCGGTCAGCGAGCGGCCCTGCAGGCGCTCGCGGGCATAGGCGACCGCGTTCTGATAGGCGACCTCGGACTGCGCGAGGCCCTGCACGGCGACGCCGAGGCGAGCCTCGTTCATCATCACGAACATGCCCTGCATGCCCTTGTTCTCTTCGCCGATCAGCCAGCCGGTGGCGTTGTCGTAGTTCATCACACAGGTGGAATTGCCGTGGATGCCCATCTTGTGCTCGATCGAGCCGCAGCTGACGCCGTTGCGCTGCCCGAGCGAGCCGTCGGCATTGACCAGCACCTTCGGCACCACGAACAGCGAGACGCCCTTGATGCCGGCCGGCGCGCCTTCGATGCGCGCCAGCACCAGATGGATGATGTTCTCGGTGAGGTCGTGCTCGCCGGCGGAGATGAAGATCTTGGTGCCCGTGATCTTGAAGCTGCCGTCGGCCTGGCGCACCGCCTTGGTGCGGAGCAGGCCGAGATCGGTGCCGCAATGCGGCTCGGTCAGGTTCATGGTGCCGGTCCACTGGCCGGCGACCATCTTCGGCACATAGGTCTGCTTCTGCTCGGGGGTGCCGTGCACCAGCAGCGCCGCGGTCGCGCCCATGGTCAGCCCGCCATACATCGAGAAGGCCATGTTGGCGGAGATCTGGAATTCGTTGACCGCCTGCGAGAGCGTCACCGGCAGGCCCTGGCCGCCGAATTCCGTCGGCGCCGAGAGGCCGAGCCAGCCGCCTTCGGCAACCTGCTTGAAGGCATCCTTGAAGCCCTTCGGCGTGGTGACGCTGCCGTCGTCATTGCGCTTGCAGCCCTCGAGATCGCCCGTGCGATTGAGCGGCTGCAGCACCTCTTCGCTGAGCTTGGCGGCCTCGCCGAGGATCGCCTCGCGCACATCGGCCGACGCGTCGGTGAAGCCGGGAAGATTGCCGTAGCGGTCGATCTGGAAAACGTCGTTGAGCAGGAAGCTGACGTCTTCGACGGGGGCTTTGTAGGTTGGCATGCTGGTCTCCCGGCTGGCACGTGGCCGCATATGCGACGGACGCTGCGCAGCGCGTCCTTGGGTTTGTTGGAGCGGACCTTATCCGGTTCCGGAGGTCCGCGGCAGATGCTATCGCCACCAAAGCGCGATGAGATTGGCTTGAAACGTCATCGCGCTTTAGCTCTTTGTTTGAGCATGATTTTTCGGAAAACCGCTACGCACTTTTCCGGATCATGCTTTACGATTGCGACGTTGCGCCGCTTTGCTTCATCAACTCCTCGCCCATCATCCGATGCAGCAGGTTGATCGCCTTGAGCGGACGCACCATCACCTTGAAATGCGTGATCCGGCCGTCACCATCGAACGTGATGATGTCGACGCCGTTGAGCTTGATGCCGTCGATCTCGTTCTCGAATTCGAGCACCGCGCCGGTGTCATTGCGCCACTCGCCGAGATACTTGAAGGTCGGGCCGCCGAGCACCTTGGCGGCGCTGGTGAGATATTTGAAGGTGATGTCACGGCCGCGCTGCGGCGTGTGCACGACCGGGCTTTCGAACACCGCGTCGGGATGCAGCAGGTCCCACAGAGCGGCGGTGTCGTGGGACTTCATGTAGGCGTACCACTTGTCGAGGCCCGGCTTGCTCATTCGGACGTCTCCTGCGGCGGGGTTAAGAAGCCTGAACATCGGCCGCGCGCGACAGGGCGGCACGCCGATCACCATATGCATATTGACGCATATGCACACTAACGCATAAAGTCAAGCGAGCTTGAGAATGGTCGTCTTGGGAACTGAGATGGAGGTGGGCGTTGGCACTCGGTGACGCAATCCTCGCATGCCTCACGGAACGTCCGATGACGGGCTATGAGCTCGCCAAGACGTTCGATGCCTCGATCGGCTTCTTCTGGAAGGCCGACCATCAGCAGATCTACCGGGAGCTCTCGCGGCTGCGCGACAAAGGCCATGTCCAGGGCCGCGAGGTGGTGCAGTCCGGCAAGCCCAACAAGCTGGTCTATACCCTGACCGCCGAAGGCCGCGCGGCGCTGAAGCACTGGGCGGCGCGGCCGAGCGTGCCGCCCTCGATCAAGGATGACCTTCTGGTCCGGCTCTATGCGCTCGACTGCGTCGACATCGAGCCGTTGCGCACCGACCTGATGGCGCGGCTGGAGCATCACCGCGACCGATATGAGCGCTATGAGCGCCTGCTCAACAAGCGCTTTCCCGACGGCACCGCGCCGCCGGCCGATGTCGGCAAGATGCTCAGCCTGCGCCTCGGCATGCGCCATGAGCACATGGTGGTGGAATGGTGCGGCGAGGCGCTCGACGCGCTCTCGGCAATGTCCGGCCGCAGCAACGTGCTGCCGCTCGACGACGGCAAGCGCGAAAGCAACGGCTAGGCACCCACCTCCCCTTGAAAC
>NZ_LFIQ01000095.1:9565-13316 GCF_001189245.1 Bradyrhizobium pachyrhizi | reverse complement strand
CGCCAGAGCAAAGCGGGTGGGGATCCGCTCGCTCCACATACAGCGTCGCCCGCGGCAAACCCCCATCCCGACCTTCCCCCTTTTCAGGGGGAAGGAGAAATTTGGCGGCGACACAAGTCGCTGTCCTGATCCGGCGCAACAGGTTCCCGGATTCCCTAACTTTAGCGCCCGTTGGCCGCATTCCTTAACCCGTTATTTACCGTGACGGGAAAAAGTCAGCAGCTGAGGCAGACGCCCGGCGCAGAATTCGATTGTCTCTTAACGGGAATGCGCGGGGAGGCTGCGGGCGCAGGGTGTAGCGCCGGAGTCGGGACCGGACGGAATCATGAATTCGCGCGTATCGTGGAGTGTTGACGGCATCGATCCCTCCGTCCGCGACAGGGCCGAGGCGGCTGCGCGCCGCGCCGGGATGTCGCTGAACGACTGGCTCAACTCCACCGTCGGTGAACCGAGCCCGCCGGATTGGCGCATGGAGCAACGGCAGCCGATGCCGAGCCGGGAAAGCCGCGAGGTCGCAGATATCCACCAGCGGCTCGACGCCATCACCCGGCAGATCGAACAGATTGCAAAGCCTCTGACGCGCGCCGAAGCGGTGCGCGCCGAAGTCCCGCGCGGCCAGCCCGCCGTCGCGCGGCAGCTGAACGACGCGATTTCGCGCCTCGATGCCCGGCTGTCGCAAATTTCGCGGCCGCAGCCGACGCGCGAACCGCAGCCACAGCCGATGCGTGAATCGCAGATGCAGCGCGAGCCGCAGATGCATGACCGGCAACTGGAGGAGAGGCTGCGCCAGGCGGAGGCGGTCGAGCGTGCCGCAGCCCAGGTCTATCGCCCCTCGCCGCCACTGAGCCCGGCCTCGTTCGATTTCGCGATCGCGGAGATCGCCGCGCGCCAGAACGAGCTCGATGGATCGGCACAACGGCAGATGCCGCCGCGCGGCGCGCCGCCGATGCCGCAATCGGCTCCGCCGATGGCCGCCTATGCGCCGCCGCCTGCGCCGGCCGGACCCGACTTCTCCTCGCTCGAACGTCATCTGCTCAAGATCACGAGCCAGATCGAGGCGCTGCAACGGCCCGACCATATCGAGCAGTCGATCGCGGCCTTCCGCGGCGAGCTTGCGGAAATCCGCCAGGCGATCACCGAGGCGATGCCGCGCCGGGCGATCGAATCGATCGAGAACGAGATCCGCTCGCTGCATCACCGGATCGATGAGCTCCGCCAGGAGGGCCGCAACGGCCAGGGCCAGGCGATCGCCGGCATCGAACGCGCGCTGTCGGAAATCCGCGAGGCGCTGCGCACGCTGACGCCTGCCGAGCAGCTCACCGGCTACGACGAGGCGATCCGCAATCTCGGCGCCAAGCTCGACATGATCCTGCGCGCCAACGACGATCCATCGACGGTGCATCAGCTCGAGAGCGCGATCGCCGCGTTGCGCGCCATCGTCTCCAACGTCGCCTCCAACGACGCGCTGCTGCAGCTCTCCGGGGACGTGCATGCGCTGGCCGCGAAGGTCGACCAGCTGTCGCAGATGTCGCGCGCCGAGAGCCATGGCGATGCCTTCGCCGGGATCGAGCAACGCATTGCCGCATTGGCCTCGACGCTGGAGACCCGCGAGCGGCCGGCCGGCTATGACAACACCGATGCCATCGAAGGCGCCCTGCGCTCGCTGTCGGAGCGGATCGACCGCCTGCAGGTCGGCAACGACAGTTCGTCGGCATTCACCCATCTCGAACAGCGCGTCTCCTATCTGCTCGAGCGCCTGGAGTCCGCCGACCAGCGCTCCGGCAATCTCGGCCGGGTCGAGGAAGCGCTGCACGACATCATGCGGCACCTCGAGGCGCAGCACGCCCACATCGCCTCGCTTGCCGACGCCGCCCGCAACGTCAACACCTCCTCGCCGCAGCCGATGATGGACAGCGGCATCGTCGACATGGTGAAGCGCGAGCTGTCCGACATCCGCTTCAGCCAGTCGGAGACTGACCGCCGCACCCAGGATTCGCTGGAGACCGTTCACAACACGCTCGGCCATGTCGTCGATCGTCTCGCGATGATCGAGAACGATCTGCGTACCGTGCGCACCGCGCCGCCTGCTCCCGCGCCGGCCGAGTCGCGGATGGAAGCTCCGCGGATGGAAATGCCGCGCCCGGCGATGTCGCAGCCGATCGCGCAGTCCAAAGCTGAAGCGTACAAGCCTGAATCGTACAGGCCCGAATTGCCCAATCCTGCGCTGGCGCAGGAGCACTTCATGTCCGCGCCGCGCGAATTCCATGCCGCGCAGCCGGTCGAGAGCGCGCCGCCGCCGCCGCTGCCGCCGCGCGCGATCAGCGAGATCCTCGAGCCGCATGCGGCGTCCGCTCGTGCCGCGATCGCGCCGGAACTGCCGCCGGATCATCCGCTCGAACCGGGCACACGCCCCTCCGGCCGCGTCGCTTCGCCGTCGGAGCGGATCGCGGATTCCGAGCGCGCGATCAGCGATCTTCCCGCCGGCAAGAAGGAGCCGGTCTCGACATCGAGCTTCATCGCCGCCGCGCGCCGCGCCGCGCAGGCCGCTGCCGCGCAACCCGTCAACGAGAAGGCGGCGCGCGCCGCGAGCAAGGCTGCAGCCAAGGCCAAGGAGAAGGCCGACAAGGCCGCGAAGGCGGCTGCCGCCAAGGCCGGCACGGTTGCGGCCGGCGCGCCGGCGACTGGCGCGCCGGAGGCACAGCCTTCGACCATCACCTCCAAGATCCGTTCGCTGCTGGTCGGCGCGAGCGTGGTCGTGATCCTGCTCTCAACCGCCAAGATGGCGATGAACCTGCTCGACACCAGCTCCGCGCCGCAGGTGCCGGCGATCGAGCATAGCGAGCCGGCCACGCCGCCCATGCAGCCGCCTGCCGAGAATTCCTTCGCGCCCGCCCCGGCTGCGCCGTCTGGCGTGCCCGGGCCGTCGATGACCTCGCCGACCCCGCTCGGCCGCCAGTCCAACAATACTCCGGCGCCGAACACGCTCGACAGCGCGCAGGTGACGATCCCACCGGCAATCGCGCCCGCACCCGCCGTCGCGCCTGAGCCGACCGCGGCGCCAACGGCCGCTGCTAACGACGTCACCGGCACGATTCCGACCGCGCCGCCGCTCGGCGGCAAGCTCGCCATGATCCAGATCCCGGCGGGCGAGAAGCTGCCCGATGCAATCGGTGGTCCGGCGCTGCGCACCGCCGCGATCAAGGGCGATGCGGCCGCGGCCTATGAAGTCGGCGTCCGCTTTGCCGAGGGCAAGGGCGTGACCGCCAATGTCGACGAAGCCGCCAAATGGTATGCCCGCGCGGCGCAGGCCGGCGTGGTGCCCGCGATGTTCCGGCTCGGCACCTTCTACGAGAAGGGCCTCAGCGTGAAGCGCGACTTCGATGTGGCGCGACGCTACTACGTGCAGGCCGCCGAGCGCGGCAACGCCAAGGCGATGCACAATCTCGCCGTGCTCGACGCCGATGGCAGCGGCAAGGGCGCCGACTACAAGAGCGCCGCGCAGTGGTTCCGCAAGGCGGCCGACCGCGGCGTTGCCGACAGCCAGGTCAATCTCGGCATCCTCTATGCCCGCGGCATCGGTGTCGAACAGAACCTCGCCGAGTCCTTCAAGTGGTTCAGCCTCGCGGCCGCGGAGGGCGACGCCGACGCCGGCCACAAGCGCGACGATATTGCCAAGCGGCTCGACCCGCAGTCGCTGGCCGCAGCGAAGCTGGCGATCCAGACCTTCACCGCCGAGCCGCAGCCGAGCGAT
>NZ_LFIQ01000095.1:0-9555 GCF_001189245.1 Bradyrhizobium pachyrhizi | reverse complement strand
GCCCGCCGGCGGCTGGGATGGCGCGGCCGCGCAGCCCGCAGCGGCGAAACCGGTCAAGCAACCCTCGAAGCGGACAGCGGCGCTCGCCGCTCCAGCTCACTAAAGCATGATCCGGAAGAGTGCGAAGCGGTTTTCCGAAAAGATCAAGCTCAAACAAGGAGCTAAAGCGCGATGACGATTCAACCTAATCTCATCGCGCGTTAGGTTCGAGACGGCTGCGGCGCCTTGACGGCGCCGCTGTCCTATACCTCCGACCTTCGGCCGTGTAGACAGGCGCGCAGTTCCGCGCCGTCGGCGTACGTTCCGGAGGGTCAGGCTTGTCTGTCGACGATCGCCAGGATGATGGAACGGGCCACCGTTCGTCGCCGACCGGTCCCCGGGTTGCGCCGCCGCGGCAGGCGCCGTCTCCATTTGCCCCGCGCCCCTCGGCCTCGCCTCCGCCGACGCCGCAAGGGAACGCGGCATCGCCGCCCCGCGCCTTCCGGTTCTCGCTCTGGTCCATCATCATCTTCGTGCTGCTGTTGTCGAGCGTCGCCATCCAGGCTTACCGGGACCTGTCGACGCCGGGCGCCTGGGACTTCTGGCGCGAGACCTACATCGCGGCCAGCATGACGTCCGCGGTGATTCCCGACGTCGACATCGACGGATCGGGCCGCGGCCGGCGGGCGCTTGCGATCAGCGGCAAGATCGGCTCGGCCAGCGCGAGTTGGTTCCGCGACCGGCTCAGCGAGGCGCGTCTCGCACCAGGCGACGTCGTGCTGCTGTCGTCGCCCGGCGGCGCGCTGAACCAGGCCGCCATCATGGGCGAGGTCATCCGCACGCGCGGGCTCGTCACCGCGGTCGCCACCGCCGATGCCTCGGGCAAGCTCCGCCCCGCGTCCTGCGCCAGCGCTTGCGTCCTGGTCTATGCCGGCGGCCAGACCCGCTATGGCATCGCGGGCTCGCGGCTTGGCGTGCATCGCTTCACGACGAGCGCGCCGGTCAGCGATCCCCTCGCCGAGGCACAACGCATCCAGGGCATGGTGCTGGGCTACATGACCAAGATGGGCGTCTCCTCCGCGATCGTCGAGGCGATGTCGCAAACCTCCGATATCCGCTGGCTGAACCCGAAGGAAGCGCTCGCGCTGAACCTGATCACCAGGCCTGTCGATCGGCCCTAAAGCATGATCCGGGAAAGTGCGGAGCGGTTTTCCCTCGCGACAAACGCGGAACGCGTTTGCGCGGAGATCATGCTCAAACAAGGCGACACGGGCGTCATTAATCTGAATCATCAACCACGTCCGCAGCACGGCGGCCGGATGCGGCGAAAAATGCCCCCGGGAGCGGATTCTTTAGTCCCTCCCCCCGCCGAATTCGGTTATGCAAGAACGCGGCAATCGACCCGCGTTCGCCTGCGTCTTGCGCGCCGACCGGATTCGTTCAGCCGGAGAATGCCCGACCAGAACGACATCACGCCGTAATGCGGCCTTGTGCCGAGTTCGCGGCGAACCGACAAGAAGCGACGCGCGTGCAGCTCTATCTCCCGATCGCCGACATTCCGGTCAATGTCTTCCTCATCCTGGCGATGGGCGCGGCGGTTGGATTCGTCTCCGGCATGTTCGGCATCGGCGGCGGCTTCCTGATGACGCCGCTGCTGATCTTCGTCGGCATCGCGCCCGCGGTCGCGGTCGCCTCCGTCGCCAGCCACATCGCGGCCTCCTCGTTCTCCGGTGCCATTTCCTATTGGCGCAGACGCGCGATCGACCCGCTGCTGGCGGCGGTGTTGCTGATCGGAGGCACGCTCGGCACCACGCTCGGGGTGTGGACCTTCACCTTCCTGCGCTCGCTCGGCCAGCTCGACCTGATGATCGCGCTGTCCTACGTCATCCTGCTGACGACGGTCGGCGGGCTGATGTTCTGGGAAGGCCTGCGCGCGATGCTGCGCGCCCGCGGCGGCCGCCCCGTCACGCTGCGCAAGCCCGGCAGCCATGGCTGGATCCACGGCCTGCCGCTGAAGCTGCGCTTCAAGCGCTCCAAGATCTACCTCTCCGTCATCCCAGTGGTCGTGGTCGGGCTCGCGATCGGCTTCATCGGCGCGGTGATGGGCATCGGCGGCGGCTTCATCCTGGTGCCGCTGATGATCTATGTGCTGCGGGTGCCGACCTCCACCGTGATCGGCACTTCGATGGTGCTCACCCTCGTCACCATGGTGTTCGCAACCATGCTGCACGCGGTGACCAACCATCTGGTCGACGCCGTGCTGGCGCTGATCCTGATGGTTGGCGGCGTCACCGGCGCGCAGTTCGGCGCCCGCGCCGGCCAGAAGATCCGCGGCGAGCATCTGCGCCTGCTGCTCGGCCTGCTCGTGCTCGCGGTCGGCATCCGCTTTGCGGTCGAACTGGTGATCCGGCCGCAGGACCTGTTCAGCATCCGTGAAACCGGCGGAGCCCCGCCATGAGGCTGCGCGCGGCGCTCGCGATCATCGGCCTCGCCGCCGCCAGCCTGGCGGCCGCGCCCGCTCATGCCGAGCGGCTGATCGTGTCGGTCTCCAACCACCGCGTCACGGTGACGCCGAACTATTCCGGCGGCGAGCTCGTGCTGTTCGGCTCGGTCGAGAAGGACGACAAGACGCCGGCCAATCGCAGCAATTACGATCTCGTCGTCACGGTGTCCGGCCCGCGCGCCGACATGGTGACGCGGCGCAAGGAGCGCAAGTTCGGCATCTGGATCAACACCGACTCGCGCCAGTTCCTGCAGGTGCCGGGCTATCTCGCGCTGTTCTCGAATCGCCCGTTCGACCAGATCGCCTCGCCCGAGGTGCAGCGGCGGCAGCAGCTCGGGCTCAACAACGTGCTGCTGATGCAGCGGGTCGGGCCCGACTATGCCGACGTGGTGCCGAACGACCCGTTCCGCAGCGCCTTCGTGCGGCTGCGCTCCGAGCACGGGCTGTACCGTGAGGCGACCTCGGCGGTGACCTTCCTGACCCCGACCCTGTTCCGCACCGGCATTCCGCTGCCGGCGGAAGTGCCGATCGGCACCTATAATGTCGAGATCAAGCTGTTTTCCGACGGCGCGCTGGTGACCAAGGCCGAGACCGCGTTCGAGATCGTCAAGGTCGGCTTCGAGCAATTCGTCGCCACCACTGCGCGGCATAACGG
Organism: Bradyrhizobium pachyrhizi; assembly: GCF_001189245.1. Lineage (GTDB taxonomy): Bacteria > Pseudomonadota > Alphaproteobacteria > Rhizobiales > Xanthobacteraceae > Bradyrhizobium > Bradyrhizobium pachyrhizi. Next base: position 6,418 of record NZ_LFIQ01000095.1, on the reverse strand, counting down.
CCTTGTCTACGGCCTGATCACCGCGTTCATGGCGCTGATGACCGGCTGGATGGCCTCAATCGTGTTCCGCAAGGATTGATCTAGCCAGCCCTGCTTTGCAATGCGCTTTCGAACGCGTCGCTGAGGATCGAGAGGCCAAGATCGATCTCGTCGTCGCTGATTGTCAGCGGCGGGGCGATCCGGAATACGCTGCCCATGCCGGGCAACTGAACGATGTTGGTGCTCAGTCCAAGCTGCATGCAGCGCTGAGAGACGCGCGTTCCGAGCGCTTCGTCAGGCTCCTTGCTGAAACGATCGCGCACGATTTCGATGCCCTGCATCAGTCCCCTGCCGCGCACGTCACCGATGCATTCGAACCGATTCTGAAGCGCGAGGAGCCCATCCCTCAGCCGCGTGCCCGCGATCCTGGCGCGCTCGACCAATCGGTCGCGCAAGATGATCTCGATGACCTTCAGGCCGACCGCAGCCGGCATCGGATCCGACACATGCGTCGTGTAGAACAGGAAGCCACGTTCATGGCACCGCTCTTCGATCTCGGCGGAGGTGATGACCGCGGCCAGAGGCAGGCCGGCGCCGAGCGTCTTCGACAAGGTCAGGATATCAGGCACGACGCCGTCGCGCTCGAAAGCGAACATGGCGCCGGTTCGACCGAGGCCGGTCTGGGCTTCATCGACGATCAGCAGCATGCCGCGTACCCGGCACAGCTCTTTCAGCTCGGCAAGGTAGCCTTCGGGTAGATCGATCAGCCCGCCGGAGCTGAGGATCGGCTCGGCGATCATGCAGGCAAGCGAGCCGGTCGATTGGCGATCGATCAGATCGAAGGCGTAGGCCAGCTCGGCCCGCCAATCAGCCGCATTGCCGAAGCGCGGGCGATAGGGGTTCGGCGTCGGGATCGCGAGCGAGCCGACCGGCGCCGGACCATAACCCTTGCGGCCGGCCGAATAGGTCGTTCCGGCCGCGCCAGACGTCATTCCGTGCCAGGACTGCGCGAACGCGACGGTCTCGAAGCCGCCGGTGGCGAGCTTGGCCATCTTGATGGCCGCCTCGTTCGACTCGCCGCCCGTGCTGAGCAGCATGACGCGATCAAGCGCCGGCGGCAGCAGGCCCGCAAGCTGTTCGGCCAGCGCGACGACTGGGCGCGTCAGCATGCCACTGAAGAGATGGTCGAGCCGTTCGGCATGCTCGGTGATGGTCTGGACGATCTCCGGGTGACCATGACCGAGCACGGCGCTCATCTGTCCGGACGTGAAATCCAGGATGGCCCGGCCGTCGGCGTCATAGACGAAGGACCCGGAGGCGCGCTCGATGATGACGGGAGCGAACGTCCCACCGTAGCGAATGAGGTGCCGCCGCGCGCGATCCCAAAAGGATTTGTCGTCATTTCCGGCCATGCCCGCTCCTTGCTGCTCGGTCGCAGCGATCAAAGAACCCTCGCATCACATCTTATGCGCGCGGGAGGGCAATGACATTGCGATTTGAGATGCATTTCAGCCCTTCTTCTACAATCAATTGCGTAAAACATCGAAAATGCGAAAGAAATGGGAACCACGATCGTGATCGACGAGATCGACCGGAAGATCCTCGACGTGCTGCAGGTCGAGGGGCGCATCACGAATCTCGAGCTGGCCGAACGGATCGGCCTCTCGTCCGCCCCCTGCATGCGACGCGTTCGCACCCTCGAAGAGGCCGGCGTCATCAACTCCTATGTGGCGCTGGTGGACCCGACGCGGGTTGGACTCGGGTTCGACGTGATCGTCGAGGTCCGTCTCAAGCAACAGAACAGGGAATCCTTCGCGCGCTTCGAGAAGAAGGTGATCGCCCTTCCGGAGGTCGTCGAATGCTGCATGATTGCCGGCGATTGGGATTACTCGCTACGGATCGTGTCCTCGGACCTCGCGCGCTATCAATCGTTCATCCTCGACCGCCTCATGCATCCGGACAGCGATATCGCGAGCTATCGCACGACGATCATCCTGCGAAAGGTCAAATCGACGACCAAGATCGATAGCTCGCTGTTCGGCGAGGGCTGAGGAGTTCGAACAAGCTACAGCAGGAAGCCGATCCCCATCGCGATCACGCTGAGCGCCATCGCGCCGGTCGAGAGCCAGCCGAGCCAGTACAGCCAGCCGCCGACCACAAAGCGGTCCATGACGTCCCGGCGGCGGGCCATGAACATCAACAGCACCATCACGGGCACCGCGAGCACGCCGTTGAAGACCGCGCTCCAGTACAGCGCCGCGATCGGATCGATCGGCGTGAAGTTGAGCGCGATGCCGATGCCGCCCGACAGCCCCAGCACCGAATAGAACGCGATCGCCTCCTTCGGCCTGCGCGTCAGCCCAACCCGCCATCGCCGGCCCTCGCCGACCGCATAGGCCGTCGCACCTGCGAGCACCGGGATCGCCAATAGGCCGGTGCCGACGATGCCGAGCGCGAAGATCACCTCGGCAAACGGCCCGGCGATCGGGCGCAGCGCCTCGGCGGCCTGCGCCGAGGTCTGGATGTCGGTCTTGCCGGTGGCATGCAGCGATGCGGCGGCGGTGACGATGATCGACAATGCGATCAGGTTCGAAAACGCCATTCCCGTGATGGTGTCGGCACGGATGCGCGAGAATTCGCGCCGGGCCCCGTAATGCCGCTCGATCAGCGGATGCTTGGTGACATCGACCCGCTGCTCCTCCGCCTCCTGCGAGGCCTGCCAGAAGAACAGATAGGGTGAGATCGTGGTGCCGAGGATCGCAACGATGGTCGTGAAATAGTCGGCGCTCCAGCTGATGCGCGGCAGCAGCACGCCGGCCAGCGCCTCCATCCACGACACCTTGGCAAAGGCGAGCGCCGCGACGTAGGCGAACAGGCTGAGCGTCAGCCATTTCAGGATAGCGACGTAGCGCCGGTAGTTCATGAAGATCTGCGCGGCCACCGAGGTGACGCCGAACAGCACCACATAGAGGATGGCCGGACCGCCGATCAGAAGCTTTGTGGCATCGGCCATGGCCGAAAGGTCGGCCGCGATGTTGATGGTGTTGGCAATCGACAGCAGCGCCACCACGACCGCGAGCAGCCAGCCCGGATAATGCCGGCATACATTGCCCGCGATGCCATGCCCGGTGATACGGCCGACCCGCGCCGAGATCTCCTGGATCGCGCTCATCAGCGGAAACGTCAGCAGCATGGTCCAACCGATGCCGTAGCCGAGTTGCGCGCCGGCCTGGCTGTAGGTGCCGATCCCCGAAGGGTCGTCGTCGGAAGCGCCGGTGATCAGCCCGGGTCCGAGCGTCTTCAGGACGCGGCTGAAACTGAACGGCTGTCGCCGGGGCTTCGCCGCCGGCGCATCGTCATGTTTGTCGTGTGGTGGGATCGTCCCTTGCCGCGTCATGTCCGGTTCCAGCCGTCTGACAACGAGCCGGATACCGGCAAGGTTCCTGGGACGAAACCTACGGCTCGATGACCGTGGCGATGCCGGGCTCGAGGATGCGCAGACGGCGGCCGAAGCCGAGCGTATCGAAGCTCGCGCGCAGGTCGCTCGCGCTCTGCCGGAAATGCGCCCAGCCGTCGGTATGAACCGGCACGATCACCGCGTCCGCAAAGGCGCGCGCGGTCTCGATCGCGTCATTGGTGTCCATGGTGAGATGGAAGGGGCCGCGGGTTTGCGCTGCGCCTGCGAACGGCAGCACCACGCAGCAGTCGAAACGCCGCGCAACCTCGGCGACGCCGTCGAACCAGGTGGTGTCGCCGCTGACATAGACCGGACGGCCCGGTTTTGCCGGCTGCACGACGAAGCCGATGACGTCGCCGGACAACGGCTCGATCCCGGCCGGTCCGTGCCGCGCCGGCGTCGCGGTGATGGTGAGCGTCCGGCCGCCCTTCTGCAACTCGGTCGAGGCCCAGGGTGCAAAGCCCTCGGCGTTGCCGCCGAGCCGCCTGGCGCCGGCCTCCGTCGTCAGCACGCGCCTCGCGCCTTTGAGGAAATCCCGGCCGGAATGGTCGAGATTGTCGGAATGCTGGTCGTGGCTCAGCAGCACCGCATCGATCGCGCCAACATCGCGCGCGCCGAGCGCGGGGCCCGTCAGCTTCTCCAGTTTCACATGCGGCAATCGATACTCGCCGGGCGCATCGAAGGTCGGATCGGTGAGCAGGCGGAACCCGTCGATCTCGATCAGGGCGGTGGGGCCTCCGACCAGCGTGATGGTGATGCTCACGACATACTCCTGTTGGCCGCGGCGGCTGCCGGGCGGGTCACCAGGTAAATGCCGAGCGCCACCGGAACGATCCCGAGCAGGTCGCGAAATTCGACATGCTCGCCGAGCACGAGGTAGGCGAACAGCATGCCGAGCGGCGGCATCAGGAAGTGATAGGCGCTTGCGGCGGTCGCGCCACACACTTTCAGCAGATGAAACCAGAGCAGATAGGCAAGGATCGAGCCGCCGAGCACGAGGAAGGTGAAGGCGCCGGCAAGCCGCATGCTGGGCACGATGTCGCTGACGCTGGAGAGCGCGAAGGCGAACGGCATCACCGCAAGGCCGCCGGCGATGTTCTGGATGCCGTTGCCGATCCACAGGCTGCCCTTCGGTGCCAGCAGCTTGAACAGCACGGTGCCGGCGACGATCGAGGCGAGCGAGGCCAGCGTGAACAGGATGCCATGCGGGCTGTCCGATCCGACCGACATGCGATGCCAGACGATGAAGGCGACGCCGACGATGCCGAGCACGAGACCAATCACCTTGCGCAAGGTCATGCTCTCACCGAGGAACAGCGCCGCCAGCATGGCGGTGAACACCGGATTGGCCGAGACGATCAGCGCGCCGAGTCCGGCGGAGACCGTCTTCAGGCCGGTATAGCCGAGGCCGAGATAGAGCGCGTTGTTGGCGACGCCGAGCACGGCGAACACCGCCGCATCGCGCCAGGTGAGATCCCATTGGTCGCGGCGCAGCCAGGAGATGGCGAGGATCAGAACCCCGGCGAGCGAAAACCGCGCGGCCAGCAGGATCAGCGGCGGGCAATCGGTGACGCCGATCTTGCCGGCGATGAACGCGTAGCTCCAGAGCAGGCAGAACAGGGCGATCAGCAGCGGCAGGGTGTTGAAGCGGGCGCGCGGGGCGGCCATCGAGGTTGCGGCGGACATGGGCGAATTCTCCTTCGGTCATGATCTAGGCCCACGCCTTGATATTTGGAAATTAAATGATAGACTGGCATGCAGTTGATTTATAAATGGAGGCTGCGATGCTCGACCTGGAGCTGTTGCGCAGTTTCGTCTCGGTGGTCGATGCCGGCGGCTTCACCCGCGCCGGAGAGCGCGTCCACCGCACGCAGTCGACGGTGAGCCAGCAGATCAAGCGCCTGGAGGAGGATGTCGGCCAGCCGCTGCTGATCCGTAGCGGCAAGGATGTCACCCCGACGGAAGCCGGCGAGCGGCTGTTGACCTATGCGCGGCGGCTATTGTCGCTCGCCGAAGAGGCCCGTGACGTGCTCTCGCGACCCGGCAGCGAAGGCGCGATCCGGATCGGCATCACCGAGGACTTTGCCGCCTATCGGCTGACAAAGCTGCTCGCCACCTTCGCGCGCAGCCATCCGAACTTGCGGCTCGACGTGCGCTCCGGCCAGAGCTTGTTCCTTTACCGTGATCTCGAGCGCGGCGATCTCGATCTGGCGCTGATCAAGCGCGCCGCCAATGAGAAGGGCGGCATCGCGGTCTGGCCTGAACGCGTGCACTGGGTCACCAGCAAGAGCCACCCGCGCGATACGACGGCCGGCTCGGTTCCGCTGATCGGTTTCGCCTCGGGCTGTCTCTACCGCGCCCGCGCCATCCATGCGCTGGAGAGCGCCGGCCGCAACTGGCACATGGCCTACACCTCCTCCAGCCTCGCCGGCATCCAGGCCGCGGTCGCCGCGGGCCTCGGGCTCAGCATTCTGTCGGAAATGTCGATCCAGCCCGAGCATCGCGTGCTGACCGCAAAGGACGGCTTTGCGCCGATCGACCGCACCGAGGTCGCCCTCGTCGCCGCCCCCGAAGCCAGCCCGGCGACACTGCGGCTGGCGGACAGGCTGGCGGAGTATTGCGAGAGCGTGCAGGCCAAGGCGGCTTAGGGCGAGATCGCGCCGCTACTCCGCTGTCGTCCCTGCGAAAGCAGGGACCCACAACCACCGCATGCAGTTGTGATGCCGCGCTGGGGCCACAGCTTTGCGCAATCTCGAACAGTGATGGTTCTAGGTCCCGGGTCGCGCTGCGCTTGCCCGGGACGACACCGAATGTGCGGCGCGGCAGGCGAAGGCGGCGCAGGGCTGAGACCGCGCCGCTACTCCGCCGTCGTCCCTGCGAAAGCAGGGACCCATGACCACAGGGTCGAGTTGTTAGAGCAGGCGGTGGCCCAGCGTCGCGCAACAACGACATCGGTGGTTATGGGTCCCTGTGTCTTGGAAG
>NZ_LFIQ01000014.1 GCF_001189245.1 Bradyrhizobium pachyrhizi | reverse complement strand
CTGCGCGACGCCCAGGTCCCCGTGACGCTACGGGAATATCTGACCTTGATGGAAGCGCTTGACGCCGATCTCGCCGAGCAGACGGTCGAGAACTTCTACTATTTGTCGCGCGCCGCGCTGGTGAAGGACGAGCGCAATCTCGACAAGTTCGACCGCGTGTTCGGCACCGTGTTCAAGGGGCTCGAGAGCCTGCTCGACGCCATGGGCAAGGCGGAGATCCCCGAGGAGTGGCTGAAGAAGCTCGCGGAGAAATATCTCACCGAGGAAGAGAAGAAGCAGATCGAGGCCATGGGCTGGGACAAGCTCATGGAGACCCTGAAGAAGCGGCTCGAGGAACAGAAGGGCCG
>NZ_LFIQ01000013.1 GCF_001189245.1 Bradyrhizobium pachyrhizi | reverse complement strand
TGTCAAACGCCATCCGGAACTGCCCCCTTTGCGTCATGAAGAACTGCCCCCACCATCGGGTTATGATCTTGGTTGAAGGTTGCTTCCGCCGGTGACGGGACGGAGGGAGGCGGAGCCGACCGGAGGGCCGTCACCGGCGGGCGGCGGCTTGATGAGGCCGCTCTTCCGTTTGGCGCGGAGCCGGTAGCTGTCGCCGCGGATAGTCAACACGTAGCTGTGGTGCAGGAGCCGGTCGAGGATCGCGGTGGCGACCACCGGATCGGCGAACACGGTGCCCCATTCGGCAACGCTGCGGTTCGACGTGATCAGCATGGCACCAGTTTCGTAGCGTCGGCTGACCAGCTGGAAGAACAGATGGGCCGCGTCGGGTTCCAGCGGCAGATAGCCGAGCTCGTCGACGATCAGTAGCTTTGGCTTCGACAGCGCGAGTAGTTTCTCGTCCAGGCGCCGATCGCCATGCGCCTTGGCAAGGCCAGCGACCAGCGTCGTCGCCGTGGTGAACTGCACCGTATACCCGGCCAGGATTGCCTCTCGCCCGAGCGCGATCGACAAGTGCGTCTTACCGACGCCCGGCGGGCCGAGCAGCAGCACGTTCTCGCCGTTGGCGATCCAACGTGACGCGGCCAGGTCGCGGATCTGCTTCGGATCGATCGACGGCTGCGCCTCGAAGTCGAAGCCCGCAAGCTCCTTCACGGCCGGGAAGTGTGCAAGCTTCAGCGCCATGTCGATGCGGCGATGATCCTTGCGCGCAATCTCACGTTCGCACAGCAGGATTAGCGTCTCACGCGCCGACAGGTTTGCGCGCGCCGCCTCGTCGAGCAAGCTATCGAGCTGATCGCGGATGCCGGAGAGCTGCAATCGCGCCAGCATGGCATCAAGGGGATCAGTCGGTACTTCGGTTGCCTTCTTTGCGCGCGTCATCAGAAGCTTCCCCCGATCACGGCTTCATATTCGGCAAGAGGACGCAACAACGAAGGCGGTGGAGACGACCCCGGCACCGCCGCCGCAATCTCCGGCCGGCGAACCGCGCCATTCCGCCCGGCAACACCATCGAGATGGGCGGGATCGACGATCCGCAGCCGGCGCCCTTCCGATTGCTTGTGGACCGCCACCTGGTGCAATCCATGGCGGATCCGCACCTCGCCGGCCGCGACCGTTACCGCCACGCGCTCACCAATTAGGCGCCACGGCACCGAGTAACTGTTCGTGTCGATCTCGATGGCGCAATCGTTGCCGACGACCCGGGTTAGTTCGCGCAATGATCCGAACGAGGGCTGCCCGCCGAGCGGTTTCAACCGGTGTGCCTCGTCGCGTATGAAGCGAACCATCGGCGCCTCGCCGGTCGTGCCGTGGATACGCACGTTCGCCACCTCACGCTCCCACTTGGCGAGATGCGCCTCGAATGCCTCCCAACTTACGAAGGAATGCCCCGCGATCGCGTTCTTCTTCACGTAGCCGACGCCATTCTCCGTCTTGCCCTTCGTGCGTGCCCGATATGGCGCGCAGGCGCGTGGACGGAAGCCCCAATGCTTCGCAAACGCGATGAGTTTGTCGTTGAACTGAACCGACCGGCTCACCGCGTCGTGACGCACGACGAGCGCGCGTGGATTGTCCATCAGCACTTCCTCCGGCACGCCGCCGAAGGTCGTAAATGCGCTCTCGAGCCCGGCGAACCAGTGCTCTTGCTTCTCCGCCCGGAACGCACGCACATGCAGCCGTCGCGAATGCCCGAGCGTTGCCACAAACACGAATGCTTTGACCTTCACCCTGCCGATCTCGACCAGACGCTCCCCGAAGTCGATCTGCAGCTGTCGGCCAGGGGGCGTCTCGAACCTCGTTGTCGCCAGCGCCTCCGCCTTCAGCGCCTGGCGATAGCGCTGCACGGCGCGTTGCAGCGTTCGTCGGCTCACCTCCACGCCTTTCTCGGCCAACAGATCCTGGCGAACCACGTCAGCATTACCGCGATGGCGAATGAACCTCTCGCGCAGCCAACCCTCAAGGCCGTCGAGCCGCTTCGGCCGCTCAGGCGACTTGAACGGCTTCACCCCGCCCGCCGCCACGTAGTCCTTCACCGTGTGATGGCTGCAGCCTAGCTGGCGCCCAATCCGCTTCAGACCCCACCCGCACGCCCTCAGGCGCAACATCTCCGCCACGTCATCCGGCGTCTTCATCACCTGCCCCCGTGGATCACTCCACGGCGAGCCTCTAGTGATTCGTTCCTCGTTCATTCGCTCTCTCCTCAGCTATCCGAGGAGGGGGCAATTCCTCATGACGCCGAGGGGGCAGTTTTCCATGGCGCGCGACA
>NZ_LFIQ01000012.1 GCF_001189245.1 Bradyrhizobium pachyrhizi | reverse complement strand
AGCGCGGTCATTCGGTCGTCGATCGCCGAAGCAACGCGCCTACCGCCGACGATCAACGCTCCAATGATACTCACCAGGATCAGGAACGTCCCGGGATACTGCGCATAGGAGGCCAGCCATTGGGATACCCACGAAGGCAGGAACCCACTCAGCATTCGGATAAAGTCCGAAACCCATTTGAGCGCGTTGACCCTCTCACCCAGCGGATCACGCCGCCCGGTGAACGGAAATACGACAAATACCACCGTCGCCGCCAACGTGAGGAAATACAGCGCCGCGCGGGTGTAGACGAGCGGCCAGAC
>NZ_LFIQ01000094.1:154035-157745 GCF_001189245.1 Bradyrhizobium pachyrhizi | reverse complement strand
CCTCGTTGCCGACCTTCTTCATGGCGTCGGAGAGGAACTTGCCGATCTCGGCATCGCCGTTGGCGGAGATGGTGCCGACCTGGGCGATCTCCTCGTTCGAGGTGACCTTCTTGGAGTTCTTCTGGAGGTCCGCAACGACGGCTTCGACCGCGAGGTCGATACCGCGCTTCAGGTCCATCGGGTTCATGCCGGCGGCGACCGACTTGGCGCCTTCCTTCACGATCGCCGCGGCCAGCACGGTCGCGGTGGTGGTGCCGTCGCCGGCCGCGTCAGCGGACTTGGAGGCGACTTCGCGCACCATCTGGGCGCCCATGTTCTCGAACTTGTCCTCGAGCTCGATCTCCTTGGCGACGGTGACGCCGTCCTTGGTGATGCGGGGAGCGCCGAACGACTTCTCGAGCACGACGTTGCGGCCCTTCGGGCCGAGGGTCACCTTCACCGCATTGGCGAGGATGTCGACGCCGCGCAGCATCTTGTCGCGCGCCTCGACGGAGAATTTGACTTCTTTAGCTGCCATCTGAGTTTTTCCTTGAGAGAATGACTGGAGGGAAAGAGGCGCTTAGGCCGCCTTCTTCTTGGAAGCGGGGACGTCGAGCACGCCCATGATGTCGCTTTCCTTCATGATCAGCAGGTCTTCGCCGTCGATCTTGACCTCGGTGCCCGACCACTTGCCGAACAGGACACGGTCGCCGACCTTGACGTCGATGGGGATCAGCTTGCCGGCTTCATCGCGGCCGCCCGGGCCAACGGCGATGACTTCGCCCTGCGAGGGCTTTTCCTTGGCACTGTCCGGAATGATGATGCCGCCAGCTGTCTTCTCTTCAGCGTCGATGCGCTTGACCACGACGCGGTCGTGAAGCGGACGGAATTTCATGCAGTCCTCCTAAACATTTGTAGATGCTGTAGATTTTTGGAGAGTTAGCAGTCCAGTCCAGCGAGTGCCAGACTGGTTGGGCAGGAGATAGGCCAAGCCTTGGCGGCGGGCAAGTGCCTCTAGCAGAAAAATTGGCACTCGTGAGTGCGGTCTGCCAGAAGGATGCCGAGATCATTTCGGCATCCTTAATGCCGCCCGAGAGGGGGCGCCGGGGCTATTAGCAGATGCGGTAAGCTGCTGCCAACGCAAGAAATTTCAACAACCTATTAAACATTTAGGCTTGAGATGGGTTAGTCGCGTGCGTCACATTTCTCTCATGTGAGCGCATCCATTGCCGGTGGTCCGGCGGGGGAGGTCGGCCACCACGTGAATGCGCTCCGTCACAGGAGGTTGGCATGGTCTCGCGAGTTGGTGGGGTTGTTTCCGACGATTTCCGGAAGCAGTTGCTGGGGTACGGGCTGACGACGGCGCAAATCCTCTATCGGATGCCTGATCATCCCTCGTTGCTGCAGACCTATGTCTGGCAGAACTACGACCTGTTTCCGAAATTTCCGGCGCTGCAGGATTTCCTCGCGTTCTGGCAAGCGAAGCTCGAAGGCCCGCTGTTTTCGGTGACGGTGGCGCATTCCAAGCTGGTCAAGCCGGCCGAGCTGCGTGCCGTCGACGGCGTGTTCCGGCTGCATTGACCGGGCAAGGGGGCAAAAGCGCGCTGTGCGCCTTTGCTCGCCTCGCGGCGCGCGACTTGTGTTAGCCTCTCTCCGTCACAAAAAGACGGGAGGCGAAACAATGGCCAAGAAGACGGCATCAAGATCGGCAGCCAAGACCGCAGTGAAGAAGAAATGGTCGGGGCTCGGCGCCGGCACCAGGAAATCGTCCGCGAAATCGTCCGCGCGCAAGACCATTAAGTCGAAAGGCCGCGTCCCGGCGGCGAAGAAGAGCGCGCCGAAACCTGCGACCAAGGCGCGGCCGAAACAGCGCGTTGCGATCAGCCATCACCGCGAAGACGACTTCAAGGCCGACGGGCTGCGCGCTTACGCCAAGTACCGCGACCTCGGCATCGCTGCCGCCTCGCATGGCCTCGCGCAGGCGCACGTCATCCGGCTTCAGGGACCGTGCAACCCCGATGAAGTGTCGAAGTTGCACTTCCACGATGTCGACTTCCAGATGGTCTATGTGCTCAAGGGCTGGGTGAAGACCTACATGGAAGGCGAGGGCGAGACGCTGATGCAGCAAGGCAGCGCCTGGACCCAGCCGCCGCGCATCAAGCACATGATCCTCGACTACTCCGACGACGTCGAACTGCTGGAGGTGATCCTGCCGGCCGAGTTCAAGACGGTGGAGCTGAAGGCGTAGGCTTTTCGCGGCCGTCATGGCCGGGCTTGACCCGCCATCCATCCTGCTTCGAAAGATTCTCCTTGGCCGATGGATGCCCGGGTCATAGGCGAGCGGAAGCGACGCCGTCCTTCGGACGGCTATGCCCGGGCATGACGACCTGGTCGAAATTACGTAGCCCGGATGCAGCGAAGCGAAATCCGGGGCTTCCATACGCGGCCGAACCGTCCCGGATTGCGCTGCGCTGCATCCGGGCTACTGCGGCTACGGCTGCGTCAGCATCCCCACGATCGCGCCCATCAGGCAGGTCGTCAGCGTGCCCGAGACGATCGACTTCAGCCCGAGCGCGTTGATCTCGTCGCGTCGTACACAGCGCGTCCGGAGAACGTCCCGAAGGGCGGACGCCTCGTCCGCAACATCTATTGGAACGACTCACAAATCCATGCCACTCGCCAAGACGATTGACCAATCCGCGTGATTGTTGCCGCTTGCGCCGAAGGAGTGCAGGGGCCGGAGATTGCTACTGCTCCTGACACGGCATGATGCCTGCTACGGGTCTTAGTTGCCCAAGCGGGCCTTGGCCGTATCAACGATATACAGGAGATGGGTAGCCAAGAGAACTTGGCGTTGAGCCTCACGCAGGTCATTCATTGCAATCGCTCTGTGCGAATGCGGATTCTTGTAGGCACCGATACTACCTGCAAACAAATGCGCAAAACTCTCACGCTCCGCCTTCGGCAAGCGCCAAGGCAAAAACAACAACAAACGCTTGTCGAAAAAAGCCGACTGCGTTCAAATAATCTGAGTGATTATCCATATGGCTGCCTGCGCGCCGTTCTCAAATCGTCAAAGCACCTGGAAGGTCGACAAGATTGAAAATAATGGTGCCGCCGCTGGCCCTGATGAAGTACTCGACTTGTAAGTTAACGATCGCGCCTTGGATCGATATCCATGTCGTTGAGAGCGATGAAAGATGATTCCTGCGCGTTCTCTGGGGCACCAAAGTCATAAAAAATGCGGGACCAAAGGGGAGGTTCGTTCAGTACAATGTCGGTTTGGAATACGCCAAAAATTGACGTGATCCGTTGTTGGCCATCAAGGATGTAGTCGGTTGGATACTCGGGATCGTTCTGGGGCAGGTTGAACGGACCAAGGTTTCGTTCATGCGATAGCTCTTGTCTGGTCCGCCACAGCAGTATCGAGCCAAATGGATAGCCCTTGTAAATGCTGTCCATAAGGTACGCTACACGCTCAGGGTCCCAGACAAACCCGCGTTGAAAGTTTGGAACGCGCATCCTGCCTGAGAGCAGTTCTTCAATAATTTTCCGGATGTTTATCGGTTCGGACACGGCCCACCCCAAAAACGCGCGAATCGCGGTTGCCGAGTATAGGCGGTTAGTTGCACGCAGGGGTCAACCGGAGTTCGGCAGTCGGCCGTCTGGTTAGTCACCATTGGTCAGTCAAAACGCCCAAGCGTTGGAAATGTTGGAGTTTTGGCCTTGAC
>NZ_LFIQ01000094.1:152745-154025 GCF_001189245.1 Bradyrhizobium pachyrhizi | reverse complement strand
CCCACGGTACCCTTGCGGGCACGCCGGTTTCGTAGTCCGCATGGAGCGAAGCGCAATCCGGGAATCGCGCACGCGGGCCGAGCGGCTCCGGATTGCGCTTCGCTTCATCCGGGCTACGGTCACGTCATCGCCCCCACGATCGCGCCCATCAGGCAGGTCGTCAGCGTGCCCGAGACGATCGACTTCAGCCCGAGCGCATTGATCTCGTCGCGCCGCTCGGGCGCCATGATGCCGAGGCCGCCGATCATGATGCCGAGGCTCGCGAAGTTGGCAAAGCCGCACATCGCGTAGAGCATGATCAGCCGCGAGCGCGGATCGAGCGCGTCCGGCCCGAGCTTCGACAGGTCGACATAGGCGATCAGCTCGTTCAGCACGGTCTTGGTGCCCATCAGGCTTCCCGCCGTGATCGCCTGTGGCCAGGGCAGGCCCATCAGCCAGCACACCGGCGCCATGACGTAACCAAGCAGGCGCTGCAGCGAGATCTTCGCGCCGCCGATCTCCGGCAGCAGGCCGATGATCGCGTTCGCAAGATACACCAGCGCGACCAGCACCAGCAGCATCGCGATGATGTTCATCAAGAGCTCGAGCCCGGCCGCCGTGCCCTTCACGATGGCGTCCATCGTCGACGACACCTGGATATCGGGATTGTCGAGCGATCCGCCGGTGCGCTTGTCCGACGTTTCGGGCACCATGATCAGGCTCACTAAAATTGCGGCCGGCGCGCCGAGCACCGAGGCGATGACGAAATGCGCGGCCGCATCCGGGATCAGCGGCGCCAGCAGCGTGGCGTACAGCACCAGCACCGTGCCGGCGATCCCGGCCATGCCGCCGGTCATCACCAGAAACAATTCGCTGCGGGTGAGCTGCGCCAGATAGGGACGGATGAACAGCGGCGCTTCGACCATGCCGAGGAAGATATTGGCCGCGGTCGAGAGCCCGACCGCGCCGCCGACGCCGAGCGTGCGCTCGAGCAGCCAGGCCATGCCGCGCACAACAGGCGGCAGCACGCGCCAATAGAACAACAGCGTCGTCAGCACGCTCATGACGAGCACGATCGGCAGCGCCTGGAAGGCGAGGATGAAATCCGAGCCCGGCGTCTTGGGATCGAACGGCGCCGGGCCGCCGCCGACATAGCCGAACACGAAGGCGGTGCCGGCGCGGGTCGCGGCCGCGATCGTGCCGACGGCGTCATTGATCGCGCCGAAGGCCTGCGTCACCAGCGGCACCTTGATCAGCACAAGCGCGGTCGCGATCGTGACGACGAGCCCGATCGCCGCCTG
>NZ_LFIQ01000094.1:151101-152735 GCF_001189245.1 Bradyrhizobium pachyrhizi | reverse complement strand
AGCGCCCAGGCGATCAAGAGCAATGCCACCACGCCGAACGCCGATTGCAACTGCAGCATCACGCCCCCAAGAACTCTCGCGGGATTATGGGCAGGGGCCCCGCGCAGCGCAATGCTGTTGCGCGTTCATCTCGTATCCATTGACAAGTTGCAGGCGCTCGGCCACGCAATCATCCATGTCCTCCGCCACGCCGGCCGGCGCCCGCGATCTGCTCGGCCACAGACCGTTCCTGTTCTTCTTGTCGTCGCGCAGCCTGTCGCGCTTCTCCAGCCAGATCGGCGCGGTGGCGATCGGCTGGCAGATCTACGATCTGACCGGCAGCGCGTTCGACCTCGGCATGGTCGGACTGGTGCAGTTTCTGCCGACGGCGCTCTTGGTGTTCGTCGCCGGCCACGCCGCTGACCGCTTCGAGCGCAAGCGCGTGGTGCAGGCCTGCCAGATCGCGGAGGCGCTGACCGCATTGTTTCTCGCCGGAAGCACTTTTGCCGGCACCATCTCGGAGATCCAGATCTTCGTCGCGACCTTCGTGCTCGGGATCGCCGGCGCGTTCGAGAGTCCGGCGACCGCCGCGCTGTTGCCGCTGATCGCGCCGCAAGGCTCGCTGCAGCGGGCGACCGCGATCTCGAGCGGCGCGGCGCAGGTTGCGACCATCACCGGACCCGCGCTTGGCGGCTTCGCCTATGCCCTGATGCCGAGCGCGCCCTACGGCATCATGATGGTGTTCTGGCTGTTCGGCGCCCTCCTGACCGGCGGCATCGGCCGGCTGCAACAGGCGCCGGTGAAGAACGGTGGGTCGTCGGACGATCTGTTTGCCGGCGTCACCTTCGTTCGCAGCAATCCGGCGATCCTCGGCACCATCTCGCTCGATTTGTTCGCGGTGCTGTTCGGCGGCGTCACCGCGCTGCTGCCGATCTATGCGCGCGATATCCTGCAAGCCGGCCCGCTCGGCCTCGGCATCCTGCGCGCCGCGCCCGCGGTCGGTGCGCTGTTGATGACGATGGTGCTGGCGCGGCACACCATCAACCGCCGCGTCGGCATGCGCATGTTCCAGGCGGTGATCGTGTTCGGCGTCGCGACGGTGGTGTTCGCGCTGTCGCACTGGATGTGGCTGTCGGCGCTGGCGCTCGCGGTGCTCGGCGCTGCGGACACGATCAGCGTCGTGATCCGTTTCTCGCTGGTGCAGCTCGCTACCCCCGACGAGATGCGCGGCCGTGTCGGCGCGGTGAACTTCCTGTTCATCAACGCGTCGAACCAGCTCGGCCAGTTCGAGAGCGGCGTCACCGCGGCGCTGCTCGGCACCGTGCCGTCGGCCGTGCTCGGCGGCGTCGCCACCGTTGCGGTCGCGCTGCTCTGGATGAAGCTGTTCCCGACGCTGCGGGACGTGGAGAAGCTGGAGTAGGGCGCTTCCCTTACCTCGCCCCGCTTGCGGAGAGAGGTCGCCGCGCAGCGGCGGGTGAGGGGAACTCTCTCCGCGAGCTTGTCTCTCACCATCCTCGTGGAGACTCCCCTCATCCCGACCTTCTCCCTGCGCGCGGGGAGAAGGGGAGGATCAGCCCCGGGGCAAGCTTTCATGATTTCGGAATAATGGAAAAATACTGCTGATTTGCCCGACGTGTCAAGCTGCGGTGTCGAAC
>NZ_LFIQ01000094.1:143247-151091 GCF_001189245.1 Bradyrhizobium pachyrhizi | reverse complement strand
TGCATGGGGTTGTTTTCGATATTTTGGCAGGGCGTCCGGCGACGGCCGGCCGGGACAAGCCCGGCCGGGCATCGTGATGGTCCTGCCGCAAGCAGGGAGGAGAAGATCAGCCGCGGCCGACGAACGGCATCTTGGTCGCCATGACAGTCATGAACAGCACGTTGGCATCGAGCGGCAGGCCGGCCATGTAGGCGACGGCGTCGCCGACCGCCTTGGCGTCCATGCGCGGCTCGTGCTTGGTGGTGCCGTCCGGCTGCAGCACGCCGGGGCCGTTGACCATGCGGTCGGTCATCGGGGTCGCGGCATTGCCGATATCGACCTGGCCGACCGCGATGTCATACATGCGGCCGTCGAGGTTGGACGACTTGGTGAGGCCGGTGATGGCGTGCTTGGTCGAGGTGTAGGCGGCGGAGAACGGCCGCGGCGCATGCGCCGAGATCGAGCCGTTGTTGATGATGCGGCCGCCGCGTGGCGTCTGGTCCTTCATGATGCGGAAGGCGTGCTGGGTGCACAGGAACGGCGCGGTCAGGTTTGTGTTGACCACCGCCTGCCATTGCTCGAGCGGCAGGTCCTCGAAGTTCACCGGCGGCGCGCCCATGCCGGCATTGTTGAACAGCACATCGAGCCGGCCATAGGTCGCCTTCACCTTGTCGAACAGCGCGGCGATCGCGGCCGGGTTGGCCATGTCGGCCGAGACGCACAGGCTCTTGCCGGCGGGACCGAGCTTGGCGGTCTCTTCCAGCATCTCCATGCGGCGCCCGGCGAGCACCACGGTGTAGCCCTTGTCCATCAAAGCGAGCGACGCGGCGCGTCCGACACCGGTGCCGGCGCCGGTCACGAGTGCGATCTTGCTGGTTGCCTCAGTCATGCGAGTTTCCTCATACTTGGTTTTTGCTTCGGTTTCGTTCTTGTAGGGTGGGCGTGGAATGTTCTGGTGCGCCGCGCGGAGCGCCGCCGACCAGCGCGAGCGCAGGTCGTGGAAATAGGGCTCGCCGGCCTCGATGCGGTGGTTGAGGTCGGCCTCGCAGGCGTCGGTGCGTACCACCAACACGTCGATCGGCAGGCCGACGCCGAGGTTGGAGCGCATCGTCGAATCCATCGAGATCAGCCCGGTCTTCAGCGCCTCGTAGAGCTCGACGTCGTAATGCATGGCGCGGTCGAGCACCGGCTTGCCGTATTTGTGCTCGCCGATCTGCAGGTATGGCGTGTCGATGGTGCATTCGATGAAGTTGCCGGCGGTGTAGACCATGAACAGGCGCATCCGCGAGCCCTTGATCTGGCCGCCGAACAGGAACGAGACGTCGAAGGAGATGTCCTCGGCGCGCAGCGCCTCGCCCTCGGTGGCGTGCACCGAGCGGATGGCGCGGCCGATCCGCTGCGCCGCCTGGAACATGGTCGGGGCGTTCATCAGCGTCTCGAGCTCGCCGCTGTGCGGATCTTCCATGCCCTCGGTCAGGGTCGACAGCACCGACTGGCTGATCGCGAGATTCCCGGCGCTGGCGATCGCCATGATGCGGTCGCCGGGCTTTTCGAAGATGTGCAGCTTGCGGAAGGTCGAGACGTTGTCGAGGCCGGCATTGGTGCGGGTATCGGCGATCATGACGAGCCCGTCGCGCACCAGAATTCCGCAGCAATAGGTCATTTAAAGCCCTCAGACGGTCCGAGTTTCTCGGCGGGAAACTAGTAGCCAATTTCGAGGATGCATCCAACCCCAATTCCCCGTGACGGGAGATGCAGTGGCCCGTCAAAGAGGGGCGGGACGACCGAGCGACGGCCGGGCGCCTGTTCCAGCCGTCCAGGTTGCGGGGCGCATCCCGGTCTCGCTCTGCGTTGCGCGCAGCCGGCAATGATCTTGGCCTCGCGTCGTTGCGGGGGGCGGGGTGTTGTGCTCGACTGCCTGCAACCGACGACAACAAGAAATTTCGGGAGGCGGGAATGTCGTTCAAACTGGCCGCGTGCATTGTGGCATTGGGTATCGCGGCGACGGCCGCGAGCCCTGCATCGGCGCAGAAGAAGGGCGGCACCCTGCGGCTCTATCACAACGACAATCCGCCCTCGACCTCGCTGCTCGAGGAATCCACCATCGCCTCGGTGATGCCGTTCGCGGCCGTCTTCAACAACCTCGTGGTGTTCGATCCGGCCAAGGTGCACGAAAGCATCGACACCGTGATCCCCGATCTCGCCGAGAGCTGGTCGTGGGATCAGACCAATACAAAGCTCACTTTCAAGCTGCGGCACGGCGTGAAGTGGCATGACGGGCAGCCGTTCACGGCTAAGGACGTGCAGTGCACCTGGCGGATGCTGATCGGCAAGAGCGAGACCCAGGACTTCAAGCGCAACCCGCGCAAGGTCTGGTACTCGAAGCTCAAGGATGTCGGCATCAATGGCGACGATGAGGCGACCTTCGAGCTGACCGAGCCGCAGCCCGGCCTGCTGGCGCTGCTCGCGAGCGCCTTCTCCGTGGTTTATCCCTGCCACGTTCCGCAGCAGGTGATGCGCACCAAGCCGGTCGGCACCGGGCCGTTCAAGTTCGTCGAGTTTAGGCGCGGTGATTCGATCCGTCTGGTCCGTAACCCCGATTACTTCAAGAAGGACCGGCCGTATCTCGACGAGATCACGGTGCGCTCGATCGACAGCCGCGCCACGCGGATGCTGGCATTCGCGACCGGCGACTATGACATCACCTTTCCGTCCGACGTCAGCATTCCCCTGATGAAGGACGTCAAGGCGCGGGCGCCGAACGCGATCTGCGAGATGACCTCGACCAATTTGCAGATCAATCTCCTGGTCAACCGCGTCAATCCGCCGTTCGACAATCCGGATATCCGCAAGGCGATGTCGCTGGCGCTGGATCGCAAGGCCTTCAACAGCATCCTGTTCGAGGGCAGCGGCCGGCTCGGCGGCGCGATGCAGGCGAAGCCCGAAGGCGAGTGGGGCATGCCGCCGGAGATCCTGTCGACGCTGATGGGTTACGGCCCCGATACCGGGAAGAACCTCGCCGAGGCGCAGGCGATCATGCAGAAGCTCGGCTACAGTGACGCCAAGCCGCTGTCGATCAAGATCCAGACCCGCAATCTGCCGACCTATCGCGACCCGGCGGTGATCCTCGCCGACCAGCTCAAGAAGATCTACATCACAGCGGAGCTCGACATCCTGGATACGCCGCGCTGGTACTCGCGGCTGCAGCGCAAGGACTATACCATCGGCCTCAACGTCACCGGCGTCAGCGTCGACGATCCCGACGGCAATCTGGTCGAGAACTATTCCTGCAACTCCGAGCGCAACTACACCCAGTATTGCAACGCCGAGGTCGACAAGCTGCTGGCGGCACAGTCGCGCGAGGTCGACAAGGACAAGCGCCGCAAGATCGTGTTCGACATCGAGCACCTGCTGGTCGACGACGCCGCGCGGCCGGTCATCCTGCACTCATCGGCCGGCAATTGCTGGCAGCCTTACGTGAAGAATTTCCACCCGCACGACAACAGCCAGTACAACAATCTGCGTTTCGAGGATGTCTGGCTGGATAAATAGGGCATGTGCGGCCCTGCCGGCGACGACGTCCGCCGTCGCCCTCGTGCGCCTCGTACTTTACTCGTTCACACGACGAGGAGCAGTCTCGGTTCCTGCGCACACACGCTGGCGCCGATCGCAGGGTATCAAGATCGACGGCGCCCGTCAGTCAGACCGCGCAGAGATCCATAGGGACGTCCCGAAGCCGCTACGGAAGCTCGGATATCAGCTTGGTCCACTCGGCCTCGGGCCAGGCCCGTGATGTGCAGGTCCGTATGTTTCCCTGAGAACTGAGGGCAAGCGCGAGTTTCGTGATGTTGTCGCCAAGAGGCGCTTCGGCGATGAGAAGGATGTCATGCTCGCCGGAGGTGAGATAGACCTCCTTGATCTCGACACCGAGCGTCTTGGCGAGTTCTTTCGCCGCTCGGCTGCGCTTGGGAGCGTCCTTGACACTTCGAATTCCCTGGTCGGTCCAGTCGATCCTCACTATGAATGTCGCCATGTCGTCCTCCAAGGGTTAAGCACTGCCCTTGTCTGCCGCGCGTGCGGCAGGCCAACCTGCTTCATGTTGAAGTTGAGGGAGCGCCACATAAGGCAGGCGCTGCTTTCAGACTGCGATGCCTGCCGACGGCCTGACCGCTGCCCGTTCCTTCAAACGGCGACGTCGGCCCGTCCCGTCTAAGGGCAACTCGCCGCAGATTACGCCATGTCCCTTGCTTGAGAAAGAGGGCTCCCCGCGTTGTGATCGGGACCGCGTAAGCGAGGGCGCCGCGTCAAGATCACACTCTCTGCGCAAGGATGCGGCCGCGGACCTTCGCGCGCCGGACAGCTATCCGATGCAAGTCAGGTGTGGGTGTAGTCACCGGGTTTCAACCCGAGCGCTTTCACAGCCGCTTCGGGAAGCGGCCCCAACGCTTCGACCGTTTCATTCGGGGCCATCATGTCCGCAATAATTGCCGTGGCCTTTGCCGCGTCTCCTTCAGCCACGAAGAAGACCGAGCGAACCGGCGGGCCGCCGTCCAACGGCGCAGTTGTTACGAGGACAACCTGACCATGTGCCATGCTCTCTTATACAGCAGTCGCGGCGCTGTTCCACGGATACTGTCGATCGATCCTCGCGACCCGGCCGCCGACGCGTGCGCCAAGAGCGATGCTGCCACGGTATTGCATCGTCGCGGCCCGAACACCAAATAGTTGAACGTGGGAGGCAGAACCGCTCCTGGAGTGAGCGCGTGGCCAGCAAAAGAGCGAACGAAGAGCTCCCCGTCATTGCGCGCTTTGAGGTGCGCCGCCGCAATTACCTCGCGCCCGACGGCTCGATAGAACGGCCGCTTCCTGCCTTCGCCACCGATGCCAAGCTGCTGGTCGAACTCTACCGGTCGATGGTGCTGTTGCGTCTGTTCGACCGAAAGGCTGTTGCATTGCAGCGCACTGGTCGGCTGGGAACCTATGCCATTTCGCTCGGCCAGGAGGCGGTGTCGGTCGGCATCGCGAGTGCGATGCGGGAGGATGACGTTCTGTTGCCCTCCTATCGCGACAACGGCGCGTTGCTCTGGCGTGGCGTCGCGCTGGAGGAGATCCTGCTGTTCTGGGGCGGCGATGAACGCGGCAATCAATTCTCCGGTCCGGTGCACGATTTCCCGTTCTGCGTTCCCGTCGGATCACAGGCGCCGCATGCGGCCGGCGTTGCCTACGCCCTGAAGTTGCGCAAGGAGCCGCGCGTGGCCGTCTGCATGTTCGGCGACGGCGCCACCTCGAAAGGCGATGTGTACGAGGCAATGAATGTCGCCGGCGTTCACAAGTTGCCGCTCGTGTTCGTCGCCACCAACAATCAATGGGCCATATCGGTGCCGTTGCGTCTGCAGACGGGTTCCGAGACGCTAGCGCAGAAGGCCATCGGCGCCGGGTTCAGCGGCGAGCAGGTGGACGGGAGTGACGTCGTGGCGATGCGCGCCGCGGCCGAGGAGGCCATCGCCGCTGCCCGCGACGGCAAGGGCCCTCACTTCATCGAAGCGGTCACCTATCGGCTCGGCGATCACACGACGTCAGATGATGCATTGCGCTATCGTTCGGCCGAAGAAGTCCAGGCGCATTGGAAGGAAGAGCCGATCGCGCGCCTCAGGTCCTATCTTGTGGGTCAGAAGATGTGGACCAAGGCGGACGAGGAGCGGCTTGTCGCCGAGTGCCATGAGCGCATCGAGGCGGCGGTGGAGCGCTATCTGAAGACACCGCCACGCCGAGCAGAAACCATGTTCGACAACCTCTATGCTGATCTGCCCGCGGCGTACGCCGCGCAGCGTCGCGAACTTGCGGGAGAGGACGATGCCTGAAGTCACGTTGGTCGAAGCCATCAATCGGGCGCTCGGCCGCGCGATGGTGGATGATCCCGATGTGGTCGTGCTCGGCGAGGATGTCGGCGTCAATGGCGGCGTCTTCCGCGCGACCGTCGGCTTGCAGGAGCGCTTCGGTCCGGAGCGCGTCCTCGATACGCCGCTTGCCGAACTCCTGATCAGCGGGCTTTGCGTCGGCATGGCCGCGCAGGGACTGAAGCCGGTCGGCGAAATCCAGTTCATGGGATTTATCTATCCCTGTCTCGATCAGCTCGTGAACCACGCATCACGGATGCGCAACCGTACCCAGGGACGGCTCACTTGTCCGATGGTTCTGCGCACGCCGCATGGCGCCGGCATTCGCGCACCCGAGCATCATTCCGAGAGCACTGAGGCGATGCTGGCCCACATTCCGGGCTTGCGTGTCGTGATACCTTCGTCGCCGGAGCGCGCCTATGGACTTCTCCTCGCCGCGATCCGCGATCCCGATCCGGTGGTGTTCCTGGAGCCGACGCGGTTGTACCGCGCCGTGAAAGGCGAGGTCGAGGACAACGGCGAAGCCCTGCCGATGGATCGCGCCTTTGTCGAGAGGGAAGGTCGCGACGTCACGCTGATCAGCTGGGGTGCGATGCTGAAGGAAACGATGGCCGCAGCGGACGCGCTCGCCGACGAGAGCATCGCTGCCGAGGTTATCGACCTCGCCACGCTCAAGCCCTACGATGAAAACACCGTGCTCAGGTCGGTCGCAAAGACCGGGCGCTGCGTCATCGTGCACGAGGCCGCACACACCGGCGGATTTGGCGCGGAGATCGCAGCCATGATCGCCGAGCGCGGACTATCCTCGCTGCTCGCACCCGTGACCCGCGTCACCGGCTACGACACGATCATCCCGATGGCCCGCCTTGAGCAACGCTACATGCCGTCGGTCGAACGCATCGTGACCGCAGCCCGAAAGGCGCACCAGTACAACTGAACACCAACGGACCTTGTGCCATGCGCCAGTTCACGTTGCCGGACCTTGGTGAAGGTCTTGAAGAAGCCGAGATCGTCACCTGGTACGTCAACGAGGGCGATCACGTCGTGACCGATCAGCCGCTCGTTTCGGTCGAGACCGACAAGGCAGTGGTCGAGATACCGGCGCCGTCGAGCGGACGCATCGCGCGCCTGTTCGGTGCCAAGGGCGATATCGTGAAGGTCGGCGCGCCGCTCGTCGAGTTTGCCGAGGACGCCGGGCAGGACACCGGCACGATTGTGGGCGAACTCGACACTGGCGAGCAGCGGCCGGCGCCAGCAACTGCTTCGCCGCCCAGCGGGCGGGGAGCCCAAGTGTTTCCGGCAGTGCGCGCACTTGCGCGCAAGCTTGACGTCGCGCTCGATCTCGTCGAGGCGACCGGGCCCGGCGGCACCATCACGCGGGCCGATGTCGAGAGGGCGGCGAAGCGGATGTCTCACAGCGGACCCGCCGAGCCGCTGCGCGGCTTGCGCCGCGCGATGGCCCAACGCATGGCGGCAGCGCATGCGGAAATCGTCCCCGCGACGGTCACCGATGAAGCCGACATCGACGATTGGCGGCAGGGCGAGGACGTGACAATCCGCCTCGCGCGGGCGATCGCCGCTGCTTGCAAGGCAGAGCCCGCGCTCAATGCCTGGTATCATTCCGGTACGGGAGAACGGCGCCTGATCGAGCGCATCGATCTCGGCATCGCCGTCGACACGGGCGGCGGCCTGATCGTTCCCGTGTTGCGCAATGTCGCGGAGCGGAGCGTATCGGACCTGCGGGCCGGACTCGACCGCCTGCGAGCCGACGCAATCGCGCGCGCGATACCCCCGGAGGAACTGCGCGGTGCGACGATCACGTTGTCGAACTTCGGCATGATCGGAGGCCGGTTTGCTAATCTCATCATCGTGCCGCCGCAGACGGCGATCGTCGGCGCCGGGCGGATTTCGGAGCGCGTGGTCGCGCTTCGGGGGCAGGTTGCGGTCCGACGCACGCTGCCGCTATCG
>NZ_LFIQ01000094.1:137433-143237 GCF_001189245.1 Bradyrhizobium pachyrhizi | reverse complement strand
CGGGTGGTGACGGGCGGCGAAGCTGCCCGTTTCCTGGTTGTCCTCAAATCCGACGTTGAGCGCATTTCGTGACATCACTCATTCGCGAGACAGGCAGGAGCGTCACGGCTCCTGGCTTCGTCCCGCAGGTGCATCGACGAGGAAGGCCTCGTCGACGGGCACGCCGAGCGCTGTAACCAGCCGGTTGGTTTCGGCGGCCATGCCGACGATTGCGAGCATTTCCTGATATTCGGCGTCGGTCATGCCCTTGGCGCGGGCGCTCGCGGTGTGCGAGTGAATGCAATAGCTGCAGCCGTGGGCCACCGAGACGGCGACGTAGAGCATCTCCTTGACCTTCGGGTCGAGCGTGCCGGGTGCCATCACCTCCTTGATGCTCTCCCAGGTCCGCCGCAGGGTCTTCGGATCATGCGCCAGCGCGCGCCAGAAATTGTTGACGAAGTCCGAGTTCCGCGTCTTGCGGATGTCGTCGAAGACGGCGCGTGCCTCCGCCGAGAGTTCGTCGTCGGAAAGCAGTTTTACGGTGGCCATGGCTTGTCTCGCTGGTTCGGTTTGCAGCAGCGATCATAGCACCCCTGCCGTCATTGCGAGGAGCGAAGCGACGAAGCAATCCATGCCTCCGCAAGCGGTCAGATGGATTGCTTCGCGGAGCCTGTCATCGGGCGCGCGTTCGCGCGACCCGTTGGCTCGCAATGACGGACGCGGAGAGGGACCAGCCTACGACTGCGTCTGGCTCTGCCACTGGCCGGGACGGCCGGCCTGGTCGACCTTGACCGCGACCGTCAGCGTCTCGTTGCCGCCGCCATAGCGGGTGCCGCGGACCGGGGCGGCGCCGAGATAGTCGAGGCCGATTGCGACGCGGGCATGGGCGTCGGTGGTGCAGATGCCGTTGGCGGCGTCGAAGCCGATCCAGCCGAGATCGGGCACGAACGCCTCGGCCCAGGCGTGGCCGGCCTGCTGGTTGACCATGCCGTCGGAGCGCAAGAAGTGGCCGGAGACGAACCGCGCCGGAACGCCGCCGGCGCGCGCGCAGGCGATCAGGATGTGCGCGTAGTCCTGGCAGACGCCGCGCTTCAGCGCGAACGCCTCGGCGGCCGAGGTGGCGCTGTTGGTCGGGTCCTCGTCGAACGTCATGTGCTCGTAGATCTGCACCATCAGCGCGTGCAGGAAGCCGAGCACGTCGCCGCCGGCCTCGGTGCGCAGCTCGCGCACGATGGCCGTCATCGCCGGGTTGAGGTCGGTCAGCGGTGTGGTGCGCAGGAACAGGCTCGGCGGAAACCGCTCGTCGGTGCCCTTCAGTACGCCGCCGGTGTCGTGGGTCTCGATCAGGCCTTCGCAATGGATCGTGAGGTCACTGATCGAACCATGCGTCAGCACATGGGTGACGTTGCCGAAGGCGTCCTCATGGGTGTCGAGCCGGGAGTCGGTCGAGACGTCGATCTGCCAATCCGCGACATACTGGCCGTCATGGCTGCCGGGCGTCATCCGCAGAATCTGGATCACGCCCGAGGCCGCCGGCTCGTAGCGATACGTGGTGGTATGGGCTATCCGCAGGCGCATGGCTCAACCGGTGTTCAATCGGTTTTTTCAGGGCAGGACTGTCATGCCCGGACCCTTCCCGGGCACCCACGTCTTTCTTCCTAATCGGCCGCGAAAGCAAGATGTGGATGGCCGGGTCACCTATGTTACGAAAGACGCGCTTCGCGTTTTTGCCCGGCCATGACGAGATTTTGCCTCAAAACCGGTCAGATCAGGTACTGCTTGGTGATGATCTCACCCAGCCGTGAGTTGTCCGCGATGAACTCCTGGATGAATTCGTGCACGCCGTGCTGGAAGATATCGTCCATGTTGCTGTGCTCGAGCCGGTTCCTGATGCCGCGGGCGTGGCGTTGCGAGGCGCCCTGGCGGCCATAGGCGACACCGATCTGGTCGAGGTTGCGCACGAGGTTGCTGTAGCAGCTGGCAAGCGAGCGCGGCAGCGTATCGTTGAGGATCAGGAGGTCGGCGATCAGCCAGGGTTTTAAGGTTTCCCGGTAGACCCAGTGATAGGCTGTTGTCGCCGACACCGAGCGCAGGATCGAGGTCCACTGGTAGTAATCCAGCGGACCACCGACATGCTCCTCCTCGGGCAGGAGCATGTGGTACTTCACGTCGAGAATCCGCGCGGTGTTGTCGGCGCGCTCGAGATGGACCCCGAGCCGCGAGAACCAGTAGGCGTCGTTGCGCAGCATGGTGCGGTAGGCCGAGCCGTCGAAACGCAGCGAGGTCTCCTGCACGAAGCGCAGGAATTTGGCCAGCTCCTCGCGGTTGGCGGGACCCTTGTTCCAGACCGCCTGCAGTTCGATCCAGGCCGAATTGATGGTGTCCCACATCTCCGATGTCAGCGCGGTGCGCACCGAGCGTGAATTGAGCCGCGCCGCCTCGATGCAGTTCTTGATCGAGGACGGATTTTCCGACGAGAAGGACAGATATTCGATGACGTTCCGCTCGTTGGCTTCCTCATAGTGATCGTAGAAGCTCGCGCCGACGCCGGCGGTGAGCAGCGCGGAATCCCACTCATTGGTCTTGCCGACATAGGCCGCGGGCAGCGCGGTGACGCGCAACGTCGCATCGATGGTGCGCGCCAGATATTCGGCGCGTTCGACATAACGGGCCAGCCAGAACAGGTTTTCGGCGGTGCGCGACAGCATGCGATAGTCCCTACAAGACGAAACGTGTTTCACCTCCCCCTGAAAGGGGGAGGTCGACGCGCAGCGGCGGGTGGGGATCTTCTCTCCATTCGGCGTATGCGGCCGACCCCCACCCCGACCCTCCCCCTTGCAGGGGGAGGGAGGGCTCGCGCAGCGCGTTTGGCTTCAAATCACTCACTCAGTATCCAGGTGTCTTTGGTGCCGCCGCCCTGGCTCGAATTGACGACGAGCGAGCCTTCCTTCAGCGCGACGCGGGTCAGCCCGCCGGGCACGATGGTGGTGTGGCTGGAGCCGGTCAGCACGAACGGGCGCAGGTCGACATGGCGCGGCGCCAGCCCCTTGTCGGTGCAGGTCGGGCAGGTCGACAGCGCCAGCGTCGGTTGGGCGATGAAGCCTTCGGGCTCGCGCTTGAGCTTGTCGCGGAACGCCTCGATGGTCGCCTTGGTGGCGGCGGGGCCAATCAGCATGCCGTAGCCGCCCGAGCCGTGCACCTCCTTGACGACGAGGTCGGCGAGGTTGTCGAGCACATAGGACAGATCCTGCGCTTCGCGGCAGCGCCAGGTCTGCACGTTCTTCAGGATCGGCTCCTCGCTGAGGTAGAACTTCACGATGTCCGGCATGTAGGAATAGATCGCCTTGTCGTCGGCGATGCCGGTGCCGACCGCATTGGCGAGCGTGATGTTGCCGGCAGCGTAGGCCGACATCAGTCCGGGGACGCCGAGCGCGGAGTCCGGCCGGAAGGTGAGGGGATCGAGAAAATCGTCGTCGACGCGGCGGTAGATGACGTCGACCCGCTTCAGCCCCTCGGTGGTGCGCATGAACACCTCGTCGTTCTTGACGATGAGGTCGCGCCCCTCGACCAGCTCGATGCCGAGCTTGTCGGCGAGGAAGGAGTGCTCGTAATAGGCCGAGTTGTAGACGCCCGGCGTCATCAGCGCGACCGTCGGCTCGGCGGAGGCGCTGTGCGGCGCCACCGACCGCAGCGCCGACAGCAGCTCGTCCGGATAACGCTCCACGGGCGCGACGCGGTGCCGCGCGAACAGGTCCGGAAACAACCGCATCATGATCTCGCGGTTTTCCAGCATGTAGGACACGCCGGATGGCGTGCGCGCATTGTCCTCCAGCACGATGAAATTGTCGGGATCGGTGCGGATGATGTCGATGCCGGCGATGTGGACGTAGATGTCGTGCGGCACGTCCTGGCCGTTCATCTCCGGCCGGAACACCGGGTTCTGGAAGATCAGGTCCTCGGGGATGACGTTGGCGCGCAAGATGTCGCGGCCGTGATAGATGTCCTTCAAGAACATGTTGAGCGCGAGCACGCGCTGCTTGAGGCCCTTCTCCAGCAGCGTCCACTCGGTCGCCGACATGATGCGGGGGATCACGTCGAACGGGATCAGCCGCTCCTGGGCCTCGGCATCGCCATAGACCGCGAAGGTGATGCCGATCCGGCGGAACAGCAGCTCCGCTTCCTGGCGTCGATATTCGAGCGCATCCGGCGGCGTCTCTTTGAGCCAGCGGGAGAGCTCCTGGTAGGCCGGGCGGAGATCCTCGCCGAGGCCGTTCATCTCATCGAACGCGACTGCCATATAGCCCGACTGCCCTCCAAAGCCATGTGACACAGTGCATGACTTGATGGGATGGTAGCAAGGGGCGGGCCAGCGCGATATGCATTGGCTTGCGGCATTTGCTATGGGTGAGGTGGAAGGCCTGCCCGAAAAACCGGCTGAGGTCTGCTTAATTCGGCGGCAAAACCCCGTGACATCAAGGCATTGGATCGGCAATGTCCGGGGATCAAGTTAGGGAATGAGACCATGAGCGAGATCGTCACGGCGGGGATATTGGTGATCGGCGACGAGATCCTGTCCGGCCGGACCAAGGACAAGAACATCGGCTTCATCGCCGAATACCTGACCAACATCGGC
Organism: Bradyrhizobium pachyrhizi; assembly: GCF_001189245.1. Classification (GTDB taxonomy): domain Bacteria; phylum Pseudomonadota; class Alphaproteobacteria; order Rhizobiales; family Xanthobacteraceae; genus Bradyrhizobium; species Bradyrhizobium pachyrhizi. Next base: position 138,625 of record NZ_LFIQ01000094.1, on the reverse strand, counting down.
ATCGACCTGAAGGAGGTCCGCGTCGTCGCCGATGACGAGGCCGACATCGTCTCCGCCCTTGATGCGCTGCGGCATAGGTACACCTACGTGTTCACCACCGGCGGCATCGGGCCGACCCATGACGACATCACCGCCGACAGCGTGGCGAAGGCGTTCGGGGTCGATATCCACCATCACCCCGAGGTGGTGGCGCGGTTCAGGGAGCGCTGGAGCGAGCAGGACCTCAACGAAGCGCGGCTGCGCATGGCCCGGGTGCCTGACGGCGCCGAACTGATTCAGAGCGCGACCATCCTGGCGCCGGGCTTCAAGCTCGGCAATGTCATCGTGATGGCCGGCATCCCCACCATCATGCAGGCGATGATGGACATCGTGGCGCCGACCCTGAAATCCGGCGTGCGGATGCTGTCGGACTCGGTCAGGGCCGACGCAAGGGAGGGCGACATCGGCGGCCCGCTGCGGGCGATCGCGGAAGCCAATCCCGACACCATCATCGGCAGCTATCCGTTCCAGGACGAGAATCAGAAGCCGAACACCAATCTCGTGGTCCGCTCGCGCGATCCGGAAAAGCTCGCAGCCGCAATGGCTGCGGTGAAGGAGATGCTGAAGCAAGTGCAGGCCGCGCAGAAGAAGCCGGCGGGTTGAGACGATATGGTTGAACGAAATTCCGAACCGAGTGCACAGGAGCGAGCCGGCAGGCCGTTCCCGGTCTCGTGGGATCAATTCCACCGGGACTGCCGGGCGCTGACCTGGCGGCTCAACGAGGTCGGCCCGTTCCATGCGGTGATCGCGATCACCCGCGGTGGGCTGGTGCCGGCGGCAATCGTGGCGCGCGAGCTCGGCTTGCGGATCATCGATACCGTCTGCGTCGCCAGCTACGACCATGACAAGCAGGGCGATCTGAAAGTGCTCAAGGGCATTTCGGAGCAGACCGCCAAGATCGGCGGCGGCACCGGCAAGGGGCTGTTGATCGTCGACGACCTCGTCGATACCGGCAAGACCGGCAGGCTGGTGCGCCAATTGCTGCCCGATGCGCATTTCGCGACCGTGTACGCCAAGCCGAAGGGCCGGCCGCTGGTCGACACCTACATCACCGAGGTGTCGCAGGACACCTGGATCTACTTTCCCTGGGACACCGCTCTGTCTTTCCAGCCGCCGATCCGCGACGGCGCGGCGTGACGTCGTCGTCATTCCG
>NZ_LFIQ01000094.1:120363-137423 GCF_001189245.1 Bradyrhizobium pachyrhizi | reverse complement strand
GTTCGATGCTTCGCATCGTCCCGGAATGACAGCGACGAACAATCGGATTTGCCATGCCCCTGCAAAACCGCGTCACGCCCACCGGCGACATCGTCGCCTCAGACCATCGCGGCACCTTCACCGGCAATCGCGGCATCATCCACGATCCCGCGACGCGCAGGCTTCTGAACAAGCGCTGGTCGTCGCCGGCGTGGCTCACCTGCGTCTGCGAGTTCAGGGGACGGCGGCGCGAGGTGATGAGCCGGCAGAGCTGGACCGAGTTGTTCTTCCTCGATGAGGCCACCGCGTTCGCGGCCGGACACCGGCCGTGCTTCTACTGCCGGCGAGACGATGCCAAGCGGTTTCGCGGCTGCTGGGAGCAGGGCAACGGTGTAAGCGATCTCAGCGCCAAGGCGATGGATGCGGTGCTGCACGCCGAGCGGCTCGACCGCGGCAAGAAGCGGCTGCATCCGCCGCCGACGCGATTGCGCGACTTGCCCGACGGGACGATGGTGCAGGCGAGCGGGGACAGCTACCTCGTCGCCGACGGCGCCACGCTGCGCTGGTCGTTCGCCGGTTACAGCCGGGCCGACGTACCCGAGCCGGCCATGCTGCTGACGCCGCCATCGACGGTGCGCGCCTTCCAGGCCGGCTACCGGCCCGTGTTGCATCCGAGCGCGATGGCCGTTCTGGGTTGATCTACCGGCGGAGTCCTTACGCCAGCCGCTGCCGCGCCAGCTTGGCCCCGGCGCCCAGCGCGATCAGCTTGGCTTCCGCGATGTCCCGCCGCATCGGCGCCATGCCGCAATTGGTGGTCGCGATGATGTTGCCCTTCGGCACGTGCTTCGCGACCGCCTCGATCACCTTGACGACGTCCTCAGCGGTCTCGATCTCGTCGCTGGCGACGTCGATCACGCCGGCCTGCACGATCTTGCCGGGGAGCGCCGCGAGCAGTTCGATCGGTACCTTCGAGTTGCGGCATTCGATCGCGACCTGCTGGATCGTGCTCTTGTCGATGACGGGGAAGGTCTCCTCATATTGCCGCCACTCGCCGCCAAGCGTCTGCTTCCAGTCGGTGTTGGCCTTGATGCCGTAGCCGTAGCAGATGTGCACGGCGGTGGCGCAGCTCAGGCCTTCGGCGGCGCGCTCCAGCGCCTTGATGCCCCAGTCGCGCACCTGGTCCATGTAGACGTTGAAGGCGGGCTCGTCGAACTGGATCATGTCGACGCCGTCGGCTTCGAGCGCCTTGGCTTCCTGGTTCAACAGCTCGGCGAAAGCGAAGGCCATCTTCACGCGGTCGCCGTAATACTTGTCGGCGATGGTGTCGATGATGGTCATCGGCCCGGGCAGGGTGAACTTCAGTTTGTTCTTGGTGTGGGCGCGCGCCGCACGCGCTTCGCCTTCATGGACGCGCCCCTTGAGCTGCAACGGCGCGATCACCTGCGGCACCATCGCCTTATAGCGGTCCTTGCGGATGCCCATCTCGACCTTGTGGGCGAAATCGATGCCCTCGATCCGCTCGAGGAAGCCGTGCACGAAATGCTGGCGCGCCTGCTCGCCCTCGGTGACGATGTCGACGCCGGCATCCTCCTGCAGCTTGACCGCGAGCACGGTGGCATCGCGCTTGGCGCGGGCGAGCTCGGCGCCCTCCGACTTCCAGGGTGCCCACAGTATGTTCGGCTCCGCCAGCCATTCCGGCTTCGGCAGGGAGCCAGCGATCGTGGTTGGAAACAGCATGGGTGCCTCCCGTTGGGTTCTGATTGAGGGCCTGTGTGCCATGTCCTAAAGTGGAGGTACAGAACAACAAAAGTCTTTGTGATGGGGAATAGAACGCCGATGATCGATCTGCACTACGCGCCGACGCCGAACGGCTGGAAGATCTCGATCATGCTGGAGGAACTGGGGCTACCCTACAAGGTGATCCCCGTGAACATCCGCGCCGGCGAGCAGTTTCGGCCCGAATTCCTGGCGATCAGCCCGAACAACCGGATCCCCGCCATCGTCGATCATGAACCGGCCGACGGCGGCGGACCGTTCTCGGTGTTCGAGACCGGCGCGATCCTGATCTATCTCGCCGACAAGACCGGCCGTTTTCTGTCGCGGGAGTTGCGTGCGCGGTCGAACGTCATCCAGTGGGTGATGTGGCAGATGGGCGGCCTCGGGCCGATGCTCGGTCAGCACGGCCATTTCGCGCTCTATGCGGCCGAGAAGATTCCCTACGCGATCGAGCGCTACCGCGACGAGACCGCGCGGCTCTATGGCGTGCTCGACCGCCAGCTCGGCAGGACCGGCGCCTATATCGCCGGCGACGACTATTCGATCGCCGACATCGCCTGCTTCCCCTGGACCATGACCCACAAGGCGCAGGGCTTCACCCTCGACGATTTTCCGAACATCAAGCGCTGGTACGCCACCGTGCGCGGCCGGCCGCAGGTGCAGGCGGGCCTTGCGATCGGAAAATTCGTCAAGGAGCCGTTTGACGAGGAATCGCGCAAGAACATGTTCGGCCAGCGTGCGAAGGAGCTGGTCGAGAAGAAATGATGCCCGTTATTCCGCGGCGCGACACGGTCGCGAGCCCTGCGCCTTGCGGCGCATCCCGGAATGACGAGAATGAACGTGGAAAAGACAAAGGAAACGCCCATGATCGAATTCTTCTTCGACTGCTCCAGCCCGTGGACCTATCTCGCCTGGCACAACATCCAGCCGATCGCGAAGGAGTTCGACACGCCGATCACCTGGCGGCCGATCCTGGTCGGCGGAATCTTCAACACCGTCAATCCGTCGGTCTACGCGCAGCGCGAGAAGCCGGTGCCGCTGAAGGCGCGCTACATGAAGAAGGACCTCGCCGACTGGGCGCACTCGGCAGGCCTTGCGATCAAGATGCCGCCGACCGTATTCCCGGTGAACAGCGTCAAGGCGATGCGCGGCTGCATCCTTCTCGGCAACGAGAAGATGGTGCCGTTCGCGCGCGCGGTGTTCGAGGCCTATTGGGGTGACGACAAGGACATCTCGCAGGATGCGGTGCTGACCGAGATCTGCACCAAGCTCGGGATCGATCCGGCGCAATTCCTTGCCGGCATCGGCGACCAGGCGATCAAGGATCAGCTCAAGGCCAACACCGAGGAGGTGATGGCGCGCGGCGGCTTCGGCTCGCCCACGATCTATCTCGACAAGACCGACATGTATTTCGGCAACGATCGCCTGCCGTTGATCCGCGAGGCGCTGGCACGCCTCAAGGCGCGGGCCGCCTGATGCCGAAAGCCGTCGTTTGCCGCGAACTCGGCCCGCCCGAGCGCCTGCAGCTCGAGAACTTTGTGTCGGCGCCTTTGCAGCCGGGCCAGGTGCGGGTTGCGATCCGGGCCGCCGGGATCAACTTCCCCGACATCCTGATGGCCGCCGGCGAGTATCAGCTCAAGCCCCCGCTGCCGTTCACGCCGGGTTCGGAAGCCGCCGGCGATGTCGTTGAGGTCAATGCAGCATCCGGTGTCGCCGTCGGCGACAAGGTGATCGTCAAGATGCGCTTCGGCGCCTATTGCGACGAGACGGTTGCAACGCCGTCGCAGCTCGTGCCGGTGCCGTCGACCTTCGACTACGCGGAAGGCGCGACTTTCCTGGCCGCGCACGGCACCGCGTATCACGCGCTGATCGATCGCGGACAGATCAAGCCGGGCGAGGTGCTGCTGGTGCATGGCGCCGGCGGCGGCGTCGGGCTTGCCGCGGTCGAGATCGGCAAGCTGCTCGGCGCCACCGTGATCGCCGCGGCTTCGAGCGAGGAGAAGCTTGCAATCGCCAAGGCGCGCGGCGCGGATCATCTCGTGCTCTACGCGCGCGAGCCGTTCCGCGATGCGGTCAAGCGGCTCACCGACGGCCGCGGCGCCGATGTGGTGTTCGATCCCGTCGGCGGCGAGGTGTTCGAGAACTCAATGCGCTGCATCAACTGGGGCGCGCGGATTCTCGTCGTCGGCTTCACCGGCGGCATCGGTCTTGCCCGCACCAATCTGTTGATGATCAAGGGCGCGAGCGTGCTCGGCGTCCGTGCCGGCGAGGCGGTGCGCAAGGATCCCGCGCTCGGCGAGGTCAGGTTCAAGGCGCTGAGCGAATGGGCCGAGGCCGGCCGGGTGCGGCCGAATATCTCGCACCGGCTGCCGCTGGAAGACTATGCGAAGGCGATGCGGCTGTTGATCGAGCGCAAGGCGATCGGGCGCGTAGCGCTGCTGACGAGGCCGTGAAACCACAGCGCCCAAATTCCGCGGTGCAGCCAAATGACGCCAAGGGCCCGGCGTTCAGGGAATCGAACCCGGGTCCGTCGCGTGATATCCTCTGCCGGCTGAACGTCGCTACAGGGGGAGGATGACATGCGTATCGCTGTGATGGCGGCCGGTGCTCTCGGCGGTTATTTCGGAGCACGTATGGCGGCGGCAGGGCACGACGTGTTCTTCATCGCACGGGGCTCCAACCTCGAGGCGATCAGAAAAAACGGTCTCAAGGTCGAGAGCGTGCTTGGCAATCTTCATTTGCCTGAGCCCAAGGTGACCGATGATCCTGCCACGGTCGGCCCCGTCGATATCGTTCTGTTCGCGGTCAAGCTTTGGGACAGCGAGACGGCAGCCAGGTTGTCTCTGCCTCTGATCGGACCCCGCACCCGGGTGATCCCGTTGCAGAACGGTGTCGATAGCGCGGAGAGGATTGCCCCGATTCTCGGCGCCGACAACGTGGTCGCCGGAAGTGCCTACATTGCTACGGTGCTGTCCGCGCCTGGCGTCGTCACCCACACGAGCCAGTTCGCGCGCATGGTCTGCGGCAGAACCGACGGTAAGCCCGATGAGGGCCTCAAGGCCTTTGCCGACGCCGCTCATGCGGCCGGCATCGATATCTCGGTGTCCGACGGGATTGACCGGGAGCGCTGGCAGAAATTTGTATTCCTCGTCGGACTATCAGGCGCGACCGCAACGACCCGCCAGCCGCTGGGGCCGATCCTGGCCGACCCTGATACGCGAGCGTTCTTTTACAGCCTGATGAGCGAGGTGGTCGCGGTCGGCCGTGCCAGGGGCGTTCCGATTCCGGAGGATTTTGCCGAGGATCGAATGAAATTCGCGGAAGCCTCGCCGCCCACCTTCAAGGCTTCCATGCTGCACGATCTCGAACGCGGCCACCGGCTCGAACTCGACTGGCTCGCCGGAAAGGTCGTGGAGTTCGCCCGCCCGCTTGGCATTCCTACGCCAGCCAACAATGCCGTCTATGCCATGCTCAAGCTGCACAGGATGGGTAACGCCCACGCCTAGGCCGTGTACCCATAAACCCAGCGACGCGATGCGACGAACGCAATGTCCGCTTTGCCCCTGCAGCGACCGAGTTCGTGCGGCAGCGCAATACGTTGCGATGGGCCAGAAGCTGACTCGTGGTTTCGAACGTTTCAGTGGCACACCAGTCCGTGGGACACAGGGAACGGCGCGTGGCGAGTCGAGCTAATGACCCGCCATCGCTTACAGGCAATCCGTCGGCCGTTTGATGCAGCCTCCACTCTGAACGAGTGGCGAACTAGTCAGCTCCGATCGCTTTAACTCGCTGGGGTTTTTTCATATCCAGCAACGGCACTGGATTGTCTGGGCGTTGGAGATTGGGCCTCCAATCGTTCGAGCCGCCGCCGGGAGCACGCTTCATGCTGGGATAGTCAACGATGGACTTGTTGAACTCCATCACGACTGGCACGATTAGCGCCCCGAGCCAGCTGTTGTCCTGTCCAGCATATCTGCCCGGTGAGGTCTGAGGCAGACGCGACGGTACAGCACCATTGAACACCATATCGTACTTCTCGAACGGATCCATGGTCAAATTGTAGGCTGCTCCAATTGAGCCGAGGTTTTGTTCCGGTCCCAACCACGTATCCTTTGCAGTCCACAGATACTTCCACGCGATGCTGAGGTCTGGATTGGTTGGATCACCGGCGATGTCGGTACGTGCTCCCATAAAGTTCTCGCCGTCGATATAAACCCACGACCGTCGTGCTGAGTGCTTCGATCGACCGAGGATGTACTCGCTGTTGTCTATGCTATCAAAGTAAATGGGCTTGCCGTTGTTGTCGGTCCAGGCGCCGTGCGGCGGCGCGGTCAGGCCGACCATTTTGGCGAGCGTCGCCCAGCAGTCGATATGCGACATCATTTCATGGTACTGCGCGCCCGCCGGGATGTGTGCGGGCCACCACATCAACCCGGGTACCCGCCAACCGCCTTCAAATGCAGTACCTTTTTCGCCGCGGAAAGGCGTGGTGCCGGCGTCGGGATAGGCATCCTGCCACGCGCCGTTATCTGCTGTCACGATGACGATGGTGTCAGGCGCTTCGGCACGGATCGCATCCATTATCCGCCCGATATTATCATCAAGTTCAAGGAGCGAATCCGAGTAGTCGCCAAGACGCGACTTGCCAGCAAATTTCGCTGAGGCGTTGGTCGGATTGTGCATCTTCATGAAGTTTACATCCATGAAGAACGGCTTGGAGTCCTTGGCGTGTTTCTTGATGTAGTCGATTGCATAGTCGGCCTGGCGGACATCGAAGTCGGCAAGACGGTCGTATGTGATGTATTCGTCTCGCTTCGCCGGCTGCCCCGCCGCTCCCTCCCATTCGTACATGTTCACAATCTCAAAATATTCTTTTGCGAACTCCGGGTTGTAGGAGGGGAACCACGGATGAAACCACTTCGAGGTATCGGCATAAGTGTAGACGCCTGGATAATATGCCGCGAAAGCCTTCATCTCATCGAAGCCATGCTCAATCGGATAAGCCTCAGGTTTGTCGCCGAGATGCCATTTGCCGGAAAAGTAAGTCGAGTAGCCATTCCTACTGAAGAACTCGGCGATGGTTGGCGTCTCCTTCTTAAGCGCATTTTCGTCGCCCGGGACGACCACGATCGACAGCGCGGTGCGGATCGGAATCCGCCCAGTCATGAACGAGGCGCGCCCTGCGGTGCAGCTTGCTTGACCGTACCAACTGGTGAACGTCGCGCCTTCCTTTGCGATGCGATCGATGTTCGGCGTCGGATGGCCAAGTGCAGAGCCGCCGCCACTATAGGCGCCGAAATCGTTCCAACCAGTGTCGTCAGTCATCAGCATGACGATATTGGGCCGTTTTTGCTGTTGCGCGGTAGCCGGCATGGTAACCATCGTTGCCGCAGCGACGCCCACAAACAGACCACCACATAACGTGAGTCCGACCTTCATAGGAATCCTCCGTTTAACCTAGCGCTTGACGGCGGGCAGAAAAGCGACGTCGGCCTGCCCGTCCAAATTCTGTCGTTGGAGAGTTTGTGCGATACTCTGGGACAAGCGGCCGGTCCTTAGGCTGGCCGCTTGCTCTGGCGATCTCGGATCGCGGTGCGGGCATGCGACTAGTCGCTGGCGCCGGCCGTCCTCATGTCCTTTACTCGCTGCATGACCTGTTCCAGGTTGTAGCTGGCAGGGTCCTGTAGCGGCGGGAATTTGATGAAAGTCTCAAGGTGCCTCAACCACAACTGCTGCCCGATGGGCAGCATGTTCCAGTCATAGACATAGGCGGTCGACGGAGACGCGATCGCCCCGGCCATGCCGAACAGCGTCTTCTGCTGTTCGCCAACGGAGGTCTCGAAGGGATCACGCTTGATGTTGACGACCTGGGTCCAGGAATAGGGCCGCACACCATTGATGAAGCCCGACGGTGCGTCGGAGACCATCGCGAAGTACATCTTCCAGTTCTTGTAGCGGACCGCCGACGGCTCCTTGCCGGAGTAATACAAGAAGTGGTCGCGAGGCGACTTGTCGGACTTGCCGCTTAGGTAATCGGTCTGATTAATACCGTCGAGGGTGGTCTTGACCATATTGGGATAGCCGGCCTCGACCTGTTGCTTCAGTGCGTCGCCTTTGGGCCCGCCGCAGATCTCGACGAAAGTCGGGAGCCAGTCGAGGGCGGAAAACATATCGTTCTTGATCGTGCCGGGCTTGATGACGCCAGGCCAACGGACCACCATCGGAGCGCGCATGCCGCCTTCCCAGGTGCTGAGCTTGCCGCCCTTGAACGGCGTGGTGCCGCCGTCCGGGAAGGTGATGGTCTCGGCGCCGTTGTCGGTGGTGAATACGACGATCGTGTTGTTGAGTTGGCCCATGTCTTCGAGCTTCTTCAGCACGACGCCGATGTTGTCATCCATCTGCTTCATGCCGGCTTCGTTGACGCCCCAATCCTTGCCGCCGGGCTCGCCCACCATCGCCAGGTACTTGTCCGGCAGCACGGTCGTGATGTGCATGCGCGCCGGGTTGTACCAGACGAAGAAAGGCTTGTTGGTCTTCTTCGGGTCATTGCGATCGAGGAAGTCTACGACCTTCGCCGAGATTTCCTCATCCACGGTCTTCGACCGCTCGAGGGTCAGCGGGCCCTCATCCTTGCACATCATGTTTTTTGCAGTGCCGTCGGAGGACTTGCACGCCAACATTGGCCGCGGCGGCGTCAGGCAGATCGTGGTCTTCGGATCCACAGCGCCAGGGACCTCGGCGACGCCCGGGATCGGTGTGTTCTGGCATGGCGGGGCAAGGGTCTGCAGGGTCGGGGTTTTGTTGATGTCCGGGAAGCTCACGCCTTGCATGGCGTCGAGGTGATAGAGATAGCCCCAGTACTCCTGGAAGCCTTGCGCGGTCGGCAGCGACTCGGTGTGGTCGCCGAGATGGTTCTTGCCGAATTCGCCGGTGGTGTAGCCGAGATCGAGCAGGAACTTGGGAAGCGTCGGCGTCCCCGTCCGCAGATAAGATGGACTGCCGGGAATTTCTGGCAAAACCATGCCGACGCGAACCGGCTGCATGCCGGTGATGAAGGCTGTACGCCCTGCCGTGCAGCTCTGTTCGGCGTAATAGTTCGTGAACATCGCGCCTTCATTGGCGATGCGGTCGATGTTCGGCGTCTCTCCGACCATCAATCCGCGGTGGTAGATGCTTGGCTGCATCCACCCGATATCGTCACCCATGATGAAAAGGATGTTGGGCTTCTGCTGCTGCTGCTGCTGCTGTGCCGCAGCGGGCATACTCGTCAGCCCCGTCAACGACAATGACACCAGCGTCGTCACTCCAAGGAATGTAGTGGTGGCCCGCTTGTGCCAACCAGTCGTCTTCGGCACGTTCGCTTTAGCTCGTGACTTGTTCTTGAGAATGCAATCAAACATGGTCACTCTCCCGGTTGCAGTGCACGTCATCCACCGGAAGCAAACTTCTAGTTCTCGAAAGTTTCTGCTCTTGATCCAGATCAAGCCGAACAACCACAGAATGCAGGTTGCGACGCGGTGTTCGCGCTTCCGTCAGTGATGCTGACGTTGAAGGGCATTTCGCTCATCCGTCGTTTTCGACCTGACAATTGTCGGAGCTGACATCCAAAGTCTCCCACCCGATGTCCGGCTCGGGTCATTTTCGACGGATTCAGCGGGGTTGTCGGCAGGTTGATGTCCGCTTCTACCCCGTGAGGGCCGAACCGGGGCCGGGCCGGAAGCGTTGCGCTTGGACGGACCCTGTGATTCAAACTCCCAAACTGGGGGGCGAATGATACGCTACGAATTCGCCGACTATGAATGGGTTGCCATCAAGCCCCTGCTGCCGAACAAGCCGCGTGGCGTTCCTCGGGTAAACGACCGGCGGCATCTTCTGGGTCCTGCGATCCAAGGCACCTTGGCGCGATTTGCCGGATCATTTTTGCCCCAACACGACCTGCTATAACCGTTTCGTCCGCTGGCGGCGGGCTGGTGTCTGGGGCCGCATCATAGACGCACTTGCCGTTGCCCACGCCGCCGCTGTCCAGATGATCGACACCTCCATTGTCCGTGTCCATCAGCATGGAGCCTGCATCACACGAAACCTGCGCCAATCGATGGGGAGGTCACGCTGCGGCTTAACGAGCAAAATTCAACTCGCGTCAATCAGGTTATGGCTGCGCCTTAATGAGTCCGCGTCCTAGTCCACCTGACGATTTGTGCTGAATTTCCTATCTTGCAGGAACGCGATGGTCTGCGCGATCGCTTCGGCGTTGCGCACTAGCCAGGGATGCGAGGTGCGGATTACGATGTGATCGGCCATGCCGTCGAGCCTGGTGTTGGCGACCGACACCCGTCCGTCATGCGGCCGCGGCAGGCCGATGGAGGTGATCGGATAGACCGAGCGGTTGCCGGCAATGATGCCGGTGGAGTAATCGATCGGCGGCAGCAGCGCGCTGGTCGCGGCGTCGCGGCGGGTGACGAGCTGCTGGCCGGCCGGACCGAAATAGGCGCGATAGGCCGCGAGGTTCTTCAGGCGGTCGGCGATCTCGCTGCCGCCGTTCGGTGTCCCCAGCATCACGACGCGGCCGAGCCGCGCCGGGCGATGCCTTGCCAGATAGACGCGTGCCAGAAGACCGCCCATCGAATGGCAAACGACATGCACGGAGCCGTCGAGGCTCTGCGCGAACCGATCGAGCGAGGAGTGGATGTCCTCGGCCAGCGCGTCGAGCGGCTTGCGCCGGCTGTCATAGTCGAGATTCAGGGTGGCAAAGCCGGCCGCCCTCAGCGCCAGCTCCATCCTGCGAAACGAGCGCGCCGTCCTGCTGATGCCGTGCAACAGGACGACGCCGTCACGTGTGGACGCCGCGGGGCGCCGTTCGCTCACTTATAGTCGCGCTCGTGCCACCACGGGAAATAGTCGGGCATGTCCGACGACACCTTGTTCTTGAACTGCGCGGGGCGCTTTTCCAGGAACGACACCACGCCTTCCTTGACGTCGTCGGAGCGGCCGCGGGCATAGATGCCGCGGCTGTCGACCTTGTGCGCCTCCATCGGATCGTCGGCGCCCATCATGCGCCACATCATCTGGCGGATCAGCGCCACCGACACCGGCGCGGTCTTGGCCGCGAACTCCTTGGCGAGCGCACGCGCGGTCGGCAGCAGATCGTCGGGCGGCACCACCTTGCTGACGAGCCGGCCGGCGAGCGCTTCCTGCGCCGGGAAGACGCGGCCGGAATAGCACCATTCCAGCGCCTGCGAGATGCCGACGATGCGCGGCAGGAACCAGCTCGATGCGGCTTCCGGCACGATGCCGCGCTGGGAGAACACGAAGCCGAAGCGCGCGGCGTCGGAGGCGATGCGGATATCCATCGCAAGCTGCATGGTGACGCCGATGCCGACCGCCGGGCCGTTCACCGCGGCGATCACCGGCTTCAGGCACTTGAAGATGCGCAGCGTGACTTGCCCGCCGCCGTCACGCACCTGCGGATCGCTGTAGTCGACGCTGCCGTCGGCATTGCGCTTGACCGGACCGCGCCGCGCATCGCGGTCGAACGTGTTGGCGCCGGATGAAAGATCGGCGCCGGCGCAGAAGCCGCGGCCCGCACCGGTCACGATGATGGCCCTGACGTCGTCGTCCTTGTCGGCTTCGTCGAACGCGTCGATCAGCTCCTGCTGCATCGTGGCGTTGAAGGCGTTGAGCTTGTCGGGCCGGTTCAGCGTGATGGTCAGGATCTGCTCGGCGACCTCGTACTTGATCGTCTCATACGCCATGGGGATGATTTCCTCTCGGTTTTCTTGAATGAACGGCGCTGGCGCGCGTCTCCATCCAGTTAACCCGGCAATCATCCCTTGTGAAGAAGAGGGATGCGCAGGCTTGGCCCCGCGCATCCTGACTTGCGTTGAGGCGCTGCTTCACTTCTTCGGCGGCGCGGGCCACGGCTTCTGCGGGTCGCGCAGGCTTTCGAACGCCTTGCCCATGCCGAGCACGCCGATGTCGTCGAAGCGGCGGCCGATGATCTGGACGCCGATCGGAAAGCCCTTCTTGTCATAGCCGCCGTTGATCGACAGCGCCGGGTTCTCCGACATATTCCACGGCACGGTAAAGCAGATGTGCTCGAACGGCTTTGCGGGGTCGTTGAGCGGCGCTGCGAACTCCGCCGGGAAGTTCACCACCGGCGATACCGGCGAGATCACGTAGTCGACCTCGCAGAACAATTTCGCGGCGGCCGCGCGGATCGCCATCGTCATGTTGAAGCCGCGCACCACATCGACGCCGGAGAGCTTTGCGCCGGCCTCGGCCCAGTTGAGGATGTAGGGCAGGGTCTTGCCGCGGTCGGCCTGCGACAGTTTCGACAGCTCATCCCAGGTCCGGGCGCGCCAGAAATTGTCGAGCCCTTCGAGCATCTCGGGCGTCAGGATGCCGTCGATCTCGGTGATGACGGCGCCGGCGGATTCGAACGCCTTCGCGGCCTTCACGACGACCTCGCGAACCTCCTTCTCGACCTTCTGGCCGGAACCGGCGTCGAGCATCAGCCCGATGCGCAGCTTGCGCGGCGACTTCTCCAGCGCCTTCCAGTTCACCTCGAGCGCCGGCAGGCTCATGCCGTCGCGGCGATCGGGACGCGACAATACGCTCATCATCAGCGCGGCGTCGTCGACGGTGCGGGTCATCGGACCGGCGATGCGGCCGACATAGGGCGGGTCGATCGGCACGCGGCCGAGGCTCGGCTTCAATGCGACGAGGCCGCACCAGTTGGCCGGCAGCCGCACCGAGCCGCCGATATCGGTGCCGAGATGCAAGGGACCGTAGCCGGCAGCGCCTGCCGCGCCCGCGCCGGCGCTCGAGCCGCCGGGGTTCTTGCTGACATCCCAGGGATTGCGGGTCAGGGGATGGAACGACGACAGGCCCGACGACAGCATGCCGTAGTCCGGCATCGTGGTCTTGGAGAAGATCACGCAGCCGGCCTCGCGCAGCCGCGCCGCGGGCGGTGCATCCTTCTCCGCGGGCGCCAGCTTGACGCTCGCCGCGCCCAGCGGCACCGGCTGCCCCTTGGTTGCGACATTGTCCTTGATGGTGGCGGGAACGCCATCCAGCGTGCCGGCCGGCTCGGCCTGCTGCCAGCGCTCGGTCGAGGTCCTGGCGACCTTCCGCGCCCCTTCCGGGTCGTACAGATACAGCGCCTTGATGTGCGGCTCCCAGGTTGCGACCTGGGAGATGATGTCCTCCAGCACCTCGGACGGCGAGAACTGCTTGGCACGATAGCCGGCGAGCAGGTCGACGGCGGAGAGATCGTGCAGCGACGTAATGGCGTCCCCTTTGGGCTTATGCATGCGCACCTGCCGGCATGCGTTTCTCGATGATGCGGGCGAACATGCTGGCGCCGATCGGCAGGATCTTGTCGTCGAGAACGTAACCGGGATTGTGAACGGGCACGGAGCCGTCATGGCCGACCCAGAAATACGCGCCGGGAATGGCCTGCATCATGTCGGCGAAATCCTCGCTGCCCATCTTGGGTGTCGAGCGGGTGATGACCTTGGCCGGATCGACGACGGTGCGCGCGACTTCCTCGACGACGCGGGACTGCTCTTCCTGATTCACCAGCACGCTGAAGCCGTCGCGGATCTCGACCGAGATTTCGGCGTCATATGCCGCCGCAAAGCCGGCGGAGATTTCGCGCATGCGCTTGCGGATCAGCTCACGAATCTCGTCGGAGAAGCAGCGCACCGTGCCGCACATCCAGGCTTCGCCGGGAATCACGTTGTACGCCGACCCGGAATGGATCTGCGTGATCGACAGCACCGCAGCCTGCAGCGGATCGACGTTGCGGCTGACGATCGACTGCAACGCCTGTCCGAGCGTCATTGCGATCACGACCGCGTCCTTGGAGCGCTCCGGCATCGCGCCATGCGCGCCGTAGCCCTGGATCCTGATGTCGAAGAAGTCGGCTGCGGCCATTGCCGGGCCCGGCAGGATCGCGATCTCGCCATGGTTGAGGTCGGGCGCGTTGTGCAGGCCGTAGACCTCGTCGCAGGGGAACTGCTTGAACAGGCCGTCCTTGATCATGGCGCGGGCGCCGCCGAGGCCTTCCTCGGCCGGCTGGAAGATGAAATGCACGGTGCCGTCGAAATTGCGGGTCTCGGCGAGATAGCGTGCCGAGCCGAGCAGCATCGTGGTGTGGCCGTCATGGCCGCAGCCATGGAAGCGGCCCGGGATGGTCGAGCGCCACTTCAGATTGGTGTTCTCCTCCATCGGCAGCGCGTCCATGTCGGCGCGCAGGCCGATCTTCTTGGTGCCGTTGCCCTTGCCCTTGAGCACACCGACCACGCCGGTGCCGCCGAGGCCGCGATGCACCTCGATGCCCCAGCTCGTCAGCTTGTCGGCGACGATGCCCGAGGTGCGGACCTCCTCGAAGCCGATCTCGGGATGCGCATGCAGATCCCGTCTGATGGCGGTGAGTTCGTCGGCAAAACTGTCGATGCGCTCAATGGTCGGCATGGCTCTCTATCCGTTTGTGCGTGATGGGGAGGTGGGTGTGAAAGTGGGGCCGTTCGGCTTGATACGAATGCCGGCACGCAAATGTTTCCACGGCAGCGTGGCGGTATCGGCGGGCATCGCGCCGGGGGCGGCGCAAATCAGGAGCTTCTCGGCGATCGGCTCGAAATCGGCGCGGAAGTGCACCGAGCTCTTGTTGACCAAAATCTTCTGTGCCGTCGGCTCGATGCCGACATAGCGGTACATCGCCTGGTCGGCAAGCTGGGCCTTGTAGGAGCCGACCACGACGCGCACGTCGCCGACCCGCAGGCAGGCCGAGGGGCCCATATCCATGTCGCGGCCGCCGAAATAGGGACCGGGCGCCACGAATTTTCCATCCGAGAGCTGCTCGACGACAAAAGTCTCCCGGTACGGCGCGTCGCCGGGAATGCCGGACTTACCGCCGAGCTCGAGCGTGACTGATGCCCCGACACCGGCGGTGTGCGCGGCCTTCGCGGATTGCGGGTCGTAGATCACGCCGGTCGCGGCACTTGCCTTGTTGCGTACCAGCGCGCGCAGCATGCCGGTGGTGTCGGAATCGCCGCCGGCGCCGGGATTGTCCTGGGTGTCGGCGATGATGATCGGCTTGCTGGCCGATTTCGCCAGTTCCATCGCCAGCCGCACGCCTTCGTCGGGCGAATAGATCCGGCCGTCGAAATCATCCTCATGGCCTTCGACCAGGGCGACGACCCTGTCGGCGGCGGCATCCGCATCGGCCTGGGTCCGGCCGTAAGCGAATACGCTCGGTCCGCAATCCCTGAAATCGGCAGCCGGGAAGCCCGGCGCAAACGACAGCGTCGGCACCACGTCGCTCTCGAGCGCGGCGAGCTTTTGATAGATGCCCTTGGTCGGCTGGTCGTTGGTGCACTGCCAGCTGATCGGGATCAGGAACGGCAATTGCCGGAATGCCTTTGCGAAGCGCTGCCTGGACTTGAGCATCAGCGCCAGATGCCGGGCACAGGCGCGGCCGGTTTCGGCCATGTCGACATGGGGATAGGTGCGGTAGGCAATCAGCGCATCGGCATGCTCGATCATCTTTGGCGAGACGTTCGCATGCAGATCGAGGCTCGCCACCAGCGGCAGGTCGTTGCCGATCGCCTTGCGCACGCGGGCCAGCGTTTCGCCTTCACCATCGTCATAATGCTCGGTGACCATGGCGCCGTGCAGGTCGAGATAGACGGCGTCGATCGGTCCGGCCGCGGCGATGCCGTCGACCATCTCCGTCACGATCCGCTCATAGGCATCCTTGCTGACATGCGCCGACGGGCTCGCCGCGGCGAAGATCGTCGGCACCAGTTCCCAGCCATTGGCTTCCGCCGCCTCGACAAAGCCGGCGAGGCCGACATTGATCTTGCGCATGACCTTGAGCACGTCGGCGCCATGCGTCATCGACGGCCAGCCGCCGCCATGCACGAAATCGTCATAGGTTGCCTTCGTCGGTGCGAAGGTATTGGTCTCGTGCAGGAAGCCGCCAACGGCAATGCGGGTCATCAAGTCGGTCTCGATACGTTTCTTCGATCATGATGCGATCGTGACGACGCGCGTCATGATCTCACCTCGTTGGTTGGAGCGTGATCTCCGGGGAAGACCGGTGTCCGCCTTCAGAGCCACGCTCTAGCGCGCGACGTTAAGCGTGTCGTCACGCCAAGCGCAAGCCGGGGAGCACCAGCGGATTTGCATGCCCTGTGGGCGGAAAGGCTTGAGGCTAAAGACCTAGGCCGTCGCCACAATGCCTTCCGAAACGGGGCGGAAGTTGGCGAAGTCCCAGCCGCGTCCGGGCGCCGCATCGAGCAGTGCGCGGGTATAGGCCTGCTGCGGATTGGTCAGCACCTCGGCGGCCGGTCCCTGTTCCACGACGCGGCCATGTTGCATCACGGCGACGTCGTCGCAGATTTGTGCGGCGACGCGCAAATCATGCGTGATGAAGAGCAGCGCGATGCCCAGCCGGCGCTGGATTTCGTCAAGCAGATCGAGAACCTGCGCCTGCACCGAGACGTCGAGCGCGGACACCGCCTCATCCGCGACGAGCACGTCGGGATCGAGCGCCAGCGCGCGCGCGATCGCGATGCGCTGGCGCTGGCCGCCGGAGAACTGGTGCGGATAGCGCGAGATCGCGTCGGGCGGCAAATGGACGAGCTCGAGCAGCTCGCGCGCGCGCGCCAGCGCATCCTTGCGCGGCATGCCGTAATTGACCGGGCCTTCCGCGATGCTCTCGCCGACGGTGACGCGCGGATTGAGCGAGCGGTAGGGATCCTGGAAGATGATCTGGATTTTCTGGCGATGCGGCTGCAACAGCCGGCGCGACAGGTCGGAGATCTCGCGGCCGGCGAGGCGTACCCCGCCCGAGGTCGGATCGATCAGGCGCACGATGCAGCGCGCGACCGTCGACTTGCCGGAACCGCTTTCGCCGACGATGCCGAGCGTGCGGCCCTTGCGCAGAGTGAGCGTGACGTTGCTGGCGGCGGCGACCTCGCGGGCTTTGCCGTAGAGCGACCGCTCCCGGTAGACCTTGCTGAGCTCGTTGGCTTCCAGCACCACGGGCTCGGTCGTCTCCGGGCGCGGCGCGCGCGGCACGAGGCTCGGCACCGAGGACAAGAGGTTGCGGGTGTACTCCATCCTCGGAGTGCGCAGCACGTCCTGCAGCGGGCCGGTTTCGACCAGGCGGCCGTGTCGCATCACCGCGACGCGGTCGGCGATCTCGGCCACCACGCCCATGTCGTGGGTGATGAACAGAACAGCGGTGCCGTGATCGCGTTGCAGGTCGCGGATCAAGGTGAGGATCTGCTTCTGCG
>NZ_LFIQ01000094.1:113949-120353 GCF_001189245.1 Bradyrhizobium pachyrhizi | reverse complement strand
CGGTGGTCGGCTCGTCCGCGATCAGGAGCTTCGGCTCCAGAACCAACGCCATCGCGATCATGATGCGCTGGCGCTGGCCGCCCGAGAGGCGATGCGGGTAAGAGGAGAAGATGCGCTCCACATCCGGCAGCCGCACATGCTCCATCATCGCCAGGATTTTCTGACGCCGCGCGCGGGAGTCGAGATCGGTGTGGGCGCGCAGCACCTCGTCGATCTGGCGGCCGACCGGCACGACGGGATTGAGCGCGGTCATCGGCTCCTGGAAGATCATCGCCATCCGCGTGGCGCGGAGTTGCCGCAGCCGCCGGTCGCTGGCGGTGAGCAGTTCCTCGCCGACCAGTTTGACGTTGCCGCCAGACGGCACCAGCGTGCCCTTCTGCTGCAGGCCCATCACGGTGAGCGATGTCACCGACTTGCCCGAGCCGCTTTCGCCGACCAGGCAGAGCGTCTCGCCTTCACGGACCTGCAGCGAGAGGTCGTCGATGATGCGATGTGCATCCGCCTTGCGGCCGAGGCCGACGACGAGATTGCTGATGTCGAGGACGACGTTGGTCATAGGACTGATTCCACCGGCAATACGAGGAGCGACCGTGATGTTTTTCGTCTTGCGTCATTCCGGGGCGATGCGGAGCATCGAACCCGGAATCTCGAGATTCCGGGTCTGGTGCTCACGCACCATCCCGGAATGACGGCTTCAATTGGCATTGAAGCCGTCACTTGCCCTCACGCTGCTTCATGCGGGGATCGAGCGCGTCGCGCGCGGCGTCGCCGATCAGGTTGACGCTGAGAATGGCGATCGAGAGCAGCAGCCCCGGCCAGAAGATCAGCGACGGCTTGACCTGGAAGTAGGCGCGGCCCTCGGCCATGATGTTGCCCCAGGTCGGCGTTTCCGGCGAGATGCCGGCGCCGAGGAACGACAGGATCGCCTCGGTCAGGATCGCGGACGCGCAGACATAGGTGCCTTGCACGATCAGCGGCGCGATGGTGTTCGGCATCAAATGCCGCCACATGATCTTCGGCAGGCTGGTGCCGAGCGAGATCGCGGCCTCGACATAAGGCTCCTCGCGTGCGGTCAGCACCACCGAGCGCACCAGCCGCGCCACGCGCGGGATCTCGGGGATGGTGATCGCGACCATCACGGTCCAGATGCTGGCACCCGACAGCGACACCACGGCGATCGCGAGCAGGATGGCGGGGATCGCCATCAAGCCGTCCATCACGCGCATCAGCACCGCATCGACCCAGCGGAAGAAGCCGGCGACGAGACCGATCAGAAGGCCGATGGCGATCGAGCAGACGGCGGCGCCGAGCCCAATCACCAGCGAGATCCGTGCGCCGTAGACGATGCGCGACAACAGGTCGCGGCCATAGGCGTCGGTGCCGAGCAGATATTGCGCGCTCGACGGCTTCAGCCGCTGCGACGGCGTCAGCAGCAGAGGATCATGCGGCGCAAGCAGCGGCGCGAAGATCGCCATCAGGATGATGAGGGCGAGGCAGATCGTCGCAACCGCGATGATCGGCGTCGACGTCAGGAAGCCGAACTTGACGCGGAACGGCCGGGTGACGGGAAGCGAGGATTCGGGAAGGGTTTCGATCGCCATTGCTCAGTACCGGATACGAGGATCGAGCAGGGTGTAGGCGAGGTCGATCAACAGATTGACCGCGACGTAGATACCCGACGTCAACAGGATCATGGCCTGGATCACCGGATAATCGCGCGCCAGCACCGCATCGACGGTGAGGCGGCCGATGCCGGGCAGGTTGAACACGCTTTCGGTGACGACGACGCCCGAGATCAGGAGCGCGAAGCCGGAACCGATCACCGTGATGACCGGCACGGCCGCGTTGCGCAGCGCATGGCGCAACAGCACGCCGGTCTCGCCGATGCCCTTGGCTCGCGCGGTGCGCACGTAATCCTCGCCGAGCACATCGAGCATCGAGGCTCGCGTCATGCGTGCGATCAGCGCGACATAGATGAAGGAGAGCGTGCAGGTCGGCAGGATGAGGCGCTGGAAGAACGGACCGAAGCCGGCCGAGATGCTCTTGAAGCCCTGTACCGGAACCCAGCGCAGATCGATCGCAAAGATCTGGATCAGCACATAGCCGATCACGAACACCGGCACCGAGAAGCCGAGCACCGAGAGCCCCATCACGAAGCGGTCGATCCAGGTGCCGTGCTTCCAGGCCGCGATCACGCCGAGCGGCACCGCCACCAGGATCGAGAGGATGATGGTGGCCAGCGCGACCGAGATCGAGGGCTCGAGGCGCGGGACGATCATTTCGAGGATCGGCTTATTCGAGATCAGGGAGACGCCGAGGTCGCCGTGCAGCAGCTTGGCGATCCAGGTGTAGAACTGGATGTAGATCGGCTCGTTCAGACCAAGCGAGGTCCTGATACGTTCGAGCTGTTCGGGAGTCGCGTTGTCGCCGGCGAGGATGGCGGCCGGGTCGCCCGGCGTCAGCCGCAGCAACAGGAACACGAACAGAGCCACCACGCCCATCACGGGAATGGCGGCGAGGATGCGGCGAAGCAGATATCCGAGCAAATTTGATCCGTTGGGTTGTGGTCGATGAAGTCCCCAGCGGGACCGTTGCACACCAGACCGTAGCACAGATGGTAGCAGACTCACGGTAGAACTTGAGCAAGTCCCATGCCATCGGTGCTGCGGTTTTTGCGGTGCAGCTAATCAGTCCTGTTGGCCGCGATTATTCCTCCGGTGAAGTTCGAAGCAGTCCACTGGAAGGTGGATTGATTTCAGCTTTGCGCGCGTTGGAATCCACGTCGAGCCCGGCACCGATCGACGGCGCCATCGGCGGCGTGTCGAGGTCGCGCCAATCGTCGATCGCCTGGGCCACCATCTGCGCCGTCGCGGCCGACAGTGTCCAGCCGAGATGACCGTGGCCCGTATTGTAGAACACGCCCGGAATCCGTCCGGCGCGAACCACCGGCATCATGTTCGGCATCATCGGGCGCAAGCCCGCCCATGGCACGACTTTCGACGTATCGATCTCTGGGAAATGATGCCGCACCCAGTCCACCAGCGGTTGAATGCGATCGGCGCGAATGTCGCGGTTGAAGCCGTTGAACTCGGCGGTGCCGGCGACGCGGAAGCGGTCGGCGCCGAGCCGGCTGGTGACGATCTTCGCAGCTTCATCGAGCAGGCTGACGGTGGGCGCGGCATTCCGGCTTTGCGGCGCATCGAGCTGCACCGTGATCGAATAGCCCTTCACCGGATAGACATTGACGCGATCGTTGAGCAGGCCGGCGAAGTGGCGGCTCGCCACGCCGGCGCAAATCACGATCCCGTCCGCCTGCAACTGCCGTCGCGTCGCGACCGCAGCATCATGTGAAGCAGCTTCGTTCCAGCCGATGCGGAAGCCGTCATCGCCGCGCGCGATCGTGTCGACGTCGGCTTCATGGACAAAGCTCGCGCCACGGCGGATGCAGGCGTCGGCGAGGCCGCGGGTGAATTTGTGGATATCGCCGGTCGCGT
This sequence comes from Bradyrhizobium pachyrhizi, assembly GCF_001189245.1. GTDB lineage: Bacteria > Pseudomonadota > Alphaproteobacteria > Rhizobiales > Xanthobacteraceae > Bradyrhizobium > Bradyrhizobium pachyrhizi. The sequence continues at coordinate 116,859 of NZ_LFIQ01000094.1, read as the reverse complement.
CCGACGGCGTGAAGAAACCACCATAGCAGGCCGTCTGCAACGCGGGTTCGATGACGCGGATCTCGTCCGGGGTCACCGGCCGGCGGTCGAGCCCGCCCTGCTGCAGCAGCGTGTTGACCTTGAGGCCGGCTTCGAAGCCGGCCCTGTCGTGATAGACGTGCAGGATGCCGCGGCGCTCGAGATCGAAGGCGATGTTCTCGCGCTCTGCGATCGAGAACAGATGCTTGCGCGCTTCGATGGCGAGCTTTGTGGTCTCGATGGTGTTGCCGCGATAGCGCGTGATGTGACCTACGAACTCGCCGATCCAGGAATATTTGTGCCAGCTCGGCTTCGGGTTCATCAGCAGCGGCGCGTCGCTTCTCAGCATCCAGCGCAGCCCCTTCAGGATGGTCGCAGCACTGTTCCAGACTTCGGCGTTGCTGGCGGAAAGCTGTCCGCCATTGGCGAACGAGGTTTCCATCGCGGCGTAGCGATGCCTGTCGAGGACAGTCACCTTGTAGCCGCGTTCAAGCAGGGCATAGGCCGTCGTTACGCCGGTGATGCCGGCGCCGATGATCGCGATGTGTGGCATGATGGTTTTCAGGCTCCCGTGGGTTAGAGTCGCCGAACCGCCGGTGAAACCGGCATCGGCGCCCCATCTGTCACGGTACCTGAGAGCTTGATCCGCATCGGGCCGGGGCCGGAAGCGAACTATCCCCTTCGGTGGACGTCATGGCCCTTGATGTGCGGCCATGTTCGTCTCTCTCCAGATCGTCCTGACGATACAGTCCTTTTGCCTGAGAGTTTCCGGGGCGGTTGCTCCGTCGGCGCCGAAGGCAACAACACGAATGTTGTCGCTTCGATCTCTCCCGCATCGTCGCGTTGGACGGCCGGACCGTAGGCGAAGCCTTAAAAATGGACAAGGCTAAATTTCGATCCGGCAGTGCCAACGTGTTGTGCAGTGCAATCGATGTCAGTCCAGCGTCGCCAGCAGCGCCGCCATCAGGCGGCCGCGTTCGGCAAGGCTGTCGACCTCGATATGCTCGTTGAGCGTATGTGCATCGGCGCCGCGTACACCGAGGCCGTCGAGCGTGGGGATGCCCATCGCGCCGGTGAAGTTGCCGTCCGAGCCGCCGCCGGCGCTGCCGTGCGGCAGATCGAGACCCATCGCTGCCGCAAGGCCTTTTGCCTTTTCATACAGCGCCATGGTGCCCGCATCGGGCTCCCATACCGGGCGAGTGACGCCGCGCGTCACCTTGAAGCTCACGTCGTTGGCGGTGCCCGACAATGCCAGCATGCGCTCGACGCCGCGGTCGAGATCGGCCTGGCGCTTGGCCATGCTGAGCGCTTCGCCGGTGCAGGTCGTCGCGACGCAATTGACCCACTGGCCGCCATGCACGATGCCGACCGAGAACGTGCAGTCCTCGGTGGTCATGCCGTCGATGGCGATGATCTGCCGCGCCATCTCCCGGATCGCGGAGCGGCCGGAAGACAGCGTCGCGCCGGCATGGCTGGGCTTGCCGGTGGCTTCCAGATTGAAGCGCGCGATCGCATAGCGGCCGGTGACGACGCCGTTGTTCGGACGGCCGGGCTCCGGCACCAGCACGTATTTGTTGCGCGCGGCTTCCGCCTCGATGATGTCGCGCGTCGACGGCGTGCCGACTTCTTCGTCGGGGGTGAACAGCACGGTGATCGGCAGCGGAGTCGTGAAGGAGGCGCGCGCCAACTGCCTGATCGCCTCGATCGACAGGTAGTTGCCGCCCTTCATGTCGAAGATGCCCGGCCCGAAGCACTTGTTGCCTTCGCGCCGCCACTTCAGCTTCTCGATGGTGCCAACGGGGTGAACGGTGTCCAGATGGCCGGCGATCAGGATGCCGGGCTGGCCTTGTTTCGGATGGGGAAAACGGGCGCGGACGCAGCCCGCGAAGCCCTGGCGTCCGGCGATGCGCTCGATCGTCGCACCCATGATCGCCATCTCGCGGGCGGCGAGATCGAGCATGCGTTCGACCGCGGCGGCGTCCCAGGTCGGGCTTTCGCATTCCACCCAGCTGCGCAGGCCCTGCAGCATCGCTTCGGAATCAAACGGGAGATTGGCGGGGTTCATCGTTGTTCTCTCTTGTTGTTCTGACGGCGCCGGCATCGCGCGCGCGTTACGAAAATCTCAGCCGACGATTTTGTAAAGCCAAAATCTGGCGCGCGGCCTCATTCGTTTGTGTACGTCCGATGCGACCTGAAACCGATTGACGCGCTTGGCGCTTGGTGCAAGTCTCGATTTCACAAGCCATACAGCATGTTAGTTCGCCTAAATAACGAACCGCGTGCATAACGAATAAGCCGGCTTTGACCAGTTACACGTCAGGAGAGATTGCATGTTCCCTATCTCGCGTTGGAAACACCGCACGCTAGCGGCCGCGTTGACGGCGCTCGCGCTGTCGTTCGCGCCGCAGGAATTGTCATTCGCACCGCAGGCGATGGCCGCGGGCAAGACCATCACCGCGGTGATGCACTCGGATCTGCGCGTCATCGATCCGATCATGACCACGGCCTACATCACGCGCGATCATGGCTACATGATCTATGACACGCTGCTGGCGACGGATTCCAATTTCAAGATCCAGCCGCAGATGGCGGACTGGAAGGTTTCCGACGACAAGCTGACCTACACGTTCACGCTGCGCGACGGCCTGAAGTGGCACGACGGCGCGCCGGTCACCGCGGAAGACTGCGTCGCCTCGCTGCAGCGTTGGGGCAAAGTCGACGGCATGGGCCAGAAGCTGATGGACTTCGTCGCGAGCCTGGAGGCGACCGACGCCAAGACCATCACGCTGAAGCTGAAGGAACCCTACGGCCTCGTGCTGGAATCGATCGGCAAGCCGTCGTCGCGCGTGCCGTTCATGATGCCGAAGCGTCTTGCCGAGACGCCGCCGGACA
>NZ_LFIQ01000094.1:107187-113939 GCF_001189245.1 Bradyrhizobium pachyrhizi | reverse complement strand
GATCGGCTCCGGACCGTTCAAATTCGTGCAGGCGGAATTCCAGCCGGGCGTGAAGGCGGTCTATGAGAAGAACAAGGACTACGTGCCGCGCAAGGAGCCGGCGAGCTGGACCGCGGGCGGCAAGGTCGTCAAGGTCGACCGCGTCGAGTGGGTCACGATGGCCGATGCGCAGACCGCGGTGAACGCGTTGCAATCCGGCGACATCGATTTCATGGAGAACCTTCCGTTCGACATGCTGCCGGTGCTCGAAGCCAATCCGGATCTCAAGATCGACGTCCTGAACAAGTTCGGCTTCCAGACCCTCGGACGCATGAACTTCCTCTATCCGCCGTTCGACAACCCGAAGGTGCGCCGGGCTGCGTTCCTCGCGATGAACCAGAAGGACGTGCTCGACGCGCTGGTCGGCAACGCCAAGTACCAGAAGATCTGCGGCGCCTTCTTCGTCTGCGGCACGCCGCTCGAGACCGACGTCGGGGCCGAAACGCTGGTGAAGGGCAACGGCCTGGCGGAAGCCAAGAAGGCGCTCGCCGCATCCGGCTATGACGGCACCCCCGTGGTGATCATGGCGCCGGGCGACGTCACGACTTTGAAGGCCCAGCCGGTCGTGGCTGCGCAGCAGTTGCGCGAGGCCGGCTTCAAGGTCGACCTGCAGGCCACCGACTGGCAGACCGTGGTGACCCGCCGCGCCAGCCAGAAGCCGCCCAAGGAGGGCGGCTGGAACATGTTCTTCACAAACTGGGTCGCGGCCGACGTCTCCGATCCGATCGTCAACGCGTCGATCACCGGTCGCGGCAAGAATGGCGGCTGGTTCGGCTGGGCCGAAGACCCGAAGATCGAGGAGCTGCGTGACAAGTTCGCGCGCGCCGGCTCGGCTGAGGAAAAGAAGAAGATCGCCACGGAAATCCAGACCGAGGCCTACGATCAGGTGATCTACGTTCCGCTCGGCCAGTACACCATTCCGAGCGCGTGGCGGAAGTCGCTGACCGGCGTGCTCGACGGCCCGGCGACGCCGATCTTCTGGAACATCGACAAGTCCGAGTAAGCCTGCGGCTTGGCGCAAAACAAATGGCCGGGACGTGTCCCGGCCATTTTCTTTTCGCGCTGTCGCGTGTCAGGTGTGGCTGTCGCGGAGCTGCTCCAGTCCGTCGCTGAGCGGTGGCCCGCCTTGTGGTGCGTTCTGCGGCGGGGAGGGACGCTCCTTGCGCTGATCGCATTGGTCGGTTGCGCGCTGCGCGGATGGATCGTCGTTCGTCATCGTCATGCTCCAATTGCGGCATGACAACGAATATGCAGTGCACGGGTTCCGAACCGGCGACCGCTAATCGCCGTGCTCTGGTCTCATGCTGCTCGGGCTCGACAGGCTCGTGAGCTGCGTCGGTCCGATACCGGTTCCGTTCATCCAGACCACCGCTCCAGCGGCAAACGCGAGCAGTCCGTACAGCATGATCGCGGCGCGGATCCATCGCCGCGCGCGGTCGTCGGGCGTAGCGTCGATCCGATTGCAGTTTGCAATCTCCATCGCCGATCTCCGACCAAAATTGATTTCGAAATGCGACGGCCGCGAACTGCGCGGCCGGAATTTCCAATGCGGGAAGAGTAAGACAGTCAGCGATTGCGGCGTGTGAACCACGCCACCGCCGGAAGACACGACGCGGCGAGCACCGCGACACTGGCCCTCCCGAGTAGTGGGTCCGCGCACGGCATGCGAAGGCTGGTGCGGGCGGTGGGAGTCGAACCCACACGACGTTGCCATCGAGGGATTTTAAGTCCTATATGGTATGGCCTAACTATTGATAAATATTACGTTTTTCGCGTTGAAGGTCAAGATGTGTAAGTAGCTGTGGAAGAAGATGAATCCCAGCTTAGGGAAATGTCGGACAAATGTGTAAGCAGAAAAACCCTGCACCGCCCGATGGCAGAACGTCTTGACGGGTTGCCTGGGAGGGCTGCATTTTCGTTATCGTCCCCCGAAAGACGAATTCCCGAACCACGCCCATGACCGTACGAGCGACTGCTTAACGGATTCTTGCGCAGCGGGCAGGCGTCATTGGCCCTAATGAAAGCCCACCTCCATGACCCCTGAGAACCAAACGTCAACGCTTCTCGAGCATGAGACTGAGGCATGGCGCGCAGAGATCGTTCGCCGCTGTGAATACGCAGATCGGCATCCCGAGCGCATGGTCGATGCCAAGACCTTTTTCCGGCGCGTTCGCCAGAAGATCGAATGCATCAGGCGGAATGCTCACCGCCCTGAGAGAAAGATCCTGTAGGCATGAACTCACTCCCTGAAACAGTCCCGGACATCGACTATCTGCTCAGCCTACCGACCGAAGAACTCGCTGCTCTTGTCCTGCGATTTGCTCGCAAACAGGCGCAGAACGGCCTCATGCACCTCGGGAACTTCCAGTCATCGGTGTTCGTGCCGAATATGGGCGGGCATACGTATGCTGCTGCGCGAAAAGGTGAAATTGAGCTCGCCATAAGCGAAGCGTGGTCTTGGCTTGAAGTTCAAGGGCTTTTGATTGCTGCGCCTGGTCCAAACGGCAGTAGCGGCTTCCGCGTCCTTAGCCGCAAGGCAAGGCAGATGAATTCAGATGAAGATGTTGCAAAGTACGCGAAGTCGCGTCGTATCGACAGAGGGATGCTTCACCCGCGTATTGCCGAGACGGTCTGGTCAGCCTTTATGCGCAGCGAATTTGATGTCGCGGCGTTCCAGGCAATGAAGGCTGTAGAGGTTGCTGTCAGGGAAGCATCTGGGCTGGGGCCCGCAGAAATCGGCGTCAATCTGATGCGTAAGGCGTTTAATGAGGACTCCGGTCCACTCACAGATATGACGGCTGAGAAAGGTGAGCGCGCAGCACGGTCAGCGCTCTTTTCGGGGGCTATTGGTTCTTACAAGAATCCGCACTCACACCGAGACGTGGATATCCAAGAAGCGGATGAAGCTTGGGAAATCGTGTTGTTGGCTAATCACCTGCTGCGGATTGTTGACCAACGCAAGGCGGCCAAGGGAGGCTCCTCCTAAACGCTATTACTGTCGGGAACGACCGCGCATCGTCGACATGAAGCGATCATAGGTATCTTCCTCGGGTTCAGCATCCTCGAAGATCGGGCGTTTCACGCCCTCTTCAAGCAGCAATAGCGAAATCGAAAAGTCGTAGTTTTCAGCGAAAATTGTTATCTCGTGCACTGGCTCCTGCAACCAGGCGCCAGAAGCGTGGTCCATCTCTCCACGACCATCGACGAGTTTCTGTGGGTTGAGCGGCAAGGATGAAGCAGGGATCTCAATTGCGCCTTTGGAAGTCTTGAAGTAGGCGCCACTCTTCCATGCCGGCTCACTGGATCGCGCCCACAAAATGAATCCATCTCGCGAAACCACGAGGATTGCGCGCTTCCTGGTGTAATTTATCCAGCGCAGGGCTGCAGCCATGAGCGAAACCTTGTAGCGGTCAGCACAAGCACGAAGCATGTCCAAGGTTACCTTCGCCGAATCCGGGATTTGGCGGCGAAAATCGTCTAGAGGCATCAGGAGGTTGGTGGCGAAGAGGTTGGGCTGGTGCTCGATCTGTCCGATTTCGGAGTCCCACCGAACGATCTGTTGCTGTCCGCATTCAATCCCGTCGGGAAATGCCAGACGGTGAAGAAGATAGTGGCCGAACTCATGAGCTAGGGTGAAGTTGATGCGCCCTCTGGATGCGATGGCATTGTTATAAATGATGGCCCAACCCTTGCGGCCGGACGGCACGCGATACAGCGCGCCCTCAAAATCCGGTAGGCTATCTCCTTTCACATTGAGGATCGGATCATCGGGGAAGCGCTGCCTAGAGTACTCCTGCGCGATCATCGGAATGTCGATCGGAAACCGTTCCGCGCCTGCGAATGCCGCGTTTAGGAGATGAGTAATCTCAAAAGCCCAGCGTTCCGGCGAGAACGGATTGTTCATTCATCATCCTTGGGGGTCGGCTCGCCAATCAGATCCAGCATCTTCCGGATTTTTTCCTTGGTGGGCTCATTCATGCTGCGGTACTTGCGGTAGAATGCCGTATCCTTAGCATCTTCCACCTGTACCGAGTCGGTAATGAGATAGTCGGGGGTGACGCCAAGCGCGGTGGCTATCTTCGCGATCTTGTCGGCCGACGGGCGAGGCGGGTCCTTGTTCTCCAGCTCCCAAATGTAGCTTTTGCTCGACTCTGCCAGCTCGGCCAGCTTGTCGAGCGTGAAGCCATTCTTCTTGCGTAAGTCTCTGATTTTGTCGCCAAGCGGCGTGGTCACGATTTGTCTCCTTTTTCGGTGTTCAGAGTAGCAGCACATGAGGTGCTTGACAACGCGTATCCGTATGCCGTAATGTTCGGAGTATACGTACTTATAGTAACGGAAAAAAGGAGAAAATAGCCAATGACAGCAAAAAAGGGGCCTGAAACGCACCATGTGGTGCCGCATCAGGGGGGAGGCTGGGACGTCCGCCGCGGCGGTGCCGACCGGGCATCCGGGCACTTCGATACCAAGCAGGAAGCGGTCGACTACGCACGCGAGGTCAGCCGCAACCAGAAGACCGAGCTGCGGATCCACAACCAGGATGGCCGCATCGCCCAAAGCGATAGTCACGGCGGCGATCCGAATCCGCCGCGTGGATAACCCAACAGAAGGAGCAACACCGATGGCTAAACAAGACGAGCACGACAATCAAAAGGACAAGACGGTGACCATCGTTGTCGATGGTACGCCGCACGAAGTTCCTAAGAACGAAACGATCACCTACACAGAAGTGGTCACCCTGGCGCACCCAGATTATCCGCAACATCCGGAAATCACCTACTCGGTGACGTACACCCGCGGTAACGGCAACAAGCCGGAGGGGATCCTCTCTCCAGGGGGCAGTGTCAAAGTCAAAGATGGGATGTCCTTCATTGTTGATCGAACTGGCCAATCATAACGACGACATCCGTCGGCTCCTTGAAAAGGGCTATGCCTTGAGAGTCGATGGCAGTTACCTTGTCGTGCGTGATATTCCGTACCTGGACAGCCAACGCGCTCTCCAGGTCGGGGCGATCGTCACCATTCTCGTGCCGATCGACAAGTATCGGATGCAGCAGAGCAACCACGAAGTCTACTTCGCCGGTTCGGTCCCTTACGGCCTTGATGGCAAGCCGATTCCAAACCTTGGTGGCGGGGTCGTCAATGTCCCGCTGAGCAAGAACGATGTGGTTATCGAACGGTCCTTCTCCAACAAGCCGACGAACAGGAACGGCTTCACGGATTTCTTTGAAAAGATTGAGAGCTACGTGAGGATCATTTCCGGGCCAGCCATTGAGCTACATGGGGCCAACCCCCTCACTTTCCGGATAGACACTGACGTGGTCACGGATTCCCCATTCAAGTTTCAGGACTCGCTTACGGCCCGTGCTGAAATTGGTGATCTCGCCGCTGTGTTCAAGCAGGAAGTTGTCGCGGTCATCGGACTTGGCGGCACTGGAGCCTACCTTCTTGATTTCCTGGTGAAGACACCAGTGAAGGAAATCAGGGGTTTTGATGGCGATGTTTACCACGTCCACAACGCATACCGCTCACCCGGCAAGCTGACTGAGGATGAGCTCGATAAGGGCAAGGCTGACGTTTACCAGGGGCGCTACGACAATTTCCGCAATGGGCTCATCTTGCGGAAGAAATACATTGATAAGTCATCTGCCGATGATCTGGCGGGCGTTACATTTGCCTTTGTCTGCGTCGATAAAGGCTCGGCCCGTGCAGAAATTTTCGACCTGCTGATCAGCCTGGGCATCCCATTCATTGACGTTGGAATGGGGCTGAACCGGAAGCAAGGGCCGCTATCAGGCACGATCCGGGCAACGTACTACGGCACCGACAACGCGGCCGAGGTCAAGGCAATGGGCTTGGCCGAAGTCGTTGATGACCCCGATGACATCTACCGACGGAATGTTCAGATCGCTGAATTGAATGCATTAAACGCCTGCATCGCTATGATCCGCTACAAGCAATTGCGCGGTTTCTATGTTGACGATAACGCGGCCTATCATTTGTTGATGAATGTTGCCAACCTACGTATCTTTACTGAATCCAAATGAAAACGATCACCCTCCAGCGCGTCCAGTATCTGCCAAAGCAGCTTTCCTCCGATATCCTCTATGTATCAGAAGAATACGCAGTCGCTGGGCACCTCTGCGCTTGCGGATGTGGGAGCAAGGTGATCACGCCGCTTAACCCGGCCGGATGGAATTTTACTGAGCGCGACGGTCGTCCGACACTTCGACCTTCCATTGGTAATTGGCAGTTGCCTTGCCGATCTCATTACCTGATCACCAATGGCGTGATTCAGTGGGCTGGTCAGTGGTCTGATGAGCAGATTGCTGCGGGACGACGTGCAGAAGAAATGCGTCGGCAGGCGTACTACGCTTCGCGCACACCCGAACAAAGTGGCTTCTGGTCATGGCTTTGGCAGGGAGTGCGACAGCTCTTTGGCGGCAAGTGATGGTGCGGGCGCCCGGACTCGAACCGGGACAGGCAATTGCCCTACGGATTTTCGTACCCTCTACGGCTTTCGCCGCCGCGGTTTGAATCGCGTTTGTGGTCTGGACTATCCCTTCACCGTAGCGAGAATCGCTTTAGGTGCTGCCCGTCTAGTCTCTACACCTTCCCCGGGGTGGTTGGGGCTTGGCTCGGGATTGCCAGTGAAGGTTTCCCCGAATTTGAGCAGTTCTGCTCCTGGAGTTTCCTCCAGGGCACTCAGGTCGATC
>NZ_LFIQ01000094.1:90778-107177 GCF_001189245.1 Bradyrhizobium pachyrhizi | reverse complement strand
GATGCGTCTACCAATTTCGCCACGCCCGCACAGGATGCATGACAGGCAGGGTTATACCAAGGATTTTATGCTCAAGCCATCATCACGACGGAAAATTGTGTAAGTCGGATTGCTTTGTTTTACGGGGAAATAGCACGAGAAAAAGGACTATGGTTGAAAGTCGTTCTACAATATGCTGTATTTATAGGGGAAATTCGGATTTTCCGAAGTTATTTTAAGTCTGATAGGGTGTGGCTAAAGCCATTGAAATTATTGGATATTTTTGTAAAATTTGAGCCCTGTGTAAGTAGCTGTGTAAGAAATGGCAATCCAGCGCCGAGGCGGGTTGGACCACTTTTATCGTTCAAATTTTAATAGATTCCTTACTCGTGACCCCAGGCCTGCAGCCCAACGGCCTCTCTTTCTGAGGCGAGCGCTGTCGCTATCCTGCACCGCTTCTACGGAACGTAGAGGATGGCCGCATCTCGTTACGTGGATTTTGGGCCCACCAGATGGTGGAACGAACAGCTCCAGCAAAGGTCAGAGCTTCAGCTTGGGCGCTTTCTCAGAGGCGAGGCGGAGGACCCAAAGGGACTCCGACACCAAAGCTTCGTCACGGCTCTGCGCTTCCCGTGAACCGATGTACTTCTCGCCATGGAAAAGATTGTTGCGGACCTGACAAACGCCACGCTGGAATAGCTCAACGACGTTCTCGATCGGGATCGGGACATCTGGCTTCCAAGTCAGGTCAGCCATCAATCGTCGCGGTGGCTCTTGGATGAGAGTAGGTGCCTTCTTGGATTGCCGGACCCCCACAAAGAACTCGACTCCTAGAGATTCTGCGAAAGCCCGCCAGTCGGCCTCTGCTCGTTGCTTCTTCGCAAGGAAGTCCCCAAGCTTCAACGCGTGCTCAAACCTTCGGAACAGCGCTGTAAAGGCTTCTGACGCGTTGTGTTCTCGGTTCAAGGCCGCCCCGTTCACCCGAGGTCCAGTGATAGCTGACCAACCTCAGACATCTGGACAAGCCCATTGATCAGCCACGTATCGGGATACTGAGAGTGCGTTCCCATGGCAAACAGTAGTCCTTTGGCAGGCATCTCGTCGCCCCAGCGCGCTTTCATGCGCTTGACGGTTTCATCCTCGGAGTACTGCTGCCGCCAATGAAAGAACGTGGCCTCTGTCTCCCAGTCCTGGCAAGTGCCGGTGCGCTTGCCGTCCTTAGTCTCGTAGTCGTACTTGAAACGATAGGGACATGGCGCATAGGGAATGATGGGGCCAAGGAATAGGTCCGTCTGTTTGGCGGCTAGCTCGTATCTCTGCCGCTCATCTTCAAGCTCGTCCGCTGGCTTCTTTTCCACAGTAAACCGGCTGATCTTCGGCCGGATGAAGGCAAGGCTATGCCCCTGGGCGCGCTCTTCTTCGAGGCTTTCAACGACCATAGGTGCCACCAAGCCGTAGCGCTCCCGCTGCGGCAGGCTTCCGGTGATTACCAAGCTCTGATGGTCCAGGCGTCGACTCTCGATGCGCTTGTCATCGCGCGGCCGCTGGGAGCTGTATCGCACCACATCCCAGCGGCGGAATTGCTGCGCATCCTGCAAGGTCCGGAACGCAATCGGGTAGAGTCTCACCCACTGCTTTGACCGAGTCACGGCCGCGGTGCAAACCGTCTCGCCATGCTTTCCGCTGAGCTGCGGTGCAGCTTTGACTATGATGATGGCTTCATCTGCGCCGATGTTAGGCGAAGGTGAACCCAGGGAGGTGTGGGCGCCGGGCATATGAGCGGTGTGAACTATCGATTGATAAATGATGCAATTGCAACCCAGTCTGCCTTACCAGATGGTCGGCCACAATAGACCGATGGCAATTGCAGTGGTCCTGCTCGAAGCACATGAGGCAGCATGGCTGCTCGTGCAGCAACTCAGCCGCCTTGGCAAGATCACGCTGTGCAAATTCAGTTTTCATGTGGCGCCCAAAGATGCGCCGAAATTCCGCGTACTCCCCAGCCCGTGCCGCCTCACGGCCCGGCTTTGGGTCGCCCAATCCCTTTAGGTGAATGTAGCCGATGCCGCTGGCCTCCAGGTTGGCGGCTAGCGCCGATTTGGAAAACCCGGGCTTGCGTGAAAGCGGCAAGTCGCGGACATCGATCAAGGTCTGCACTCCAGCGCGGCGCAGCGTCGCGACAAAGGCCTCCACCTGGGAGCCTTCGTATCCGATCGTGTAGAAGCTGTGCTGCATCGGTCTTCTCTTAACGTCAATTATACCATCACATCGAAGTGGCTGGCTCGATAACCCTGCGGGTGGGTCGGATTTCTGCCTCGGAGTGTGGCAGGGCCGCCATGCGCTGCGTACCACGCTCTTTGCTGCGTTTGCCTTAACACCTGCCCCACTTGAAAGGCGAGAGGCCCGCGAAAGCCTGCGGCGCCAATGCCGGGTCTCCGGCATTGGTGATGGCCAGCAGCACGCGCCGGGCGCGGCGTGCGTCAAGGGCGGCTTTGCCGCTCGTCTCGACCCTTGATGCGCGGCGCGGCCGGAGCCCCCCAAGCGTGCAATCGACTATGGTCTTCGGCCCGCATCGCACTTGTCTTTTGATGCTGGTTCCCGTAAAGGTAGTAGTTGCATTTCAGCACGTTACGCCAAGTTATTAGTTCATCAATTTTGGGGGCACGCGATGGTCACGCTGACGGCGACGGACGGTTCTCGCGTTGATATCGACGCCGCAGAGGTTGTTCGCGCGCGTCGCACCATTTCAGGCGAACGCGGTGGCGATAACGGCAACGCCCAGACGAGGGTGGACTGGTCAATTACACAGCTCGTCCTGGAGACGATTGACGAGGTGGCGCCTGTCATCAAGGCCGCCCTCCCGTCCTTCACGTGCCTGACGACCACAGATGGATCAAAGATCTGGTTCGATGCCCTGAAGGCGAGTGGACCGCTGCCCATCACAACGGGCCAGAAACAAAATGGCGTCAATTCCTCCATCAAGATCATGGGATACCGGCAATACGTTACCGAAACGCCGCAAGAGGTGCGCACCGTCATTCAGCAGGCCGGGGGTACGCCAGTCACTTAAGAAAGCCGAACGAGGGAGCTAGGGCCAGTCGCGCTGACGGACTCGTACAAGCACCTTTGGCAGGAGGTTGATATGCAGAAAGCACTTCTGTTGTCGGTGAGCCTGCTTCTCGGCTTTGCCACTGCATCCGTGCCGTCGGAGGGCGCACACGCAAATGATTGTGCGTGTCCGACCGTACAAGCCAATGGAAAGGGCAACACAAGCTGCTCCGCGTCCGAGAGCAATAACCATTGCACGGTCGATTACAATCTATTCTCGCCGGCCTCCGAGCAGGCGGCTGCCGAGTTGCTCGCGAAAGGCGGAATGTCGGTGCAAACGCCTCCGCCCATAAATACGTTGCAGGCGCTCGAGCAGCTAGCGCTGCAGGGCGGCGACAGGCTTACGGACGCGGTGCTTGTCTATCTCTTGGTCGCCACTGCCGACCGGGCAATCGACGGCGCGCTTAACAATTCCGCGGACATTGCGCAAGAACTGGTCCAGATCGTGAGGCCGTACCGAAGCCAAATCGGGACGGCATTCAGTGGTGAAAACATGCAACGATGGCTGCCCGAGCCAGACCAGAGGCTGCGTGGCGGAAATCCCGGAGTCAATGTGGACGTCTTAGTTGGCAACCAGCTTATAATCGCGCCTGGCTGTGTGGAAGTCAGTACAACCAGGTTCTGGGCCATGTTCAAAGCGTCCTGGTCGCCCATGCGTTTTACACCACAATGCCGGCGGAGATAGACCGATGCAGAGGGTTGCGATCTATCTTGGCCTCGGTGTGATCTTTGCGATAGTGGCTTACCTCGTTTTTCGACCCCCGCCGGACGGCGTTTGTCTCGCGCTGCTCCCGCAAAAAGCCAACGCCGGATTCTCCATTGATGGAAAGACGATCAAGGTTGACATAGGTGGCGTTCAGCAGTCCACAGGAGCTAGTCCGGAACAGGCCGCTAGCTTCATCGAATGCCTCAAGAGAAACAACCCCGGTGCAAAGCTGGAGACGACTAACGGGATAATCATCCCTCGCATGCCGGTCGGCGAACTGAGCGACAACTGGCACAACGAACAAGGATTGCAGCTCAGCCTTGAGCCGGACCCGAACGCGCCGGACAAGAATCGCATACTCCAGAACCTCGCGATCGGCCCGGCGGCAGGCACCAAGTTGGCCGTGATCGGCAACTGGTGCAAGTCTAACCAGACTTGCGTCTCCTGCGAGCCTTCCAGCGTTACGGATACAACAAATCAGGTAATCGTTCGACTCAAGCAGGACGCGGCATACGACAAGCGCCAAATGGAGGGCCAGTTTCCGCCTTCGCCTGTTAACCCGCACAAGCCTTGGGAAGACGTCAACGAGCGGGGAGAGCGCTTCTATTACGAGTGCAAAAAATAAAATAGGGACCCCGCGCGTACAAATGAGTCTCCGCCTGGCGATACGGTCCGGGTGCGGTGCGACCTCGTCAGGATGCGTAGGCCCCATCTGGAAATCGGAGGAACAGGTCGAGCTTGTCCAGATCATGCAGACTCGCAACGTGGTGGAGAAAGGCGACATTCGCCTCGTGCGATGCAGAAATAAGATCGCGGAGGAGACTTGCATTTTCCAGGCTGGTTTCGGCCAGAGCCGCCCGATCTATGGCGACGTCATCGCGATCCGTAATCGTGAAGTAGGTGTGCATCTTTCCAAGCACCCCAACCATCACGTCGGACAGTTGGATGCCGGGCTCGGCTTTTGAATCTGCGAAGCGAAAGTTCTTTACCGGCCTGCTATTGCTGGTGAGAGGCGTGTTCAGGAGATGATCCTGGATAGTCGACTCCTCATCAAAGGTATGACCGGAATTCTTGAATATCGCGATCCGCCCCCTGTAGAAGGTGCTGAACTCATCGATCAAGAGGTTGGATGGAAATCCCTCGATAAAGTCGAGGCTTGCAAGAGACCGTCCGGCCCTGAGAACGTTCCTCAGCACCATGGTATTCTGCGGCTGTAGAACAGCGCGGTAATGGTCCACAAGCTCGACCAGCTTTTCCAGGAACGGCTTTCGCCCCTCGGGCGATAGGCCGGGATACCCGTAAGCATCGAAAAGTTGGACGGTCGCCGGCAAATTGCAACGCAGAACCGCCGCCAAATCACTTTTCAAGAGGGCGCAATAAGGCAAGAGCGAGCGATCGCCAAGCTTCGGCACGATGGAATCGATGATGTCGGCAATCGACCAGTAGAGCGGGTCGAGATCGTGACAGTGAACCATCAGCCCGCTATCGGCGATCCACCGCAAGAAGGTGGTCAGCTTTTTCGAGCCCAGTACTTCGAGGAAGCTGCCCTTGGCGACATGCTCCAGCTTGATCTCGGGCGCCGATTTTTGGATGCGCATCGCTTCACGAAGCGCTTGAATCTCTATCGGTCGGGCTTCGCCCTCGTGCACGACGCCGCCCAGGACGAATACTTTCAATTTGGCAACGTTCAGGCGGCCTTCAACGATGCGCAAGCGTATGATGTTGTTGGTCTCGTCGTGGTAGAATGTATAGACGTCGTCGGCTGCGGTCAGCTCGTGCCGCTGTATTTCCGCCTTCCTCAGTTTGTCGATGTCCATGCAATTCAGTCCTGTCGCTCAGGCGGCTTTTGAGCCTGTGCCGCTTCAGCCCGCTTCTCGGCGGGCGTCTTGATATTTTTGGCGCGCCCGATCAAGTCCTCGGTTCCGTCGAGCGAAGAGGTTGCCTCCTGCGCAGTGTCCAGCTTGCGAAGCTCGCCCACCAGTCTGGAAAGGACTGGTATCGACCGTTCGAGGATCTGATGTAGATCAACCTCGCTATCCGCATCGAGGGACAGGTCTTCGGTGAGGTGCGCGACACCTTTATTTATCGTCTCTCGCTCATCTTTCGCCAGGAAGGCACTGCCAACTTCGCCAAGCACGCCTGGTGCCTCGATGCCGAAGTCGGCAGCAGTGAGGTCACCAGGCTTGGGCGTCACGCCGCCCAAGAAATCGTCCAGTTTGCGCAACGCGAGGAAGCTTTGCAGCATACTCGCCTCCGCAAGGAGATCTGCAGCTCGGTCTAACCCCCAAATCATGTCGTCCGGATCAAGGTGTGGGGCGAAGTCCTCACACCACATTGCATATGCAAAGCAGTGATCGATACATCCGCAGATCGTTTTAATCTTGGCCGAACGATTTTCCATGATGGACTCCAAGCATCCTTGCATTTCTTGGCACAATTTCTCGTGCCACTTCAGGTTGTCAAGCGAATCGACCGACTGTCCAAGGCGCGGGTTGGCCCTGCAATTCAGTCACTGTAGCCCAAGTGCAGCGTGATCAATCCCCCGTTACTACCGTGAAGCAATAGTTGGATTATAGCCAGTGGTTTGACGCCCGAGCGAATGGCATGCGTTGCTGCATGAAAACTCGTGCACTTGTCGCCTGGAACGTGCGTCGGATCCGCCTGAAACGCGGAGTTTCGCAAGAAAAATTGGCTTACGAGACGGGGATTGACCGCTCCTACATAGCCAGTCTTGAGCGGCAATCGAAAAACCCGACGATTGATCTTCTCGAGCGCATCGCCGAAGGGCTGGGCGTTGATTTGTCCGAATTCTTCGTTGAGCCATCGAAGCGGGCGGAGACTCCCAAGCCCTTGCCTAAAGGTCGTAAGCTAGCGCGTCCGCGTCGTCGGAGGAACTAGCTATCATGCGTCGGTGGGACACGTGGTATGTAGAGCACAGAGCATAGGGCTAGGCTCTGGGTTGCCAGCTAAGGTTTCCTCGAATGCGAGCAGTTTTGCATCCTGGTTTCCGCAGGAGCAGTTGCAAAAGAAGCTCAGGCGCTACCAGCAGGGGGCTTTAGCGACGCGTGCGGGTGCCCGTTTGGTGCTCCAGGAGGCGGATTTACATCTCCTTCTCTCTGTCCTCGCACCGAAGCTCCCCACGTATTCACTTCCACCTCGATCAACCGGCATATCGCGCCCATAAAGGCGCTAGTGTCGGCGGCTTCATCCTTATTATTATAGGGAAAGGCGCCGACTTGAAATTTGACCAGTTCGTTCCAGAGTGCATTTGCGGTCAGCTCGTGCCTCACGGCATCCTCACGATACATGAAGCTGCCCAGGAAGGTCGCCGCGACTGTCGCAATCGCCGCCGGAATGGCCCGTAGCCAACCGAAATAGCCAAAAATGGGGTAGGATGCGATCAAGCCTGGCGGGACAGTGATTGCCGCGACAAGGGTAGCAGCGACACCGAAGATGATGGCAATTTTTTGCCAGCCCAGCCACCGGCCCTCATTGAATTCGAACCACTCCTCATATTCGGTGATACAGTATTCGCAGTAAGCAATCGCGGTCTGTGCACAATTTGACTGTCTGTTGTTGGCAAATTCAGTGAGCAACTTCTTTCGAAGTTGATCTTGCCTCTCTTTTCTTTCCGCTGCCTCACTCCTGCGCCAAAAGCCAAGCATTGGTCTCCCCCTTTTTTGCTCTCGCTGCGCTTCCTCTTTGACGCCCTGATAGTGCGTCCCTCGTTGAACCGAATCCCCTACGCGTTGGCTCATCTCGAGGCTCGTCGTGGAGCTGAAAGAAGAAGCTGTGAGGACCGCCTTATCGCGCACTGACGAATCCAGATTCGCAAGGAAGGCAATTTCCGATGCGAATTCTTAGTCGTTCAATACTCTGACAGCCCGGTAAAATGCAATCTTAAAGCGAGTATTTGTGCGAAGCGTACGTAGTCCGTCAATCCCGGCGGAAAGGTTTATCGCGCATCGCAACTGCGTTACGGTTGGCATGCCATGCACCAGCGGTCAGGCCGCGCCTTGCGTCGTTATCAGCAGCGAGTTATAAGCCCGCGTCCGCAACCTTAGCGGGTCATTTCAAGTTTCAATTTCAGCGAGAATTCATATGAAGGCACATTTCTGGATCGCGTTGGGCTGTGCGTTGCTGTTTGGGGCCCCCGCCAACGCCTGGAATAATTTCGGACATATGGAGGCGGCTGCTGTGGCCTGGAGCCAGTTGACGCCCGCCGCCAAGCAGGAAGCCACACGCCTGCTCAAGCTCAATCCTCAATACGATGGCTGGATCCAGGGCGTCCCGGCGAGCCAGCGCGATCAGGTGGCGTTCGTCAAGGCGGCAACGTGGTCCGACCAGATCAAGTCGCTCAGCGACTACCACAACGATGGCGACAGAAACGGCGATGTAGCGCCGCAGACGCCCGAAGCCTCGCAGAACATCGGCTATGACGATCACTTCCGCCACAAGTACTGGCATTTCATCGACGAGCCGTTCTCGACGGATGGCACCCCGTTGCAACAGCCGCAAGCGCCCAACGCCCAGACCCAAATCGCCGCCTTCAAAAAGACGCTTGCGGACACAACGGCTCAAGATGGAGTGCGGTCATACGATCTCTCCTGGCTGCTGCATCTCGTCGGAGACCTGCACCAACCGTTGCACGCGACGTCCCGCTTTACGCACGCCGAGCAGGATGGGGATGCCGGCGGAAACGACGTAAAGGTCAGCTGCACCAGGTGCGGAAGCGCCAGAAAACTGCACGCGTTCTGGGACGGGTTGCTGGGACCGACCGATGCGCCGCCGCAGGATGCCATCGACGCAGCGGCGGACCTTCGCACTGCGGATGCCGGTTCGACGGATGAGAAGGACTGGATCCAGGAAAGCTTCGAGATTGCCAAGCAATCAGTGTACGCGCCGCCGATCCGCGGTGGTGACGGCCCGTACAGGCTGACGAAAGCGTATCAGTCCAAGGCACGCAAGATTGCCAATCAGCGGATTGCACTTGCCGGCTCACGCATTGCGGCGATCCTTAACGACGCATTCAAGTGAGCGCCCGTCTTGAATCGTTGCGCATGATCGCCCGGAAGCGGCGGCTCGTCTCGAAATGCTCATTGGCTGACGGGCCGCTGCGTTGTGCCTACAAGAATGACTCAAGGTGCAGTTTCCGTTGAGTGAGGCCGGTCGCTGCGCAGTTCTTCTTGGAATCTTGCGGATTGACCTTGAAGAGATTCGTCTGATGGTTGTATGTTTTCTGGCTCATAGGTTGAACATTTTGCTCACCAAATGAATAACAAGGCTCTCTTTGCGACGGATGACGATGCCTCGAAGTGCGGGTATCAGATCCCTTCTTCCAACCTTCTCGGAGCGTTGATAGTCGCAATCCTCTTCTTTATTGCAGGCGCTTTCGTGCGGCCGCTGGTTGCCGACACCGCTGTTGCGACCATCAGAAACGACTGGTCAGGAATGGTCAGCGCCAACCTGTTCGACAAACCGCGGTCGATCATGCTTGGGGTCGGTTTTGTCTGTTGCTCGATTTACAGCTTTGTCTATTGGATCTTTCTTTTGAGGTTCATCGAGATCGTCTGGAATCGGTTTTTCGTCCGACGAAACGACATGGTTATGCTGCTCGGCTGGCTGTTTATCTATGTTCTGTATCTCTTATTGATTGTGCTGGCTGCGCCCACGCGCTGGTGGATCATCGTGCCTGTCACTTGGATGCTCACGATCATCCTGCTGCACACGCGAGTGAATAGCTTTCGAAAAGCCCTGGCGGCCACGGGCTTTCAAGTCATCGACGACTCTGTATACGTGCAGGAGCCTGACCGGAAAGTGGATCCGACATTTACAACCCAGTTGCGGTTGTTGTTGGCCCTTCGGCGGAATTATCTAATGAAGGAACCCTTGTTCGCCATATCCGTTGTGGCGACGATCGCGATTTCCGAAGGATCGCGAGGGTCTTTCGTCACGGACGATCAACTGCTGTTTGCGGGCATCTACTCCGCCGCATCCTCGCTGTTGGTCGTTCAGCTCTTGATCACAAATGCTGGCCGCGTGTTATCCGGCCTGTACCGGATCCGTGAACGCGCCGAAAGCAATGACGTGCAGTATTTTGATAGCATTGTGAGGTGAGGCCAAAGCCTCACCTCACAATGCTACGGATGACCGCGGCGGCGCACATGGCGTTCATGCCGGGCTACGAAGTACATGCCTAGAACAGTTAGCAGGCCAAAAATCAATGGAGCGAAAAGGGATAGAAAAAGCAATGCGTCCTGCTTCATGAGATAACTCCTGTGCGAGTTAGGTAAAGAATGCTGACCCAACCAGCAATGCTCGTCAACGGGGTTCTACGTCTTTGTTGCGCGTAAGGCTAGTGTTCAGAAGGGTTAATGCACCTCCACGTTGCATCGCGAATTCGTCCGGCGCGCCGCTTTGCAGCGGCGCAGGAGGCATTAACAATATGGCCAGCAAGTGGAGAGATCAGCGCGATACTGGTCACGATGAAAGCGGCGAAGCGATTGCGGGCCTCTCGCTTTGCAGGAATGACAATGCTTCTCCAGCCTTTGAAGCAGCGGTGAAGATGGCGCGCTTGTCGGCCTTGAGCACGTTCAGCCAATGGGCAAGGTATTGCGCATGGTCAGCACGCGGCTCGACCGCAATCCCAAGCTCGGCGCACAGGAACGCGGCGCCAAGCTCGGCCACGAGCTCTTCCATCGCGTACGAGTCAGTCCCAAAGCGCCCAGAGAGGTCGCGGTCGCAGCGATGAGGCAGGGCGGTCCAATGGGTCAACTCGTGGAGCAGGGTGGAGTAGTAGGCTTCGGTCGGCGTTGACGTTGCAGAGCCCGTGAAGAGTTCTCGCCGTGGCATGTGGATTTCATCGAGCTTCGGCACGAAGCACGCGCGGTTGCCGCCGTGGACAATCTTCGCCCCCGTGCGGGCGACAAAGCCGTCGACATCGTGGAGATCCTCGACGGGAGCGGCAGGCGTGACCTGCGGTGAGCCATCCACCTGTTCGGCGTTGAATACAGGCGCCGCGCGGGCGAATACGCGGCTCTTTGATTCATTTTCGGCATCATCGCCAGCCTCGACCTCAGTCTGCCTGTAGAAAACGATGTAGGAAGCCTTCTGGCCCTTTCGGACGCTAGCCCCCTTCTCCGCCCATTGGCGATAAGTGCCCCACACGTGTGAGCCATAGCCGGTCACCTGGGCTTCAACCCAGAGGGCGAGAACATTCACACCGCGATACTTGTTGCCGGAGGCGATGTTGACCGGATGGCGTCCACCGCTGCCACGGTGCCAAGGCATCTGCCACGGGCCGGCACCGGCTTCAATCGCCGCCACGATGCGGTCAGTCAGATGCTGGTGAATATCGAAGCGTTCCTTGCTCATGTCGTCTCTCCTGTTCTGGCGGCCACTCGGCCTTGCCGGTGACCGAGAGGACGGAGAGAGACGGGCACCGCACCCGAAGGGCGCGCCTGCGCGAGGGCTTGACCCTTGCGGCGAACGGAAATCTGCGTCAGGTCAGCCGGTATGCAAGGCTGATGGCCGCCGAGGAGAACGGCGAGAGAGCGCTGTATCACCTCGCTGAGGTGCAACCGCTCGGATGGAAGTACGAAACGCTCTCGCCTTTGGGGACTTGCAAGCGCCAGTCGTTGCCCCACAATCCGGGCATCACGCGTACCGTTTGCCTCCAGGGCTGCGGTCTTTGTCATGTCTTCCCGGCGTGACGGGAGACCTACTTGGAGAAACCATGCTGCGGTTTGAGCCCCACAACGTCAAAGAGGACACGGTCACTAACTTCCTGCCGGAGGGTTTCACACTCGATGAAGGCCTGGATCTCACGGGAGTGCCGACCACGATGCTGCCCCGGCAGATGACCATCGGCGGCGATCTGATCCTGCGAAAGACCAAGCTTACGGCCTTGCCCGCGGGACTGACCGTGACGGGTGACCTCGACGTCACAGACACGGCGATTTCCTCGTTGCCGCCTGACATGAAGGTTGGCGGGATAGTGATTGGCCTGGGCGTGAAGTCCTCGCCCTGATAGCGACAAAGGAGCGCCTGACGGCGCTCCTTTTGCTTTGTGGATACCGTGAATCGGGCGCCGCGCAGTATCTCGACAAACTGTGGCAACTCCCAATCAGCGATTGTTGGCGCTGGCGGTCTTCATGATGTCGGAAGGCCAGACAATATCGGGCCTCGCCGGATTCTTAACGAAGAACGACGCCGCGATGTTCTGCGGCAGAACACGCTCGTTGGTAAGCACTGCCGGCACGATCAGCATCGGACCGTTCGGGGTGACTCCCAGCTGATCTCCGCCGGTGCTCACAGCGGAGGTGACCTGACACTCGCACTCGTGAACGAGGGCGAGGCCCGCATACGTGACTGTCTTGTCTGCAAGACCGGGGTACATCGGTCGCAGCGTGAAGGAGCCGATGCCGGGCCGGTCAGGGGCAGCCGACGCATAGGAGATATTGAGAGTGCCGGCGCGCCAGTAGCCATCAACCACGCCTTTATTGCCGTTGTCGACGTCCTCGATTTCGCCGTGGACGTGCTCCTTGCCTTGCAAGGTCATCTTCCACGTCTGGTACTTATGGCCATCGGCTTCGTCCGAGTAGTAAAGCGTGACGTAAACCGGTTTGGTGAAAAGAGGCTCATCAAAGAAAGCCTCCTTGACCCAAGTCTTGGCGGTGGTGACGGCGGCTTTCTCCAGGTCTGGCCGCATCTGCTTGACGACGAGATCGCCGCCATAGCCGACGACACCAGTGACCGCGATAGCACAAGCGAAAAAACCTGCCTTGAAGGCAGCACCGGATTTCTGTGGCATTGTCCGTGTCCTCAATGAAGCTGGTAATAAGATTTAGCCACGCACCGCCGACGACGGGCTCGATAGCCGGCCATCGGCGGATAATCATTGGGAGTAATAGAAAAGTACGTGGGGACTTCAGATCAGAGGCAAGCGCGGCTGCGCATTCTGGTCTCCCTGCCGCGATCGGTCCGTTTGGACCCGTACATCACGGCGAGATTAAAGATAGGATGTCCCGGATGAATGGAAGCTGGCCGGCAGATGAAAGTTTGGTAAGGACCGGCTCGGATCAAAGCGCTCGAGAAGCCAGTGATGGTAAGTAGATGGGTGCCGCAGGGGCCATCCGCCTCTCAGATTTCGCTCGGTGAGTAGATGTCGTCGGGGTAGGGCAGCCTACCGTTCACCTCGCGGAGTGTATCCAAGTAACACCTGAGTGCGTCGTTGAATTCCTTGGTGGTGCCGATGTCCTTGTTCTGAAACGCGTGAATTGCATTCCGTCGCTGCTGGACCAATTTGATGAGTGCAAGGCTGTTCTTGCTAAGCAGGCCCTTCTGCGCGAAGTATTTCCGAAGAGGCTCCAGCATTAAGACATCGGGCTCAACTATTTTGTTCTTTTTCTTGTTGAACGCGCCTGCCTTTTTGAGGTTCTCAATATCCGCGGCGTAGTCATTGTACCAAACAGACAGGAACAGCTTCAGCGTACCTTCAAGCAGGCTGCCGAGATTGGCCCAGGCCAGGATGAGCTCTCCAGGCGTGAGTGCGTGCGAGGGCTTCTCGATCCACATATGCAGGGTTTTGGAAAGCGAGACCTGCCAGTCGAGCCTTGACTTGCTCAGCAACCCGGCAGCTTCGATTGGAGCCCAACCGTGACTCTTGGACCAGAACTCCTGCAATCCGTCGTTCAGTTTGATAATGCGCAGGACGACTTGGTTCAGGCTCAGGGCGGTGGGCTTCTTTGGAGTCTCGAACATGGCCGATCTCATCGAATTCGTATGCGCAATCATCGAAATTATTGATGATGTTAACTCAATAGTGCACCACGCGCACCACGTGTTGCATAGCGTGCGGTTGACGAACACCGACGGGTCAATAGGCTTACTGCGGGTTGGCTGGTCGGCTGAAACACGTGAGGTGCAAGATGTCCCAAGGGAGCCCTTCCAAAAGCAACATCGCCGACATCGCCCCTGATGTTATGGAGGTGACGCAGTACGACATCGAGCAATGGGTCACGTATTGTCGTGTTCTGGATGCAGATGCCGAGGGTGCGGATTGGCGCGAGGTCACACAGATCGTGCTGCATCGTGATCCGCAGGCTGAACCGGAGCGAGCACGGCGGGCGCACGAGAGTCATCTGACGCGGGCCAGGTGGCTAGCTCGCACGGGCTATCGTAAGCTGCTGAGAGGGAATATTAAGCACTGACCAACTCTGCGATTGGAATCGCGACAACCCTTTCCGCTTCGGCGGAGAGGGCTTTTTGTTTGGCCCTACTTGTAACTTCCCACCGTTGCCCCACAATGGCGGCTACCACGCATGCCGTTTCGCCCTTTGGCGACCGGTCTTCTCGTCATCGCCTCCGGGCGTGACGGGGGCCAGCCAAGGGATTTCTTATGATCAAACTGATTGAAGCGGCCCGTGAGGGTGACCTTGCGACCGTCCAGGCCTTGCTTGCTGAGGGCGTCGCGCTCGATGTCCGAGATAGAGATGGCAATACTGCGCTGATGTGGGCAGCCCACAATGGGCGCGGCGATGTCGCCGAGGCCTTGCTGGCTAAAGGCGCCTTTGTCGATAGCCGAGACCACGACGGCGCCACGGCGCTGCTCTGGGCGGTTGACAACGACCGTACCGAAGTTGTCGAGGCCTTGCTCGCCAATGACGCTGCCGTCGACATCCAGGACAACGATGGTAACACCGCGTTGATCAGCGCGGCCTGCAACGGTAGTGTCGCGATCGTGCAAGCCTTGCTTGCAAAGGGAGCTATCCTCGATCTCCGGAACAGGAATGGTGACAGCGCGCTGATCTGGGCGGCTGACAATGGCGATACGGCGATCGTCGATGCGTTGCTCGCCAAGGGCGCTGCCGTTGACATTCAGGACAGTGACGGCAACACCGCGCTGATCTGTGCGACCTGTAACAGCCATATTGCCCTCGTCGAGGCCTTGCTCGCCAAGGGCGCGGCGGTCGACATCCAGGACAATGATGGTAACACCGCGTTGATCAGCGCGGCCTGCAACGGTAGTGTCGCGATCGTGCAAGCCTTGCTTGCAAAGGGAGCTATCCTCGATCTCCAGAACAGGAATGGCAAAACCGCGCTGATCTGGGCGGCCTACAAGGGCTACACTGACGTCGTCGAGGTGTTGCTCGCGAAAGGCGCGGCGGTCGGTCTTCAGGATCGTGACGGCCACACCGCACTGAGCTGGGCGGTTCTCAAAGGCCGCCCCGCGATCGTTAAACTGATCAAGCTGAAAGAGTGGCAACCCGCCGCGTGAACCACGACAGCCCTCTCCACTTTGGTGGAGGGGGCTTTTTTGCCGGTACCAGCTTGTATCTTCCCGCCATTGCCCCACAATGGCGCCACCACGCATACCGTTTCGCCCTTTGGCGATCGGTCTCCTCGTCATCGCCTCCGGGCGTGACGGAGGCCAGCCAAGGGATTCCTTATGATCAAACTGATTGAAGCCGCCCGCGAGGGTGATCTTGCGGCCGTCGAGGCCTTGCTCGCTGAAGAGGCGGCGGTCGATGTCCAAGATAGAGATGGCAATACCGCGCTGATCCTGGCGGCGTTCTACGGCCACACGGAGGTCGTCAAGGTTTTAGTCGCCAAGGGCACGACTCTCGACATCCGAGACCTTGTCGGCAACACCGCATTGACCTGCGCAGCTGCCAACGGCCACGATGCAATCGTCGAGGCCCTGCTGGCCAAGGGCGCGAGACTCGACGCCCAGGACAGCGATGGCCACACCGCGCTGACCTGCGCGGCCTGCAACGGCCACACCGCGATCGTCGAAGCGTTGCTCGCGAAGGGGGCGGGTCTCGACGTCCAGAACAAGCGGGGCTACTCCGCCCTGATCCTGGCAGCCCACAATGGCCATAGCGCAGTTATCGAGGCGTTGGTTGCCAAAGGTGCGGCGCTCAACCGCCAGGACAGCGATGGCAACACCGCGCTGATCTGTGCGGCCCGCAACGGCCATAGTGCAGTCGTCGAGGACTTGCTTGCCCACGGCGCGGTGCCCAACATCCAAAACGGTGATGGCGACACTGCGCTGAGCTGCGCGGCCGGCAAGGGCAACACCGCGATCGTTGAACTGATCGAGGCCCATCAGCGGCAATCCGCCGCCTGAACCACGACAGCCCTCTCCGCTTCGGCGGAGAGGGCATTTTTTTGCCGGTATCGCTTGTAACTTCCGAGTGATGCCCCACAATGCCGCCACCACGCATGCCGTTTCGCCCTTTGGCGATCGGTCTTCTCGTCATCGCCTCCGGGCGTGACGGAGGCCAGCCAAGGGATTTTCTTATGACCAATCTGATTGAAGCGGCCCGCGAGGGTGACCTTGCGGCCGTCCAGACCTTGCTCGCCAAGGACACGGCGCTTGATGCCCAGGACAAACACGGTGGCACCGCCCTGATCTGGGCGGCTTACAACGGCCACACGGCGATCGTCGAGGTCTTGCTCGATAAGGGCGCGGCTATCGATATTGAAGACGGCGGTGGCAACACCGCGCTGAGCTGGGCGGCCTACGGTGGCCACACCGCAATCGTCGAGGCTTTGCTCTCCAGGGGCGTGGCGCTCGACGTTCAAGACAGCGATGGCAACACT
>NZ_LFIQ01000094.1:59850-90768 GCF_001189245.1 Bradyrhizobium pachyrhizi | reverse complement strand
CTCTGATCCTGGCGGCTTATGAAGGTCGCACCGAGGTCGTCAAGCTCTTGCTTGCCAAGGACGTGGTTCTCGACCTCCAGGACAACGACAGCAACACCGCGCTGATCTGGGCGGTTCGCGACGGCCACACCGCCATCGTCGAGGCTTTGCTCGCCAAGGGCGCCGCTATCAACATCCGAACCCGTAGCGGGCTCACCGCGCTGAGCTTCGCGGCTTCCAATGGCAATAGCGCAGTTGTCGAGGCCTTGGTTGCCAAAGGCGCGGCGCTCGATGTCCAAGACAATGAGGGCAATACCGCTCTGATCTGGGCGATCCGCAACGGCAATAGCGCAGTTGTCGAGGACTTGCTTGCCCACGGGGCTGCGCTCGACGTCCAGAACAATACAGGCAAGACCGCGCTGGCCTTGGCTGCCCGCTACGGCCACACCGCGATCGTTGAATTGATCGAAGCAAAACAGCGGCAACCCGCCGTCTGAACCACGATAGCCCTCTCCACTTCGGTGGAGAGGGCATTTTGCTTGTTGGTACTTGTAACTTCTTGCCCACGTCCCATAATCGCGGCAACACGCATGCCGTTTCGCCCTTTGGCGACCCGGTCTCCTCGTCATCGCCTCCGGGCGTGACAGAGGCCAGCCAAGGGATATTTTTGATGTTTCTTATGACCCCACTGATTGAAGCGGCCCGCAAGGGCCACACCGCGGTCGTCGAAGCCTTGCTTGCCGACGGCGTGGCTCTGGATGCCCAGGACAGAGCCGGCTTCACCGCGCTGATTTGGGCGGCCTATGAAGGCCACACCACAATCGTCAAGGCTTTGCTCGACAAGGGGGCGACGGTTAATCTCGGAGATGGCAATGGCAACACCGCTCTGATCCTGGCGGCTTATGAAGGTCGCAACGTGATCGTCGAGATATTGCTCGCCAAGGGCGCAGAGATCGACCTCCAGGACAGGGATGGCAACACCGCATTGATCTGCGCGGCCCGCAAGGGACACACCGCCGTCGTGGAGGCTTTGCTCGCCAAAGGTGCGAATGTCGATGCCAAGGACAAATCTGGTGACACCGCGCTGAGCTGGGCGGTCCGGAGGAGCCAACCCGCGATCGTTAAACTGATCAACAAGACGAAACAGCGGCAACCCGCCGCCTGAACCACGAAAGCCCTTTCCGCTTCGGCGGAGAGGGCATTTTGTTTGGGATGTCGTCAATTCTCGTCGCGGCTCTAATCGGATTGCGCAAGCCGTTCCGCCAATTCGACTACTTCATTGCGGCTGTCCCGATCCTGTATAAGAAGCGCCCGCACGAGCCTAAGCGCTTGCAATTCACGCAAGTCGTATGAACCGTTGCCGCTCATGTTCGTGATCCTCCTATTTTCAGCTCTGTCTACGCAATTCAAGCCCGGCATACGCACGGCAGTCCTTCTACTGGCCGCATCTTCGATAACCGGACGTCTCTCATCATACTTGCGGATTCCGAGGTGATGGTGCGCACCGCGTTCGTCGTCTGGTCGAGAGGGCGTTCCTGCACCTCAAGGGACGAGGAATTGCCTCCGCTATGCCAAACGCTCCCCGTCAATTTTGGTGACCGCATCCGGTGTATTTTTTACCGGACCGGCATTTAATCATTCATGACAGCATTAATAGCTCGGCGATTTCGTCATCAACGTTCATCAATCCCTCGACATGTATTTTCTTCTCGAACAAACGACCGTTGTCGCCAGGCACGACGGCGCCATGATCCCGGATAATACTGGTAAGGTCGGAGGCCGCGGCTTTAAATTGGTCGCTATCGGTAAGCAGAGACGGAGAGAAGGCGAATATAAGAAAGCCCCAATCCTTGTCGAAACTCTTGTAATCGCAGAAGGCAGCGTTGACGAGAGGCCCACTCAGCACTTCTACCATCATGGAAAGCGCGGAGCCCTTGTAGCCCTTGTCGAAGGGTAGGATGCCTCCTGTCATAGCGGCAGCGGGATCATCCGTGAGCTGACCGAGCTTATCTACCGCGACATCAGGAGGGATTCTTTCGCCGCGCATCTTCGCGAGAACGAGCTCATAATATGTAATGGCGGAAGTGGCCATGTCGAAGACGACAGGTTCCTGCAGTGTCGGAAACGCCCATGCAAACGGGTTAGTTCCGAACAAAGGAACATGAAGCCCGAAGGGTGAAACAGCTCCGGGAGATCGTGCACAGGCAAACGCGATGAGGCCGGAGTTGGCGAGCTTTTCGACGTAGTAGCCCAACGCCCCGGTGCTGCTGTAAATACCATTAACCCCTATGATGCCAAAGCCATGTTCAAGTGCCTTCTCGAGGCATAGACGGGTAGCGACTTGGGCAACGTGAAAACTTGGATTCTTGTTACCGTGTATCAGCGCCGAGAGTTTGGTTTTCTCATCAATCTGCCACGCAAGATCGGGCTTCACGGCTTGCAGCGGCTCGGTTCCCATGAGTTTGAGCAGGCCTTGCCCCACTTTATTGCGGTGCTCAGCGTACATGATGAGTTCAAGGCAATCCTGTACAACGGCAGGTGGGAAGAACTTCGCGAGGAAGGAGCGGGTTGCGTTCTCGAGTTGTCGGGGAGAAATAGATTTCAGGAACACTACTTTCTTTGATGAGATATCATAACAGCGCGCGAGTCGTGCTGGGAAGTTTTTTCATAGCACTTGTAACTTTGCGGCCCCGTTCCACGCTCGGCGCACAAGCACGCATGCCGTTTCGCCCTAGGCGACCGGTCTCTCCTCGTCATCGCCTCCGGGCGTGACGGAGGCCAGCTAAAGGATTTCTTATGACCAATTTCATTGAAGCGGCCCACGAGGGTGGTCTTGCGGCCGTCCAGGCCTTGGTCGCCAAGGGCGCGGCTCTCAACGTGAAGAGCCACGATGGCAGCACCGCGCTTACCTGGGTCGCCCGGAACGGCCATACCGCGATCGTTGAACTGATCGAAGCCAAACAGCGGCAACCCGCCGTCTGAACCAAGACAGCCCTCTCCACTTCGGTGGAGAGGGCTTTTTGTTTGGCGGCACCACTTGTAACTCTCTGCCATTGCCCCACAATGGCGCCACCACGCATGCCGTTTCGCCCTTTGGCGATCGGTCTCGTCATCGCCTCCGGGCGTGACGGAGGCCAGCCAAGGGATTTTCTTATGACCAATCTGATTGAAGCGGCTCTCGAGGGTAACCTTGCGGCCGTCAAGGCCATGCTCGCTGAGGGCGCAGCACCTGACGTTCAGGACAGCGATGGCAATACCGCGCTGATCTGGGCCGCCAATAACGGCCACTTGGCCATCGTCGTCGCTTTGCTTGATAACGGTGCGACGCTCGATATCCAGGACAGTGACGGCAACACCGCGCTGATCCTGGCAGCCTATGAAGGCCACACCACGATCGTCAACGTTTTGATGGCCAAGGGCGCGGCTCTGGATCTCCAGGATAACGACGGCAACAGCGCGTTGCTCGGGTCCGCCTGCAGCGGCCACACTGAGGTTGTCGAAGTCCTGCTCGCCAGGGGGGCAGCGCTTGACCTCCGGAACAGTGACGGCAACACCGCGCTGATCTGGGCGGCCCGCAATGGCCACAACATGATCGTCGAGGACCTGCTCGCCAAGGGCGCCGCAGTTGACCTCCAGGACAACGACGGTAACAATGCGCTGATCTGGGCGGCTTATAGTGATCACCCCGCGATCGTCGAGGCCTTGCTGGCCAAGAATGCCGCTCTTGAGCTCCGGGACAGCGATGGCAACACGGCCCTGATCCTGGCGGCGGTGTTCGGTCACACCGCGATCGTGAAGGCCTTGCTGGCCAAAGGTGCGGCCATCGACGCCCAGGACAACTCCGGGGACACCGCGCTGATCTGCGCGGCCCGCGAGGGTCACATGGCGATTGTCAAACTGCTCGAAGCCAAACAGCGGCAACCCGCCGCTTGAACCACGACAGCCCCTTCCACTTCGGTGGAGGGGGCCTTTTGTTTGGGATGTCGTCAATTCGCGTCGCGGCTCTGTCTAGGCAATTCAAGCCCGGCAAGCACGCGGCACTAGGGACCAGTGCTGGTCTTCTACTGGCTCGGCATCTTCGATAACCGGACGTCTCACATCGTATTACCAAGAACTGGGTGAGGTGCTGCTCGTCTAGACCGCATTTACCAGATCCGAGATCGTCGTCATATTGTTCGAGATTTCAGTCGTCACCGCGGACTGTTCTTCGGTGGCGGCTACCACGCCGTTGGTGCCATCCAAGGCTTCCTGCACCAAGTGCTGTATCTTCTCGAGCCCATCCGAGACTCCTTTAGAAACCCTTTGGATTTCCTTGATCTGATCGGAGATCTTCGCGGTTGAATCGGTCGTCTGGTTCGCAAGCTTCTTCACTTCATCAGCCACAACCGAGAACCCCCGTCCGGCGTCGCCGGCGCGGGCGGCTTCAATCGCGGCATTCAGGGCCAGGAGGTTCGTCTGGCCGGAAATGTCTTCGATCAATTCGACGACCTCGCCCATGCTTGCCGCCGCACCAACCATCTGCTGCACGGCGGCTGCCGCGCTCTGCGTCTCGTCTGAGACGGCCCGAACGGAATCGCGAGTTGTCGACATGCTCCTGGCTATCTCGGTGATCGAGCCGGACAGCTCATGCGTTGCCGTAGCCATCGAATTCACGGATTCGGTGGTCTGCTGCGCGATGGTCTTCTTCTTTGTGATGTCGGTCGCGTACTTGGTCACCTGGCAAGGTTTGCCATCATTCCCAAATACCGGGTTGTAGCTGGCCTGAATCCAGACAACCTTGCCACCCTTGCCGATGCGCTTGAACTCGCCGGCCTGAAATTCTCCTCGGTTGAGGGCTTCCCAAAATTGGCGATACCCAGGGCTGTTGGCAAACTCGGGCTCCACGAACATGCGATGGTGCTGCCCCGTGATTTCGCTCAGGGTATACCCCAGCGCATTGAGGAAGTTCTGGTTGGCCTCGATAACGGTGCCATCAAGGTTGAAACTAATCACCGCCTGCGTGCGGTCCAGCGCTTCCTTCATCTTCACGGTCTTGACCGTGATATCGGTGGCGAACTTGACGACCTTGTAGGGCTTGCCGTTACCGTCGAGGATGGGGTTGTAGGTTGCTTCGATGAAGACTTCCCGGCCCCCCTTGCCGATGCGCTTGTACTGGGCGCTCTGGAATTGCCCGGCAGCGAGGTCGCTCCAGAACTTGCGGTAAGCGTCGGTTGCGGCATAAGCCGGATCAACAAACATGCTGTGGTGTCGCCCCTTGATTTCATCAAGCGTATAGCCTAGCGCACCGAGGAAATTCCGGTTGGCCCACTGGATGTTGCCCTTGGTGTCAAAGTGGATGACGGCGAGGGACCGGTCCAGAGCCTGCATAATGTGTTTGGTCTCGTTGTTAAAGGTAAACATGATCTTCTGTTTTCTTATTGTTGTTGGTCTTTCTCCTCTGAACCAAGCAGGGCGATCTGCCTGTTTAGGCCGTCCAGTTGTTCCAGGAGAATGGGCGTAACAGTCGTCAGCAGTTGCGTAAGGCGTAACATGCCCGATGAAAGAGCGGAAACGCTGAGCTTCAGGCGATCGATGTCGTCGGAAGAAAGCTCTCTGTTCTCGTTTATGCTCATGCCTTCACGCTAGAACATAAACGTAGGGGGCGCTAACGTGCTGCTCCAATGTTCACCACAAACTTTACTGAACAATCAGTATTCTTTCCTGACTACTCAGCTCGGAATACCAAACAATAAAGAGCGCGCTGGGGTCAGGACATGTTGTGCCTGCGCCCTTACGGTCTGAACCAAGGGCCGTTGTTTTTAAGCACCTCTGATATGATGACCGATGAAGGCGGCAAAGAAGCCGGACTAAGCGCGCGGCCCGGCAATGATGAAGTCAGTTCGTTTATCGGCTTTCGTCGGACTGTGCGGCCTCGGCAATCCTCTCGGCCAATTCGACCAGCTTATTGCGGCTGGCCACATCGTGTATTCGAAGAAACGCACGCACCAACCTGAGCGCTTGCAGTTCACGCAGGTCGTATGAACTGTTATCGTTCATGTCCGGAATCCTCCTGTCTTCAGCTCTGTCTAGGTAATTCCCGACTTGGGCGCAACGGTCCGTGCCGCAGCTTGGCTTGCCTCTGCTTGATGATCGGGTGCAAGGGCTTCTTGCGCACCAATACCTTCTGAATCTTGGTAGGGCGCATGCCAATCGCGTCCGCGACGCTGGCCCAGTTCTGATTGTACTGCGGCAGGTGGTCGAGGCCCCAGGGGGAGGCGCCTCCGTTGAAAACAATCTGCGCCAGCGGCTGGTGATGCAACACCACGCGCGATAGCTGGATCATCGTCCTGTATTGCGCCGAGGTGATGTCAATCCAGTCATCCTTCATTTCGAGAAGAACTCGCACTTCCGCGCGATAGAGGTCAGGATTCTTGGGCCTGAGCTTGCCGTCTCGCTCGATGACGATGGTGGGCTTCGGCATCTGCTCCTGCAGGACCGCGAAACAGACAGTCTGGGGATATTGGTGCAACATTAGCTTCTCCCGCTCGGCCAAAGCGCATTGTATGCAGCAACATGGAAAACGTCTTGACGTCTTATGCCCTTTGACTCATACAGGCTCATCGCCTGAATGGTTATTGGACGAAAACAGGGGCCGCTCCAACGGCCCCTGTTGCTTTAGTGGCTGATGCTTACTGAGAGGAAGATTCTCAGCGTGCCCAGCCATAGAGCGAGCGTGCCACGCAGGTTCATGGTCGTCGCCTTTCTTTTGGTTATTGAACGTAGCGGCCATTCGCCTCGCGGCAATCGAACCTAACACAGCCCACGACTTCGCGAAGAGCGCCGCACACCGTTCATGATGTTGCGCGCGAAGCCCGGTGCATTATGAGCACGATTGATACGACAAAGTACATTTGCCAAATGCAATCGGTCTCGCTGGCCTCCCAGGAAGCGACGCCGCTGAGGCTAGGGATACCGACCCCAAAGGACCGTTTTCGAGCTTTGCCCGGAAGTCGCCGTGACATAGTAGGCCGATTTCACGCCCTGGGACGTGATCCGGTTGCACGGTGGTCGGAAGTTGTTCCGGACAATGGTTGTCCCCGTCGGTTCGGCCTGAACCTGGCTGCTCCCATGATCGTTCGTCCTGCCATTGCTCAAGCGGTCGACCATGGCGATGGAGATGCTGCCCGTCCCGCGCGTATGCCGAATTGTGATGACCGGAGCCTGTTCGCCACCGCCAAGGGCCGAGCACAGGTTGGCCTTCCCGAGCCGCGACACGCTCACCGACGAAATCTTGACCTCCTGAGCACAGGCGGCGCCTGCGCCCAAGGTGAGCGCAGCAGCAAATACTGCCCTTCCAAACATTTTAGTCTCCTAGTTGAAGATAGCGCACAGGTTGACTGGGTTCAGATGCGCGAGCCGTTGCTGCGTAGTACTTCGACATTGAAGCCCTTGCGGCTCATGCAACTCCGATAAAGCTTGCCTTGGGTAATTGTGGCGCGACGCGCAGAGAACGTCGCTTCATCGGTGCCGGCCTTGGCGAGGCACTGTGCGCGGGCGCTGCTGAAGTCAGCGTGGGCGACCGAGGCGAAGCCGGTAACGGTAAAACCACCCAGGACAGCAGCGCGGAAAAGACTCTTCATGGCGATCCCCTTATCGCTGCTGCTTTCCTTGCTTGGTTTTCTGGCTTTCGCTGCCTTCGCCCATGCACTTGCGGTAACAGGCGACAACGTTTGGCGGATTGGCGACTTCACCGCCTCTTGTCCCTCCACAAACGCCTGTGCAGTACTGTCTGCTTTGTGCCATCGCGGGCGCCTGGAATAAAAGGCACGCCAGCATAGCGAGCCCAATTGTCTTGATCATCTTCGTCTTGCCCATGGTTGGGATTGAGTGTGGATCGATAGGCGAAGCCTTCGGCAAGTCGGCCCGTGGTCACTTCAGTTAGCGTTTTCCGGAGTTTTCCTTAGCCGTGCAGGTGGCCAATTGCGCATGCCGTTGCCCGTTGTCCATGCTTCCCTGAGGGTGGCGCCCATACGAAGCCGTACAACACCGGGCCGAGTAGCCGAATTGACTGGTGCACTCTGGCGGGACACTAGCAGCCGAGGCCGAGTACGCGCTCCCGGCGAGAAACAGCCAAATCAACACGAGTTTCTTCATCGTCATTGCCTCATTCGCTTCAGTTGAGATCCATCAGGGTTGCTGGTCATCCGGTGCTACGCAGAAGCACGAGAACGGCTGCTAGAGATTTCAGCGTCCTTGCTTTAAGCTGTCGCGGCAAGCCCGGTAGGGATTGGCCTTCTCAGCTGGGACCGCGTACGCGCGCCACTCCGCATACGTGAAGCCATACCGTTTCATGCACGCAAGTGCATGCGGGGTGTTGTTGCGTGGTTCAGCGAGCGCGCTGCCCGCGCATAGCAGAGCGACTGCCGCAGCAGCCAGAACCGTCATCTTCATGAAATACTCCTTCGTGGTTGGTAGAGTCGAAAAACCCCAGACAGCGCCGGGGTTTTTGAGTGCAGAAGTGTTTCGAAGATCAGTACTTGGCTAAGGTGGGAGCACCAAACTTGTAGTTGAGGCCGACCTTACCTAGATAGAACGATTGGGTGATGTCGAGGGCTTGCGCCGAGAGGCCGTTGGTGGCGGTGCGCGAAACCCGGTCTGTGCCAAGGCCGATGTAGTCAACCTCACCCTTTACCGTCCAGTTCGGGACGAAAGCGTACTCCACGCCGACGCCGGCAAGCCACCCCGCGCGGGTTTCAGTGCCGGTAGCTGTGTTTGCCGGGGTAAGCCTTACTGCATCGTAGCGGTTTTCGACCCAAGCGCCGCCGCCTTTGACGTAGAACAGTGCTCGATCGGCAGCATAGCCAATTCGACCCGCGACATCACTGATGCCCTTCGTCCTGCTACTGCACGCGTACGTCGGATCCGGGCAGACGCTCGATCCATTGATATCGGCGAAGGAATACTCGCCCTCGATCCCGAGAACAAAGGCGCCCGACTGGAAGTTATAACCGCCCTGGAAGCCGCCGAGCCCGCCGCTCACATCATGAAATGTCGTTGAGCGCGCCTGGGTAAACAGCCAGTCACTGCGGCCCCCACCGCCGCCGCCGTGGACGCCAACATAGAAGCCGCTCCAGTCGTAGGCCGGAGCCGCCGCTGCAGGAGAGGTTGTCGCATATGTCCGTGCAGGAAGGTCAGCTGCGAGCACTGAACCTCCAGTCAATGCCGACAGAACAGTTATCAAAAACGCCTTTTTCATATGCTTCCCTGTGGTGTTGTCGCGAGTATGTAGGCCGCAGCGCATCGGAGCGGCCGCGTCTTGTACGACGCGGCCGGCAGCATTTGCGCCCGTCGATGGTAACGATTGATGCAGTCTGCCAATTGACTGAGTCGGCAGCAGTCGTCACAGCCGGCACGCCGGCCGGCATTCATAGTGACGTGTTGTGCGAGGTTATTTACAAAAGCCCGCTAGACCTCCGAAGCTATTGCGCTGACCAAGATTGTCTCCTGTGCATCTGCCGAAGCGGCGAGAATTGTCGGGCACAGTAGTGCGCAAAAATTCTGATTTACGCTTTCGCGCGGCAAGCGCAGGATAACGCGGTCGTAAAAAATGGAAGTCTTCTTGGTTGGATCGGCTAAACCCGCACAAAGATTCAGGAATTCGCGAGGACACGAAAGCTCGCGATATTAGCCGTTTTAGGGTTGCAAAAATCAGGACATTTGCACGGACCTCACCGTATGACGGAGGACTCCTGTGATGGCAATCCTGGGATATGCGAGGGTGAGCACCAACGGCCAAGTGCTCGACATTCAAGAACTGCAGTTGCGTGCCGAAGGCTGTACGAGGATTTACGCTGAGAAGCAGAGCGGCGTGAGCGGTCAACGTCCGATGCTTAAGAAGCTGCTGCGAGATGTGAAACCCGGAGACGTCATCATATTCGCCGCGTTGGACCGCCTGACACGCGAAGGTCCCTACAAGACCCTATCAATCCTTGAGTGGATTACATCGCGAGGGGCGACTTACCGTTCCCTCGCTGAGCCGTGGGCCGACACCACAACAGAGCTTGGCGAAGTGTTGGCGGCTTTGGTCGGGTACATCGCCCGCAAGACCAGGCAGGACATCATCCGCCGGACCACGGCAGGAAGGCTACGTGCCAGGGCGGCTGGCGTACGTTTCGGACGAAAGCCAAAGCTGTCACCGCAACAGCAGGCACAGGCCCTCCGACGCCGGCTGTCTGGGGAGCGTCCAGCCGCAATAGCGCAGTCTTTCAGCGTCAGCGCGTCGACAATCCGGCGGCTTAAGCCAAAACCTTGTTAAATCGTGCCCTGCTGGCTTAGACGCGAATAAGCGAACCGGCTGCCAAATGGCAGCCGGCTAGTAACGTTCTCAGATCATCGACAAAGAATTCGCTCCTCCTCGCGTTCCCGCCTCATCTGGAGCAAGAGGCGTGCGTCTCGATCGGTTTCAGCTATTGCAAGAACCCTCGAGCATTCAGCGTATCCCCTTGTCTTGAAACGCGGAGCTTTGCTGAGAATGTTGCCGGAGTTGATGCGTACATGTACCGAACAGGCAATAATGAGTTTCATCGGTCACCAAACGGTGGCCTATCTTGTGTGTCCACAAGGACGACAAAGCCGGATGCAAGATAAGCCTGAGCTGCTTCAAAGGGCTTATCGCAACGGTCACAAGCGCAGGTCCTGACAGCGCTTAGCTGGAATGGTCGCCTAATGCCTCACTACAACTTGGCTATCTGTCGCGGGAGCGGTCATCTTGGCGCTCACGTCTCATGCGCTCGAGCGCCCGCTGATCGCGGGCATTCCATTTCGGCTTTGGTGGCTTGGCCGGGTGGGGCGAGGTGCCATGTTCAATGCGTCGACCCCGGTCGCGTTTTCGGCCGTCGGTACTCAAGTCTTTGAAGCGCGGCTTTTGCTTGGCCAGCTTTTCCGAGGGTTTTACGGAAGCCTGACGCGGAACATGCCTTGAGGCTTTGCCAGGCTGATTGGAGGGCCGCAACGTCGGGGCAGTGCGCAGCGCTGCTGGCTCGCGGTGAGGGTTATGGATACTCGCGAGGTTTTGAAGCTCCCTCGCTTGGCTATCCCGGTCAATCGCGGCCCAGTAATCCCGCTCGGTCTCTTGGGATGCAGCGCGACGCGCCCGGTTCTCCTGCGGACGGCTTTTGCCTTTGTCGATGAGCCGGTAATCCACATGGCGGTGGCGGCGCTTCGAGCCAGGGCGGTTGGGCAGGCGGCGGCGCTGCGATCGAGGCTGGGCCCCTCGCTTGTCCATGGCCTGCGACTGTGGCCCCTCGTGAATGGTTGGCTCGCGTTCAATCCCCTGGTCGGCCAGGGTACGCCGGTCGATCCGCTCGCTTCGGCCAGCTCGCTCCAGGGCCCGGTTCGCGAACTTTTCCCAGCTTTCCCGTAGCCGCTCGGTGCTGCCAATCTCACTGGTGCCAATCACCCGCTTGCCGGTTTTCGGGTCCCGGTCTCTTAGGACAAGATGGCAGTGAGGATTATTGGCGTCCTTCCCCTTGTCATGAAAGGCCGCCAACCAGGGTGCGCGCCCTTGTGTGACATGCTCGGCAAACTCCCGGACCAAGCCGATGCGCTCGGTCTGGTTCAACTCCTTCGGCAGGGCCAGCATGACCTTGTCGATGACCCGTGCGTTCTTCCGGTCCTTGTCCTCACACGCCTTCAGATACTCGGCGACTTCGCGTGGATTCTGGCCGGGCAGGCGGGCCTTCTGCATCAGGCTCATCGCCCGCTTGCGCGTGATGTAGTTAATGTGTGCGGCGGCCGTATAGGGCTGGGCCTGCGTCGACTTGCCAATCGGACTGTGGTGCAGACTGAAAATGGCCAACTCGGGTACTCCGCGAGTGCGCCGGGTTTGCTTGCAAACCCATAAGTGCGCACTCCCGCTTGGCCCCACGGTATCCACCCTCCCGGCACCTCGCAACCAGAACGATGCGCCGGCCTATCCCCTTCCCCGGACCGCGCCCCCGTCCAGACCTCGGTAGCTCGTGCCTCACGGACCGCCGGCTGCGGGCTTGCTCCGGGCTCCGGATTCAGGGCACAACCGGTGGCTTTGCATCGCTTAGCGCACACTCGTGGGGCAGAATGGGCACGCATAGGTCGCCGGACCAACCGGCATCGGTCCTGCATCGGCTGGTCGGCATCAGAGACATCGAGCCGCCCATCACCGACCAGGAATTTGAACTTTACCAGCGCTTCGTGAGCCACCTCCGCTGGGCACCCCGCGACATCGCCGAGAGCACCGCGTACCCCAAGGCAGTGAACCGCAGAACCCGCTTGGCGGTTCGCAAGTTCGTCTCCGACCCGGCGCTGCCGGGGCTGATCCAGGTGCTGGAACGGGCGAAAGCCCAGTCCCTCGCCGATGACCAGAGGCGGAAGCAAGAGATGCAAGCCGCGGAGGCCAGGGCCGAACAGCGGCGCCAGCAAGCGAAGCTCGCCGCCATCGAGACATTTCATGACAACCAGCTCAACGAGCTGCGGTTCGACCTCAGCCAATTCCAGCACCTCATCGGCCAGGCCTCCATCAAGGAGGCGACCCTCCGGATCGCCCAGGACAGCCAGAGCGAATTGACCAAAGGCAAACGCGCCCTGAACGTTAACCTCGCCAGTCGCGGCGAGGGTAGTGGTGCCGTGATATTCGGCGCGCTCGCAAATCTTGAGAACCACCTGCGTGACTCCAGCCAGGCCCGTGGCGTGGCAGCTGGCATGGCCCGGTTCGTCATCAGGCGAACCCTGGTGTCAATGACGGATGGAGAGCGGGCAACGCTCCGGATGGCGGACGTGCTCGAGGCGGTCGGCCGGCTTACGCCGGACGACCACCTCCGGATTGCCGTACCGATCGCGTGGAACGGCGGTGAATGTGCGTATGACTTCGACCAGGGCACCGAGTTTCGTGAGCGGGCAGCCATGCTTGAAGTCCTCAAGCAGCTCATGGCGGCCTCCCTTGGCACGTCAGCGGGTGCCCGCGAATACCTGAACCAGGCGGTCAGGGGCGCACTGGATGAACACCGAGGGCTGCCGCCGGATCAGCGGCAGGTCGTCGAACGCTACCTCTTCAGCGGAAATCGCTGGATGTCGGAAGCCGAAGGACAGCGAGCCTTGGCTCGCGACGACTTGTCGGCTTCGGCGCTGCGCATCGGCGGTTTTCCGGGTGGCGACGGCGAACTGCTCTACGACCTGCGGGAAAGCCTTATCACCATCGCGCCCTCGGGCAGCGGCAAGAGCCAGGCCCATGTGCTGCGCAACCTGCTGCACATGGAAGGACCCGCGCTGGTCCTCGACATCAAGGGCGAGATGTCAGCCGCTTCACGGGGGTGGCGCGAGCGCGAGGTCGGGAAGACCTACGTCTTCTCGCCGCGCGAACCTGAGACGTCATTTCATTACAATCCACTCGACGATATCGGAACGGACCCCGAGCAGGCCTGGGAAGATGCACGCACTGTTGCGGACCTGATGTTCAAGCCCAAGGCGAGAAGCAAGGACGATGAATACTTTGAAGGGCGCGCCCGCGATATCCTGACCACCGCACTGCTTGACGTCGCGCTTTCGCAGAAGGGCGCGAAGCGCACCATGGAGTCGGTGCTTAAGCTGCTGTACACCTCGGACGACGAGGATATCCTCGCGTGGTGCAAGCGGCTGGATAGGCGCAAGAGCACCCAGCTCTCGCTGCAGGCCAGCGCACTGCGTGGCATGCCGGTCAAGCAGCGCGAGAGCCTGCTCGACTCGGCCCGGCGCCACGTCGAGATATGGCAATCTCCCAGCATCCTGAAGGTGACCGGCGCCACGACGTTCGATGCTGCGTCATTGCGCAACGAGAACGCGACGGTCTACCTCAAGGTCACGCTGGAGGACGTGGATCGCTACGCGAGCGTCCTGCGCGTGCTGGTAGGGCAATCGTTGCTCAAGCTCTATCGTGTCGCGCCGGAATCCGACGCACTGGTCGTGACATTCTTCCTGGACGAACTGCCGCGCCTTGGCCGGCTCGACGTCATCGAGCAATCGCTCGACGTCGGCCGCGGCTACGGCGTTCGCCTGTGGTTGTTCTGCCAGAACCTGGGCCAGCTGCAGACCGCTTATCCCAACGCGCAGGGCATGATGAGCAACTGCGCCATCCGCTGCTTCATGAACCCGGACGAGGACGCCGCGCGGTGGCTGTCCGAAAACCTGGGCACTAGGCACGGCCTGCTCGACGGCAACCGCAAGGCCCTAGTGGAAGCGCACCAGCTCACCGGCCCCGAGTTCGCCAGCCAGGTGGTGGTGTTCTCTCGTGGGCAGCTGCCGGCGCACCTTGACAAAAAGCCGGCGTATGCCGACCCGATCTGCCAGGAACGCATTGCCGCTCCATTTGAGCCGGTGACTGAGGCAGCCCGCGTGGCCGACCCGGTCGCGGATGCTCCCGAAGCCGCTCAAGAAGAGACGGAGCCGGAAATGGCGGCACCCGTTGAATCGCAGACGATTGTCACCGACGACGCGCAGAGCCAACCCGAACCACCTGCGGCCGTGGGTGACGCTGTTGATTGGGATGCCGTCCGGACGTCGATGCCCGCGTCGTTGCGTTCGGCCGGAGCCCCCATGGGACATTGGCTGCTTGAGGGCAATCGCGCCATCGTGGCCAGCCTGGGACTCCTTTCGCTCATCGGCGGAGCCATGATGGCACTCGTCCTGCAGGCCGGCGAACTGAGAACACTTCGCGCAGAGAAGGCCAGCCTCGCCGAGGCTGTTACAGCTGGCGAGAATAGCAAGAGGCAACTGCTGTTTGAGAAGGCCGCCGCGATGGATATCGCTCGGTCGGCCGAGATGACTCGTGACAGAACTCTTAACCAGATGGACTCTTATCGCCAGCTGTTGTCGACCGAGCAGCAAAATCATGCTGCTGCCCGCGAACGCCTGGCCGGCATCCAGCGCGAGCTGGAAGCAGAAAAGTCAAGAGCAGGCGCTCGCGCCGCTGCCGCGCCACAAGCGCCGCTCACTGCGGCGCCGCCGCCATCCCAGCCTGCACCGGTCGCGCAAGCGGCGCCCATCGCGCCGCTGCCGTCGCCGCCTGCTGCTCCAGCGGCGCAGTCGACCGCACCGGCTACACCATGGCCGGCACAAACGCCGTCGGTGCCAACCGGCAACCCCGCGCAGCTCGCGCCCTCGCAGCAGCTGACAGACTGCGACCGCCTGGCGGGCAATCCCAACGATCCACGCCGGCTCGGCACCGGAGCGAAATACCCCGAGCTCAGGCGCAATGCCGGCGCCGCTGTGGAGGCCTGCGACGCGGCGCTTTCTGCCGCGCCCAACGAGCAACGCTTCGTCTACCAGAAGGCGCGGGCGCTCTATGCGGCCAACGACACACGCGCCCGACCGATGTTCGATGAGTTGATGAATGCGGGCTATCCGTCGGCATTCGATAACGCCGCGCAATACCTGATGCGCGAAGGCCGGATGAAGGACGCGGAGGCTTTGCTGCGGCGTGGCGTCCAGCTGCAAGACCCAGATGCCATGGTATCGCTCGCCGACAGCATCAGGGGCGGGTCAATGCAGGCCCGTACCCCGGGCGAAGAACTGGTGCTTTACCGGATGGCGGCGAAGCTCGGCCATCAGGGCGCGAAGACTTATGTGGATGAGATGCAAGGCGGCAGCAACCTCTTCGATCAAGCAGGCGGCCAACTGCTGCGTTCCCTTGGCCGCTAGGGGCCGTCCAAGCCCGCAAGGCGGCTTGGCGACGGCGAGCCCACGTCGTCGCGCCACGCGGTCGTCAAGGGCGGCTCTGCCGCTCGTCCTACCCTTGACGGGCGCGGGGAGCGGCGGCACTGCGCCTGTTAGACATCTGACGTCGTTTGAATTAGACGCCTTGGCTGATTTTCGCCAAGCTGGAAGCGGTTCGTGTTCGCCGCGCCGACAAAATGGCTGGTCACTTGGTTCGCACCGCAGCCAAGTTTGGCCATGCTGCGGTTCCTTCGCATCATTTTTTTTGTCATCCGTCTGTTTGTGCGGATTGCGTTGCAACTGGGCGCGGTTGTTCATGCGGTGCTCACCTGGGGAGGCGGGCATTCCGTCGACGCGCTCGGCACAGCGCGGTTCGCCACATGGTGGGAAATGCTGCGGGCCGGCGTACGAAGGGGCAATGGACCAATCGTCGGCCGGGTAGGCCGTTCTTTTTTGCGTTTCAACAAGGATGGCATGGTGACCGTGTTCGCGCCCATGGGCGCGGGCAAGGGCGTCGGCATCGTCATCCCTAACCTGCTTTCCTACAAGGGCTCTATCGTCTGCACGGACATCAAGGGCGAAAACCGCGCGATCACCGAACGCCACCGCCTGAAAGCGGGCACCGTCCGCGCACTGGATACGCTCAAGCCGCGCTGCTCGGACAAGTTCAATCCGCTCGACATGGTGCGCACGGGCACCTGGCATGAACGCGACGACGCCGAAGCGCTCGCCAAGCTGATGGTGATGC
Source organism: Bradyrhizobium pachyrhizi (assembly GCF_001189245.1). Taxonomy (GTDB): domain Bacteria; phylum Pseudomonadota; class Alphaproteobacteria; order Rhizobiales; family Xanthobacteraceae; genus Bradyrhizobium; species Bradyrhizobium pachyrhizi. The sequence goes on along the minus strand of NZ_LFIQ01000094.1, from coordinate 74,342 downwards.
CGGACGGCAGCGAGAGCCACTGGGACAGCAAAGCCGAAGGCGTGCTCGCATGCCTCATTCTCTACACGGTGCGGCTGGAGCCAGCACGCCGCACGCTGTCGCAGATCCGCAATTTCTCGACGCTGCCGCCGGAGTCCTTCAAGCAACTGCTGCAGACCATCGGCGTTGACGGGCCGGTGACCGCCGCTGAATTGGCCGCCAGCTTCCTCGCAATGGAGTCCAGTGAGGAGTTCAAGAGCGTGCTGTCCAACGTGGAGAAAGCAACCCGCGTGTGGTCGGCGGGCGGTCCAGCGGCGCATGTCACCTCCGAGTCGACGTTCAGCCTTGCAGAACTGGTCGACCGGACCACCACGCTTTACCTCGTGGTGGATGAGGAGAAGCTGTCAGTCTACGCGGGCTTCCTGCGTGTAATGGTTGGATGCGCCATCAACGCGCTGACCCGTGCCAAAGACCGCAAGCGGCCAAAGCACAAGGTGCTGCTGCTTCTCGACGAGGCCGCTGCACTCGGCAGCCTTGAACCTCTCGAGCGCGGGGTCGGTTACTTGCGGGCCTATTGCACGCCCATGCTGATTTTCCAGGATATGCACCAACTCAAGGCGCTCTACCGCCGCTCCGGCTCCTTCCTGGCCAATAGCACCTGCAAGGTATTCTTCAACGTCGCCGACCTGGAGGCGGCGCGGTTCGTGTCCGAGATGCTTGGCCAGACCACTTCGGTCAGCCGGAGCGAGGGGACGTCGCAGGCCAACACCGACCTGCTGCGCCAGCAGGTATCGTCAGGCCAGTCCGAAGCGGGGCGGTGGCTGCTGGACCCCTCGGAAGTGTTGCGCCTTCCGGGCAAGCGCTCCATCGTGCTGTTCCGCTCTGACATCTTACGGTTCGCAGTGCTCGCCAAGAAGGTCAACTACCGCGACTGGCGGCACATCCACTGGTGGGGCCGGTACGATACCTGGCCAGCGCGAAATTCTCAGCCGAGTGAGCCCTTCGGTGTCAAGAAACGGGCACAACTATAGACTGCGCTGCGCATCACGATATACTACCGAGATTTTCAATTGAGGATTTTGGTAGGCGGCATGACAAAAAGGAAACTGAAGGTCAGTCTGATTGGGCTTGGGAAGCAAACCGTCGAGAACCATCTACCCGCAATACAGGAAGCTAGAAACGTAGTGCTGGACTCTGTCTGCGATGCTGACAAGCAACTCGCTTACAAGATTAGTGGCGAGCACAACGTCCCGGCGTTCACAAGCGTTGAAGACTTGCTTCGTAGCAAGAAGCCCGACTTTGCGATCCTGGCTGTTCCGCATTCAGAGTATTTGCCGATAATAAAACAGCTGGCGCAAAGCGGTGTTCATGTGTTGAAGGAGAAGCCCTTCGCTGTTTCTCTGGCCGAAGCGTGCGAGATCCACGCGATTGTGCAAGATGCAGGAATACAGCTCGCTGTGACACTCGTCAGGCGCTACCACCCGATCTATCTGTCCTTTAGACAATTATGCCACCGCATTGGAAACATTCATTCTGTCGAAGGCCGATACACCCTCAATATTGCGCGGCTAGATGAGGGTTGGCGATCCAAGCGAGCTATCGCGGGTGGAGGCGCAGCGCTTGATATGGGGTACCACACCGTCGATTTGCTGGTTTGGTACTTCGGCTTACCGACGCGGGTTGCAGGCAAGCTGGGAACCAGTGCTCGCGAGGGTCAAAAGTACGATGTAGAGGACACGGCGATGGTGCTCTTCAACTACGACAAGGGTAGAAAGATGACCACCCCAATCATAGGGAATTTGGTCATGTCTCGCGCTTTTCCAGCCAAAGACGAGCAGCTAATGATCCTTGGAAGTCGTGGGTCAATCGGCATTTCGCGTGGAAAGATTACGAGGATGGATCAAACCGGCGCTGTCGTGGAATCGCTTGAAAGGCAAGGTAGCTGGCTGTCAGCTTCAGTTGACCAACTCGAGTATTTCGCGGATGCGATTACGGGACGGAAGAAAATTGAACGCCCGCTATACTTTGATCATTTCGACCATGTCGCGTTTATCGAAGCAATTTATTCATCAAACGAGCAGAATGCATATGTCGATCCTCAAAAGCTCCTGCCGCCCTTCGTGCGGGCAGGCGTTGAATAAGTCAGCGTCGTCCAAATGTACGCCTGTCAAAGGCGTCGATAATGGCTGCAGCCAATTCATCAATAGACTTTCCATCAACCGAAATATCGATGGCCCGGAAAGATGGTCCATAGGCAATCATTTTGCGTTGCATGGACATAAGTTGCGCAGCCTGCTCGGGCCTGAGAGGTGTCTCATCACGGTTTACAATGCGACGCTCTAGTTCGGCCTGCGTGATGTTCAATGTGAAGTGACAGTCTGGCCAACGCGAGAACCGCGCGAGAGACGAGATGAAATCAAGCACGGTTTTCTCGACGTCGCTATCGCTTGCCTCCGGAGCGTGATCATTTAGTCGAACAAGCTGATACGCCAGCGCCGAGATTACCCCCCGCTCCATTACAGCCACGTCGATGGTGGGCTCCACGTCGATCTCATACTTGCAGAATACATCGGCTAATATTACCGCAAGGTCCGCGATGGGCGAGGGTCGATTCTGATCCAGACGGAAGAAGCGATGTTTAGCGACGATCTCTTCGATGCCGCGCCCTACAAAGCAAGAAGAGAACTCTGTCTTGATTTTGCATTTGAGGCCTTTGGCGATGTAGATTTCTGAAATTGTCTTGCAGAGCGAGCTTTTTCCTGTGGCGTCAACGCCGTCCAATACCATCCAACGCACCAAATCCCCCTATAACTATGCGCGAAGTCTCGACGCTAATCTTGAGCTCTGTGTTGGCTAAATCGGTTTGGGTTAGCCAGTAAAATTGAGAATGCTCGGCTGGGTTGATGCGGACTGATTTCTCCAGAGATGTCATCAAAAAGTTCAGCTGCCGCGCTTTCTTCCCGGAGCCAGAGAGGTAGTCGAAAGCTCCCAAATATCCTTCCACCTGACCTTGCAGTCCGGTTTCTTCAAGGACTTCTCTGTGAAGAGCGCCAATAAGCTCTTCCCCGACATCGACGCCTCCGCTGGGCAGTTCAACCAGGCCTCCCATAAAATCGTCTGCGGCCCTTTCCAGGAGGAGGCACTGGGCTTCCCCTTCCCGAGGCAGATGAAGAATCACTGCGCCACATACAATTTTTTGAATGCCGTCCCTCGCGATTTCGAGAGCGAGCGAGTCTAGAAGGGGGCTGTCGACACTCATCATTTTGATTTACCCAAAGGCAGCAGGATTGTTGGCAACGACATCGCATACCTTTCTGAGACCAGCGATGTAGCTGGAGACCCAGTGCATCTCGTCATCGAACAGCCAAACGGGAAGCTTGATGGCAGTCTGAAAGAAGCGGGCGGCATTCGGCTGCGGCTCGCTGGCATTCAGTAGCATCGGACTATCGTAGAGTCGGGGGAGAACTTCCGGAGTTCGCGTGAAAAGAGGATAGCCTGCAGTCAACCCAGTGGAGGAAGGCTGGTCAACCTCCACGAGACCTTCTGCGTGCAATGCGCGAACAAAGCGATCAATTGGAACGTGAGCGCGTCCTTGATCATAATGAAACACAAAAGCATACCAAGCAGGTTGAGTACCCGCCGTATTGGGCAAATGAATAAATGAATACGGTTGAAGTGCAGCGATAAACTGGTTCGCGACGGTCTGGCGCCGGCTCGTCCAATCTCGCAGGTGTGAAAACTGCTCGTCAGCTATCGCTATTGCGATAGGATGGGCCCTCAGTTTGAGGCCAAGTCCGGTGGTAGCAAAGTCTCGGTAACGAGACGTGACCGACAATTGCTGCTTCGCCCGCTTGTTGTAGTGACCCAACATCAGAGCGCGTTCGAATAGAGTCTCATCGTCAGTGACCAGTATTCCACCTTCGCCACCGGTTACGTTCTTTTGCCCTTGCAGGCTCCAAGCCGCTGCGTGACCAAGTGATCCTACCATCGTATTGCCATCTGCGGCGCCGTGGGCGTGCGAGCAATCCTCTATAAGCGGAAGGCCAAGGCGCGCGGCAACGGTCAGCAGCGTCTTGGTGTTGCAGGGGTGGCCCCACATATGCGTAACGACTATCGCGCGCGTCCGTGGAGTGACGTATTGCTCAATCTTTGCGGGGTCGACATTGCCGTTCGCATCTGCGTCAACCTGATTGAGGAAAACACCGTACTGTGCGAGAGGAGATATTGTCGCGTAGAATGTATACGCAGGTACAATCAGTTCGTCGCCTGGTCTGAGATCAAGACCTTCGTAGATCGAATGTAGAGCCGATGTGCCCGAGTTTGTCAGAAGAGCAAATTTGCGTCCTACATGCGCCCGAAAGCGTTCTTCGAAGTCAAGGAAGATGCCGCTTCGATCATATATCGAGATAGATTTGCGGAGTTGCTCTAGAACTGCGTGTTCCACGTCAGCTGTGATCCGAGGCCAGACATGGTGAGGCCCAGGCGTAGATATCTCGGGCTGTCCACCGAATAGTGCCAGCGTAGCCATGCGTCGTCCTATCAAATCTTTTGCGCGTATATGTACTTTTTGCTCAACTAGTAATTGATAATGGGAACCCGCTGGTGTAGTCAATCGCCAGAGAGCTATTCGGAACGATATTTTGCCGTCGGCGTGTGAGTCGCTCGGGTTCGGCTGGTGGTACTCGCGCTATTTGAGCGGCGCAAAACGGCAGCTGATGAGCTCCTCGATCAGCTCTGGACCTGCACGGCCGGCCTGGAGGCGTAAGGGCACCTGCTACACTTTGGCCTCTCCATCCACTGGTGGGGAAGTACGACACGTAGCCTAGGAAGGCAGGGAACGGCTGCGGTGACGGCCAAGCGCGGGCACCGGCGCAAGCTGATGCATTCGCCGCCACCTCAGCCGGTTTGCCCACACGGTGTGACGCATGAGCTGGGATTCGCGGATGCCGAGCAGGGCGAGGAACAGCCGGTCGAGCTGGTCTATCATCCAGAGCAACTGGTCGCGGCGCCGCCGCACGTGCCGATACCGCGTGCTGCCGCTGTCAAAGAGGCTCACCACGTCGACCGTATGTGACGGCGCTCTCCGAACCGGCGCCGACCGAGAGGGAGGGGCGGAGAGGGCGCGATCGTAGCGCGCCAGCCGCTGCCTCATGCGCGTGAGCCGGGTCTCGGTCCGGGCTACCGCACGGCCATATGCCCTCGCGTTGTCGGCGAGGGTGCGCATGTTCCATTCGCGCCTGCTGCCCCGGTCAATATCAACATAGCGAAGCGGGCGCTTGCCGTCCTTGCGAGCACGCCCCACCAGCCGCACCTTACTCTTGGGCGCACGAACAACGGAGGCCTTGCGTGCCTTCGGCCCGACGTGGATTTCCGGCGCGCGATCCAGCGTTGCTACGGCGATCCGGTCGCCTCCTTTTGCCGCTTCGCGGCGCTGAACCCCAAGGCTGCGGTGGTCCACGCGTTGCGGCAATCGCTTTCGCTCAAGCGCCTTGTTCTGGTACTCAGCCCAAGCCTCGCGCCAGAGAAGCAGCATTTGGTCGCTATTCCACTCGCGGGTTTTCACGCGACGCAGACCGCCGCCGCCGGCCTGGCGCATCGTCAGCAGGACATGCGCGTGGAAATTCCGCGGGTCCTCCCCCTTCTCCACCACCGGAGCGTGGATGGCGAAATCCGCCACCATGCCCAGCGCCACAAAGTGCTTGAGGACGAAGCTGCGCAGCAACGCCAGCTGCTCGTCAGCACCAAGCTCATGCGGCAAGGCCATGTTGATTTCTCGCGCGAGCTGCGCGTCGCGCCGCGTCTCCATCCGCTCGACGCCATTCCACAACTGCTCGCGATCGAGCAACCATTCGGCTGCGTCCTCTGGCGCCAGGATCTCAGAATGAACCACGCCGCGCCGACGCGAAAAATCAACGTCTACCCCTCGTCGTTCATGCCGAAGCCTCTCGCCAGCCCGGTAAGCAGCCATCGCCACAACAGAGCGTCCTTCGGATCGCTTCACCACTTGCGCTGACAGATGATACGAAGCCATCAACCCCCTTACTCGTCGCGAAGCGACTCCTTACGGCCAGAACACCTCGTGTGCTGGCAGTGCACCTATGTCGCGCAGCGATGTATAAGTGCGCCATTCACCTGGCGAAGCCTCTGTCTCCTGCAAGAGAGTTGCAAGGATACATCGCTCCCTCTGGCTATATTATTTGAGAAACATGCCGGAAGGCCGATGTCACAGGTCATACAAATCGGCCGGGGGCAAAGCCCCCGGACCCCGTTGCTCCTGGCGATCAATGTTTCGTGAGACTCTGCCTCGATGCATTGCATGTGCCGCTACGCCGTTGCGCTATCTTCAGATTCGACAGGTTGGACGCCACTTGCGTCGACGGGCTTGCATTTGGACCGCTAATCACTACCTCAATCGTGGGCACGTATCGCGCCCACGAGAAGACAGCTGATGTCCAAGATTGGTTCGGAATGCACGATGGAGTGTGAGGACTAACGAACATGAAGACCGAGCCGCGGCGTATGCCGGCGGTTCGGATCAGGGCGCGGCGGTCCCAATCAGCCATTTCTTGGCTGGCTGTGGTCACTATCCTGGCGATGCTTCAGTCGTTGGTGCCAGATATTGATCTGAGTGTATCATATAGACACCCAACCAGCGGAAATCTCGATTTCCATCTGAGTGTGGGAAGCGCAAAAGATCGAGGTGAAGCAGCGCCAATCAGGAAGCTTCGAATTCCGAGATCTCGTGTTATCAGGCGATCCAAGTAAATCGCCTTTAGTCGCAACAGAAGCCGTTCCAGATACCTGGGCGGCTTCTTCTCTTTGGTCGGATCGGTTGGGGCAAGTCTATAAGCGGGCTATCAGGCGCCCGGGGCTGAAGCCCCAGCAGGACATCTCGCGCACCAGTCGACAGCATGGCGACAAGCGGCCTAATGGGATTGCAAGCCGCAGAGAACGGGAACGTGCGAAGGCGCTCGCAAGCTTCGGATAATCTATCGCGACCTGCGGGCAGCCGAGACAAAGCGGGTCATCTGGCCGATTGGAGTTGCCTTCTTCGATGCCCGTCGCGTTATTGCGGGCTGGTGCGAGCTACGCAAGGATTTCCGGGCCTTCCGGGTTGACCGCATTGGCCAGTGCAAAATGCTGGACGACCGCTACCCGGGTCGGCGACGCGATCTGGTCAGGCAATGGCGGACCCAGGTTGACCGCCAGCGAGCGCAGCGCCCGGAAGCAAAACGGCCCTCAAAAAGTAAGAAGGGCTGCGCCTAGCCCGAAGGCCGAGGCGCAGCAGCTAAGCTACGCCGCGCGCATCTCATTGTGGGCCACCCGCATGCGGGCGGTTTCGCAATGATCGGCATTGAGTTCGATGCCGGTATAGGACCGGCCCACCATCTGCGCAGCAACCAGCGTCGAGCCCGACCCGCAGAACGGATCGAGCACAAGTCCGTGCGCAGGACAGAACGCTTCAATAAGAGGCTGCAACACCTTGATTGGCTTCTGAGTTGGATGAAGACGATTACCAGTGTAGTGCCATTCGCGAACGTCGTCGATCGGCTTAAGTGGACGGGCGGGCTCTCCCTTGGCGAGCAGGTAGGCCTGCTCGTGCTTGCTCTGCACGAAACGCGACGACGGCGCATAAGGCTTGGTGAAGACGATATGGCCGACCAAGCGAAAGCCTGCAGCACGCCAGGCACCGATGAACTTGTCTGCATGATTCCAGCCGTAGAAGCTCAGGCAGAACGAATCCGGCTTGAGCACGCTATACATCTCGGCAAAGGAAGGTGCCAGCCACCCGTCGCGATCATCGTTCGCGATGATCCGGCCATCGCGTGAACGATACCGGCAGAGATAGGGCGGGTCGGTGAGGATGAAGTCAACCGAGGCAGACTCCATCCGACGCATCACCTCGACACAGTCGCCCTGGACGACCGTGTTGGCCAAGGAGTGGAGGGCGGCGCTCATGACCGAACCTCCAGACCCATGCACTGCGCGTGCCACGGCTCTTCGCTGGCATCTCTGACTGAAAAGTCGGCGAGGCCGTTAAGGTCATAAAGGGCTTTGCCCTTGGCGATCGCCTCGCGCATGCTGGTGGCAAACACGACGACTTCGTATACCGTCCAGCTCTTAAAGCCGACCGCATACCGCCGCGTGGCGGCGGGGCTCATTGCCCCGCCCCCTCGTCGTCCTCAGCGACCTTCGGATCGCGAAGGACCAGGCGGCCGTTCACGGGCAGGCAGCTCAGCTGGATGTTGAAGCCCTTGCCGTCCTGGTGTGCCCAGGCTGCGCCGATCTTGGTCCAGAAGGCCTTATCGCCTTCGCCCTCGACTACATACACTGCGTGGGGCGCCGGTTTCTTTTCGTTGCGTTTCATCTTTCTTACTCCCGTTTGGTTTTACCGGCTGCGCCAATCGCGGCCGGACGGGAGTTTTCAGGGAACGAAGGATGAGCGGCGGGGCAAGGAGGCTCCGACCGAGGGACCCTTAGGGATACGGTTGGATGCCTTGCGCCGACGCGCTTCGGGCCCAACTTCCCGTCCAGCTACTGGCCGCGCATTGGATGCTGCCTCCACACGGGAGTAGTCCTGAGACGCAATAGAACCGCGCCACGATGAGTTTTGTGCAAAGAGAAGGAACCTCCTACCCGAACTGCGCCGAGACGCAGAGCCATGGACACACTAGGGCCGCGATGCAGTGCTGACATCACATGGTGCATGTCCGGTTGGGTTGACGGTGGTGGCCGAGTCAATAACGTCGGCGGTCGAACGACTGAGATGTCAAACCCGCTAGGCGAGCCAGGACGAGAAGGCGGCCGCAAAAGTTGGTCAAGCTAGAGGAGTGGCTTTGTGATTGAAGCGCAGACCATCTCTATTTGGAGAAGCGAGGACGCGGATGGTGGCACGTCACCTCCGGAACTCGTCGAGGCACTTGTGGATGTTTCAAAATCCAAGGCGACTCGGCAACTGATCCGTAAGGGTGAAGGCCGCAGTGTTAAATGCCATCTTCGTGTTCCCCTGGTTCAAGACTGTCACGTTCATTCGGAAGAACTGGGACGCGCCTTACGAAAGGTGATGCGCGCAGCGATCGAGGCGGGCGGTCCTGGCGACCACTTTATGATCGACCTGCATGTCAGTCCGGATTCCCGGCTAGTGGTGCAAGCGAAGCCTCGAGAGCCACGGCTCAAGATGGAGCAACGGTCTCGGAAATAGAGCTGGTGCGCACTATGCTCTATCGGGCAGCCGATAGGGCCAATTAGGGTGGGCGCCGCGGCTAGGGATATGACCCCACTGATCTCGGTCGGGGAAGAGCGCCGATGGCGATCGACCCCTGCGAATGGATGCGATCACCGAAATCTTTTCACCTTGGCTGCGCCGAAAGCATCAGGGGTCAAACGGTTGCCGCCACAGGCGCACCGAGGGCTCAATCAAGCCTCCAGAGCTGTGCAATGGCGGCAATAATCTCCGCTTGGCGTCGCTCCAGTGTCGCGACCGTCCACTCCTTTTCCTTCAGGACGTTGCTTGTGATCGCGAAATTCGCAATCCCCGCTTTCATCGCGAAGTACTTTTCCTTCTTCTCCACGAAATCAAAGTTGCTCGCCTGGGAGTTCTTGCGGCGGGTAAGAAGGACTAGGTTGGCGAGCTTGTGAACCCACCGCTCACGTTCGGAGGCGTCCGGAAAGTCAGTCAGCCACTTGCTTCCCACGGAGGGATTCTGCGGAAGGACGTGTTCGACGGTGACAATCGGCTGATTGTATACGGCGCTGCCGCCGGATAGCAGCTCATCAAGCCGGAGCAGAAGCGGCAGGCGGATGCGCGTGACCCTGTAAATGTCACCCTGCAAGGCCTCCCGGACAAATGTCTTTTCCCCAGCACTCAACTGAAGAGGCGACTCTGCCGCGAAGAGATCGTCGCCGGTCTGAATTGATCCGAGCAGCTTTCCGTAACGCCGGATGCGCTCGGATGGATCGCTCCTCATGAGGAAAAGGCCGTAGGCCAGCCGCTCCAGGTCGGACAAGAAGCGCAGAATGAATTCAGGGCTCTCCCTCCTTCGCGCAATGACCTCGATCGCGGGAGGCTGCCAGTCGAAGTTGTCCAGGCGGGACAGGTGTGTCAGCTCGCGGTTAATCTCGTCAGCATGCTTGAAGCTCACAAAGCTCTTGTCGGTGATCTGCTCATACGCCTCGGCGTAGGGCGACAACTCCTTGTTGATGAAGTTTGCAGGGTTCTTCCGGCTCGGCACGAATTCGCGGAATTCCGCGATCAGGGTACCCTGCATCTTCTGCTTACGATGGATCATCCGGATGTGGCCGAATAGCTCGGCGAACCGCGATCTTCCCAGCTCGTCCTCGATATCCTCCCAGATGCTGGTGAAATCGTCCTGCTTATCGACGGGTAGGGCGCCGATGATTTCGGCCTTGAGAATGTCAGCCGGAGATAGGTCCAGCCCACGTGAATTGAGGACAGAGAATATCCGGAAGGCGGATTCTTGGTCGGATGCCGCCACTATCACCAGATAGCAGCGCTGGGCGATGTACATTGTGAGCCGTCGCCGCCGCTCATCGGACACGTCCTTTAGCTTCTCGCGGAAAAATGCGGCGTTCTCGACCATGCGGGCGCGAGCGTCCGAATACTGGCGAGCATCGGGCAGGCTCTGCGTTTGCGATACAGTCTGGATCATCGAGCGGAAGAACTCGGCATCTCGCTCCCTGGGTGTTAGGCGAAAGACGTCGGCAGTTTCCTTGATCGGGTCGCCAGTCTGGCAAATGTAGTTATGAATTGCTTGCCCGATTCTCGCATCCGCCAGGTCTCGGAGGACGCAAAGAAGTATTGTTATCGTCGTAAGGCGTTGCTGGCCGTCGACGACGTCGGCTTGAGGCGCCAGAGGATTCTTGATGAGGACGATGCTACCAAGAAAATACGGGCTCGCGTTCGCGACGTCTCCCGCGTCGCCACAAGCGGTCGTTATGTCCTCAAGGAGCTCGCTCGCCTGCTCGGTGGTCCAGGCATAGGGGCGTTGGTATGACGGGATACTGAAAAGGTACTTGTCGCAAAAGATATCAAGTATCGGCTTCTCGTTTGCTTCAATCGTATGACGAATCATCTGCTCTCCTCAATATTCCTTCCCAGGTTGCGGCCTCTCCATGCCGGATTTGGCGGCAAGGATACTATTTTCGGTTGTGGATGTAACCGCAATGTTTTTGTGCCGGGCTAGCGGCGCACCGGGGAAAGACGTGCAGCTCGCGCGTGTGGCACCAAGCGCGCAAAAACTGCGTCTTGCAAAGATAAATGAGGGGAAGCTGCACTCGCGCGCGAAAGCGAGGCAGCAAACAGCCTTCACCGTGATGCAGCATGGCGCGCCAGCGCAAGAGCGCATGTTCAGCGGGAAATTGCCGCACATCGATCAGCGCTCATTGACAACTTCTGGTGTTGTGGCAGAATTGTTCCCTTTCAGATATTTTTTGACTCAAGGGAGGTAATTATGACCGCCAAACGTCAAGCGCGAGCACGGCTCCTGGCCCTGTGTCTGGCTTCACCGGTGATCTTATTAGATATTCCCGAGAGCTTCGCAGCCGATGCGAGCGAGCCCATCGCGTATATCGGTCACGGAGCCTTTTTCGACAATAGTGGTAACCAGATCAAGCTCACGCAGGAATTCATCGAAAAGGCTCAGGCGTATTACCGGCAGCGCCTTCTTTCTTCGATGCCGGCCGACAAAGCGACTGCCTTCTCGGACGCTGAAAAGGGGGTGAGTCAGCCATCGACGTCATCGCGTCAAAACAACTTGGTGCTTCAAAACAGGAGCCTCCGGTCGTTGACGCGGCATTCCACCGATCCAGACGCTGGTCGGATTGCCAGTATCTTGAATGCTTTGGACTATGCGCTGAAGTCGCAAATTCCTGAGCGCGCGGATACTGGTGTGCCAACCCGGAAATTCATTCCAGAACCTCAAGTGCGCGAGTTCCTCGAGAAACAAACATTCCAGCTTCAGCAGGCACTGCCGCTCGCCAATACAACGAAGGGCGGCCAGCAATACATTGATGAGTGTCGAAGCAATGGCGTTCCGATACCGCCGCCAGTTGGCAAACTGGACCCAGCTGGCACCGCTGGCTGGAGAAGCCTTGGCTTCATTCCGAAAGAAGCGCAATTCATCGTGGGGAGCCCGGCGGAGGTCAGGGTCTTTACGAGTGCTACTCCTGCAGGAATGTGTATCGCGCTACCGCGATATGCTGACGATAGCAAGCAGTCGGTTGCTCTGGACGGCGTCATTTGCCTTGGCCAGCTCACCTCTAAGGTGTGCTTTTGGGATAACCAAATGCCTGCCAGCGATGGGCAGGGCGGCACACAAGGCGTTACATTCGAGTTTGCTACGGGCGAGCAGATCCCGATCGGAGTGCCGGATCTGAAGATCGATCCCAAGGGGCGATTTCAAGGTGGAGGCTTCGATCTCAACAATGGACAGGGAGGAGTTTGTACGAACTGCCACGCAGGAGAAAATCCCTACATAATCCACCCCAAAGTTGATTTGGGTGGCGGTCTCCTCATGGGCAAGCTCAATAAGCCGCCGCTGAACCTGCCGACCTTTTCAACCGACCGCTACGATCCTTTCGTTCCTCCTTCGTGGCCGCAGAACGCGACGTCGGAGGCTGCGGCCAAAGTGCCTTCCGCCTGCGGCGTCTGCCATGAGAAGGATGGGCCAGGCGGACGCTTCCCGCAATTGTCGACTGCGCTTCAAGGCTACTGCGGCACGATATTGCGTCAAGCGATCGAAAAGACGATGCCGCCAGGCAATCCCGGCAGCCTCCAAAACGATCCGGAGGTGAAGAACTTCCTCGCGCTATGCCTTGCGTCGCCGGACGTCAGCATGGCCGACTCAACGCCTTGATTATCTCAACCGCTTGCCGAGTCAGCTCGGTATGTAACTGATCGCAATACAATTGCATTACCGCTTTTCGCGCGCCGTGGGCGCGCGGTGGACTTCTAGCGGGGCCTGGCTCGTTCGTGTTGTGCCGCCAGTGTTGCGGGCTATGCACGCGTTCCGAAGCAATAGAGTCGGTACGATACGTACGCTTCATAGACGGGCGGTCGAATCGCATCCTATGGCCGATTATAAATTGTTGCGGCCGTTCAAGGGGGCGTCGCACAGTTGAACGGAAACCTTACGATCAGTGACGCCGCTACCGCTCAAGTCTGAAAGCTCACCGAGTGAACAGCGGTTGTGCCAGGACACGCTCTGCTTACGAATGTGGGGCATCACGGAGTGGGTAGCGGTTGCGGCCGGGGGCGAACGCTATGAACGATCTCATCGTCAATTCGACAAATAGAGGCTCTCGAACGAATCTCGCGGCCGCGGCACGGCGCATGGTTCGCTCGATATTTTTCCTTTTGCCGCTAGTGTTTACGTGGCTGAAGCTGCGTAATTTGTCGCCATCGGACATCGCAGAACTGATCTCTGACGTGTCGGCCAGAGATATTGTCTGGAAGGCAGCGCTGATAATCTACTTCTTTGCTTGGGTTTGGGGAACTCTTTGGGACGTTGGATTGCAGGAGCGCGTCTATTTGGAGGCGCCGAACAAAGGTAAGATGCCCTGGCGGGCGATCGGAATGGCAGCAGCCATCTGCACTGCTGGCGCAGTCTTGGTATGGGTGGATTCATTCGTACGGTTCGTCGGAGCCTTAGCACTGTTTACGACAGTGGATCATGTCGCATGGCGATACCTGGTGAACTTTCTCCAGCCGATGATTCAACAAGCGCGCGAAGAGTACGGCAAGTTGGACGACGCAATTGCGTTGGAGCAGTTGCGACTGGTCGAGGACCAAGTCTGTGGCACTTGGAAATGGTGGCGAGGGCTCGTTGGGGGTGTTTGGATATTTGTTATGTTAGCGCTTGCCATCGAGATGTCGCCCGAAAGTTCTATCAGAGCTGGACGAATGGAGCTCCCTTGGGGATTTGTCCAGGCGGCAAGCATTTTAGTTTGGGTTTTGCTTATGGAGATTTGGCATTGGCACGTTCGCATCGTAACGAGGGTTGGTGTGGACACGTTGGAACACTTGCGGGACAAGTACAAGCTAACGCCTCTGCTGCCACGCGCTTAACGTGACGGGGAACCTGCTTCGACGCTTGCGGCACGCCTCGAACGCAAGGCGCAGATTGCAAAAGATTTCGAGAGGCAGAGTCCAAAAGAGCAATTGATCTTGACTCATGAGCGAACGACGGTCATCTAGTCAATATTGCAACCATATGTTGTCCAGCAATTGCGGCGGCGTACTGATTTCATTTTGATTGAGGAAGAATATGCCGCGGCGCATCGTGCTCCTCTCAGATGGCACTGGCAATTCATCAGCAAAGGTCTGGCGAACCAACGTTTGGCGCATGTTCAGCGCGTTGGACCTCACCAATGACGATCAGGTCGCTTGCTATGACGACGGGGTCGGGACCTCGTCGTTCAAGCCGTTAGCTCTGCTCGGAGGAGCATTTGGCATTGGCCTCCGCCGCAACGTCATCACGCTCTACAAGTTCGCG
>NZ_LFIQ01000094.1:59449-59840 GCF_001189245.1 Bradyrhizobium pachyrhizi | reverse complement strand
CGACGAGATATTCGCATTCGGGTTCAGCCGGGGCGCGTTCACGATCCGTGTGACGATGGGATTGATCCTAGATCAAGGCCTGATTCCGGCAGAGGGCATCTCCGATAGCGAATTGGATCGGCAGGCGAAAAAGGCCTACCGCGCGTACCACAGGCGGCATTTCCACACGAACTGGTACTTGATGGTCCTCGGCCTGAAGAAACTGGTTGGAGGAGAAGTGTCTTCCAAGCCGACCGGCGTGTCGGCTCGAAGGGAGACGCCGGTCATCCGCTTTCTAGGGCTGTGGGATACGGTCGCCGCCTACGGTCTTCCGGTCGACGAAATGACCCAGGGTGTAAGCCAATGGATCTGGCCACTGGAATTGCCCGGCCACACGCTACATCCCAGCGTC
>NZ_LFIQ01000094.1:58949-59364 GCF_001189245.1 Bradyrhizobium pachyrhizi | reverse complement strand
AGGTCTCTGCTTCAAGTCATCGGATCCTGCCGCGCTCGCGGAAACCAGGCAGGCGCAGGATAAAGACGGCCGGTTATATGACTCCCGCGCAGGCGCGGCGAGTTACTACCGCTACGGGCCACGGCGCGTATCCCGGCTGACCCGGCAGCGCTTCTCCTGGACGACGGGTGATGAGGTGTATGTTGAGAAGCCCAAGATCCACGAGACGGTATTAAGGCGCATAAAGAACAACGCCCACGTCTATGCGCCGATCGGAATTCCGCATGACTATGAAGTTGTCTCGCCAGAGATAGCTCAAGACGGCAGCGTCCGCTTCAGAATCGATAGCCTGCCGGACAGCGCGTCGGGACCGACAATCAACGCGCCGGAAACGTCGGAGCAAGCCCAGGCGCGTGTGGTCGCCGAGCGCGAGGAC
>NZ_LFIQ01000094.1:58566-58939 GCF_001189245.1 Bradyrhizobium pachyrhizi | reverse complement strand
GGCGCTGTATTTCCTCACGTTGGCGGCGACCGTCGTATTTGTCGTATTTCCTTTTGCCGGGCGGAGCGATCCGCTTGGTGAGAGGGTCAATGCGCTCAAATGGGTTTCGGACTTTATCCGAGCGCTGAGTGGCTTCCTGCCTTCGTGGGCATCCCAATGGCTTGCCTCTTATGCGCAGTATCCCGGGACGTTCCTGATCCTGGTGAGTATCATTGGAGCGTTGATCGTCGGCGGTAGGCGCGTTGCTTCGGCGATCGACGACCGAATGACCGCGCTCTGGCGCAAAGCGTTCGCCGGAAAGCTTCCAGCGCCGAAGGTGGCTCCAAGCTCCACGCCAGCAAGGCGTGAACGCGTCCTGATGGGAGTCCGTTCG
>NZ_LFIQ01000094.1:44473-58556 GCF_001189245.1 Bradyrhizobium pachyrhizi | reverse complement strand
TTGCAAGCGAACGGACAAGCTGGAGTACATCCCGGACGCTGGAACGCTGGTCTCCTTTCAAACCTCCGACCCGTGCTTTGCCACGGGCTATAAGGTTGGCCGCCTCGAGCGATACTACATTTGGACCAACCCGGACCCGACAACGCTGGCCCGTCAGTATGAGAAGTATTCGACCAGCAAGGACACATGCAAACTAGCCGCGGGCGCCGGGGAAGAGCTCATGATGAATGGCAGTGTCGAAACGGACGCGCGCGGATATTCGACCTTCCATAATCCGGACGGCGGCACTCAGCTGTCCTGGACCGAGACCGTCGTCCATATTCTCGCATCACCGCTGCGGCGATACTATTTCCAGCCCTGGTTTCAGCCGGTGGCGCGCTATGGCTCTCTTGGCAGCGAAGTGGACTTTCTCGAACCTGACCCGGACCGTCGCGTGAAGAAGATTTCCGAGTATGTCACGCCCAAGGTAACCGACGAGCTGTTCTTCTACGTGAACGACGCGGTCCTCATCCTGCCGCGCGCGTATCAATGGCTCTACAACGACAACGGGGGCTGCATCTCATTCTTCATCAAGCCGTCGAAATAGCGAAGGTCCTGTCGAGGGCTGATGGAGCTCCGTTTAGAATGCACAGCTCCTAATCCCAGCAACCGACGTTCAGTTCGGCGGATTGACAACGACCTGATGTAGTATGCGGCGTCACTCAGTGACGGGTCTTGGCCTTGTTGATGTACTCTCTCCTGGCGATGAGAGCGGCAATTCGCAAGAATGAAAGAGTGATCCTAGGAGGACCATAGCCGGTGCTTTTGACGAAGGCTTCGACCGGCTTGCTTACCTTTCTATAAAAGCTTCCCAGGAAGTCGCTCATCGTTTCAATATCCTCTGTGCTCGGGGCCTTCAGTCGCGCGATAACTCGGGCAACAGGGTCGTGCACATCAGAGAATCTGGCGATGATGCCTTCGACGGCATCATCGTTTGTCAGTTCATCGATAAGCTCATGAAAACCGATGTCGTTCGGATATTCGTAGCGAGCTGCGGCACGCGTACCGGCAACGAGCTCATGGAGAATGCCGGACGCAAATGACCGTCGGGCCTCGACTGGTGGTGTATCTCGAGTGACGTCATGCTCTGCGAGGAAGAAATCTACGTGGTCAATTCCGTAAAAGTGAGCGTCGGATGCGATGAACAAGTGACCTGCGTTCAGGACATTGATCTTGGCCATCGTATATGCGGCGAGCCGATCCGTGAACACGAGCGTATCGCCGAGGGGCGCCAGGAATTTTGCAAGATCCTTTGTGGCATTCGATTGCTGCAGGACGAGCCGCGCGTATTTTTCGACCTCGACACCTAGAACCGCGACACCGGTATGAAGCTGATGCTGGGTCATGTTGGCGCAAATCCTGTCGACGCTGGACTCGACGGCAACGCAATATCGTGAAGTTTGCACGGGCTGGTCCAACTTTTCCAAGAGGTCAGACGTGCTGAAGCCGTTTTCCATTGCCACGAGGAAGGTGCGGGATTTGGCCTTCATTCGTTGAATGAGGATTTCGTTGATACACGCTATGACTTCGGCCGCATTTGAAAGGGACTTGATCGATGTCGTAATGGTCAGCAGTTCACGATCGATGGCGAAGTCGATTATGTCTCGATATCCGCTTTCGTCGTCGAGAACACTGAATTGATCGAAGCGTATTTCTTCGACCGCATCGGGCGAGTCTTGCGAGATAGAAAGGTTGAGGTACTTGAGGAAGTATCTTTGGTCGCGCAGCAGGAGCTCATTCTTTCCCATCGAAGGTGCGTCGCCCCCGGTCTTGGGGGAGGCGCGGTTGACAACCAATGTCTTTGCGCCAGCCTTCACGAACAACGGAACGACAAACCCCAGGCCAAAATTGCCCGCGCCGAAATGCAAATGCCTCATTAAAAAAGCCCCTCGTGAAGAGGGGCCATTTAACAGCCAGTGGTTGATTAGACAAACCGCTTGATAAGCTCATCCTGAGCTTGTTGACGGCTCTCTGTTAGTTTCCGTGCCTTCGCTATCAGCGGGTGCCGGGCGATATACTGCTTCAGCTCGCGCTTTAATTCGGGGGCAAGGCGCATGGGGTCGTCGAAGTAGGCGGAAATCATCCACGGCTCGGGAGTGAAGGAGTTTTCCGGAGAAATCCGGTCCACTTTCGTGTCCCCAAGCCTCAGGGGCTCTGTACTAAATTCACGCATGGTCAGATGTTCCTACATTGATGATGTGGTATCATCATACCCCGAAGCTGCCTCCTTGGCCAGATAAGGGGTTTTTCGCGGATTCCACGGGGAAATACAACCCAAAATCACTTTCGTTTGGTTACCGCTCCGTGAAGTTTTCTGGCGCCTGTGGATAGCCGGTTGAAAGCGTCGCGGGCCGCTCGGCAACAGCCGGCTGCGCGTCCAGGGCGCGCAGCAAAAATTTTGATCGAACAGAGCCGGGCCGCCTGCGCGGCCCGGCTCATTCGCTGATAGACGACTATGCCGCCAGCGCTGAGTCCGACGCGCCTTGCGGCATCCGCAGCACCTGCGGCAGCCAGCGCTTGTCGGCCAGCAACCGCTCGGCGGCTTCCGCCATCGCGGTCTTCTTCAAGTCGGCCAGCTGCGCGGCGGCTTCCTCCGACACCCCTTCGCGCACGGCCCCGACGATGACGGCCTTGGTGACCTGCCCAAGGAAGTTTACGGCAGTGGGCTGCCAGTGCGCCGCCATGTCCAGCGAGACCGCTTGAGCCAGCGCCTCGGCGTGTTTCTGGACGGCAGGTGAGCTGGCACCCGGACGAACGACCGCATCGACCGTAAGGGCCGCACAATGCGCCAGCAGGGCCATCAACTGCTCCTGCGTGAAGCCCAGCAAGGCTTCCCAGAGGTCTTGGACGTCGGCGGGCAAGGCCTTGGCGAGCTCGGCCTGCCGATCGCTGCACGCACGCCCGAGCGGGCTTTCGTCGATGCCCGCCGCGTGACCCGACAGGTAGACCGTGCGGGCGCTCATATCGAGGCACGACACGCGGTTGCCGAAGTAGAACGTGGAGGCGACCAGCGCATGCGCCACCGCGATGAACGCCACATCGGGACGGCCTGCCACCGCCTCCCGCAACGCCGCCGTCCGATGCGCGGTCAGTTGCGCCACCAGCTTCTCGGACAGGGCGGAGGAGAGCTCGCGCTCGGCCCCTTCCCCCGCGTCGCCTTCGGCGTGACGCTCGGAAGACTGTTCATCGGCCTTGCGGATAAAGCCGCGCTCGACCCGCACGCCGCCGTCAAAACCGAGCGACACGAACGCGCCACCCGCCGCGATGTCAGCCGGGTCGTAGACCGGCTGGCCCTTCAAGGCCTCCATGTCGGCTTCGAGCTGGTCGATGCGAGTCTGCATCGCCTCGGTCATCGTCTCAATCTCGGCGACGGCGGCCAGCTCGTCGTATTCCGCAGCAAGCTTCTCCAGCTTCCGCTGGGCCTTAGCGCTCAACTCCGGTTCGGCCGGATGCACCCGCCGCATGCCGCTCGAGGCGCGGAGGTCGAACTCGGGCGTGACCATCATCCACGACCAGCCTTCCGCGCGCACCGCCTGCGCCTCCTGCTCGAGCTTGGCCAACACCAGCCGGTCAAGCAGCGCCGGGTCGGCGAAGTAGCCACCGTTCTCGTCGTCGAACAGGTCTCGCGTGATGGCGCCACCGGCCTCGATATAAGCCTCGGCCCCCACGAACTGTGCGCGCCGGTCACTGGCCGCGACCTGGCCCTCGGTCAAGGAACGGCGGATGGCGTCGGGCCCCTTCTCCCAGCCCAGCCCCTGCCAGACCTCCAGCTGCCGCGCGTGGTCGTCGGTGAGGGTGAACGCCATCATCTGCTCAAGGCTCATGCCGCCTTCGCGGTAAACCGCCATCAACACAGGGTTGACCGCCGCCAGCTTGAGCCGCTGCCGCACCACCGCAGGCGACACGCCGAACCGCGCTGCGATGTCGTCTGCCGCCATCCCCTTCTCGTCATGCAGCAACGCGAACGCGTCGAACTCGTCGGCGGGATGCATCGCCGAACGGATGACGTTCTCGGCGAGGCTGATTTCATGGGCGTCATGGTCGGTGTCGAGCACGCAACGAATGAGCTCCGTCTTCTTGATTTGCCTGCGCTTGGCCCGCAGCAACTGCGCCAGCCTGCGGCCTTCGCCGATGGTCACGAAGTAATGGCCGGTCTCGCGACCTTCGCCGTCACGCTCTGGCTCCACAACAAGGTTTTGCAGCATGCCGTTGGCTGCAATGCTGGCCGCCAAGCCTTCGACTTCCGACGGGGTGTGCTCGGTCTTGCGCACGTTGCGGGGCGACTTCTTCAGCATATTCAGCGGCACGAAAATCTCGCTGCCGCTGTTGGGTTGGGTTTGCTTGGTCATCTTAGGTCTCTTCCTTTGGTTTCAGGTTTCAGCGCAAAAGCCGCGCTGAAGCCCTGCCCGTCGGCGAGACCGGGGAGGCAAGTGCAAGGGCGACCGCAGCCGAGGGGGATCTCCCGGTCTGCACAAGCGCAGCGCGGAAGACTGGGGAAACGGCTGCGACCGAGCGTCCTTCACGCGTCCCCTTGCAGGCGCCAGGGGCAGCGCCCCTTAGCGATCCGAGGAGAACACAGCAGAAAACGGAAGGAGGCGTTCGCTAACTCTCTGTATTTACAAGTCTAAATTGCCGTGATTTAACTTCTCGCCTTGCAACCTCTGGGGACATTGATGAAAGAGAGATTTGCCGCAGTATTCGCGCTTGCTCTATTTGGCTGGGCATCAACCAGCAAAGCCCAGGAAGGAGTTCAGTACGTAAACAACATCAGCGTTGGGGCAATCGAGCGTGCCATCCAATGCGAGATCGGGAATTTTGCAAAGTATATTTCGAAGCAGAAGGTGGCTCCGGCCCGCCTGAAGGCTGCTTATTCTCTTTCGGAGAAGGTAAGCGGCAACGGCGGTTCTGGAATGGATCTTGGCATCTTTTCCTGGATCAACTTTGGGGCTTCCCAAAGCCAGGGCTGGGGCTCCGAAGGGGACGTGACGTTCGACCCCATTAACATTCATCCGAAGAACGCCAAGGCATGCTCGCGGCGGCAAGATGCATTGAGGCTGCTGGATCTCAGGGCGTGCCTGCAACGGTACGCCGAGGTCTACGACCATGCCAACATCAAGTGCGGTTCGCAGATTAATGTGAAGCGGAGCTTCACCGGTGGCGTCAAGTTTCCTATTTACGTGGTGACGTTGGGACCTCAAGCTTCGTGGGGTACTGAATATTCCCAAGGCGTGAAGGTCATCGCACCATCAGCTAAAGAATGATTCGAGAGACGCCCCGAGGGCAACGTCCCCGAGGCGTTTTCGCCGACACCGCCAAGACTCGGCGGAGCACCTGAAACGTTCCTGAGCATCCGGGCCTCCGTCCTCATATAACCGCATGCGATCATTGTACGGACGACTTTTCAGATACCGCGAACGGCCAAATCGTACGCCTCTTGAAGACTATTTGTCGGAGTGTCTCGCCGACTTCTTCAATCGGCTTCCCCATGAAGCGAAGGTCACGTTCATCCAGAAAATATTTCTGCCGTCCGTCTGCGCGGCTGATTGGCGCTCGTTTACTTCGGAGGTGGCTGCCGTCCATATGAAAACACAGTACGAGATACCAAATGGGCGTCTCGATATTGTGATACTTTTCGACAGTCAGCCCACGTTGGTAATCGAGAACAAGGTGGGGGCGCCTATTGGGAAGCGCTCGAACAACATCGACCAACTCAGAACTTATGGGAATTGGCTCAAGCAGGCGGCTGACTTATCCGGCCGAAAGTGCACGGTATTGTGCCTGCTTACGCATGTCACCAAACCGCCCGAGACGTTTACGGAAGACAATTGCGATCTATATGGATCGATTCCCAAGCTAGTCAGATGGTCAGAGATTGCCGATGAGCTTCAGGTGATCACGAAAGATGGCCGGCTGCCTCTCGACGTCCGTACCATTGCGCGCGAGTTCCATCTCTTTTTGCTGGAGCAGAACATGACGACCGAATTCGCTCGATTTGAGGATTTTGCCGCCGCAACTGTCTACGTCAAGTCGGGATCGCGCATTTCATACACGTTTGAGACGATCTTTGATCATCTCTCGGAGCTGGGCGAGCCGTTCAGCAACGGTGCGATCAAAGATGACGCCATCGTGGACTTTGATTCCGAGGGGAACGTCATACACGGATGGAAGTATCTGTCTGCCGCTCCGCTCAAAAGCGCGTATTTCACCTATGGCATCAGCCTGCAGCCGCGCCGCTCTTTTTCGATCGATTCACTGCCGGACGAAGATTCAGTCTTCCTGGGCGTCGGCGTCGAAACGAAGAAGGAGATGCAACTTCTTGAGGCTAGGTCAAAGGACCTCGGCGGAGACTGGCATTGCCTCTCATTTCCTGAATATTCGGTCATGGTTACGTTCAGGCCGCTGCACTCCGCGTTGGCGCAGCCCGAGCTGTTCGCGAGCACGATGATTGCGTGGATTAATCAGCTGCGTCCGAATGTCACTAAGTTCGTACGGTCTCTGCAGAAGGTATATGCGTGAAAGCAGCGCCCCTTAGTTCGCGCGCGAGGGATCGTGACCGAAGGCCGGGACGCTCGGCCCGGCGCGCTCGCGCGTAGAGCCCGGTCAGATTCTGACGCGCCCAGGTGCCCAACAGTCGAAGGCTGAATCATATTCGGGCATAAGAAAATGGCCGTTCTCAACCGGTCGTTCTTGTACGATCGGTTCAATGGCATCGCCAGATGCGTCGCGATTAATCCTCGAGATGCTTTTGTAGAGCGAAAGCGCCGAACCATTTGGTTCAGCGCTTTTGCCTTTGACCGGCAACGATCGCGCTTTGTACCTCGTCGAGGGGACGCGGATTGACTACCACAATCCGATAGATTTGCCTCGCACCGGATTCCGATGAGGGGCAGTGTCCTTGCACGTTGCGGGTCATCAGCTCTCAACGGACTTCGCCCATTTCCAAGGTTTGGACTTGGCGTCCCTCATCGCGCCAGCGTGCCTCGCCGCTGCTCTGGGAAGACTCGCACAAGGCTACTCGGGCGTCCGGAGATCAGCGTGGATGTTGAGTCTCGTTCAGTCGGACGTTGCTTTCCGCTCGCGGATGACCAATCGTCCGCTAGTGGGCAGGGCGATCAGTTCTACGTTGAACCCTTTACCATCGTCGTGCGGCCACGCCGCGCCGATCTTGGTCCAGAACGCGGATTCGCCTTCGCCGTTGACGACGAACGCCTCATGGCTCGGCTTCTTGGCTTTCGGTTTCGTAGGCATTGCATTCTCCAGGTTGGTGTTGCCGCAAGCGGCAGACGTACCGGGAGACAAAAACGGTCTGATGCCGGTCGTTGCCGGCAAGCGGTGGCGTCAGTGTAGGGCCCACTCGATGCCGTGTAACGACCCCGGACGGGAGGGACGCGTTGGTCGTGGCTGGGTTCCTCGGGCCGCCTTATATTACCGGTCGCGCATCAAGGTCTCCAGCCCGAAAGTAGGCCCGAGACGCAATCCAACCGCGCCAGAATGAGTTTTAGTGACCAGCACCTGAGGAGGGAGGCGGCTGACGCGCTTTCAGGATTTAACGCGGAGGAAGCTCAGGGCGCTATGGCGAATGCTAGCAACGAGGGAGCGACCTTCTGACAGGCGCGAAGCGGCGTCGGCGAAGGCCCGCTTGAGGGATTCATTGTAGTACCCGCGCATATATAACTTCATGTTTGGAACGGTCGGCTCGTGCCACTTGATTGTTGGGCCTAAAGTAAGGGCGAAGTCCTCGCAAGCGGTGAGTGTCCCGTTGATTATTAGGTTCAGGACCGGTGCAAGCGGCGCGAGGCCGTTCGTGATTATCTCGTCGTCTCGCCAGATATTGATGTCGCGAAACGAGCCAAGGCGCTTGGTGATAAGAAATTCGTTTTCGCCGCTGAAGATGGTCTGGAGGCGATGCCCCCTGTGGACCAGATCGTCCCTGAACTGACGTATCTTCAGAAACATGGGAGTGTGGCGTTCGTAGCACTCCGCCAGAGGCATCGGGAGGTTGAACCGGTCTGCCATCTGCTCGGCGGTGCGCGGTACCTTCGCGTGCAAGATCATGTCGGCGAAGCTTTTCTTGAGCTCCTTCTTCTTAATGGCAGGGTCAGTGAGATGAACTGTGTCCCAGAGCCTTTTTATTACCTCCTGCAAGAGATCAAAGACGCTTCGGCAGATGAAGAGAATATACTCAACCTCGGTGGCGGCCAGGCGCGTAGTGCCAGGGGATTGAGTCGATGAGTGGAGGATTGGAAGCTTCGCCAGGGACGCCGAAAGATTGAATATGTCGTCCTGGATGGCAGAAAACGGCCGCTGAACCGACTGGAGATTGGCCACTTGAGCGATGAAGTTAAGAAACTCGCTGCAAAGGTCATTCTCGCTTTCTGGGCTCGTTGAAAAATAGAACGACTCTGCGGGCCACGCGCGAATCTTAACGAGGCGCTCAGGCGGCTCGATCGGCATCCACATTTGCCACTCGTTGCCGTCATAGAAAAGAGTGCTGGCGAGAAATCGGCCGCGAAGATCTGTCTTCGCGAGGAACGGTATGTCCGCAATTGATCCTGTTTTGCCAAATTCCATGTAGCGTTCAGCTTAGCTTTTGGGGGCGGCTGCAGCAACCAGGGCCTGCGCCGGGCGCCGCATGATTAGGCGGCGCCGACTTGGACAACCTTCGGTAGGGTCGGAATTTCGACCCGTAGGACGCGTCATAGAAACTCGTTTTGCCCCATCAGCGCGTTTACGAGATTCAGGAGTCGATCTTAGCTGGCATAGGGCGACCCGGTCCGCCTTCGCGGGATGATCACCCTCGATGGAGCGAGCCAGTTGCACAGCTTTTCAACAAGATTCAGTTTTGGAAGAAGAACTTGATATTACTATCGAAGTTTCTGCGTCGGGGTATGTAAAAGGGTTGAGAATTATTCGGCCGGCTTGCCTGGGTTCCTCATTTGTTCTAAACGATAGGTTTGGAGTCCATGATTCGGTAGCAGTCCTGCGACGATCTTCAAGGCTGAGGATCGCCATTGCGGAGCGGGTCGGAAGGCCGGTGAAGGTCACTATCTGAGATTGCAGGCGTGATTTGTCCAGGTAGTGAGTTTTTTGAAAAAGGAGACCTGAAATGGCAGGGCGCAACTGGAACAAAGATCGGGCTCAGAAGAGGATCGACACGAAGGCCGATCAGCTGCCGACCAAGGATATCGAGATCAAGAAGTACGTGCGCGACACAAGTCTGAGCGGGCTCGCGAATAACGTGGCTTACCGCGTTGATGGCGTGCATCTGTATGCGGACATCTTGAATCTCAAGGACATGCTTGCGGTTACCGACGCTGAGGGGGAGACCTGCCACAAGCGCACTCTGCGCTTTCTGAATTTGCACTACAGAGCGGTGCATCGGATTCTACAGCGTGTGGATGCAGTCCGTGTCGATTTTCACAATCAGCGCCTGCATTCGGTTGTTACTAAGCCGTATGACGACGAAGCCAAGCGGGTTCATCGCGCCATCGCTATCGCCCAACTGATTATCGATGTGCTCGCGAGGACGGGGGAGGATGCGGACCATCCTGCGGCCTTGGTGCGTGCTGGCATTGATACAGGCGAGGCACTCGCGGTCAACAATGGCCGACGAGGACATCGCGAACCGCTGTTCCTGGGTGAGCCTGCCAACCACGCCGCGAAACGCGCGGGTGGAGGATCAGCAATGGGCATTTTCCTAACCAACAAGGCCCGTAAGGCGATTGGCCTTAACGAGGTGGCGTCGGAGAACGGCACTTCGTTGACAGCCACTGAAATTGCGAAGAGCCAGGGCGAAGCAAAGCTTGAGGTGACTTCCGACGAGATCGTCAAGGAATGGCAGGAAGATTTGAAGAACCTGCCCATCGGTACGTTCAACTTCTCAGGTCATACACCGCCGTACGCCACTCTGGATTTCGAAAGTTTGTCGGCGGCGAACTCGCGCCGGCAAGACGCGACCAGCGTGTATGCCGATTTGGATGGTTTTACGAAGTATGTGGGAGCCAATATTACGACCGATGACAAGGCGAAGCACGTGGTACGCACGCTGCACGTCTTGCGAGCCGAGCTGGATGCGGTGTTGCACGAAGACTTCAAGGGGCGCAAAGTTCGCTTCATTGGGGACTGCGTTCACGGCTTGCTTGTCGAGGGTACCTCGCAAACCACTGACGCTGAGGAAACGATCAGCAACATGACGCTTTGCGCGGCCGCGATGCGCAGTAGCTTCGATCTGGCTTTGAAGCGTCTCAAGGACAAGGGCACCGACGCAACCGGCCTGGGATTGGCCATTGGGTTTGATTTCGGGCCAATGAACGCCACACGGCTCGGCATGAAGGGCGAGCTCATTCGCTGCTCGGTCAGTCGCGGCGTGTTGTCGGCTGAAGGAGAGCAGGCCCGCTGCGCGGGTACTGAAACTGCGATTGGAGGTACCGCCTACAGCAAGGCCTCGGATGCAGTGAAGAAGCTATTTGGCGAAGGCCGCAAGAGGTCAAAGCTTGACTATGACACGGCGGTCAATGAGATGTCCGACAAGGGTGACAAGGCGGCGAAGATGGCGAGGGCGCTTTCTGCGTCGCTGCTGCAGCCCGCGTCGGCGGCAGCACAGCCATTCGCATTTCCCAATCGTCCGACCGGACCCGCTAAGCCCGGCGGTTTTGCGTGACGTGGTATTTTGCCGAACTCGCACGCTATAAAGCAGAGCGTGAAGGCTTGGCTGCGCTTGAACGTCGCGCAGACTGGTGCACGATCGTCGGCATGCGCACTGACTCCGAGCTGCGGATCATCTACGATGTAGATATCGCGGTGGGGACCAATACGTATGAGGCGTATCTGCAATATCCCGCCCATTTTCCCCACACTCCGCCCTCCGTTTTTCCTCGGGATGGCAGTTCTCGCTGGTCCGGCCATCAATTCGGCGCGGGCGGCGAGCTGTGTCTGGAGTATGGACCCGATACCTGGACGTCTGATCTCACCGGTGTTGACGTACTCGAAAGCACCTACCGGCTGCTTAGCGGCGAATATCCGGCACCAGATCAAAGCGCCACTGTCGCTTCGCGCCACAAAACCTCGCTCGGGCAGTCACTTCGCGGCGAGTGGCAACGTGTCTTGATAACGAGAAATACGGCTGATTTCCTCGCTGATGTTCCCGAGGGCGTGGCGCTAAGCGGCACCTTCGCAGTGGGGTGGCGATATCCGGGCGCGATCTATTCCTTCTACAAGATTACGCAGCCGGATGGTGCTGTTTGGCAGGATGCAAGCTACCCCGAGCATTTGGCGTTTGAGGTGTCTGAGATCCCTTTTGCGATGGTTCGGCTCTCCAAGGAGACCAAGTTGCCGTCGCTTGAAGTTGAGGAGTTCATGGCCCGATGTGCCAGTCTCGGGATTCCAGCTGAAGCGTTTTACGTGGTCCTGTTGAGGGGCAGCAAGACGCACGCATATTGGCTGCAGTCCGATGGCTCCGGCGTAAAGCAAATGGGTATCGTCCCAGCTCAACCAGAGGATCGGCGTTTAAGCCAAGATCACGACGCTCTCAAGTCAAAAAGCGTTGCATTGGTTGGATGCGGGTCGCTTGGCAGCAAAATTGGCACCATGCTTGCGCGGGCCGGTGTCGGTCGTTTCGTATTGTTTGACGATGACATATTGCTGCCGGACAATCTTGTTCGCCACGACCTTGATTGGCGCGATGTTGGTTCGCACAAGGGTCAAGCCCTTGCACGTCGCTTGGAGTTTGTGAATCCTGCTACCAAGGTCCGCACGCGTCAACTTCAGTTGACCGGACAGGAATCAAGCGGAAGTGCTGAAACCGCTTTGAACATGCTGACCGAATGCGACCTCATCATCGATGCGACCGCAAATCCGGATGCCTTTAATCTCATAGCTGCCGTGGCGAGCAGCGCGAAGAAGTCCGTGCTTTGGGCAGAGGTTTTCGGAGGTGGCATAGGTGGGTTAATCGCAAGAAGCCGACCAGGTATTGAGCCCAACCCACAACTGGCGCGCCGATCGATCGAAAACTGGTTTCATGAGCAAGGAGCCCCTCCGGTCCGAACAACGAGAGGCTATGGTGCTGGTAGCCCTGCAGCGCCTATGATCGCCGACGATGCTGACGTTTCTGCAATTGCGGCGCCGACTGCTCGTCTGGCCATTGATACGCTCATTGAGCGTAATCCCTCGCTCTTCCCTCACTCGGCTTATGCGATTGGTCTTGCCCCAGGCTCGGTTTTCACGCAGCCGTTCGATACGAGGCCGATCGAATTGGGCGAGCCGGAGCCAGATCAGCTCGAGGACACGCTGTCCGACGACGAAAGGCGGGAAGAGCTAAAAACGTTGATCGGATTATTCGTAAAGAAATGAAGCTGTTCATCCCTTCTGAATTGATTCAGCGAGTTAAGCGTGAATTGCGGAGCGCGGGCAGGCGAGAAATTGGCGGGGTGCTTGTTGGTGAGCATATCGAGGGCGAGATATTTCGCCTCGTCGAGCTATCAGTACAAAGGAATGGCGGAAACGTTGCACATTTCAACCGCGATGACGTACAGGGGCGTGCTTTTGTTGCAAATTACCTGAGTAGAACGGGGAAGGATCCCCGTATGTGCAATTACCTTGGAGAATGGCATTCGCATCCTCTTTTTACGCCTACCCCCAGTGGGGAAGACGTTACAACGATGTTTGATATCGTTCGAGACCCAAGGGTCGGAATGAGCTTTGCTGTGCTCATCATCGCGAGATTGCAGCGGTGGTCGACACTTCAGATGTCGGCTACTGTGTTCCAGGCAAATGGAACTGCAATCGCTATCGATGTCGAAGTGGAGGGGCTTCCGCGCCAAGACGGATGGCTGGCCTGGGTTACGCGGTTTTTCCAGGCCTGAAAGTATGCACGCCGCGGATTCGCATCAGTTCCAAAAGCGTCTCACAGACGGGTTGGATTCGGGTGGCCAGACTATCTGCATCTCCGCTTTCATAGGAGATCAGGGTTAAACCCTGCAGGTCGCTCGGCAGCTTCAGGTCTTTTACCTTTGGGTGAATGAGGATTGATCTGTGCCTGGAGAGCTGTCCCATGAACATTCCAAGTTCAAAAAGCACGTTATCGCGAACGGTCAAAGCCGCCTTTGACCGCGATACAGTGATGTCATCGGGCTCGGCTATGGCTATAGCGAAGTCGGATTCGGCAACCTCGCGTTCAAGCTCTTCGAGAGGGTAGCCTCCCGCGAAGAACACACCGTGATCCCAAACCTTCACGTAGACCTCACTGCCTAACCCGTCGCGCACCGCATGAGCAATGCGCAGCGACTCTGACGACGAGATAATGAACACTTTCGGCGTTTCGTTCGGCACGAAGATGGATTCATTCCGCTGATACAGGCGGCGGGCGAGCTCTTGGGCTATGGGCTTATAGATTTGGCTGAACTGGTCGCCGATCCGCATGAAGTCGTTGCTAGAAACCTTCAACGCGACGACTGTTTGCCTCGCCGTAACCGTTGCTGCACGCGGGAGTGAGCTGTCGATGGCTGACATCTCTCCGATGTGCTGGCCAGCCTTGCGTGTCGCAACTTCGGCTCCGTGAACCATAATGGCCACGACTCCGGTCAGCAGAAGGAATACCTCGGACTCCGCTTGACCTTGGACGATGAGGTTTGCATTGGCCGCAAACTCCTCCAGTTGGCCGACTTCGGCCAGGGCAGTGGCAAGCGCCTCATTGTTGTCGGTAATTTCTTGACGTCTTAGCGCCGCAATGAGTTGCGCCCGATTCTGTTCTCCTTCAAATCGTTCCTTCATGCGGCGAGCCTCAGCTTATGTTTTGGTGCGGGCGGCCGGACTCGAACCGGCACGGGCCTTGCGGCCCTACGGATTTTCGTACCACTTCGGCTTTCGCCGCCGCCAATCTGGCGTTCGTGGTCTGGACTATCCCTTCACCCTGGCGATTCCGCTGTAGGTGCTGCCCGTCTAGTCTCTACACCTTCCCCCTGGCGAGGGCTTGGCTCGGGATTGCCAGTTAAGGTTTCCCCGACTTTGAGCAGTTCTGCACCTGGGGTTTCCCCCAAGGCACTCAATG
>NZ_LFIQ01000094.1:23857-44463 GCF_001189245.1 Bradyrhizobium pachyrhizi | reverse complement strand
GATGCGTCTACCAATTTCGCCACGCCCGCATCGGCCCATCTATACGGCGCAAATCGCATAAGGCAAAGAGAATACAGTTGATTCCGCACACGGTTTGAGCAGCCGGGAACATGCTGAGCCGCCGGCGCGGCAAAGCCTTCAGGCTGGCGAATGTTGCGGCTTGCGCCGTACGTAGTTCGCGCGTGGCTGTATTTTTCGCTTGGTGGGAGCGGGCTTGGCCGGCCGGGATTGGCTATCTTCCGCGGCAGCCTTGTCTTCAGCGAGCTTCGGGAGCCGCTTGATATTGATCGCCGCCGCGCTCAGCTGGTTCTTGATGTGGGAGGCATAGAATTTTTCGATCATCTCCACGCTGGTGCGGCAGTTCTTGGCGATCTGGTAGATGTCGGCGCCTTCCATCAGGCGAAGGCAGATGTAGGTATGCCGCAGGCTGTAGGCCGTGCGCCGCTGTCCCTCGCGGTCGAACTTGAGATTTTCCTCTTCAAGGATTCTGTTGAAGAGCTCATGCTGGTAACTGGGAAAAAGATGGTCGGTAGGTTTCGGCTTGTTGCGCTTGCGCAACCTGAAGAAGGGCGCAACCGCGCTGGGCATGCTCTTGCAGTAGCCGACGCCGCGCTTGCCACGCACCTCAATCTCGAGGATGCGCTGGTTGGTTTCCTTGTCCATCACGACGGTGACGTCGCGATACTCGAGGCGGTTAGCCTCGTCGGGACGCAGTCCGGTGTTGGCCATGAAGATCACGTAGTCATGAAGCTGCTCGCAGGCGTAGCGCCAACGTTCGTTGATGGGGTTCTCCGCGCGCCGCGAGGTCGCAAGATAGAGCTTTCTGTATTCAATCGGCGAGAACCACGCCCGGTGGGAGATCTTGCTGTTGCTGCGATAGGGCTGAGACATGTCTGGCAAGCTTGAGAGCCAGCCATGGCGGAGGGCAGTCTTAAGGGACTGCCGGAGAGCCACCATTTCTTGGTGGAGGGTGTTGCGCGCGGGTGGTTTGCCGCGCGCTTCCTTGGACTTCTCGATACGGTCGATCCGGTATTCTTGAATGGCGCCGGAGGTGACCTGAGACAGCGGCTTGTCGCCGAAGAACGGGATGAGGTACTTGCGGATGCGGCGCTCATGTCCGCCGACGTAGATAGGGCTGCGCTGACCTTCGGTGATGACGGGAAATTCCCGAAGAAACTGCTCCGCAGCGTGCTTAAAGGTCTTCTCGGCGTTCGCGAGGACCAGCTTTTCCAAGTCGCCGCGGACGTGCTTGCCACGTAATTCGAGATACCACTCCTCGGCGAAACGTAGCGCGGCAGTGATACCTTCCATCTTCGTGCTGACGCGATAGTTGCGCTGTCCGACGTAAGCGGCGGCTTGCCAGTGTTTGCTATCGGCACTGCGCTTGTAGATGTAGCACTTGCCGCCCATCAGATCGTGGCGCTCGATCGTCCCATCCTTCTTGGAAGGGTCGATGCTCGTCCCAGCTGCCGAGATGTCCATAGCGCAATGTCCAATTGTGTAATTTGTGTAAGCGATGTGTAATCGTCCATCGGACCGCTGATTTTGTCAATCTATTTGTAATATATAAAGAATTTCAGTTTTTGGATGATTCAAATAGTGATTTTAAGTCCCTTGCGTCTACCAGTTCCGCCACGTCCGCGTTGCGCCAGGCGCGCCGATTTTTAGCGCGTTTGGGCGCCGAGTGGAATTGTCATTATCCGGTGCTAACAAGTGAGCTTTCAAAGGCTTAAGCGGCGGCCCGCAATTCCATTTGCCTCGGAGGCCGAGCATTGGGATAAGCGGCGCGCCGCCGCGATTGAGCCTCAATCCGGACACCGGTGGCTGCTTTAGGCAATCTCAACACTGTCCGGTTAAGAAAGCTGAATGTCTGTTCGTTTCCCACGCCGCCTGATGCTGTCGCGCGCGGCGGCCGTCATCGCGCTGCTCGCCTCGGCCGCGGGCGTTTCCGGCTGCGCGCAGATCGGCGACACCGTGCCGTCGGCATTCGCCGACCCCGCCAAGTACGAGCTTTATGATTGCAAGCAGCTCGAGAACGAGCGCAGCAATCTCAAGACCCGCGCGGCGGATCAGGAAAAATTGATGGCCAAGGCGGAGACCGGCGTCGGCGGTACTGTCGTCTCCGAGATGGTCTATCGCAACGAGCTGATCTCGATCCACTCTCAGCAGAAGCTGGCGGATGAGGCCTGGCGCAAAGGCAAGTGCCATGAAAGCCCGCCGGACACGCCTGCGGCCGCTGCCCCCGCTGCTCCCACGCCGGCGGCGAAGGGCCCGCGCGCGCCACGGGGCCTCGTCCACTAAGCCTGCGTTGTTGCGATTGGCCGAGCTCAGGCGCGCCAGTCGTAAATCCAGTCCTGCCGCGCCAGCATGCGCTCCGGACCAATGGCGCGGATCGCCAGATCGCGCGCGATCGCCGCCGGCCCGCGCAAATGATAGATGCGGCCCTGCTGCCGCGCCAGGCGCTGCACTTTCAGCACGCGCCCGCGCCGCACCCGTGCGTAGCGCTTCAACGCGGCGGGAATACCTGCGGTGTTTTCCCCGGTGCTGTCCCTCAACGCCTTGGCGAGCACGGCCGCATCCTCGATCGCCATGCCGGCGCCTTGCGCGGCGAACGGCAGCATCGCATGCGCGGCATCGCCGAGCAGCGTCACCGCGCCTTCGCTCCAGCGGCCGATGTCGGGCAGGGTGAACAGTGCCCATTTGCGCCAGCCGTCGACCGCGCCGATCAGCATCCGCGCTGTCGCGGGCCAGCGCGCGGTGGCGAATGCACCCTTGATCTCGTTGATGTCGCCGGGCTCGCTCCAGCCCGGCCGGTTCCAGGTGCCCGATACGATCGCGACCACGTTGATCTGGCGTCCGGCCGAGATGGGGTAGGCGACGAGATGCGCGTCCGGTCCCATCCAGAGCTGTACGCGCGGTGCGGTGTATTCATGCGGCAGGGCGGTGGCGTCCAGCGTGCCGCGCCAGGCGATCAGGCCGGAGAATTGTGGCTGTACATCCGGAAACAAATGCCCGCGCACCGACGACCAGATGCCGTCGGCGCCGATCAGCGCAACGGCCAATTCCTCCTGCCGTGAATTGCCGCGGCGTTGGACGACCGTGAGGCCTCGCGCATGCTTGGTCACATCCTCGAACTGGCAGCCGAGCCGCAGATCGATATCGGGATGGTCGCTCGCGGCGGCCTGCAGCGCGGCCTGCAAATCGGCGCGGTGGATCACCCAATAGGGTGCGCCGGCGCGGAACTCGGCGGCCTGGCCAAGCGGCATCCGTGCGATCTCGCCACCGGCTCGTGCGCTCAGGATGTTGACGGATTCAGGCGTGACCGCGCGCCGCGCAAGCGGTTCCTTCAGCCCGAGCTCGACCAGGATGCGGCTCGCATTGGGAGAGAGCTGGATGCCGGCGCCGGCTTCCTCGAGCCGTTCGGCCTTCTCCAGCACGACGACGCGAAAGCCCTGTGCCGCCAGTGTCAGCGACGCCGTCAGTCCTCCGATCCCGGCGCCTGCAACGATGACGGTTCGCGTCAGCGCCACGGAGCGGTCAGGCGACCTTGTCTTTCAGCACGCATTCCGGCGGCCGCGCTTCGCCGGCCGCGAGGTCGGACGCGAAGCGATAGAGCGTCGAGCAGTACGGGCAGATAATCTCGTTGTCGTTACCGAGGTCGAGGAACACGTGCGGGTGGTCGAACGGCGGGTTGGCGCCGACGCACATGAACTCCTGCGATCCGATTTCGATCACCGAGACACCGGCATCGTTATGGAAGTGCGGGACGACGTGGTCGGACATATTCTCACCTTGATGGCAACGATGGGCAGACGCAATCAACAGCATGCGGCATCGCGAAATGCCGCGCACCATACTGGCGGGAACAGTTGATTCCTAGAGCCCCGATGGCTCATTTGCTCATGCAAATTCGACACAATCTTGTCGTCCCAGAGAAGCCCTCCTTTGGTCGGAGCCGTTGTGTCGCAAAAACGGCACACTATCTCCAAGGCGAATAAAACTAGAGGTTTTAGCGGAATGAATCGGGTGCGCGTCAGCTTGGCGGTGGTCGGCGTGGCAGCAAGTGCTGCCGTGGGCGCGGCTATTTGGCCGCACGCCCGTGATGCCGGCACCGTGCTGGCGGCGCGGGACGATCCCGCTGCGCTCGCCGACATCAGGCTCAATTCCGTGCTGCGCAACAACCCGGCGTTGATCTCCGACAATATCGAGGCGGCGCTGGCCTCCGGCGATGCCGACCTTGCGGCCAGCTTTGTCGAACTCGCCGGCGAGAAGAACATCGCGCTCAGTGATGATCTCACCAAGCGCGTCGATGATGCGCGCGCCGAGCAATCATCCGGCGTGCATTTCGCCAAGGGCTTTGCCACCGGCCTGGTGACCGGCAACGCCCACGATGTCGCAAGCCTGTCCGGCACCGTCGCCGGCGACCTGTTCGTGTTCGGTGATGTCAGGGACGTCGTGCGCGAGGGCAAGCACCTCGTGATGGGCGAGGACACCGACCAGCTGGTGCTCGGCCTCGCCGCCGCCGGGCTTGCGGTGACCGCGGCCACCTATGTGTCGGTCGGCGGTGCCGGGCCGCTGCGCGCCGGGCTGACGCTGGTCAAGGATACGCGCAAGGCGGGACGGCTGAGCGAGGGGATGATCGAATGGGCCGGGCGTTCGACCCGCGAGGTCGTCGACCAGCCGGCGCTGCGCGAGGCGGTCGCATCCGGCTCGGTGCTGCGGCCGGTGGAAACCGCAACCGCGATCCGCGCGGCCTTCCGCGCCGAGAAGGCCGGCGCCCTGGTGCGCGTCGCCAAGGACGTCGGGCGCATCGGCGAGGCGGCCGGGGTTCGCGCTGCGCGGGATACGCTCAAGGTCGCCGAGAACCCGAAGGAGATCGCGCGGGCGGCGCGGATCGCCGAGGTCAAAGGCGGACAGACCCGCGCGATCCTGAAGCTGCTCGGCCGCGGCGCGCTGCTGCTGGCGGCCGGGGCATTCAATCTCACCATGTGGCTGTTCGGCGCCCTGCTGGCGCTGTTCGGCTTCCTGTCGTCGATCAAGGCCACCACCGAACGGGCCACCGCCTGGTGGCTCAGACGAAGCAAGGTGCTGCGCCTGAAGCGGCAGATGGCCGCTCAGGCTACCTTGGCGAGTATGCCCGCCCAGGGTTAGGCTTGCGGTCGCCGGTCGATCGCCAATCGCAAATCCCAAGAACAAACGGAATGGATGATGCCG
Organism: Bradyrhizobium pachyrhizi; assembly: GCF_001189245.1. Classification (GTDB taxonomy): domain Bacteria; phylum Pseudomonadota; class Alphaproteobacteria; order Rhizobiales; family Xanthobacteraceae; genus Bradyrhizobium; species Bradyrhizobium pachyrhizi. Next base: position 39,249 of record NZ_LFIQ01000094.1, on the reverse strand, counting down.
AGTTTCCATCACGGCGATGTTGAAATTGCCTATATCGACGAAGGCGCGGGCGAACCGATCGTGCTGGTGCACGGCTTTGCCTCGAGCAAGAACGTCAACTGGATCTACCCGACCTGGGTGTCCGATCTCGTCAAGGCCGGCCGTCGGGTGATCGCGCTCGACAATCGCGGCCACGGCGAATCCGCCAAGCTCTACGATGCCGCGCAGTACGAGATCGCGACCATGGCCGGCGACGTGATCGCGCTGATGGACCATCTCGGAATCGCGCGCGCCGACATCATGGGCTATTCGCTCGGCTCGCGGATGACGGCGATCCTGGCGCGAGAGAATTCCGATCGGGTGCGCTCGGCGATCCTCGGTGGGATCGGCATCGGACTGATCGAGGGCGGCGGCCCCGGCGAGGCGGTCGCGCTGGCGCTGGAGGCGCCGTCGCTCGACGATGTCACCGACCCGGTCGGCCGTACCTTCCGCGCCTTTGCCGATCAGACCCGATCCGACCGCCGCGCGCTCGCCGCCTGCCTGCGCGGCTCGCGCCGCCTGATGACGCGCGATGAGGCGGCCGGCATCCGCGTGCCGATTCTGATCGCGGTCGGCAGCAAGGACGAGATCGCGGGCTCGGCGTCAGCGCTCGGCCGGATCATTCCGGGTTCGGAGGTGCTCGACATTCCGAACCGCGATCACATGCGGGCGGTCGGCGACAAGGTCTACAAGACCGGGGTCATCGACTTCCTGTCGCGGCGAAAATAGATCGTCGGCTTCATCCCTGGCGAAGGCGCGCACGGCCGCGATCAGCACCACGAAGGTCGCGACCCACACCATGCGCGCGCCGTAGCGGTCGTGCGGTCCCGAGATCACGCCGCAGACAAAGGCATTGCCGAGCAAGGCAAGCGTGACCGTGCCCGCCAGCAGCGTCAGATCGTCGAGCCGCCGCTGCCACAGGCCGCGGCCGAACAGGATGACGACCAGGAGCATCGAGCCCAGCGCGACCGGCACGTGGATGCGGTTGACCGCGGTGAAGTCGAGGTGCCCGCGTTGCTGCCGCGCCGCGTGCATCGGCCGGACCTGTTTGGGAATGTAGCGCTCGATGATGCCGTAGGTATGCGGGATCCAGCCATTGGTGCCTTCACCGGTCGCGACATGCACGAGCTGGTCGGCGGTTGCGGCCAGTGCCGCCTTGGCCTGCCATTCCGGATATTCGGCCAGCGAGCGCAGCACGATGGTGCCCATCTCGTCGTTCAGTCCCTTGAAGCGGCCGAGCGTGTTGAACATGCTGTTGCCCCACAGGAAGTCGTCGGCGGTTGGCGGCAATTCGTTGCGATAGGGGCAGAGCTTCAGCTGCTCCGTCGCGCAATGATCGTGCAGGTATTGCGCGACGATGCCATCCTGCAGCATGCGCCCGAAGGCGACGCCATAGCCGCCGGGCGTCCAGGCCAGCTGTCCGGACAGCGCAAAGTTCGCGGCCAGCAGCATCGCCGCGCCGGCGACGGTGGTCAGGCTGCCTTGCACCAAGCCCGCGACCGGGATGCGCCGGCCGAGCCACGGACGCAGCATCCAGCCGACGCAGCACAGGCCGAGCAGCACCGCCAGCGTCGCGCTGTGCGTGGCGGCCGAAAACGCGATGAACGCGAACAGCACCGCCTTCTCCAGCGTCGAGATCCGTTCGCCGTGCAGGATGAGGATGAAGAGCGCGAGCACCGAAAGGCCGGCGAAGATGTCGGTCAGCAGCATGCTGGCCAGCCAGGGCAGGGCGGTGGTTGCGATCAGCGCGAGGCTGATCGCAATCAGCCGGACCGGCCGGGCGAGGTCGAGCACGCGCAGCGTCAGTTGCAGGATCCACAGCGTCGCCAGGGTCTGGATGCCGAGGTTGAGCCAGAAATCCGATGTCTCGCCGACATGGAGGTAGATGCCGAATACCGTGGACCGGCTCGGCACCAGGTAGCCCTCATACCAGCGCGCCAGATAGCCGCCGGTATCCCATTGGAGCAGCGGATAGCCGTTCCAAAATGCGGGGGCGAGCAGCAGGAGGGGGATGGCAATGGTCGCGATCCAGACCGACCGTGCGTCGGTCAGGCGGGCACCTAAACTCTGGGTATTGATGATGTTTCCCCCTTTTATTGGGGCCGACCATGCCCAAAACCACACTGGGGACGAAATCCGCCAATAGTTGCAGAAGCACGGCTTGATTTCGGCAAAATCCCGACCAATTCCCCTAGACGCCGGCCCCGGGGGTGTTCGGCTGGGGTTTACCGTACTGAGCCATCCCGGGACGCGCTGGGTCCATCGTGCTATAACGCACATCAGAACAACCGAATTGCGAGAGCAGCTATGGCAGTTCATCAGGTCAATCCGCAGGGAGGCAAGCTTGCGGCGCTCGATCCGATCTGGGATCGAATCCGCGGCGAGGCGGAGGACATCCTGCGGCGCGAGCCGGAACTCGCATCCTTCATCTATGCGACCGTGCTGCATCATGAGCGGCTGGAAGATTCGGTGGTCCATCGCATCGCCGAGCGGCTCGATCACGCCGCGCTGTCGGGCGATTTGATCCGCCAGACCTATGGCGAGGCGTTGCGCGATGCGCCCGATATCGGCAACGCGTTCCGCGCCGACCTCGTTGCCGTCTATGACCGCGATCCGGCGACCTCGCGCTTCATCGATCCCTTGCTCTACTTCAAGGGCTTTCACGCGCTGCAGACGCATCGTCTCGCGCACTGGCTGTATCAGAAGGGCCGCAAGGATTTTGCATTCTACCTGCAGAGCCGCTCCTCGGCCGTGTTCCAGACCGACATCAACCCGGCCGCCAGGATCGGCCGCGGTATCTTCCTCGATCATGCCACCGGTTTCGTCTGCGGCGAGACGGCGGTCATCGAGGACGATGTCTCGATCCTGCATGGCGTCACGCTCGGCGGTACCGGCAAGGAGAACGAGGATCGCCATCCGAAGATCCGCCACGGCGTGCTGATCGGCGCCGGCGCCAAGATCCTCGGCAATATCGAGATCGGTCATTGCGCGCGCATCGCGGCCGGCTCGGTCGTGGTCAAGCCGGTGCCGCACAACGTCACGGTCGCGGGCGTGCCGGCGAAAATCGTCGGCGAGGCCGGCTGTGCCGAGCCGTCGCGCACCATGGACCAGATGCTCAGCGCGATCGGGCTTTGATTTCATTCGCTTTCTGATCGCGGCGAAAACGCGCCCAAACAAGAGTCGTGTGCGCAACATCACGTCGCCAAAGCCTGAAAAGGCTCTGGCGATCTTGGCCGTCTCGTCCTAAAACTCCCCCGAAAATCATCGACCCGATTGGAGACGGCCGTGGACGTTCAGGAAGTCAGGAAGCTCGACGCGTATCTGAAGCGCGTGTTCAGCAATCCCAAGATCCGCGTGGTGCCGCGGCCCAAGAAGGACGACTCGGCCGAGGTCTATATTGGCGAGGAGTTCATCGGCGTGCTGTTCGTCGACGACGAGGACGATGATCGCTCGTTCCAGTTCCAGATGGCCATCCTGGAAGAAGATCTGGCTGAATAGGGCCGAACAGCCTCGCTGCCGGCCAAGCCGTCGTATGACCGCTGGCGCCGGTGGCCATTCGCGCACCGCCGCGCGGATCAGCGGTCCGACAAGCCCGGGGCTTCGCGATGGCGAAGCGCACCGGTCGCCGGGTCCAGGGAACGCGACCAGGGAACGCGACTCAGGCGCCGCGTGAAAGCAATGCCGGCACAATCAACGACAGGCCCGCGAGCAGTAGCAACGCAAGCACGACCTTGCGGAATATCTCGTCGTCGATCTTTCCGTATAGCTTGAAACCGCTCCAGAGGCCGGCGAGCAGAAATGGCAGACCCAGCCCGTACAATTTGAAGGTTTCCGTCGTGAAGGCGCCGGTGATCCCCATCGAAATCGAGATCACGACGAAGGCGGCGAACAGGACCGGCTGGAACACCGCGCGCTGCGCGTCCCTCGTCCAGCCGCGCCATTGGCAGGAGATGGTCGAGATGATGCCGCCAAGTCCGGTGAGTCCGCCGACCAGCCCGTTGACGAGGCCGATGGCGATGTCCGGCGCGATGCCGATCTTCATCGGCCTGAACGCCGGTCGTGCCAGGCTGTAGATCGCATAAAGCACCAGCAATGTCCCGACGCCAAATCGTAAGTGGACCGGGCTGAGATAGGTGAGCAGGACCACTCCAGTCGGGATGCCAATCGTCGTGCCAAGCGACAACGGCCAGATGGCGTGCCAATTCAGCGCCTGACGCAATTTCAGGATGCCGTACCCCTGCGTGAGCAGGCCGTAGCCCGCGATCAGCGCCGCTGTCTGGATCGGTGTGATGATGTGCAGCCACACACCTGACACCACGAGGCCCATCGCAAACCCCGAAAGCCCGCTGACGAACCCGCCGGCAAGAGAGGCGAGAACAAAAAGAACGAGACCCACTCCATCCATCGGTCACTCCCCAAAAGCGAGGTGACGCACACTTGGATGTCAATTCCATCTGACGGGGAGGATGCGGATCCCCGAGTTTGCTAACCGGCTGTTGCCGGCTGATCGCCGGCTTACCTATCTGCTTCTCCGTAGGTGATTTGATCAAACAGTGTCACACTGTCGGCCTTGGTCCACAGCCCCACTTTGCCCGCATCGCCGAACGTGGAATCCTCGACCTCGAACAGTTGCTTGCCGTTGAAAGATACAATGAAGCGCGAGGCTTTGAAGTCGATCCGCAGCGTGTGCCAGGTATTGGACGGCACCTTGATATCGATTCCATAGCCTCCCTTGCGGCCGACAATGTCGAGCGGGCTCCGCACGCCGTTCACAGTCTTGTAGAGGACGACATTGTCCTCAAGTGCGTTGGCGCGGGTCACGTAGTAGTTGTTCGCGTCCTTCGCTCGCCAGACAATACCGGCGGCGCGGTCCTGGGATCCTGCGAGAGCCTTGAACCTGACCTCGACGAAGCCGTCCTTGATGCTGGTGTCGTCCTTCAACAGCAGCGGGTAGGTCGCTCGGCCAGATTGCTTGAGCACCTTCGATTTCGACGGCGCCGTCGCATCGTTTTCGACCGTCCATCTCGATTCGCCCGATCCCGTGACGGTGGCAGTCCAGCCGTCGGGCGCGACGCCGATCTGGGTACTCTCAAAACCGACTGCGTAACTTGACATGTCGTTCACTCCCAAGACGAGCAGTGTAGCTGCGACGATGGCCATGAGCCGTTGGGGATGGGGCATTTCCCGGCTCCCATCAGGTCGAGAATTCCGGCATGCGGACGTGTTGTGAAATGCGTACTGACCGAGCGCTGAATCATTCGAGCCTGGACCCTTAAACGGGAGGCTCCGCCGGGGCGGGAAGTTGGTCGAGTCCCGCGATTCCCATTGCGCGTAATGCAATGTGGAATCCTTGGCAAATTGATCAGGGAGAGTTGGAGGCTTGCTCTTGTCCATGTGCGCATGACCTCGACAAGTCGAGCGTTGCACAGTTCTTGGACCGAAGCCTCAAGGGGAGACCGTAATTCCCCTGCGAATGTTTTAGTCCAGCGAAGCGACAAAGGCAATACGCGCCGACCGGTACCGCCATGGAATGCGTCACGGAGCTTGTCATCCGGCGGCGCTGCGCGTCGACCAAATGGCACGCGTTGACGGCGTTACCCCTTCGCGCTGTGCATCTGCGCGGAGAGACGGTTCATCGCGGTGGCGATGTCGCGCCACTGCGCAAGCCAGCTGCGCGGAAAGCGAAAGATCAGGTCGGCGCCGTCGATGCGCCGCTCACTCAGGCACATGCCGGGCGTCGAGGTATCGCGCGTGCAGCGCGCGGTCAGCTGCGGCGCGCTCGCGGTGAACAGGTCCTCGCCGCCATAGGGCGTGCCGTCGCGGAACGCGCGCGCCGTCAGGCCGTCATCAATGTTTGCGCGCTCGTCGAGATAGCGCGGATAGATCGTGCGCAGCCGCATGTCCGGCGCGAGTGAATCGTGATGCGCCGCGATCGACACGAAGATCCTGTCGATCGGCTGTACCTTGTCCTCGACCGTATCGGCGCTGTAGTGCTTCGGCGCGGCAGGCGCTTCCAGCGACGGATAGAGGAAGCTCAAATCGACGCGCTCCTGCGGCCCGGAGTGGCGCTGGATCTTCATGCGCACGGCCATCGTCGGCACGTTGAACAGCGTGCCGCCGACGCTCACCGGCAGCCGCGACGGATCGCTCGGCGGGATGGTCGTGTAGGTCGGCCACAGCAGATAGGCGACAAGCGCGACCGCGCCGGCCGCGATCATCGCCGAGGCGATGATCGGAACGAGATGCGCGCGCGGGTTGCGGCGGGTGTCGCGGGCGAGATGCTGGGCCGTCGAGAGAAGCGTCATGAGCGAGGCTGAGATCAGGTCGGGAGTGGCCGAATCATCTGCCGAATATGCCACGTGGCGGGGAATTTCCGTACGATTCCAATGGAATCCGGGACCGAATGGCCATGCGCAAACGCCGCGTCTGACGTGTCCGGTTAACCTTTCCTTAAGGATGATGTGGCGGCAGGCTGCCAATTCTGCGAAGCAGGGCGGGTGGCCTGTTGCGTAGCGGAAGTTCCGATGTCGCCCGATACCTTGAATTCCCTGTTCTCGCTCTTGATCGGTTTCGCGCTCGCGGGCGCGCTGGCCAACGGTTACCAGGCGATGGCGGAGCGCCCGGCCGGTTTCGGTCTGCTGCAGGAGGGCGCGGCGCCGAAGACCTTCGCCGCGGTCCCGTTCCTCGTCTTCGCCGCACCGTTCATCATCATGCGCAACACGCTGCGCGGGGCACGCATCGAGCGCCGCCGCTTCGAATTCGTGATGATGGCAACCGTCATCTCCGGCTTCTGGAGCCTGATGTCGGGCACCTTCTTCGTGATGACGCTGCGCGCTGCGGGCGTGCTGGCCTGATCCGATCGTGATCCGCGGCCGATCACGGTCGCGCTTGCTTGAAACCATGTCGGCGGTCGTGCCAAGGTCTCCTGCGATCAGAGCTTCGGTTCTGATTGAATCAGAAACCGAAGCTCTGGATTTTCGTTTCGACGCGTTTTCTTCACGCGAACCGGTGTCCACTTCGCTCGAAAACGCTCCAGGGAGACCTCAATGGCGATCTACGAACTCGACGGGCAGGCGCCCGATCTTCCCGCCGACGGCAGCTACTTCATCGCCGACAATGCCGTGGTGATCGGCAAGGTCCGCCTCAAGTCCGCCGCGAGCGTCTGGTTCGGCGCCGTGCTGCGCGGCGACAATGAGTGGATCGAGATCGGCGAGGGCTCCAACGTCCAGGACAATTCCACCCTGCACGTCGATCCCGGCTTTCCCCTCAGCATCGGCAACAACGTCACCATCGGCCACAATGCGATCGTGCACGGCTGCACGCTGGAAGACGGCGTGCTGATCGGGATGGGATCGATCGTGATGAACGGTGCGCGGATCCGGCGCGGCAGCGTGGTCGGTGCCGGCTCCGTCATCACCGAGGGCAAGGAGTTTCCGGAAAATTCCCTGATCATCGGTGCACCGGCCCGCGTGGTACGTACGCTTGACGCTGCGCAGGCCGAGGCGTTGTCGCGGCCGGCGAAGTCCTACGCGATCAGGGGTCCGCAATACAAGGCGGGACTGAAGAAGATCGGCTGAGGCCTCAGCGCTTGCGGCCGCGCTTGCGCGCGGCGTTCGCTGCCGTGGTGCGAGGCTTCGCTGCGTCCTGCGGTCTCGTTGCCTCCTGAAGTCTTGCGCTCTTGCGCAGCGCATCCTTCAGGTCGATCGGAATGCCGTGCTTCTTGAGCAGGTCGGCGAAAGCCTCGTCCGCGAGCTCCTGCAAGGTCGCCATCCGGTCGCGCCCGAGCTGCTTCAGCTTGTCGAAAGTGTCGTCGTCAAACTCGATCAGCTTGCGCAAATTGCATTGCTCCCAAACTGTATTGCTCCAACGCCTGTCGGAACCGGCGTTTTGCGGACTCGTTGACGTCCGCAGGAGAATTGCCATGCGCAAACTATCTGTCACCACCGCGCTTGCGACAATCGCGATTGTGCTGGCGCCGGCGGTTACCGTCGCCCAAGGTACCGGTAGCGGCGCCGGGACCGGCAGCCCCTCGTCAGCCAGCCCGACATCGCCGCAAGCCACTTCACCGCCGGCCGGGACCAACAGCGCCGGGACCGCGCAATCCTCCGGCGGCCCCAACGCCGGCAGGGGCGTTACCACCGGATCGGCAACGACGACCGAGAGCGTCGACAAGGCCATCGCCGACGAGAACAAGGCGGTCGAGCGCCGTACGAAAGGTATCTGCCGCGGCTGTTAACTTCTGACGGCCGCGCTTCGATGAACGCGGGTCGCGCAGATGTGAGCGCGACATAGGCGCGCGGTGGAAGCCGCGGTCCTAGATTGGGTTAGCATGCGCGGGACGCGGCGGAGGAGGCTTGAAAACAAAGCCTTTGAAAAAAGGAGTAACGGGTGATGTTGCGTAAAACGATGATTGCCTTGCTGGCGACGGCCTCGGTCGGTCTGTTCACCGTCGATGCTGCGTCGGCACGCGGTGGCTTCGGTGGCGGCGGCTTTCATGGTGGTGGCGGCTTCCGCGGCGGTGGCGGATTTGGCGGCTTCCACGGCGGCGGCGCTGCATTCCGGGCGATGGGCGGAGGCGGTGGCTTCCGGTCGGCTGCGATCGGCGGCGGCGGTTGGGCCGGCCGCGGCTGGCACGGCGGCGGCTGGCGTGGTGGCGGCTGGAACGGTGGCTACTATCGGCGCGGCTGGGGCGGCTGGGGCTATCCGCTCGCGGCGGCAGCGGTCGGCTTCGGGCTGGGCTATGGCGCCTACGATTACTATGACGGCTACTACGGCAATCCATACTACGCGGGCTACGGCTACGACGATGGCTACGGCTACGGTTACGGCGGCTGTTACGTCGTGCGCCGCGGCGTGATGACACCGTATGGCTGGCGCGTTCGGCCGGTGCAGGTTTGCAATTGAGCCATTCGCTCGCGCATGGCCGGTCCATTCGGTCGCCATGCTGATGGTCTTGCAATGATCGGCGCGGCCGGCGCTTCGATGCCCGGCCGCCGCGCTGGGTCCCGCACTGGTATGCAGCTTGCACCGCCTTGCGGCAGTCCGTGCATGAGCGCGCCGCGAAAACAAATGGCCCGGCTGCGATTGAAGCCGGGCCCAGAGGACAACAAAGATGCTGACCATTCCTGACCTGACATTGCTGCTCATGGTGGTTGTTGCGAGCCTTGCCGTTGCGCTGATCTACATGCTCCGCGAGCTCGAGCCGAAGCTTGCGCGGTTGCGACTGCGAGGTGGTCGCGCCTTGCGCGATCGCACCGAATAGCGCGCAATTCCGTTCGCCGCAGCTTTGGCCGCGGTGGTGCTGCGCATCCAGAGTCGTCAGCCGAGCACGCCGTATTTCTTCAGCTGGTCTGCATCTTTCGCGCGGCGAGGGCCGCCTTCGGGATCTCGAGCCGGAGCTTTCCTGCTGGGCGGTCCCGAGCGGGATTCAAGGACCCCAAAAAACAAGGCCGTCGACGTAGTATACCGTCAACGACCTTGCCAGCCCCGGATATTGAAATCGGCTCACGCCATCCGGTCATTCGAAGATGACTCGGATTCGAAGGCCGATGTGTGAACCAGTTCACAAAGTCAGGATTAATTCACGGTAACGGGCACTCATGATCGGCCGCCGCCGGCCGCCCTCGAGCCCGAAAGTTCCCCATTAGATGATGATCTTGCTGGGGATTTGGCGCATTTTTATGACTCGTCACCTCGCCGGGCAGGGGCTTTTCCGGGAGGCGTCAACCGCGCGACCTGTGGCGCTTCCGGTTGGCGCTACGGGTGGCCTTCGAGCGCTTGCGCGGCGACGGCTCGGCCGCCGGCTCGTTGGCCTGCGCGCTCGCCAGCGACTGGCGCAAACCCTCGACCTGTTCGGTCAGCGCGGCGACCTGGTCGGAGAGCTTCTTCGCATCGGCCGCCTGCAAGGCGAACTGCTTGCGCATGGTCAGCAGCTGGTCCTGCACCTCCTGGAGCTGGTCGATGGATTCCTGCTGGGTCGCCTCCATGCCCTTGGTCTTTTCCACCAGGGCCTCGGAGACCTGCGCGGTCCGCGCCTGCAACTGCCGCGCAGCCACCATGCGGTCGGTCTCCGGCACGTTGCCGGTGTAGGCGCGCCACAGCGCGATCGAGCCGATCCCGAACAGCACGAGCACCAGCGCCACGGCGCCGATCGCGATCGGCTGCACGCCAATCAGGCTGCTGGCTTGTGAATTCCGGGGGGCAAGTTCGACCATGCGACCAACAACCGGACGTCAATTGAAAGGTTCGAAATAGCACAAACCCCGGCGCGGGCAAAACCGGGGGGTGTGTAGACCGCTGCGGCAGCAGCGAAATTTGTATCATATGTTAGTCTTCGGCCGTGCTGCCCGGCCCGCTCGAGGCACGATCGGCTCTGGCCGACCCGAACTCAAGCTCCCCGAATTCAGCCTCTGGGTGCGACCAGGCCGACCCGCATGTCCTTTGCCAGATAGACGCAAGCGCCGTCGGCGAGCACCCGGCCGTCGGCAATGCCCAGCACCAGCCGGCCGCGCCTGGCCTGGCGTATGTCGACCTCATAGCGCACCAGCCTGACATCCGGCGTGATGTGCCCCCTGAACTTGACCTCGCCGACCCCGAGCGCGCGGCCCTTGCCCGGCGAGCCCGACCATCCGAGCCAGAAGCCGATGATCTGCCACATGGCGTCGAGGCCGAGGCATCCGGGCATCACGGGGTCGGCGGCAAAGTGACAGGCGAAGAACCAGTGGTCCGGTGCAATCTCGAGTTCGCCGGCGACGTGACCCTTGCCGAACGCGCCGCCGTCCAGGCTGATCTCGGTGATGCGGTCCATCATCAGCATCGGCGGTGCCGGCAACTGCGCATTGCCCGGGCCGAAATAGCCGCCTTCGCTCGAGCGCAGCAAATCCTGCTTGCTGTAGGACGATTGCGGAGCGTGAAAATCGTGCGGATTGAACAGGTTGGCCATCGATGTTTGGGTTCTGGCTGAAGCTTAGCTGCGGCTGCGCCGCGTGGCCCTTGGCCGCGCGGACAGGGGTTTGGCAGGCAGGCGCAGCGCGGCGGCCATGAAGGCCCAGATGTCGCCGGTCAGCCTCGCCGGATCAGGCCGTCTTTCGCTCATGAGCGCGCCGATCAGCGCCTGCCGGACGCCGCCGATCATCAGCGCGATGGTGAGGTGAGGGTCGATGCCGCCGGGCACGATCCCGTCGCGCTGGGCCGCCTCGAGCATGCGGGCGCCGGCCGCAAGCTGGCGGCCGGTGAAGGCGGTCTCGACATCGAGCACCTCGGGCGCGCGGCTGAGCGGTCCGATCACGAGGGGCGCAAACGGGTGATCGTAGTGAAAGGCGACATAGGCGCCGATCCGCGCCTTCTCCCGGTCGGCCCAGTCCGTGGCGGACAGCTTGGCACCGCCGAATGCCGCCGCATCGAGTTGTTCATAGAAGCCTTCGACCACGGCGGCGATCAGGCCGGCTTTCGATCCGAAGTGATGGTAGGCGAGCCCGGCCGAGACCTGCGCCCGCCTTGCGACGGCCTGCATCTCGAGGTGCCCGTGGCCCTCGATGAGCTCGGCCTGCGCTGCCGAGAGCAATCGTTCCCGTGTCCCCAAGCTCGCCGCGTCCATCATGGGCCCATTTTCTGAATTGAATTCAATTCAATATGGTCGATGCTAGGATGTCAAGCCGCCGACGCGGATGGCAGAGCGAGCCGGTGAAGGGATGCGATGGCGTTTGCAATCAAGACCGAGATCCGAAATCCGCGGGCGAAGGTGTTCACCTTCACTGCGCAGAAGACCATGTATGGCGGCAAGCACATCGCGGCCGACGATGTCGTGTTCGTGTTCGCGAGCGAGAACGAGGGCGGCAGCGGCCTGATCGCCCGCGCGATCGTCGCGTCGGCCGACGCGACACCGCGCAAGATCGGCGTCATCAGGCAGACGCCGCGCGTCAGCATCACGGTCAGACGCACCGCATCCGCGGCGCGGCTGTTCGGGCGCGACCAACTCAAGCGCTTCAAGGATTGGGGCGATGGCCGGCCCGAGACTGAGCTGAATTTCAAATTCTATCGCCAGGCCACCAACAAGATCGTCGGCATCTCAGACGAGACCGCGGCGTTTCTCGAGCGGTTCTTCTAGGCGTCGATCGACGCCGCTCAAAAAGGGTGCGGCCAGCCTTTGGGGGAAGGCTGGCCGCGCGCGAACCGGTCTGGGACGGGGAGGGGTGGGGATGTGACCGGGTCGCGAACTCGAAATTTCCTGTTCTGCTCAGCGCGAGCTTGCCGTTGCAACGGCCGGGCGGTTGTCACCGAGCGAGACCCACACATTGGGATCGCCCTGCGACTGCCGCTTGACGAAGCGGTAGCCAGTGTCGGTCCAGGCGACGATGCTCTCGTTCTGGTTATCGAGCACGAACTCGCCCTTGTCGGTCTTCACCGTCAGCACCGCGTGGCCTTCGCCCTTCTTGTCGCGGACCACCGTGATCAACAGCGCCTCGCGGGGCCAGCCGGCGTCCATCAGCATCTTGCGCTTCAGGAGCACGTAGTCCTCGCAGTCGCCGTAACCGTCTGATGGCAACGACCATTTCTCGATCACGCCCCAATGATCCATGTCGGTCATCGGCTTGATGGATTCGTTGACCCACTTGTTGACACGTACGAGGTCCCGCCAAGCGGTCTGCGACAACACGATGTCGCGTGGTTGCGTCGCGCCGCCGCGGCATTCGCCCGGATTGTCGGCACAGAATTCGACCCAGCCGATCGGCGAACGCGCAACGTCACCCAGGCTGGCGTAGACCACGTCGCCGGCCTTGGCCGACACGCACGTCGCAAACAGAATGGCGGCAACCGCCAAACCTTTCCCCTGTCCCCTGAACCCAAACATCGTGGCCCCCGTTCTTCTTGTTGGGACCACGTTTCGCACAAAGCTTTTGCGCCGCCGCTAAGTACGCAAAGTAGATTTGACGCGAATACTGGTAAAACCTGCGGCGAATTCGAACTGTACTTGAATCGAATTCGCGTAAAATTTGAAACAACTGCAATTGATTCAAATTTTATGCATTAACGCGGCGAGCGCTGCGCCAGCGCGGCTTGTTGCGTCAAACGCTGCGGCCGTTAACCGCCGATTTTCACCGGGCCAAACGCGCCGAAGGCGGCCACCGGTGCACCGGTGGCCGCCTTCGCGGGCCAAAACAGGGGTCTTGAGCGCTTTTTCGCTTTACCTCGCGGTAACGCTCTCTTCGAGCGTTTCCGCCGATTGCTCGTGAACGAACTCGAGCGCGAAGCCTTCCTCGAGATTTCGCACCACGCGGGCCTGTACCCGCCCGAGCATCACGAGCGATTTCAGCGGCGGGCGGTTCTCGGCGGCAATCGCAGCACCGGACAAGGAAAGGTCGATGATGCGGCAGGTCATCCGCGTGCCGTCTTCCTGGGTCAGCAGGGCGATCGGGTTGCGCGGCACGATACGGTCGTGGCGGCGATCCTCGGGCAGATTGAGGATGTCGCGGTTGGCGAGCCAGGTCAGCTGCGCGGCGAGCTTGTCGCGCTTGCGCGCGGTGGCGCCGATCGTCATCGCAAAGCCGTTGTCGATGATGCGGGTGATGCGCCCCTCGACCCGGCCGATATGGTCGAGATAGGCGATCACGCGGTCGCCGACATTGCCGATGCCCGGCGCCAGCAAAGCGAGGCCGCCCGGCGACATGTTGATAATCTGGCAGGGAAACTCGCGCCGGTCGGGCAGCATGTAGCGGCCGAGCAGGTGCACCTTGACGCGCTGGAAGCGCCGCCGCTCCTCGGCTACGGGGACGACGGTAGTTTTCTTCTGTGCAAACGACATCACGACAAACCCGGCCACCGTCCATTCGGAGCCCCGACGACCCTAAGGCTGATAGGGTTAACGGGGCGTTACGGTTGAGGCGGGGAACCCGCACACGGTGCAAGAGAAGCGTGAGTGGATCCCGCATGGCCCCGAAGGGGGCAGGGCCGCGCATCAGGTTCGCCGAACCACCGCGACATGACCTGAGCGGCTTCATCGAGATGGGGGGCGGTGTCGGCGGCCCATGCCACGAAGCCGTCGGGGCGTACAAGCACGGCATTGAGGCCCAGCCGATCCCGCGCGTCGCTTGCGACATAGCCGATCCGGCCACGCCAGCGATCGGCAAGTGCTTGCAGAGGAGAGTGCGGATCGAGGTCCAGCAGCAGGCCGCGCCCGTTCCTGAGCAGTTCGCCGAGCTTCGTGCCGCAGGCGAGCTCGAAGTCGGGGGCGCTGCGTCCCGCCAGCGGATGGTTGCCGCCAAGATCGTAGCGCAGCGAAACGCCCCACACGCGCTCGGCAAAGTAGGTCGTGCCGTCTGATGTCGCGATCAGGTCGCGGATGATGGTCTCGAGCGCGCGCGAACTTCGGCTTGGCCGCATCAGCGCGACCTGGGCGCGCGACCAGTCCAGCACCTGCGCGCCCACCGGATGCCGCTCACGCGAATAGCTGTCGAGCAGATCCGCTGGGGCGTCGCCGCGGATCGTGGCCGCGAGCTTCCAGCCGAGGTTCATCGCATCGCCCAGCCCGAGATTGAGCCCCTGGCCGCCGAGCGGAGAATGAATATGCGCGGCATCGCCCGCGAGCAGCACGCGCCCCTTGCGGTAATCCGTCGCCTGACAGGCGCGATCCGTCCAGGTGGTGGCAAGCCGGAGCGCCGTCAACGTGATGTCCGTGCCGGAGACGCGGCGCAGCACCGCCTGCACATGCTCGCGCGTGATCGGCCGGGTTCGGTGGAAGGCGCCGCCGTCGAACTCCACCATCGCGATCGTGCCGGGCCGTGCGTAGGTATACATGCCCGTCGGCGTGTAGTGACGGCCCGCGCGGAGCTTGTCCGGATCGGCGATCTCGACCTCGACCGAATAGCCGGTGAACTCGGGATCGGTGCCGACGAATTCAAAGCCGCCGGCCTTGCGCACCATGCTGCGGCCGCTGTCGCAGCCGACCAGCCAGCGTCCGTGGAACGTCTCGCCACCGGCGCGAACGGTGACGCCGTCGTCCGACTGATCGAACGCATCGACACTCAGGCCGCGCCTGATCTCAACTCCCAGCGCGGTTGCGCGCGCGGAGAGGGCGGATTCGAGCGCCACTATCTCGACCGCCATGCTGGTGCCCGCCGGGCTCGGCAGGCGAAACGGCCATTTCGACGTGTCGATATCATCGTGATAAAACTGGATGCCGGCAAAATGGCCGGCCGGACGCGGCCGTTGCATCCAATGCGCGCCATTCGATGCGCTGCTGCCCGAGCCATCCTTTGCGTGCTGTCGTGCCGCGATGTCTTCCAGCATCCCGCGACGATAGAACGCCTCGATGCTTGGCGCCGAAAGGCCTCGCATCCCGAAGGGCAGCCGCTTCAGCGGCGAATGCGGGTCGGCGG
>NZ_LFIQ01000094.1:21093-23847 GCF_001189245.1 Bradyrhizobium pachyrhizi | reverse complement strand
TCCAGCACCAGCACCGAGCACCCTGCGAGCCGCAGCTCGCAGGCGAGCATCAAGCCGACGGGGCCGGCGCCGGCAATCAAGACATCATGGGGGATGGGGTGGTGGTTGTGCATGAACCGCTCCTTTGTCGGTGTTCGACCGGAGCGGTTCGTCGGGTTGAGAACCACACGGACGAACACAATGGGCGCCTGGGTAGCGTCCGGTGTTCGTCGTGGGGATCTCATGCACGAGGCGCGAGACCAGAGCTTTCGTTCGAAAGGACTTCGATCCGAAAGGACCTTCGTTTTCGAAAGGACTTGGGCTTACCAAACCAAGTCTGCCTTTTCCGACGCGGCGTATATAGCTGCGTGGTGTTCGATCCGCAACGGAAGATGCGCGGCTGCGGATTACTGGAACAATGCGCGGCCGCGATGTCGCGGCGCGACCGCGCCGGCGTTGCCCGGTTCGTCGACGCGGCGCGAGCCCCGGGCGTGGCGCAAGATTATCCGGCGTCTTGATGTTGCTCGCGAGCCCTGCGGCTTCGAATGCCTTGATCAACCACCAGCCGAGGTCGATCTGACCCGGCAGCAGCCCGAGCTTCGCGGAGCCAGGATAGGCGTGGTGATTGTTGTGCCAGCTTTCGCCCATGCTGATCAGGCCCGCGATGCCGACATTGTAGCCCTGGGCCGCGACGCCTTCGATGATCCAGGTCTGTCCGCCCTTGCGATGCGAGTAATGATCGATCAGATGCCCCAGACCGGCCAGCTCCACGGTGGCGGCGCCCGGCGGATCCGGGCGTGCGGAAGCGGCGCGATGAGGTTATTTGGCCTCGGCGTCCATTTCCGGTTCGACAGCCGCCGCTGGTGGTTCAACAGCCACGGCTTTCAGCACCTTTCGCTTCGCGGCGCGGACCTCAATCTGGAGCGGCGGCTGATAGGACCCGCTCGGCGGCACGAAGACGAAGGCATGGTGTCCATCGCCCTTGTTGAGCTTGAGAAGATCGTTGCGGAACTCATCGGCGACGACTTCGCCAACGAGGTTGCCGTTGAAGTAGATATCGATCGCGACCCTTTTGTCGGGGTGTTGGTTGTACAGGGCCCAGCCGGCAATCCTTTTCTCGTTGACGACGTCGACATGACCGGTGATCTCGCCATACAGGCTCTCGATGCCCGCCTCGATCACCTCGAGGTCGCTCCTGTAGATCGATCTCGTCACATCGAAGCTGAAATTCGCCGTATCGACGCATTGGTCGAGCAAGCCCTGTCGATGCTCCTTCATTCGTTGCAGCGTGTCCAGTTCGCCCAACTTGACGTACATGCCGACGATGCCTTCGATACCAGGATTCATGGTGTCGTTCCCCGCAATGCTACCAGCCAATTCGCCTTCGGCTGCCTTCACAATCGATGCCTCCTTGCGGAAAATACTCCGCCAGGACTCGAAGCGCCTCGTTCCGCCAAGGTCTTTCATGAAGACCTTCATGACAGGCCTTCATGACATCCCAATCGTCCTGACCTAAAGTCGGCTCGGCCGAACCCGGCCCAACGACAAGGACAGGGAGAGCGAACCGATGGAGCAGATCCGCGTCTGCACGCATGATGGACCTGGAGCCAAGCCGGTAATCCGGACAGTGCCATGGCCGGAAATCGGCAAAAAGGCGGCCTTGATCAAGGTGGGTGCCTGTGGCGTTTGCGGAACCGATCTGCACATCCTGAAGGGGCATTGGCCGAAGCCGTTGCCGTGGCCGTTCACGCTCGGCCACGAGCTCGGTGGCGTGATCGTCGAATGCGGTGCGGAGTTCACCGAGGATTTCATGAGCAAGCCGCTGCAGGTAGGATCGAAGGTGATGATCCCGCCCTTGATGCCGTGCGGCCGCTGCTACTACTGCATCCATTATCCCGAGAGCGCCAACAAGTGTCTGACGCCGGTCTATTACGGCCGCTATCTCGGTTTCGACAAGGCGCCGCACATGTGGGGAGGCTGGGCCGAATATGTCTATGTCGATCTCGACATGCTGCCCGGCACCAAGATCTACAAATTGCCTGACGACATGTCGCTGCGGCTCGGCGCGCTCTCCGAGCCTCTGACCTCCTGCATCCGCGCCTTCAACCGCGCCACCCGCGCCGGCGGCTTCAGCTGGGGCGACACGGTGGTGATCCAGGGCTCGGGGCCGATCGGTATCCTCGCGGTCGCCGCCGCGCAGGAAATGGGCGCGGGGCGCGTGATCTGCGTCGGCGCGCCGGAGACACCGCGCCTTGCGCTGGCGCGCAAGTTCGGCGCCGAGGCGACGGTCGATATCGAGCAGCTCAAGACGCCGGAGCAGCGCATCAAGGCGGTGCGTGACATCGTCGGCGGTTTCGGCGCCGACCTCGTCATGGACTGCTCGGGCCATCCGACCGCCGGCCCCGAGGGCATCGAGATGCTGCGCGACGGCGGCACCTATGTCGAGATGGGGCAGTTCACCGATGCCGGCTCGATCAACACCTCGTGGCACCGCATCTGCACCAAGGATCTCAACGTGCTCGGCTCCTGGGGCTTTACCGGCAACGACCTGCCGCTCGGCGTCGACATGCTCTACCGCACGCGCAACAAATATCCCTGGCTCGACATGCAGACGATCTATCCGTTCACCGAAGACGGCGTCGCCCGCGCGGTTGCCGACGCAATGGCGATGAAGACGGTGAAGTCGACCATCGTGCCGTGGCCGGAATTGGTCGGGTGAAACAGATCGCGGATGCTGCAAATCCTGTTGCAGTGCTCCCAAGGATTTGTGGCTAG
>NZ_LFIQ01000094.1:15263-21083 GCF_001189245.1 Bradyrhizobium pachyrhizi | reverse complement strand
GCCGATTGGGCCCTGATATCGCTCGCCGGGACGACGGCCCGGCGCTAACATCGGATCATGCATTCGAACCGTGTGCCGCCGAGCGCGACGTTTGCGTGGGGAAACGTGTCCGAGGACTTCGCGCTGTTCAGAACCCTCAGCGCGGAGCAGCGGCTGATCGCCTTTGGCGCCATGACCCGGCGCGACCTCGTGCGCGGCGAGCTGCTGGTCGAGCAGGGCGGCGCCTCCGACGCGCTGTTCCTGGTGCTGCATGGCGCGCTCGCGGTGTACCGGACCAGTCATCCCGAACCGATCGCGGAACTTCGCGCCGGCGAACTGGTCGGCGAGATCGGGTTCTTTGCCAATATCCCGCGCACGGCCAATGTGATTGCGATCCGCGATACCAGCGTGCTGGTGTTGACGCGCGCCGCCTATACGACGCTGGCGCGGGAAACGCCCGAGATCGTCGAGGCGCTGCTGGCTGCGCTTGCACGGCGGTTTGCCACCGAGACCGCGCGCCTGTTGCCGCTCCGGGCGTCGCCAAAGGCGCGCACCGTCGCGCTGATCCCAGGCGGACGGGAACCGGTGCCTGCCGCCTTTGAGCACAGGTTGCGCGAAGGCCTTGCCGCTGCGGGTGCCGAGATCGTCGACCTCGCGCGGGTTCAGGCGATGTTTCCCGGCCGCGCGCTGGACGCATCCGAGGTCGCCGACTGGCTCAACAGGATCGAGTACGACGCGCCGCTGGTGGCCTATTTCGGTGGTCCTGACGCATCGGAGTGGGCGCGGAAAACCATCCGCCAGGCCGATCTGGTCGTGTTCGCCTGCCGTGGCCATGCGCCCACGCCCGATCTGACGGAGATCGAACGCTTCGCCTGCGCCGTGCATCCGGCGTCGACGCGGCGCCTCGTCCGGGTTCATGACGTCAGGCGCCACGAGGTCAGCGGCACCGCGGCGTGGCTGGCGCGGCTGCCCTGCTTCATGCATCATCACGTCGCGCTCGAGGACCAGCTCGACATCGACAGCCTGGTTCGCTTCCTGTGCGGTCGCGCCGTCGGATTTGTCGCCGGCGGCGGCGGCAGCCTCGGCACCGCGCATGTCGGCGTCTACAAGGCGTTTCGCGAGCGCGGCGCGATGTTCGACATCTTTGTCGGCACCAGCGTCGGCTCGGCGATGGCGGCGGGCTTTGCCAAGAACTACGACGCCGAGCATCTCGAGCGCGGCACGCATGAGATCTTCGTCTCCAGCCGCAGCTTCCGCCGCCCGACCTGGCCACGCTACGCCTTGCTGGACCACAAGGCGTTCGATGCCGCGCTCGCCGATCAGTACGGCCACAATTGCCGGATCGAGGACTGCTGGCGGCCGTTCGCGGCGGTCGCGACCAATCTGTCGACGCACAATCTCGAATTGATCCGCACCGGTCTGCTGTGGCAGGCGGTGCGGGCGTCGAGCGCCATCCCCGGTCTGCTGCCGCCGTTCTATACGAGGGACGGCTCGATGCTGGTCGACGGATGCCTCGTCGACAACGTTCCGCTGGCGCAGATGCACCAGATGAAGAGCGGACCGAATCTGGTGGTCCATTTCGGCGACCCGGCAACCGAGATGTTCGACGTCGACTACGCCGCACTGCCGGGGCGGCTTGAGCTGCTTGCATCGCTGCTGACGCCGTTCCGCAAGAAATTGCTTCCGGCCGCGCCGAGCGCCGTCAACGTGCTGTGGCGAAGCCTCGTCGCGCATCAGCGCTATGATACGCTGCCGACCACGCCGCTCGACATGGTGATGCGTCCGCCGACGCCCGACGGCATCGACGTCACCGATTTCGACCGCCATCAGGAAATCTTCGAATCTTCGTACCGCTGGGCCCGCGAGATCATTGCTGCCTCGGAGGCGGCGCATAATCCCGCCATTGCGGCCATCGTCGCGTCGGCCAGCGGAGCGGACAAGGGATCGGACATGGTCGCTGACAAGGGCGCGGATCGCGCGACAGCGACCGCGCCGGTTTCTTAGCAGGCCTGCGTCGGTTGAGCGGCTTGCAGGCGCCGGCGAAGTCGACCATCGTGCCGGACCGAATCCGGAGAACACGATGCCTTTCGATTTGATCCTGCGCGGCGGACGGGTGATCGACCCGTCGCAGAAACTCGATGCCGTGACCGATATCGGCTTTGCCGCGGGCAAGGTCGCTGCGCTCGGCCGCGAGTTGCAAGCCGATCCAGCCACCGAGGTCCGCGACGTCTCGGGGCTGATCGTCTCACCAGGCATCATCGATCTGCACACCCATGTCTATTGGGGCGGCACCTCGCTCGGCATCGACGCGGAGGAGTTTTGCCGCAACTCCGGCGTCACCACCTCGGTCGACACCGGCAGCGCCGGCCCGGGCAACTTTGCCGGCTTCCGCAAGCATGTGATCGAGCCGAGCCAGGTCCGTATCCTCGCCTATCTGCACGTCTCGCACGCCGGCATCTTCGGCTTCTCGGATCGCGTGATGGTCGGCGAAAGCGAGGAGCTGCGGCTGATGAATCCGATCGACGCGGCGCGCGTCGCCGACGAGAACCGCGACCTGATCGTCGGCATCAAGGTGCGGGTCGGCCTGTTCGCCTCGGGCACCTCGGGGCTGGTGCCGCTCGAGATCGCGCTCGAGGTTGCCGAGGAGGTCGGCATGCCCCTGATGGCGCATATCGACCATCCGCCGCCGAGCTATGAGGAGGTGCTCGCGCGCCTGCGTCCGGGCGACGTGCTGACCCATGCGTTCCGTCCGTTCCCCAACACGCCCGCGACCGCGCAGGGCACGGTGAAGAAGGTCGTGCTGGAGGCGCGCGAGCGCGGTGTGCTGTTCGACATCGGCCATGGCAAGGGCTCGTTCGCCTTCAAGACGGCGCGCGCGATGCTCGCCAACGGCTTCTATCCCGACACCATCTCCTCCGACATCCATCAGCTCTGCATCGACGGACCGGCATTCGACCAGGTGACGACGATGTCGAAATTCCTCTGTATGGGGATGCCGTTGCCGGACGTGATCGCTGCGTCCACCGTCAATGCCGCGATGGCGTTGCGGCGGCCGGAGCTCGGCAGCCTCAAGCCGGGCAGCGTCGGCGACGCCACGCTGCTCTCGGTCCGGCAGGCGACGTTCGACTATGTCGACGTGGTCGGCGAGCATCTGACCGGCGATCGCAAGATCGCATCCGAAGGCGTCGTGATCGGCGGACGCTGGTGGCATCCGCGTTAGGATTGATGGACGCGCCGCCGAGGGCAGGTGACTGACATGATCTTCTGGATCGCGGGTGTGGCTGGATTGGCGATCGCCTATCTGCTCGGTTCGACGCCGACGGGGTATCTGGCGGGGAAGCTGCTGAGGGGCATCGATATCCGCCAGCATGGCTCCAAATCCACCGGGGCAACGAACGTATTGCGAACCCTGGGGAAGTGGCCCGCATTGGCGGTGCTCCTTGTCGACGTGCTGAAAGGCGTAGCGGCAATCCTGTTCGCCCGCTGGTTTTATCCCTGGTTGTACACCTTGCCATCCGTCACGCCGCCGGCAGCGCTTGATCCGCAAACGTGCGTGTCCTGGGCTGTCTGCCTGGCCGGGCTTACTGTGTTGCTAGGGCACGGCCGTTCGATCTGGCTGAATTTCACCGGCGGCAAATCCGCTGCGACCGGGCTCGGCGTGTTGCTGGCGATGTCCTGGCCGGTAGGCCTGCGCGCCGCGGCGGCCTTTGGCGCTGTGGTGGCTGTCTTTCGGATTGTCTCCCTCGGCTCGATGGTGGCGGCATTGACGGCGATCGTCCTCGTCTGCGGCCTGGAGCAACCGTTGCCCTATCGCTTGCTGGTGATCGCAGGCGGCATCTACGTGATCGTGCGCCATCGTGCCAACATTCAGCGGCTGCTGGCCGGCACGGAGGCGCGGCTCGGGCATTGACAAAAGGTTTCCTCAGTGAAGGCTGATCGATCAATCCGATGATCCGACCTTGAGCGCTCCTGAGCGAAGTCGGTACCGGCGTGCCTGAGGAAAACGCGTTTGAACCATGGATATGGAATCCCGTTCCGATTCCATCGGAACGGCGTTCTAAAGCATGATCCGGAAAAGTGCGAAGCGGTTTTCCGAAAAGATCATGCTCAAACAAGGAGCTAAAGCGCGACGACGATTCAACCTAATCTCATCGCGCTTTAGTCGGCGACGACCGGCCCGAAAGGCTGCCATCGCTCACCGGTGAAGCGCATCATCCGGAACTCCTTCACCACGCGATAGTCGGCGCGGCTGGTATTGATGGCGAGGCCGGGCAACAGCAGATCGAGTCTGACATCCTTCAGGCTGGCGGCCTGGCGCATGATGTTGTCGCGCGAGAGATCGTCGCCACATTGGTGCAGCACGCGCACCAGCAGCTCGGCGGCGCTGTAGCCGTAGGTCGTGAAGAGGCTGTTCCGGTCGCCTTCCGGGTAATAGGAGGCCATGAAGGCGCTCCATCGTTTCATGCCGGCATCGTCGGCCCAGGTCGGGTCGCTGGCTTCCTTGAAAGAACTCGCCGAAATCAGCCCGCGGGCGTGCTCGATCCCCGCCGGCGCAAGCGCCGCGTCGATCGAGGACGAGCCGACACCCAGCAAATGCAGCGGCTTCCAACCGAGCTCGGCGGTCTTGCGGATGGCTTGCGCGGCGAATTTCGGCGCGGCCATGTCGATCAGCACGTCGACATCAGCAGCCTTGAGCCGGACCACCTGCGAGTCGATGGTCGGGTCAGTCATATCATAGGGGGCTTCGGACGCCAGCATGGCCGGCGCCCGCGCGCCGAGCGCGTCCTTCAGCCCCGCGGGATATTCCTTTCCGCTCTCGTCATTCTGATAGAGCAGGCCGATCCTGGCGTTCGGGTAATTGTCGAGAATGAAACGCGCATAGACGCGGATCTCGGTCTGCAGGTTCGGCGCGAATCCCATGGTCCAGGGAAAGTTGACGGGATCCTCGAACCGCATCGACCGCCCGCCCGCGAAGAGTTGGGGAACGTGGCGGTCGTTGAGATATTTCTGGATCGCGATGTTGGGGGCGTTGCCCACCGACTGGAACATGAACAGGACTTCGTCACTTTCGACGAGCTTGCGGACCTGCTCGACCGTCTTCGCCGGCGTCGCGGCATCGTCGTAGGAGATCAGGTTGATCCGGCGGCCGTTGATGCCGCCCCGCTCGTTGATCATCCGGAAGTAGGCGGCCTGGACCTTGCCGATGACGGAGAATGCCGACACCGGGCCGCTATAGGGCATTGTCTGTCCTATCCTGATCTCGGTATCACTGGCACCGGGATCGTATTTGCGGCCTTCGGCAAACAGGTCGGCCGCAGCAAGCAGACCGAGGCTGATGATCGCAACTCCGATTGTCGGCCTGAACCAGCCCTTGCGCATCGCGTGGCTCCACGGTCGGCAGTCATGATGGCGAGTCATCCACGCACCGGGTTGTGGCAGGCGTGGTACGACCGTCGAGGAGGCGCCGGCGCTTGGCTGCCTGCTGCCGCGCAAGCATTCCCTCGTAACACACTCCTAGCATTCGCGCGTGCAGGCGGTCTCGCAATGTCATCGGGCGTTTTGCCCGAAGCAGCGTGGAAATACTCCCGACTGATCGGCGAGCCACGTTCCTGTGCGGCGTGAGTTCTTCGTCCGGGAACATTGCGCTCCTTGCGCTCCATCGCCGCGTGAAGACGGCGCGCGCGATGCTCGCCAACGGCTTCTACCCCGACACCATCTGCTCCGGCATCCATCAGCTCTGCATCGACGGATCGGCATTCGACCAGGTGACGACGATGTCGAAATTCCTCTGTCCGGCAGGGGGACGTTCGACTATGTCGATGTGGTCGGCGAACATCTACG
>NZ_LFIQ01000094.1:7522-15253 GCF_001189245.1 Bradyrhizobium pachyrhizi | reverse complement strand
GTCGTGATCGGCGGACGCTGGTGGCATCCGAAATAGGGCACGTACTCACAAAACCGCGTCCGCTTCGTTCTCAAGCAGGCGATAGCGAAGCCGGTCTGGATGCCAAGGGCCGACGGGCGACGTCGTCCCTTGCCAAACTTCAACTAGGGCGCGGCCTCGTCAGGCCCCCTCGCGAGCGACCCATATCTTGGCGATCGTTGTCCGCGATGCAGGCTCCGTGCTGGTGCACGCGCACGACGGAACGTGCTCGGGCGAACTACTCGGGATAAGACTCCATGCCCTCCCGCGTCGGCTTCTCGAAAAGAATAAACAGCAGAGGATTGCCCGGCTCAGATGTCACGTCAGTACGCAGTGCAAAGACCTCCCCCGTGACGCTGCTCATATATTCGGCAACAATCTCGCCAAAGCTGTTGCGCTGTACAGCGACCTTCTGCCCAGGGTTGACCCTGTCGTGAAGCTTAACCAGAGGTTCGACGAAGCCGGCTTCGGTCGCAACAATCGGGAAGCCACTGTTGCCAATGAAAACAGTCACGTCCTTGCCGGTTTTGCCCATCGGGCCGGATACGATACCGTGGTGTTTGAGTACGTTCATCGTACCCTCAACGAACAGATCGATCATATCAGGAGTGAGTACCCGAGCGGGGCCAATCTCAGAGCAGAACGCAGGAATGCCCACGTCAATCAGAGCGTTATGGAGAACAACCGGATACACCGGATTATTGAAGATCTGGGTAACGGGAAAGAGTTCCAGCATCGCCTTGACCTCCGGAATATTCATATCGCCGATATTGAAGGCACTGGCACTAAAGCCGGTTGCTCCGGTGTGGAAATCGATGGCGAAGTCGGCGTTCGGCCGCAGCAGACGATTGAACAGCAACCCCGCATGTCGGCTGGTCGGGGTGGGGCCGTTTTCGTCTCCCGGCCATACTCGGTTCATGTCTATGAGGTCGGCACCCAACCCCACGTTGGGCCATCGCCGCTGCATGCTTTCCAAGGCGGGGCGAGACACATCGGTGACCGCCATCACCGTGCCCGACATACTTTTGGGGTCGAGCTGGTTCATCACGGTCATGACCGTATGGATCGAGCTCATCTCGTCGCCGTGCACACCACTGATCAGAAGGACGCGCTTGCCTGGCCTTACCCCCTTCGCGACCACTACCGACACATTCCAGTGTTTGCCCGTAGGCATCTGCACGCCCTGAAAATAGAAGAGATGCTTCTGCCCGGGCTCAAGGTCGTTGACGTCCAGCGCGCTGATGACCTTCTTCCCCTGGATCACATCGCCGGTATAGACGGTCCCCGCCGACGCAGCCGACGCTTCGCCAGCAGCGTTAGCGTTGACAGCGAAGGCGGCCGAGGCTCCAGCGGTGGCGATAGATGCAACCAAGAAGTTGCGGCGATCGAGACCTTTTTCGGAATCGTCCGGCATGGTGTCAATTCTCCCTTTTTTATGATGGTACGATCAGAGAATGAAACGCATAATGGTCGCGACATCCCGCGACTGCAGGGCACCGAAGTGTGTTACTGATCTCATGAGGGTGCAAGATTGTTGCGCGAGCTATGTTGGAATTGGCTCGGACTAGGGACTTTGCAGCGTTGTTCGCCAAGCTGCTGTGCAACAATGCGTGGGCTATCGGGGCACAGCGGACACTGACAATGCGTCAGCGCGGCGCGTTTATGGGTTCATGGCCTAGATCAGCGAGTGCAAAGCCATGACCGCGGCCTCACGGCTCTCCACCGGAACAAAGAAGCTTACCGAATGCGATGACAAAACATACTTGTCGGCGATGATTCCGTGACGTTGCAGAATCTGAACCGCCCTGTATGGCAGGTCCGAGGAAATGCCGCCGAAGCAAGTGAGGCTCACCGAACTCAGCGTCTCGCGCTGTTTGCGCAGGTCTTTGCTCCGTTCCAGTGTGCGCAGCAACGCGTCGAGTGCCTCAGAATCGCAAGTCATCATGATGCGGGTTTTTTCGGCGGTGAAAGCCGAGGCGAGGAGTTGCGGCCAAGGCAAGCCATTTTGCTCGAGATGCTGCGCGAACTTCTCAAAGCCTTGATTGAGGTCCGCCGAATCGATCTCCACATGCTCAATGCGGGCCATCGAGTTGACGGCCAGGACTTTTCCGTTCTCCATGTCTGCGACCTCCTTCATCACTTGCGTGCTGTGTCGAGCGCCGCCCCACTTTCTCAGGACCAAAGGCACGTTTTGGCTGTGGGCCAGCTCCACGCTGCGAAAGTGCAGGACTTTGGCGCCCCAGAAGCACATTTCGGATAGGGATGCGAAATCCAGCTGACGCAAGGGTTTTGCGTCCGCGACGATGCGCGGGTCAGCCGAGCAGACTCCGTCGACCTCCTTGATAATCTCGCAGCACTCCGCCTTGAGCGCCGCAGCCATGGCGACCGCGGTGGTATCGCTGCCACCCCGGCCAAGCGTCGTGATTTCCTTGGTCAGCGGGTTCACGCCCTGAAAGCCCGCCAAAACCACGATCCGTCCACGATCGAGTTCTTCGCGCACGCGAATGGGCCGCACGTCCAGAATGCGTGCGGAGGAATGGGAGCCGTCGGTCATGACACCGGCCTGACTGCCGGTAAAGCTGATCGCCGGCACGCCGAGATCAGCCAGCGCCATGCTCATCAAGGCCATGCTGATGCGCTCGCCGGTGGTCAAAAGCATATCGAGTTCGCGGCGATTGGGATGCGGGCTGACCTGATAGGCCATCCTGACGAGTTCATCGGTGGTCTTGCCCATCGCTGAAACGATCGCCACGACACGATGACCACGGCCATGCAAATCGGCGACACGGCTTGCGGCCGCGCGGATTCTTGCCGGTGTTTCGAGACAGACGCCGCCGTATTTTTGCACGATGATGGGATTGCTAGGCATTCTTGCCCGCGTCGTGTTGGAAGGCGCAGCCGAACCCGATCAGATCGTTCTCCCCTTCGACGCTTTTGCGGTCTTCGATCGTTTTGCCACGACCCGCACAGCGCCCCGGTCGCGCTTCTTGCGATCCGCTTCCGCGTGCTGAGCTTTCGTCCCGCCGCGGTGAGCGGCGTATTCCTTGCCGTCTATCGGCGCGACATGCGGTGGATCTCGATCGAGATACGGTCGCCCGATTCCAAAATCCGGTCCACGCGCATCGATCCATTTCCAAAGGGCATCGGTGGAGACCCAACGCTCCGCCCGCGTCGCGCCTTTGACGCTCACGACATCGACGGCAAGCCCGTGGCCATAGCCGCCGCGGAAGCTCCCTCCATGGTATGACTTGTCGGACGCCGCCTTCAGACCGCTCGCGATCGATTGACGGTAGTCATCGCGGAACGCGCTGGTGATGCCGGGCGCCAACCCGGCCTGCTCCGCCGCGTAAAGCGCGTGAAACAGCTTGAGTTTGAAGCTCCGATCCACCCCTCCAATCACGTAGTCGATCATCGGCATGCCCATTCGTTCCGCCGCCTTCGGATCCTTCCACGTGAAATCGTTATTGACGCGCCGGGTGAACGTCCTGGTGACAGTCACCGTCTTGCGCTTCTTCTTGACGGTCACTTTCCGCTGCTCTTGTACGCTGATCGTGTCTTCCTTCGGCGTCCGCTGGTAGAGCGCCCACAGGTACCGGTCGATGCAGACATCGACGACGAGGCACTCCTCGAAAATATCCAGGGGTCTCGCGGCCTCCTCGGTGTCGCTCGACACTGGAGGCGGGCTCGCCGTCGCCGCTTGCACCGGCGATGTTTCGGCCGGCAGCGTCTGCGACGGATCGGGCAACGCAGCCACGACGATTGACTTCGGCTCGTTCGAGGTCGCTGTCGCATCAGGGGGTGTCGCCGGCGCCGATTCAACCGCTATCGCCGCATCGGCGTTGGCGACGGCGTTACCCATGACGCCTGCCTGCGGCGGGGCCGTCGTGTCGGACGCCGGCCCCGCTACGGGCTCTGCAGCCATCGCTGCTTCAGCATTCACTTTGGTGACGTTGTCGACTGCCGTGGCCTGTCGCGTATCAGCCAGTTCGGCGTTGGCGGCGAGAGATGGTGCGAGGTCCTTGATGGACACCGCGCCGCTGTTCCCGATGCCGGCAGAGCCGGCAAGCCAGGCAAGGAGCCAACCTGCGAGAATGACCGTCCCGCACAACTCCGGAGTCGCAATTCGCCGCGGGTTCATCACCCCGTAGCCTCCAAAGGCTCGATCCGAGCCCTGTTGCACCGCCCAGCACGCGACGGCATCGATCATTCGGATCAAAATGAAAACGCGCAATGGGGGAAGCAGTTGGCGCCACGCTTTTTCCAGAAAGTGTTGCCCGACCGCAACGCGCGGCCGCCAGCAACCCGGCACGGCGCGTGCTGCTGCGTTCGGTGATTTTCACCAGCGATCGAGCTCTGATTTCCGTTCTAGGTCAAAAGCAGTCGACGACGGTCGAGCACGGCAATTACTGCGCCGCCGTCAGAAGCGGACCTCTATGAGTCCACGCCCTCGTTATCGGCAACGCTGGGGTGCTGCGAATGACGCGCAATCGCAGCCAATGGTTCGGCCGATTTCGGAATATTGGAAATGTATTCCTGATTTGCCCGACGTGTCAAGTTGCTCTGTCGAACGCCGGTGGCCGCCGGCTCCTTTGCATGGGGTTGTTTTCGATATTTTGCAGGGCCCGCAAGCGGGAGAGGTGAAGCGCCTCGGTGGCTGAACCGATGAACATTCCGACGTGCCTCGGCTGGCCCAAAGATGATCGGCGGCGCGTCGATCGCGTCGCCAATCCTATTCGGTCTTGTCGACGTTCCAGAACACCGGCGGCGCCGGGCCTTCCAGCACGCCGGTGAGCGATTTGCGCCAGGCGCTCGGCAAGCGGAACTGGCCGAGCGGGATATAGATCACCTGCTCGTAGGCTTGCTTTTGAATCTCGACCGCGACCTTCTTCTGCTCCTCGGGCGAAGTGGCGCGCGCATAGGCGTCGCGCATCTGCTCGAGCTTGGCGTCTTCGGGCCAGCCGAACCACGCCCGCTTGCCGTTCGCAGCGATCTGGTTGTTGACGATCGGGTTCATCACCTCGGTCGCGCCGGTGAAGGTGAAGAACAGATTCCAGCCGCCTTCCTTGGGCGGCTTCTGGCTGGCGCGGCGGCTCACCACGGTCTGCCAGTCCGTCACCTGCGCGTCGACGTTGAAGCCGGCCGCGCGCAACAGCTGCGCCGCGACCGTCGGCGGTCCTTTCAGCGTCTGCACGTCGCCGGGGATCATGATCACCACGGGCGTGCCGTCATAGCCCGAGGCGGCGAGCGCCTTCCTCGCCTCGGCCATGCCGCTGCCCTTGATCAGCGTCTCGGCGCCGGCGTCGCTGGCGAGCGGCGTATCGCAGGCGAAATAGGAGCCGCAAATCTCGTAATATTTCGCGTTGCCGACGGTGGCGTCGAGCACGTCCTTCTGGTTCATCGCCAGGAATGCGGCGCGGCGGACCTTGGCATTGTCGAATGGCGGGTGCAGGAAATTCATCCGGCCCTCGATCTGGAATCCGAACTTGTTCAGCACGGCCACGGCGAGATCGGAGTTCGCCTCCAGCGCGGGCAGCAGGTCGACCGACGGCTGTTCCAGGAAGTCGATCTCGCCGGATTGCAGCGCGTTGATCGCGGTCTGCGCGTCGGGCATCGTGACCCATTCGACGCGATCGACCTTCGCGACCTTGCCGCCCGACAGCCAATCCGGCTTGTCCTTGCGCGGCACGTAGTCGGCGTTGCGCTCATAGACCGCTTTCACGCCCGGCTGGAATTCCGCCTGTATAATTTTAAACGGTCCGCAACCGATCTGCTCGGCGATCTGCTTGCCCGGCGGCGTCTCCGCGAGCCGTTTCGGCATCATGAAGGCGACGTAGGAGGAGGGCTTTGCCAGCGACTCCAGCACGAGGCCGTACGGCTCCTTGAGCTTGAGCACGATCGTCTTCGGCCCGCTGGCCTCGAGGGAAGCGGTGAATTCGGCCAGCTTCTGCGCCATGCCGTCGACGGCGGTCCAGCGTTTCAGCGAGGCGATGCAGTCCTCCGCGGTGACGGGCGCGCCGTCATGCCATTTCAGGCCGTCGCGCAGCGTGAAGGTGTAGGTGAGCTTGTCGTCCGAGATCGTCCAGTCCGCCATTTGTGGGCGGACCTTGAAGCTCGAATCGATGCCGAGCAGCGTGTCGTAGACCATGTAGCCATGGTCGCGGGTGATGTAGGCGGTGGTGAAACCGGGATCGATGATGCGCAGGTCCGAATGCATCACTGCGGTGATGGTCTTGCCCTTGCCCGCGGCAAAGGCGCGCGATGACAGGATGGCCGGCGCCGCGATCGCCGGCGGCACGCCGGCCGCAAATTTGAGGAGCGTTCTGCGCGAGAATTCGACCATTCGCCGTCTCCCGATCTGCCGTTGCGCCGGCATGCTTCACCAATCCGTTGTTGAAAGCAAGCAAGAGCCGCGCCATCGCGTTCGGTCCGGTTGCGCGGTTGCGCAGCCGTGTGCGCTCGCGGCTTGAGCACATCGCCGAGCAGGCATTGGTTCCGGGCTTCGCCGCGCTCAGCACGTCCCGACGAGGTTGAGGAGGACTTAACCGGCTGCTGACACTTGTATTGCCTGGGTTAGCCGGGGTTGGACACCTTTCCGGTAGCTTGCTCGATGAACGTGCGGCGGTCGAACCGCCGCGTCCCTTTGAGAGGCAAGACGCCATGCGCCGCGGTCTGCTCGTTCTTCTCGTGTTCGCCGCCATGGCGGTGTCCGGTCAGGACGTGCGCGCCGCGGAGTTCGGCACGCGATACAGCTACCAGCAGCTGCAGGACCTGACCGAGAAGGGTCCCAAGGGCGAAGCCCTCGCGCTAGGCTATGTGAGCCTCACGCACTCCTTCATCCTGCCCTACAAGATGACGGGCTATTATGCCCTCATGGTCAAGGGCTCCGGCAAGGACCTCAACGGCCGCCCGCTCAACGTTTACCACGAGCTGTCGCAGGAGAAGATCGAGCAGATGCAGCGTGCCGGCGCGCTGCCCAATCCGCTTCCCCCTTACCGGCGCACGATCTTCGAATACATGTTCGGCTATGTGTTGTGGTGGTGCATTCCGGCGGCGCTGCTCGTCATCGGGATGTTCTCGATGCTTGGGATCGGCTCCGGCAAACGCGGTCGGGCCTGACCGATCTGTCGGCGGCCTCGTCGCGGCGGGTCGCGAGCGCGCCGCAAAGCGAAGGTCGCGCGGTGCCGCCGGCACCGCACAAGTCCGCATCCTGCATAGGAGCCTGCGCTTCCTGCCGCACCTCGCAGGCTGTTCGGACCCCGATCCGCCGTGTAGGCTCGCGGTCTGCCGGCCAGCAATAAGGCCACATCCCGCAAATCTTAAGGGAACAAGCAGTCGAGGGAGACCGAAAGAACCGTCATGACCGATATCCGATACGTAGCACCGCGCACGCTTGACGAAGCGATTGGCGCATTTGCTGCCGCCGGGAGTGCCGCCCGCATTATGGCAGGGGGCACCGACTTATTGGTGCAAATGCGCTCCGGCCTGGTGCGGCCGGGACTGATCGTCGACATCAAGAAGATCGGCGAGATGACCGAGATCAGCGAAACCGCCGATGGCGGTTTCCGCGTGGGTGCCGCCGTCTCCGGCATGGAGCTCGCCGAGCATGCGCGCTTTGGCAAGGTGTGGCCCGGCGTGCTCGAGGCCGTGAACCTGATCGGCTCCAAGCAGGTGCAGGGCCGCGCCTCCGCCGGCGGCAATCTCTGCAACGGCTCG
>NZ_LFIQ01000094.1:7188-7512 GCF_001189245.1 Bradyrhizobium pachyrhizi | reverse complement strand
GCCGGCGATGATCGCAGCGGGCGCCGTCGTCACCGTGCAGGGGCCGGATGGCCGGCGGGACATCAAGGTTGAGGATGTGCCGGCCGGACCTGGCCGCACCAACCTCAAGCCGGGCGAGATCCTGGTCAGCTTCACCTTGCCGCCGCGGCCGAAAGGCTCGGGTGACGCCTACCTGCGGATGATCCCGCGCACCGAGATGGATATCGCGGTGGTCGGCATCGGCGTCAGCCTGACCTTGAAGGATGGCGTCTGCACCGCGGCCCGTGTCGGCCTCGGCGCGGTGGCGCCGACCGCGCTGCTGGTTCAGCCTGCCGCGCAGGCGCT
>NZ_LFIQ01000094.1:202-7178 GCF_001189245.1 Bradyrhizobium pachyrhizi | reverse complement strand
CCTGCCGTCCGATCGACGACAAGCGCGGCACCATCGCCTACAGGACCAAAACCGCCGGCGTGCTGCTCAAGCGCACCGCCGCGATCGCCGCCCAGCGCGCGGGAGGACACTAGCACCATGGCGAAACTGCACGTCATCACCTCAGTCAACGGCGAGCCGGTCGAATTCCTGTGCGAGCCCTACGAGACCATGCTCGACGCGCTGCGTGGGCAATTGGGGCTCACCGGCTCCAAGGAGGGCTGCGCGTCCGGCGATTGCGGGGCCTGCTCGATCACGCTCGACGGCCGCCTGGTCTGCTCCTGCCTGATGCTCGCGGCCGAAGCCGAAGGCCACGAGATCAGGACCATCGAGGGCATGGCGAGGGGCGAGAAGCTGCATCCGTTGCAGCAGAAGTTCCTCGAGCACGCCGCGCTTCAGTGCGGTATCTGCACCTCGGGCATGCTGGTCGCCTCCGAGGCGCTGCTCGCCAGGAATTCAAACCCGACCGAAGAGGAAGTCCGCTTCTGGCTTGCCGGCAATCTCTGCCGGTGCACCGGTTACGACAAGATCGTCCGCGCGGTGATGGAGACCGCTGCCGAAATGCGGGAGATGCGCCCATGAACGTCGTCAACAACAAATGGATCGGCCAGCGCACCATCCGGCCCGATGGCGTCGACAAGGTGACCGGCCGCGCGGCGTTTGCCGCCGACACCACTATGCCCGGCATGATCTGGGGCAAGGTGCTGCGCAGCCCGCATCCCCACGCCCGCATCAGGTCGATCAACACCGCCAAGGCCGAGGCGCTGCCCGGCGTCAAGGCGGTGGTCACCTCGCGCGACATCGTCGACTTCACGATCGAGAAGGGCGCGGTGATGCTCGGCATCCAGGACATGCGCTGGATGTGCCGCAACGTGATGGCGCGCGACAAGGCGCTGTTCCCCGGCCATCCCGTCGCCGCCGTCGCCGCGACCACGGAGGCGATCGCGGCGGAAGCCTGCAAGCTGATCGAGGTCGACTACGAGGTGTTGCCCTGGGCGATCGAGATCGACGACGCGCTGAAGGCGGATGCGCCGATCCTGCACGAGTTCAACAGATTCGACGGCAAGCCCTCGAACATCATGGGCCGTCTCGAATCCAGGAAGGGCGACATCGCGCAGGGCTTCAAGGATGCTGAAGTCGTCATCGAGCGCTCCTTCACCACGCGCCCGGTGCATCAGGGCTATATCGAGCCGCATGCCTGCCTGATCTCGGTCGCGGCCGACGGCAAGACCACGATCTGGTCGTCGAGCCAGGGCCAGTTCATGGTGCGCGCGATGACCTCGATGCTGACCGGCATCCCGCAGAGCGACATCCGCGCCATCCCCGCCGAGATCGGCGGCGGCTTTGGCGGCAAGACCATCGTCTATCTCGAGCCGCTCGCGACCTTGCTCGCCAGGAAATCCGGTCGCCCGGTGAAGATGGTGATGACCCGCGAGGAGGTGATGCGCGCCACGGGGCCGACCTCGGGCTCGAAGAGCACGGTGAAGATCGGCGCCAAGAAGGACGGCACCATCGTCGCCGCCCATGGCAGCTTCTATCTGCAGGCCGGCGCCTTCCCGGGTTCGCCGATCCGCGGTGCAGTCGGATGCAGCTTCGCGCCCTACGACATCCCGCATGTGCTGTCGGAGGGGTTCGACGTCTGCTCCAACCGCTCCAAGGTCGCGGCCTATCGCGCGCCGGGCGCGCCGATCGGCGCCTATGCGGTGGAGTGCGTGCTCGACGAGCTTGCCGAGGCGCTCAAGATGGACCCCTTAGCGCTGCGGCTGAAGAATGCGGCGAAGGAAGGCACCAAGGCGGCGCACGGCC
The DNA here is from genome assembly GCF_001189245.1 of Bradyrhizobium pachyrhizi. Classification (GTDB taxonomy): domain Bacteria; phylum Pseudomonadota; class Alphaproteobacteria; order Rhizobiales; family Xanthobacteraceae; genus Bradyrhizobium; species Bradyrhizobium pachyrhizi. Next base: position 5,354 of record NZ_LFIQ01000094.1, on the reverse strand, counting down.
CGGTGTTCCCGCGGATCGGCTATATCGAGACGCTGGAAGCCGCGAAGAACCATCCGCATTATGCCGCGCCGCTCGGCAAGCTGCAGGGCAGGGGCGTCGCGTCCGGCTTCTGGTTCAACGCCGGCGGTGAATCCTCCGCGCAGGTCAACATCACCGAGGACGGCAACGTCGTCGTCACGACCGGGCATCCCGATATCGGCGGCTCGCGCGCCGGCATCGCCAATATCTGCGCCGAACTGCTCGGCATCGACTACAAGCGCGTCTCCGTCATCATCGGCGACACCCAGACGGTCGGCTTCTCCAACCTGACCGGCGGCAGCCGGGTGCTGTTCGCCTCCTCGATGGTGGTGACGCAGGCGGCCGACAAGGTGATCGCGACCTTGCGCGAGCGCGCGGCGAAGCTCTGGGAGATCGACCCTGAAGCCGTGAAGTGGGAGAACGGTGCCGCGCATCCGGTGAGCCCGAATGCCGGCCAGTTCGAGCCGTTGACGCTCGCCGACCTCGCCGAGAAGGCGCCGTCGCAGGGCGGCCCGATCGGCGCCAGCGTGCAGCTCAACACGCAAGGCGCGGAGGGTGGCTTCGGCACACATATCTGCGACGTCGAGGTCGATGTCGATCTCGGCATCGTCCGCGTCATTCGCTACACCGCCGTGCAGGATGTCGGCCGCGCCGTGCATCCGAGCTATGTCGAGGGCCAGCTGCAGGGCGGCGTCGCGCAGGGCATCGGCTGGGCGCTGAACGAGGAGTACATCTACAACAAGGACGGCAAGGTCGATAATCCGGGCTTCCTCGATTATCGCATGCCGGTCTGCTCCGACCTGCCGATGCTCGATTGCGCGCTGGTCGAGGTGCCGAACCCGAAGCATCCGCAGGGCGTCAAGGGCGTCGGCGAGGTGCCGCTGGTGCCTGTGATGGCCGCGGTCGCCAACGCCGTCCACAACGCGCTCGGCAAACGCTTCTACAGCCTGCCGATGTCGCCGCCGAAAGTGTCGGAGGCGTTGGATGCGCCGGCGCAGCAGGCCGCGGAGTAGGGAACGTAGGGCGGGTTGCGGTTGCGGTTCGCAAGCCGCCCTACGGTTCTATAGCGGTTGCCGGGTAGCCCGGATGAGCGAAGCGATATCCGGGGAGGTGATCCCGCATGTTGCGGAGCCCGTCATCGGGCCCACGTTCGTGCGACCCGTTGGCTCATCCGGACAACAGAACAGTTCCGTTCACCGCAGCTCCTTCCCCAACTGCGCCAACACCGTCTCGCAGGTCATCAGATCCAGGTGCCCGCCGCCGGCGTTCTTGAAGAAGGTGATGTCGCTATCCGACAGCCGGCCGGCGACGGTGCCGCGGGCAAGATCGTAGTGGTCGCCGAGCACGTCGCTCTCGGTGATCGCGCCGCTCGCGATCGGTTGCAGGATGTCGCCGACGCCGTCGAAGGCGGATTCGCGGCGGTCGACGAAGATGCGCGAACGCCGCGCCGCCTCGTCGTCGGACTCGCGGGTCTCCGGGGTGAAGCCGCCGACCAGGTCGAGATGGGTGCCGGGCCTTAAATTGGCGCCCTTGACCAGCGGCTCGCGCGAGCGGGTGCAGGTGGTGATGATGTCGGCCTCGCGGGTCGCGGCGTCGAGGTCGGTGACGGCCTCGGCCGCGATGCCGTCGGCTTCCAGCAGCGCGGCGAGCTCCTGGGCGCGGTCCACGGTCCGGTTCCAGACCCGCACCCGCTTCAGCTGCGGCCGCACGGTGCGGTGGCCGCGCACCAGCCAGCGCGCCATCTCGCCGGCGCCGACCACCAGCAGCGTCTCGGCATCCGGCCGCGCCAGGTGCTTGGCGCCGAGTGCGGAATCCGCGGCGGTCTTCCAATGGGTGATCTCGGCGGCGTCCATCACCGCGAGCGGACGCCCGTCATTGCCGTCGAACAGCACGCAGACCGCCTGCACCGCCGGCAGCTTGCCGTGGGCGAGGTTGCCGGGAAAGCTGGTGTAGAGCTTGGTCATCATGAAGCGGCCGGCATCGACCGCGCTGCGCGTCACCAGCTGCTGGCCTTTGTCGTCGCCGAGATAACCGTCGTGCACCGCGATCTTCGGCCGCCGGTGCGCGGCCTCGATCGCCTCGATCAGGACCGGAAAGCTCAGGACGCGGTTGACCTCGCTGTCGTCGACGATATGCACGTGGTATCTCCTCTGGAGCGCCCCTCGCGCTCTCGCCGGACGTCCCCCCAAACCTGTGCGGACTGGATAGCGCGTGGGGACGGCTAGTCAACCGGACATGCACCGCCGGGCGTCCCTTGCTATCCTGCGGACCTGATTCTCTCGCAGGTTCTCGCAAGCCGTGGTCGCATTCATCGTCGCTGTCCTGATCTTCATCCTGCTCGGCGGCGCCGCGCTTGCGACCATGGCGATCCATGCCCGGCTCGCCGATCATCACCGCAGCGACGAAACCAATACCTCGGTACGCTTGGTCGCGACGCTGTTCGTCACCATGCCGTCGCTGCTGCTCGGCCTGATGATGAACAGTGCCGCCAACACTTATGTCGCGGTCGACCGCAATTTGCATGTGTTCGCCACCGACATTATCCTGCTCGACCGCAGCATGCGGCCGCTCGGCCCGAGCGCCGACGAGCCGCGCAAGCGGCTGCTCGCCTATGTCGAGCAGGTGCTCAAGGATGTCCCGATCTCGCGGGCGAACGAGGTGTCCGAACATCTGCTCGACGAGGTCGGCAACAGCCTCCGTGAGCTCAGGTTCGACGACGAGCAGAAGGTCGCGCTGTGGAACGACGCGCGGTCGGTCTACCGGCAGGCGGTGCAGCAGCGCTGGACCTTTGTCGAGCAGTCCGACGGCTCGTTTCCGTCACCGCTGATCTGCATCCTGGTCGGGTGGCTGACGCTGATGTTCGCAACCCTCGGCTTTCGCGCGCCGCGCAACGCGGTGGTGATCTCGACCACCGTCGCTGCCGCGGCGCTGATCTCGGCCGCGATCTACTTGATCCTCGAAATGAGCACGCCGTTCTCCGGCCCGATCCAGCTCTCCGACCGCCCGCTGGTCCGCGCGGTCGAGGAAATCAAGCGGTAATGTAGCCCGGATGAGCGAAGCGACATCCGGGGCGGAGTCTCCCGCATGTCGCTGCGGTCATGCGGGCTACGGGAAGGTATCGGCACGCGCCTGCGGCTTTATTCCCCTCGCATTGACGGCTGTTTCGAAAATTCTTCGCGCGCCATCAGCGGAATAGTGCGCGCCCTCCGGCGTCCTAACGCATGCAAGCCATTTGCATTCGAACAGGAGACATCATGAAGACGTCGATCTCGCTCGCGCTCGCCACCGCCGTGTCGTTTGTGTTCGCCTCAGCCGCCTTTGCCGCGCCGCCGACCAAGACCGGAACCACCGCGAAAGGCTCCGTCCTCACCGACGCCAAGGGTATGACGCTCTACACCTTCGACAAGGATTCCGAAGGCAAGTCGGCCTGCAACGGCCCGTGCGCGACGAACTGGCCGGTCTTGAAGGCGGACGCCAGCGACAAGGCCGAAGGCGGCTACACCATCATCTCGCGTGACGACGGCTCCAAGCAGTGGGCCTACAAGGGCAAGCCGCTCTATACCTTCGCCAAGGACCAGAAGGCCGGCGACATCACCGGCGACGGCTTCCTCAACGGCGCCTGGCACCTCGCACAGCCCTGAGGCTTGCAGGTGGATTGAGGGTAGGGCGGGTTAGCGCAAGCGTAACCCGCCATCTCTCCGCGCGCGAAACATGCGGCGGGTTGCGCGGAGCCTGCCATCGGGCCGCCCTGCGGGCGGACCCGTTGGCTAACCCACCCGTCGATCGTGCCTGAGGCGACGATCGCGCCTCACGTCCTGCGCTTCAGCGCCATGCCCATGCTGATCCAGCTCACGCCGGCGCAGATCAGATCGACGCTGAGGAAGATGCCGAGCACGTAGAGGCTCGAGACCGGCCAGCGCGCCAGGATCATGGCGCCGAGCACCAGCGTGATCAGGCCGGAGATCGCGACCATTCCCCAGGGCGCTTCCGAGTTCATGCCGAAGGCGAGGAAGATGCGGACGATGCCCGACACCACCAGCGCGATGCCGAGGAACAGCGTCAGCGTCGCCGCGGCGAGCAGCGGGTTCTCGAAGGTGATGAAGCCCGCCACGACATAGAGCGCGCCGAGCAGCAGCCAGAACAGGAATTTGCCCCAGGTCTTGAACTGGAACGCGTTGATGATCTCGGCGACGCCGGCGACGATCATCATGGCGCCGACGAACAGCACGCTGACGACGGTGGCGAAGAAGACGCTGCCGAAGGCGAGCACGCCGGCGATCAGGTAGATCACCCCGAGGGCGACGATCCAGCCCCACTTGGCGCGGAGGTTGGAAAGCCCGGATCCGAGGCTGTGAGGAGGTGTGGCGGGTGAGCTGGACGCAGTGGACATCGTATCGCTCCCGAATACTTGATGAAACCATGCTACCATAGGTCAAGGCACGGACAAGGGCGGGTGCGCAGCTGGCACGAACTGCATGCTGGCACCAAAGGCGCCGCGACACGTTGATTCAGTTCGTCCGCTGTGTTGCCGCGCAGCATTCGTCGGTTTGACGACGGCCGGCCCGCATCGGACGATGGACTGTCCGGACCGCAGCGCAAGCGGTCCGGATCGCGCATCCACAGAGGAGGTCGACATGCCCGCCACGCACGACAAGGATCACGTCTACAAAATCCTGGAACTGGTCGGATCATCGGACAAGAGCATCGAGGCGGCGATCGAGAACGCCGTCAGCCGCGCGTCAAAGACGATCCGGGAAATGAAGTGGTTCGAGGTGGTGCAGACGCGGGGCCATATCGAGGACGGCAAGATCCGGCACTACCAGGTGGCGCTCCGGGTCGGCTTTACGCTGGAGTAGCGCGTTCAGGTCGCTTGCGCCTTGCAGCCTGTAAGATGGGTAGAGCCAACGGCGTACTTCGCTCGCGGTACGGGGAGAGGTGCGACAAATTAGCCCGACGGGCAACCCAGCATCATGTCGCGAGAACGCGAAGCTGTGTCCCCGTTTTCATCTGTCATCGCCCGGCTCGCCGCCTCCGCTAAAGCTTCGGCGCGCCATGGATGCATGGCCTCGTCGAAGCCTTGGCGTAGACGGGACGGGGCGATCCAGTACGCCGCGGCTTCTCGGTGACGCACCGA
>NZ_LFIQ01000094.1:0-192 GCF_001189245.1 Bradyrhizobium pachyrhizi | reverse complement strand
CTCTGGAATACTGGATCATCCGCTTTCGCGCATGCGCGGGTGATGACGCCGCGTTGCCTGAATCGAGAACCATACTCATCGTCGTCCTGGCGAAAGCCAGGACCCATTACCCCGAATCTCGATTGTTGCGCGACGCTGGGGCCGCGACTCCGTTCGTCACCGAATTCGGTGGTTATGGGTCCCCTGAGTTCG
>NZ_LFIQ01000093.1:776-7376 GCF_001189245.1 Bradyrhizobium pachyrhizi | reverse complement strand
CGTTTGCGAACTCAGGGGACCCATTACCACGACTGCCCGCGTTGGGTAGGCTGGACCCGCAGCAGGCTCAAACAACGATCATTTGGGGTAATGGGTCCCGGCTTTCGCCGGGACGACAAATCGTTGTGTGGCACGGGCGGATTCAGCGACACAAAGGCTGTCAATCCGCGCAAAAATCCCTAAGTTTCGGCCATGCCGAAAACAGCCTCCAAAGCCCCCGCCAAGCCCGCATCGAAGACCGCCCCCAAGCCCGTTGCCGCCAAGGCCACGGCGAAGGGCGACCACGTCTTCCTGGTCGACGGCTCGTCCTACATCTTCCGCGCCTACCACGCGCTGCCGCCGCTGAACCGCAAATCCGACGGGCTGCAGGTCAACGCCGTGCTCGGCTTCTGCAACATGCTGTGGAAGCTGTTGCGCGACATGCCCGAGGACAACCGGCCGACGCATCTGGCGATCGTGTTCGACAAGTCGGAGATCACGTTCCGCAACAAGCTCTACCCCGACTACAAGGCGCACCGGCCGCCGGCGCCCGACGATTTGATCCCGCAATTCGCGCTGATCCGCGAGGCGGTGCGCGCCTTCGAACTGCCCTGCCTCGAGCAGGTCGGCTTCGAGGCCGACGATCTGATCGCGACCTATGCGCGGCTCGCCAGCGAGCACGGCGCGACCACGACGATCGTGTCATCGGACAAGGATCTGATGCAGCTCGTCAACGACAAGGTCGTGATGTACGACACGATGAAGGATCGCCGCATCGGCCGCGACGAGGTGATCGAAAAATTCGGCGTGCCGCCGGAGAAGGTGGTCGAGGTGCAGGCACTGGCCGGCGACTCCACCGACAACGTGCCCGGCGTGCCCGGCATCGGCATCAAGACCGCCGCGCAGCTGATCATCGAATACGGCGATCTCGATCAGCTGCTGTTCCGCGCCGGCGAGATCAAGCAGCCGAAGCGGCGCGAGGCGCTGCTCGAGAACGCCGAGAAGGCGCGCATCTCGCGCCAGCTCGTGCTGCTCGACGACAAGGTCGAGCTCGAAGTGCCGCTCGACGACCTCGCCGTGAACGAGCCCGACTCGCGCCGGCTGATCGCCTTCCTCAAGGCGATGGAGTTCACCACCCTCACCCGCCGCGTCGCCGACTACGCGCAGATCGACCCGGCCAATGTCGATGCCGATCCCGGCAACAAGAGCGGCGCGAGCGTGTTCTCTCCGTTGCCGCCGTCGGATGTGACGCCGGCACCCGGAGACGCTCCGACATCGGCCGCAGCCCCGCTGCCGAAAGCCAAGCCGAGCGGTGCGCGCGACGACAAGAATTCGAACCGCAAGGGCACGCCGGCAGCGCTGGCCGAGGCCCGCGGCGAGGCGATCCGCAAGACCGGCTTCGACCGCAAGGCGTATCAGGCGATCGGCAGTCTCGATCAGCTCAACGCCTTCATCGCCCGCGTGCCCGACACCGGCTATGTCGCGATCGAGGCGATGTCGGAATCGATCGACCCGATGCAGGGCGAGCTCGCAGGCCTTGCGCTGGCGCTGGCGCCGAACGATGCGTGTTACGTCCCGCTCAGCCACCGGCAAGCCGGCGGAGGCGCAGGCCTGTTCGATGCCGGCCTCGCACCCGGCCAGATCAAGACGGCCGAGGCGCTGGCGGCGCTGAGGCCGCTGCTGGAGTCCATCGGAATCCAGAAGGTCGGCTTCGACGTCAAGTTCACCTCGGTGATGCTGGCGCAGCACGGAATTACCCTGCGCAACATCGACGATGCGCAGCTCATGAGCTACGCGCTCGATGCCGGCCGCGGCTCGCATGCGCTGGAGGCGCTCGCCGAGCGCTGGTTCGGCCACGCGGTCGTCAATTACGGCGGCCTCGTCGGCAGCGGCAAGGGCAAGCTGACCTTCGATCAGGTCACGATCGACAAGGCCAGCGAATATGCGGCCGAAAGCGCCGACGTGATCCTGCGGCTGTGGCGGGTGCTGAAGCCGCGCCTCGTCGCCGAGCGGATGGCGACGGTCTACGAGACGCTGGAACGGCCGCTGGTCTCGGTGCTGGCGCGGATGGAGCGGCGTGGCATCTCGATCGATCGCCAGGTGCTGTCGCGGCTGTCGGGCGATTTCGCCCAGACCGCGGCGCGCGTCGAGGCCGAGATCCAGGAGATCGCCGGCGAGCCGGTCAATGTCGGCAGCCCGAAGCAGATCGGCGACATCATCTTCGGCAAGATGGGATTGCCCGGCGGCAGCAAGACCAAGACCGGCGCGTGGTCGACCACCGCGCAGGTGCTCGACGAGCTCGCTGAGCAAGGCCACGAATTCCCGAAGAAGATCCTGGAGTGGCGCCAGGTCTCGAAGCTGAAATCGACCTACACCGACGCGCTGCCGACCTATGTCAATCCGCAGACCCATCGCGTCCACACCACCTACGCGCTGGCCGCGACCACGACGGGCCGGCTGTCGTCGAACGAGCCGAACCTGCAGAACATCCCTGTTCGTACCGAGGACGGCCGCAAGATCCGCCGCGCCTTCATCGCAACCCCGGGCCACAAGCTGGTGTCGGCCGACTATTCGCAGATCGAGTTGCGGCTGCTCGCCGAGATCGCCGATGTGCCGGTGCTGCGCCAGGCATTCCGCGATGGGCTCGACATTCACGCCATGACCGCTTCCGAAATGTTCGGCGTGCCGATCAAGGACATGCCGAGCGAGGTGCGCCGCCGCGCCAAGGCGATCAACTTCGGCATCATCTACGGCATCTCGGCGTTCGGCCTCGCCAACCAGCTCGGCATCGCCCGCGAGGAGGCCTCGGCCTACATCAAGAAATACTTCGAGCGCTTCCCGGGCATCCGCGCCTATATGGACGAGACCAAGGATTTCTGCCGCCGCAACGGCTATGTGACGACGCTGTTCGGCCGCAAATGCTACTACCCCGACATCAAGGCCTCCAACGCCTCGGTGCGCGCCTTCAACGAACGCGCCGCGATCAATGCGCGCCTGCAGGGCACCGCGGCCGACATCATCCGCCGCGCCATGATCCGCGTCGAGGACGCGCTGACCGAGAAAAAGCTCTCAGCGCAGATGCTGCTGCAGGTGCACGACGAACTGATCTTCGAGGTGCCTGACGACGAGGTCGCGGCGACGCTGCCGGTGGTGCAGAAGGTGATGCAGGACGCGCCATTCCCGGCCGTGCTCCTGTCGCTGCCGCTACAGGTCGACGCCCGCGCCGCCAACAACTGGGACGAGGCGCATTGATTTCTAACCTCGCCCCGCTTGCGGGGAGAGGTCGGATCGTATGGAGCGAAGCGTAATGCGATCCGGGTGAGGGGAGCTACCGCAAGATCCGCCCTCACCGTCATTGCGGATACAGCCCCTCACCCCAACCCTCTGAGAGCGAGCTTCGCTCGTCTCGACCCCGCAAGAGCGGGGCGAGGGAGCGCAGCGGCTTCGCCACCACATTGCTCCGAGAGCAATTCCGAGATGGCCGCGCGGCGGACGACACGCTAGAAGTGTGCGCATCCCTCGCGAGACCCATCATGCCCCACACATCCGCTTTGCTCGGCTTTGCGCTCATCTGCCTCGGCATGGTGCTGACGCCGGGGCCGAACATGATCTATCTGATCTCGCGTTCGATCACCCAGGGGCCCGCGGCCGGCATCGTCTCGCTCGGCGGCGTGGCGCTCGGCTTCGTGTTCTACATGCTGTGCGCGGCGTTCGGCATCACGGCGCTGCTGTTTGCGATTCCCTACGCCTATGACGCGCTGCGCTTTGCCGGCGCGGGCTATCTGCTCGGGCTGGCGTGGCAGGCCGTGAGGCCCGGCGGCCGCTCGCCGTTCCAGGTCAAGGCGCTGAAGGTCGACGGCCCGCGCAAATTGTTCGCGATGGGCTTCGTCACCAATCTGCTCAACCCGAAGATCGCGATGCTCTATCTGGCGCTGCTGCCGCAGTTCATCGATCCCGCCGGCGGCAGCGTGCTGACGCAGTCACTGGCGCTCGGCTCGATCCAGATCGTGATCAGCGTCAGCGTCAATGCGATGATCGCCCTCGCCGCCGGCTCGATCGCGGTGTTCCTCGGCACCCGCCCGACCTGGCTCTTGGTGCAGCGCTGGCTGATGGGCACGGTGCTGGCTGGGCTTGCCATGAAGATGGCGCTCGAGGCGCGGCGGGCCTGAGCCCGACTCGTCATGCGCGGGCTTGACCCGCGCATCCATCGCCTGCACATGCAGGCGCGAAGACTCGCTTGCGAGAGGATGGATTGCCGGGTCAAGCCCGGCAATGACAAAGCCCCTCAATCCAGCTTCGCCTCCATCCCCCGCTTCGTCGCCGGGCGGGCCATCAGCGTCTCGTACCAGCGGTTGACGTTGGGGAAGTCGGCCAGATCGACCTTGTGGCGCGGATGGCGCCAGGCCCAGCCGAGGATGGCGAAATCGGCGACCGAGAGACCGCCGGCGACGAAATCGCGGCCATCGAGCCGGCGGTCCAGCACGCCGTAGAGCCGCCGTGTCTCGGCCATGTAGCGCTTCAGGCCGTAGGCGCGGTCCTGCTCGTTCTCCAGCGCGATGAAATGGTGCACCTGGCCCGGCATCGGGCCGAAGCCGCCCATCTGCCACATCAGCCACTCATAGACCGGGACCCGCTCCGCCAGCGGCTTCGGCAGGAACTTGCCGGTCTTCTCGCCGAGATAGAGCAGGATCGCGCCGGACTCGAAAATGCTGACCGGCTTGCCGCCGGGCCCATCCGGATCGACGATCGCCGGGATCTTGTTGTTCGGGCTGATCGCAAGGAAGGCGGGCGCCATCTGTTCGCCCTTGCTGATGTTCACCGGGATCACCTTGTAGGGCAGCCCCATTTCCTCCAGCGCCACGGAGATCTTGCGGCCGTTGGGGGTGTTCCAGGTGTGCAGCTCGATGGTCATTTCCGCTTCCCGTGCAAGTGTTTGGGCAAGTGTTTGGCCGAGTGTTTGGCGCCTGCTTACGGGGAACGGAACGGCCGCACAACCGCGCTTTCCGGAAAGCACGCCCGCGGAAATCGCGGCTTGGGCACTGTTGACGGCCCGATTTCCACGCTGGAATGTGCCGGTAAGCGTGGATAGATTGCCGCCCGCCTCAAACCCTCAAGGGAAAAAGTCTTTGTCCAAATCAGCCTCCCGCGCCCGCCTCGCCGAGATCATCCGCAAGCGTTCGTTCGGCCGCGGCGAGATCACGCTGGCGTCGGGCCGCAAGAGCGACTTCTATTTCAACCTGAAGCCGACGATGCTCGATCCCGAGGGCGCGGCGCTGCTCGCCGAGCTCACCTATGAAGCGCTGAAGGACGACAAGCTCGATTTCGTCGGCGGGCTCGAGATGGGCGCGGTGCCGCTCGCCGGCGCCATCGCGCAACTGTCCTGGCTGAAGGGCCACCCGATCGCGGCGTTCTTCGTGCGCAAGAAGCCGAAGGAGCACGGCGCGAAGCTGTCCGTCGAAGGACTGGCCAAGGGCGAGAGCCTTGCGGGCAAGCGGATCGTGATCGTCGAGGACGTCACCACGACAGGCGGCTCGGCGCTGAAGGCGGTGGAAGCCGTGCGCGAGGCCGGCGGCGAGATCGCCCTGGTCTTCACCATGGTCGACCGCGAGGAAGGCGCGACCGAGACGTTCGCCGAAGCCGGCTTGCCGTTCCGCGCGCTGTACAAGGCGGGCGAGTTCCTGAAGGGCTGAGTTTATTCGCTCCCTCTCCCCGCAAGCGGGGCGAGGTGGAAGGGGCGGTTCGCGCGACCTCGCCTTCGTGTGATGCCGTCACCCCAAATCAATCGCTCGTTTACCATCCCGCACTATGGTGAAGCCGCCAGGGCAGCTCGTCGCCGTGGCGCGTCGGGTGGAGTTGGCGTTGCGTACAGAGTTGAGTGATTGGCGTATGCGGCGCCGCGTGATGCTGGTCGCCGCAGCCTTTGCGGGTTCCGTCCTGGTGGTGCCCGCGCCTGTCTCGGCCGAAGGGCTGTTCGACTTCTTCTTCGGCGGTTCCCAGAAGCAGCAGAGCCGGCAGGCGCCGCCGCAGGCCAATTTCTTCGCCGATCCGTTCGGCCTCAACCAGCAGGCCGAGCGGCAACCGTCCGCGCCCATCTCCGCGCCGCGGGTGGCCGGTTCCGGACCGGCATATTGCGTGCGCAGCTGCGACGGCAAGTATTTTCCGCTGACGATGCGCGGCAACGCCACGCCGGCGCAGCTTTGCCAGGCGTTCTGTCCGGCGAGCGCGACCAAGGTCTATTACGGCAGCCATATCGACAGCGCCGCATCGACCGCCGGCGAACGCTACGCCGACAGCGAGAACGCCTTCGCCTATCGCAAGGCGTTGCGCGCCGACTGCACCTGCAACGGCCGCGATCCGGCGGGGCTCGCGCCGGTCGACCTCGCGCTCGACGCCTCGCTGCGCGCCGGCGACGTGATCGCGACCACCGACGGCCTCGTCGCCTACACCGGCATCCGTGTCGGCAACGAGCAGTCCTTCGACTTCACGCCGGTCGCCTCCTATCCCGGATTGACCTCGGCGGTCCGCGCGCGGCTCGGCGAAATGAAGGTCGCCCCCGTCAGCGCCGAGATCGCCGGCGACGCGCCGCTGCCGGAAACCAGAAGCGATGTCGCGCCGTCGGCG
>NZ_LFIQ01000093.1:0-766 GCF_001189245.1 Bradyrhizobium pachyrhizi | reverse complement strand
CGACGGGCAACGCCGCAAAGCCCGCGAAGCGGGCGGAAGCGAACTGACGGGCGTCAGCCCGTCATTCCGGGATGGTGCGTAAGCACCAGACCTCAGATGCGCAATTGCGCATCGGGGAATCTCGAGATTCCGGGCTCGCCTCTTCGAGGCGCCCCGGAATGACGACGTAACAAATGCTACCGCGCCACGATCACGCCGATCACGTTCGGCGCGGCCAGGTATTTCTCCTCGATCGCGGCCCGCGCGGCGGCGCGGTTCTCCGGATTGAGGATGCCGCGCTTCTCGGCGAGGATCATCCAGCAATAGCCCCACCAGTCCGTCAGCATGCCGTGATCGTCGACGAGATCATAACCCTGCTCGCCGGCGAGGATCCGCGCATGCGCTTCATCGAGCGAGTCGAGCCAGGCGTGATCCTCGTCCGAGAACAACTCGTCGCTGAAATCGTCCGTGGTGTAGCCCCAGATCGACATGCAGACCGCGTTGAACTCGCGATCGAGCTGGTCGTCGTCGATCGGCTGGCGGCGCGAGGCCTGGTGCAGCCGCGACAGCGACCGCGCGAAATCGGCAATCCGGGTCAGCGCGAATTGATCGAAGGCGATGGTGGACATGTAGTCCTCGCAGAGACTGAAAGACCATAGATATTGTGTCGGCGCAGCCGCCGAATCACAATGATATATCAAAGACTTGCTAAAGTGTTCTTAATTCGTTCTGATTGGTTTGCAGATCGCCCTTTGGGCGTCGTCCTGGCGAAAGCCAGGAGGTAGAT
>NZ_LFIQ01000092.1:176135-195147 GCF_001189245.1 Bradyrhizobium pachyrhizi | reverse complement strand
AAGGGAATCCCTAGAGTCCACAACGCCTAGTTCGTCCACGGATTGGCCTTCAGCCATTCCAGCACGTCTCCGGCGTTCCGGTCGGGCGGGAACACCGGATAGAACACGTGGCTGATGCGCGCGTCGTCGATGACCAGCGCGAGCCGCTTGATCAGGGTCAGCCCCGCCACCAACATCGTCGGCAACTTCAGCGTGTGCGTCAGTTCCAGCGCTTCGTCGGACAGCACCGGGAACGGCAGATGCAGCCGCGAGGCCATCTCGGTCTGGTACGCGTTGCTTTGCGTCGACAGCCCGAACACCTGGGCAGCACCGGCCGCCTTCAGCTCGGCGAACAGGTCGCGGAACGCGCAGGTCTGCGGCGTGCAGCCGCGGGCGCCCGGGATCATGTCCCAATCGTCGACCAGCCCGATCTTGCCGGGCTCGCCGGTTCGCGGATAGGCGAACACCACGGTGCGGCCCGCAAGTGCCGACAGCGCCACCGCGGTGTCGTCGGTGGCGCGCAGCCTGACCGGCGGGATCGTCATGCCGGTCAGATGCGCCGCGCCGCCGTCATCCGTGGGCGCCGGGATCTTGCTCCAGTCGACATCGGTAAGGCTCGATTGGCTCATGGCCCAAATCTCCATCCACCGTCATCGCGAGGAGCGATTGCGTCGCTTCGCTCGCAATGACGACAAATCAACCGCCCTACCCGCGCGCCCGCATCAGGCGGCCCTTCTCGCGGCCCCAGTCACGCTTCTTCACGGTCTCGCGCTTGTCGTGCAGCTTCTTGCCCTTGGCGACTGCCAGCAGCAGTTTGGCACGGCCGCGCTCGTTGAAGTACAGCTTCAGCGGAATGAGCGTCATGCCCTCGCGGTCGACCGCTCCGAGCAGCTTGTTGATCTGCTTGCGATGCAGCAGCAGCTTCCGCGGCCGCTTCGGCTCGTGGTTGAAGCGGTTGGCCTGCAGATACTCAGGGATATTGGCGTTGATCAGCCACAGCTCGCCGTCCTTGGAATCCGCATAGGATTCCGCGATTGTGCTCTTGCCGCTGCGGATCGATTTCACCTCGGTGCCGGTCAGCGAAATGCCGGCCTCGATCGTGTCCTCGATCGCGTAGTTGAAGCGGGCCTTGCGGTTCTCGGCAACGACCTTGATGGGACGTTCGTTCTTCTCGGCCACTTTAGCTCTTCTTGAGGAGGTCGCGGATTTCCGTCAGCAGCACGACCTCGGCGGACGGCTTCGGCGGCTCGGCAGGCTTGACCTCTTCCTTGCGCTTGAACTGGTTCATGGCGCGGATGACGATGAACAGCACGAAGGCGACGATCAGGAAGTTGAGCGTCAGCGTCAGGAAGTTTCCCCAGGCCAGCACCGCGCCCTGCTTCTTGGCGTCGGCGAGGTTGGTTGCGGTGACGGCCTTGGAAAGCCCGGTGAAATAGTTGGAAAAGTCGAGACCGCCCGTGATCGCGCCGATGATCGGCATGATGACGTCGCCGACCAGCGAGGTGACGATCGCGCCGAAGGCCGCACCGATGATGACGCCGACGGCGAGGTCGACGACATTGCCCTTCATGGCGAACTCGCGGAATTCCTTCAGCATGCCCATCCCCTTCTGCTCGACATTGCGCACGGCACCGTTCACGGCGGTCGCGGTCCGGCTCAGTTGATCAGGCCGGCATGGACCATGGCGCTGCGGACCGCCTGGCGGGTCGCTTCGGTGACCGGCACCATCGGCAGGCGCAGCTTCTCGTCCAGCTTGCCGAGCAGCGACATCGCGTACTTCACCGGCGCCGGATTGCTTTCGATGAACAGGTTGGTGTGCAGCGGCATCAGCTTGTCATGGATCTTCAGTGCCGTGGTGACGTCGCCCTTCTGCCAGGCGGTCTGGAACTCCGAGCACAGCCGCGGCGCGACGTTCGAAGTCACCGAGATGCAGCCATGGCCGCCATGGGCCATGTAGCCGATGATGGTGGCGTCCTCGCCGGAGAGCTGGTTGAAATCCTCGCCCATCGCGGCGCGCTGCTGCGAGACCCGCACCATGCTCGCGGTGGCGTCCTTGACGCCGGCGATGTTCTTCAGCTCGAACAGCCGCTTCATGGTGTCGACCGACATGTCGATCACCGAGCGCGGCGGGATGTTGTAGATGATGATCGGAATGCCGATCGCATCGTTGATCGCCTTGAAGTGCTGGTACATGCCTTCCTGGGTCGGCTTGTTGTAGTACGGCGTCACGACCAGCACCGCGGTGGCGCCGGCCTTCTCGGCGTGCTCGGCGAGCTCGATCGCCTCCTTGGTCGAATTCGAGCCGGCGCCGGCGATCACCGGCACCCGGCCCTTGGCCTCCTCGATGCACCACTCGACCACCCGCTTGTGCTCGTCGTGGCTCAGCGTCGGGCTCTCGCCTGTGGTGCCGACTGGCACCAGGCCATGCGTCCCCTCGGCGATCTGCCAGTTCACGAGGCTGCGGAAGACGGCTTCGTCCACCGAGCCGTTCTTGAAGGGCGTCACCAAGGCAGTGAATGATCCCCGGAATTTTGTCTTGGCTGCCATGGACTTCCTCCAAACGCTTCAGGCTAAAGGCTAGGTCGACGGACCTTTGCTGTTGGCGCGCTTCACGTCCGTGCGACCGGCACCCGGTTGTTGCGAAACGCCATGAAAGGCAATTCATATCGGGTCTGGCCGACAGGCGAAAGGGCCGTACCGTACCTATTCCCAACGGTAATCTGCGGCGCGCGAAATCGTTTCCAGCCGCGATTTTGCCGTTGTGCTGGCGCAAACAGCCGCACCGGCAGGCTTCTTAGTATTTTGTGTACGTTTTCAATCAAATAAGAACCCATGGCCCAAACGACCAGATGATTCGGGGCCGCAGAGGACTTCTGTGATCCGTTCCGTTCGTGCAGGCACATTGCGGTCGACGGCGCTGGCGACGAGCCTGGCGCTCGTTGTCGGCCTTGCCGCCATCACGGCCGATGCCTGGGCCGCCGAGGATGCTCCAACCGCAAAGCCGGCTGCCCAAGACACGGCTTCCAAACCTGCTCCTCCCAAGACCGCGGCGAAGTCCACGGCTCCGAAGGCTGCGGCTTCAAAGCCAGCGACAACCAAACCCGGCGCCGCCAAGACTGACGCTGCCAAGACTGACGCTGCCAAGACTGACGCTGCCAAGACTGACGGAGCCAAGACCAGCGCTGCCAAGACCAACGCTGAAAAGACTGACACTCACAAAACCGAGGCTCACAAGACAACGTCGCCCAAGCCCGGCGCGGTCAAGACGGACGGGGCCAAGGCCGCTCCTGCCAAGACCGAAGCTCACAAGCCAACGGCTCCGAAGAGCCCGGAATCCAAGGACACCACGTCCAAGACCACCGCGGCCAAGACCACCGCGGCCAAGACCACCGCGTCAAAGCCCGCCGCTCCGGTTGCAACCGGAACTGTATCGAACAGGTCGGTACCCGCGCCCGCACTGGCTCCGGCAACGCGCCAGCATGCCGCACCGATTGCGCGCAAGCCGGTGCTGCCTGCGGCCGTGGCCGCAACATCCTCGACGTCGCACTCGGACAAGGAAGCACTTGCAAGCGTCATCGAGCTGCTGCGCAAGCGCAAGCCGGCGGACGCCACCGAGGCCGAGGCCTCGATCTCCGATCCGGTCGCGCGCAAGCTTGCCGAATGGCTGATCCTGCGCAGCGAGGACAACGGCGCCTCGGTCGAGCGCTACCGCGCCTTCCTCGATGCCAATCCGAGCTGGCCGTCGCAGACCTTCCTGCGTCGCCGCATCGAGGCCTCGTTGTGGGACGACCGCCGCGACGACTCCGCGGTCTGGGCCTGGTTCCAGAATGAATCGCCGGTCTCGGCCAAGGGCCGGCTCGCGCTCGCCAAGGTCATGATCGGACGCGGCGACCGCGGCAATGCCGAGCGCCTGGTCCGCGAGGCCTGGCGCAACGACGGGATGAGCGAGGACACCGAAAACACCGCGCTTGAGCTGTTCGGCTCCTTCCTGACTGCCGGCGACCACAAGGCACGCATGGACACCATGCTGTACGGCACGGACAACGAGGCCGCCGGCATGCGCGAAGCCAAGCGCCTTGGCTCCGGCTACGTGGCGCTCGCGAAGGCACGCATCGCCGCCACCCGCAAGGGTTCGAACCTGCGCGCGCTGCTGGAAGCCGTGCCGAGCGAGCTCTCCGGTGACACTGGCTACTTGTTCGCGAAGATTCAGTTGCTCCGCCGCGAGGAGAAATTCGCCGAGGCCGCGCGGCTGATGCTGAGCGCACCGAAGGAAGCCTCCCGCCTCTACAATGTCGACGAATGGTGGATCGAGCGCCGGCTGCTGGCGCGCAAGATGATCGACACCAACGAGTTTCGCACCGCCTATCTGATCGCGCGCGACGCGGCGCTGCCGGCCCGCGACATCTACAAGACCGAGCAGGAATTCACCTCGGGCTGGATCGCGCTGCGCTTCCTCAACGATCCCGCCCTCGCCGCCCAGCATTTCGCGCGGATCGGCGTCGGCAGCGCCAACCCGACCGCGCTGGCGCGTGCCGGCTATTGGCAGGGCCGCGCCGCGGAGGCCGCCGGCCGCGGCCAGGAGGCGCGCGCCGCTTACGGACGCGCGGCCGAGCAGTCGACCAGCTATTACGGCCAACTCGCGCGCGCCAAGCTCGGCCTGCCGCAGATCGAGCTGAACAGCGCGCCGCGCGGCCGCGGCGCCGAGCGGCTGGAGATCGTGCGCGCGGTGGCGCTGCTCTACGAAATCGACGCGCGCGAGCTCGCGATCCCGATCTTCGGCGACATGGGCGACAATGGCGATCCGGAGGCCCTCGCCGGCCTCGGCGAGCTCACCGCGCGCCACGGCGATGCCCGCGGCATGCTGCTGATGGGCAAGGCCGCGCTCAACCGCGGACTGCCGTTCGACCACTACGCCTACCCGGTGAACGGCATCCCCTCGTTCCGCCAGGTCGGACCGGAGGTCGAGCAGAGCGTCGTCTACGCGATCGCGCGCCAGGAGAGCGCGTTCAATCCTGCGGTGGTGTCACCGGCCCAGGCCTACGGCCTGATGCAGGTGACGCCGGACGCCGGACGCTACGTCTGCAAGCGCGCCGGCATCGGCTTCGACCTCAACCGGATGAAGACCGATCCGGTCTACAACGCGATGCTCGGCGCCGCCGAGCTCGGCGGCCTGCTCGAGGATTATCGCGGCTCCTACATCCTGACCTTCGCCGCCTACAATGCCGGCCGCGGCAGCGTGCGGAAGTGGATCGAGCGCTACGGCGATCCGCGCGATCCCAAGATCGACGCGGTCGACTGGGTCGAGCTGATTCCGTTCTCGGAGACGCGGAACTACGTCCAGCGGATCATGGAAAACCTGCAGGTCTATCGCGCCCGGTTCGGCGGCGGCACCAAATTGCAGATCGAGGCCGATTTACGCCGCGGCGCCAGCGTGGAATGAACCGGCGCTGCCGGTTTTCAACAGGCTGGGCGACCGCGGCTTCCAGCCCCGACCAAAAATCACGCTAATCTATTGTTATATCTTGCATTTTAGGTATCCGCGCGCTTCGGCACTTGCCGATCGGCGCGGTATATAAAGGCTTGGGGACGGCCGGCGGCCGAGCTGCCCTCAAATCACCTTGGCGCAATCTGAATCTGCCGCTTGCGGCTCAGCGCCCACTCGGGCATATCGGCGCCATTGGAGAGGTGGCCGAGTGGCTGAAGGCAACGCTTTGCTAAAGCGTCATACGGTCTCAAGCTGTATCGAGGGTTCGAATCCCTCCCTCTCCGCCAGCCGGCTAATGTCCAGCCCGGAGACATGGGTGACAGCCTCGTGCGAGAGCACGGTCTTCCTGCAGAATCGCGCCGATTTTCCGAAACTTGAGACGGCGATCAGTTCGACCGTTACTGCAAATATGACCAAGGCTGGATAAACAGGCGCCGCCGGGACAATGCCATTTAGAGCCCGGCGGCGTACTCTTGGCGTGCTGCGCAACGCTCCCTCAAAGTTCAATCTCGATCGCCATGTTCGCGCGCACAAGGGTGGTCAAACCCGCTTTCAATCTCTTCGCTTGCCAGGTCTGGAAAGCTGGATCGGCGTTTAGTTTATCAACCGCCGCGCCATAAGCCGAAAACGTCTCGAAATTTACTGAGAAAACGAAATTGCCGGCTTCACCGACGGCGACAGACCAGAACCTTGGTTTGCCACCATGCTTGCGCCAAAGCCCGGCACTCTCCTTTGCCAATTCGAGTATTCCTGCGAGGTCACCGCCTGGATTCGGCTTGACCACGTACTGCACGACTACTGCCATGCTACCCTCCAATTGGAAATTACAGGGGAGCACATGCGAGGCTGTTTTTCGGTAGTTGGGCTTGATCTAGGTCAAGCAATCCAGCGACGCGACATGGGTACTTAGCCGCCCGCCCGGGACCGCGATGGCATAGTGTCTGCACTTTGACCGTGCTGGGGATTTCAGTGTCCCAGTTCAGGAAGGAAACGCCGCCGGGCGTGTATTTTTGAGACCGGCGGCGTACTTTTTGGGGATTCGATCAGATCCAGTCGGTTGCCCGGCCGGGCGGACGATCCGGGAGCGGCCTATCGAGCCGGCCAGCGACCAATGAGCGGTGGTCCTAAGGGGTCATCGCAGAGAAATGCCGGCATCGGCCCCGGGCCTGGACCGGTTGTCACCTCCGCGTGAACGAAACATCATTCCCGGCGCCGCGAAGCGAGCGCGCAACAAACCGCGCCCACCATCCCCGCATTGTTTATTTCACCTGAGCATTTCCGGGGTAAAGCCATGCAGCAAGACAGTGGCATCCAATTCCAGGATACCGACCAGGTTCTGCGTAACGCCCAGCTTCGCCGATCCGCCGACTTAGGTCCCTGGTTACGGCATCGCTTCTCATCCAAGGCAGGCAGGCTCGTGGTCGCAACTTCGCTGGCTTGCATTGTTGTTGTGCTGGCGATCGTTGCTGCCCCGCGGCCCGTCTCGAGCGCTGCGCTCGGCAGCGAGTGGCAATGCAGCAAGGCGGCGTTTGTCCTGACGACCTGCCGTCAAGCCGACCCTGCCCGTTCATAGCAAGCGGCCGCATCGGGGGGCGTACGGTAGCGATGGCAATTGGCACTGGTGAAACCATCTGCCCGGCGACTCCGTAGCTGGAGCGCCGGCCTATTTCTTCCATTTTGGCACTACGGGCCGGCTGGGGCCGTTCGGTCTTTCCCAGTCACGAACGGCCTCACTTTTAGGTCCACCTATGAACCGCGTCAGCTTTCCCTCGGCTTGATTATTTGGCATCAAATGATCAAGGCGCCCGCACGAAGAATCCGCCGGCCGGTCGAGATCGAGCTGAAGGCGAAGAAATAGATGGATGGTCCAAGTCGCGGTCTCAGGTTAGCGATCTGTTTCTCGCTGGTTCTCGTTCTGCCTGCTGCGCAGACGCCGCCGACACTGCATTCGCGGGACGAGTGGCGTGTGGTTGACAAGGAATGCCGCGACGTCTTGCCTGCGCAGGCAAAGATACGGGCGTGTCTCAACCTGCTGAGCGATCGACGCCTCTCGACCGCTTATCTTGCCTCAATCACCGGCGAAATATCGAGCACTTTCCAAAGCTTGCGGGACTACAGCAACGCCATCAAGTACAAGAAGATCGAAATTGAACGCACCTCGGCGAGGCAACCTTCTTCGTCGGGTGATGCACTTCCTGCCAGTTTCGGCGCCATGTCTCTGCGTTACACGGAGCTCGGGACACTCCAGGCGCTCAATCGCCAAACCAATTTCGGCAGTCAGTCGGATGAAGCCCGCCGCGGCGCCACTGAGGAGCAAAACAGCTACAACCTTGCGCTTCAGTACAACCCGATGAACTACAGGGCATATCGATACCGGGCTGAAATTCGCAGCCAATTCTGCGATAGCGCGTCCGCCGCTCAAGACATGGAAGCAGCGGTTAGGTTTGCCGAACAGGCTGGAGATCAGGACGCCGCGCGAGACTACGAGCGCGTCACGCTAGGTGCCTGCGTTCCGGCGTGGCGGCGAGAATAGTCCGCGCCATCAGACTGTCCCCACCCGGCGGGCATACGCCGCGCCGCACCGCCCCGACAGTATTCTTACGGACCCCCAACTGGCAGGGAACTTGCGATGTATCCGTGAATAGTTCGGTGCCAGCTGTTCTCGGTGTGCCGAACTCAGACATTCGGAGCACGCA
Organism: Bradyrhizobium pachyrhizi; assembly: GCF_001189245.1. Classification (GTDB taxonomy): domain Bacteria; phylum Pseudomonadota; class Alphaproteobacteria; order Rhizobiales; family Xanthobacteraceae; genus Bradyrhizobium; species Bradyrhizobium pachyrhizi. Next base: position 186,987 of record NZ_LFIQ01000092.1, on the reverse strand, counting down.
ATGAACATGCATCATCGTTTTGAGACAGGTCGCGGACGTGGCGGGCGCGAGTCGACGGTCAGCAAGATGCTGTCTGATCTGATCCTGGCCTGCCAGCAGATCGAAGCCGACATCGCGACCGAAGAAGCGCGCGTGGGAATTCATGACCGATCGGACGCGAGGTATCCGATTTTGGCAAGGTCGCTCAATGAGCGGCACGCCAATCTCAAGGGAACGATTGCCACCCTCAAAAAGCGTGTAGCCGAGAGCTCTCAGCACAAGATGGTGACCGACGCAGCATAGCTCGGTCTTTGACCAGCTCCTTGCACGCGGGCAGAGCGATCGATGCGATGAAGCATCAGTGCGGCGGCGACGACGTCAGCCGCTGCCGCGGGTGGATGGATCGAGGTTTCGGTTCTCGCCGGGCGGGATCGGGCCAAAGCCCGGATATACGTACCGGTCCGGAGGGACGACCTGTTCACTTGGACGGATGATGAGGTGCTGTCGCACGCGACGATGATGCGCCGTTGCGGCGCCGGCAACCGAGCTCCACAGCACCACAAGCGGCAACGCCAAGACCAAGGAAATAGCCAAGCATAGACGCAAGGCAACACGCATCGCGATCACTCCGTTTCACCGAACAGGTGATCGCCAAACGTAGCGCTGTATTCTGCGCTGGCTTCTCACATGCGATCAAAACAGCGAGATCGGCGATCCGTCACTTCGTTATCGCAGCGATCGCGGTCTTCAGCGGCCGCGGCAGGGCTTGCGCGATGGCGACACCGAGCAGCGCGAGGCCGCCGCCGATGACGTGGAATGGCCTCACCGGCTCGCCGAGCATCACGATCGCGGCCACAGCGGTCAGCACCGGCAAGAGATTCATAAAGATCGCGCAGCGGTTCGGGCCGAGCTGCGCGACGCCGCGGATCCAGAGGAACGGCAGCACGACCGACGCGAGCGCACCGGCATACACGATCAGCGGCAAGGTCTCGGCGTTGACCTGACGCAGCGGCGCCGGCGTCGCGAGGAACGCGGGAAACATCACGGCCAGCGCGCACAGCGCCTGCATGTAGGTGGATTGCCATCCAGTGATCGGCAAATTCCAGCGTTTCAGCAGCACGCCGTACAGCGCATAAACGATCGCGGCCAGCGGCATCAGCGCGTCGCCCGCATGCACGCCGTTCTGCAACACCGACCACAAGTCGCCGCCGCTGACGAGATAGACGAGGCCCGCAAACGACAGCGTAGCGCCGCAGATCATGCCAAGCGTCGGCGGTTCGCCGAGCAGCGCGGCACTGAGGGCGACCGTCAACAGCGGCGTCAGCGCGGTGAAGACAGCCATGTTGGTCGCGGTGGTGGTTTCGGCCGCCAGATACGACAGGCTCTGGAACAGGCACATCGCAAGGAAGCCGAGGATCGCGAGCGGACCGAGATGCGGCCAGACCGCACGGCGATTGCGCCAGGCGCCGCGCGCCACGAACGGAGACATCAACAGCACCGCGACCAGCAGGCGATAGAAGGTGATCGCCTGCGGACCGATCATGTGCGCCGAGAGGCGAGAGACGATGACGTTGCCCGCCCACAGCACGATGGCAACGAAGGGATAGAGAAGTGCGACTTTCTGCTTGAACATGACCCGGCAGCGCGTTGGTGAAGGACACTCCAGCAACTACCTGTCGCCCCAACGTCCGTCTCACGCTAGAATGACCTCACCTAGCGAGATTGGGACATGCGAGATGAAGACGTGTTGGACGAGCTGATCACACGGCACCTCGACTATCACGCCACGGCGCGGCCGATGGCGGCGATGGAGATCGACTATCCGAGCGGCGCGTCGACCGGCCTGCACGCGCATCCGCGCGGCCAGCTGCTCTATGCGATCGAAGGCGTGATGGTCGTGCGCTGCGCTGAAGGCACCTGGGTGGTACCGCCCAACCGGGCGGTGTGGCTCGTGGCCGATCTCGCGCACGAGGTCCGGATGTGCGGCGCGGTCAAGATCCGCACCGTGTTCGTGGACGCCGACGCGGCTCCCAATCTGCCGCGGGCCAGCTGCGTGTTCGCGGTCTCGCCGCTGCTGCGCGAATTGTTCGTCGCCGCGATGCGCGTCCCGCTGGACTATGCGCCCGCAACCAGCGACGAGCGCCTGATGCAGGTGCTGCTCGACCAGTTGCGCGAAGTCGATGTGCTGCCCCTGCACCTGCCGATGCCGCGCGACGAAAGGCTCGCGCGGATCTGCGCCGCGCTGCTGGCACGCCCTGACGATGCCTCAACCGCCGAGCAATGGGCGCGAAGGCTGAAGCTGACGTCGAAGACCATCCATCGTCTGTTCGCCAGGGAAACCGGCATGACGTTCGGCGAATGGCGTCAGCAGGCCCGCCTGCTGTTTGCGCTCGAGCGCCTCGCGCGCGGCACGCGGGTGGTCGATGTCGCGCTCGATGCCGGCTATGCCAGCCAGAGCGCCTTCACCGCCATGTTCCGCAAGCATTTTGGCGTGCCGCCCAACGCGTTCTATCGGTAAGCCGTCCACTGCCGCTGTGCTCCCTCTCCCCATTCTTACGGGGAGAGGGTTGGGGTGAGGGGCCGCATCCGCAAAATAACTTCGAGTTAGACTCGCGGAGATTCCCCCTCACCCGGATCACATTGCGCTTCGCTCCATGCGATCCGACCTCTCCCCGCACACGGGGCGAGGTGAAGCAGAGTCCGTTGCTCGACCTGACATAACCTCGTCGCGCTTTAGTGCTCCGCCGCCGACTGAGCCTCCGGTCCCAGGATCCATTCCCTGAACGCCGCGATCTTCGGAAGCGACTGCCGGTTGTCGGGACAGACGAGATAGTAGGCGAACTCCTCCAGATGCGCGGTCTCGAGCAGCTGGACCAGTTCGCCGCTCGCGATCTCATTTGCCACCATCGCGGCCGGCAGCAGGCCCGCGCCCTGCCCGGTCAGCACGGCCTTCAGCAGGAGGCCGCTGTCATCGAACGAGGGTCCGCGCGGCGTGCGAACCTCCGCGATGCCGTTGGCCTGAAACCACAGGCTCCACCCCTTGCGATCGGCGTCATGCACCTGCGGCCAGCCCGCGAGTTCGCCCGGCGATGCCGGCCGGCCGAGGCGCCCAACCAGCGACGGCGATGCCACCGCCACCATCTCCACCGTGACGACGCGGTCGCTGCGCAGCCCCGGATAGCGGCCAAGGCCGTGGCGCACCGCGACGTCGACGCCGCTGCGCGAGAAATCGACCACCGTGTTGCTGGTGACGATCTGCAGATCGATCTCGGGATGCGTGTTCTGAAACGACGCCATGCGCGGCACCAGCCAGGCCGACGCAAAGAATGGCGTGACGCTCACCGTCAGCGTACCGACATCGACAGATGCCGCGACGCGGCGCGAGGCATCCGCGATCTGGCGAAACGCGTTGCGGATCGACGGCAGATAGTCGCGGCCGGCGTCGGTGAGATAGATGCCGCGCGGCACCCGCTCGAACAGCTTCACGCCGAGATCGGCTTCGAGCGTCTTGAGCATCTGGCTGACCGCGCCCGGCGTCACGCATAGCTCCTCGGCCGCGAGCTTCACCGAGAGATGGCGAGCGGCGGATTCGAACGCCTTGAGCGCGTTCAGGGGTGGAAGCCTGCTTTCCATGATTTAGAATTTCTAATCTGAATTGCTCAGCAAATCTGGTTTGCTAACTCGGCGTTTGGGGCGCCCTATCAGCTTAATCTGACGGTGAAAGCTGCGTCAACGCCGAGAAAGTCGAACCATGGAACTTAGATTTTCTAACCTCCTTTGCCGCTCTGACGGCTCCGTTTTCTTGATGGAGCCAAGCCATGACTGAGGTCGCAAGCAAGCTCGCCCTCCGCGAGATCGCTGCAGGCGGCGAGACCGGCCCGCTCGTCGACCGCATCAACGCGTCGCAAGCCGGCAGCCTGCCCGGCCTGCTGGGCTTTCAATGGCTCGAAGCCGGACGTGGCCACATCCGCGGCCGCTTCGAGATTGCCGCAAAACACTTCTCGCCGCACGGGCTGCTGCACGGCGCAAGCATCGTCGCATTGGCCGATACCGCATGCGGGTTCGGCTGCCTCGCGTCGTTGCCGGACGGCGCCATTGGCTTCGCCACCGGAGAGTTGAAGACCAACTTCATCGGCGCCGCGCGCGAAGGCGGCGTGAGCTGCGAGGCGCGCCTCGTTCACGCCGGGCGCACCACCCAGGTGTGGGACACCGAGATCCGCAGCGAGGCGACGGGCAAGACCATCGCGCTGTTCCGCTGCACGCAGATGCTGCTCTATCCGCCGAGCAAGGCCGGTGGCCATGCGGCACAGGGAGAACGATCATGAGGAATGCCGTCATGCACGCCGGTTATCAACGAGCCAAGCCGTTCTACGGCTGGTACGTCGTCGCAGCAGCCTTGGTCGTGACGCTGATCGGCTTCGGCAGCGCCTACACATTCTCGTCCTTCGTCGAGTCCCTGCAGCGGGAGTTCGGCGCCTCGCGTGGCTCGGTGTCGCTGGTGTTCTCCTTCGCGGGCTTCCTGTATTTCGGCCTGGGAGTGATCTCCGGTCCGCTAGCCGATCGCTGGGGCGCACGCAGGCTCGCCGGCCTCGGAATGGCGCTGGTCGGTCTCGGCATGGTGCTGGCGGGACAGGCGCAGACCATCCTCCAGGTCTATGCCGCCTACAGCATCGGGATCGGCGCCGGCGTCGGCTGCGCCTACGTGCCGACCTTGGGCGCCGTGCAGCGCTGGTTCGTCAGGCGACGCGGCTTTGCGTCGGGCCTCGCCGTCAGCGGGATCGGGGTCGGCACACTGGTGATGCCGCCGCTCGCGACCTGGCTGATCACGAGCTTCGGCTGGCGCGATGCCTATGTCGTGCTGGGCGTTGTCGCCGCCGTCGCCGGGATCGGTGCATCGCTGCTGATTGCGGACGATCCGCGCCGCCACGGCACCGGACCGGACGGCGATCCGCTCGATACGGTTTCGGGTGCGCCGCTCCGTCAGGGTGTTGCGATCCGCGCTGCGGTACGGAGCGCGCGCTTCACCGGGCTCTATGCCGCCTGCCTGATCAGCGCATTCGGCGTGTTCGTGCCCTTCGTGCACCTCGTGCCGTTTGCGGTCGATCATCAGGTGGCGCCGACGCTGGCCGTGCTGCTGCTCGGAATGATCGGGGTCGGCAGCACGGCCGGCCGGTTCTTCCTCGGCGGCATCGCCGACCGCGTCGGCCGCGATGCATTCCTGGTCGCGATGTATCTCGGCATGGCCGTCTCGCTCGCGATCTGGGCGATCGCCGGCACCTTCTGGTCGCTCACGGCCTTCGCGCTGCTGTTCGGCCTGTTCTATGGCGGCTGGGTCGCGATCCTGCCCGCTGTCGTCACCGACCATTTCGGCGGCCGCAATGTCGGCGGCATCATCGGCATCCTCTACACCAGCGTCGCGGTTGGCACGTTGCTGGGCCCCAGCGCCGCCGGTTTCGCCTACGACGTCAGCCACAGCTACTTCATTCCGGTGGCGATCAGTGCAGCCGCCAACCTCGTCGCCGCCCTCATCGCAATGGCGACCATGCGCACGGCCTCGCCGATCGCCTCGGTTGCGCAGCGGTGACGTCCCATGACGGTGGTGATCCCCGTGCTACCCTTGGGGATCACCACCCCATCGGTTCGAGACCTCCGTGATCACTCGCCTCGCCATGACCAATGCCTGGACTTATCGGCGAACCGACAGTGACGGCATCGTCGAACTGGCATCGTGGCGCGGCGCCGGCTCGCTTGGCCTCAAGCCGCACTTTCATGACGAGAGCCAGATCGTGCTGGTGCTGTCGGGGTCGCGCGCCTTTCGCATCGGCGGCGCGACCGTCACCGTGCCTGCCGGCCATGCCGCGCTCATTCCGGCGGGGATGCTGCATGCGCCGATGACGATGTCGGACGAGGAAACGGTCTGCCTGAACGCCTATGTCCCTGCCGGCCGCGTCTGCTCATCGGTGCGGATCAACCGTTTCGGGCAGCATTGGCGGAACGTCGACGAGATCTCGCCTGAGCATGTCAGCGAAATCGCCGACGACATGCTGTCGTGCGCGCCGCCCCACGCCGCCGGGTACACCGACAGGACGAAGCTCGGCATCGCGCTGACCGAAAGCGTCGCGCCGATCGGCGCGATTGCCGCCGGCTTCGGGCGAAGCCGCGAAGGGTTCAGCCGCATGGTCAGCCGCGAGCTCGGCATCCCGCCACATACCTTCCGCCTGCTGGCCCGCCTCAATCTTGCCCGGCAATTGCTGCGCGCCGGCGCGCCGATCGCAGCAGTCGCGGCCGATGCGGGCTTTTCCGACCAGAGCCACCTCACCCGACTGTTCCGCCGCACCTTTGGCACGACGCCTGGCGTCTATTGGCGCGGCTGAAGTGACGTCACAGATGTTCCAGACCGATCGGAGCGCCGCCCGCTAGCCTGCTCACCCTCACGAGGGTGAAGAATGGATATCCAGACAAGTCTTCTGCTGCTGGCGGCCGGGGTCGCGGGAGGGATCATCAATGCGCTGGCGGGCGGCGCGACGCTCATTACCTTTCCGGCGATGCTCGCGGCGGATCTGCCGGCCGTCATCGCCAACGCGTCGAATGCGGTGGCGATCTCGCCGGGCCATTTGATCGCCGCGCTCGCCGATCGCGGCAAGCTGCCGCCGCCGACGTGGCGCACGATCAGCTACGTCGCGGTCGCCACGGTGGGCGGCGCGGTCGGCGCCGGCGTGCTGTTGCTGCTTCCCGAGCGGCTGTTCCTGCTGCCGGTACCGGCCTTGATTGCATTCGCGACGTTGCTGTTCGGCTTCGCGCCGCAGATCCAGGGATGGACCGTCGGGCGCGAGAAGGCCGCAGCGCTGCCCTCGACCGGCGCGAGCGGTGCTATCCTGGGATTGTCGTGCGTCTATGGAGGCTTCTTCGGCGCCGGTCTCGGCGTCATCCTGACCGCGGTGCTGTCGATCACCGAGCCCAACGACATCCGGGCGATCAAGGCGTTGAAGAACCTGCTCGCGACCTGCGTGTCGCTCGCTGCCACATTGATCTTTATCTTGCAGGGGGCGGTGCGGTGGCCGGAGACCTTGGCGATGCTGCTCGGCGCCATGGTCGGCGGCTTTGCCGGAGGCTTCCTGATCAGGATCCTTCCCGCCCACATCGTCCGGCAGTTCGTCATCGTGGCCGGAGCGCTGATGACGGTGGTCTACGCGGCGCGATACTGGTTCTAGGTGGAGCGAGGGAGCCGAGGCTCCCATCGATATCGGTTGGCTTAGTGCGTCGTCATCCAGGCGCGGGCTTCACGCTGGGCGGCCGCGATCTCGACATCGGACATCTGCTCGGCGACTTCGCGGCGGTGCGCGATCGCGTCAGTACGTCCCTTGAGCGCCGCCAGGTTGAACCATTTGTGCGCCGCGACGAGGTTGACCACGCCGGAGCGGCCGCTCGCCCAATACATGCCGCGTTCGAACAGCACGTCCTGGATCGCCGTTGCGGCAACCGGGACAGCGCTTTCCTGATCGATGACCCCCTGAAACATTCTCAATCCCCTTTTTGTTGTTGGCCGCCCTCCCCCGAGCGCGGCCCCCGTCCACTGTTAAAACTACCCTGTCATTCCCTGGCTGATCTTTGATCATGCCCGGGCTGATCTTTGATCATGCCCCGCGCCGATCTTTGGGATCACCGCGTGCCGTTTGCCGGCTTGTTGGGATGATCATGGCCCATCAAATTTGAAGAGCGGTTTAAGTATCGCGATGAACGGGATGTAAATCGGCGTCGCCAAGGGCGCCTCCAGGAATCGCAGAAGTACCTGTGCCGCAGGCACTTCCTTGCATTCGTGAACGCCGGTTTACCCTGGTGTTTGGGACAACGATAACCATGGCGGACATTGGCCCCGCGCGACGGCAGGCCCCACCGGCCGATCAGTTTCGAAATTGACGGAGGGTGGCGCGACCAATCGACGAGCCGCGGAGCGGCGTGCGGTCGGGTGCACAGACAAAGCAACGCGAGGCCGTCAGGCCCAACGTCGATCCGCAATGGGGATGGGGAAAGTGGCTGCCGGGCGCGGACTGCGCGGGCCGCCGGAACGAGGGGGTCGGCGAACACGTCAGGACCAGATTTCAGCTCGGCATTCTCGCCGGTGAAATTGCGGAACCAAGCGGGCTCCGCACCGAACGAAGAAATCTCTGTTTCTTCTGCCGGACCGGTTTTGGGAAGGTTGCCCTCTCCGAAATTCGATCCAGCCGTTTGACCTGATGTCTCGCCGACACCCTCTTTCGTCAGCCAGAGCCTTGGGGGTGGGATGTGCCTCTCAGCAGTCCGTCCGCTGGCTCTCGCGACGTGCCGGCGTCAAGCCGCCGGCAATCCTCTCGAGGCGAGAGGCTTACTTCTTCTTGGCGACCTTGCGGGTCTTCTTCGCAGTCTTCTTCACTGCGCTCTTCGCCTTCTTCGCCTTCTTCGCCTTCTTTGCCTTCTTAGCCATGTTGCCCTCCAGTATGTGAGATGGCTCTACTTCGCTGCGTGCACTCGGGAATCGATATGCACTACTTCCCGAATACACCAACAGACCGAAAAAAACAGTGTCCCGCTTAAGGAAGTGTTGACGCAGCGGTGGCAACGCGCACCGCGCGCGGCGCCGTTCAAATCGACGATGCATTCACGCGACGATGCAAGAAGTGCAACAGCCGCCGACATCGGCATTTGTCAACGTTGCAGGAAATGCCTTCTGCTGTAGGCTTTTCTTGAATTCGCATTGAAGCGATCGACGCGAGATCGTCGTTGCGCTGAGTCGCGAGCGAAGACGAAAAGGGGCACGTCGCCGACGCCGAGTCGCAATTTTTGGCAACGAAAAAATTTTCGTGGGAAAGACGGCTTTTGCCTCGTTTGAGGTCGGCCGAGGCGGATTCGCGAACGAATCGCAGCTTCGGCGATTCGGCGCCGATGGCGCCGGCGCGCCACGAACGGAGGGTGTGAGGCAGGATCACGCCGCGTTCACGCGCGCGCGACGACACCGAAGTTGACGGCAACGGAGCATGCAAGGGCGCATGATCCGGCTGGATCATGCGCCAAGGACAACATCATTGTCCTGTTGTTCAGATGCCGAGCTTCGACTTCAGGAGGTCGTTGACCGCCTGCGGGTTCGCCTTGCCGCCTGACGACTTCATCACCTGACCGACGAACCAGCCGACCAGTTGCGGCTTCGCCTTCGCTTGCTCGACCTTGTCGGGATTGGCCGCGATGATGTCGTCGACCACCTTCTCGATCGCGCCGAGGTCGGTGACCTGCTTCATGCCGCGCGCCTCGACGAGCGCGCGCGGATCGCCGCCCTCCCGCCAGACGATCTCGAACAAGTCCTTGGCGATCTTGCCGGAAATCGTTCCCTCGCCGATCAGATCGACGATCGCGGCGAGCTGCTCCGCCGACACCGGCGAGGCTGCGATCTCAACGCCTTCCTTGTTGAGACGACCGAACAGTTCGTTGATCACCCAGTTGGCGGCGAGCTTGCCGTCGCGCGCCTTGTCGGCAAGACCTGACAGCACCGTTTCGTAGAACTCCGCGCTCTCGCGCTCGGCGACCAGCACGCTCGCATCATAGGGCGACAGGCCGAAGCCCGTAATAAAACGGGACTTCTTCTCGTCCGGCAGTTCCGGCAGCTGCGCCTTGAGATCGTCGACGAAGGCCTGGCTGAACTCGAGCGGCAACAGATCGGGATCGGGGAAGTACCGGTAGTCGTGCGCCTCTTCCTTGGAGCGCATCGAGCGGGTCTCGCCCTTGTTCGGGTCGAACAGCCGGGTTTCCTGGTCGATCGAGCCGCCGTCCTCGATGATCTCGATCTGACGCCGTGCCTCGTATTCGATCGCCTGGCCGATGAAGTTGACCGAGTTCATGTTCTTGATTTCGCAGCGGGTGCCGAACGCGGTCTCGCCGTAACGGCGCACCGAGACGTTGACGTCGGCGCGCAAATTGCCCTTCTCCATGTCGCCGTCGCAGGTGCCGAGGTAGCGCAGGATCGAGCGCAGCTTGGTGACGTAGGCCTTGGCCTGCTCGGCGTCGCGGATGTCGGGCTTGGAGACGATCTCCATCAGCGCGACGCCGCAACGGTTGAGGTCGACATAGGACATCGTCGGCGACTGATCGTGCAGCAACTTGCCGGCGTCCTGCTCCAGGTGCAGCCGCTCGATCCCGATCGTGACGCTGCGGCCGCCGTCGAGCTCGAGCGACACCTCACCCTCGCCCACGATCGGCGACTTGTACTGGCTGATCTGGTAGCCCTGCGGCGAGTCCGGATAGAAATAGTTCTTGCGGTCGAACACCGAGCGCAGGTTGATCTTCGCATTCAGCCCGAGACCGGTGCGCACCGCCTGGCGGACGCACTCCTCATTGATCACGGGCAACATGCCCGGCATTGCGGCATCGACCAGCGAGACATGGGAATTGGGCTCGCCGCCGAACGCGGTCGATGCGCCGGAGAACAGCTTCGCGTTCGAGGTGACCTGGGCATGGATCTCCATGCCGATCACGACCTCCCAATCGCCGGTGGCGCTCTTGATCAGTTTGTGCGGGGCGGCAGATGCGGTCATGGATCTCGGTTTCCGGATAAAAGGATATCTGGGATGGATTGGGCTTCGCGCAACCAATCGCGCCAGTCAAGCCGCCTTGCGGTCCCCTTGCAGCCCGCAGCCGTCGCCCGAGGTGGGATCAGAGACCGCGCCGGAACTGCTGGTAGGCCTTGCTCGAGCGCAGCGCGTCGGCGCCGCCCGCGATCAGCTGGTCGACCTGCTCCGGCGGCAGCGACAGCCGCGTCGGGATGGCGTTCAGGATGCCGGCGCGATCCGGTCCGAGCCGGTCGAAGCCGAGCCGCTCGACATAGATCGCGACGTCACCGCATTTCCAA
>NZ_LFIQ01000092.1:163478-176125 GCF_001189245.1 Bradyrhizobium pachyrhizi | reverse complement strand
GCGCCGTGAAGGCGGCGTAGCTGGAGCGCACGCTGGCATCGATCGCGGTGTCGGCGGCCGCGGACACCAGTTCGACGCCGCTCGGCCCTTCGAGCGTCTGCACGAAGTCGCCGGAGATGCCGCGGCCGGCGTCGACCACCAGGAACAGAATGCGTTTCAGCTTGGCCGCCTGCCGCTCGTTCAGCGGCTCGTAGGGACGCTGCGCGGCGAGCAAGCCGATGCTCAGCCCCGACAGGCCGTAATTGTCGACGAGGCCGCCATCGAGCAGCTTGACGTAGCGCATCGAGCCGTCGCGGTAATGTGCCTGGGCCTCGGCGTAGGCGCGCAGCAACGGCTGTGCGTTCGGATCGTTGCGCACCCGCTCGAGCCAGGCCGGCAGCGGCGCGGCGCAGCCGCCGGGATAGGTTTGCAGCACGATCGGGGCGAATGCCAGCGGCACCGCGGCGGATGCCGCCACCGCTTCGGCGACACGATACGATCTGATGTCGCTGCACAAGGCATCGAACGACGTCTTGCCGAACACGAACGGCGTGCGGTTGTAGATATCAGACGCGTTGATCCAGACCCGCGGCCGGCGATCGTCGGCCAATGCGTCGAACCGCGCGCCGTCGAACACATTCTGATCGAGCCAGTCGGTGAACTGGCTGTCGTTGACGCCGCCGCCGAGTGCGCGCCCGATATTGCCGAGCGAGATCCGGGTCTTCAGTCCCTCCTCGGCGTTACGCAGCAGGAAGCGCTGGCGGAAATCGTCGAGCGCCGCTCGGCGCTTCAATCCGAAATAGGCGGCGGTGACCGATCCGCCGGAGACGCCGGAGACGAAGTCGACGCGGTCGAGCAGCGTCTTGGTGCCCGCCGCACTCGAACGCGTGTGGTCAAGCTCCTCCAGCACGCCGAACGAAAACGCCGCCGCGCGGGTGCCGCCGCCGGAGAACGACAGTGCGAGCAGCAGATCATCTTCGTAGGCCGGAATGTCGCGGGCGCTGCTGTTGTCGGCGAGCGCGGCGCCGAGCGGGACGTTGCCGGGCAGATTGTAGACGGAGGCGCAGCCGGCAAGGCCCGCCGCCACCACGGCCACCAGCATTGCTGACAGCCATCCCCCTATGCCCGACCCACGCACGAATACTCTCTTTTGCCGCTGGCCCCCGCCCGGTTCCATTAGCCTATCACGGCCAATCTGGGCAGCGGCATGGCGGCCGAAACAGGGTTAATGCTCGCGGTGCCTCCGCACCGGCGTCCTTTAACCGCGCTGCGCAAGCAGCGTGGCAACGATCCGCTCCCACTCGGCCTCGAGCGTGTCCTTTGCGACCGGCCGGCCGGCCTGGCGATACCAGTAGCCGGCATTGCCAAGATCGCCCTCGACGCGATGCAGATGGGCATGCACCCAGGCCGAATTGGCGTCGCTCTCGTCCTGCACGATGCGGTGCGCCTGGTCCCAATCGCCCTTCTTCGCCCACCACAACGCGGCGAGCGGCGGCGACAGCGCCGCATCGGGCGCGGTGTCGGCGAGACTGGCGCGGAAATCCGCCATCGCTCACCACCATCTGGGCGCCGTGAACCGGCCGGCCGCCTGCTCGATCACCTCGCCGAGCGAGAACAGCGTCTCCTCGTCGAACGGACGGCCGATCAGTTGCAGGCCGAGCGGCAGACCTTGCGTGTCCTTGCCGGCGGGCACGGCGATGCCCGGCAGGCCCGCCATGTTCACGGTCACCGTGAAGATGTCGTTGAGATACATCTCGACCGGATCGGCGCCGCCCTTCTCGCCGATGCCGAACGCCGCCGACGGCGTCGCCGGCGTCAGGATCGCGTTGACACCCTTGGCGAAGCAGTCCTCGAAATCCTTCTTGATCAGCGTCCGGACCTTTTGCGCACGCAGATAATAGGCATCGTAGTAACCGGCCGACAGCACATAGGTGCCGATCAGCACGCGGCGGCGCACCTCGTCGCCAAAACCATCGGCGCGGGTGTTCTCGTACATCTCGATGATGTTCTTGCCCGGATCGCGCAATCCGTAGCGCACGCCGTCATAGCGCGCGAGGTTCGACGAGGCCTCGGCCGGCGCCACGATGTAATAGGCCGGCAGCGCGTATTTGGTGTGCGGCAGCGACACCTCGACGAGCTCGGCGCCGGCGGCCTTCAGCCACTGCGCGCCCTCGCTCCAGAGCTTTTCGATCTCGGCCGGCATGCCGTCGAGCCGATATTCCCTGGGGATGCCGATCTTCATGCCCTTCACGGACTTGCCGATCGCGGCCTCGTAGTCCGGCACGGCGATGTCGACCGACGTGGTGTCCTTGGGATCGTGCCCCGCCATCGAGCGCATCAGGATCGCGGCATCGCGCGTCGAGCGCGCGATCGGGCCGGCCTGGTCGAGCGAGGATGCAAACGCGACGATGCCCCAGCGCGAGCAGCGGCCATAGGTTGGCTTGATGCCGACGGTTGCGGTGAACGCGGCGGGCTGGCGGATCGAGCCGCCGGTGTCGGTCGCGGTCGCGCCCATGCAGAGAGCAGCCGCCACCGCCGAAGCCGAGCCGCCGGACGAGCCGCCCGGCACCAGCGTGGTGTTGGAGCCTTCGCGCCGCCACGGGTTGGTGACCGGGCCGAAGCACGAGGTCTCGTTCGACGAGCCCATCGCGAATTCGTCATTGTTGAGTTTGCCGAGCAGCACTGCACCGTCGCGCCACAGCTGCGAGGTCACCGTCGACTCGTAGGGCGGAATGAAATTGCCGAGGATATTTGAGCACGCAGTGGTCCTGATGTCGCGGGTCGCGAACAGGTCCTTGATGCCGAGCGGGATGCCGGCGAGCGGTCCGCCCTCGCCTTTTGCAATTTTCGCGTCGGCGGCCTTGGCCATCTCGCGGGCGCGGTCGGGCGTTTCGAGCACATAGGCATTGAGCACACGCGCGGCTTCGATTGCGGCGAGATGCGCGTCGGTCAGTTCGCGGGCGGTGAAAGACTTGCTCGCCAGGCCCTCGCGGGCCTCGGCGATCGTCAGCGATGTCAAATCAGTCATTTATTGATCGGGCTGCAGAAGAACGGAGACAGGGTCTTGTCGTTGGCGGGGTCGTCTTGGCGCGCCAGGTTATTTGCCTTGGCATTTTCCTTGGCGCGGGCGGCGTCAAGCGCCTCAAGATGGTCGAGCACGGCGTCCATCGCCGCGTTGGGATCGGCGACCTTCCCCTTGCGCTCCATGGCATCGAGGAAGTCCATATAGGCCTTGTAGGCCTTCTCATCGTCGCACAGCAGACACATTGAACTTTGTCGCTTTTGTTTGAAGCGTTTTCTTCACGCGAACCGGTATCCACTTCGCTCGAAAACGCGATGCTTGCGTTACTCGACCACCTTCGGCACCAGGAAGAAGCCGTTCACGGTGTCGGGCGCGTTGCGGACGATGACGTCGGCGATCTCGCCGTCATTGACCACGTCGGCGCGCTTCTTCATTTCCATCGGCGTCACCGAGGTCATCGGCTCGACGCCGTCGACATTCACTTCCGACAGCTGCTCCACAAAGGCCAGCATCGCGTTCAGTTCGCCCTGGAGATGGGGAACTTCGGCGTCGCTGACCGCGATCCGCGCCAGATGCGCGATGCGGCGGACGGTCGTGGCGTCTACGGACATTATATAGGGCCTCGGGGCTGAAAGGTCAGCCTGCCGTATAGCAGACGCCGGTTTTGCGCCGCAACCGCGCGGATTTGCCCGCCCAACAGGGCTTTGCGCCCCTCTGGCGACCAGGCAAGACACCCTGCCACGCATTCCGGCTGCGAAACACGGCGACGAAACCACTTCGCGGCCGCCGCGAAGTCGTCTCGAAACATTCACGGCGCCTACTCCACCCAAACAAAAAGTTCGGAGCGCGTCATGTCAATGCTCAACGGCAGCCCCCGCCCGGAGGGCTGGGACCCCGCCCTCTGGTCGATCGGCACGGCGCTGGGGGTCGCGATCCTCTACGTGGCATGCCTGGTCTGAACGAGACCGCGCGTCAGGCCTGAGACAGAGCCGCCATCCGCGCCAGCGCGGCGCCGGCCAGCGCGCGGGTCAACTCGGCCGCCGGCATCTCCTTGCCCATCCGCACCGCCTGTCCGGCCCACAGATTGGTGAAATCGACCTTCCCCTGTTTTTCGGCAGCCGCCTTCAGCGGTCCGAGGGCGGTTGCTGCGTGCGGGAACGCCGGCGCGTCCGGCGAGATCGGCCCGACCTCGCGCATCACACGGTTGGCGACGCCGCGCGCCGGACGGCCGGTCATCACATTGGTGATGACGGTGGATTCGTCGCTCGCCTGCGCCAGCGCGATGCGGGCCTGCGCCGTCACCTTGGACTCCGGGCAGCGCAGATAGGCCGAGCCGACCTGAACGCCGGAGGCGCCGAGGGCGAATGCCGCGGCGATCCCGCGCCCGTCGGCGATGCCGCCTGCCGCGACGACCGGCACCTTCACCGCATCCACCACCTGCGGCAGCAGCGAGAACGTCCCGGGCTGCTCGGCGATGTTGTCGGTCAAGAACATGGCGCGATGGCCGCCGGCGTCGGCGCCTTGCGCAATGATGACGTCAGCGCCGTTCTCCTCGAGCCAGATCGCTTCCTTCACCGTCGTCGCCGACGACATCACGGTGGCGCCGGTGGCTTTCACCCGCTGCAACAGATTTGGCTCCGGCAGGCCGAAATGGAAGCTGACGACCTCCGGCTTCAGCTCCTCGACCACGGCGCAGAACGCCGCATCGAACGGCGCGCGGTTCGCTGCATTGATCGGCGCATTCGGATCGAGACCATGCTCGCGATAGTAAGGCGCCAGCCGCCGCCGCCAGTTCGCCTCGCGCGCCGGATCGGCGTCGACCGCCTTGTGGCAGAAGAAGTTGAGGTTGACCGGCGCAGAGACGCGTTGACGGATGATGTTGACCTGCTCGCGCGCCTTCTCGGCCGACAGCATCGCACATGGCAGCGAGCCGAGCCCGCCCCCTTGCGCCACCGCAATCACCAGCTCCGCATCCATCACGCCGGCCATCGGCGCCAGCACGATTGGGAATTCGGTCTTGAAACGATCGATCAATCGACGGTCCGGCCACATGGTGTGTCTCACGCTTGTTCAGGTCAAAGAGGAAAGAGAGTTGCGCCGGCCCTGCAGCGACTGCTCGGCCTCGGCGACGATGCGGCCGACGATCTCGGCCGCCGGAACGATATCATGGATCAGGCCGACGGACTCGCCGGCAAACACCGCGGCGACATCGAAATTGGCCGCGGCCTTCGCGGCGGCATACTCCACCGCGACCTCGTCGGCGCGCTGCATCAGCTCGATCTCGCGCCCGCTCCAGCGCCGCAGATGATCGTTGGCAAGCGAACGCGCGGTGAACGGCGCCGGCCACATCAGCTTGCGCGACCAGTCGAACACCACGCCGCGCACCGTCTCGCCGCTCTTTGCCGCACAGATCAGCTGCTTCGCCTGCTCGGCCGCGTCGGCCTCGACGCTGGCGTAGAAGCGCGTTCCCATCAGCACGCCGGATGCGCCGAGCATCATCATCGCCGCGAGGCCACGCCCGTCCGCGATGCCGCCGGCCGCGACCACAGGCACGCGCCCCGCCGCGAAATCGATGATCGCCGGCACGATGTCGAGCGTTGTGCGCGATGCGCCGTGACCGCCCGCCTCGGTGCCCTGCGCGATCAGGATGTCGGCGCCGCAATCGAGCGCCCGCTGTGCCATCTCCTCGCTCTGCACCTGGCAGATCAGGAGCGCGCCCGCCGCCTTGATCTTCGGCGCGAACGGCAGGGGATCGCCGAATGACAGCATCACCGCGCGCGGCCGCGCATCCAGTGCGATGTCGATCAGGTCGGGCTGCCTGGCCAGGCTCCAGGTGATGAAGCCGATGCCGAACGGCTTAGCAAAACCCTTCAGCCTCGCGGTCTCGGTCTGCAGCCGCGTCTTGTCGCCGTAGCCGCCGCCCAGAATGCCGAAGCCGCCGGCGGCGCTGACCGCCTTGACCAGCCCGCTGCCGGCGATCGTGTCCATCGGCGCCAGCAGAATCGGATGCTCGATGCCCAGACGTGCCGTCAATTCGGTGCTGATCGGCATGCGCTTGCTCCCTGTTCTGGACGTGCTGTTCTGGACTCGCAGCCTAAGCGGGCCTAACATTCTCGGATAATGAATACTAGAGATCGCTACCATCTCTAAATCAGAACGGTGATCCCAGATGGAATTGACCGACCTGCTCACCTTTTCCACGGTCGCCCGGCTCGGCGGCATCACCCGGGCCGCCGACGAGCTGAACACCGTGCAGTCGAACGTCACCCAGCGCATCAAGGCGCTGGAGGCCGAGATCGGGACCGCGCTGTTCGAGCGCCACAGCCGCGGCATGTCGCTGACCGGCGCCGGCCGCCGCCTGTTGCCTTATGCACAGCGCATGGCGGCGCTGTCGCGCGAAGCCGTGCTCGCCGCGCGCGACGATGGCGAGCCGAAGGGTCCGCTGTCGATCGGCTCGATGGAAACCACTGCCGCAGTGCGGCTGCCGACGCTGCTCGCCGAGTTTCATCGCCGCTATCCGGCGGTGCGCCTGACCTTGCGCACCGCGCCGACCGCAGACCTCGTTGCCGCCGTGCTCGACGGCTCGCTCGACGGCGCCTTCGTCGCCGGTCCGATCGAGCATGCCGAACTGTCAGCGACATCAGCCTTCACCGAGGAACTGGTCCTGGTCACCGCGCAGCGCTGGAAATCGCTGGCCGCCCTGCGCGCCGGCACGCCGGAGTCGGGCCCGACCGCGCTGGTGTTCCGCACCGGCTGCACCTACCGGCAGCGTCTCGAACAGGTGTTCACCGAATTCGGCTGGCCGTCGGCGGTCCGCTTCGAGTTCGGCACGCTCGACGGCATGGTCGGCTGCGTCGCCGCCGACATGGGCGTCACCCTGCTGCCGCGCGCCGTCGTCGAGCGCGATCACGTCCAGCGCGACATCAACATCCACAAGCTCAATCCGCAGCATGCGCATGTCGAGACGCTGTTCATCCAGCGCCGCACCGCGCATCAGTACAGCGCGTTGCGGGGGCTGGCCGCGTGCCTCGGTGGCGACGAGCGGGTGATCGCCGCCTGACCGGCGTTTTCGCATGGACACCACGGCAGCGCCGGGCTTTGCCTCGGCGCGCGGGTGCGTGCTAAGCGCTAGTGTGCTGAATGCGAAGTTCGTGCGATTTCGCGGCAGCCATTTTCACGAACTTCGCATTCATAAAGCACACTAGAATCATAAGTTTGCTAGTGTCCTTATCGAATCCGAAGTTCGCTCCGAAGGTGCGGCAAATGATGCGAACTTCGGATTCGGGACACTAGCGCCATGCCCGCCCCCATCCTTCCCCTGATCGAAGCTGCGCCGCACTGGCCCGAGCGCGGCGCGCTTGTCGGCCTCGACCTCGGCACCAAGACCATCGGGGTCGCCGCCTCCGATCCGGACCGGCGGCTGGCGACCGGCGTCGAGACCATCCAGCGCAAGCAGTTCAAGGTCGACGCGGCGCGGCTGCTCGCGATCGCCGCCGAACGCAATGCCGTCGGCTTCGTGCTCGGGCTGCCGATCAACATGGACGGCAGCGAAGGCCCGCGCGCGCAATCGACCCGGGCGTTTGCCCGCAACCTCGCCGGCCTCACCGCGCTTGCGATCGGGCTGTGGGACGAGCGGCTCTCGACCGCGGCGGTCGAGCGCGAACTGATCGGGATGGACGTCAGCCGCGCCCGGCGCGCCGAGGTGATCGACGAGCACGCCGCGATCTTCATCCTGCAGGGCGCACTGGACCGGCTCGCGAAGCTGCGCGGGGAGCGCTGACCATGGCCGTGGTGATCGCGGCGCTGCTGCCGGTGTTCCTCTTGATCGTGCTCGGCTTCGTCCTCAAGCGCACGCTGATGCCGCTCGATACGCAATGGCACGGGCTGGAGCGGCTGACCTATTACGTGCTGTTCCCGGTGCTCCTGGTGCAGACACTGTTGAAGGCCGACCTGACCAAGGTGCCGGTCGCGGGCGTCGGCGGCGCGCTGCTGCTTGCGGCGCTGGTGATGTCGCTGTTCTGCCTCGCGCTGCGCGGCCCGCTGGCGCGCTCCGGCGTCGACGGTCCCGCCTTCACCTCGATCTTCCAGGGCGCGACCCGCTGGCAGACCTATGTCGCGCTGTCGGTATCGCGCAATCTGTATGGCAGTACAGGCCTCGCGCTGGCTTCGGTCGCGATGGTCGCAATCATCCCGCTGGTCAATGTGTTCAGCGTCGCCGTGCTGGCGAATTATGCCTCGTCCGCAAAGCGTTCGACCGGCGCCATCGTGATGACTGTCGTGAAGAACCCGCTGATCTGGGCCTGCGTCATCGGGCTCGTCATCAATGTCGTGCACATCCCGCTGCCACAGATCTGGTATGACGTCGCCGACGCGCTCGGCGGATCGTCGCTGGCGATCGGCCTGCTCGTCACCGGGGCCGGGCTGCATCTGGAAGGCATCTTCCGGCCCAGCCTCGCCGCGAGCATCGCGCTGGTGCTGAAACTCGTGCTGATGCCCGTCCTGACCGTCGCGCTCGCGGTGTGGTTCGGCGTTACCGGGCCCGATCTCGCCATCGTCGCGGCCTGCGCCGCGGTGCCGACCTCGCCGTCAGCCTATGTGCTGGCGCGCCAGATGGGCGGCGACGCGCCGCTGCTCGCCCAGATCATCACGCTGCAGACGATCCTGGCCGCGATCACGATGCCGATCGTGATCGCCGCAGTGGGGCTTTAGAGGGCGTACCCAATCGGCCTTGACTGGAGCCGAGGCAGCATGGCGCCGCGCCTATCGGTTGCTACCAGACTTCGCGATAGTTCGCGAACTTGCGCAGGGTCTTGTCATAGCGGGCCGGGACGATCCAGGGCAACAGGAGCCTGAAGATCGCGTTCGGAAGCGGAGAGCGAAGCCGCACATAGAGGTCGAGCGGATCGAGGTCATGCCGCATCCGGAATTTCGGTTCGTAGCTGAGACCCGTGCTTCGAAGCCATCTGTAACCGTTGGCGATCGCCCAATTCATCATGTCGCGAATGGTGTAGTAATAAAGATGAAGGTCGAGTGCGACAGCATAGTCGAGGCCGACATACTCCCAGAACAGACTGTCGCCTTCCACCATGCAAAGGCTGAAGGCGATCACCTTGCCGCCACGGCGCCAGATGAAGAAGCGGACCTTGTCCTTCATGTCGGTGCCGAGCCGGCGGAGATAGTCGGCTGTCAGTTTTTCGAAACGGAATTTCGAGCGGTCGAAGACCTGCAGGTAGAGCGGATAGATCTCGTCGACGGCATTCCTTGCGTCGTCGGTGACGGTAAGAGCTATGGTTTCACCGTCGGTTGCCTTGAATTTCTTGCGGAGCTGCCAGCGCGCCGACCGCGGCAGCGCATTTTGCATGTAGGCATCGAAGTCGTCGTGCTCGATATTGAGCGCCGTCATCGGCATGCTCGGCGCGCGGGCGAAGCCGCGCCGGACGAAGCAATCCAGCACCGGCCGGTAGCGCGCGGGGAATTCCTTCAGGACGATGAGCTGCGCCCGGCACGATCTTGCGAGTGTGACGATTTCCCCGCAAAGAATCTCGGCGATCTTGCCGGACGGCACCGTGCTTGATCCGGCAAGATGCCCTTCCCCGGCGAAACATCCGACCATCAGGGTTCGCATTTTGAGAAACCCGGGAACGACGCCTCGGATGCGCGCCAGCAGCGGCTGCCATTGCGCTCCAAGTCCTTCGAGAACGTCCTGGTCGAGAAGAAAAAACGGCTGGACGGCATGGAGACAGCCTGCCCGGTCGATGATCGCGAAGTACCGGTACTCGACGCGCTCGCGGAGCGTATCCTCCAGGATTTCGTAGTAGCGGTGATCCTTGCGCAAGTCGGCGAAGCTGGCAGCCCAAGCGGGACAACCGGCGATTTCGTCGCGCGTCACGATCTTTACGCGAAAAGGCGCTGTAGCAGCTGCCGCGTCCGCTACGCTTGTTGTATCAGCCAGACTGACTGCGTCTGACGCCAACGCAATGCTCCGGGTGATGAAAAGTCTTTCAATACAGTATCAATGTACCTGATTTGGACGCGGGCTCCTGTGCCATCCGCGCAACAAGTCATTACTTTCGAAATCGCGTCTCTTTCGAAGCCCCGTCGGCGCCGAGCGGCGCGCCCTCCCGCAATAGACCGGCCCGCCGGTCCCAGCGACGTAGCACCACAACTCGCCCTTGCGCTTCAGCAAGAGCGAGGGCCAGCAACGATTGGGCGCGGCTTGTACGGCTTCTCCTGATCGCCGCTATTTCCCGGCCGAACCGGCGAACGCCGTATCGAGCACATCCCCGATCGGCTGCCAGCTACGGCCATCGAACTGAAGCAACCGCAATTGCTCGACCGGTCGGAACTGAGCGGTGTTGATCTTGATGCCGGGGAGCAAGGCGGACGCCTGATAATCCCTGAGCGCCGCGGCCTGCTTCATGACATTCTCGCGCGACAGGTCGTTGCCGCATTGCCTGAGCACCTCGACCATC
This sequence comes from Bradyrhizobium pachyrhizi, assembly GCF_001189245.1. Classification (GTDB taxonomy): domain Bacteria; phylum Pseudomonadota; class Alphaproteobacteria; order Rhizobiales; family Xanthobacteraceae; genus Bradyrhizobium; species Bradyrhizobium pachyrhizi. Next base: position 165,652 of record NZ_LFIQ01000092.1, on the reverse strand, counting down.
GTTTCGGCGGCGGCATAGCCGTAGACTGCGGCCGCGTCATCCTTGCCGCCGGCTTTGGTATACTTGTCCAGGAAGCTGTACCAGGCGCCCTGCTCCGCTCTCCAGGCCGGATCGCTCGCATCCTTCAGGAACGCGGCGGTGATGACGCCGGTCGCATTCTCCGTGCCGGCCCGCTTGAGCACCGTCTCGATCGATGACGCCATCTGGTTCACGACGAACACCGGCCGCCAACCGTGGTCGGCCGCCGCGCGGATCACCTTGGCGGCATTTTCCGGTACTCCGGCAAACACAAAGACCTCGGCGCCCGATTGCTTCAGGATCGAGACGTGGCCGTCCAGGTGCTGATCGTCGACATCATAGGCGATGTCGACCCTGATGTTGTGGGCGACGTCGCCCAGCCCCTGCACCAGTCCCTTGAACAATTCGCGCCCGAACTGGTCATTCTCCCAAAGCGCCACGATTTTCTTGCCGGGATAGAACGCCTGGATGTAGTTGGCGTAGATGCGCCCTTCCTCGCGATACGAGGGCTGCCAGCCCATGGTCCACGGATAGGCCGCCGGCTCGCTGAGCTCGTGATCGCCGGAAGCAACGAAAAGCTGGGGGATCTTCCGTTCGTTGAGATACTTCCGCACCGCGAGATTCCCCGGCGTGCCGAACGAACCGAACATCAAGAGCACATTGTCGGTTTCGACCAGAATGCGCGTGAGATCCATGGCGTTGGAGGGATCCGACAGATCGTCATAGGACATGAAGCGGATCTTGCGGCCATTGATGCCGCCGCGTTCGTTGATCATCTCGAAATAGGCGGCTTCCGCCTTGCCGATCTGGCCGAAAATCTCCAGCGCGCCGCTATACGGCATGACATTGCCGATCCGGATTTCGGTGTCGGTAACGCCCTGGTCGCGCACCTGCTGCGTGATGGCGCCGAGAGACGCCAGCGCGACGACGCCGGCCAGGATTGCTCGGATCAAGATAGCCATGAGAAGAGCTCGCACGACGGCAGCCGCCGCTGCCTAGTTTCGGACCGGCCCGCGCTCATTCATTGAATCTGGATCATAGCACTCGGACGGGGGCACCGACATCCCCTTGGTCCACACTCCCGCCATTGCGAGCGAAGCGGAGCAATCCATCTTTCCGCGTGCAGAGACGTCGATTGCTTCGTCGCGGAACCTGTCGTCGCGCGCGCGTCCGCGCGACCTGTTGGCTCCTAGCAATTGGACAGGGCGTTACGATCCCGCCAGCCACCAGGTCTGGATCGTCGCCGCGAAATTGTTCAGCCCGTGCAGCAGGATGGTCAGCCAGGTCGAGCCGGTGCGGAAGCGCAAATAGCCGAACAGGAGGCCGATCGTCAGCACCTGGCAGAGGAAGAACCAATCGTATTGCAGGTGCATCACGGTCCAGACGATCGACGACAGCAGGATCGCGCCATAGGGTCCGAGCGCGGATTCCGACCAGCCGCGGTAGAGCCAGCCGCGTGCGAACAGTTCCTCCCAGAGCGGCGCGGCCACGGCGAAGGCGATCACCAGGAGCCACAGTGCGCTGTGCTCCTGCGCCGATTTCAGCACGTCGCCCATGAAGCCCGGCGACACCTCGCGGCCGGCGGCGCGGGACACCATGTCCCAGGCCCCGACCAGTACGACGAGCGCGACGACGCCGATGATCACGTTCTTCCACGACGTCCCGCGCAGCCCGAGATAATCGGCGAACGGGATCCGGGTCCTGCGGATCGCGAACCACAGCACCAGCAACACCATCGGCAGGCCGGCGAGGACCGAGAGCGAGATCGTCAGGCCGTCGGCGACCACGTGGGTGATGCCGGCCGTCGACACCTCCCCGCCCTGCGCGACGATGCGCCAGACGATGACCGTGACCTGGCCGACGAACATCGCGGCGAAAATCAAAAGGCCCCACAGTGCGGTGCCCCAGAATTTCCAGACCCGCGGGGGGAGCGGCGGCGGTTCGACAGCCGACGGCGAAGTATCGGGATTGAGTGCGTCCATCAGCAAACCTTCATGGCAGCGCCCGCGCCAGCAGCGCGCGCTGATCGGTATCGGATAAGTCCACCGCGCCGTACATCCCGGCGTGGCGTTCGGCAAGCCGTGTCGCCGCCAACAGCTCGGCGTTTTTCGGCGAGACCTGGTTGAGCGCCGCAGTTGCCGCCAGGAGCGCCAGCT
>NZ_LFIQ01000092.1:157145-163468 GCF_001189245.1 Bradyrhizobium pachyrhizi | reverse complement strand
GGCAGGCCCTTGGTCTCCTCGGCGAGCGCGCGCAGCACCGCGAGTGCGGCGTCAGCCTCGCGGCCGAGTGCGCGCAGCACGTCGAGGCACATCACGTTGCCGGACCCCTCCCAGATCGCGTTGACCGGCGACTCCCGGTAGTGGCGCGCCAAAATGCCTTCCTCGACATAGCCATTGCCGCCGAGGCACTCCATTGCCTCATAGAGGAAGCCGGGCGCACTCTTGCAGGTCCAGTATTTGATCGCCGGCGTCAGCAGCCGCATATAGGCGGCCTCGCCCGCATCGGCCGGCGCGCGATCGAAAGCACGGCAGAGCCGCATCACCAGCGCGATCGACGCCTCGACATGCAGCGCCATGTCCGACAGCACCGCCTGCATCAGCGGCTGGTCGGCGAGGTGTTTCTGGAACACGCTGCGATGCCGCGCGTGATGGAGCGCGTGCGCCAGTCCCGAGCGCATCAGCCCGGCGGATGCGATCGCGCAATCCTGCCGCGTCAGCTGCACCATCTGGATGATGGTGCGGATGCCCTTGCCCTCCTCGCCGATCAGCTCGGCATAAGCGCCGTGGAATTCGACCTCCGACGAGGCATTGGAGCGATTGCCGAGCTTGTCCTTCAGGCGCTGGAAGCGGATTGCGTTGACCGTGCCGTCGGGCGCAAAGCGCGGCATGAAGAAGCAGCTCAGCCCATTCATCGTCTGCGCCAGCACCAGGAAGGCGTCGCACATCGGCGCCGACATGAACCATTTGTGCCCGGTGATGCGCCAGGCCTCGCCGTTGCGCTCGGCGCGCGTCATGTTGGCGCGCACATCCGTGCCGCCCTGCTTTTCGGTCATGCCCATGCCGAGAGTCATGCCGCGCTTGGTCCACCACGGCGCAAAGCTGGGGTCGTAGGCGCGCGTTCCGATCACCGGCATCGTCTTCGCCAGAATATCCGGCTGCGAGGCCAGCGCCGCGACCGAGGCGCGCGTCATCGTGATCGGGCAGAGATGGCCGGTCTCGACCTGGGAAGCGATGTAGAACCTTGCCGCGCGCACCACCTCGGCCGCCCCGCCGGCCGGCTTGCCGTCGGCGCTCCAGGTCGAGTTGTGCACGCCGGCATGCGCGGAGTGCGCCATCAGCTCGTGATAGGCCGGGTGAAACTCGACCTCGTCGCGGCGATTGCCCCTGGCATCGAACAGCCGCAGCTTCGGCGTGTTCTCGTTGGCAACGCGGCCGCGCTCCGCCATGGCAGCGGATCCCCACTGCTTGCCGAAATCGGACAGCTCAGCCGTTGCCGCCTCCCCGCCATTGGCAGCGACCGCCGCGGCGAGCGGCGCGTCCACCGTGAACAGGTCGACATTTTCGAACGGCGGCGACTGGTTGAAGACGTCGTGGGTGGCAAACGGAGCCTGCGTCATGGTCTCCTCGGCAACTGGTCTGCACGCATGCGGCCTGGACAACAGGCCTTCCCCGGCCGGGATCACGGGCCAGCCGCGGCGCAATGGAATCGGAGGATCATAAGCCTGCGAGCCGGCGCGGGGCAGCGAAAAGTACACGTCCGCCAGATGCTTCTGTGCTTTAGATGCTTGCGCGCTTGGGCGCATGGCGGCCGAGCCAGCGGTCGACCGAGTCATTGACGCGGGTCCGGTTCGCCTCCTTCCTGGAAGCCTGGACCGGAAAAATGTCGCCGCTGCTCAATTGCCGGTTATCGGGATAGGCCGCCAACTGCAGGTTGGACTCATGCGCGGCGCCATCCACCGGCGAGATGTAGGCAAACCGGATCTCGATCTTGTGCTTGATGTCGGCGCCTTGCCATTTCGGATGATGGCGCGCCAGAAGCTCGGTAAGCTCGCACGGCAACAGATCGGAGGTCGAGCTTCGCGATCCCTCGGTCTTCTCCATGTAGCATTGTTCCTTGACGCTGCTGACGCGCGCGTCGATCGGCCGGAAGTTCAACCGCTTGTCGAGCTCGCTATAGACATAGAAGCTCGCGACGGCGACAGCGATCATAGCGTAGAGGCCAAGGCGCATGGTTGTGCTTCCGTCCTGTCGAACCGCGTCGGTCAGATCGAACGCGCCTTGTCCGCCTTGGTCTTGGAGGCGAGCACAGGAAACACATCCCCGGCGCGCAGCGGCTTGCCATTGGGCAAATAGGACATCTGCAGGCTCGACTGGTGCGTGGCCCCGTCGACCGGCGAGACATAGACGACCTTCACCTCGATCTTGTGCTTCACGTCATAACCCTGCCACTTCGGATGCTCCTTGCGCAGCAGCTCGGCAATCTCGCAACGGGTCAGGTCGGAGGTCGACGTCGTCTTGGTGATGACGCCGCGCTCGACCTTTTCCAGATAGCATTGCTCGCTGACGCCGCTGATGCGGGCATCGACGCGCTGATAGTTCGCGCTCTTGTCGTGTCGATCGTAGATCAAGACGCCGGCGACGCCGACGACAACAATTGCAATGGCTGCGAAACGCATGCTGCATGCTCCCGTGTTGCCCGCACTTCATACGGCCACAATTAAGGAGTGTTGAAAGTGCGCTCGGCTACTTTTGCGATGGCAAGCGTCGCCTTGCGAAAATGCTTCGGATTTGAGGAAAATCCTGCGCTGGAGCTTCGGTTCTGATTGAATCAGAATCGAAGCTCTAGTCTCTTGTTCCGACGCGTTTTCTTCACGCGAACCGGCGTCCCCTTCGCTCGAAAACGCTCTAGCGCGCCCGGACGATCGGGAAGTCGTAGGCCGGCCCGCCTGCCCCCGGCAGCGAAAAGTGCCACCATTCCTTGGCATAGTTCGCGAACCCCTGCCGGGCCATCGCCGCGACCAGCTTGGTGCGCCAGCGTCTCTGCGCCGGCGTGATCGAGGCGGCCGCGGTGTGGGCCTTCACGTCGGAACAATCGTAGCCGGTACCCATGTCGACGCTGCCCTCCGGGGCACGCGCGGCGGCCGGCGCGGTGCAGTCGGCATAGTCCCTGGCCGGATCGAACTTGCGCGAATTGTCGGCGCCAAGATCGACCAGCGTGAGATCGACCGCGGCCCCTGTCGAATGCCCCGAATGGGTGGCGATGTAGCCGAGGCGGAACAGATCGGCTTTCGAGAAGACCGGGTTGTAGCGCCGCTCGGCGACGGTCTCGGTGCCATTTTTCGACCACGCCACCATGTCGGCGACGGCACGGGCCGGCCGGTAGCAATCGAACATCTTCAGCGACAGTCTTTGCCGGGCCAGTTCCTGCTGCACGGCCTTGAGCCTGAGCCCGACCTCCCGCTTCACCACGCATTCCGCCGCGCCATAGCCCGCGAGCGGCCGGCCCATGAAATTGTTCGCGGCGGCGTAGCGGATGTCCTGAATGATGGTCGGATCGATGTTGCGGAGGAACGCGAAGTCGCCGGGCAGGTTCTGAGCGAAGGCAGGCGAGATCGCCCCCGGGATCAACGCGATGGTCATCCATGCGATCACGACAATTTTCACGAGGTCTCGCTCCGGCGTCACGGCCGGGTATAGCCCGTCAGGAGGACGGCGTCGCTGCCGCTCCGCCTATGCCCGGCCATCCACGTCTTGTTCCGGAAAACCCCGCAAAAGCAAGGCGCGGATGTCCCGCGGCGAGCCCCGGCAGGACCGCCGAGAAGGCAACGACATCTTACTCGGGGAAAACTCCCGCGAGCCCTCTTCGCGCTTGCCCCACCGGCCATCCGCGCCTATAGCTCTCGCTTTAATGACCCCATCGTTGAAATCGACTTTTGTCCTCGGTCACCGGCATCTGCTGGGCATCGAGGGCCTTTCCGCTGACGACATCACGGGCCTGCTCGACCTCTCCGAGGAGTATGTCGAGCTCAACCGCCAGGTCGACAAGAAGCGCGCCAGCCTGCGCGGCCGTACCCAGGTCAATCTGTTCTTCGAGGCCTCGACCCGGACCCAGTCCTCGTTCGAGATCGCCGGAAAACGCCTGGGCGCCGACGTCATGAACATGTCGGTGTCGTCGATGTCGACCCGCAAGGGCGAGACGTTGATGGACACCGCGGTGACGCTGAACGCGATGCACCCGGACATCCTGGTGGTACGCCACCACGCCTCCGGCGCGGTCGAGCTCCTGGCACGCAAGGTTGACGGTTCCGTGATCAATGCCGGCGACGGCAGCCACGAGCACCCGACCCAGGCGCTGCTCGACGCCCTGACGATCCGCCGCAACAAGGGCCGGCTCGAGGGGCTGACGATCGCGATCTGCGGCGACGTGCTGCATTCGCGGGTGGCGCGCTCCAACATCTTCCTGCTCAACACCATGGGCGCCCGCGTCCGCGTGGTGGCCCCCTCCACCCTGCTGCCGCCCGGCATCGAGCGGATGGGCGTCGAGGTCGCGCGCGACATGCGCGAGGGGCTGAACGGCGCCGACATCGTGATGATGCTGCGGCTGCAGCGCGAGCGCATGAACGGCTCCTTCGTGCCCTCCTCGGGCGAGTATTTCCACTATTTCGGCCTCGACCAGAAGAAGCTCGGCTATGCCAAGCCGGACGCGCTGGTGATGCATCCGGGCCCGATGAACCGCGGTGTCGAGATCGACACCTTCGTCGCCGACGGCGCGCAGTCGCTGATCCGTGAACAAGTCGAAATGGGTGTGGCAGTGCGCATGGCGGTGCTGGAAGCGCTCGCCCGCAACCTGCCGAACGCGTGAGACCGATGCTGACCGATCGCCGCCCCATCCTGCTCGCCAACGCCCGCGTCATCGATCCGTCGCGCGATTTCGACGGTCCGGGCGATGTCCTGATCGCCGACGGCGTGATCCGTGACGCCAAGCGCGGCATCGGCGCCGCCGGCGTCCCTGAAGGCACCGACATCGTCAATTGCGCCGGCAAGATCGTGGCCCCCGGCCTGATCGACATGCGCGCCTTTGTCGGCGAGCCCGGCGCCAGCCATCGCGAGACTTTTGCCTCCGCCAGCCAGGCCGCCGCGGCCGGCGGCATCACCACCATCATCTGCCAGCCCGACACCTCGCCGGTGATCGACAATTCCGCGACCGTCGACTTCGTGCTGCGCCGCGCCCGCGACACCGCGATCGTCAACATCCATCCGATGGCGGCGCTGACCAAGGGCATGCAGGGCCAGGAGATGACCGAGATCGGCCTGCTCAAGGCCGCCGGCGCCGTCGCCTTCACCGACGGCGACCGCAGCGTCACCAACGCCCAGGTGATGCGGCGCGCGCTGACCTATGCCCGCGATTTCGACGCGCTGATCGTGCATCACACCGAGGACCCGCATCTGGTCGGCGAAGGCGTGATGAACGAGGGCGAATTCGCCACAAGGCTCGGCCTTGCCGGCATTCCCACGGCGGCCGAGTCGATCATGCTCGAGCGCGACATGCGGCTCGCAGGCTTGACCGGCGGGCGCTATCACGCAGCCTCGCTGACCTCGATCGAGTCGCTGGAGATCCTCAAGCGCGCCCGCGACGCCGGCCACAATGTCTCGGCCTCGGTCTCGATCAACCACGTGACGCTGAACGAGAACGACATCGGCCCCTACCGCACCTTCCTCAAGCTGGCGCCGCCGCTGCGCACCGAGGAGGACCGCAAGGCGCTGGTGGCCGCGCTCGCCTCCGGACTGATCGACGTCGTGATGAGCGACCACAATCCGCAGGACGTCGAGGTCAAGCGGCTGCCGTTCGCGGAAGCGGCCAGCGGCGCAGTCGGCCTGCAGACCATGCTGCCGGCGGCGCTGCGGCTGATCCACAATGGCGAGATGGACTTCAAGACGCTGATCCGGGCGATGTCGACCCGGCCGGCGGAGCTGCTCGGCCTGGCCGGCGGCACGCTGCGCGCGGGCGCACCGGCCGACGTCATCGTGATCGACGCCGACACGCCCTGGGTGCTCGACCGCGACGATCTCAAATCACTGTGCAAGAACACGCCGTTTGACGACGCCCGCTTCTCGGGCCGCGTGACGCGGACGATCGTCGGTGGACGGACCGTGTACGAGCACGTCTGAAACTGGGGTGGAACTCAGCGCGACGCGAGTTGCGACATCGCTTCCATCGTTGTGCCAACGACGATGGCCGCGACGTAAACGACAAAGAAAAACTGCTCCAGCCGCCTGCGAACAGAAGCCATGATAAGCTCCCTCATTACCAAGGCCATGGTGCGGATTTATGGTTAATATTTCATTGACGGCACTGCCCCGTTTGGGTGGGACCGCTCCAGGGAACCACCGCGATGTCTGCTGATGGGCTGCTGCCGCTCGCTTTCCTGATCGGCTACCTGCTGGGCTCGATCCCGTTCGGCATGGTGCTGACCAGGATGGCCGGCACGCAGGATCTGCGCACGGTCGGCTCGGGCAATATCGGCGCCACCAATGTGCTGCGC
>NZ_LFIQ01000092.1:127003-157135 GCF_001189245.1 Bradyrhizobium pachyrhizi | reverse complement strand
TCGGCGACATGCTGAAGGGCACCGTCGCCGTCATCATCGCCGGCACCATCGACGGCCCGAACGCGGCGATGCTGGCGGCGCTGGGGGCTTTCCTCGGCCACCTCTTCCCGGTCTGGCTCAAATTTCGCGGCGGCAAGGGTGTCGCGACCTATATCGGCGTGCTGCTCGGCCTGTTCTGGCCGGCGGCGCTGATCTTCGCCGCGATCTGGCTCGGCACCGCCTACACCACCCGCTACTCGTCGCTGTCGGCGCTGATCGCCGCGTTCGTGACGCCGCTGTTCCTGTGGTGGTTCGGCCACAACGCGCTCGCCTCGCTGTTCGCCGTGCTGACGCTGCTGCTGTTCTACATGCACCGCGAGAACATCCAGCGCCTGCAGGCCGGCACCGAGGGCAAGATCGGCGAGCGGAAGTGACGTCAGTCATTCCGGGGCATCGCGTCAGCGATGAGCCCGGAATCCAGAGGTTGTGGCGCGAGATTCCGGGTTCGATGCTGCGCATCGCCCGGAATGACGAGGCCTATTTCCTCAGCGCGTCCTCGACAAAGCTCGCCGCCGCCAGCGCCTTCGCATCATCGCCAAAACCCGCGATCACGGTCACGCCGACCGGCAATCCGCCCTCGGCGGTCAGCGTCGGCACGTTGACGCAAGGCACGCCCATCAAGGTCCAGAGCCGGTTGTAACGGGGATCGCCGGTCGACGCCAAACCCTCGGGTGCCGCGCCCGGCGCCGACAGCGTCAGCAGCACGTCGACCTCCGAGAGGATCGTGGCCAGCGCCTGCCGCGCGCGCAGCGTGACGGCCATCGCCGCGTCGTATTCCGCCGGCGTGCCGCCCTTGCTCTCGTCGAGCCGGCCGCGCAGGAGCGGCGGCATCGCATCGTAGTTCTGGCCGTATTCCCAGGCGAACGACTGATGCGCCTCGAACTCCTGCACCACCGGATGGATCCGCCACGCCTCCGCGACGACCTCGGGCATCGCGAGCTCGCGCACGGTCGCACCCGCCTGCTCCGCCGCACGCGCGGCCTTCTGCAACGCCTCCGCGCCGGAAGGTTCCGGCGAACCGGCGAAGGCCTGCGTCACCACGCCGATGCGCGGCGCGGAAACTTTCGACGGCCCCACCAGCTCAGGCCGCCTGGTCATCGCAGCGAGCCCCAGCGCGACGTCGCGCACGCCGGCGCCGAACAGCCCGACGGTGTCGAGCGTCCAGGAGAAGCATTTCACGCCGACGGTCGGCAGCAGGCGGTAGCTCGGCTTGATCGCGGCGACGCCACAGAACGACGCCGGCCGGATCACCGAACCGCCGGTCTGCGTGCCGAGCGCCAGCGGGATCATCCCGGCCGCGACCGCGGCGGCCGAACCCGACGACGAGCCGCCCGGCGTGTGCGCGTGATTGTGCGGATTGAGCGTTGCGGTCGGATCGTTCGCCGCGAATGCCGTCGTCGTGGTCTTGCCGATGATGGTGGCGCCGGCCTGCTTCAGCGCCATCACCACCGGCGCATCGGCGCGCGGCTGATGCCCGCGATAGATCGCGGCGCCCATCTCGGTCGGGAGGTCAGCGGTATCGATGATGTCCTTGATACCGACCGCAATCCCGCGCAGCGGCCCGGCCTGTTGCGCACGCGCCGTCTCGTCGAGGCGAACGAAGGCGCCGATGGTTCTGTCCCGCGCCGCGATGGCGTCCCGCGTCTGCGTGATGGCGGCATCGGTGGACAATTCGCCGGAGGCGATGCGGTGTTGGAGATCGGCAAGCGAAATCATCGGCAGACGTCCTGTTTCTTGATGGTTCTTGACGGTTTTTTGGCAGCTTCTTGCCAAGCGCTTTTAGCGCGTCGCGCGCGGCTGCGCCAATGTCGCAGTTGATCACAATCTCAGGTTGGGCGAAGCTAAGCCCCGCATGCATGACCGCTCGCCCAGCCCTCCAAAACTCACCGACACCGAACGGCTCAACCGCCTGCGGCTGATCCGCTCCGACAATGTCGGCCCGCGCACCTTTGCATCGCTGCTCCGCCATTTTGGCGATGCGGCGCACGCGCTGGAGCGCCTGCCTGACCTCGCGCGCCGCGGCGGCGCCTCCGGCCCCGGACGCATCTGCAGCGAGGCCGACGCTGCGGCAGAGCTCGCAGCCTGCCGCAAATTCGGCATCGATCTCGTCGCGCCGGAGGAAGCGCATTATCCGGCGCGGCTTGCCACCATCGACGATGCGCCGCCGCTGCTTGCCGTGCGCGGCGCGCGCGACACCCTGATGCGGCCGATGATCGCGATCGTCGGCTCGCGCAACGCCTCCGGCGCCGGGCTGAAATTTGCCGGCCAGCTCGCGCGCGATCTCGGTGACGCCGGCTTTGTCGTGATCTCGGGCCTCGCCCGCGGCATCGATCAGGCAGCTCACCGCGCCACCGTTGCCAGCGGCACGGTCGCCGTGCTCGCCGGCGGCCACGACAGGATCTACCCGCCGGAGCACGAGGATCTGCTGGCCGCCCTCCTCGAACACGGCGCGGCGATCTCGGAGATGCCGCTCGGCCATGTGCCGCGGGCGCGCGACTTCCCGCGCCGCAACCGTTTGATCTCGGGCGCCTCGCTCGGCGTCGTGATCGTCGAGGCGGCGCACCGCTCGGGTTCGCTGATCACGGCGCGGATGGCGGCCGAACAGGGCCGCGAGGTGTTCGCGGTGCCGGGCTCGCCGATCGATCCGCGCGCCGCCGGCGCCAACGACCTGATCAAGCAAGGCGCCACGCTGGTCACCGAAGCCGCCGACGTCATCAGCGCGGTCACGCCGATCATGGAACGGCCGGTGATGCCTGGCTTGCGCGAGGACGACGAGCCGCTGGACTTTGCCACTGACAGCGGCGATCGCGCCCGCATCATCGATCTGCTCGGGCCGAGCCCGATCAGCATCGACGATCTGATCCGGATGGCCGACGTGTCGCCGGCCGTTGTGCGCGCCGTGCTGCTTGAGCTCGAGCTCGCCGGCGGGCTCGAACGCCACGGCGGTGGGCTGGTGTCGCTGATTTAGTGCTCCGGCTTGACGGCTTACGCCAATCCGTCACCGTGATCCTGAGGAGCCGCGCAGCAGGCGTCTCGAAGGACGCACGGCCCCGCTGGTGGCTGTCGCCCCTTCGAGACGGCCACGTTGCGGCCTCCTCAGGGTAACGGACAACACGTTTCAACCTTCCCCATTCCGCGCATCGAAGTCGTTTCGCGCCCCCTCGATCTCCGGCAGATGCGCGAATGCCCACTGGCCGAGCGCCTTCACGGGCGCCGCCAGTCCGCGGCCGAGATCCGTCAGCTCATAATCGACCCGCGGCGGGATGGTCGGAAACACCGTACGCGTCACCAAGCCGTCGCGCTCGAGCCCGCGCAGCGTGAGCGTCAGCATCCGCTGCGAGATGCCATTGATCATGCGCTTCAACTCGTTGAAGCGCTTCGGCCCGTCGATCAGCATCATGATCACGAACACGCTCCATTTGTCGCCGACCCGCGCCAGCACGGAGGCGACCGCGCGGCAATCGCTGTGGTCGGGGCTGGGCCGCGGCGGCGGAGCGGTCACATCGATGTTCTCGGGTCTCATTTCTGTGCTCTGGTTTCAAAAATGTGCGTTCTTGCGGAGATTTAGGGTGGTCACTCATATAGCGCCAGTTACAAACCTATACCAAAGGTGACCTCTGCCATGAAACTTCTGCACATCGATTCCTCGGTCCTCGGCCCCCACTCCGTCAGCCGCCAGGTCTCCGCCGCCGCCGTCGAGCGGCTGCGCCAGGCCAATCAGCGCCTCGTCGTCAACTACCGCGACCTCAGCCAGACCCCGCTCGCCCACCTCTCCGGCCTGCACCTCGCCGCCAGCCAGGGCGCGGCGCCGGACCCGTCGGTGCGCGACGACATCGCGACCGGCCAGGCGGTGCTGGACGAGTTCCTCGCCGCCGACATCGTCGTGATCGGCGCGCCCATGTACAATTTCACGATTCCGAGCCAGCTCAAGGCCTGGATCGACCGCATCCTGGTTGCGGGCAAGACCTTCAAGTATGGCGCCGGCGGCGTCGAGGGACTGGCCGGCAACAAGCGCGTCATCATCGCGATCTCGCGCGGCGGCTATTACGGCGCCGACACGCCGATGGCCGCGCTCGAGCACCTCGAGACCTACCTGCGCGGTGTGTTCGGCTTCATCGGCGTCAGGAATGTTGAGTTCATCCCCGCCGACGGCATCCAGGTCGGCCCCGAGCATCGCGAAAAGGCGGTTGCGGGCGCGCTGCAGGCCGCCGGCAATCTGAACGCAGCCTGATGTGATTCAAAGCGCCTGCTGTCGCCTGGCGGCGGCAGGCCGTTCAGGCGGAGGAACTCAGAACCAGACGCCCTGAATGCCGAGGATGACGGCGACCAGCGAAAATCAACAGGCCGATGCCGGAGAACAGCGCGACCGTCACGAATTGCGTCGTATCTGAACTTTCGAATGCGGGCGAAACCGGGATCGACGTCGAAATGCGGGCTGCTTTCGGCATGGCGGCACTCCAAATGATTCCGTGGTGAAAAATCCCCCGCCCATTCAAGAGTCCGGCGAGTACGTCAAAGGTTCAAGCATGATCCGGAAAAGTGCGAAGCGGTTTTCCGGAAAGATCATGCTCAGACAACAAACTATTGCGCGATGATAGTCGCAAACGAAATCGGCCGGTATGAAACGCTTCACACCGGCCGTTCGATACAATGAGAAACAAATTATCCGCGATAGATCGGCGCGCCCGCCGGTGATGCGGTTGCACCGCCGTCGATGAACAGCTCCTGCCCTTGCACATGCGCGGCGTCGTCCGACGCCAGGAATAGCACGGTCTTTGAAATGTGATCGGGCTCGCCGATCCGCCCGAGCGGCGTGGTCTTGCCGATCCGCTGCTCAAATGTCTTCTCGGCCTCGGGCGTTGCGATCGCCGCGCCCCAGATCGGGGTGCGCACGGCACCCGGCGCCACCACGTTGACGCGGATGTTGCGCGGCGAGAATTCTGACGCCATCACCCGCGCCATCGCGCGCACGCCGGCCTTGCTCGCGGCATAGGCCGAGTAGCCGGGATTGCCGAGCACGGAAATCACCGAGCCGTTGAGAATGATCGATGCGCCGTCGTTGAGATACGGCGCGACCGCCTGCACCGTGAAGAACACACCGGTGAGATTGGTCCGGATCACATTCTCGAATGCGGCCAGCGTGGTGCCGCCGACCGGCGTCTGGCCGGGAATGCCGGCATTGGCGAACAGCACGTCATACTTGCCGAACTTCTCGGTGCCCTGCTTCACCGCGGCTTCCAGCGCCGCGACGTCGGTGGCATCGGCCGCCACCGCGAGCGCGTTCGGCCCGAGCTCCCTGGATGCCGCCGCAAGCGTCTCCTTGTTGCGCCCGGTGATGACGACCTTGGCGCCCTCCGCCACGAACAGCTTCGCTGTCGCGAGCCCGATGCCGCTGTTGCCGCCGGTGATCAACGCCGTCTTGTTCGCCAGTCTCATGTCCGCCTCCAATTGGTTGCATTATTAAACTTCATTGCCTAGCTAGGGCATACGGTTTAATATTGCAACCACACAAGGTCGTGATGGCCCGAATTCCTGGAGACGGTCGGTGAAACGAACCAGCCTTGCAGGCGACAGCTGTCCCGTCGCACGCGCGCTCGACGTGTTCGGCGACTGGTGGTCGCTCCTGATCATCCGCGACGCCAGCCTCGGCCGGCGCCGCTTCGGCGAATTCCAGGCAAGCCTCGGGCTTGCCAAGAACATCCTTGCCACACGGCTGCGCACGCTGGTCGAGCGCGGCATCCTGAAGACGGTCCCGGCCTCCGACGGCAGCGCCTATCAGGAATATGTGCTGACGCCGAAGGGCCACGGCATCTTTCCGATCCTGGTGGCGCTGCGGCAATGGACCGAGGAATTCGACGAGCATCCAAACGAGATCGCGACCATCCTGATCGACCGCGACAAGGGCAAGCCGGTGAAGAAGCTCGCGCTCTATTCGCAGGATGGACGCGTGCTTGGCGCGGCCGACACTGCGCTGAAGCCGCGGCCTGCAGCGAAGCGCGCGCGGCGTCTCGCGAGTACGTAGGATGGGTGTTGTTGGTACGACACGACGGGCAACTCAGCAAAAACCTGCCAATGCTTCGCCTGCAAAAATATTTCGCTTTATCCGAAGCGCAACTCAGTGTTATGAATTGCCCGTCTCACCCGATCGAGGGGCGCTTCGCGGTCGTCACGAACGTGGTCACAGACGACGCCACACATTCGGTGTCGTCCCTGCGAAAGCAGGGACCCATAACCACCGATGGTCATTGTTGAGCAGTGCTGCAACGACGAATCCCCTCCACAACACCCGCTGCGGCGTGTGGGTCCCTGCTTTCGCAGGGACGACACCGGTCGATGCGGGGCGATCCAGTACGCCGCGCCGCACTAAGGCCAGGACGACGAATGGAGAGAGCCCCGACCCCTGCATCCCGCGACGCCCCTCACGACAACCTCCTCCGGCTGCACGAACGCAGTTGCTCGTCGGCCTCCAGGCGGGCCATCGCGAACAGGCGCTCGAGGACTTCGAATTTGTGGCGCTGGGCGAGTTTGGCGAGTTCGGTCGCGGCGGCTGCGATCAGGACCAGGGCATCGTCCGGGCCGCCCTCCCCAGCCGTCTCGTCGCCCGCCGGTCGCCGCCGGCCCGACGCCTTGCGCTTCCGGCCGCCCCCGTGCTGCTCAAAAGGCCTAATCCGATTTCCACCCTATATATAGAGAGATACGCCCTTTCCGGACGCAACTCTAGGACGTATTTTGCAACCCCTGGGATAGAAACTCCACAGCTTGGCGCCTCCCTTCAATATCTGGCGATTTGACAGGGACCGCCCCAGCACCCATGTTCGCCCCGACACGGCGGGCCGCGAGTCTAGCGGAACCCACCTTCAAGTTTTCCCACAAGCTATTGGAATGACATGAATATCGTCATTGTGGAGTCGCCGGCCAAGGCCAAGACGATCAACAAATATCTGGGGTCCTCCTACGAGGTCCTGGCGTCGTTCGGCCATGTTCGCGACCTCCCGGCCAAGAATGGTTCCGTCGATCCCGACGCCAATTTCCAGATGATCTGGGAGGTCGATGCGAAGGCCGCGAGCCGGCTCAACGACATCGCCAAGGCGCTCAAGGGTGCCGACCGTCTGATCCTCGCAACCGACCCTGATCGCGAGGGCGAAGCGATCTCCTGGCACGTGCTGGAGGTGATGAAGGAGAAGCGCGCGCTGAAGGACCAGAAGGTCGAGCGCGTCGTGTTCAACGCCATCACCAAGCAGGCCGTCTCCGAGGCAATGAAGGCGCCGCGCCAGATCGATGGCGCGCTGGTCGACGCCTATATGGCGCGTCGCGCGCTGGACTATCTGGTCGGCTTCACCCTCTCCCCCGTGCTGTGGCGCAAGCTGCCCGGCGCCCGCTCCGCCGGCCGCGTGCAGTCGGTCGCGCTGCGGCTGGTCTGCGACCGCGAGCTCGAGATCGAGAAGTTCGTGCCGAAGGAGTACTGGTCGCTGGTCGCGACCTTGCTGACGCCGCGCGGCGACGCCTTCGAGGCGCGGCTGGTCGGCGCCGACGGCAAGAAGATCGCACGGCTCGACATCGGCTCCGGCGCGGAAGCAGAGGATTTCAAGAAGGCGATCGAGGCCGCCCTGTTCAAGGTCGCGACCGTCGAGGCCAAGCCGGCCCGGCGCAATCCGCAGGCGCCGTTCACCACCTCGACCCTGCAGCAGGAAGCGAGCCGCAAGCTCGGCTTCGCGCCGGCGCACACCATGCGCATCGCGCAACGGCTCTATGAGGGCATCGACATCGGCGGCGAGACCACCGGCCTCATCACCTATATGCGAACCGACGGCGTGCAGATCGCGCCCGAAGCGATCACGCAGGCGCGCAAGGTGATCGGCGAGGACTACGGCAACGCCTACGTGCCGGACGCCCCGCGCCAGTACCAGGCCAAGGCCAAGAACGCGCAGGAAGCCCACGAAGCGATCCGCCCGACCGATCTGTCGCGTCGCCCGGCCACCATCGGCCGAAGGCTCGATGCCGATCAGGCGCGGCTCTATGAATTGATCTGGAAGCGCACCATTGCGAGCCAGATGGAGTCGGCCGAGCTCGAGCGCACCACCGTCGACATCGAGGCCAAGGCCGGCTCACGCGTGCTGGAATTGCGCGCCTCCGGCCAGGTCATCAAGTTCGACGGCTTCCTCGCGCTCTATCAGGAAAGCCGCGACGACGAGGAAGACGAGGATTCGCGCCGGCTGCCCGCGATGAGCGAGGGCGAGGCCGTGAAGCGCCAGAGCCTTGCCGTCACCCAGCATTTCACCGAGCCGCCGCCGCGCTTCTCGGAAGCCTCGCTGGTGAAGCGGATGGAAGAGCTCGGCATCGGTCGCCCCTCGACCTACGCCTCGATCCTGCAGGTCCTGAAGGATCGCGGCTATGTCAAGCTCGAGAAGAAGCGGCTGCACGGCGAGGACAAGGGCCGCGTCGTAGTCGCGTTCCTGGAGAACTTCTTCTCGCGCTATGTCGAATACGACTTCACCGCCGATCTCGAGGAGCAGCTCGACCGCATCTCCAACAACGAGATCGCCTGGCAGCAGGTGTTGCAGGACTTCTGGCGCGGCTTCATCGGCGCGGTCAACGACATCAAGGACCTCCGGGTCGCCGAGGTGCTCGACGCACTCGACGAGATGCTCGGCCCGCACATCTATCCGCCGCGCGCGGATGGCGGCGATGTCAGGCAATGCCCGACCTGCGGCACCGGCCGGCTCAACCTCAAGGCCGGCAAGTTCGGCGCCTTCGTCGGCTGCTCGAACTATCCGGAATGCCGCTACACAAGGCCGCTTGCGGCCGACAGCGCCGAGAGCGCCGACCGCGTGCTCGGCACCGATCCCGACACCGGGTTCGATGTCACGGTGAAGGCCGGCCGCTTCGGCCCCTACATCCAGCTCGGCGAGCAGAAGGATTACGCCGAGGGCGAGAAGCCGAAGCGCGCGGGCATTCCAAAAGGCACCTCCCCGGCCGATGTCGACCTCGAACTGGCGCTGAAGCTGTTGTCACTGCCGCGCGAGATCGGCAAGCATCCGGAAACCGGGCAGCCGATCACCGCCGGCCTCGGCCGGTTCGGGCCGTTCGTCAAGCACGAGAAGACCTATGCCAGCCTCGAGGCCGGTGACGAGGTCTTCGACATCGGATTGAACCGTGCCGTCACGCTGATCGCGGAGAAGATCGCGAAGGGCCCGAGCGGCCGCCGCTTCGGCGCCGATCCCGGCAAGCCGCTCGGCGATCACCCGACGCTCGGCGCGGTCGCGCTGAAGAACGGCCGCTACGGTGCCTATGTCGCCGCCGGCGGTGTCAACGCGACGATTCCGAGCGACCGCACCCCCGACCAGATCACGCTCGCCGAAGCGATCGCGCTGATCGACGAGCGCGCGGCCAAGGGCGGCGGCAAGAAGGCCAAGAAGGCGAAGGCGGAAAAGCCCGCCAAGGCGAAGAAAGCCAAGTCCGAGGCGACCGAGACTGACGGCGACGCCGACGCCGACGCCAAGCCCACCAAGAAGGCGGCGTCGAAGAAAGCCGCAGCGAAGCCGAAAACGGATGCGACCAGCAAGGCGCGCGCGCCGGTCGCCTCCGGTGCCAAGACGTCGCCTGCAAAATCATCGGCACCAGCGAAAGCACCCGCGAAGAAAAGCGCCGGCAAGGCACGAGGATAAGTGAAACGAAAACCCGACAATGGCTTTCCGGGCCGGGATGCCATCGTCGCTTTCATCCGCGCCAATCCAGGCAAGCTCGGTACCCGCGAGATCGCGCGCGAGTTCGGCTTGAAGAACGCCGACCGCGTCGAGCTGAAGCGGATCCTCCGCGAGCTCGCCGACGACGGCACAATTGCCAAGCGCGGCCGCAAGATCCACGAGCCGGCGGCGCTGCCGCCTACCGTGCTGGCCGACATCACCGGGCGCGACAGCGACGGCGAGCTGATCGCCACGCCCGCCGAGTGGGACTCGGACGAGAACGGCACCGCCCCGAAAATCCGCATCGAGACGCCGCGGCGGCCGAAGCCCGGCACCACCGCCGGCGTCGGCGACCGCGCGCTGCTGCGCGTCGAAGTCACGGACGAGCAAGGCGGCACGCCCTATCGCGGCCGCGTCATCAAGGTGATCGATCACGGGCGCACGCGGATCCTCGGCATCTTCCGTCGCAATCCCGATGGCGGCGGGCGCCTGATCCCGGTCGACAAGAAGCAGGCCGGCCGCGAGCTCAACATCGCCAAAGCCGACAGCGGCGGCGCCGAAGACGGCGATCTCATCAGCGTCGACCTGATCCGCACCCGCGGCTACGGCCTCGCCTCCGCCCGCGTCAAGGAGCGGCTCGGCTCGATTGCCAGTGAAAAGGCGATCAGTCTGATCGCGATCAACACCCACGATATCCCGCAGGTGTTCTCCACTTCTGCGCTGCGCGAAGCTGAAGACGCCAAGCCCGCGACCTTGCAGGGCCGCGAGGACTGGCGCGACGTGCCGCTCGTCACCATCGATCCGCCGGATGCCAAGGATCACGACGACGCGGTGCATGCGGAAGTCGATCCCGATCCCAATAACAAGGGCGGCTTCATCGTCCATGTCGCGATCGCCGACGTCGCCTTCTATGTGCGGCCCGGCTCGGCGCTCGACCGCGACGCGCTCCAGCGCGGCAACTCCGTGTATTTCCCTGATCGCGTCGTGCCGATGCTGCCCGAGCGCATCTCCAACGATCTCTGCTCGCTGGTGCCGGGCGAGCCGCGCGGCGCGCTCGCGGTGCGGATGGTGATCGGCGCCGACGGCCGCAAGCGCTCGCATACCTTCCACCGAGTGCTGATGCGTTCGGCCGCAAAGTTCCATTATGCGCAGGCGCAGGCCGCGATCGACGGCAGGCCGGACGACACGACGGGCCCTATCCTCGATCCGATCCTGAAGCCGCTGTGGTCGGCCTACGAGCTGGTCAAGCTTGCACGCAACGAGCGCGACCCGCTCGATCTCGATCTGCCCGAGCGCAAGATCCTGCTGAAAGCCGACGGCACCGTCGATCGGGTCATCGTGCCGCAGCGGCTCGATGCGCACCGGCTGATCGAGGAATTCATGATCCTCGCCAACGTCGCCGCGGCCGAGATGCTGGAGAAGAAGGCGCTGCCGCTGATCTACCGCGTGCACGACGAGCCGAGCCAGGAGAAGGTGCACAACCTGCAGGAATTCCTCAAGACGCTCGACCTGCCCTTCACCAAGCAGGGCGCGCTGCGTCCCACCCAATTCAACCGCGTGCTGGCGCAGGTTGCCGGCGAGGACTACGAGCCGCTGGTCAACGAGGTGGTGCTGCGTTCGCAGGCGCAGGCCGAATACTCCGCCGAGAACTACGGCCATTTCGGCTTGAACCTGCGCCGCTACGCCCACTTCACCTCGCCGATCCGTCGCTATGCCGATCTGATCGTGCATCGCGCGCTGATCCGCGCGCTCGGGCTTGGCGAAGGCGCCTTGCCGACGGATGAGACCGTGGAGACGCTCGCCGAGATCGCCGCGCAGATTTCCGTCACCGAGCGCCGCGCGATGAAGGCGGAGCGCGAGACCACCGACCGGCTGATCGCGCATTTCCTTGCCGATAAGGTCGGCGCCTCGTTCCAGGGCCGCATTTCCGGCGTGACGCGATCCGGCCTGTTCGTGAAACTCGACGACACCGGCGCCGACGGCCTGATCCCGATCCGAACCATCGGCAGCGAATATTTCAACTACGACGAAACCCGCCACGCGCTGATCGGCACGCGCAGCGGCACCAAGTATCGGCTCGGCGACGTCGTCGATGTGCGTCTGGTGGAAGCCGCGCCGATAGCCGGCGCGCTGCGATTTGAGTTATTATCCGATGGTCAGGCAATTCCGCGCGGCAGAAAACGCGACAGCGCAAGGGCCGAGCGCCGCGCCGCCGGATTTGGCAAGGGACCAAACGGATCAGGCAAGAAGGCGCACAAGGAGCGGAAATCGCGCAAGAAGGATCGCAAGCCGGCGCAGCAGAAGTCCGGCAAATCGAAGCGAGGCAAGTCATGGAAGTGACACCGCCGACGGTGGTCTGGACTCGCGAGGCGGCCGAGCCCGAGAAGCGCGACGCGTGGAGCGCGATGAAGCGCGGGTTCCGCTGCCGCTGTCCGCGCTGCGGAAAAGGCAGACTGTTCCGCAAGTTTCTCAAATGCGACGGCCATTGCCCGGTCTGCGACCTCGACTTCACGCCGCATCGCGCCGACGATCTGCCTGCCTATCTCGTCATCGTTATCGTCGGCCATATCGTGGTACCGATGGCGCTGTGGATCGAGACTAATTATTCGCCGCCGGTGTGGCTGCAGCTTGCGATCTATCTGCCCTTCACGCTGTTAGCATCGCTGGCTTTGTTGCAGCCGGTGAAGGGAGCCGTGATCGGCTTGCAATGGGCCCTGCGCATGCATGGCTTTGACGAGAATCCCCCTAGCGACATCCCGCCGGTCTAGCTAAACCGGGCCGCAAGAAGAAATGAAAGGGATGAAATGACTGAAGCTGCCGCACCCGCCGCTGTCGTCCACCAGGGCGAAAAAGAAGCCGATCATCATGCGTATTTCCGGCCGAAGGATGCCGCGACGCTGATCCTGATCGATCGCTCCGGCGCCAAGCCGAAGGTGCTGGTCGGCAAGCGCCACGACAAGGTCGTGTTCATGCCCGGCAAATTCGTTTTCCCCGGCGGCCGCGTCGACAAGGCCGACAATCGCGTGCCGGTCGCAGCGCCGATCACGCCGGAGCTCGAAGCCAATTTGTTGAAGGGCAGCCCGAAGATCACGCCCGGCCGCGCGCGTGCGCTTGCCAACGCCGCGATCCGCGAGGCCTGCGAGGAGACCGGGCTCTGCCTTGGCCGCAAGGTCGAGAAGCGGCACAAGCTCGACGGGCCCTGGGCGCCGTTCGCCGACGCAGACCTCTTGCCCGATCCGTCCGGCCTGTTCCTGATCGCGCGTGCGATCACCCCGCCCGGCCGCGTCCGCCGCTTCGATACGCGCTTCTTCACTGCCGACGCGTCGACGATCGCCCATCGTGTCGAGGGCGTGGTGCATGCCGATGCCGAGCTCGTCGAGCTGGTCTGGGTCGAGATCGGCTCCGAGCCGCTCGCCGACGCGCATGCCATGACCAAGAACGTGCTCGCCGAGCTCGACCGCCGTCTAGCCACCGGCCCGCTCCGCCACGACGCGCCCGTGCCGTTCTTCCATTTCTACGGCGGCAAGATGCAGAAGGATGTGCTGGGGACGTAGTAGCGCCCCGTCCTTGGGAGAAGCTCGCGACGAAATTGCAAAGCAATTTTGCGCCGAAGCGACGAAGCAATCCACGGTTCAAGAAGCGGTGAGATGGATTGCTTTGCTTCGCTCGCGATGACGACCGTAAGGCGAGCGTGGACTTATCCTCTGACCGGCCCTCAAATTGCAAAAATCTTCTGGCGCCGTCAGGATGGCGCGCCGCGAAACGCCTCCCTATCTGTTCCGCTAACGACATCAAGGACGGAACGGGGCAATGGCGAAGCGTCAACTCAAGCTCGGCGCGTTCATGCGGCCGATCAGCATTCACACCGGTGCCTGGCGCTATCCCGGGGCCTGGCCCGACGCCAATTTCAACTTCGACCACATCAAGACGCTGATCCGCAAGCTCGAGGCCGGCAAGTTCGACGCCTTCTTCATGGCCGACCATCTGGCCGTGCTGAACATGCCGATCAACGCGCTGAAGCGCAGCCACACCGTGACCTCGTTCGAGCCGTTCACGCTGCTGTCGGCGCTCGCCGCCGTGACGGAGAATATCGGCCTGATCGCGACCGGCTCGACCACCTTCGACGAGCCCTATCACGTCGCGCGGCGCTTCGCCTCGCTCGACCACATCTCGGGCGGCCGCGCCGGCTGGAATATCGTCACCACGTCCAATCCCGATGCAGCGCTGAATTTCGGCCTCGACGACCATATGGAGCACGCCGAGCGCTACAAGCGCGCCCGCGAGTTCTACGACGTCGTCACCGGCCTGTGGGATTCCTTCGCCGACGATGCGTTCGTGCGCGATGTCGGGTCCGGGCTGTTCGTCGATCCCGACAAGATGCATGTGCTCAATCACAAGGGCAAATATCTCTCGGTCCGCGGTCCGCTGAACATCGCCCGCCCCGTGCAGGGCTGGCCTGTCATCGTGCAGGCCGGCGCTTCCGATGACGGCAGGCAGCTTGCGGCCGAGACCGCGGAAGCCGTGTTCACCGGCGGCGGCAGCCTGGCCGACGGACAGAAGCTCTACGCCGACATCAAGGGCCGCATGGAGAAGGTTGGCCGCGATCCGGAGCATCTGAAGATCCTGCCCGGCGCCTTCGTCGTCGTCGGTGACAGCGTCGAAGAAGCAAAAGAGAAACGCGCGCTGCTCGACAGCCGCGTGCATTACGACAGCGCGATCGCCTCACTGTCGGTGATCCTCGGCACCGATGCGTCCGGCTTCGATCCCGACGGACAGTTGCCGCCGATCCCCGAAACCAATGCCAGCAAGAGCGGCCGGCAGCGCCTCGTCGATGTCGCAGCGCGCGACAAGCTCACCGTGCGCCAACTCGCCCAGCGCGTCGGCGGTTATGGCGGGCTCGCCTTCGTCGGCACGCCGCAGACCATCGCCGACCAGATGGAGGAATGGCTGACCGGCCGCGGCAGCGACGGCTTCAACATCATGTTCCCCTATCTGCCGCAGGGCCTGTTCGACTTCGTCGACAAGGTGGTCCCGGAACTGCAAAAGCGCCGGATTTTCCGCAAAGAGTATGAGGGGCGGACCTTGCGCGAGAATTTGGGCCTGCCGCGGCCGAAAAATCAGTTCTTCGAGGGGTAATAGGCCCGGAATCGGGGTGATCTTGGCTCAGAAATCCTTGACTTTGGGCTGTTTCTGGCTAGTTTCCGGGCCAAACGCGGGCCGATTTGGCCGGCTCCCGAATTCCCCCGATTTTCGAGGTTTTGCACATGGCCAAGGCGGTCACAATCAAGGTCAAGCTCGTGTCGACGGCCGACACCGGCTTCTATTACGTTGCCAAGAAGAATTCGCGCACCATGACCGACAAGCTGGTCAAGAAGAAGTACGACCCGGTCGCGCGCAAGCACGTCGAGTTCAAGGAAGCCAAGATCAAGTAAGATCGGCTACTTCCGACGTTCAAACGGGGCCCCTTGGGCCCCGTTTTGCGTTTCTATGCGACTTTGAGCAGTGGCGGTTGCGCCGGCCGGATCAGCGCGAAGGCGAGCTGGATGATGCCGCCGGCAAGACCCAGCGCGACGCCGATGCGCCAGGCCATGGCGTAGGAGCCGAGCGAGTCGTAGATCAGCCCTCCTCCGTAAGCGCCGAGGAAGCTGCCGACCTGGTGGCTCATGAAGGCGAGGCCCTGGATCATCGCCTGCCAGCGCAAGCCGAACATCTCGGCCACCGCGCCCGCGACCAGCGGACCGACGCCCATCCAGAGGAAGCCCATGATGGCGCCGAACAGCAGCGTCGAGCCGGGCGTTGCCGGCAGCATGAAGTACCAGGCGAGCGCCAGCGAGCGCAGGATGTAGATCGCGCCGAGCAGCGCCAGCTTGTTCCAGCGCTGGCCGGCCCAGCCGAAGAACAGCGAGCCCAGCACGTTGAAGCCGCCGATCATGCCGAGCGTCTGCGCGCTCAGCATCGGATCGAGCCCGCAGATCGCGAGATACGACGGCAGATGCGTGGTGAGGAAGACAAGCTGCATGCCGCAGACCATGTAGGCGCAGGTCATCACCACGAAGGCTGCGTTGCTGAACGCGGTCTTCGCCGCTGTCGCCGCGGTGGCGTTGCCGATATCGTCGGCCGCGGGCTTCGGCAGCGGGATCTTGTCGACGCGGCCGGCGTACAACGCAGCCGGAATCATGAAGACCGAGAGGATCACGAAGCCGGCAAGTCCGACGCGCCAGCCGAAACCTTCATTGAGCATCTGGCCGATCGGCGCCGACAGCAGCGCGCCGAGCGAGCCCGCGGCGGAGACCATGCCGAGCACGGTCGAGCGTACCGTCTCCGGCACCGCGCGCGCCGAGACCGACATTGCGATCGCATTCGCGGTGCAGGCGAGCGAAAGGCCGATCAGGACACCTGCGCCGATCATGATGGCAACGAGCCCATGCGCCGTGGTCATCAGTACGAGGCCCGCGATGTAGGCCAGCGCGCCGACCACCATGATCGGGCGGAAGCCGTAACGCACCGTCATCGCGCCGGCGACCGGCTGCAGAAAGCCCCAGGCGAGGTTCTGCACCGCGAGCGCCAGCGTGAAGTGGGATATCGAGATGCCGATGTCGTGCGTCAGCGGCTGCATGAAGATACCGAGGCTCTGCCGCAGCCCCATGCTCAGCGTGAGCATGATGGAGGCGCCGATCAGGATGGGAAGCGTGGGACGCAGGACCTGCAACAGGGACATTGTTCTTGTTCTCCCATAACGGCACGGCACGCGTGCCATGGCCTGCGATTCATGCATGTTTTGGTTACACAGACCTGTGTACTTAGGCTATACAGGGGGCCGACTGTCAAGCGAAGAGGATCACGGCTGGCGCATGGCTTCCCCGCCTCCCAAACAGACCATGAAGGAGCGGATCCTCGAGACCGCCGACAGACTGTTCTACCTGCAGGGCATTCGCGCCATCGGCGTCGACACCATCGCGGCCGAGATCGGCATCAGCAAGCGCACGCTCTACAACCACTTCCCATCGAAGGACGCGCTGATCGAAGCCTATCTGCAACGCCGCTTCGTGCAGCCGCGTCCCTCCGACAAGCCGCCGGCCGAGCAGATTCTCGCGACTTTCGATTCGCTGGAGCGGCGCTTCTCGGCGAAGGACTTTCGCGGCTGCCCGTTCGTGAACGCAGTGGCCGAGCTCGGCCCGGAGGACGAGGACCGCACCTTCAGAAACATCGCAATCGCCTTCAAGGAAAGCCGCCGGCTCTGGTTTCGCGACCTGCTGCGGCAGCTCGGCGTCACGGACGCCGAGGGACTTGCGACCCAGCTCACGTTGCTGGTCGACGGCTCGATCGCGCAGGATCTGGTGCGCGACGATCCGGCGATGGCGCGCGCGGCCAGGGAAGCCGCGCGCGTGTTGCTGGCAAATGCAGGCGTCAAGGTCGGCAGCCCCGCCCCCGCGGGCAAGAAACGCGCCGGATAAATCCGGTTGCGTGCCGAAGTCAGGTTTGGTTGTTAACACCGACCGCAGGCCACGGCATTCCCGATTGGATATTCCGTCCGGCGAGATTGACAGCGACCGCGCAAAGACCTGCTCCACAGAAGATCTGCGGCACAACAGGGAACGACCATGGAAGATCTGAAAGTAACGGCCACCGGGTATGATTTCGCGCCGGCGCGCGCGGCCATGCAGCGCTATATCGACAACGATCTCCTGTCCGGCATCTCCTGGACGGTTCTGGTCGGGCGCGACGTCGCTGACACGGGCTGCGTCGGATGGGCCGACAAGGAAGCGCAGATTCCGCTGCGCACCGATCACATCTTCCGCGTCTTCTCCAACACCAAGCTGATCACCTCCTGCGCAGCGCTGCTGCTGGTCGAGGAGGGCCGCTTCCGGCTCGACGATCCGATCGAGACCTTCATCCCGCAACTCAGAAACCGGAAGGTGCTGCGGCCGGGCGCGACGTCGATCGACGACACCGGGCCGGCACAGCGGTCGATCACCATTCGCCATCTGCTGAGTCACTCGGCCGGCCTCAGCTACGGCCTGTTCGATCCAGGGACACCGATCTTCAAGGCCTACAACGAGCGCAAGATCCTCAATCCGATGACGACGCTCGCCGACATGGTCGACGGTCTGTCCGATCTGCCGCTGGTGTTCCATCCCGGCTCGTCATGGGAATATTCGGTTGCGATCGACGTGGTCGCACGACTGGTCGAGGTGGTGAGCGGCCAGCCGTTCGACAAGTTCATCAAGGCGCGCATCCTCGATCCGCTCGGCATGGTCGACACCGGCTTCCATGTTCCGGAGAAGGACCACAACCGGCTCGTCGCCTATTACGCCGGCGCCGATCTGATGGATCCGATGAAGCCGGGCCTGACACGCACCGACAATGCTCCCTATCCGGGCGCTTATTTGCGGCCGGTGCCGCGCTTCAATGGCGGCGGCGGTCTCGTCTCGACGCTCCATGACATGGTCGCGCTGATCCGCAGCCTGCTGCCCGGCGGACCGACGCTGCTGAAGCCGGAGACGATCGCAGAGGCGATGACCAACCAGCTCACACCGGGCCAATGGATCCGCTTCGCGATGATGGGCGAGCAGCCCGGCAAGACCTACGGTCTCGCCGGCGGGTTGATCCTCAACCCCTCCCCGATCGATCATCCCGACGCCGCCGGCGAACTCTATTGGGGCGGCGTCGCAGGCACGCAGTGGTGGACTTCGCCCAAAACGGGCATCGCCGGCGTCATGATGGCGCAGCGCCAGATGGCGTTCGTCCATCCGTTCTCGTTCGAGTTCAAGCGGATGGCCTATGACGCGGTGAAGCGCGGCAGATAGTGCAACTGGGTAAGCCCGGATGGAACCAACGGGTCGCGCGAATGCGCGCCCGATGACAGGCTCCGCGAAATCCGGGTACCGCGCCACATGCACCGGCGTCCCGGATTACGCTTCGCTCCATCCGGGCTACGAGATGCGGCTAGGCTGCGGCCGACACCACGCGGTTGCGGCCGTCGTGCTTGGCGCGATAGAGCGCGGTGTCGGCGCGCTTGAGCACATCGGTGACCTGCTCGCCCTTGCGCTCCAGCGTGGTGAGACCGATCGAGATCGTGACGGTGATCCGCTTGCCGCCCTTGTCGACGGTGAAGGGCTCGCCGGCGATCGAGCGGCGCAGCCGTTCGGCGACCATGCCGGCGACGTGCAGGTCGGTCTCGGGCATCACGATGACGAACTCCTCACCGCCATAGCGGCAGGCCAGATCGATGCCGCGGATCGACTTGCGGATACGGACGGCGAATTCGCGCAGCACGTCGTCGCCGGCATCGTGGCCGTAGGTGTCGTTGATCGCCTTGAAGTAGTCGATGTCGAGGATCATCAGCGCCAGCGGCTTGCCGCGGATCGAGGCCTGCTCCGCCAGCGTCGCGAGATGGCTTTCCATGTAGCGCCGGTTATTGAGACCGGTCAGCGCATCCGTGATCGCCATCTCGATCGAGTTCTGCACATTATCGCGCAGATGATCGGTGTAGCGGCGGCGGCGGATCTGGGTGCGCGCACGCGCCAACAGCTCGTTCTTGTCGACCGGACGCAGCAGGTAGTCGTTGACGCCGATCTCGAGCCCGCGCATCAGCCGCGTGTTGTTGTCGGCATCCGAGATGGCGAGGATCGGGACCTGGCGCGTGCGCTCCAGCGAGCGGGCCTGGCTGCACAGCCGCAGGCCATCGTAATTGTCGAGGCTCAGCGACACGATCAGCAGATCGTAATTGCCCTCGGCGGCGTGGAACAAGGCTTCCGACGGATTGATCTCGACGTCGACCGTGTGTTCGGCGGAGAGGATCGGCGCCAGCTTCTCGTAGGACGACGGCCGGTCGTCGACGAGGAGAATGCGGCCGCCGGTGCCCTTGTCGGCGATCGCGCTGCGCTCGGGCGCCTGCATGCCGATCTCGAGCGAGGTGATGGCGCGCATGCGCAGTTCGTCGGTCATCATCTTCAGCCGCGTCAGCGAGCGCACGCGCGCGATCAGCACGACGTCGGATACCGGTTTGGTCAGGAAGTCATCGGCGCCGGCTTCAAGGCCGCGCACGCGATCGGCCGGACTGTCGAGCGCGGTGACGATGACGACCGGAATGAAATGGGTCGCCGGATTCGACTTCAGCCGGCGGCAGACCTCGAAGCCGTCCATGTCGGGCATCATGACATCGAGCAGGATGATGTCGCATTCGGCGCGTGCGCAAATTTCCAGTGCCTCGGTCCCGTTGGAGGCAGTCAGTACATCGAAATATTCGGCTGACAGACGGGCTTCCAACAACTTGACGTTCGCCGGAACGTCATCGACCACGAGGATACGCGCGGACATTGCACCACAACTCCCCTATCCGATAAAGCGTCGGACAGTCTCAATAAATTTGCCGACCGAGATCGGCTTGGACAAATAGGCTTCGCAGCCGCCCTCGCGGATGCGTTCTTCGTCGCCCTTCATGGCGAAGGCGGTGACCGCGACCACCGGAATTGCGCGCAGATCGGGATCGTCCTTGATCCAGCGCGTCACCTCCAGGCCGGAAACCTGGGGTAGCTGGATGTCCATCAGGATGAGGTCGGGGCGCAGCTTGCGGACAAGGTCGAGCGCTTCGAAGCCATTGCTGGTGCCCGAAGTCTGATAGCCGTGCGCTTCCAACAGATCGCGAAAGAGCTTCATGTTGAGCTCATTGTCCTCCACGATCAGGACGGTTTTGGCCATCCCGTCCCTCCCAAACCCAGGAGACGGGCCCGGCTGCGGCACCTCACGCACCGCGCTCGGGGCGCGTCGAAAATGTGAATTCAAACTAGCGCCAGAATCGCTCTAACCCGTTAACCCGAACTCCAACTTCCACAGCGTGGTTTCCGTTGCTTGAACACACGCGGAAGACTCGGGCATGATGGGCCTCTCAATAGAGACCATAAGTTAACGGAAAGGCAAACCGGCGCGTTGAAAAAGCCTGTTCACAACCCCCGGGAAGTTGCTGAAATCGTTGCGATTCAGGCGCTCGGCTTTATTGCCGGCGATCCGGAGCGGCTGGGCCTGTTCCTGGCCGAAACCGGAATCGGTCCAGAGACGCTGCGGAACGCCGCGTCCGATCCTCAATTTCTTGCGAGCGTGCTCGATTTCGTGATGCGCGACGACGCCACCGTGACGGCGTTTGCCAAGGCCTCGGAACTGCACCCGACCAATATCGCCGCCGCCCGTCAGGCGCTGGGCGACCCGAAATGGGAGCGCGACGTGCCGTGACGACGGCAGCGGCAGCTTCCGACGGCCCCCTCAGTTTCTGCCGAGACTGCCTCGGCGACCTCGATATCAAGGTGAAGCGCTGCAGCCATTGCGGCTCGCCGCGGCTGGTGCGTCATCGCGCCCTGCCCGCGCTGGCGCTGGCCCACATCGACTGCGACGCGTTCTATGCCACCGTCGAGAAGCGCGACAATCCTGACATCGCCGATCGCCCGGTCATCATCGGCGGCGGCAAGCGCGGCGTGGTGTCCGCCGCCTGCTACATCGCCCGCACCTACGGCGTCCGCTCGGCGATGCCGATGTTCAAGGCGCTGGAACTCTGCCCGGACGCGACCGTGATCCCGCCGGACATGGCGAAGTATGTCCGGGTCGGACGCGAGGTGCGGCAGGCGATGCAGGCGCTGACGCCGCTGGTCGAGCCGCTGTCGATCGACGAAGCCTTCCTCGATCTCGCCGGCACGCAGCGCGTCCACGGCATGATCCCGGCCAAGGTGCTCGCCAAATTCGCCCGCGAGGTCGAGCGCGACATCGGCATCACGGTGTCGGTCGGCCTGTCCTGCAACAAGTTCCTCGCCAAGATCGCCTCCGACCTCGACAAGCCGAGGGGCTTTGCCGCGCTCGACCAGGACGAGGCGCGCGAGATGCTGGCCAGCAAACCGGTCGGGTTCATCTACGGCGTCGGCCCTGCGACCCAGGAAAAGCTGGTGCAGCGCGGCTTCCGCATCATCGCCGACCTGCAGCGCGCCGACGAGAACGAATTGATGAAACAGTTCGCGAGCGAAGGCCGCCGGCTGTGGCGGCTGGCACGCGGCATCGACGACCGGAGCGTGGTGGCCGATCGCGGCGCGAAGACAATCTCGAGCGAGACCACCTTCGAGACCGACATCCGCGACTTCGCAACGCTGGAAAGACTGCTCTGGAAACTGTCCGAGAAAGTCTCGGCGCGGCTGAAGACCAGCGAGCTCTCGGGCTGCACCGTCACGCTGAAGCTAAAGACCGCGGACTTCCGCCAGCGCACCCGTTCGCAATCGATCCAGACGCCGACCCAGCTTGCGGCCAAGATCTTTGCGGTGTCGCGCGAGATGCTGGTGAAGGAAATCGACGGCACCGCCTTCCGCCTGATGGGCACCGGCGTCAGCGCGCTGCGCCCGGGCGCGCAGGCCAACGATTCCGACATGCTCGACCGCCGCTCGGCGCACGCCGAACGCGCGATGGACAATCTGCGCAAGAAATTCGGCAATGCCGCCGTGATCAGGGGCATTGCCTATGAGGGGCCGCAGAAGAGCGCGGAGGAGTAATCGGTCGTCATGGCCGCTTGACCCGGCCATCCATCAACAAGGACTCTTTGAAAGGCGATGGATGCGCGGGTCGCGCCCGCGCATGACGACTGCGCAGCCCGTCAATCCGTGACCGCCACCGCCTCGATCTCGATCAGCCATTCCGGCGCCGCGAGCGCGGTGACGCCGACCAACGTAGAGGCCGGCGGCTCCATGCCCTCGAAGAATGCCGAGCGCGCCTTTCCGATGATGGGACGGAGCTCCGGCTTGTAGCCGACGACGAAGGTCGTGATCTTCACGATATCGGAATAGCTGGCCCCGGCGGCCTTCAGCGCCATGCCGAGGTTCTGCATCACCTGCGTCGTCTGCGCGGCGAGATCGCCGGCGCCGACCACGCGGCCCTCCTCGTCGACGGAGACCTGTCCCGAAATGTAGATCGTGCGCGCGCCGGAGGCGACGACGACGTGGGAGTAAGCCGGATTGTGATGCAGGCCGCTGGGGCGAAGATGGTTGAGCTTGCTCATGAGGTGCCTCCCTGACACGTGCGTTTTGGGAAGCGTACTCGTGTCGGACGGTTACGGCCAGTGCGGTCTCGCGGGGGGCTTGCTCCGCTGTCGTCCTGGCGAGAGCCGCGACCCATAACCACAGGGCCGTGTTGCGACACGACGCTGCGGTCCCAGCGAGGCCCAACTACAAACAACGGTGATTATGGGTCCCGGCTTTCGCCGGGACGACGCTGAGTGGGTGGCGATAGCCAGCCCGTCACTTGCAGGGCTTGGAATCCCTGACGTCGAACTTGTCCAGCGCGCCCGAGATCACGAAATCGTTGTAGTCCAGTACCAGCGCGCGGGAGACGCCGTTCTCGTAAAGCTCGAACGACATCGCGTAGACCGGCGTCTGCTCGCCGTCCTTCGCGCGCGCGTCGCTGTCGTAATAGCTCACCGTCACCGGCCAGCGCGTCATGGCCTTCATCGCATTGCTCGCCGTCGACGGATCGGGCGATGACGGCGCGCGGTCGCCCGCGATCGGCCGGCCGATCACAGTCAGCGTGTTGTAGATCTTCTCGCCGTTGTCGGAGCCGTCATAGACGGTCTGCTCGAGGACAGATTTGCCGTCGCGGGCGGCAGCGATGATGTGCTGAATCTGCTCGGTCGGGAACACGATCTTGCCGTCGATATTGAACGTCTTCTTCACCGGCTGGGTCAGCTTCACGGTGATATGATCGCCGACCCGCTCAGCGATGCCGTCGACCGGCGACGATTCGCTGTCGTTCATCCGCGTGTCGATCTTGAAGCGGTAGCTTTTGCCCGACGCCTCCTCCCAGGACGTGGAGCGAAGATCGGACAGCGTCACCTTGCCCTCGCCGCTGTCGAGCTCGGACACCTGGCGGAATTCGGAGGTGTAGCCTTCGCAGGAGTTGCCGGAGAAATTGTAGAGGATGCGCCCGCGCGCATCGCTGACCGAGTTGGAGCCGCGCGATTTCACCAGGCTGAGGTCGTAGAGCGCCTGATGCGCGAGAAACGGCCCGCTTGCCGCCGCGACCGCGGGCCCCTGAACCAGACCGGATCCTGCGGCAACGGCGATCGCAAACACCAGGGCACGCGACGGAGTCCGGAACGGCAGGGTCATGTGGTTTCCTCAAGGAGGCAGGGATTCGCCACAATAGTGACGGTGGTATTGCGCCGCAACTGGGGCAAGTCTGACAAAATGGCAATGTACGCAGCGAAATTGCCGTCATTTTCGGCGGCTTACCGTGCGAATCCGCACCTCATGGCGGCACTATCCTCCCCTTACCGTCGCTTGCAACCGGCGGCACGATGCGCGAAACAATCGAAACAAACTTGGCCCTGACCGCGTTTCAGGCTTCGTGCAATCCAATTGGGGGACCAAAAAATGGCGGGTACCGTCGAACAAAAACTGGCGTCACAGGGCATCACACTTCCCGAGCCGACCTCCCCGGTCGCAAACTATGTTCCCTTCGTCCGCAGCGGAAACCTGCTGTTCGTGTCGGGCCAGGTCTGCTTCAACGCCGAGGGCAAGCTAATCGCCAAGGGCAAGCTCGGCGCCGGCGTCACGCTCGAACAGGGCGCCGCTGCCGCGCGCGGCTGCGCAATCAACCTGCTGGCCCAGATCAAGGCCGCGCTCGGCGACCTCGACAAGGTCGTGCGCGTGGTGCGGCTCGGCGGCTTCATCAATTCGGCGCCCGACTTCTTCGACGGGCCGAAGGTGCTGAACGGCGCCTCCGACCTGATGGTCGAGGCGTTCGGCGACAAGGGCCGCCATGCCCGTACCACCGTCGGCGTCGCCTCGCTGCCCGCGGACGCCGCGGTCGAAGTCGAAGGCGTGTTCGAAGTCGCCTGATCGATGCGCGCTCCTGATTGGCTGACGAAACGGCCGGTCGCCCATCGCGGCCTGCACGATGCCGCACGCGGCATCATCGAGAACATGCCGGCCGCGGCCACCGCCGCGGTCGCCGGCAACTTCGCCATCGAGTGCGATATCCAGCTCACCGCCGACGGCGAGGCCATGGTGCATCACGACGATGCGCTCGGCCGTCTCACCGAGGCGGCGGGCATGCTGGCGACCAGGACCGCGGCCGAGCTGAAGGCCGTCAAGTTCAAGGACACCGCCGAGCAGATGATGACGCTCGGCGATCTCTGCGCGCTGGTCGCCGGCCGCGTGCCGCTGGTGGTCGAGGTGAAGAGCCATTTCGACGGCGACCGCAAGCTGGTGCGGCGGATGGCCGAGGTGCTGGCGTCCTATTCCGGCCCGGTGGTCGGCATGTCCTTCGATCCCGACCAGGTGCTGGCGCTGCGCGAGATCATGCCGAACCTGCCGCGCGGCATCACCGCCCAGCGCACCTATGACGACGGCCATTGGGACAAGCTGACGCCGGCGCAGCGCGACAGCATGCTGTACCTGCGGCATGGCTTTACGACCGAGCCGCATTTCGTCGCCTATTGGGTCAACCAGCTGCCGGCGCCGGAGCCGTGGATCGCCCGCAATGTGTTCGGCTGTCCGCTGCTGGCCTGGACCGTGCGGACGGTGGAACAGCGCGAGCGCGCGGCGCGCTACGCCGACCAGATGATTTTCGAGGGGTTCGTGCCGGGAACCTGACATGTCCGAGACATGCCCTTGCCGTCTTGAACTCGCCGCTGCGACGCACGATGTTGGCGAGGGTTGGTCGTCATCGGCGATGGCGGAATGCGGGGCATGATCCGGAAGTTGAGCCAGCTGTTCCGGAAAAATCATGCTCAAACGAGGCACCGGTCTTCATTCTCGATGGCGTCTTCTGAAATCACCCTAGAGGCTGTAGCTGACATCGGCGGCATTCCGTCCGCCGAATGGGACGCTTGCGCCAATCCCAAGGCGGACGCGGACAGCATCCATCACCTCGACACGCTGGCCTCGCCCGGTTCTGCAAACAATTGCCAGGTCGCCGCAAGTTCGAGCTATAACCCATTCGTTTCCCACGCCTTTTTTGCTGCCGCCGAAGCCTCCAACTCGGCCTGCCCGCGGACCGGCTGGGGTCCGCGGCATCTGATCGCAAAGCTTGATGGCCGGATCGTCGGCGTCGTGCCCTGCTATCTGAAATCGCACTCGCAGGGCGAATACGTGTTCGATCGCGGCTGGGCCGAGGCCTATCACCGTGCCGGCGGCAGCTATTACCCGAAGCTTCAGGTGTCCGTCCCCTTCACGCCCGCGACCGGGCCGCGGCTGTTGATCCGCGACGGCGTCGACCGCGAGGTGATCGGCTCGGCGCTGGCACGAGGCCTCCGGGCACTCTGCAACGCCACCGAGGCCTCCTCCGTGCATGTGACGTTCGCCCGCGAGGACGAGGCCAGGTTCCTTGGCGCACACGGTTTCCTGCAGCGGACCGACCAGCAGTTCCACTGGCGCAATGAGGGCTACAAGACCTTCGACGATTTTCTCGGCTCGCTGAACTCGCGTCACCGCAAGGGCATCAAGCGCGAGCGCCGCGAGGCGGTTGGCGCCGGGATCACCATCCACTGGCTCACCGGCTCGGACATCACCGAGGACGCCTGGGATGCGTTCTTCGAGTTCTATATGGAGACCGGCTCGCGCAAATGGGGCCGGCCGTATCTGACCCGAGAATTCTTCTCGCTGATCGGCGAGACGATGAGCCGGGACGTGCTGCTGGTGATGGCCAAGCGCAACGGCCGCTGGATCGCCGGTGCGATCAACTTCATCGGCTCGGACACGCTGTTCGGCCGCAACTGGGGCGCGATCGAGCACCACCCGTTCCTGCATTTCGAGGTCTGCTACTACCAGGCGATCGATTTCGCGGTTCAACGCGGGCTCAAGGTGGTCGAGGCCGGCGCGCAGGGCGAGCACAAGCTGGCGCGCGGCTACCTGCCGCAGACAACCTATTCGGCGCATTTCATCGCCGACCCCGGACTGCGCCGGGCGATCGCCGATTACCTCAAGCGCGAGCGCGACTATGTCGCCGAGGTCGGCCGCGAGCTCACCGAGGCCGGCCCGTTCCGCAAGACGGTCGACGACGACGCTTGACGTCTCCGCCGCCACCTAGGCAATAAAGCAGCATCATCGAGGAGCCGCCGCCATGCCCGCCGCCTACGACAACAACAACATTTTCGCGAAGATCCTGCGCGGCGAGCTGCCCTGCTACAAGGTCTATGAGGACGAGCACGTGTTCGCGTTCCTCGACATCATGCCGCGCTCGCCGGGGCATACGCTCGTCATTCCGAAGGCCCCTGCCCGCAACATCCTCGACATCAAGCCCGACGACTACGCCCATGTCGCGCGCGCCTCGCACAAGATCGCGGCCGCTGCGATGAAGGCGTTCGAAGCCGACGGCATCACGGTGCAGCAATTCAACGAGCCAGCCGGTGGCCAGGTCGTCTTCCATCTGCACATGCACGTCATGCCACGCAAGGACGGCGTCGCGCTGCTGCCGCCTGCCAGCCACAAGGAAGATGGCAAGGTGCTGGAGGCGAGCGCGACGAAGCTGATCGCAGCGTTGAAGTAACGCCGAAGGCGTCGCTGCGTAGCCCGGATGGAGCGTAGCGCAATTTCGGGAATCTTGCAGCCGATGTAAGACCGCCCCGGATTTCGCTTCGGTGCATCCGGGCTACGGTATCGACGAATCTCACTCCGTCTCGAAGTCTCCAGCCTGCGGCGGGGCCAGCGGCGTGAACTCGCAGCGGTCGGGCTTGACGTCGATCAGCGGCGTCTCGTCCAGGCAGTCGAGGCCGCGCACCAGGATGACGTTGCCCTCGACGCCGACCAGCTTGACGATTGAGGTGCCGATCGGGTTGGGGCGCACCGGCGAGCGCAGCGAGAAGGTGCCGCGGGTGTTGCCGTTGTTCTTCGGGCTCTGCAGCACGATGTCGCGGCGCGACTGGTGCAACCAGTACAGCACCTCGAGATTTGAATAGAAATCGACACCCTTGATCGCGGCGACCCAGGGCTCGAAAATTTCGAGCCGGCACACCGGGCCGTCATGCCGCCCCTGCCGCGGCGTCGCCAGTCGCGAGGTCCAGGGCGTGCGGATGCGGCCGATGAAGACGAGCGCGGCATCGCGCGCTGTCGGCATGTCGACGGCGACCTCGCCCTGGCGCAGTTCCATTTCACGTACCATGTGTCAATCCAGCGATATGTTCAACGCCTTGACCACGCCCGCCCATCGCGCGCGATCGGTATTCACGAACTTGTCGATCTCGGCCAGGCTCTTCGCGCGCAGCGGCGGGAAACCGATCTTGAGCAGCGAAGCGCGGAACGCCTCATCGTTCAAGGCCCGGTCGAGGCTTGCCTTGATCTTGTCGGCGATGTCGTCGGGCACCTTCGACGGCGCTGCGATACCATACCAGACGCTGACCGCATAATCGGGATAACCGCTCTCGGCGATCGTCGGCAGATCGGGCAGATCGGTAATGCGCTCGGTCGAGCTGACGCCGAGCGCACGCAGCATGCCTGATTTGACCGGCGGCAGCGCGGTGCCGAGCGTGTCGAACATCAGCTGGATGTTGCCGGACAAAAGATCGGTCAGCGCCGGCCCCGCGCCCTTGTAGGGCACGTGGGTCATCTCGACGCCAGCCATCTGCTTGAACATCTCGCCGGCGAGATGAACCGTGCCGCCGGTGCCCGCCGATCCGAAATTGAGTTTTCCGGGATTCTTCTTGGCGTAGGCGACGAACTCCGCGATCGTCTTTGCCGGCACGGAGGGATGCACCTCCATGATCATCGGCGCGTCCGTGATGACGGACAGCAGGCGAAAATCCTTGGTCGGATCGTAGGGCAGCTTCTTGTAGAGCAGCGGATTGAGCACGAAGATAGAGGCGGCCGTCACGAACAGCGTGTAGCCGTCGGGATCGGAGCGCGCCACGGCCTCGGCGCCGATCGCGCCCTGCGCGCCGGCCTTGTTCTCGACCACGACCACCTGCTTGAGATCGCGCCCGAGATATTCACCGACGATGCGGCCGAGCACGTCGGTCGGCCCGCCCGCGGCATAGGGCACCACGAGCTTGATCGGCCGCGTTGGATAATCCGCGGTACGCGCCGGCAGCGTCGCCGCCAGCAACGCCGTCAGAGCAACAATGAATAGCGATGATGCGCGCCGCTGCATGCCGTTTCCCCGTTGTCTTGTTCTTGGGAAGCGAGAGTAGCGGATAATGCGGACGCCGCAATCAGCCGAGCCAGTATTTGCCCGCGATCATGACGATCTCGCCCGCGATCACGCCGGCGAAGATCGATTTCCTCGCCAGCATGAACACGACAAAGCCCGCGGCGACGGCGCCGTAACGCAGCCAGTCCGGCACGCTGGCGAGCGCGCCCGGCGGCTGCACCACGATCTGCGCGATGATTCCGGCGAGGATCGCGGTGGCGACCGCCCTCACCCAGACCAAGAGTTCGGAGTTCTCGTCGATGCCGCCGCCGAACCACAGGCCGAGCATGCGCCAGATCTGGTTGGGGATGACGCCCGCGACGAACAGGATCGCCAGCGCGTGCCAGTCGCCGATGAAACCGCTCATGCGCGCGCCCCGACGATGCCCGCCCTCGCCCGGTGCACGCCGTAGGCGATGGTGCCCGCGACGACCCCGCTGACCAGGATGTCGACGCCGCTGTTCAGCATCGCCGCCAGCGGAAACAGCAACAGGCCGAGCACCAGCGCGATGACGTCGGCGAGCTCGCGGCAGTTGCGCGCCGTGGAGAACAGGAAGGCGAGCGGCGTCAGCATCAGCATGCCGGCGGCGAACAGCGGCGTGAGGTTGGCGGCGAGCATGTAGCCGATCGTGTTGGCGATCAGGCAGACGGTGACCAGCCCGCAGCCAAGCCCGTGGATGAAGGCGATCCGCCGGTTGCGCGGCACCTGCGGCAGGAAGCGGAAGCACTCGACCCACAGCGTGACGGCGGTGAGATGCGCCACGAGGATCAGATGCCGCCGCTTGGTCTGTTCGGTGCGCATCATCGGCAACACCGACACCACCATCGGAAAGAGGCGGATCGCGCTGACCGTGACCGCGATCGCCGATTGCAGCACGGTGGCGCCGGAGCCGAGTGTCGTGATCACGATGATCTGCGCAGGGCCAGCCCATACGAACGCCGTGCTCGCCAGCGTCCAACCCAGCGAGAAGCCGCTATCATGCGCCAGCGCGCCGATGCCGAGATAGGTCGCAAACAGCACCAGGGTCAGCACGGTCGCGCCGATCGACCGCGCGCCCCACAGGAAGGCGCGGAATGAGGTGTGCCATTGCGGAGAATCGAGCGGAGGAAGCGCCACGGGGAACGGATGGTTTGCAATCGCGGCGGATTAGGGCGCGGACAACGCAGGGTCAAGCAAGAGACGGCACAGGTCCGGTATGCGCCTTGGTAGCCCGGATGAAGCGCCAGCTAAATCCGGGGCCGCTCTTGCGACCGGCGAGAGC
>NZ_LFIQ01000092.1:94894-126993 GCF_001189245.1 Bradyrhizobium pachyrhizi | reverse complement strand
ATTGCGCTTCGCTTCATCCGGGCTACGGATCCACGCAATCACGCCCTGTTCTTTAGAACAAAACACGCCCCGCCCGCCTTGCGGATGCGGTTGCACAGGCCGTCTGCCTCGGGGCGCGTGTCGGCGCCGATGCGCACCTGGTAGAAGGTCGCGCTGCCGCGGGTGCGTAGCCGCGAAGAAAGCAGGCTCGGATCCTGATCGCCGATCACGTTGGCAAGGCGCTTGATGGCGCGGGCATACATCGCCAGCGCCTTGTCGCGGCTGAAGCCGGCGGCGAGCTGGACGCCCCAGACCTTGGCCGCCGACAGCGTGACGTGCTGCTCGAGCCCTGCGACGAACGGGTTGGGCGCGCGTTTGAGCAACGCCATCAGTTCGCGGCAGCTCTTCGTCGGCGCGCGCTGTGGCATCTTGCCGTTGCGCCCGGCGGCTGCCCAGTCGTCGACGCTGGAGCCGGTGATCGCGGAGACGTAATTGCGCGTCTCCTGCGGCATGTATCCGGAGCCGGCGAGCCAGTCCTGGATCCGGCGCGGGCCGGCATTGTAGGCGGCCGCCGCGAGGCCGAGATTGCCGAACTGGTTGCGCAGCTCGCTGAGGAATTCGGCCGACTTCGGCAGCGCCTGCACCGGATTGAACGGATCGAGCAGCCCGCGCTCGTTTGCCGTGCCCGGCATGAACTGCGCGATGCCCTGCGCGCGCTGGCCGTTGCGGGTCATCGGACCAACCGCATCGGCCTGGAAGCGGCTCTCCTGCCAGATCACGCGCGCGAAGAATTCGAGCGGCAGATCGTTGGCCCGCGCCGCCGACTCGATCATCAGGCACATCGCCTCGCGGGTGTCGCTCTCGCGCGCGTCATCCGCGGGCTTGTCGTCGGTCGCCGCCGCGGGCTTCTCGGCTGGCGCCGCGGGCGTATCCGCCGGGGGCGCGGCAGGTTTCTCGGCCGATGGTGCGGCCTGCTCTCCCGGCGGTGGCGCAGGCGGCTCCGCCGGGACCGCCGCGGGCTTCTCAGCGGGCTTGTCCGGGGGCGGCGCTGCCGGCTGCTCGGCGCCTGGCGGCGGCGCCGGGGCCGCGGCCGGTGCGTCCTCCGCGCCGACCCGGGCCGGCGGCACCAGCAGCACAAGCATGACCAATGCGGCGCAACGACCGGTTCGCATGGCAATTCTGTTCCCGTGCGGGCGCGGCTTGACACCGCAAGCTCGTGGTCTAGCTATGGACTGAAATGATGGCGCGCAAAAGGGAGCGCAAAATGGCCGCAGCATCCGACGATCAACTCGGCTTTGCCCCCGATGACGACGCCCCGATCGGCTATATGAAGCGGACCCGCGATTATTACGCGGCGATCGGCTACACCACCCCCTACCGCTGGGCGCATTACACCTCCGCCCCGTTCCAGCCCCTGAAGAAGCCGCTGAACCAGTCCCGGGTCGCCATCATCACGACCGCGGCGCCGTTCGATCCGGCCCGGGGCGACCAGGGTCCCGGTGCGAAATACAATGGCGGCGCAAAATTCTATTCGGTCTATGACGGCGACACATCAAAGCTGCACGATCTGCGGATTTCGCACATCGCCTATGACCGCACCCACACCACGGCGACCGACGGCGGCACCTGGTTCCCGATGGCGCAGCTGAAGCGCCTCGCCGCCGCCGGCACGATCGGCGAAGTCGCGCCGCGCTTCTTCGGCGCCCCGACCAACCGCAGCCACCGCGTCACCATCGAGACCGACGCGCCCGAAATCCTCAAGCGCTGCCGTGACGACAAGGTCGACGCCGCGGTGCTGGTGCCGAACTGCCCGGTCTGCCACCAGACCGTCAGCCTGGTGGCGCGGCATCTCGAGGCCAACGGCATCTCCACCGTGGTGATGGGCTGCGCCAAGGATATCGTCGAGCATGCCGCCGTGCCGCGCTTCCTGTTCTCCGACTTCCCGCTCGGCAATTCCGCGGGCAAGCCGCACGACGTCGCCTCGCAGGCGTTCACGCTGGAGCTGGCGCTGCGCGTGCTTGAGCAGGCGCCCGGTCCGCAGACCACCGTGCAGTCGCCGCTGCGCTGGAGCGAGGATGCTTCCTGGAAGCGCGACTACAGCAACGCAGACACGCTCAGCGCCGAGGAGCTGGCCCGCCTGCGCCGCGAGTTCGACGCGCAGAAGGAAGTCGCCAAAGGGCTGCGCGAGCGCGTCGCGTAAGACTCGGCGTTAGACACGAGCATTTTGCCAACTCAAGGTGTCGTCGCTCGGGCGACCTGTACGGCGGTGAGCATGCCGGTCCGTTCATGGCAGCCGAGATATTCGAAGAACTGCTCGTCGGCGCCTGCCACCGTGACCTCGTGATACAGCCTGAGCTTGGCGTTCGGCCCCAAAGTCGAGAGATACTTCATCGCCGCGCCAAAAATCCTGACATGGGTCGGGTGCGATTCCGCCCAGCGCTCGAGTGCCGCAAGGCTCTTCCACCAGCTCTGGCCGTAGGATTTTTCGGTCGGCCTGCCCTCCGCATCGACGACGCGCATATAGCGGTTGGCATAGCAGCCGATCGGCACACCGTCGTCGCGCAGGAAATCCATGCCCTCGCGCAGCACCGGCTCGACATCGTCGAGATACATCTTGCGTTCCGATGCCTCGGTGTCGCTCCAGTCCTGTCCGGAGCGGATCAGGCAGAGATTGTCATGCGCGACCACACGGATACGTGCGCCGTCGCGGATCACGCGCGGCTCGCCG
Organism: Bradyrhizobium pachyrhizi; assembly: GCF_001189245.1. Lineage (GTDB taxonomy): Bacteria > Pseudomonadota > Alphaproteobacteria > Rhizobiales > Xanthobacteraceae > Bradyrhizobium > Bradyrhizobium pachyrhizi. The sequence continues at coordinate 124,286 of NZ_LFIQ01000092.1, read as the reverse complement.
CCCGGCGTCATCGCGTCGGTCTGCGACAGCGGGATACGGTCGCGCATACCGCCCCAATAGGCGTGCTCCTGCACCTCTCCGCTCATGCCGTCGGCAAGCACCGCGACGCCCTCCGGACGGCCGAGCGACGAGAACAGCGTCTCGTAGCGCGCAACATGCGGCCGCAGCACCTCGATGAAGCGGCCGACGCCCTCAGTGGCGCCGCCACCGGTCCAGGCCTCGCGCGCACCGTCGAACCAGGCGTCGAAACGCCCGGCATCGTCCCAATAGGCGACCGAGACGACGTTGGTGTAGCCGGCCTGGTCGACATATTGCGCACGGTCCCAATGCGTCGGACCGTTTTCTCTGGCGAAGCGCGTTGCGATCTGCGCCAGCGCGTCGGTCGCCGCCGCGCTCCGCTCACCGCGATATTGCACGCCGAAATAGGCCATGATCACGCACGTGACCGCGGGCTTGTGGCGCGCGACGAAGGACGGATAAGGCGGCGCGTAGTCGTCGGGCACACGCCGATGACGCGATCGGGCTGTCTGCAGATGAGATGGAATGGCGGATTCCATGGCAGTCGCCTCCAGTTGGATGTCGTGCTTTCAGCTCGCGGCCGCGTCGATCTCCTCAAGGCTGTCGAGCGGCAGCGCGAAATGCTCGACGCGCTTCGAGGGCTTCCTGTTCAGCAGCAGACGCGTGACATCGGGGCGCGAATAGTGCCCGGCCGGATCGGCGGCGTTCTTGGCGATCCCGATCGCGCCGAGATCGATATCGGCGAGCAGCAGGCCCTCCTGATCGGGCGGCAGCTTCTCGGCGATCGAGCTGCCGTCCGGCCCGTAGATCGCAGCGTGTCCGCCGCCGACATGCAGCAGCGCGTGCTTGTCGTCGCGGTCGCACATCTCGTCAACCATCGCCTGCGAGACCGTGGCGCAGGGCGCCAGCACGAAGCACGAGCCCTCGACCGCATAGACCCGCGAGGCCGCGTTGTTGACCTCCCAGCCGAGCGCCGGCGCGAACGGATCATACAGTGAGAAGCTCGGCCAGGCCGCGACATGGACCTGCTCGTTCTGGGCGTACATCGCGTATTTCGACAGCGGCTGCAGATGCTCCCAGCAGCACAGCGCGCCGAGCCGGCCGATGCCGGGACGATCATGCACCGCAAGGTCGCTGCCGTCGCCCTCGCCATAGACGGTGCGCTCGGCATGGGTCGGCCGCAGCTTGCGCCGCTTCGCGATGGTCTCGCCGTCGGGCCCGATCAACCATTGCGCGAGATAGAGGCTGCCGCCGTCGCGCTCGGACAGGCCGAGCACCGCGGTCATGCCGGCCTTCTTGACCACGAGCCGCAGCTTCTCGGCCTGCGGGCTGTCGTAGCTCAGCGAGTTGTCGAAATAGCGCTGCACGAAGCCGCGTCCGATCGCCCAGGCCGGCGAGTCCAGCCAGATGTACCAGGGATAGCCGGGGATGAACGCCTCGGGGAACGCGATCAGCTTCGCCCCTTTGGCGGCGGCCTCCTCGATCAGCGCGATGGACTTGGCGATGGACGCGTCGAGGTCGAGCCAGGCAGGTGCGGCCTGCACCACCGCAACGCGGTATTTCGGATGTTCGATGCCCATGATGTCCTCCTCGCGGCCGACGCTTCCGGCCGGTTCGTGCTTGATCGGCCATGGCGGCCTCTGACATCATGCTGCCCCGGGACCGGGTACCCCGCTCGACCAGGACGGAAGGAAAATTCGACTGCGGAGGAGATTCCCCGGCCGTCCCCGGTATGAAGCTTGCTTTGTTTGCGTGGCCAGCGTTTGCACTCGTGAAGGGAGGAAATCATGCCGGCCCTGTTCACCACGGAAGACGCGCCCACCCATCGGCGCCTTGCGCTCTGGCAGGACATCGTCTGCGACGTGTTCGTGCAGCTCGACTGCAAGTCCGATCTCGGCACCGCCTTCCACGGCGCCATCACCAGCACGCAGCTGGGCGCGGTGAAATGCTCCGTTGTCTCGTCGAGCCAGCAACGGGTGCTGCGCACGCCGTCGCGGATCGCACGCGCCAGCGAGGATCTTGTTCTGTTCGCGCTCGGCCGGAGCGGCACTGGCAGCGTGCTGCAGGACGGCCGCGAGACCGTGATCCGGCCCGGCGAGTTCGCATTCTACGACACCACCCGGCCTTATGAGCTGCGCTTCAACGCCGACTTCACGCAGACCATCTTCCAGGTGCCGCGCGCCATGCTGCACCGGCGCTTCGCCGGCACCCAGGGCCTAACTGCGACCACGTTCACATCGGATCGTCCCGTGCAGCGGCTCGCCTGGCAGTTCATCGCGGGGCTCTCCGAGAACGCCGACAAGCTCGATCCTGACAACGCGATCCGCCTCGCCGACCAGGCCGCCGACCTGCTCGCGATGGCGATGAGCGAGCGGCTCGGCGGCGCCGCGCTGCCCGCCTCGACCCACCGCTCCGCGCTGCTCTACCGGCTGAAGGCGCATGTGCTCGCGCATCTGCCGAACCCCGAGCTCAACCTCACCGAGGCGGCCGCCGCGCTCGGCATCTCGCCGCGCTACGTCAACAGCCTGCTGGCCGACGAGGACACCTCGTTCCAGCGCTTCGTGCTGGCGCAGCGGCTGGAGCGCTGCAAGCGCGACCTCGCCTCGCCGGCGCACGCGCATCGTCACATCGGCGAGATCGCATTCGCCTGGGGCTTTAACGACCTCTCGCATTTCGGCCGCGTGTTCCGCGACCACTATGGCCTCTCGCCGCGCGACTGGCGGCAAAGCCGGCTGCCGAACTAAAGCTTTTCGAGGGAAGCCAAGGGTCTCTTGCGGCGCAAAATAGCCGGGAATCCACGCCCTCGCGGGAGCAAATATTTACACTAACTGCAACCGGTTCCCCGGCGCCCTTCTTTTCGCTGGTGCCGACCGGTACAGTCGTGCCGTTCATTTGGAGGATTTCCCCATGCAGGACCGGCGCCAGAGCGTACGCGAGAAGGTGTTCTATGGTGCGGTTGCGGAGATCAATGAACGCGGCTCGACGATGGATTGCGTCGTCCGCAACATCAGTGAAGGCGGTGCCTGCGTTGAATTTAGCGATGCCGCACACTTGCCCGAAGAGATGAATCTCAGCGTCGCACGCAAGGGCCGCTGGTTCCTGGCCCGCCTGATCTGGCGCCAGGCCAACAAGGTCGGCCTCGCCTTCCGGATCATGACTTCCGACACGCCGGTCAGCGATCTCGACGAGCGGGTCCGCCGTAGCGAGATCAAGAAGCGGCAGCTGCAGCGGCGCATCAATGAATTGCTCGGCCAGGGCTGAGCCATCTCGGCTCGGAGCCCTCGTTCCCGTCGCGGCCGGCATCCGGCATTCGGGGTTGCAAAGGCCGGGCTAATCCAGCATGCGGTAATCCCCGCAACGCCGGAACCGAGAGCCACTCCACCACATGTCGTCCGCGATCATCGAGCATCCCGACGGGCTGCCGCAACCGCAGCGCAATTGGGCCATTCTCACGATCGCGCTCGGCCTCGTGATGGCCGTCGTCGACGGCTCGATCGCCAACGTTGCGCTGCCGACCATTGCCCGCGATCTGAAAGCCAGCCCGGCGTTCTCGATCTGGATCGTCAACGGCTATCAATTGGCGATCACGATCTCGCTGCTGCCGCTGGCCTCGCTCGGCGAAATCATCGGCTACCGCCGCGTCTATCTGGCTGGGCTGTTGCTTTTCACGCTGGCATCACTGTTCTGCGCGCTGTCGCACACGCTGCCGCTGCTGACGGTCGCCCGCATCCTGCAGGGGTTTGGCGCTGCCGGAATCCTCAGCGTCAACACCGCGCTGGTCCGCTTCATCTACCCGCATTCGCTGCTCGGCCGCGGCATCGGCGTCAACGCGCTGGTGGTCGCGATCTCGGCTGCGGTCGGCCCGACCATCGCCTCGTTCATCCTGGCGGTCGGGACCTGGCCGTATCTGTTCGCCATCAATGTCCCGCTCGGCATTGTCACGCTGGCGCTGGGTTGGCGCTTCCTGCCGCACACGAGGCCTGCGGTTCACGCCTTCGACTGGCAGAGCGCCGCGCTGAGCGCCATCGCGTTCGGGTTCGGCATCAGCGCGATCGACAGCGCCGGCCATGGCGGGTCGCTGTATCTCTGCGCATTGGAGTTCGCTGTTGCCGCGGTCGCCTCGCATTTGCTGTACCGGCGGCAGCAGCATCTGCCCTCGCCGCTGCTGCCCGTCGACCTGCTGCGGATTCCGATCTTCGCGCTCTCGATCGGCACCTCGATTGCCTCGTTCTGCGGCCAGATGCTGGCCTTCGTCGCGATGCCGTTCTATCTGGAAAACCATTTCGGATATTCGGCGGTGCAGATCGGCCTGTTGATCACGCCGTGGCCGATCGCGGTCGCGTTCGCCGCCCCGCTCGCGGGCTGGCTGGTGGAACGCTATCCGGCCGGCCTGCTCGGCGGCATCGGCCTGCTGCTGTTCGCGACGGGATTGGGCACGCTGGCCCTGATGCCGGCCAACGCGACACCGATCGACGTGATCTGGCGCATGGCGCTCGCCGGCGCCGGCTTCGGCCTGTTCCAGACCCCAAACAACCGCACCATGATCGCCGCCGCCCCGCGCGAGCGCTCGGGTGGCGCCAGCGGCATGCTAGGGACCGCGCGCCTGCTCGGACAGACCATCGGCGCCGCTCTGGTGGCGCTGCTGCTGGCGCGCTATCCGGCTGACGGCACCCGGATCTCGCTGATGGTCGGCGTCGGCTTTGCCGTCGTGGGGGCTGTACTCAGCACGCTCCGGCTGTCCACCGCCGGCAGCCGCGGCGCCGACCGGGTGCGGGTCCAGGAGGGCCAGCGGCTGAAGGGCGAGTGACGGCGCGGAGACGCGCCTCCCACCGCCAGAAACAGAAAGGCCGGCTGTTCAGCCGGCCTTTCCGTGTGGTTGTTCGCTCGCGCCTCAGACCTTGACCATCGGCCCCTTTGAGGCCGGCCCCTTGGTGCCGCCTCCGCCACCGTTGGGACCACCCTTCGGCGGCTTGCGCTTGCGTGGCGGCAGGTTCTCGGGCTTCGGCGTGACCGGGCCCTCGACATATTCGAAGCCGATCTTGTCCTTGGCGATCGCCTCGTCCTTGACCAGGATGACGCGGACGTGTCCGCCGCCCTTGAGCTGGCCGAACAGCACCTCATCCGCGAGCGGCTTCTTGATGTGTTCCTGGATGATGCGCGCCATCGGACGTGCGCCCATCTGCTCGTCATAGCCGTGCTCGATCAGCCAGGCCTTTGCAGGCTCGGACAGCTCGATCGTGACGTCGCGGTCGGCGAGTTGCGCCTCGAGCTGCAGCACGAACTTCTCGACCACCATGCCGATCACCTCGGCATTGAGGTGCGCGAAGGAGACGATCGCATCCAGCCGGTTGCGGAACTCCGGCGCGAACTGGCGATTGATCGCCTCGTGATCGTCGCCTTCCCGCTTCGAGCGAGTGAAGCCGAAGGCCTGCCGCGCAAGATCGGCCGCGCCGGCATTCGTGGTCATGATCAGGATCACGTTGCGGAAGTTGACCTGCTTGCCGTTGTGGTCGGTGAGCCGGCCATGATCCATGATCTGCAGCAGCACGTTGTAGAGATCCGGGTGCGCCTTCTCGATTTCGTCGAGCAGCACGACGCAATGCGGATGCTGGTCCACGCCATCGGTGAGCAAACCGCCCTGGTCGAAGCCGACATAGCCGGGAGGTGCGCCGATCAGGCGCGACACGGTGTGCCGCTCCATGTATTCGGACATGTCGAAGCGCAGCAGCTCGACACCGAGCGACGCCGCGAGTTGCTTGGCCACCTCGGTCTTGCCGACGCCGGTCGGGCCCGAGAACAAATAGCTGCCGATCGGCTTCTCCGGCTCGCGCAGGCCGGCTCGCGCCAGCTTGATCGACGCCGCCAGCGACTCGATCGCCTTGTCCTGGCCGAACACCGTGCGCTTCAGGGTCTGCTCGAGATGCTTCAGCACCTCGGCATCGTCCTTCGACACGCTCTTCGGCGGAATCCGCGCCATGGTCGCGATCGTGGTCTCGATCTCCTTGATGCCGATCGTCTTCTTGCGTTTGCTCTCGGCGACCAGCATTTGCGCCGCGCCGGACTCGTCGATCACGTCGATCGCCTTGTCGGGCAGCTTGCGGTCGTGGATGTAGCGCGACGACAGCTGCACCGCCGCCTCGATCGCCTCATTGGTGTATTTCAGCCGATGGTAATCCTCGAAATAGGGCTTCAGGCCCTTGAGGATCGCGATTGCATCTTCCACCGTCGGCTCGTTGACGTCGATCTTCTGGAAGCGCCGCACCAGCGCGCGGTCCTTCTCGAAGTGCTGACGGTATTCCTTGTAGGTGGTCGAGCCCATGCAGCGGATCGTGCCCGAAGCCAGCGCCGGCTTCAGCAGATTGGACGCATCCATCGCGCCGCCGGAGGTGGCGCCGGCGCCGATCACGGTGTGGATCTCATCGATGAACAGGATGGCGTTCGGATGCGCCTCCAGCTCCTTCAGGACCTGCTTGAGCCGCTCCTCGAAATCACCGCGATAGCGGGTGCCCGCAAGCAGCGTGCCCATGTCGAGCGAGAACACGGTCGCGGCCGCCAGCACTTCCGGCACGTCGCTGTCGACGATGCGCTTGGCGAGGCCTTCGGCAATCGCGGTCTTGCCGACGCCGGCTTCGCCGACGAACAGCGGGTTGTTCTTCTGGCGGCGGCACAGCACCTGGATCGCACGGTTGATCTCGGCATTGCGGCCGATCACCGGATCGATCTTGCCGTCGCGCGCCTTCTTGTTGAGGTTGACGCAATAGGTCTCGAGCGCCTCGCCCTTCTTCTTGGCGTCCTCGTTGCCCTTGGTCTCGGTTTCCTCGTCGACGCCGCGCACCGGCCGCGCCTCGGACACGCCGGGCCGCTTTGCGATGCCGTGGCTGATGTAGTTGACGGCGTCGTAGCGCGTCATGTCCTGCTCCTGCAGGAAGTACGCGGCATGGCTCTCGCGCTCGGCGAAGATCGCGATCAGGACGTTGGCGCCGGTCACTTCCTCGCGACCGGACGACTGGACGTGAATCACCGCGCGCTGGATCACGCGCTGGAACCCGGCGGTCGGCTTCGCGTCATCGGCGCCGTCAGTCACCAGGTTTTCGAATTCGGTCTCGAGATAATTAACGAGGCTGGTCCTGAGCTTGTCGAGATCGACGCTGCAGGCCCGCATCACAGCCGCCGCATCCGAGTCATCGATCAGCGACAGCAGCAGATGTTCGAGCGTCGCGTATTGATGGTGACGCTCGTTTGCGATCGCCAATGCACGGTGCAGCGATTGTTCAAGGCTTTGGGAAAAAGTTGGCATTCGCGTCCTCTATGGCCCCCTGCCATCATGATCGCCATTACCGGGTCAGGCAATAACAACCTTCGTGATCGCCTTTGATATAGTTACGACGGATCGTGGCGAAAGACCGGTCCCGCGATGATGGTTTTCTTCTAAATTCGGGGCATCGGGGCGTCGCGCGGCGACGCCCGTGATCGTACGGGAACGCCGTTCACCACCATCAAAAACCGCGATGCAAGACCCGTTCCGCGCCTCGCGGCGGGTCAGTCGTTCCAGCGACCTATTTCTTTTCCATCACGCACTGCAGTGGATGCTGGTGCTTGCGCGCGAAGTCCATGACTTGCGTCACCTTGGTCTCGGCGATCTCGTAGGTAAAAACGCCGCACTCGCCGATCCCGTGGTGGTGAACGTGCAGCATGATCTTGGTTGCCGCCTCGGCGTCCTTGTTGAAGAATCGTTCCAGCACGTGAACGACGAACTCCATCGGCGTGTAGTCGTCGTTCAGGATCAGGACGCGGTACAGGTTCGGGCGCTTGGTCTTCGGCTTGACCTTGGTGATGACCGAGGTCGACGGGCCGCTGCCCGCCCCATTCCGGTTGTCGTCATTGTTCATTTTCGGCGCCGGCGCGGCGCCCACCGCCGGCATCGAAGAAACCGGCTCGGAAATCGGGACTGTCAACGTGGATCGCAACATGGCTCAGGCGTTCGAATTCCCCAAGGGAAGCCGGATGGCGGGAAACCGGATGGCAGTTGGACGGTGGTCGCGATTGCCGCAAGACTGATCGCGGAACCCCCAGCAATGCTTTCCAGATTGCCGCTCCCGGTCCGATCCGGCGGCCGGATCGACCTCCCGAATATGGGCCTCGCGAGGCCCTGCCGCAAGCGCAGACCCGGCGCGGCCCACCGGTCCGATTCCCGGCGCGGCAACCCTCGGAAGGTTAATCATTTCTGCCTGATTTGACAAAGGAGTCGGGCCGCTAATTTAGACGTCATTGAGGATAGCGAGTGCTTTTGCCCTGCTTTTGAGCCTCCCCCGCGCCGCCCTGCCGGGTTTCCGGCGCCTGATTCACCATCTGTTTAGCGGCGCCGGTCGAGATGCCACAGCAATCCATTTCGACGAGAGTACCATGCTTGGTTCAGCCATTTCCGATCGCGTCTGCGCGGTTGCTCGCCGGTTTTCCAGGGCAAATAACGGCAATGTCGCGGTGATCTTCACCTTCGCAATGCTGCCGCTCCTCGCTTTCGTGGGAGCCGCGATCGACTATACCCGCGCCAACAACGCCCGCTCCGCGATGCAGGCGGCGCTCGATTCGACCGCGCTGATGCTGTCCAAGGATCTGACCATGGGCAACATCACGGCCGCGGAGATCCCGAGCAAGGCGCAGACCTATTTCACGGCGCTTTACACCAACAAGGACGGCCAGGGCATTTCCGTCACGGCCAACTATACGACCCCGACCTCTGGCGCGGCGGCCAACATTCTGCTGGGCGGATCCGGCCACATCAAATCCGACTTCATGCAGCTGGCCGGTTTTCCGACGCTGGGTTTCAAGAGCTCGACGACCACCACCTGGGGCAACGTCAAGATGCGCGTCGCCCTAGCCCTCGACAACACGGGATCGATGGCGCAGGACGGCAAGATCACCGCGCTACGCAACGCCGTGGCCGGAACCGGCGGACTGATCGACCAGCTCAGCGCGCTGAGCAAGAACAACGGTGACGTCTACATCTCCGTCATTCCGTTCGCCAAGGTCGTCAATGTCGGCACCAGCAATGTCGGCCAGAGCTGGATCGACTGGACCGACTGGCTCAATCCGCCGACCACGCAGCCCGCGAACGGCACCATGCAAGCAAGCCTGCCGATGAACTGGCACGCGGTCGGACCCGGTGCGCGATGCCCCTGGACCAACAACAATGGCGGCTTCACCTGCACGAAGAACCCGACCAGCACGTCCAACACGAACTACATCCCGTCGAGCGGGACTTATTCCGGCTACATTTGCCCCAGCGTCGATGCGAACTCGCATACGCGCTACAATGGCTGCTGGGTGAGCACTGCGGCCGGCACCGGCGTGTTCTGCAGCGGCTCGAACTCCTGTGCATGTCCGACGGACTCCACGGGCAACGCGGTGTCCGGCTGCAGTTGCAAGACGACCGGCGGCGTCTATCAGTGCACCGGCAAGCTGTATACCCACGACTGGACGCAGCCGGGCCCCAACGATACCGTGGACAATACGAGCCAGCCCCGGGTCAGCGCCATTGTCGGGTGGACCAACAACCAGTGGACCTCGACCAGTCAGACCCCCACGGTGAAGAACGACTGGCGGCAGGCCTCCACCAATCCGATCGGCAACTGGACGGGCTGCATCACGGACCGCACCCAGCCGAACGATGCGACCGGCGTGCTGCCGGCATCATCCGACGTCACCACGCTGTTCCCGGCCAACGAGTACTATGAGAACAGCACATTCTATTGCAACAGCAGCGCCTCGACGCCGCTCGAGCCCATCATTCCGCTGAGCTATAACTGGAGCGCGCTCAAGACGGCAGTCAACGCGATGCAGCCGACCGGCGGCACCAACCAAGCCGTCGGGCTCGCTTGGGCGTGGCAGTCGCTGCTGGTGGGCGGCCCGCTGAACACGCCGTCGGAGGACACCAACACGACCTACAACCGGGTCATTATCCTCTTGTCCGACGGTCTGAATACCGAGGACCGCTGGCCCGACTACGGCGACGGAAGCTCGCAGGCCTCAGGCAATCCGATCGACGCAAGGCAGGCATTGATGTGCCAAAACCTGCAGAACGCGAAGGATTCGAACGGAGCGCCGTTGTACACGATCTACACGATCCAGGTGAACACGAGTTCGCCCGCCGATCCGACCTCGACCGTCCTGAAGAACTGCGCCAGCACGCCCGACAAATTCTTCATGCTGACTAGTTCGACCCAGATCCTAACGACGTTCAACACGATCGGAACCGCCCTCAGCAAGCTGCGGCTGGCCAAATAGTCGCGCGCTTCAGGCACAACAAAAAAGCCCGGCCAAACGGCCGGGCTTTTCGCTTGTCTTGGTCCGCTGCGCTTACTGAGCGGCGGGCGCGAACTTGGAGACCAGGCCCTCATAGGGCTTGAAGGTCTGCTTGGCGCAGTCGCTGTACAGGCCGGCGATCTTCTGCGATTCCGCAACGAAGGTCTCGTAGGACGAGCGCAGGTACTCGGTCTGCGCCTCGAGCGCCTTGTCCAGCGACTTCACGCCCGACAGCTTCTCGACGAACGACTTGGTGTCCTCAAAGGACTTCTTGGCATAGTCGCCATAGGCGGTGGCGATGGCCTGAACGCCGCTCTGCAGGTTGGTCGCCGATGCGGTGACCGACTCGAAATGCTCTTTGCCGTAGTTCTGAATGTCTTCGATCTTGACCATGGATGGAATTCCTTTTCCCAGACTTGAAGGCGCAAATTCCCATTGCCGGGAAGCTCCCGGCCCCCTGACGCCGATAGCCATATCGCATCGCACAATAGAGTCAATAAATATTGTGCATCGCACAATCACACAGCCCCGAATCTCCTGCATTCGCGATAAACCCCGGGGGACTACGCAACGGTTGCTTAATCTTTTGGAAACTCGGTCCGCCTAACCTGATTCCCGGACTTTGTTCGCCTTCCGACAGACAGCCTCGAAAGCTGTTTGTGAACAACACCTTAGCTAGAAGAGCGACCTGAGCCGCCATTTGGGCCGACGGTGCTGCCCGGAGTGGTTTGTTGCGCAGGCAAGGATCGATGGCCGCCGGGCACAATTTCGCCTCACGAGCCAGTGATCTAGATAGAAATTGGGACGGGGAAGTAGATGCTTCGAACAACCTTGGCCTCCTCGCGGGCGCTGCGAGTTGGCGTTCTTGGGCTCGTGACCGTCACGACGGCGATCCTGATCACGAGTGATAGCGCCGAGGCGCGCCGTCACCGGCGCCACTACGCCCGTCACCACCACAGCCAGGAAGCGCGCGAGAGCTACAGCCCGCAATTCGCGTCGATCATCGTCGACGGCAACACCGGTTCGGTGCTCACCGCCACCAGTCCCGACGGCTTGCGCCACCCCGCCTCGCTGACCAAGATCATGACGCTCTATCTGCTGTTCGAGCGCCTCGATTCCGGAAAGATGAAGCTCGACACCGAAATGCCAGTGTCCGAGCACGCCGCCGAACAGGACCCGACCAAGCTCGGCCTGCGGCCCGGCTCGACCATCAAGGTCGAAGACGCCATCAAGGGCCTGGTCACCCGCTCCGCCAATGACGCCGCGGTCGTGATCGCCGAGGCGATCGGCGGCAGCGAAGACGATTTCGCCCGGATGATGACCCGCAAGGCCCGCGCGCTCGGCATGAGCCGAACCGTCTATCGCAATGCCTCCGGCCTGCCCAACGATGAGCAGGTGACGACGGCGCGCGATCAATCGACCCTCGGCCGCGCGATCCAGGACCGCTTCCCGCGCTATTACCGCTACTTCTCGACCTCGGTGTTTAACTTCCGCGGCCAATCGATCCGCAACCACAACCATCTGCTCGGCAGCGTCGAGGGCGTTGACGGTATCAAGACCGGCTACACCCGCGCCTCCGGCTTCAACCTCGTGACCTCGATGCGTCGCGGCAATCGCTTCCTGGTCGGCGTAGTGCTCGGCGGCCGCAGCGGCGGCTCGCGTGACGCCATCATGCGCAACCTGCTCGCCGAAAACGTCGGGAAGGCCGCGACCACCCGCACTGCCGCCGCGATCACCGAACGCAATCCGGCCGACGCCAATGTCGAGGTCGCCGACGCGGATAATGCGCGCGCGCCGGACACTTCGCCCGTCGCGGCATCGGAGCCCGCCGCTGCGGCTGCCGCGATCCAGGCGCCGCGCCCGGCCAGCAAGCCCTCGCTGATGGCGGCGGCCGCCGCTGCGCTGCCGCCGCTCCCGGCCAAGCCGGAGCCGCAGGCCAAGCCCGAGCCGGCGCCGCTGACCTCAGGCGTGATCCAGACCCAGCCGATCGCCGCGATTCCCGGCTCGGCTGAACCGATGAAGCCGGTCAAGGTGAAGACGGTGCAGGTCAAGGCCGGCCAGATCAAGCTCGCCGCGGCCGGCCCGGCGCAGTCCGCGCCTCCGATCACCAACACGATCCCCTCGCGCGGAGAGGTCCCCGAGACCTCCAATGCGATGATGGCGCGAGCCGCCGAGACCTCGAGGCCGGAAATGCCGCCGCAGCCGGCCAATTTCGGCACCGGCAACGGCATCCTCGGCGTGCTGCCGGCCTCGGCCGTCCATGCACCCGCTGCCCCGGCACCGCAGGCCGTGGCTTCGATCGAACCCGCAACCCGCAGCGTGCAGGCCGCTCCGTCGACCAGCGCCGCCAGGCCGAGCGCCGCGCATACCGGCTGGATCATCCAGGTTGGCGCGCTGGAGTCCGAGGGCGAGGCCAACAAGCGCATCGACCTGGCACGCAGCTCGGCCCGCGGCCTGCTCAGCAAGGCGGATCCGTTCACCGAGGTGGTCGCCAAGGATAATCGCAAGCTCTATCGCGCCCGCTTTGCCGGCCTCGAGCGCGATCAGGCCGAGGCGGCTTGCAAGACGCTGAAGCGCGCCGAGATCTCCTGCATCACCGTTCGCAACTGATCGCCAGCATCTGCTGATTTCAAACGGCCGGCGCAGCAAGCGCCGGCCGTTTTGTTTTTGCCGCCGCGAAAACGGCCGGCCGGCCGCGCGCGGCGCAACCATGAAACTTCTCGTCAAGATTTTACGGTTAAGTTTTCCCGAAAGAGCGATCGGCCACGCCGGACAGCGGCGGGCCAGACGGGGCATCAATCAGAAACGGAAGGCAGCTCTCGGCTGTGGCGTTGGTAGCGTAGCCGGAGTTAGAGATGCGTGCGAAGCAGAGTGTCCTTGGCCTCGTTCACACGGGCCGCGAGGTACGTCGAGCCCCCCTGGTCGGGATGGAGTTTCTTCATCAGGGTACGGTGAGCCCGGCTGATGTCGTCGCGCGACGCTCCCGGCTGCAGGCCAAGGATTTGATAGGCCTCCTCGTTCGTCATTTTGCCACCCGACGCCGCACGGCCCTGCCCCCGTGCCCGGTCGCCCTGTGCGTCCTGACGCCAGGCGGGAAAGCGGCGGTCCAGATAGCTTTCAAGTAGCGCGACGCTCTCGGCGTCGAAGCTCGGGACCATCGCCAATAGCTGCGACAGGTCGAATTCATCGAGCATGCGGCCGGCCTGCGGTCCGGCCACGATCTGGCCCCTGAGCACGCCGCTGCCGTGATCGAGGGCCATATCGAGATATTGCGAGCGCACCCGCGAGCTTTGTCCCTGGCTGCGCGAACCGCCGAACATGCCGCCGAGATTGGGAAATCCGGTGCTTCCGAACGGCGACCAGCCGAGCAGTCCGGCACCGAAGATGCCGAGCGGAATTGCCACCGCCAGTTCGCCCCGCACGCCGGTAAAGGCTGCGACCGCGAGGGCGAGCACCCCGCCGCCGATCTTGATCGCGCGCGCAAGCACGGCGGGATTGGCCGCACGAAACATCTGCAGCGCGGAATAAAGGACGACAACGGCGATGACGCCGGCGATCAGCGTTGGCATGTCGGGAATATAGGCGGCCCGGCGACAAAAAGCATGCGAAGCTTCGTTTCACCGGCGTCAGGCGGAGCCTGACGCGACGCGGCGCTATTTCATCTGACCGATCAGCTTCGCCGCGCCGCTCGCGGTCTTGGCCAGCTGCAGCAGCGCCTCGCGGCCGCCGGCGGCATAGGCTGCGGCGGCACGCAGCAATTCGCGGAGTTGCGCGGCCGCGCCGGGATCGAACCTGCACCAGGCGCCACCGGTCAGTCGCGCGATCTCGCGAAACGTTTGCTCGGCGGTCGCATCCCTGCCCTCCTGGAACATGAAGACCGGCACCTTGAGCAGGCCGAGCTCGCCGGCCTTCGCGCACAGATCGTCGGCGCTCTCCTCCATCGCGTCGCCGACGAACACCAAGGCGCGCACCCCTGCCTCGACCGCTTCGCGACGCGTCTCGGACAGCACCTTGCCGATCTGGGTGTTGCCGCCCTGGCAATCGATCTTGCTCATCAGCCGCGCGAGCTGCGCGCTGTCGGAGATCCAGCCCGACGCACGGCACTCATTGAAGCCGCGATAATAGACGAGGCGGATATCGAGACTGCCGAGCGCGCCGGCTTCGCGGAACATGTCCGCCTGCAGCGTGCACGCCATGTCCCATGTCGGCTGCCGGCTCATCGTGGCGTCGAGCGCGAACACCAGCCTGCCGTGGGCGCCGGCGCGATGCGGCGACATCGCTCGCGCCCTGGCGACGAATGCCGCGATGTCGTTCGCGCTGGATGTCAGCACGCCAGGCTCATGGGCCGGGCGTACATCGCTTCCGGATGTCGGTTTGATCGTCTTGCCGGCCATCAGCGCTTGCCTCGTACAGCAAACACTATGTGGGCCGCGGCAGTGGATTGGTCAACGTGAGAGGCCAGCCTGGACCGCGGGCCGCCCCGTCAGTTCGTGACCGACGGATCCTTCTTCGTCTCGGTCTTGGTCAGCGAGAGCGACTTCTTGAGCTTATCGGTCAAGGTCTGAGGTTTCTCGACCGGCACGTAGAGCGAGACGGGACCGGGCTCCAGAATATTCGGCGGCGCATTCCTGGTGTCGACCGGCGCGACAGCGCTGTCGGTGTCGGCGAGGAATTTATCGAGCATGGCCTGGATCGAGTCCTTGGCCTTCTCGGGCCCTGTGTCACGCATGTCGTTGTGCTGGAAGTTGGTGTTCACCACGGTGATGCCGGCCTTCTCGCATTCGTCGGCATCGGGAACGACGCCCGGATCCGGCTTGAACTGCGAGTCATGCGAACGGAATGACAGGATCTTGAACTTGCCGTCGGTCATGAACGGCACGCGCAGATTGTCCAGCGTCACCACCTTCTTGATCTCGTCCGGATACTGCTTGGCGAAATACATCGCGATATCGCCGCCATTGGAATGGCCGACCATCGTCAGCTTGCTGTAGTCCGCGTTCGGCTGGCGCTTCTTCATCTCCTCGATCGCGAACTTGATGTTGGTGATGCCGCGCTGGTACTGCGGCAGGCGGCCGACATAGAGCTCGCCGACCTTGGTCACCATCGGTCCGTCCGACGGCAGGTCGTTCTGAATGCTGATGGTCAGATAGCCGCGCGCCGCGAACACGTTCGCGAGGAAGGAATATTCGGTGAATTTGACGGTATTGCCATGATTGAGGATCGCAACCGGCAGCGTTATCATGCCAGCGTCGGCCTGCATCTCCTTGTCGAAGCGCACGGCAACGTCGACCGCGACCGGCCGCTCATCGCGCGTCGGGTCCTTGAACATGAGAGTTTCGTGACGGATCGCCCACTTGCTCGCGGTGAAATAGGCCGCCGTGATCACCACGGAGAGAGAAAGCAGAACGAGAATTCCACGCTTCATGACGTCCTCGAGGTGCCCGCCTTTTCAGGGCTGTTCTTGGCCGGAGACTCTTCGGCCTCCTTTTGAGAATATATGTCACAGCGCTGTGACAGGAAGTCTAAAAGTTGGGACTTCGCAGCACGTTCATTGTGCGGTGCACACAACCTTTGTGCATTCGCTTCTGGCGCCATGGCTCTGCGGCACGATAATACCTCAAGACCAACCGACCGGGAGCGGGAACGCGGCTGGCTTGGGAAAACCGGATCTGGCCAGCTTTGTTCCGGCATATTGGCGACGGAGTGGCCGAAAACCCCGCAAGACTACCGTGCTTCTGCACCGTCCAGGAAGTGACGATCGTCACCTGCTGCGCCGGCCGTGGAACCTGCCCGAGGGAGAGCTTGGCGGCCTAGCTGCCGATGATGTCGTCGACTTCCAGCGGCTTGTCGACCTGGCTGAACCATTCGGCCCGGTTGGCGGCCCGGCGGCGGCCGCGCTCGTCGAGCGGCAGCTTGAGCTGGCGCAGCAGGCTCATCACCTCCTCGCGGGCGGTGACGTGCCCAAGGCTCGGGCGGGTGCCGAGCGTCGCCTCGTCGATGTCATCGAGCGCCGTCAGCCCGCGCGGGAAGAATTCGCGATAGACCACCCGCTCGGCAAAGCCGTCGACCGAACGGAACCCGAGCCGCAGCGACAGCTGCTTCAAGCCGTCGGCGACCAGCTGCTTGTTGCGCGAACCGAGCATCGATAGCCGGTTGCGCACCACGATCCAGTCGGTCGAGGCGCCATCGAGCTGGCGGCGCTTGCGTCTGGTGTCGCGCACCATCTCCGCATAATGGCTCTCGCCGGTCACCGCGTAGGTCGCGGGATCGACGGTGCCGAGCACGTCGAAATCGAGGAAGCTGTCGTTGATCGGCGTCACCAGCGTGTCGGCCATCGAATGCGCGAGCCGCATCAGGTAGCTGTCCGCGCCCGGGGTATCGATGACGATGAAATCATAGGCGCGTTCCACCGCACTCACCGCGGCCATGAACTGCTGGAATTCCGCGTTCTCGTTCTCCTCGATCTGCATCGTCTCGCCGTACTTGATGCAGTGGTGTACCGGGAGCTCGAGGTCGAGCCCGGTGCGTCGCGCCCAGGCCTGGCGATTGCTGATGTAGCGGGTGAAGCTCTGCTGGCGGCAGTCGAGATCGATGCTGGCGACGCGCTGCCCGGCCTTCAGCAGCGCGACGGCGATATGCAGGGCGGTGGTCGACTTTCCCGATCCACCCTTCTCGTTGCCCAGCACGATGACATGTGCGGAGCCGGATTGACCCTGACGAGCCTGCACCAACATGATTCAAATCCCCGCAATGATCTTCAAAGCGAGCGCCGCTGCGGTCAAGTGAAATGCATCGCTGCGACAGGAAATCAATTGCGGCCATGCTGATGAATCGATCAAGCAAGACTGCTGAGTCGATCGGCGGCTTTGATCCGCGCGCGTTCGAGATCGTGTAAGGCTTATCGGCCGGTTTGCCGATCGTGGTTCGGACTTGGTAAGCTGCGTGACCTGCCGAACGCCAACCCGTCCCGCCCAGATTCGTTCCCACCCGGATTGCCCCACGAGCCGAGACCAGATGCCGAGAAATCCCACCGTCGTCCGTACCGTCCCCGCCCTTCGTCGCGCCGTCGACACCCTGCGCGCCAAGAAGGCAACCGTCGCGCTGGTCCCAACCATGGGAGCGCTCCATGACGGCCATGTGTCGCTGGTGCGGCTCGCCAAGCGCCGCGCCAAGCGGGTCGTCGTCTCGATCTTCGTCAACCCGACCCAGTTCGCGCCGACCGAAGATTTCGGCTCCTATCCGCGCACCTGGAAGGCCGACGTCGCCAAGCTCGCCGCCGAGGGCGTCGACCTGATCTGGCACCCGGAGGTGAAGGCGATGTACCCGGACGGCTTCGCCACCAGGATCGTGCCGGAGGGGCCGGCCACCGCCGGGCTCGAGGATCGCTTCCGGCCGCATTTCTTCGGCGGCGTCGCCACCGTGGTCGGCAAGCTGTTCACCCAGGTCCGGCCCGACGTCGCAATCTTCGGCGAGAAGGACTTTCAGCAGCTCCGGGTCGTCACCCAGATGGCCGCGGACCTCGACCTCGGGGTCAAGGTGATCGGGTCCAAAACGGTGCGCGAGCGCGACGGTCTCGCGATGTCGTCACGCAACGTCTACCTCTCGCCGGAGGAACGGCGCGCCGCCCCCGAGCTTCACCGGGTGATGAAGCAAACGGCCGGCCGCCTGCGCGCCGGCGAGGATACCGCGACTGCAATGGCCGACGGCGCCGCGGCGATCACCAGGGCCGGCTTCGTGCTCGATTATCTCGAAGTCCGCCACGCCGCCTCCCTGGCGCCGATCGGCTCGCTGAAGGACGGCCCGATGCGGATGCTGGTGGCGGCAAAGCTCGGCAGCACCCGCCTGATCGACAACATCGCGGTATAGAGCAGGATCCGGAAAGTGTGATGCGGTTCATGCGCAAACGGGGTTCGAGCCTGTAATGAGGGCTCGGCCTCATCTGCGCGGCCGACGCGTGGATGATCGCGCCTTTCAGAGGCGATCGGAATGAGCGGTTATTTCAGGAAAGGCATTGCTTTCGGCATCGCGCTCGTGGCCGCAGGCCTCGTGCAGGCGCAGACCCGGCCGCCGGTCGGCGGGGTCAATTCGGCGCCCGGCGCGATGATCTTCTATGTCGCGCATGGTGCGCCTGATGCCTGCGGCCCGGGCTGCTCGGACTGGATCGCCGCCGAGGGCGCCGTGCAGTGGGATACCTACAAGCGCCTGCTGGCGATCCTCGACCGGCAGAACGGCCGCAAGCTGCCGGTGGTGATCAACGTCAAAGGGAATTCCAACCTCAACGTTGCCTCCAGCCTCGGCCGCATCCTGCGCGATCGCGGCATCGATGCCGCGGTCGCGGCGACCGAGGTCGAGGCCTGCACCGGGAAATCCGAGGAGGAATGTTTCGCGCTCAAGCGGCCCGGCGGCCCGCTCGACGCCAAGGAGAAGCTGTCCGGCATTGCCTGCGATTTGGCCTGCGTGCTGATGCTGTCGGGCGGCGTGCATCGCAGCCTGCCGGAAGGCAGCCGCGTGGTGCTGAGCGGCATGGCGATCCACAACCGGCTCGCGCCCAACGTCTCGGCCGAGCATCGCGAGAGCCTGACCTCGGTCTTCACCGACCAGTTCCGACGCTATCTCGGCGAGATGGGGATCGATCACGAGCTGCTCGACGTCGCCGTCAGCAATGCGGGCGGCAGCCGCTATGTCGAGATCCCGGCGTCCGAATGGAGCCGGCTGCACCTCGTGACGCAGTAGTTCGCGGCAGTCATCGGCCTCAGAGCAAGCCGAGGTCGCGCAACTCGCGGCGCATCGGCTCGGGCATCGATGCCACGCTGGCGGCGCTCGACTTGGTGAGATCGGCCGGCGCGGAGTCCGCGGTCAGGTAGCGCCAGCCCTGGAACGGCCGCATCGGCCGCGGCGAGACCGCGATCACCTTGGGCTGCATTACCAGCCGGCAGCGTCCGATGCCGTCCTTGTCGCGGAACGGCTCGATGGCGATGATCTTCTCGCGCGCGGCGATCTCGCCGCGGATCACCCAATAGAGCGAGCCGCCGGCAAGGATCTCCTCCTCGCGCTTCGGCGTCATCCGCGTGATGTGGACGTGACGGAGCGGCAGGCCCTTTTTCTTCGCGGTCGCCATCCGCTCGGCAACCCAGCCCTTGAGTTCCTTGACGGAGTCGCAACCGACGGCGAGCTTGATGAGATGAAGCGGCATGCGCCGGATGTAGCGGCCGGCGCGCGCTTTGAAAAGGGAGCGCTCTCCGCGGCGGTGGATATCGGGACTAGAGCGTTTTTCGAGCCAAACGAAGCCGGAACAGTGCAATGACGGCGGCTCAAGCCGCCGTCATCACGCTCATTGCTCGTTCGCAGCCGCCGGTGCGCTGGCGGCGGCAGGAGGCGGCGCCGGCGCGGCCGGGGCCGGCGCGATCTGGACCGGGCGCTTCGCTGCCGGCGGCCGCTTCGGGGCTGCGGCGGGCGGCGCGGCGGCGCGCGCGGCCGGCGCGGGTGCGGCGGCGGCTGGCTTTGCCGGCTCGGGCGTCATGATGCTGACCGGCGGCGTGTTCGCCGAGCTCGGAAACTCCGCATTGGTCGGCTTGCCGGTGGGCAATGACTGCGGCAGCGCCGCGACCAGGCCGGAGACGGCCGACGCCTGGGCGCCGGCCGGCGCGTTCCACGACCCCGCGTAGCGCGTGATCAGGTTCTCGTAGGTCCGCTCGTTCATGTTGGCGATGATCTGATGGTTGTCGCCGAGCGAGCGGAACGCGGGGCACGCGGTCGGCGTGCAGTGGTCGCGCGCCATCAGCGCATAGGCGACCAAGCCGTAGCGGTCATGCTCGATGGCACGGCGCAGCGCCTGCAACTCGGTGGTCGAATTGCGCTCGGCGGTCGCGAGGTCGCCGAGCGCAGTCAGGCGCGAGATCTGCGCCGCAGCGTAACTGACCGCCGCTGCCGCCGTATCCGATGAACCGAACAGCACCTTCTCGCAGGCGTTGAGAACGGCGTCTCCGGCGAGATCGTCGACGCAGGCCAGCGCCGGCACCGTCTGGCTGGCCAGTTGCGCCGTCCGTGTCTCGGCCGGCGCCGCCTGCCCACCTGGGCCGAAGCCACGGATCGTCGCAGCGACCGCAACCGCGATCGACAGCAGCGTGATCACGGTCAGCGCGCCGTTGGCGACGGATTTTTCCGCACGCAGCAGCGTGACCAGAACGACGATCCCAAAGAACCCCGCAGCGGCCAGCGTCAGCCACATCGGGAAGGTCGGTGAGCGCCAGATCTGATCCAGCGAGGAAGCCCAGTTCATGCGCGATGTCCCTCAACGCAGCGTAAGCACAATCGGCGACGGCGAACGCCGCCACCCCGACGTCCAACCTTCAGCACAATGGATCTGCGAACGGGGCCTTTTGACGGCGGCGGCGCGGAACCCGCTCCAGCCGCCGGCTTGCGCACAACTCCTTCAGGACAGCGCGAGCTGACTCTCCTTGGCCACCCGTTCGAAAGCTTCAGTCGAGCTCTTGATGCGATATTGGCAGTCGTCACCGTCGGTCGGCAGCAGGCGGATCACTTGATAGGTGCCGCTCGCGGCGGGGCGCGCCACGTTGCTGGCCGTGAAATAGACGGTCTCGCCAATCGAGTACTTATGCTTCAACGCCCTCTCCATTTTCTTAGAGATTGCTGGCTGAGCTGACAGTCCCGATAGCTCAGGCCGGCATTTTGAGAACCCTGCGGCAAGCTAGCACATCGCACCTCCCCAAATCCAGCGAGATTGGGGCATGGCGAAGGTGCGATTTTTGCAGGTTTTTCAGGGCGATAGGCAGCAATTTGCGTGCCAGCCGGAAATTGCCCGCCGAGCCCGGCTGGAACCCTGATTCCAGCCGCTCAGGCGGTGTGCGGCAGCTTGCCGTCCGGGCTCGCGCCATCGACCGCAGCCGGAAGTTGCTGGGCGAGCACCTTGGACAGCTGGTCCACCGGAATGTTGAACCTGGCGGCGAGCTGCTTGACGGTGTCGCTGCCGAGCACCTGCTGGAGCTGCTCAGCGGTGATCGGCAGGTTCTGACCGGTACCGATCCAGGATTTGACCTGCTCGCCGAGCCCGGCTTGCTCGAGCTTGGCGACGATCGAGGACAAGCCGCCCTGCCCGCCATTGCCCAGGACCTCGCCGAGCACGACCGGGATCACCGCCGCGCCAAGCTGGCCAAGCATGCCTTTCAGCTCCGGCGAATTCTCCAGGGAATCGAGAATGCCCATGGTCTAAGTCCTTTCACGACTTGCAAAACCAGCCTTTCCGGATTCGACGCCTTCGGCCCCGCGACGTCAAGCCGCGATCTTTGCGACCGCTGTCACAATTCGGAAGCGCAGCAACCGTCAGACATCCTCGAAACGAGCGATCCGCAGCGTCTCGGCAACGCCGTCGCGGCTCCATTCCTGGAACGCCGGAAGCTGCATCATGGCATCGACATAGTGCTGCGCTTCGGCCTTCACCGGGATCGCGTAGGTGCGGAAACGATGCACCACGGGCGCGTACATCGCATCGGCGGCGGAGAATGCGCCGAACAGGAACGGACCCTGCTTGCCGTAGCGCGCATGGCACTCGGCCCAGATCTCCTGGATCCGCGCCACGTTGGCGCGCGCATCATCCGACAGCGCGACGGCGCGGATCGGGCGGTGCAGATTCATGCCGCATTCGTTGCGCAGCGGCATGAAGCCGGAATGCATCTCCGCCGAGATCGCGCGGGCATGCGCGCGCGCGGCACGATCCGCAGGCCAGAGCTTCGCCTCGGGAAATCTCTCGGCGAGATATTCGATGATCGCCAGCGAATCCCACACCGTGACGTCGCCATCGATCAGGGTCGGCACCTTGCCGGCCTTGCTGAAAGAGAGGATGCGGTCCTTGTCGGCCTGGTCCGTGTAGAGCGGAATGAAGACCTCTTCGAACGGGATGTTGTTGGCGCGCAACGCCAGCCAGGGCCGCATCGACCATGACGAATAGTTCTTGTTGCCGATGACGAGCTTGAGCATGTCCGGGAATCCTGTTGCCACGGTAGTTTGCCATAGTGCATTGCACGCGTTCAACCTGTACATGACGCGGATGCGGTCCGGCGCGGACAGTCAGCCGCGCGCTCACGAAGGAAGGCAACATGACCGGCTATTGGACCGACATCCTGGCCGTCGGCTTCTTTGCGCTGGAATGGCTGGTCTATACCATCACGCTGGAGCACACTGCGTATGGGCGCGACAGCCTGTCGGCGCGGATGCACGTCTATCGCGAGATCTGGGTGCGGAATCTGCTCAACCGCGACGCACGTATGGTCGACATGCAGATCATGGCCAGCCTGCAGAACGGCACCGCGTTCTTTGCCTCCACCAGCCTTATTGCGATCGGCGGCGGGCTGGCGCTCTTGCGCGCCACCAATGACGCGCTCGCGGTGCTCGGCGCGCTGCCGGTCAACCTGACGCCCTCGCCCGCTTTGTGGGAGGTCAAGTGCATCGGGCTGATCCTGATCTTCATCTACACCTTCTTCAAATTCGCCTGGGCCTATCGCCTGTTCAACTATGTGGCGATCCTGTTCGGCGCGATGCCGCCGGCCGACCAGCGCGATACGCCGGAGGCGGAGGCCCACGTGATCCGCACCACGCGGCTGTTCGAGACGGCGGGCCGGCACTTCAACCGCGGCCAGCGCGCGTTCTTCTTCGCGCTCGGCTATCTCGGCTGGTTCGTCAGCCCCTGGGTGCTGTTCGTCACGACAGCCGCCGTCGTGATCGTGATCTGGCGCCGGCAGTTCGCCTCGAATGCCTGGCAGGCGATGGGAAGCTGAGGCGAACCTCGTCTACGACGCGAAATCGCGCGGACTGAAATCGAGGTCGAGCACCTTCCATTCGCCGTAGCGATCCCGCGGCAGCATCGCATAGGGCTGGCAGGCCTGCAGCGCTTCGGTCGCGCTCTTCAGCAACAGCGGCCCCTTTTCCGAGGCGGTGGCTTCGATCAGCAAGGGCTGCGCGGCGAGCTTACCGTCGGGCTTCATGAACACCCTGAGCTTGATCCTCACGTCGTCGCCCGTGCTCAGCGTCGGCGGGAGTTTCAGGCAGGTCTTCAGGTGACGGCGGAATTCGGCGACCACGCTTGAGCCGACGTCCGCCTGCTCGGTGGCGGCTGCGTCGAAATTGTCCTTGCCGGGTCCGGGGCCGGACGGCGCGGCGGCGGGCGGCTTCACGGAAATATCGGGCGGCAGGCCGAGCATGACATTGTATTTGACCGAAAGATCGGGCTCGGGCTGCGCATAGGCAGGCGACGACGCTGCCGCCTGTTGCTGCGCCATTGGCTGGGGCATCGGTGGCGGCTGAGGCGCCGGCTGCGCAGCCGCGGCTTGTTGCGGAGTTGGGGTGGGCTTGGGCGGCTGCGCCTGCTTCTGCGGCGGTTGCTGTGGCGCGCTCTGCTGTGGCGCGGGCGCCTGCGCCGATGGTTCGGGCTTGGCTGAATCCACCGGCTTATCGAGCGACGGCAACTGCAACTCAGGCGTCGGCGACGGGCTCGGGGCCGGTTCGGGCTTGGTCTCGACCTCGGACTTGGCGACCTCCTGCGGCGTCACGATCTCGACCGGCACCGTGTCAGCGGCGACGGGATCGAACTGATGGACCTCCGAATACAGGAAAATCAGCGCAAGCAGCATCAGGTGCACGAACACCGACGCCATCAGATCCGCGTTTGGCCGAAACTTCATCCCACTCGATCACATCAGTGACGTCTCTCCCCGCCGGGCTACAATACCGGCCGGAACCCGCCTGCCTCAATCCCCATTCGGTCCAAAGCCGCAATCGGCCAGCGGGGCATTAGCATGATCCGGATCAGGACCCAGCCATTTTTCCAAGACTTGATGCTTCCCAAGACCTTGATGCTCAGGCAAAGACCCCATGCGTCGCGGGGCCCGTCATCGCGCGTCAGCTCTCCCGATCGCCGAGATCTCGCGCATGTCGTCAACCGACAGCTCGAAATCGAAGATGTCGATGTTCTCCTGAAGGCGTTCGAGCTTCGAGGTGCGGGGGATCGCGGAGACATTCTGCTGCACCAGCCAGCGCAGGCAGACCTGGGCAGCGCTCTTGCGATAGCGGTCGCCGATCCGCGCCAGCGCGCGGTCGCCCTTGACCCGTCCCTTCGCGATCGGGCTATAGGCGACGAACGCCATGCCGTGGCGCCGACAGGCCTCGATCACGTCGGCCTGGTGTAGGTAAGGATGGTACTCGACCTGGTCGCAGGCGAGCGGCTCGGGACATGCCGCCACCGCCTCCTCGATCAGCGCCACGTTGAAATTCGAGACGCCGATATGCCGCGCCAGGCCCGCCTGCCTGACCCGCGCCAGCGCGCCGAGCGTCTCGGCAAGCGGCACCTGCGCATTGGGCCAGTGCAGCAGCAACAGATCGACCTCGGTCAGGCGCAGCCGCGCCAGGCTCTCCTTCGCCGACCGCTCGAGATCCTTCGCCATGAAATGCGTGGTCCAGACCTTGGTGGTGACGAACACGTCGTCGCGCTTGATGCCGGAGGCACGCAGCCCCTCGCCGACTTCGCGCTCGTTGTCATAGATCTGGGCGGTGTCGATGTGGCGATAGCCGAGCCGCAACGCCTGCTCGACGATGCGGGCGCAGGTCCGGCCGCGCAGCTCCCATGTGCCGAGCCCGATCGCCGGGATTCTGGCACCGTTGCCTTCGACGACATTCATGCGCCCATTATGCGCGCATGACGAAGCCCTGCCAACTCACGGTTCGGTTCCGCGATGGAACGTCGCGACGTCTCATCGCTCCGGCTGGTAGCCATCGGTCAGCGTCTTCAGGAAGGCGATTATGTCGGCCTCGTCCTGCGCCGTCATCGCCGGCGTGTCGCCGGGATGGCGCTCGAACGGCGGATCGCTGACGTCGACATTGCCGTGATATTTTTCCGGCAGGTCATCGTATTTGCGCACCGCGCCGTCGGCGCCGCGCGGAAACACCTTCTCCGGATTGGTATCGCGGAAGTTATAGAAGTCGAGCACCTGCTCGAGGCTGGTGAAGACCCCGTTGTGGAAGAACACGCGACGCGTCGCCGTGTTGCGCAAGGTCGGCGTCAGAAACATCCCGCAATATTGCGTCTGCTCGGCAATGTCGGTGCGGTACGGACCGCAGACCCCGAGATCGAAATGATCGGGATCGCGGTTGCCGGCGAGCGCGGCGTTGCGCGGCGCGCCGAGCGCCTCATATTGGTGATCGGTGAACAGCGGCGGCAGACCGTCCCGGGTCGGCTGCGACGTATGGCAGCCGCCGCAATTGGCCTTGTCCGGATCGTTGAACAATTGCAGGCCGCGCAGCTCGCTCTCGTTCAATCGCGCCTTGCCTTCCAGCCAGTAATCGAACTTGCTGGTGTAGGGATGGAAGCTCGGCTCCTCCACCTGATAGCGCGCGACGGCAAACATCGCCTCCGCGACCAGCAGCCGCGTATTGTCGAAGACACCGGCACCGAACAGCTCGGCGAAGCGCGGCGCGTAGCTCGCCTGGCGCAGCTTCTGCGCCACGATTTCGATGCTGCCGCCGTCCATCTCGTTGGGATCGAGCAGCGGGAATATCGCCTGGTCCTGCAGCGTATCGGCGCGGCCGTCCCAGAACAGTCCGCCCTGCGGCACGATGTTGACCGCCGACGCGGCGGTCCCGGTCGCAACTTTTTTGGCGCGCGGGGCCTGCTGGCCGAGCGCGGCCAGTTGCGCGAAGTCGACGACATTGTCGTCATCGTCCTTTTCCGGCCCGATGCTGAAATTCGGCTGCCGCTCGAGATAGGTCAGGCCCGGCACGGCGCGGGTCCCTTGCCGGGATTGCGCGGGCCCGCCGAGCATCACCGGCCCGTCATTGGGTGGCCCGTAGGCGTGGTCCGGACTGTGACAGGACGCGCATGACAATGCGCCCGACGAGGACAGCAACGCGTCGAAGAAGATCTTCTGGCCGAGCTGCGCCATGGCGGACAGCGGAGCGGCCGGCGGACGCCTGAGCTGCACCGGGTGCGGATTGGTCCCCGGAAGTCCCTGCGTCTCGACGGCCGCAACAGTGCCCGCCATGCACAGCAGGCCGGCGCCGAGAAGCCACAAGGTGCGGCCGTTCATGTCAGATCCAGTGTCGTTAAGCGTTTTCGCGCGAACCGGAGACCAGTTCGCGCGAGCAGAACGCGTCAGGGCAAAGCTTCGGTTCTGATTGGATCAGAACCGAAGGGCGTTAGTGGTGATGGTGATCATCCGGCGCGCTGACGATGACGGTGCCGGCGGTCGGATCGAGGAACAGCGTGTCCTGCCGATACTCGTGGTCCTGGCCGTGGCCACGCTCGAAGTCGAACATGTCGGCGATCGATTCGACGTTGTCGTCGAACGAGCCGCCGCCGAGACGCTGGCCATGCAGCCAGTTGTCCTCGATGAAGCGCACGACGGAGGCCTGCGAAATGCGGGTGTGGCTGACGTAATTCCGCTTGGCGAAGGGCGAGATCACCAGGAACGGGACGCGCGTACCGGGACCGCAGCGGCCGTTCACCGGCTGGCCGTTGAGGCCATTCGGCTGCGTCTGCTTGCCGATACCGCGGCCACACTGGCCGGGACCGTTGACCTGGTCGGCGGTCGGATCATACGAAGCGCTGATCGGCGCAAGGTACTGGTGGTCGTACCAGCCGTCGGAGTCGTCATAGGTGATGATGACGGCGGTCTCGCCCCACTCCTTCTGCTTCTGCAGGAAGTTGATCAGCTCGACATTGCCGGCCTGCTCATCGAGCGGATCGGAGTTGCCGGGATGACCGTCCTGATAGGCCGGCATCTTGATGTAGGAGACGGCCGGGAAGTTGCCGGCCTTCACCGAAGCATAGAAGTCCTCGAGATCGTAGGCATGATTGGCCGGATCGAGCGTCTTGCTGCCGGGCACATAGGTGTGACCGACCGCATTCACCGAGCTCGGCCGCGCATGGGTCGGGTTGGCGGTCGACTTGTAGTACTGGAACCAGGCGTGGTGCGGGATGTAGTCCACGACGGTGCCGTTGACGTTGCTCGAGAACGTGCTGCGGCCGCAGTTGGTGGTGCCGTTGCTGTTCTTGAGCGTCAGGTC
Source organism: Bradyrhizobium pachyrhizi (assembly GCF_001189245.1). Classification (GTDB taxonomy): domain Bacteria; phylum Pseudomonadota; class Alphaproteobacteria; order Rhizobiales; family Xanthobacteraceae; genus Bradyrhizobium; species Bradyrhizobium pachyrhizi. The sequence goes on along the minus strand of NZ_LFIQ01000092.1, from coordinate 96,896 downwards.
GAAGCCGCCCATGAAACTGCCCCAGCTGATCTGCTGGGCATTGAGCAGATCGCCGATGTTCTTGCTGGTCATCAGGACCTGGCTGGTCGTGCTCGAGCAGGCATCATAGGCAGGATCGGTATCGCCGATCAGCGTCAGGCCGCCCTGGCCGTCGGCGATCGACGACGACGAACCGACGATGTTCTGTGCGCCGTTGGTCTGGCCGGAAACCACCTCGAGCGCGCCGGGCGTCGACGGACCAAAGGTGTCGGTCCAGCTGTTGTCGCTCATCGCGAAGTTCTGGGCGTAATTCCAGAACGCGGTGACGGTGTTGCCGTCGAAATAACCCATCACCTGCCCGTTGGTGCCGAAAGCGCCGACGCCGCCGGCGGTGCCGCGACCGGTGAATTTCGGAAACAGGTCTTCCTTGCCGTTGTCGACCGCCTGCTGCTCGGGCGTATAGGCGTGGTTCTGCGACTTGGTGTTGGCCTGGGTGCGGTCGAGGCGGAACGGATTGGTCGCGCCGGTGCCATTGGCCGGGTTGTTGTTCGGGTTATTGGTCAACAGATTGGCGCTGGCGAGATTGTTGACCTTCGGCGTATGCGGCTTCGCCGTGAACGGAATCGAGCCGGTCGGGTTGGTCGCAACCGGGTAGGTTGCGAAGTAGTGATCGAACGAGCGGTTCTCGTTGAAGATGACGACAAGATGCTTGATCGGCGTTTGGGTGTGGATGTCGTGCGGATGATGATCGTGGCCGTTATTGCCCTTGTTGTCGTCCTGGGCGGCGGCGCTGCACATCACCGCAGCGGCAGCAACCAGACAGACTCCGACCGTCGAAAGAAATTTGGCTTTCACCGTAGTGCCCCTTTTATTTTTGAAGGATTTATGACGTCGACCTGCGACAAGTTATCCATCGCCGATGACAGCGCTGTGTCGATCGAATGAATGCGACGAACGATGATGTGCGCCGATGTTTGCGTCGGTTGCAGCGAGCGTCGGGGGATCAATCTTTGCGCGCATGGCAGACGTCACGCCTCTGACACGAGCGGCTATCCGTGGACGCGGCTTCGGTCAGAAGGCTTCGGTCAGAAGGCTTGGATCAGAAGACTTGGAATTGAAGGGATCGCGCTGAAGATGACGGCAGCGGTCAGCAATCGCGTGAACTAGTTGTGCGCTGCCGGCAATCGCGGCTGCTCACGCCCGAAAATAAATCCGCGCCTTCCGGGAATGTTGTCCCGAAAAGCGCGGATGCCTGGTCTTGTGGCGGGCGGCGCTTCGGCTCGGCGCACGCGGCGGATGTGAGACCGGTTGCTAGGACACGCGCATAAAGCCGGGAGGTTTCCACGCCCCTTCGCCTGCCGGCAGAATCGATGGCGGCGTGGTTTTCGGCCAGTACAGTCGCATCACCACATAGATCGGGCCATCCGGCGCCGGCAGCCAGTTTGCCTCCTTGTCCGCTCCCGGAGACTTGCTCTGGACGTAGATCGTCAGCGAACCGTCAGAGCCGCGCTTCATGTGCGGCAACATCGGCGAGTTGATCAGGTAACGGTTGATCGGATTCTTCACCAAGAGCTGCGACTTGCCGTCATACATCGTGACCGACCAGAAGGCGTTGACCGGCGGCAACTGTTCCGCCGGGAAGGTCAGCGTGTAGCTCGACTTCGAGCAGTCGAGTTCCTTGCCATCGGCGTCCACTTTGCCCAGGGGATACATGGCCTCCACCGCGTCGTTGCCATAGATGCCGGCCTTCGCGGCTGCCGCGCGCAAGAGCCAGTCGCCGTGAAAGAATGCCGCGTCACCGAACGCCGAGCTGACGCGCCAGCCATTGATGTCCTTGCCGAGGCTCGCCACGGTCTCGCTGACCTTGCGCTCGCCCTCCTTCATGCCAAGCAGAATCTCGGCCTTGTCTTCCAGCGACAGGCTGCGGAAATCGAAGGTCTTCCCTGGCCCCACGCCGATCCGTGCCAGTTGCTCCCGGATCCAGCGTTCCTCCGGCAGCGCCGGCGCGAATTGAAGCGCGAAG
>NZ_LFIQ01000092.1:94336-94884 GCF_001189245.1 Bradyrhizobium pachyrhizi | reverse complement strand
CCTTCTCGAATTTGGGGAAAGACGGCGCCGACGCCGGCGACGGCGCGGGCCGATTCAGGAAGCTGGAAAGCGGCTGCGCCTTGTAGCCGGCCTGAACCTTCTTGACGGCCTCAATATCGGCCGGGTCGAACAGCTGGGTCCGGAAAAGTGCCAGGCAGAAATCGCTCGTCGACCGGAACACCTTCTTGATGCCGGCCGGTGTCGCGCCGGTCCATCGCGGGCCGGCGACCAGATAACTTCCCGCATCGCTGCCCGTCGCGCGCGAACCGACATAGCCAAAATTATACGTATTAAGGTCGATCAACTGCAGCGAATAGTAGCGCTTGGGATCGACCGCCGGCACCGAAAAGACGATGGGCTCGGCCCGCAAGTCCAGCCATGCAAACGAATACGGCGTGTCACTGTTGGGCGTGACGACGGCGGTATCTTCGTAGGTGTAAACGCGGGCCTCGTTGACCAGCGTATTGAACGGCGCCTTGTACTGCCCTGACGACTTGTCCACGGCGTACTCGTACATCACACCATAGGACATCACGATCGGCAGGCCA
>NZ_LFIQ01000092.1:76688-94326 GCF_001189245.1 Bradyrhizobium pachyrhizi | reverse complement strand
TTGGCCTTGAAGAATCCCGGACGCTCGGACTGCGCCCAGGTTGAACTGCTGGCAGTTGCCGTAATCGCCGCCAACGCGGCAGACCGCAGAAAATCGCGCTTCGTCACGGTCTGCGGGCTCAGAGTCGATCGCCTTTGCATCAAACACTCCCTTTCCAATATGACGGACGGCAGCGCGCGCCACCGGCCGGGGCCTGAGCACGACACCGGCCCACGCGACACAGCCTGCCGCAGACATTTCGCCATCTGAATTGATTTAGATCAACGGTGGCTTTCAACTGCATCTTGCAATTGTCACCCTTCAGGAATGGCTGCGGTGATTGTCGATGGGTTGACGTCCGCTTCCGCTCATCAACGCCGAACCAGGGGCCATGCCAGCAGCGTTGCGTTCGGCCGGCGAGCTTGCGACGCAGAAAGGGGCGCGGGCGCCCGCCGAACAGCAATCGCAGCGATCCAATCTACTTCAACAGGATCAAACAACGTCGTCGGGCTGCTACGCACCACGACTGGCTTGCCGCCGACTACCTTGGCTTCGTTCAACTAAGGGCAATCAGACTGCGCCTTAATGAGTCCGGATGAGTCCTGGGCCTAATCCTTCATTCCCGTAATCGAGGCACTTACCGCGCGCGGATCGCGCTGTGGCCAGCGGCCGCTTTCGACCTGCGACAGAAAATCGCCGACGATCCGGTTGTATTCGTCGGGTTCCTCGATGTTGATGGCGTGGCCGCAGTTCGGCATCACCGCGAGCGCGGCCGAGGGGATGCTCTGCTTCATCAGGATGCCGGGCAGCAGGCACGGCCAATCCTCGTCGCCGGTGATGATTAGCGTCGGCACATTGATGCGCTTCATCTCGTCGACCAGCGTGTAGAGCGAGGGACGCTCCTTCTGCACGCCCTGCTGGGTGTTGGCCGATCCCACCGCCGAATGCTCGGCCAGCATGGTCTTGAACTCGGCGTGGCCGCGGGGGTCCTTGTTCTCGTACTGCACCCGGGTCGGCCCGTAGGCGTAGCGCTCGGCGAAGGCCGGCATGCCGTCCTTGCGGATCATGTTCGCGATCACGTCGGCCTCGGCGCGAAACGTATCGCGCTTGTCGAGCTCGGCGCCGTAGCCACAGCCACCGATGCACAGCGACAGCGCCCGATCAGGGTGACGCAAGCCGAAATGCAGCGTCGCAAAGCCGCCCATCGACAGGCCGACGATATGCGCCTTCGGCGCGCCGATGTGATCGAGCACGGCCAGGATGTCGTCGGCGGCGCGCGCCTGCGAATAGGACGAGACCTGCTCCGGCACATCCGACGGCGGAAAGCCGCGCGCATTGTAGGCGATGGTCCGGAAGCGCTTGCCGAAGTGCCGCATCTGCGGCTCGTAGCTACGCAGGTCGCCGGCGAACTCGTGGACCAGGATCACCGGATGCCCCGATCCGGTCTCCTCGAAATAAAGCCGCACTCCGTCGTCTGTCACAGCATAGGGCATGTTGATCTCCTGCCTTCTCTCTTTGCTTGTTACGGGATGGTCGCGTTACGGAATGGTCGCGGTCTTCGGCGGCTTGGCGCGCGGCAGATAGGTGCCGTGGCCCTTGCCGCCAATGAGCGTACCGTTATCGACGACGACCTTGCCGCGCACCATGGTCAGCACCGGCCAGCCCGTGACCGCGAGCCCCTCATAGGGCGTGTAGTCCGCGCCGTCGTGGATCAGCTCGTGACGGATCGTCACCTTGCGCTTCGGGTCCCACAGCGCGATGTCGGCATCCGAGCCGACCGCGATCGTGCCCTTGCGCGGATAGAGGCCGTAGATCTTGGCGTGGTTGGTGGCGCTGAAGGCGACGAAGCTGTTGAGGTCGATCCGTCCCTTCACCACGCCTTCGGAGAACAGGATCGGCAGCCGCGTGGCCACACCCGGGATTCCGTTCGGCACCCAGCGGAAGCTGGTACGCCCTTTCGGCGCAAGCTTGCCCTGCGGGTCGTCGTAACGGAACGGACAATGGTCCGACGAGAACACCGAGAACACCTTCTGCTGCAAGCCCTCCCAGCAGGCCTGCTGGCTGGCGACGTCGCGCGGCGGCGGCGAACAGACGTATTTTGCGCCTTCCATGTTGAGCTGATCGAGATCCTTTTCGGTCAGCATCAGATACTGCGGACAGGTCTCGCCCATTACCCGCAAGCCCCGCTGCTGCGCGCGCCGGATTTCGTCCATCGCCTCGCCGTTCGAGACATGCACGATCATGATCGGCACGTCGACGAGCTCGGACAGCGAGATCGCGCGGTGGGTGGCCTCGCGCTCGACCGGGATCGGCCGCGAGGTCGCATGAAAGCGCGGTGCGGTGTTGCCGGCGCGCTCGAGCCGGTCGGTCAGGAAGCGGATGGCGTCGAAATTCTCCGCATGCACCATCAGCATGGCGCCGGTCTCGCGCGCGACCGACATGGTTTCGAGCAGCTCGCGGTCCGACAGCGCGAGGCCTTCATAGGTCATGAAGACCTTTAGCGAGGTGTAGCCGTCCTCGACCAGCGCCGGCAGCTCCTGGCCCAGCACATGTTCGGTCGGATCGGTGAGGATGAGATGGAAGGCGACGTCGACATGGCACTCGCCTTCGGCCAGCGAATGGTAATGCTTCAGCGCCTCGCGCAGCGTCTGGCCCTTCTCCTGCAGGCAGAACGGCAGCACGGTGGTGTTGCCGCCGAACGCCGCCGATCGCGTGCCGCTGGCAAAGCCGTCGGCCATCACGATGCCGTCGCCGGACGGCTGGGCGAAGTGGACATGGCTGTCGATGCCGCCGGGCAGCACCAGGCGGTCGGTGGCGTCGATGATCGTGGCCGCATCGCCGAGATCATGACCGAGCGCCGTGATCTTGCCGCCGCTAATCCCGACGTCGCAGGCGAAGGTGTCGGCAGCGGTCACCACAGTGCCGCCGCGGATGATGGTGTCGAAGGACATCAGTTTGTTCCCTCCTTCGGTGAGCGGTGTTCGATGATTGCGGCGAGTGGCTCGGCCAGCCCGCGCGTCGGCTTCGGATCGGGACGGCGGAAGGTGCCGGCCACCGCCTTGCGCGCCTTGAGCACGGCGAGCGTCTCCGCCTGCCGCACCGCCGCCGCGACCGGATCGACCACCGGCACCGGAATGCGGTCGCGGACTTTTGCCGCGAGCCCGGCGAGCGGCGCGCCCGACAGAATGACGACGTCGGCGTTGTCCTGCTCGACCGCGCGGTTGGCGAGCGCGACCAGCAGCTCCTCCTTCTCGGCCTGCACCTCCGAGATCGACTGGAAGCCGCCGTCAAGCGTGCGGATGCCGGCGCAGCGCGAGCTCAGTCCGTGCATGGCGACGCATTCCTCATACCAGGGCGCCAGCGCGCCGGCGAAGGTGACGATCGCAAACCGGCGGCCGAGCATGCAGGCGGTGAGCATCGCAGCTTCGGCCAATCCCACCACGGGAAAGGCGAACAGCTCACGCGCGCCGAACAGGCCGGGATCGCCGAACGCCGCGATGACAGCGGCATCGACCCCGGGGCCGGCTTCGGCCAGCATCTCCAGCGCGATCGCACCGCCGATCTGGGCCTCGGCGCGGGTCGCGATATAAGGCACGCCGCGCGCGGCGGTGAGCGGCACGAGTTCGGTGCCGACCGACGCCGCCTTGCTGCCGGCGGCATGGAGCAGATCCGTCACATCAGCCGTCGTGTTGGGATTGAGCAGCAGGATCTTCATGGCGCAACGTTCCTCGTCTTGCGGCCGCGCGGCCTTGCCGGTGCCTCCGGTGCCGCGGCGCCGTCCGCCTCGGCATCCAGCGTCTTGGCATCCAGTGTCTTGGCATCCAGCGTCTCGGCGACGATCTCGCCGGTGCGGCGCACGTGGTGGGCCAGTATCTGCCCGGCCCGCGCCGCATCGCGGCGCTTCAGCGCGGACAGAATCTCCTGGTGCTCCCGCACCGATTCATCCCAGCGGCCGAGCACCGACAGCGCGAAGAAGCGCGCCCGCTCGGCCCGCGCCAGCAGCGCCTCGTGCGTCGCCTTCAGCACCGCATTGCGGGCGAAGCCGACGATCGCCGAATGGATCTGCTGATTGGTCTGGAAATACTCGCGCAGCTCGCCGCGGCCGTGATGCCACTCGATCTTGTCCTGCAGCACCGCGAGCCGCTCGAAGTCGTCCGGCTCCATGCGCAGCGCGGCGAGCTCGGCGGCGCAGCGTTCGATGCCGCTGACAGCCTCGAACAGTTCAGCGAGCTCGGCACGGCGGAACGGCGCCACCACGGCGCTGTGGTTGAGCCGCAGCTCGACCAGACCCTCGCTCGCCAATTGCTTCAGCGCCTCGCGCAGCGGCGTGCGCGAGACGCCGAGCGCGTCGGACAGGTCCGCCTCCCCCAACGATTGCCCCGGCGCCAGCTCGCCGCGCACGATCATGGTGCGCAGCCGCGCCGCTGCCTGCTCGTGCAGCCCGACCCGCGGCACACGCAGGCGGCGCCGTTGCAGCGCGGTCATCGCGCGCTTGGGTTCCTTGTTCCGTCTGGTCGCCTTGGGTTCAGTCACCGCTTGCCTTCACTGTCATGATTGGAGATCGCGCCCTCCCACGTGGATCGCGGTGGTCGCGCGCAGATCGGGGTTCGAGAACAGGCTGCCCCAGCCCTGCACGCGCGACGGATCGCAGCCGGCCGCGGCAAGGCACGCCCACAGCGTCACCGCGATCGAGTCCAGCACCGGGACGCCAAACCTCTGCTCCAGCCGCTCGGCCGCGCCGGCGCCGCGCATGTTGGTGCAGAGCACGACGGCGGCATCGCAGCCCTCCCGCACCACCTCCTCGATCAGCTCTGCGACCTCGGCCTCGCTGACCTCGGCAAAGGAGAAATTGTCCTGCAGCGACAGATGCCGCTCGGCAAAACAATGCAGTCCTTGCGAATTCCAGTTGGCGATGATCCGCTCCTGCACATCCGTGCGATATGGCGTCACCAGCCCGATGCGGCTGGCGCCGATCCGCCGCAACAGGTCGCGATAGGCCAGCACCGTGGTACAGGCCTTGATCCCGGTCGCCGCCGTGATCTGCTCGCACAGGCTCTCGTCGCGATCAAAACCGAGCCAGCTTGCCGAGGTGCCATTCCAGGCGATGACGTCGACTTTGGCATGGGCGAGCAGCTCGGCCGCGCGAAGGATCTCGCTGGCGTCGAACTGGCGCAGCGCCTGCTCCGACAGCGCGATCTCGGTCACCTTGAAGCGCGAGAAATGCGCCGAGACGTCGTTGATCCCCGATAGCATCGCGCAGGTGATCGGCTCGAGCGCGGTATTCGACGACGGCGTCAGCATGCCGAGCCGGACGGGACGTGTCATTAGTGAGCCTCATCAAGCGGCCGAACCCTTGGCGGATTCGACCGCATCCGTTCTAGACCGGGAGCTTGCGGCTGTAATCGATCAGGGTCGAGCAGATCAACAGCGCAATGCCCGCGGCGGCGAAATACATCAGGGCCAGGAAATAGGAGCCGGTGGCCTGCACGATGAAGCCGACGATCAGCGGCGTCGTGATGCCGGCGATGTTGCCGCCGAGATTCATGCAGCCGCCGAGGAAGCCGGACTTGCCGCGGCCCGCCAGCGCTGACGGGATCGCCCAGTACATGCCGCACCAGCGCAGGAAGAACAGCGTCGTCGACAGCAGCACCACGACCGCAACCGCGTTGGTGACGTAGGCGACGAGGAAGATCGACACCGTCGCCATGATCGCCGCGATGCCGAACAGCGTGCGGAACACGGTGTTGGGCGACCCACCCCGCTCCCGCCAGTTATCGCCGATCCAGCCGCCGACCAGCTCGCCGACGAAGCCTGCGAAGAAGATGATGAAGGACGCGCCGCCCAGCGCCTTGATGTCGAAGCCGTGCACCTTGAACAGGTAGGTCGGCATCCAGGTCAGCAGCCCGTAGAACGTGGTGTTGAAGAACATCCAGCCGAGGCACATGCACCACACCGAGCGAAACCGGAAATACGCCATCCAGCTTGCGCCCGAGGACGGCGGCGTCGCCGCATCCTCGATCGCGTGCGCCTCCTCGAGATAGCGCGCCTCGGCTTCATTGACCGAGGGATGCTCGCGCGGCACGTTGCGGATGTAGTACCAGGCCCACAGCCCGCACAGCATGGTGCCGACGCCGGCGATGACGAAGGCGACGCGCCAGGAGCTGAACGCCGCCATCAACCAGGCGATCACGATCGAGCCGAGCGCCGCACCAAGCGGTGCGCCGCCGTCCAGCAAGGTGGCGCCGCGGCCGCGCTCGGTCTGCGTCATCCAGATAGCGTTGAGCTTGCCGCCCGCCGGATAGATCGGCGCTTCCGACGCGCCGAGCCCGAGCCGGGTCAGCAGCAGCAGCATCCAGCTGGTGGACAGCGCCGCCAGCGCCTGGAAGAAGCCCCAGAACAGCGTCGCGAGCGCGATCACGATACGCGGCTTGAAGCGATCGGCGAGCATGCCGCCCGGCACCTGCATCAGCGCGTAGGTCCAGAAGAACGAGCTCAGGATCAGGCCCTGCATCGCCGGATCGATATCGAACTCCTTGGCGATGACCGGCATCGCGACCGAGAGCGAGGCACGATCGATATAGTTGATCGAGATCAGGAACAGCATCAGCAGGAAGATCTTCCAGCGCACGCCGGAAGGCTTTGCCGTATCTGCCATTGCGATGGTGGACACCTGATCGCTCATTGCTCGCTCCTCCCGACAGATTGTTTTGCCCTGCCGCGCCCCTCGTCCTTGACGGTCGCCGGCCTCTCCTGCCCTGCGCAAAGTCTGCTTCAAGGCGGCAAACGGGACAAGCACATTTTGTATTCTGCATGCAATTTTCTATATCATATTGATATTACGTGATATTTATATTTTCATGCATCGATTTTGGTCAGCCGGTAATGAGCGATTGAGCGTCAGGTCACCGCTCGAGCCAGGCAATTTCGGGGAATTGGTCCCCGCATTGCGGCTGCAGCGATCGCGCGCGCAACGGCGTTGCTCGTTGCAAAAAGAGTTGGTCCGCGCCTCCTCTCGGAAGCGCGGACCTGTGGTGAGCCGCTGATGCGGATCGTTCGTCAGCGGCGGATGAAGGCCGCCACCACCGCGCTGGAGGTCGCGCAGACAGCGACCACCAGGAACACCAGCGAGGTCTGGTTATGCTTGTCCATGAAGTGGCCGATCATCGGCTCGCCGAGACCTGCGAACAGGTAGGCGAAGAAGTTCATCACCCCGGTCGCGGTCCCTGCCCGTTTGTGGCCGACCAGATCCGGGCACAGCGCCCAGAACGAGGATTGCGGCCCGTAGGTGAAGAAGCCGCACAGGAACAGCACGGTCATCCCGAGAACGACGTCTGAGGTCGGGATCGCGTACATGCACAGCGAGGTGACCGCGGCGAGCGCCATGTAGAGCACGATGGCGAGGTAGCGGCGCGAGCCGAACACCTTGTCCGAAACCCAGCCATTGCTGAACGCGCCGACCGCCATGCCGACCGGCAGCGCGATGCTGATCCAGCGCGGATCGATCACCGAGGCGGCGCCGGCCTTGGCCCAGTTGCTGCCGAGGAAGTGCACCGGCACCCACACCAGCAATCCATAACGCGCCGCGTTCTGGAAGCCGATCGCAACGCCGGCGACCAAGAGGCGCCAGTTCGACAGCACCGCCTTGTAGCGCGCCAGCGAGCCCTCGTTGGCGCTGACCGCGGCTTCCGCAGCGGCGACATCGTCGGCCTCGTCATGCGGCGAGGCAAAGCCCATGTCCTCGGGCTTCTCGCGCGCGATCAGATAGAACGCGATGCCGCCGAGCAGCAGCAGCACGACCGGGATGCGGAAGATCCAGCGCCAGTCGAGCTGGAAGTAGCCGACAACGACCAGCGAGGTGACGAACGACAGCACCGAGGCGAGACCGGCCGCGAATGTATAGAGCCCGTAGACCGTGCCGCGCTCGTGGCGGCCCCACCAGTTCGACAGCAACCGGCTGCCCGGAGCCCATCCCATCGACTGGAAATAGCCGTTGATGCCCCAGAACGCGGTGAGGCTGACGATGCCGGTCGAGAGGCTGGTGGCCCAGTTCATGATGAAGGAGAGGATCGCGCCGGCGCTCATCACGCGGCGGCCGCCGAACTTGTCGCCGAGATTGCCGTTGATCGCCTGCCCGACCGCGTAGCACCAGAGCAGCGCCGCGCTGGCCCAGCCCAACGCCTCCTTGGTGACGCCGAACTCGGCCTGGATGCCGGGAATGGCGAAGCCGAAGGTTTGCCGCCCGGTGTAGAAGAACAGATAGCAGAACATCGCCGCGAACAGCATCCGCCACTGCGCGCGGCGGAACGACGTCGCAAGCTCCGGATTCTGGACTCCGACCGAGCCGACGCCCGACGGACTGAACGTGATCGACATTGAGGCCTCCCCTTGTTTAGTTGATCGCAGTCGGCCGCCGCGTTGTTCTTGTTGTCCGCGTGCGGCCCTCGTCGAACGCGCTGCTCTAGACCGGCCAGGGCAGCGAGTAGGTCTTGACGTTGGTGAAGCTCTTGATCGCCTCCTGCACGCCTTCCTTGTAGCCAAGGCCGGAATCCTTGATCCCGCCGAACGGCGACATCTCGATCCGGTAGCCCGGCACTTCCCAGACATTGACGGTGCCGACATCGAGCTCGTTGACGAATCGCGTGATATAGTCGAGCCGGTTGGTGCAGACGCCGGACGACAGGCCGAACGCGGTCGCGTTCGAGATCCGGATCACGCTGTCGATATCGTTGGGCACGCGGATGATCGGGATCACAGGCCCGAAGGTCTCCTGCATCACCAGCTCGCTGGTGTAGGGAATCCGGTCCACCACGGTCGGCGGATAGAGCGCGCCGTCGCGAGCGTTGCCGTGCAACAGCTCGGCGCCGTCGGCGACGGCGGCATTGACGCGGCGCTCGAACTCCTTCGCCGCGCCCTCGTGGATCACGGTGCCGACGTCGACCGTCGGATCCATCGGGTCGCCGCATTTCAGCTTGCGTGCCTTCTTCAGCACCAGCGCGGCAAAATCGTCGGCGACCGCCTCGACGCAGAGAATGCGCTTCACGGCCGTGCAACGCTGGCCGGAATTCTTGGTGGCGCCGGTGGCCGCGAGCTCGGCCGCCTTGTCGAGGTCGGCGTCCTCCATCACGATCAGCGGATCGTTGCCGCCGAGCTCGAGCACCAGGCGCTTGTAGCCGGCCTTGCTAGCGATGTGCTTGCCAACCCTGACCGAGCCGGTGAAGGTCACGAGATCGGCGTCCGGATCGGTGATCATCGCATCCCCCATCGAATGCGGATTGCCGGTCACCACCGACAGCATCTCGGGCGGCAGCCCGGCCTCGTAGAGCACGTCGGCGAGCGCGAGCGCGGTCAAAGGCGTCAGCTCGGTCGGCTTCAGCACCACGCGGTTGTTGGTCGCGATCGCCGGCGCGATCTTGTGGCTCACCATGTTGAGCGGATGGTTGAAGGGCGTGATCGCCGAGATCGCACCGAGCAACGGCGTGCGCGTCGTGAAGATCTTGCGCGCCTTGCCCTGCGGGCTGATATCGCAGGAGAACGTCTCGCCGTCGTCCTTGATCGCGAGCTGGCCGGCAAAGGAATAGACGTCATAGGCGCGGCCGGCCTCGTAGAGCGAATCCTTCCAGCACAGCCCGGACTCGGCCGTGATCAGCCGCGCGAATTCCTCCTTGCGCCCGGCCAGGATCTCGGCGGTGCGCAGCAGGATGCGCTGGCGCTCGTAGCGCGTCAGCTTCGGCTTGAACGCGGCCGCCCTGGCGAAGGCGCTGCGCACATGCTCCGGCCGCGCCGCCGGGACCGTGCCCACCACCTTGTTGGTGTAGGGATTGAAAACCTCGACATGCTCGTCGGTGTCGACGAGGCTGCCTGCGATCCGCATCTGCTCGTGGCGAACGGCCGGGCTCTGGATGTTCATGGCACTGTCCTTGGGGTCCGAATGCGTCACTGGATGCGGTTGAGCGCGACGTCGAAGGCGTCGAAATTGCGCAGGGCGTGACCGGCGGGCAGCGCGATCCTGCGGTTGGCGATCAGCGGCACCCGCTCCTCGGTCAGCCCGCCATGCGAGCGCAGCGGCTCGGTCAGGCCCGAGAGATCGTGACGCGACTCGCTGGTGCCGAGCACCTTGTGCCTGGTCGAGATCACGACGATGTCGCCGACCCGGTCCGGCGGCAGCTCGAACCTGGCGCAGGCCTCCTTGCGCGTCAGCGCGACCTCGATGCCTCCGGTCGCACGCAGCCGCGACAGCAGCGTGTCGACGTTGGCGCCCTCTGGCGTGTAGATGGTCGCGAACGAGCCGAGCGAGCCGTGATGGGCGACATAGGGATCGGTGATCGGCAGGATCACCCGCGCCGCGCCCTTTCCGGTCCAGTCGTCCATGACATCCTGGAGGTAGATCACGTCGGGCTTGCCGTCGGGCAGGAACTTGTCGTTCATGCCGTGGTCGGCGGTCGCCACGATGTTGCAGCCGAGCGCATCGAGCTCCGCAAGATAGCCGTCGATCATCGCGTAGAAGTCGTTGGCGATCTTGGTGCCGAGCCCGACCTTGTGCTGGATGTAGTCGGTGGTCGACAGGTACATCAGATCGGGACGGTAGCGCTCGACCAGCTTGACGCCGGCCGCGAACACGAAGCGCGACAGATCGGCCGAGTAGACTTCGGGCAGCGGCAGGCCGACGAAGTCGAGCACGTCATCGATGCCGTTGGCGGCCCTGGTGGCCTGGTCGGCCTTCTCCGACGAGAAGGCGATGGCGCGGCCGCTGGAATAGTCCAGACCGTACGCAAGCAAGGTGCGCAGCTTGTCCTTGGCGGTGACGGCGGCGACCTTGTAGCCGGCGTCATGGACACCGGCCAGGATGGTCGGTGCGCGCAGGAACTTCGGATCGTTCATCATGACCTCGGCGTTGTTCGCCGTGTCGTAGAAGTAGTTGCCGGCGATGCCGTGCACCGCGGGCGGCCGCCCGGTGATGATCGAGAGGTTGTTCGGATTGGTGAAGCTCGGGATCACGCTGGCGGCATGGACATGCGCGCCCTCCTTCATGAAGCGCGCGAAGGTCGGCGCGACGCCGGCCTCGATCGCCTGCTCGATATAGCCGGGCTCCGAACCGTCGAGGCAGATCACGACGGTTGGCCGCGTCGGCGCTTCGTAACGGCGCCCGTTGACGGTGATTGTCTTGCGCTTGTCTTGCATGATGCCTCTCCTTGTCACTGCGGTGTCGTCACGCGTTCACCGCGCTGGGCGTCCGCTGCGTCTGCGCTGCCTCGATCAGCCGTTCCTTCGACCCCAGGAAGTTGCGGCCGCGCTCGCCCTCGAGCGAGTCCGCGATCAGCGCGTGCCATTCGGCGCGCTCGATCCTGTAGGCGGCCGGATTGCAGGAGATGCCGAGCCGAGCCATGAAATCCTCGAGATCGTCGGCGGCCCGCGCCAGATCGGCGCCGAAGATCTGCCTCAAACTGTCCTCGCAGAGCCCGCCCGCCCCTTTGACGCTCCGCAGCACCATCGGCAGCGAGAACGAGCAGGCGATGCCGTGCTGCACGCCGTGCCGCAGCGTGATCGGATAGGACAGCGAATGCGCGATCGCGGTCTTGGTGTTGGAGAACGCGAGGCCCGCGAACAGCGCCGCCTGCGCCATGCGGCTGCGCAGCTCGAGATCGCCGAGGTCATTGGCGAGCTTCGGCAGCACGTCGAGGATGCTGCGCGCCGCGGCCACCGCGTGGTTGGCCGACACCGGGTTGTTGTTGAGGTTCCAGATGCTCTCCAGTGCATGCGACAGCGCGTCGAGCCCAGTGCTGATGGTGAGAAGCTGCGGCTTGCCGAGCATCAGGCGCGGATCGATCACCGCATGGGTCGGATAAAGCGATGGACGTGCCAGCGAATATTTCTTGCCGTTGGCCTCGTCCCACACCGTGCCCCAGCAGGTCACCTCGCTGCCGGTGCCGGCAGTGGTCGGCACCGCGATGATCGGGATCGCCGCGAGGCGCTCGGCGCCCTGCTGCGTCTCCAGATAGGTTTTGACGGTCGCAAAGTCGCCGCCGGCGGCCGCGAACACCTTTGCGGAGTCGATCACCGAACCGCCGCCGAGCGCGACGATCACCTCGGGCTGTTTCGCGAGCCCGGCAAAACGCGCGGTCTGTTCGGTGAGCAGGCGATAGTCCGGATTGGGCGCGACGTCGCGGATGGTCAGGACCGATGGTCCCGCCGCGGCGCGCAGTCGCCGCTCGAGCTCGTCGAAGACCGGCTCGCCATAGGTCACGAGCGCATAGGCGCGCTTGTCGATCAGTCCCGGCAGCTTGTCGAAGCTGTCGACTCCGAATTCGATCCTCACCGGGTTGGAATAAGTCCAGTCCATCAGCGCGTCCTCCGTTTGGCGCGAAGGTACGGCGCCGGCTGCTATTGACAAATTCATTCTGCGGATGCGTTCTATTGATTATGTCAATAGTGTTCAGCCAGCTTCGCGCCTTCCACGCGGTCGCCGCCCATGGCGGCTTCACCGCGGCCTCGCGCGTGCTCAATGTCGGGCAGCCGACGCTGACCATCCAGGTCAAAGAGCTGGAAGAGAGCTACGGCGTCGAGCTTTTGATCCGGAAGCCGCGGCACACCGAACTCACCGAGGCCGGCGCCGCGCTGTTCGAGATCACCCGCGGCATCATGACGTTCTGCGACGAAGCCCACGACCTCCTGGCCGCACACGGCAAGGCCACCAAAGGACACCTGCGGGTCGCGACAGTCGGGCCGTTTCATGCCACCGAGATCATCGCGGCGTTCAAGCGCGATCATCCGGAGGTGCAGATCTCGACCCTGCTCGGCAATTCCGAACGCACCTTCCGCCACATCATCGACTTCGAGGCCGACGTCGCGATCCTGGCGGAGGTGCCGGAGGATCCGCGCGTTACCATGATCCCCTACCGCACCCACCGCGTGATCGTGTTCGTCAACCGCGATCATCCCTGGTTCAAGCGCAAGTCGGTCAGGCTGCGCGAGCTGGCCGACCAGCCGATCGTGCTGCGCGAGCGCGGCTCGACCACGCGGCGCGCGTTCGAGGCGACGATGCAGGCCGAGGGCATCAGGATCGAGCCGGTGTTCGAGATCGAGAGCCGCGAGGGCGTGTGGAAGGCGGTCGAGCGCGGCCTCGGCATCAGCGTCGTCGCCGACTTCGAATTCGTGCCGCACCCCAATCTGCGCGCGCTGGAGATCAGCGACCGCACCATCAAGACCCAGTACAGCATCGCCCATCACAGCGGCCGCGGCCACTCGCCGATCATCAAAGCGTTCATCGACACGGTCCGGCGCATGAAGGGTACGGATCGCAACTAGCGGCGACTTTCGCCCCAGCGCCTCCATCCCCAGGCGTTAGCAACGATTCCCCGTCCCGCCGGTTAGGCCATCAGCTCTTTCGGAAAGGACAGCAGCCAATGGCCAGCAAGCCGCTCGAGAACCCGATCAGCAAATATCCGAAACCGCCGTTCAGGCGGCAAAGCCAGCCCTGGCCCGGTCTTGCAAGCAAGATGGAGCCGCGGCCGGACCATGGCGAACGAAGCTATCGCGGCTCGGGCCGGCTCGCCGGGCGCAAGGCGCTGATCACGGGTGGCGACTCCGGCATGGGGCGCGCCGCCGCTATCGCCTTCGCGCGCGAGGGCGCCGACGTCGCCATCAACTATTTTCCTTCGGAAGAGCCCGATGCGGAGGAGGTCATCGGCCTGATCAGGGCCGAGAAGCGCAACGGTCTGGCAATTCCTGGCGATCTTCGCGACGAAGGTTTTTGCAAGGAGCTGGTCAAGCGCTCGATCGACGGGCTTGGCGGCCTCGACATCATCGTCAACAACGCAGCCCGGCAGCAAGCGCGCGAGTCCATCCTGGACGTCTCTTCGGAAGATTTCGATGCGACGATGAAGACCAATGTCTATGCGCCGTTCTGGATCATCAAGGCCGCGCTGCCGCATCTCAAGCCGGGCGCGGTGATCATCGGTACGGCTTCGGAGCAAGCCTACGATCCCTCGCCCGACCTATACGACTATGCCCAGACCAAGGCTGCGACGATGAACTACGTGAAGTCGCTGGCAAAGCAGCTCGGACCAAAGGGCATTCGTGTCAACGCCGTCGCGCCGGGACCGATCTGGACCCCGCTGCAAGTGTCCGGCGGGGCATCGATGGAGAAGCTGGAAAACTTCGGCGGACATACCCCTCTCGGCCGACCCGGCCAGCCCGTCGAGCTGGCATCGATCTACGTGCAACTTGCCGCTGCCGACGCAAGCTTCGCCAACGGCCAGGTCTATGGCTCGTCAGGCGGCGCTGGACCTCCCTAGGGGTGTCGGCACGATTGAGATCGAGCCGAAGGAGTGCGCGGATCGGCCGCCCTGCCGACACCGATGCCGCCGCCATCCGCTACCGCTAAGCCTTCGGCGCGGCCTTGAGCGCGATCAATGCCAGCAGCGCGGCAAGGCTGAGGGCCGACGTGACCACAAGCGTATAGCCGCCGAGCGGCGAAATCAGGAATCCGAATACAAGGGGCGCGAGGGCTTGAGACAGTCGCGACGGCGCGCCGAGCAGTCCCAGGCGGTAGCCGTAGTCCTTCGGACCGAATATCGCCAGCGGCAGCGTGCCGCGCGCGATCGTCAGGATTCCATTCCCCGCGCCGTGCAACAGCGCGAACACCCCCGCGAAGCCCCCGCCGAACAGGCCGATGACGCAGGCGCCCAAGGGATGCGTGATGCAGGCCAGGCGCGCTGACCAGAGCGGATGGAAACGCTTCAGCAGGCTCGCTTCGACAATGCGCGCCGCCACCTGCGCCGGACCGATCAGTGCGCCCGCGGCGATCGCCTGCGCCTGCGTCGCACCGAGCGACTCCAAAATTCGCGGCAGATGAACCGCCATCGCCGACGTCACGCTCCAGGCGGCGGCGAAGGCGAAGGCGAGCAACACCATCGCGCGGTCGATGGCAATGTGCGGCTTCGGCGTGTCGGCCGCGATCTGATGCTCTCGCTTCAGCCTGGGGATCAGGAAACCATTGAGCGGCAAGCAGATCAGAATGTGCGCCGCGGCCCAGCCGAAACAGGTCCAGCGCCAGCCGATGGTTGCGAGCCCCCACGCACTCAGCGGCCAGCCGATGGTGCTGGCAAAACCCGCGATCAGGGTAATGCCGGTGATGGAGCGGCGGGCGGCGCTGCCGTAAATGCGCCCGAGCGCCGCGAAGGCTGCATCATACAGGCCAAGGCCCATGCCGACGCCGAGCAACAACCAGCTCACCGCCATCAGCACGCCGCTCTGCGACAGCCCAAGCAGGATCAGACCGGACGCCAGGATGAGGTTGGACGCGCAGAGCACCTCGCGTCCGCCCATCCGGTCGATCTGGCGGCCGACCCGCGGACCGAGCAGCCCGGAGATCACGAGCGCCATCGAGAACGCGGCGAACAGCCAGTTCGTCGAGATGCCGAGGTCCCGCGCAATAGGGTCCGCGAGGATGGCGGGCAGATAATAGCTCGACGCCCAGGCAAGGGTTTGCGTGGTCCCGAGCGCAACGATCAGGACGTTGTCTGCACGGCGGCTCATCCGGCGCGCGCACCCGGCGTCCTGGGCGGAACCACTTCTCCGTCTTCCTTGACGAACTGGCCAATGTCAGTGGCGAGAAGTTCAAGCACGGCCTCGGACGGCCGGCACAATTTCACGCCGTTCGGCGAGACCACGATCGGCCGATTGATCAGGATCGGATGCGCGATCATGAAATCGATCAACTCGTCGTCACTCCATTTCGGATTGGCAAGGTCGAGCGCCGCATAAGGCGTGCCTTTCTCGCGGAGCAGGGCGCGGGGCGTCATGCCCATGGCCTTGATCAGCGAGATCAGCATGTCGCGCGCGGGCGGCGTCTTGAGATACTCGACGATCTCCGGCTCCTCCCCGCTTTGGCGGATCATGGCGAGGGCGTTGCGCGACGTTCCGCAAGCGGGATTGTGGTAGATCGTGATCGTCATCGGATTGCTTCCATCTTCGTTTCGCTCTGCCGCAGGAGCCACGTCATCAGCGCCAGCGCGACCATCGCCCCCAGAATCTCGGCGACGATGAATCCCGGCAGATCCTGCGCGCGGATACCGGAAAACGTATCGGTGAATGATCGCGCGATGGCAACAGCCGGGTTGGCGAAAGACGTGGACGCGGTGAACCAGTAGGCGGCCGTGATGTAGAGCCCGACCAGCCATGGGATAGCGGCCTCGCGAAACCGCAGGCCACCGATGATCGTTGCGACCAATCCGAACGCGGCAACGAATTCCGCAAACCACTGCGGGAACCCGGTCCTCGCCTTGGCGGAGAACTCCAGGAGCGGCAGGCCGAACATGGCATGCGCGACCATCGCACCCAGCATTCCCCCGAGCACCTGCACCGCGACGTACTGCCCGGCGTGCGGCGGGCGGAGTTCGCCCTTGAGCGTGAACACCAGCGTGACCGCCGGATTGAAATGCGCGCCGGATATCGGTCCAAGGATTGTGATCAGCACCACCAGAATGGCGCCGGTCGGCAGCGTGTTGCCGAGCAGCGCCAGCGCCACGTCCTTGGTCAAGGCCTCTGCCATGATGCCGGAGCCAACGACGGTCGCGACCAGAAGCAACGTGCCGAGACATTCAGCCACAAGGCGCCGTGGCAGATCGAAATCGCGCATCAGGCACGCGCCTTCTTCTTGCCCGTGGAAGGCTTGCACTGGGCAGCGGCGAGCGCCGGCGCGCAGATCTCCGGGTGGCCCGCGCAGCAATCCTTCATCAGGAAGGCAATGAGGTCGCGCAAACCGGTGAAATCCGCCGAGTAGATGATCGAGCGCGCCTCGCGGCGTGGCACGATCATGCCGGCGTGCTCGAGGTCCTTCAGATGGAACGACACGTTGGATGGCGACACCTCGACCGCCTCCGCAATCGCACCCGCGGCCATCCCCTCGGGACCCGCCTGGACCAGCAGCCGCACGATCCGCAGCCGCGTTTCCTGCGACAGCGCGGCAAACGCGGTTCGGGCTTGACGCTCCTCCATCTTTCGATAATCCTACAATTCAATAATCATTGAAATGAGGATAGCAGCCATGGACACGCTTGCCAATACCCGTTCGATCGTCGGCGCCCTGCTTCCGGTGGAAGAGCTGTCATCCGCAGCCCTCCTTTCCAGCCTCGAGGCGCACAAGGAGAAGCCGCTGATCTTCAGCTACGACGGCCGGGACGTCCGCCCGAGCTACCACGTGACCGAAGTCAAGACCGGTTCGTTCAGGGCGCTCGATTGCGGCGCGAACCCGGAGAGCTGGAGCGAGACCTTCATTCAGCTCTGGGACATCGAGGAGGACAACCGCGGCCACATGCCAGCCGGAAAGCTTCTTGCGATCATCCGCAAGGTCGACGAGGCGGTCGGCTTCGACCCGCAAGCCAGGCTGACCTTCGAGGTGAGCGACGGTGTTCGGCCGATGCAAATCTATCAGGCGGAACGCATGGATGCCGGCGACGCGGCGATCCGGGTCTATCTCTCGGCGCGCCCGTCGAGTTGCAAGCCGCGCGACCGATGGCTGCAGGAACAGCAGTCCTGCTGCGCACCAAGAGCCAAACAGTCCTGCTGCCCGGAAATTGCCGATCACTGAGTTGCCCGACGGGTCAAGCCCTTGGAGCAAAAATATTTCGCTTTATCCGAAAGGCAACTCAATGTATGAATA
>NZ_LFIQ01000092.1:76380-76678 GCF_001189245.1 Bradyrhizobium pachyrhizi | reverse complement strand
CACCCGATCGAGGGGCGCTGCGCATCGTCAGGAGTGTTGCGGTGAGATGCGGTGGACGCGGCAAGCGCAACTGACGAGTGCGCATGAAGCGGACGGCGAAATCGTGCAGGCCTGACGCCCTAGTGGTAGGTGTCTCTCGCGAGATGCGAAGCATCTTCGCGAGACGGTGACAACAAAGCCCAGTCTCACCGGGGTGAGCACGTATAAGCCGTAACCCATCGCGCAGGGAAAGCCGGGTTGTTTCCGGTTACACCTGTGGTCCTACCCCCGAGCCTTCTATCTTTTGCTCGGGGCCCAC
>NZ_LFIQ01000092.1:58198-76370 GCF_001189245.1 Bradyrhizobium pachyrhizi | reverse complement strand
CTGCGCCCTCTGTTTCCAGAGCGGCGAAACGAAGAGCAAAGCTCGGGCAAATCGTGTCGCGAGAATGTGGAAGTTTGACTCCCGGTCGTGCAACACACTCGCTGTCGTCCCTGCGAAAGCAGGGACCCCTAATCACAGATCGGCATTGTTGCGGGACGGTCGAACGACGAGTCCCGTTCACAACACGGGCCGCGGAGTATGGGTCCCTGCTTTCGCAGGGACGACACCGACATTGCAGCAATGATGGGGAGCGCGCCCTAGCCGCTCAAGCCGCCGTCGGCTCGCTCGACAGCGCGGCGAATACTGTCTCCGGCGAATGGGCGATCACGGCGAGCAGCGCGCGGGCAGGTCCGCGCGGCGCGCGCTTGCCCTGCTCCCAGTTGCGGATGGTCTCCACGGGCACGCCGAGCTTGGCGGCGAATTCCAGCTGGGTGAGCTGGGCTCGGCGGCGCAGATCGCGTACGGCCGGCTGCGCTGCCGCAGGCTGCATCGCCGCCTGGTCGGGATGTGCGGGCATGAGCGGGATTTCCTGCCCGTCGCGCAATTCGACGATCCGTCCGTCCGCCTTGAGCCGCAACCGCTGCATGATGGCCCCCGTGATGGCCCCTTGGAGATAGCGGCATCATCGATGAAGCGCGTTAAGTTCGGATTAACGATAAGCGGCCCAGCGCGGCTCGCGCCCGAACCAGCGCCGCCCTGCCCGCGAGCGCGTTACTTGAGGCCGAACCACAGCGTGGCGATGCCGAGAAACGAGAAGAAGCCGACCACGTCGGTGACGGTGGTGACGAAGGTGCCGGAGGCGACCGCCGGATCGGCCCGCACCCGTTCCAGCACCATGGGGATCAGGATCCCGCCGAGCGCGCCGGCGACCAGATTGCAGATAATCGCAAGCCCGATCACGATGCCGAGGCCGGGGATCTTGAACCAGGCCACCGCGGCGACGCCGGTGATGACGGCAAAGGCGATGCCGTTGACGAGCCCGACCATGGTCTCGCGCAGCACCACCCGCATCGCGTTGTAGGAGCCGAGCTCGCGGGTGGCGAGCGCGCGTACCGCGACCGTCATGGTCTGGGTCGCGGCATTGCCGCCCTGGCTCGCCACGATCGGCGCCAGCACCGCGAGCGCCACCATCTTCTCGAGCTGGCCCTCGAACAGGCCAAGCACCGACGAGGCAAGGAACGCGGTCGCGAGATTGACCAAGAGCCAGTTGAAGCGGCCGCGGGCGATGGTCCACACCGTGTCGGACAGCTCTTCGTCGCTGGTGACGCCGCCGAGCGCCTTCAAGTCTTCGTCGGCTTCCTCCTCGATCACGTCGACGACGTCGTCGATGGTGATCACGCCGACCAGCCGGTCGATGGTGTCGACCACCGGAGCTGCGACCAGATTGTACTTGCCGAACATCCGCGCGACCTCTTCCTGGTCCTCCAGCGCGGAGACCCGGCGGCGGTCCTCATCGATCAGGTCCTTGATCGGAACCGGGCGGCGCGTGCGCAGCAGCACGTCGAGCGGCACCGCGCCCAGCAGGTGCTTGTCGGCGTCGACCACGTAGATCTCGTAGAAGCGGTCCGGCAGATCCGGCGTGTCGCGCATGTAGTCGATTGCCTGCCCGACATTCCAATCCGGCGGCACCGCGATAAACTCGGTTTGCATCCGCCGGCCGGCGGAATTCTCCGGGTACAGCAGGCTGCGCTCGATGTCCTCGCGCTCGGCCGCCGGCAGCTTCTCCAGGATCTCTTCCTGGTCCTCCTCGTCGAGGCTCTCCAGGAGCTCGACGGCATCGTCGGATTCGAGCTCGCGGACGCCCTCGGCAACCGTCTCCGGCTCGAGTTCCTCGAGGATCTCCTCGCGGACGGTCTCGTCGACCTCGTTGAGCGCCGAGAAGTCGAAATCGGTGCCGGTGATCTCGACCAGGGTGACGCGCTCGTCCGGCGCCAGCGCCGCGATCAGGTCGCCGAGATCGGCCTCGTGCAGTTCCGCCACCACCTCGCACAGCAGCGGCCGGTCGGCGGCGTGGATGGCCCGGGTGATCGCCGCAACGAATTCGCCGCGGAGCTCGCCCTCCTCGTCCCGCATCGACATCCGGGCCAGCGGATCGGCCTCGGCGGGTTCGGCAACGTCGAAATTCTCGGCCATGCCGTGTTTCGCCGGTTTGACAGGAGGGGAAAAACTGGTTGGATGAGTGCGGAACGGATTACCTAATCGGTGGGGCCCAGTGCAATGAGAAAGATGTCGAGCGCACCGCGACCGCTCCGGAAGGCTTTCGCGGCGCTGGTCGCGCTCGCGCCTGTTGCAGTGTTCGGCTCGACGCACGCCGCCGAATGCCAGCGCAAGGACGCGCTCGGCACCTCACGTGTGCTCGAGGTCGACCCTGCGACCTATCCCCGCGTCGGGCTGAAGAGCTTTCCGCAGACCCTGCCGCTCAGGGATGGCGAGGTCGTGCTGACCTTCGACGACGGACCGACGCCGGGGGTCACCGACAAGGTGCTGACGGCGCTGGCGGCCGAATGCGTGCAGGCAACCTTCTTCATGGTCGGCCGCAACGCGGCCGATCATCCCGATATGGTCCGCAAGATCGCGCGCCTCGGCCACAGCATCGGCTATCACAGCTGGGACCATCCGCATCTCAACAAACTCCCGCTGGATCAGGCCGAGGCGAACATCAACCGGGGGATCGAAGCGGTCCAGAAGGCCCTGCGCGGCACCGAAAGCACGATTCCGAGCACGCCGTTCTTCCGGTTCCCCTATTTCGAATCGACACCCGCCCTCCTGGACCACCTGGAAAAGCGCGGTATCGCGGTGTTCGGAGCCGATTTCTGGGCCAGCGATTGGAACAAGATGACCCCCGAGGAGGAACTCAAGCTGCTCACCGGGCGGCTCGAAGGCCACCGCAAGGGAATTATCCTGCTGCATGATCCGCAAGTGCGGACAGCCGAGATGCTGCCCGCCTTCTTGAGGTACCTGCAGGAGCATAAATACCACGTCGTCCACATCGTCCCGGCGGCGCTGAAAACCGTGTCCGACCGGACACATTGAACCCGGGACCCATGGTGGATTACAGACCGTTAAGGCGGCATTCATGGCGCCGCACCTAAGGATTCGTCAGTGCGTTTGGAATGCGGCCGAGATTCGATGATTGCAAACGTCCTGGTGATGATCCGGAAGCGGTCGCGGACCGTGGTCCGCGCGACGCTGCTGGGCTGCGGCTTGATGACGCCGTACGCTGCCCTCGCTGCAGATTGCCCTAACCCCAACGCACTCGGCACCTCGCGGACCCTCGTCGTCGATCCCAAGGAGCATCCCCGGATCGGCACCATGCAGTATCCGGAGACCTTGCCGCTCGCCGATCACGAAGTGGTACTGACCTTCGACGACGGGCCGCTGCCGAAATACAGCAACCAGGTGCTGGCCATTCTCGCCAGCCAGTGCGTCAAGGCGACCTTCTTCACCATCGGCTCCCAGGCCCGATTCAATCCGGAGGGCGTGCGCAAGCTGATCGCAGCCGGACACACGGTCGGCACGCACAGCCAGAACCATCCGCTGACGATGAACAAGATGCCGCTCGAGAAGGTGCGGCAGGAGGTCGACGACGGCATTGCCTCGACGCTCGCAGCCCTCAATGGCGACAAGAGCAAGCTCGCGCCGTTCTTCCGGATTCCCGGCCTGATGCGCGCCGAGATCCCGGAGGCCTATCTGGCGTCCCAGGGCATCCAGGTCTGGAGCGCCGACTTCCCCGCGGACGACTGGCGCCACATCTCGCCGCAGCGAGTCTATGACCTCGCGATCCAGCGGATCGAAGCCAAGCGCAAGGGCATCCTGCTGCTGCACGACATTCAGCCGCGCACCGTTGCGGCGCTGCCGCGCATCCTCAACACGCTGAAGGAGCGCGGCTACCGGATCGTTCATGTCGTGCCCGCAACGCCCGATCGCCCGGCGACGCCGACCCAGCCGCAGCAATGGTACCTGCATCCACCGACCGAGACGGTGGCGACCACGCGCTGGCCCAAAATTCCGAACTTCGTGTTCACCGCGACGCGGGCGCTGCCTGCCCCGGTGTTTGCCGACATGGATTGGCGCGATGCCGATATCCTCGACCACGCACAGCGCACCCGGGTCGCGATGCCCGTCCGCACGCTGTGGCCGCAGCCCCAGCTTGCGCGGTTCGCAACCGTCCCGACATTGCCGGTCCCGGCGTCCGACGTGTTCCGCGTTCCCGAAGCGCTCGACCTGACCCTGCTCGCGGCCCGATCGGCGGCCAATCGCCGCCTCGCGCAGCGTGCGGCCGTTGGCGTTGGCGTACCGCGCGCGCAGGCGTTCTCCGCGCGTCAGGCCCGGCATCCGAAGCGGGCCGCGCATCAAGGGCCCGCCGCGGCGCACGGCCGAGCCCATGGCGCCCCCTTGCATGTCGCGCCGCCGGCTGCCGACAATGCGTCAGTCCACCTCGCCAACAACATGAAGAAGCGCACGCCGCGCGCCGAGGCGTCGGCGGCCGGCAAGCGCGTGCCTGATTGACGTGATCTAGCCGGCCACGATCTTGGCGACGCAGAGCAGGATCACCAGCGCCAGGAAGAAGATGTCGATATAGGATTTGATCTCGCCGGCATGCCTGAGCACGGTGACATCGGCGACGATCTGCCTGCGCGAGGCGACAGCATTGGGCCCCTCGCCCGCCGCCGCGGCGAGCCGTCGCGTCTCGCCCTCCAAGCGCTCGATGCGCTGGAAGAAATAGAACGAGCGCAGGCCGGAAAAGGCGTGCATCGCCGCATAGACCAGGACCAGAATCGCGACCGTCGCGCGCTGCTCGTACTTCTCCAGAAGGTTCAGCGTGAAATAGACCAGCCCCAGGAACACGAAGTTGGAGACAACACGGTAGGCGTAGCTGGCAAAGATCATCAAGCGCTCCGAGTAAGGCAAGCTTGCAGCCGCGCGATCGCTCGCGTTGCCAAAGTCGCCAGTTAGGGCGCCGCCCGCACGTAGATGCGCCATGGCTCGACGCCATACATCTTGAAGTTCGGCGAGGCCAGCGCTTCAAGAAGCGGCGCCGCAGGCCCGGCCATGTCGACGTACAACCCATCATAGAGAACGACAGCGCAGATACTGCGCTTGTCCAGCTCATGCAGCAGCTTTTCCTTGTCGCGCTCGACGAGAAGGTCGCGCATGTATTTGCTGTAGAGTTGCAGAACCTGCCGTTGGGCGAGAAAATTGATGCCGGTATCCTCGGCCAGTACCCGACACGTCGGTGGCAGGCTCGCGGTCAAAGCGTTCAACTGCCTGGCAACCCGTTGATAGCCGCTCGTTGAATAGTACGTCCATCGTTTGACGAGCATACAGGTCGTGGCAACTGCCACACCGAGAATCGCCAACGACAAGGCAACCCGGGTCCAGGTTTC
The DNA here is from genome assembly GCF_001189245.1 of Bradyrhizobium pachyrhizi. Taxonomy (GTDB): domain Bacteria; phylum Pseudomonadota; class Alphaproteobacteria; order Rhizobiales; family Xanthobacteraceae; genus Bradyrhizobium; species Bradyrhizobium pachyrhizi. The sequence continues at coordinate 70,983 of NZ_LFIQ01000092.1, read as the reverse complement.
GCGGCGCTCGACGCTTGTTGACGTGGCGGTCAGCGCAACCGGAGCAACCGCTATTCCCCAAGCGACGAACAGAGCCGCGAACATGTAAAACTGCATCGCGTAGCGCGCATTCAACACTGTCCAACTCGACAGATTGTAGTATCCGACATCGAAGGCGCCCAACAGCAGGAGTATCTGGCTGAGAAACCACGCCGCAAACATCGCCCCGATCCGCCAGTCGATTGACTGGAGTGTAGAGCGACCTCGGGACAAAACCCGCTGGACGGCGTACCAGACTATCGTCGCGAACAAGACGACAAGCGCCGCTGCGCTCGGCCATCCACCGTCCCTGGCAAAACTGATGAGGAGCCGGCTAGACAGAACTGCGCCTTCGCCGATACGTGCCGTATCTCGCGCTTCGATGCTGTGCGCATAGAGCGTACCGGCGGCGACCCGGGCTGCGTCAACGTTGTCGCCGGTCAGGGAGCCGGTCTTGTAATAGGCCATTGCGACATGAAGGCCGCCCAGGCAATAGCCTGCAGCCACTGCGGCGGTCAGCAGCGCAATGCGCGTCGGGGACTGCCCGAATGAAACGCTCAGAAGCGTCCAGGGCGCGACAATCAGCGGCACAAGGACAATGGATAGTGCATGGCCCTGCATCGCCCAGCCGCCGAGCACAACGCCCGATAGCGCAGCTCCCACGCTTGGGTAACGCGCACCGTCTTGCCACTGCGCCACAAGAAACGTGCAAAGCAGCAAGAGCGCCGTTAGTCGGAATACGTCGCGGCTGCCGTCGATTGATCCGCTGTGGATGAGAGGGACCGCCAGAAGCAGAAGCGGTAGAAGGATCGCGAGGCCACGCACCCGCGCAGCGCTCGCGAGAGCCACGCCCGCCGCAACATAGGTGACGATCGTCAGCTGGAATGCAACGCGCGGCACCATTTCGTCGCTCAATCCGGCCCCGCCGAGACCGGACCAAAGCAGGGCCGACGCATTGTAGGCCGGCCAGAGCAGGCCATGGGGATCGCCGCGCAGAGTGCCGTCGGAAAGGCCTCCGATCCCGGAGGCATCGAAGAAGCTACGTTGCGAAAGAAGTTGCCGCGCTTCCGCAAGGTACTGCATTGCGTCGGAATTGCCGGTCACCTGGCCGGCATAGAACCAGAGCCGCGGCACGATAATGCAGGCCACCATCAGTACGGCCACGACCGACGCCAGAACGACCGGATCGCGCAACGCGCGGTGGTTCTTGGGACCTCGAGGCGTCGGTCCTTTCCATGGCACTGCAAGCAACGCCAATCCAACGATGAACGGCGCGCTGGCGTGCCCTCCAAGGGCCAGCCCAGGTGCAACAAGTGTGAGCAGCAACAACAGACATGCTGTGACAAAGCTGGTCGTCGCCACTCCGAAGGCAATACGCCCAAAGGGAGGAATCGGGAGGACGCTGTCAAAGACGTAGAAAAACCTCGCCAAGCCGGAAGCTAGAACGAGCTGGCCGATCAGAAACGGAGTGCTCAAGCCATTGTCCCTTTGTCGTTCGGCCCATTGCGCAAATTTCAAACCCCGGCATTCGGCTCGTGCTAAGCGTTCCCTATCGCGAAGCCGGAACTCGACGATGTTGTAGTCACCCCGCGCACGGGCGGCTACCCAATCTTCGGGCGGTCGCGGCGCGTCAAGCAGTTGCTCTACGGCCGAGAACGCGTTGCGATCAGTCCGGAGACGACGAAACCAATCAGTAGCGGAAGAACCGTGCGCACGGTGCGGTGAATCAGAGCAAGCGCTGCAGCCGTCTCCGCGGAAGCTCCAGCCTGCTGCAACAGCAGCACGAACGTGACGTCACGCACCCCCAGTCCCAACGGCAGCAGGGAAACTGCGCCGGCCAGATAAGAAATGACGATCGCGTGCCCGATGGCCACAAGGGGAAGATCAGCACCCAAGGCCCGGCCGAGATACCAAATCGAAGCGACGTCGACCACATAAGTTGTCGCAAGCCACAGCGTCGCGACAGCCAGCGCAAATGGCTTAATCCCGAACATTGCGTTTCGCAGATCGAAGACGAACTGACGGATCGGCCCGGAGGCCCGAAACAACGGGCCGAGTACCCACATCTTGTCCAACACCGCAGGACCAAGCCCCACGGCTGCGAGGCCGGCGATCAGCAATCCGGCGGCCGCAAGCGAAAGCGGGACCGCGCGATCACCTGCCAATTCGCCCGGAATGACCAGGACCGCCCCCATCAAGAACAGCCAAAGAAGGCTTTCGATCGTCGTTTGAGCCGCGCCGACACTCACCGGGATATCCGCCAGCATCTTGTAGAACGCCAGGCGCGCCGGCACGCCGAGCTTAGGATCCCCGGCAAGGCTCACCGTGCCCGCTGCCAGCATGGCCATCATGACATCCATCAGGCTGGCTGGATGACGCATTCCCGCCAACAGCGTCGCTGCGCCTGCAGCATGCAGCGCAATCATAACGATCGACGAGAGGCAGAGTACGAGTAACGTCTGAATCGAGATCGACCGAAGAGTGTGCCAATCGATGCGATCGACCAAATAGAATAGCGCCGCAGCGCCCACAATGAAGGCCGCGCCCCAAAGCAACCGCTTGCGAGTAAGCAGACCCATCAGGCTCCGTGCCTCTCAATTGAGTTCGAGCCGCAAGAGAGGTTCCCGGCGAGCAACGCGCAGCGTGGCAATCCGGCTCGCAGCGAGCGGCGGGTGAGGATTTTCATCCACGCTCCGTGACGGAAAAATTCGCCAGATATTTGCTGGTCGCCTTGTACATCGGTGCTTGCGTCCAGCGAATAAAGATGGCGTCGTTGTTGTTGCCGTTCTCGAACGCCTTGTAACGGAACTTGCCCTCGCCGGCATAAAAGCGATCCATGGCAAAAGCCATGTGGCGCTTTGCCAGACTTTTATCCCCGTAGGCCAATGCGGTCATGATGCTCTGTGCGACATCGTGGGAATCGATTGGCCAGGTCTGCTCGGGACTCCAACGCGGCTTGTCGTCGTCGATCAACTGGGCCTGCATATAGCCCCAACCACGCCCGATCGCATCCGCGATACGTTGGTCTCCCATTGTCGCGTTGACTTCGATAAGCCCTTCGATGATGTAGCCGGTGTGCCGGCTATCGATGATCGTGTCGACAGGGTGATCGCGGAACGCCGGCGCATAGAACCAGGATCCATCCGGATTTTGATGGTGCACGGCGAACAAGGCTGCCCGCCCGGCAAGCACGACGAGTTCGTCGCGATCAAGCACCCTTCCCGCCCGGGCCAGCAAGCCTGCGGCTGCAACACTTGCATTGATTATCAGACGCGTGTCGCCCGGACCAAAATAGACACATGCGCCTTCGGGCAACTCGATCATGCCCGCCTCCTCCAGCATGAAACGTATGCCGGATTCGAGCAGCGCCAGCCCCCGGTCGCGGTCGAGCAGATGGATGGCATCGAGGAGACCGGTCAACACAATGGTGGACGTAATCGTGGTCGGCCAATGCTTCGGGTGCTTTCCCGTTCCTCCCCAGTTGAACGGCAAACCCCAAGCTGCATTGCGAGCCAGCGGGCTACGCGTGTCCTCCAGCAGGGTCAGCAACCTCGCCGCTCGTCGACGCGAAACCTTGCCGTCGGGTTGGCGAGCTTCACCCGCGAGGCTGTCTCCGAGTGCTTGTGGCATGACAATGGCCGGGGCCGCCTGGAACAGGCGTTTCGGGATCAGAGCATGGTAGGGCTTGAGCGTTCGGCGGGCAAAGTGCATGAGCGGCCCGATGATAGGTCGGCCGCCAACCTGGGAAATAATGTTGTCCAGCTGATAGGGATCGTTGCCGGCATAGTCGTTTTGCTCGAGCCAGTTGCCGAGAGCATCGGACGCTGCGCGAACACGGTCGAGCAGATCCCGATCCGAAGCCGGACCTTGACCGGTCATCATGCGTGGAGGCCTTCTACAAAAAAGCGCGCTGTAGCCATTTACTCTATCGTGTGTGCAACAGGCTAGGCCGCTACCGTTGCCCGACCAGAATCTTCAAGTGCCGCAGCCGTACTTTTCGCATCAGCCAACCGGTGAGTTCGACATTGCGAAACAGCAGATCGGAGCGAACGACCGGTAGCGATTGGCCTACCGCTTCCTTGCTGGAGACTGGATCGACGGCGCGAGCCGCACGCTCCAGCGTCGTAATCTCTCCGTCAAAGCGACCGACGCAGTCGGCCAGTAATTCATCGAGAACCGCACAAGCGCGTTCGTCCGGCCGAAACCCGCGTTCGATATCTATCAACGAATAGGAATGCAAGAACAGCACGATGATTTGCTGATCGGACGCCAAGACGGCTTCGATCTGGCGGCGCAACTCGCCGGGACTGCACCAGTCCGGATCGAGCTTCTTCGTCAGCGACAGCAGGCGGGCCGGTCCAATCGCAAGATCGCAGCGCGTCACGGTCACGGGAACTTCGAGCAGATCGCCATGCCGAACAACGGCGTTCGCTGTGAGCGGGGGATGATTGAGTCCGCAGTGCGGATAGCCGTAAAAGACACTCGAATCGATCTCGATGCCATTTTGCTCCAGGGCAGCGAGCGTATCGTAGTTGGCGCCGTAGCCGCCGGCGCGATGGCTGACAGGCGGTCGGCCGGTCCAGGATTCAATCAGCGCCACCCCTTCGGAGATGAACCGGCGCTGCTCGTCGAGCGACAGCGTCTTCATCGTCTGCGCCATTCCGTATCCACGCTTTCCCTCCGGAAACGCCGGATGGGTGTGCAGGCCAACCTCATGGCCACGCTCGGCGATCTCGCGTGTCACGCCGGCAACGAGCTCCTCGCTGACGGTCCGGCGGTTCTGGACATCGACAAAGAAGGTGCCGCGGCCGCCGTGTCGTTCGAGGATATCCATGATGCGCGGAGTTGCGTAATCGCGCCCGGCGTTACGGCCCCGATAGGTGTCGATCGGAGGCCGCGGCTCGAAGAAGTCCTCGACGTCTACGGTCACGACGAATTTCGGGCGCTGTCGTCCCGGCTTCATTTCACTGCCTGTGCAATCACAAGGTGGAAACGGGCGCGGCGTCCGAATGTCGGATGCTTTGCAAGCCAATGATCAAGGCTCTGCGTGGCGTCGATCAGGCCCGACATGACCGGAAACAAGGGCGGCCAGATGTTCAGCGGAAATTCCGGCACGAAATCGGGAATGAGCCGCATTCCGGATATCTCTATCATCTTGAAGCGGCCCTGCAGCAGACGCTCGAGCTCTTCGCGAGAGAACAAGACGCGGTGATAGCTCGACGCCCCCTTCACGATGCGCTGCACAAGCTTCGCGAGATAATATGGCGAGTAGTAAAGATAGCGCGAGAAGCGTGCTGTCTCCTGGCTGTTTATGATCGTTGCGCAGAATGTACCGCCCGGCCGCAGCACTCGACGGATTTCATCGAGCGCAGCGTTCAGGTCGGGAAAATTGTTGGGGGCCGTGCACGATACGACCAGATCAAAGCTATTGTCCGGAAACGGCAACGCCATCGCATCGCCAATACCGTAGGTTGCCGGGAGGCCGCCATTCAGCGCCCGCGCATGGGCGATCATTTCGGGGCTGAAGTCCGCACCGTGCACGGTGAAATCTCCGCCCTGATCTCGCTTGCTTTGCGCAAGCCATCGCGTCAAACGCCCCTCGCCGCAGCCAAGGTCGAGGATATTTGTCGCCGCCGCAACGAGCGGGGCCATGGCTTCCCGCTCGAGCCTGTCGGTGTAAACCTGAATGGGGCGGGCTCTGAGCGCAGTGTAGTTTTTCGCCTGCAGGTTGTAGAAGCGGAGCGTTTCCTCGTTCATGGAGTGCGATCCGCGCCTGCCCGCCGAAATTGATTCTGACGCATCTTATTGATCTTACTGAATAATATGGCGCAACCCGTTTGAAGACGCGAATCCGCGGGCTTGGCCTGCTGCCCCTTCGCCGGCACCAAAGTCGAAAATGCAACAAATTCAGACACGAGAGCCAGAAAAATTGGAGCCGAGCGCGATCTCCTGACCGACGCGTCGGTGGACAGCCTATTGACGAAACTGCAGATACCGCATTCAAGCAGGGTGGTTCAACCTGGAACAGAGGCTTAAGCAGGTTCCCCAACCGGCCTACGACTCACGAAGCCGCGCCGCGGCGGGAAATGCGCATGTATAAATCGAAGACTGTCGCGGTTGTGGTGCCTTGTTACAACGAGGAAAAACTGATCGGCCGCGTCATCGAGACCATGCCGGAATTTGTCGACCACATCGTCTGCGTGGACGACCAGAGCCGCGACCGCACCGCCGAGATCGTCGAGCGCTATTCTGCCGCGCAACCCGAACGCGTCATACTGATTCGGCTGCCCAAAAATGAAGGTGTCGGTGGGGCGATCGCCGCCGGTTATCGCTGGGCGCGCGACCACGACATCGATGCGACAGCCGTCATGGCCGGCGACGCGCAAATGGATCCCGGCGACCTGCACGCACTGCTTGAGCCCGTCATTGCCGATGAAACCGATTACGCCAAGGGAAACCGGCTCTTCACCGGCGAGGCGTGGAACCTGATTCCGCGCGTTCGCTACATCGGTAACGGATTGCTTTCGATGTTGACCAAGATCGCCTCCGGCTATTGGCACGTGGCGGACTCGCAGACCGGTTACACTGTGGCCAACCGGAAGGTGCTCAAGACGCTGAACCTGGACGACATCTACAAGCGGTACGGGATGCCGAACGACATGCTCGTGAAACTGAATATCTTTGATTTCAGAGTACGCGACATCCCGATCAAGCCGATCTACGGTATCGGCGAACAATCGGGCATCAAGCCAATTCGCCTTGTGCCGAGGCTGTCACTGTTGCTCGTGCGATTGTTTGCCTATCGCATGCTGCAGAAATACATCATCCGCGACTTTCATCCGTTGGTGCTGTTCTATTTCACGGGCGCTGTTTTACTGTCCCTCGGCATGCTCGTCGGACTCTACGTTGTGATGCATCGGCTCTTCATTGGATTCGTGGCAGACAACACACCGCTTTTCACGACATTCCTTGTCTTGATGGGCTGGCAATCCGTCATGTTTGCCATGTGGCTTGACATGGAAATGAACAAGCACCTGAAATAGATCGAGCGACGGCGAGCGGTTGCGATGTGCGGCATTTTCGGAGTGATTACGAGCCCGGGCGCGCTTGATCGCGAGATCATGGAACGCGCCGTCTCACGGCTGTTCCTCCTGTCGGAAACGCGCGGCAAGGAATCGTCCGGGCTCGCCATCATTGGGCCGACCACCGTCACCTTTCGCAAAAGCGCGCAGCGTCCGCGCGATTTTCTCTCCTCGACAGACTTTTCTCCCTTCTTCAAGGGCGCTCTGGACACGCTCTACAAGTCTCGCGAGCCCATCGCTGTCTTTGGACATTCGAGGCTCGTCACGAACGGCACTCAAAACCTGCACGCGAACAACCAGCCGGTTCTTGCCGGCGGCATCCTGGGCGTTCACAACGGCATCATCGTCAATGACGAAGATCTGTGGCGAACCATAAACACGGCCGAGCGGCAGGCCGAAGTCGACACCGAAGTGATGCTCCAATTGCTCCGCCAGCATCTCGATCGGGGCGAATCCCTCGCCGACGCGATGAGTTCGACGTTCCGCAGGTTGCTTGGGACGGTTTCGACCGCACTCGTGTTCGACGACCTCAACTGCATGGTCCTCGCAACGAATAACGGCTCTCTTTATGTGGCGCCGAGCCCGGCCGAGGACACAATCGTCTTCGCCTCCGAGCGCTACATTCTGGAGGAATTCCTGACCACGCCAGGCCTGGCCTGGCCTGCGCGTCCAGACGCTATCCGACAGATCAGGGCTGGTAGCGCATTGCTGATCGGGCTCGATACGCTGGTCAGCCACGAGATCGATCTTGGGACCGACACCAAAGAGACGCCGGCGATCGCCCCGCGGCGGCGCGAGATCCGGGACGACACACCCGCCAAGGTCCGCAACGCCACGACCTTCAATTCGATGCCCGCAGTCAGGCTTGGCAACTTCTCGCGCTTCGAAATCGATCCGCAACCGATCAAGGCATTGCGCCGGTGCACCCGCTGTATTTTGCCGGAAACGATCCCTTTCATCGCTTTCGACGCAAGCGGCGTCTGCAACTTCTGCCAGAGCCACCAACCGAAGACCTATCTAGGGCGTCCTGCCCTGGAGGCCGAAGCCAACAAGCTGAAGGCACGGCGCAACGGCGCCTCCGCCGACTGCCTCATCACGCTGAGCGGAGGACGCGACAGCAGCTTTGGCCTTCACTACGCGGTGCGTGAGCTCGGCCTGAAGCCGATCGCCTACACCTACGACTGGGGAATGATTACGGACCTGGCGCGCCGCAATCAGGCGCGGATGTGCGGGGCGCTCAAGGTCGAGCATATTCTCGTCTCGGCCGACATTGCCGAAAAGCGGGCAAACATTCGTCGCAACGTCTCTGCTTGGCTCAAGCGGCCGTCACTTGGAATGGTCCCCCTCTTCATGGCCGGCGACAAGCAGTATTTCTACTACGCCAACGACCTCGCGAAAAAGCTTCACCTTGAAGCTACGGTGCTCGCTTCCAATCCGCTGGAGAAGACACATTTCAAGGCCGGCTTTTGTGGTGTGCCGCCCACCCTTGGACACCGGCCGTCACAATTCGCGCAGCTTCAGATGGCGAGCTACTACGGCAAGGAATTTCTGCTCAACCCGCGCTACATCAACAAATCGCTTCTCGACACCGCCGGCGCCTTCTTCAGCTACTATTCGATCAAGCACGAATATCTCCGACTGTTCGACTACATTCCCTGGGTCGAGAGCGAAGTAAACGACACGCTGATCGATCAATACGACTGGGAGACCGCCAACGATACGCGCTCGACCTGGCGCATCGGAGATGGGACGGCTGCTTTCTATAACTACATTTATACGCGGGTCGCGGGCTTCAGCGAGAACGACACCTTCCGCTCGAACCAGATTCGAGAGGGCGTGCTCGATCGAGCGAGCGCGCTTCGTCTCGTCGAAATGGAGAACATCCCGCGCTTCGAATCGATCGCGTGGTATTGCGGCGTAATCGGTCTCGATCCAACCGAGGTGCTGGAGCGCATCGCTCAGATCCCAATGCTCTATCCCAGCAAAGTTAACAAGAGCGATGCACGTTCTGTTTGATATCGGCCATCCCGCGCACGTTCACCTTTTTCGAAACGTGGCGCAGCGCATGCAGGCGCGTGGCGACAAGATCACCGTCACAATCCGTGATCGCGGCATTATCGGTGGATTGCTCGATCACTACGGCCTGCCCTATACCGTCGCCTCGAAGCCGCGCCGGGGCCTTGTCGGCAGCGCCATCGAGCTTGCGATCCACAACTGGCAGGTCCTGAAAGCCGCGCTTCCAGACAGACCGGATTTCCTTGTCGGCACGTCTGTATCGGTTGCTCACGTCGGCCGCGTCATTGGCAGGCCCTCGATCGTCCTGAACGAAGACGACGCCGATTACGTGCCGCTGTTCGCGAAGATTACCTATCCTTTCGCAAATCGCATCGTCATACCGGCGGTCTTGCGGGACAAAAAGACCGCGAAGGTACGGACTCACGACAGCTATCATGAGCTGGCCTACCTCCACCCGAACCATTTCAAGCCCGACCAGGACGTGGTCCGCCTGTTGGGAATAGAGCCTCGCGAGCCATACTTCATCATACGGCTGGTTTCGCTGACGGCTCATCATGACGCCGGCGAGCGCGGGCTTTCCGAGGCTCAGGTTCTTCGATTGATTGCGTTGCTCGAACCGCATGGCCGCGTCTTCATCAACGCGGAAAGCTCCATCGCTCCGCGCCTTCAGCCATACGCTCTGAAGGCTCCGCCCGAGAGCATGCATGATCTTCTGGCTCATGCGAAGATACTGATCAGCGACAGCCAGACGATGACGATGGAGGCGGCTTTGCTCGGTCGCCCCGCGATCCGCTGCAATAGCTTCGTCGGGCGCTGCTCCGTGATCGCTGAACTGGAGCAGCGGTATCGGTTGGCCTGGGGCTTCAAGCCCCAGCAGTTTGAGGAACTGGTGACCCTCGTGTCGGGGATGGTCGCTGATCCAGCATTGGAAGCAACGATGGCGCAGCGGCACGCGCGGGTACTGGCCGAGAAGGTCGACCTCACCGACTGGCTGCTCAAGCAGTTTGATAGTGGCTTTGCGTGATGGCCGGTCGCGCGTGTTGAGGTCAGGCGTCGAGATCTAGCTTAGTCTCGCCGGAAGCGACCGCTATCGCCGAGGTCCAGCGATTCGATCGGCGCCTCGAACTGTCATCGCCCAAGCCGAGAAGATAGCAGCGCAACCCTGCAGGTCCGCGCGACCAGTCATTCGACAGCGCCTTGCCGGGGCCGGACGCGAACGGCGGCATTCCCGGGCACCACCCGGTAAAAGCCTAATGATTTCAGATGGAAACTTGGGTTTATGGTGCGCTCGGAGGGACTCGAACCCCCACGGTGTTACCCACTGCCACCTCAAGGCAGCGCGTCTACCAATTCCGCCACGAGCGCTTGGGATACCGGATGGAACCCCGAAGGCACCGCCGGATCGACGGGGCCATGTAACAAATCACGGATGCAGGGACAAGGCGATTAATGCGGGAATTAACTGCGAACCCCGGGAGATTTCGGCAGCATTTGCTTGACCTCGACCGCAATCCGGTTGCGGTCGACTAGGACCACGCCGCTGGCCACCGGCAGGTTGTTGGCGAGGATCTTGACCTCGTCGGCCTCGGTGGCATCCAGTTCGATGATGGCGCCGCGGGACAGCCGCATGACCTGGTGAATCGGCATCGTGGTGGTACCGAGGACCACCATGAGATCAACGCTGACTTTATCGAGGGTGGGCACTTCTGAACCGCCGAACGGGAACTAGATTGTGGGTTCACCTGACCACGTTAGGGTTAGCTAATGGTTAACGACCGCCAAAACCTCGATTTGACGACCTTTGCGCGCTCTTCGGGCGGCGAAGCGGTCGAATGGCGGATTTCGGACCGCGCGGTGCCCTACCCCGATTCGCTCGCCGCAATGGACGATCGGGTGGCGAAGATCGCAGCGGGCTCGGCCCCCGAACTGGTATGGCTGCTGGAGCACCCGCCACTGTATACCTCCGGCACCAGCGGCAAGGCCGACGATTTGCTCGCGCCGCGCTTTCCGACCTTCCAGAGCGGACGCGGCGGCCAGGTCACCTATCATGGCCCAGGCCAGCGCGTCGCCTATGTGATGCTCGACCTCAAGCGGCGCCGGCCCGATGTGCGCGCCTATGTCGCCTCGCTGGAAGAATGGATCATCCGCACCCTCGCCGCCTTCAACGTCCGCGGCGAGCGCCGCGAGAACCGCGTCGGGGTCTGGGTGCGGCGCCCGGACAAGGGACCAGGCCATGAGGACAAGATCGCCGCGATCGGCGTGCGGCTGCGCCGCTGGGTCTCGTTCCACGGCATCGCGATCAATGTCGAGCCTGATCTTGCACACTTCCAGGCCATCGTGCCCTGCGGCGTGGTCGATCCGCGCTACGGCGTCACCTCGCTGATCGATCTCGGATTGCCGGTCACCATGGCCGATGTCGACGTCGCGCTCCGGCAGGCCTTTTCCGAGGTGTTCGGCGACACCGCAGCGCGCCTGCCGGAAGCGACGTCATAGGCTTCACGCCGCCTTCTGCGGCGCGACCTCGAGCTTGCCGGCGATATAGCGGCGCTCCTGGGTGAGGCCGCCGAAGCCGTAGGCGTCGCCCTTCACCTCATCGACATGGGCGTAGCTCTCGGTGTGGAGCGGCCCGAGCAATTCGCCCATCCGCTTGAACAGCGCCGCGAGATAGGCCGCCTTCTCGTCCTTGGTGTTGGTGCCCTCGGTGACGTGGATGTCGAGCCAGTAGCTCGCGAGCCCCAGCTCGGCGAGCGACTTGCCACCCGCGAACCAGTCGGCCGCATCGGCGGACTTCACAATGATCGCGGTGACCTTGGGATCCTTGTGCAGAATTCCGGCGGTCAGGTCCGACACGGCGGCGGCGATGTCGGATTTCAGCGACGGCCTCTCGCGCGAGGTCGCGTCGGTGACGGTGATGAGCGGCATGATCGGTCTCCTTGAATCCGGTTGGCGCGGGTCAATCGCGCCTCCTCTAGCTAGACCTTCGCGCATCATCTTGGTATCTTATCTAGATTGATAGCAATGATAACGATCATTGATCATGACCACCACGCTCGATATCGACACCGTGCAGGCCTTCCTCCTGGTCGCCGAGCTGCAAGGCTTCACCCGCGCAGCCGAGGCGCTTGGCACCACGCAAGCGGCGATCAGCATGAAGTTGCAGCGGCTCGAAACGGTGCTGGGCAAGCGGCTGGTCGAGCGCTCGCCGCGCGCCGTGCGGCTGACCGCCGACGGCGCGGCCTTCCTGCAGCACGCCCGCGCGCTGATCGAGGTGCATGATCGCGCGCTGGCCGGCGAGAAGCCGGCGCGGCAGCAGCTCACGCTCGGGATCAGCGATCACGCCGCGGGCCCGGAGCTGGTGCCGCTGCTGGAGCGGCTGCACGCGATGGCCTCCCAGCTTGCCCTCTCCGTGACCATCGGCTTCTCGCGCGAAATGCTCGATGCTTACGATTCCGGCGAGCTCGACGCCGTGATCGTGCGCCAGGAGGGCAGCCGGCGCGGCGGCGAGAAGCTGACCGAGGATGAATTCGGCTGGTTCGCCGCCAAACGCTTCGTCTGGCCGCGCGGCGATGCGCTGCCGCTCGCGACCCTCGCCCCGCCCTGCGGCGTGCGCGCCCTCGCGGTGCGGGCGCTCGACAAGGCCGGCATCGCCTGGACCGAAGGCTTCGTCGG
>NZ_LFIQ01000092.1:28013-58188 GCF_001189245.1 Bradyrhizobium pachyrhizi | reverse complement strand
CGCCGCCGGGCCTGGTCGATATCGGCCCTGCCCACAAGCTGCCGCGGCTCGGCACGTCGAAGGTGATGCTGCATTCCAAGGTCGGCGATGCCGCCAAGCTCGCGGCGCTCAGGACGCTGGCTGCGACGTTTCGGAGCGTGGCGTCTGCGGCATAGGTTGAACCTCGCAGCGGTTCACATCGAGTCTTCGCCTGTCGCCAGTTCGCGCATGACGAAGCAGTAGGTCAGGCCGGCGACAAACCCGGCCACGACGAACAGGCAAACCAGTCCGGATGTCCAGACAGCCGGGGATCGTAGAAGGACAGTGATGCTCAACGCGCCGATCGCCGCGCCTGCGCAGGCGAAAAATCCCGCGGCCCTGATATGGAACTCCTCAGTGAACCAGACGACGATCGCAGTGGGAATTGCCGTGAGCAGACAGGTGATGACGAAGACCGCGGCCGACGGAAGCAGCATCACGACGATGCCGTAGAGCAGCCGCGCGACATCGCCGTGCGACGTCATCATCAGAACGGTCTGACCGACGGCGGAAATCACCGCGGTCACGGCACCACAGCCCGCAAGCCAACCTCCGAATGCACGGGAACAGGTGCTGCACATCGAGGCCTCCTCACAGGATCGCATCGAACGCGCTGCGCAAGGTTTCGTGCCGGAACACAAAGCCGTTGCTCAGCGCCTTGTTCGGCAGCACGCGTTGGCCGCCGAGCAAGAGCTCGTCGGCGAAATCGCCGCCAACGGCGCGGAGCAGCGCCGCCGGCACGCGGAAGATCGCCGGCCGGTGCAGACGGCGTCCGAGCTCCTCGGTGAATTTCGTGTTGGTCACCGGGATCGGCGCGGTCGCGTTGACAGGACCGGATAGTTCAGGTCTCGCAATCACATGCGCGATCAGGCGCACGAGGTCGTCGCGCTCAATCCACGACATCCACTGCTTGCCCGAGCCGAGCGGGCCGCCAAGCCCGAACTCGAACGGCGTCAGCATCCGCGTGATGAAGCCGCCATCGGAGCCGACCACGAGACCGATACGCAAAAATGCCACCTGCACGCCGTGATCCGCGGCCGGCTTCGCCGCATTCTCCCAGGCCTCGCACAATTCGTGACTGAAGCAGGCATGGGATTTCGCCGACTCCGTCAGCACCTGGTCCTGCCAGAGTCCGTACCAGCCGATCGCGGAGCCACTTACGAGTACCGATGGCTTGCGTTCGAGGCGCGCGATCAGCTTGACCACATCAGACGTCATGTCGATACGTGAGGCGATGATCTTGTGGCGCTTGGCCTCGGTCCACAGGCCGTTGCCGATCGGCTCGCCCGCGAGGTTGACGATGGCGTCGATCCCGGAGTCGGCGGGCAATTGGTCGAGGCTCGTGATCAGCGTCACCGGCGGCGGCAGCATGTCGGCCTTTGCCGGATTGCGGATCAACGCAATCACCTGATGGCCAGATGCGGTGAGGCTCGCGACCAGGCGGCCGCCGATGAAGCCGGTGGCGCCGGTGACGAGCACGGTCTGCCGCGCCGGCAATTTCCCGACCAGCGTCGCGGCCGGCACGCTGGCCATCCGTCCGAGGCGTCTGGCCGCGGCAAAGTCGCGCGCGCCGAACAGCGCGGCGCCGAAGGCCGCAGCCGTCGCGAACAGACTTAGCGGACCCGAATAGGCCGGCGCGACGGCGGTCGGCAGCATCGCCCAGCCGATCAGGACCGGCACCAGCAGCACGAGGATGGCCCCATAATTGATCGCCAGCAGCGTGTGATTGATCCGCTCGCTCGGCGGCAGCTTTCGGCTCAGATCCTCCTCGACGAAATCCATCAAGGTGATGACGACCTCGACGACGAGGACGGCCATGATCGCGATCGCAAGGATGCCGTGCGCTTGCAGCCAGCCGAGCACGAGAAACAGCAGCGCATAGAGCATGTTGCGCACGCTGTGCAGTTGGAGCTCGTGGCGCTGCGAGGGACGCCAGGCCAGCCGCTCGGTGAATTCGTGGTGATAGAACGTATCGAATGCGCCCATCGCAATCTGGATGGCGACAAGCGTCCAAAGCAGCGGCGTCATGGCGTGGCCTCCCTGAACACGGCGGACTGACGGATCAGCCGGCCGAAACGCGGGTGGATGATCTCCAGCGTGAAGCGGAAGTAACCGCAGCCGAGATCGGAATGGGTCACGGTGAGATCGCCCGGCGTAAGCCATTCGGGCAGCGGCAGGCGAAACGGACCGAGTTGCAGCGAATAGTCGACGCTGCGAAACACCAGCGCCTCGTGCTCGACCGCGATCCGCAGCGCCATGCTGACGCCGAAGCCGACATACTCCTCGAGCCCGGTCGAACCGGCAAAGCGCTTGGCGGAATGAATCACCTGCGGGAAGCCGTCGCGGCGCGCGCAGATGCGGGTCCAGACCTGGCCGCCGCTTGCCGCGTCCTCGGTGACGGTGACGATCATCGGCACGCGCGTTTCGGTACCGGTCGGGAATGGTCCGCCGATCAGCCGTGCGGCCTGCGCCAGCCACCAGCCGATGCGGCTGCACGCGGCTTCCTCGACCTCGCCAACATAGACGACGGTGTTGCCGTCTTCAAACCGTTTCGAGAAGCGCCGCCAGATCGCAACCGGCAGGCGGCCCCAATCCTCGTCCGACAGCAATGCGCGGAAGCGATGGTCGTCGAGCAGCTTTGTATCGGAAGCCGGCGCTGTCTTTAAGGTGGATATCCTTGCTGACGCCATCGCGTACTCCCGTTACGCCGCGGCCTTTATTTGGCCCTGCCCGTGGGCAGGAAACTCACAATCTTCTCGCCGAGCTTGATCAGCGCGACCAGGCGCGGCCGCGGCACGTTCAGCATCTGCGTGTACCAGCGGTCGACCAGTTCGGTGAATGTCAGCATCTCCTTCAGCCGCTTGCTGGCGAGCGGGCTGATCGCGGGATCGTCGGCCGCGTCGGAGACGCAGGCGCGCAGCGCCGCAAGCGCGGGATCGATCTCGCGCTCCTTGCGCCCCGCCGCGATCTTGGCCGCGACCTCCCAGATGTCGGTCTCGGCCTCGAAGTGGTCGCGGCGGTCGCCAAGGATCGGCACCCGCCGGATCAATCCCCAGGACAACAGCTCCTTGATCGAGTTGGAGACGTTGGAGCGCGCCATGCCGAGTGTGTCGGCGATGTCCTCCGCCGTCATCGGCGCCTCGGCGAGGTAGAGCAACCCGTGGATCTGGCTGACCGAGCGGTTGACGCCCCATTCGTCGCCCATGTCGCCCCAATGCAGAATGAAGCGCTCGACGACGGCGGGAAGTTTTTTCTTGGCGGTTATTTCTGTCATAACAGAAATATCAGATGGTTCGGAGCAGAAGTCAAGGCTGGCTATACGGTCCACGACGGCGCACGAGACATGGCAGGTCTCCTGACCTATCCGCGCCCCGGCGAATGCCGTGCGTCAAAGGTGAGGAGTTTTCCTTTGTGGCCCCCGCGCTCCTCGTCCAAGCTGATCCGCGGGGATGATTGGGCCGTGCACCGGCTTGCCCGCGTCGCGGCCGCAAGGGAGATTGCGCATGCCAGCGTCCGACAAGGAGTTCGTTGGGTCCATTCCAGAGCTTTACGACCGGCTCCTCGTGCCGATGATTTTCGAACCCTACGCACGCGATCTGGCGCAACGCGCCAAGGCTCTTGGCCCGCGCCACCTGCTTGAGACGGCAGCCGGCACCGGCGCCGTCACCCGCGCGCTGTCGTCCGTGCTCGGCAGCGACACCAGGATCGTGGCGACCGACCTGAATGAGCCGATGCTCGAACGAGCGAAGTCACAGATGCCAAGCGGGACCGCAATCACCTGGCGGCAGGCCGATGCACTGAACCTGCCGTTCGACAATGCGAGCTTCGACGTCGTCGCCTGCCAATTCGGCGCGATGTTCTTCCCCGACAAGCCCAAGGGTTATTCGGAGGCGCGCCGTGTGCTGAAGCCGGGCGGCCGTTTCCTATTCAACATGTGGGGTCGCATCGAAGACAACGAGTTTGCCGACGTGGTGACCCAGGCATTGGCGGAGGTCTTTCCGGCCGATCCGCCGCGCTTCCTGGCGCGCACGCCTTATGGCCACTACGCGGCCGACCCGATCCGGGCCGACCTTGCAGCCGCGGGCTTCAGCAAGATCGAGATCGACGACGTCCGGCTGCAAAGCCGGGCCAATGCGCCTCATGATCCTGCGATCGGCTTTTGCCAGGGATCACCGTTACGCGGCGAGATCGAGGCGCGCGGCGGTATCGGCCTTGATGCTGCGACCGAGCACGCCGCGTCGGCGATCGCGCGCCGCTTCGGCAACGGCGCGATCGAAGGCCGGATTCAGGCGCTGGTGATCTCAGCGGTCGCGTAACGACGCGCGCTTCAGATCGTGGGCAGGACCGAGAACCGCTCCCCTGCCCGGCGCTGGTTCAAAAGATCGGAATTGCCAGATGCGGCGTGCACGGCAGCGACGCGCGCCGAGAACGGACCGCGGCCACATGCCGTGATCATTTCGGTGACGACGTCGTCGGGGCCGGCGAACACCGCCTCGACGCTGCCGTCACGGCGGTTGCGGACCCAGCCTTCGAGGCCGCGCGCGTTTGCCTGCTCGTCGACCCAGGCGCGATAGCCGACGCCCTGGACGCGGCCGCTGATGGTGACGTGGCGGATCACGCCGCTCATTTCTTCAGACCGAGGAACTCGCCGCTGCGCGCCTTGGTCTCCGCCTCGCGCATGACGCGGCCGGTCAGTTCGGCTGAGGCAATGCCCTTGAGGTTCTTCGGCGAGGTGCCTTCGCGCAGCGCCTTCAGCGTCTCGTAGACGGCCTGGGTTGCGGCCGCGAATGGCGCGTGGCCTTGCAGCGCGATCCTGACGCGCCGGCCTGCCAGATAGTCGAGTGCGGTCATCTCCTCCGGCGCGCCGCCGAGCACGATCGGCAGCGTCGTCGCGGCCGAGAGCGCCTCCAGCTCGCCGCGCGACTTGATGCCGGTGAAGAACAAGCCATCGACGCCGACCGCCTCATAGGCCCTGGCGCGTGCGATCGCATCGTCGAGACCGGTGATCGAGACGGCGCCGGTCCGGCCCAGGATGATGAGCGACGGATCGCTGCGGCCGTCAAGCGCCGCCTTCATCTTGCCGACGCCTTCCTCCAGCGAGATCAGCTGGGTCTTGGCCTGGCCGAACGCCTGCGGCAGCAGCGTGTCCTCGATGGTGAGGCCGGCCGCGCCGGCAGCCTCCACCTCCTGAACCGTGCGGCGGACATTGAGCGCGTTGCCGTAGCCGTGGTCGGCATCGACCAGCACCGGCAGCGTCGACGCACGCGACATGCGGCGTATCTGCTCGGCGAACTCGGTCAGCGTGATCAGCGCAACATCGGGATCGCCGAGCACGGCGAGCGACGCCACCGAGCCGCCGAACATGCCGAGCTCGAAGCCGAGATCTTCCGCAATCCGGATCGAGGTCGCGTCATAGACCGAGCCCGGGCGGATGCAGATTGATCCGTTGAGAATCGATCGCAGGGCTTCGCGGCGTTTGCGGAAGGCCATGATGTGTCTCCATCCACGTCATTGCGAGGAGCGAAGCGACGAAGCAATCCATCTCTCATCATATGAGGCTGGATGGATCGCTTCGCTGGCGCTCGCAATGACGGTGCTAAGCGAACTCCAGGATCAGCGCGTCGACCGCGAGCGTGGCGCCGGCGGCGGCGTGGATCTTCTTGACCGTGCCGTCACGCTCGGCGCGCAGCACGTTCTGCATCTTCATGGCTTCGACCACCGCGAGCGTCTCGCCGGCCTTGATCTCCTGCCCCTCGGTCACCGCGATCGACACCACGAGACCGGGCATCGGGCACAGCAACTTCTTGCCGGTGTCGGCGGCCGAGACCACCGGCATCAACCGCGCCGAGGTCGCTTCGGTCTCGGTGAAGACATAAACCGGGACCTCAAAGCCCTGATGCGCGAGGCGGAAGCCGTTGTTGATCGACCGCACCTGGACGGCGACAAAGTTGCCGTCGATGGTGCCCTGCCAGACCGGCTCGCCCGGCACCCAGCCCGACACCAGATTGTGCGGATTGCCAGGGAGCCCGTCGGCGGCAATGAAGCGCACCGCGATGGCGTCACCCTCGCGGGCGACATCGAGCGCGATCTCGGCGCGGTCGAGCCACACCGCGCGGCGGCGCTCGCGCAGCACCACGCGGCCGCCCATCTGGCCGGAGATCTGCCGCTTGCGCTCGCCGAGCACGTGGTCGATGGCAGCGCCAACCGCGGCCAGCCGCCGCGCGATCTCGCCCTCGGGCGCGCGCGCCGAAAATCCCTTGGGGAATTCTTCCGCGATAAAGCCGGTCGACAGCCGGCCCTCGCGCCAGCGCGGATGGTTCATCAAGGCCGACAGGAACGGAATGTTGTGCCGGATGCCGTCGACATAGAACGCGTCGAGCGCGGTCGCCTGCGCCTCGATCGCCGCGGCGCGCGACGGGGCGTGGGTGACGAGCTTGGCGATCATCGGATCGTAATGGATCGAGATCTCGCCGCCTTCCTGCACGCCGGTGTCGTTGCGGATCGTGATGCCGTCGTGGCTGGCCTCGGCCGGCGGACGGTATTTCACCAGGCGCCCGATCGACGGCAGGAAGTTCCGGAACGGATCCTCGGCATAGACGCGGGATTCCACCGCCCAGCCGGTCAGCGTCACGTCCTTCTGCGCGATCGCGAGCTTCTCGCCGGCCGCGACGCGGATCATCTGCTCGACGAGGTCGATGCCGGTGATCAATTCGGTGACAGGATGCTCGACCTGCAGGCGGGTGTTCATCTCCAGGAAGTAGAAGCTCTTGTCCTGGCCGGCGACGAATTCCACGGTGCCGGCCGAATCGTAGTTCACCGCCTTCGCCAGCGCGACCGCCTGCTCGCCCATCTTGCGGCGGGTGGTCTCATCGAGCAGCGGCGACGGCGCCTCCTCGATGACCTTCTGGTTGCGGCGCTGGATCGAGCACTCGCGCTCGCCGAGATAGATCACATTGCCGTGCTTGTCGCCGAGCACCTGGATCTCGATGTGCCGGGGATCGACGATGAATTTCTCGATGAAGACGCGGTCGTCGCCGAACGACGACTTCGCCTCGGCCTTGGCGAGGTTGAAGCCTTCGGCGACTTCCGCCTTCGAATGCGCGATGCGCATGCCTTTGCCGCCGCCGCCGGCGGAGGCCTTGATCATCACGGGGTAGCCGATCTCGTCGGCGATCTGGACGGCGTGCTTGTCGTCCTCGATGACGCCGAGATGACCTGGCACGGTCGAGACCTTCGCCTTCGCCGCGGCCTTCTTGGATTCGATCTTGTCGCCCATCGCGGCGATGGCGCCGGGGTTCGGGCCGATGAAGACGATGCCGGCGGCTTCCAGCGCGCGCGGGAACGCCTCGCGCTCCGACAGGAAGCCGTAGCCCGGATGCACCGCCTGC
This sequence comes from Bradyrhizobium pachyrhizi, assembly GCF_001189245.1. Lineage (GTDB taxonomy): Bacteria > Pseudomonadota > Alphaproteobacteria > Rhizobiales > Xanthobacteraceae > Bradyrhizobium > Bradyrhizobium pachyrhizi. The sequence goes on along the minus strand of NZ_LFIQ01000092.1, from coordinate 50,782 downwards.
GCGCCGGTCTTGCGGCAGGCCTCGACGATCTTGTCGATCAAAAGATAACTCTCGGCGGCGGCGGGCGGGCCGATCAACACGGCCTCATCGGCCATCTCGACATGCAGCGCGTCGCGGTCGGCCTCGGAGTAGACGGCAACCGTCTCAATCCCCATACGGCGCGCAGTCTTGATGACCCGGCAGGCGATCTCGCCGCGGTTGGCGATCAGGATTCGTTTGAACATGCTCTTCTTGCTTGGGCGTTTTCGGACTTCGAATTGTCCATTTGGCAGGATTCCTCCCCGCGCAATCCGGCACGGGCGATTGGGCGTAACCACTCCGTTGGTACAGCAAATTGCCCCGGAGGCAACGGTCTAATGCAGACCCTGCCCGCTGCCCGGCCAGTCCATGGTCAGTCCTCGGCGGTAGCCCGAGGGGTATTTCAGCCCGAATAGGTCTTGAAGCGGCCACGCGAATGAGCCTTCGCGACGGCCTTCATCAGCTCGCTGACCTCGTTCTCCAGGAATTCATTGGCCACGATCAGCGCCCGGATGGTGGCGCGCAAATTCCCGCCGCAGGCGGAAATGGCCTGATCGACAGCGGCTTCCAGCCCGTCATCGTCGTCAGATTCGGGCCGTGCAGACATGATGGGGTATCCGGGATTCAGGTGGCGCGTCATGTTCCTATTTTGTTCTCATCAAGTCAATCGGATCTTTAGATCGGACGCGGTCTCCTCGGCCGCTTTTCTCTTCCGCCACCAGCGCGGGAGGCCATGCAGGGTCCAGATGTCGGTGACGATTTCGGCGAGGACCTTGATGATGAACTCGGCCATGCGCATCCCTTCAATGCCACTGTCCGGCCGTTCTACCTCGCGGAATGCCGATTGGGACGTGACGATGCGCACGCCCCCACTCGCGAACAGTCCTTGGTTGGATCGTACCGGCTTGTGCTAGAAGTTCGGCTGCCCGCCAAAGATCTGAAGTTGAGAAAATGCGGTTTCGAAATCCGGTCGCCACGACGCTTCTCCTGGCCTTCCTGTCTGCAACCACCAGCCTGACTGCAACCGCAGGCCCGACGGCCATTGCGGTCATTAAGGACGCCGGCACCGTTCAGCTCGGCAACACAACCTATCGGCTCGACGGCATCGACGCGCCGGCGGTCGATCAGCTCTGCATCGACGAGCACGCCGACGTCTGGACCTGCGGGATCGAGGCGCGCGACCAGCTGACCAGGCTGATCGGCGGCAAGCCAATTCACTGCGACGATATCGGCGTCGATCCGACCTTCAAGAAGCGCCGCCTCGGCGTCTGCAAGATCGAGGGCGATCCGACCAGCCTCAGCCAGGTGCTGGTCCAGAAGGGCTACGCCCTCAATGTCGAGGGGTCGGCCACTGGCCGATTCAAGCCGGATGAAGCCACCGCCAAGGACAATCGCGCCGGGCTCTGGAAGGGCTGCTTCGTGGCGCCGCGCGATTTTCGTACGGCCAGGAAGGATGGCGCCCTGCTCGGCAACGCCTGCCCCGCCGACCGTGACACGCAGATCCGCAATGCGCTCTTCCCCGACGACCTGCCGATGCCGGCCAGCTGCAACATCAAGGGCAAATACGCCGTGCGCGCCCGCGTCACCGGCAATGTCGGCATCTACCACCTGCAGGCGTGCCGCAGTTACCCGGGCCTCGGCAATCCGGATCGCTGGTTCTGCTCCGAAGAGGATGCACAGGCGGCCGGGTTCCGCCGGGCCTATAATTGCCGTTCGCCCAAAGCCAAATGAAGAACCAGTGAAGGGCAAGTGATCGCGATAAATCAAGCTGGCAAAGCCGCCTCGTCCTGTGTGAGACTGCACCGAGAGGTTGCCGGCGCGTATGACCCCATCCGATCCCGCTGATGTGCTTCCCGAAGCTGCGGCAGCCGAACGGCTGCGGCAGCATCTCGAGGAGATCGCGCGCGAACGCGATCGCGCCCATCGCGAGCTCCAGGAGCGCGAGGCGGAGCTTGCGCGGATCCAGCGCATCGCGCGCGTCGGCGGACTCGAGATCGATTTCCGCGACGGCGTGCGCAACCGCCGCTCTCCCGAATATCTCCTGGTGCATGGGCTGCCGCCCGAAGAGGTCAACGAGACCTATGAGAGCTGGGTCGCGCGCATCCACCCCGAGGATCGCGAGCGCACGATCCGGCACCTGTTCGGCGTGCTCAAGGCCGGCGGCGAAGACTACACGGCCGAATACCGCATCATCCGCCCGAACGACGGCGAGAGCCGCTGGATCCGGGTCGTCGCCAAGATCGAGCGCGACCGCAGCGGCCGTGCGCTGCGGCTGGTCGGCGCCGATCTCGACGTCACCGATCAGATGCTGGCGCAGGAGACCCTGCGCGAGAGCGAAGAGCGCTTCCGCCTGATCGCCGACAGCGCGCCGGTGCCGATCTGGGTGACCAAGCTCGACCGCACCCGCTCCTTTGCCAATCAGGCCTATCTCGACTTCCTTGGACTGCCGTTCGAGGAAGCGATCGTGTTCGACTGGCGCAAGGCGCTGCATCCGGATGACCTGCCGCAAATCCTGCAGGAGCAGATCACCGGCGAGCTCTCGCTGAAGCCATTCGTGCTCGAGGCCCGCTATCGGAACGCCGCAGGCGAATGGCGCTGGCTGCGCTCGGAATCGCAGCCGCGCTGGGACCCGAACGGCAAGCACATCGGCTTCATCGGCGTCGCCCACGACATCACGGCGGCCAAGGAAGCCGAGATCGAGCTTCGCAAGCTCAACGAGTCGCTGGAGCGGCGCATCCTGGAGCGAACCGCGCAGCTCGAATCCCGCGAAGCGCAGACGCGCGCGATCCTGGAAACCAGCCATCAATACCAGATGCTGCTCAACCGCGATGGCGGCCTGCTCTACACCAACCAGACGGCGCTGGCCGGCATCTGTACCGATGCCGCCGACGTCGTCGGCAAGCCGTTCTGGGACACGCCGTGGTTCGCCGCGACCGAGGGCATGCCGCGCGTGATCCAGAATGCCTTCGCGACCGTGATGCGCGGCGAGGAAGTCACGATCGAGATGCAGCTGCGCCTGCCGATCGGCGAACGCTATTTCGATTTCGCGATGCGGCCGCTGCAGGACCAGCACGGCACCATCGTCGGCGCCGTGCCGGAGGCCGTCGACATCACCGAACGGCGCCGCGGCGAGGAAGCCCTGCGGCAATCGCAGAAGATGGAAGCGGTCGGCCAACTCACCGGCGGCGTCGCGCACGATTTCAACAACCTGCTCACCATCATCCGCTCCGCGACCGACTTCCTGCGCCGCCGCGATCTGCCGGATGACCGGCGCCGCCGCTATATCGATGCGATCTCCGAGACCGTGGAGCGGGCCTCCAAGCTCACCGCGCAGCTCTTGGCATTTGCGCGTCGGCAGCCGCTCAATCCGGAAGTGTTCAATGTCGGCACGCAGGTCGACAGCGTGACGCAGCTGATCCGCCCGCTAGTCGGCGTGCGGATCCACATCGAGGTCAGGATCGAGGATTCCGACTGTTTTGCGATCGCCGACATCGGCCAGTTCGAGACCGCGCTGCTCAATCTCGCGGTCAACGCCCGCGATGCCATGAGCGGCGAAGGCCAGCTGACGATCGGCGTCCGGAAGGTCAAGAATATCCCCGCCCTGCGCGCCCAGGCCTCGCGCAGCGGCGATTTCGTCACGGTCTCGATCCAGGACACCGGCACCGGCATCTCGCCGGAAAATCTCGACGCGATCTTCGAGCCGTTCTTCACGACCAAGGAGGTCGGCAAGGGAACGGGTCTCGGATTGAGCCAGGCCTTCGGCTTCGTCAAGCAATCCGACGGCGACATCGAGGTCACCTCCACGCCCGGGCACGGTGCGACCTTCACCATCTATCTGCCGCAGGCGATGCGCCCGGCGGACGCCAAGGTCGCAGCCCGCGCGGGCACCGAGCAGGCTTCGATCGGCCGCGGCTATCGCGTCCTCGTGGTGGAGGACAACGACGATGTCGGCCAGTTCTCCACCGAGCTGCTCGAGGATCTCGGCTATTCGGTCAAGCGCGCGGCCAATGCCAATGCCGCGCTCTCGATCCTCTCGGAGAACGAATTCGCCGCCGACCTGGTCTTCTCCGACGTGATCATGCCGGGCATCAACGGCGTCGAGCTCGCCGGAATCATCCGCGATCGCTTTCCTGGCCTGCCGGTGGTGCTGACCAGCGGCTACAGCAATGTGCTCGCCGAGAACGCGCACAGCGGCTTCGAGCTGATCCAGAAACCCTATTCGGTCGAGGCGCTCTCGCGGACGCTCCGCAAGGCGATCGCCGAACAGCGGGCGACCGCTTCCAAGCCCTGATCCTGCCGCCGGCCGCGCTCTACTGGATCACGACATGTGCGACGCCGAGCTGAAGGATGCCGAGCGCGCGGGCCGCCGTGGTCGACACATCGATGATCCGTCCGCGAACGAACGGGCCCCGGTCGTTGACGCGGCACCGGATCGATTTTCCCAGATACGAGACGGTGATCATGCTGCCGAATGGCCGCTTGCGATGCGCGCAGGTCATCTCGCCACTCCTGCCGATGCCACGATAATAAGACGCAAGGCCACTCTCTGCGTTTGCCATGCACGAGGCAAACAGCAGCATGGCCGCGGACGTTGCTGCGGTTTTCATTGGTCGCCTGCCGGTCGAGCCCCGCAAGGGAACGCGGTTCCACGATTTCGGTTCCGCGCCTTAGCGTCGGCAGGTCGATTTTTAGGAACTTTCGGCGGAAAGCGTCAGGCGGTCGCGACGGGATCGATCAGGGCAATGCCGAGCTCGGGCCGCTTGCGCCGGCGAAGCCTGGCGGGGGCTTCCGTGACCACAACCTCCAGCGTCGGCCGAACGATGCCGGCAAGCAGATGGCCGCCGCGTGTCGATCCATCCGACAGTCCGAGCACGATGTGAACATGCAGGCTGGCCTTGCCGTCGTCGCCGGTCGCGATATCGCCGATCGCGCACAGCACCTCGCATTGCTCGTTGATCTCGATCTTCCGGTAGCTCTTGGATGCGAAATCGAACCAGCCGACGGTTGCCCGCTCGAACGCGCCGATCGCGGTGAGCGATGCCGCCGTCACCTTCGCATCATTGGCGAACTTCGTCAGCGCGCCGAACGCTTCCTCGCCGCTATCGAGCACGACGACGTGAACCTGCGCGCTGGGCGCATCGGATACGAGTTTGCTTTTCATGGACCGCCTCGCCTCTCAAGAGCTTCCACTCTCAATCGGAGACGGCGACGATTGTTCCTGACGGACCGGATCGGCAGGCGCTCAGGCAGCGACGCAATCGGCCGCGAGCAGCGTCCGCAGGTCCCGCGCAGGAACCGGCCTGCTGAACAGGTAGCCCTGCATCTGCGTGCAGCCGAGCATCTGCACGGTGTCGCGCTGCTGATCGGTCTCGACGCCCTCGGCGGTGGTGATCATGTTGCGGTCGGCTGCGATCGAAACCACGGCGCGGATGATCGAGGCCGAGCCGCTGTTGCGGGTCACTTCCTTGACGAAGCTGCGGTCGATCTTGATCTTGTCGAACGGGAAGCGTTGCAGGTATTGCAGCGACGAGTATCCGGTGCCGAAATCGTCGAGCGCGATGTGGACACCGAGCGCGCGGAGCTGGCCGAGCGTGACCAGCGCCGCATCGTCGTCGGCGATCAGCACCGCCTCGGTGATCTCGAGCTCGAGCCGGCGCGGGTCGAGCCCGCTCTCGGCAAGCACATTCGCAACCTTCAGCGCCAGCGTCTCCGACTTGAACTGGATCGGCGAGACGTTGACCGCGACGCGCACATGCGCCGGCCAGGCTGCCGCCTCGGTGCAGGCGGTGCGCAGCACCCACTGCCCGATCTCCTCGATCAGCCCGGTCTCCTCGGCAACCGGTATGAACTCCACCGGCGAGATCATGCCGCGCACGGGGTGCCGCCAGCGCAGCAACGCCTCGCAGCCGGTTACCTCGTCGCTGCGCAGGTCGACCAGCGGCTGGTAGTGCAGCTCGAAGCCGCCCTCGGCCAGCGCAGTGCGTAAATCGGCCTCCAGCGCGCGGCGCAGATTGGCCTGCGCCTCCATCGCCGGATCGAAGAAGCGATGGGTCCTGCGGCCCGCCGCCTTGGCGGCGTACATCGCAAGGTCGGCACATTTGAGCAGGCGAAACAGATCGGAGCCGTGACGCGGGGCGATCGCAATGCCGATGCTGGCGTCGCTCGACAAATGATGGCCGAGGCAGTCGAACGGCGTGCGCAGCGACTGATAGACGCGTGCGACCAGGTCGCCGACGTCGTCGTCCGAGGTGATGTCGTGCTGGACGATCGCGAACTCGTCGCCGCCGAGCCGCGCGATGAAGTCGCTCGACCCGACCGACTGGCGCAACTTCTCGGCGACGCGCCGGAGAAATTCATCGCCGATCAGATGGCCCAGCGTGTCGTTGATCCGCTTGAACTCGTCGATATCGATGTAATGGATGGCGAACTCGCGCGTGGCGGCCTCGAGCAGCAGCCCTTCCGCGTGGCGCTGGAACAGCGTCCTGTTCGGCAGATTGGTCAGCGCATCGTAATGCGCGAGATACTCGATCCGCGCGTGCGCACGCCGCCCGTCGGTGACGTCCTCGAGCGTAGTGGCCCAGCCGCCGTCGGGCGCACGCTTGTAGATCAGGCGGATGCTGCGACCGTCAGGCGTCATGATCACGGAGTCCCGGACCTCGTCGCCCCTCGGATTGGTGAAGCGGGCGCAGTACTCGTCGACGTCGCCGACAAACGAGCCGATCGCCTGGCGATGCAGGATCAGGTCGCGCAGATGGCAGCCCGGCCTCGCGACATCGGGCGAAAGGCCGAACATGTCGATATATTGCTGGTTGCAGATCACGAGCCGCGCCGAGGCGTCGAACAGCAGCAGCCCCTGCGTCATGGTATTGATGGCGGCGTCGAGGTACTGGCTCTTCTCGGACAGCCTGCGGCTTGCCGCATCGTGCTGCCGCTGCAACTGGCGGACGATCAGGAAGACCGCGAAGCTGATGATCAGCACCGCCAACACGGCCGCGCAGAATTGCAGTTTGGTCTGGGTGCGCCAGTCCTCCAGCGCGCTCGAAGTTCTTGTGGTGGCGAGGATCAGGATTGGAAAATGCGACAGCGATTTGACCGCGCCGACGTTCTCCTCACCCGAAGCGCCAACGAACCTTCCCGAGGTGTTGCCGCCAAAGCTGATGACCTTCTGGAACACCGGCAGGTTGATGATGTTGCGGCCGATCACGCTGGCATCCTGCGGATAGCGCGCGATGATGGTGCCGTCGCGATGGATCATCGAAATCACGGTGTCGCCGCTCAGTGCCAGCGAGGCGACGAAATCCTCGAAATGGCTCGGCTCGACGCCGCGGCTCGCGAAGCCGATGATCTCGCCGTTGCGCCCGGTGATCTTGCGCGCAAAGATCGTGGTCCAGTTGCCGGTCACCTTGCTCATTGCGGGCTCGACGATGACAGGAGACGTTGGCCGTCCCGAGGTGAACTCCTGGAAATAGCGCCGGTCCGCAACGCTGATGTCGGGCACCGGCCACATCTCGGATGAGTTGATCAGCCATCCCTTGGCGTTGAACAGATTGAGCCCGCCGACATGCGGCAGCGCCGCCAGCCGCGTGCGCAGCATCTCGTGCGCGCTCAGGAGCGACATGTTCTTTTCGAATTGATCGGCGGTCTCGACCTGCTCGGCCCGCAGATAATTCACGATGTCGTCGTGGACATGCTGGAGATCTGTAAGCTGCTGGTCGAAATGCCGCGACAGCAGCAGCGCGGTGTTGTTGAGCTCGCGCTCGGACATCTCCAGCGCGCGCTCGCGAAACTGCAGTGCGAGATAGCCGGTGCCAAGCGTGACGGCGAGCACCAGCAGCGCGGCGCTCAAGACGAGCCACTGAATCGCGCCCATCCTGCTGGCGCGCAACACACCCTTGATCCACAGCCGCCGGTATTCCGGCACGCTGCTCGTTGAGACAACCGACATTTTCCTGCCCCTGTGGATGCCCTTGTACGGGAACACAACCCAAGGGGTGGTTAGGAAAATCAGTTATCGGGCGGTTAAGGCCAGTGTGGACTCGCGCAGAACCGGCCCCCTCGGCCGCTCCATGCTCACGAGCTGCAGCAAGCCGACGCCCCGGGGGGCGCGGCGTTGGGCTGTGGGGCGCAACAAGCGCTCTGTTTGCCCTCCTGTTTCTCGTGCGCGACACGCGCGGTCCGCTCGCCGGTGCCGTCGCCATAGACGATGCTCTCACCGGTCGTGTGGAACGTCTCCCACGCGATCCCCGCGGGATCGTCGATCCACGACTTCTCCGACTTGGCATAGCAGCACACCGTCTGGCCCTGCTCGATGACCTCGCCGCCTGCCTCGCGCAGCCGTCCGTACACCTCGCCGAGCTCTTCAGCGCTCTCGACCTGAATGCCGAGATGGTCGAGGCCCGGTTCGCGGCCGCGGCTCGAGATCGCGAAGTTGACGCGGGGATCGTCGAGCATCCATTTGGCATAGTCGGATTTCACGACCGTCGGCTCGGCCCCGAACAGCGCCGAGTAGAAGCCGACCGATTGCGGGACATCCTTGACCGCGACGTGAACATGCATGCGCTTCATGGGGCGGTCCTTTCAGGGCGGCGGCGCTGGATGGATATTCCATCCCAAGCATGCTCAGATATCAACAGCGTTACAACAGGAGTTCTGCTGCGGAATGGATGCGCTGACGCTGTTCGGGTTATTCGCCGTGACCATGATGCTCGCCTGCTATGCGGCCGAAGATCGCAGCCCCTGGTTCATCCTGGCCTTCGCCGTCTCCTGCGCGCTCGGCTCGGCCTACGGTTTCCTGCAGGGCGCCTGGCCGTTCGGCCTCGTCGAAGCGATCTGGGCGGTCGTCGCGGCGCGCCGATGGCTGCTGCGCCGAACCGCAGACAGCGCGTAACGTTATAGTTTCCGCGGCCAATCTGTCGCGGACCCGAACTTGAATGCGCGCGGGCACGGCGCTAAGTAGGCCCCATGGACGCTTCGCGCACCATGATTCAGTCTTCTCCTCACGCAACGGGATCGCGCCGCTGGCGCAGCCTGCTTGCGGGACTGATTTCGCTTGCGCTGGTGCTGTCGTTCTTCCACGGCTGGACCTCCGACGGCGATGCCGACGCGGCTCCCGGCTTCTCGATCGCGCAGCCGATCAATGACGCCAGTGCCGGCGGCAAGGCTCCGGCGCATCCCGCCTCGCCTCACAGCGACCATTGCCTGACGCACGTCGCCTCCGTGGCTCCGCAGGAGACCGCGTTCCCGATCGCCTATGCGCTGCACAGCTACGGCGACACCAGCATCGGGCTGCCGGCTTCGGCCGATCGCCTCTCTCCCTTCAAGCCACCCCGCACCTGATCCGGTCGACATGACCGGCCGTGCGCTGCTGCCATTCGGCCGCGCGCACGCTTCCGCACAGATCGATGTCGCGACGGCGCAGGGCCATCGGCCTGCGCTGCGGAGAGACGCATATGAAACGGGTTGTTCTATTTTTCGCCGGCGTGGCCGCCGGCATTGCACTGGTCGTTGTGGCGGCCGGATGGATCGGCTGGCCGGTCAGGTTCCCGGCCGCGATGCAGGAGACTGCGACGACAGACACAAAGACCGAGGCCCGGCACGAGGCCCCCGGGCATATCGAGCTGAGCGAAGACCAGGTTCGCGAAGCCGGCATCACGTTCGCGCAGGCCAGCGGCGGCATGCTGAAGCGGCATTTCCTCGCGCCGGGATCGCTGATCCCCGATGCGGATCACATCGGCCGGGTCTCGGTACGCGTGCTTGCGACGGTCACGGAACTGCGCAAGCGCCTCGGCGACGTCGTCGAGAAGGGCGAGATCGTCGCCGCGATCGAAAGCCGCGAGGTGGCCGACGCCAAGAGCGAATACCTCGCCGCGCGGCTCACCAACGATCTGCAGCAGACCCTCTACGCACGGCAGAAGACGCTGGTCGAGACCCGCATCGTGTCGGAAAACGAGTTCCTGCGCACGCGGCTGACCGCGAACGATGCCCAGATCAAGCTCGACGGCGCGCGGCAAAAGCTGTTTGCGCTGGGTCTGTCGGAGGCCGAGATCGCCGATCTGCCGAACCAGCCCCCGGAAAGCCTGCGGACGCAGTTCTTGCGCGCACCGATCAGCGGCCGGGTATCCGAACGGCGCGTCGATCTCGGCGGCTTGATCGGCCGCGAGGGCCAGGAGAGCGAGCTCTATGTCATCGTCAATCTCGACGACATCTGGGTCGATCTGGCGGTCTCACCCGAAGACATCGGCGCGGTCCGCGAAGGTATTTCGGTGAAAATCCGCGCCATCGGCACCGAAGATGAAGCCAATGCCGGTGTGATCTTCGTCAGCCCCCTGCTCGACCGCGAGACCCGCAACGCGCGCGTGATCGCGACCATGCCCAACAAGGACCACCGCTGGAAGCCGGGCACCTTTGTCACCGCGGAGGTCCCGCTGTCGGGCGCGCCGTCGACCGTGATCGTCTCGAAGAAGGCGCTTCAAACCATCAAGGGAACGCCGACCGTGTTCGTGCGCGATGCCGACGGCTTCGAGGCGAGATCGGTGCGGACCGGCCGCGAGGACGACGACGATATCGAGATCGTTGCCGGCCTCACAGCCGGCGAGATCGTCGCGGTGCAGAACACCTTCACGCTGAAGGCGGAGTTCGAGAAGGACGAGGCGGAGCACGACCATGATTGAGCGCATCATTGGTCTTGCGATCCAGCGGCGCTGGGTGATCGTGACATTGGCGGCGATCCTGATGTTCGTCGGCGGCCTTGCATTGACGAAGCTGCCGATCGACGCGGTGCCCGACATCACCAACAAGCAGGTCCAGATCAACACCGTGGCCCCGGCGCTGTCGCCGGCGGAAATCGAGAAGCAGATCACCTTCCCGATCGAGACGGCCCTGGCCGGCGCGCCCGGCCTTGAAAGCACGCGCTCGCTCTCCCGCAACGGCTTCTCCCAGATCACGGCGGTGTTCAGCGAGGCCACCGACATCTATTTTGCCCGCCAGCAAGTTGGCGAGCGCCTGACCGAAGTCCGCGCGCGCCTGCCGCAAGGCATCGAGCCGCGGATCGGCCCGACCTCGACCGGCCTTGGCGAGATCTACATGTGGACCGTCCATTATTCGGGGCAGAAGGTGCAGGCCGACGGCGCGCCGGGCCTGCAAAGCGACGGCCGCTTCCTGACGGCGGACGGCCAGATGCTGCAAAGCGAGGTCGAGAAGGACGCCTATCTGCGTACGGTGCAGGACTGGATCATCAAGCCGCAGATCAAGATGGTGCCTGGCGTCGCCGGCGTCGATACGATCGGCGGATACCTCAAGCAGTATCAGGTCCATCCCGATGCGGCGAAGCTGATCGCGCTCGGTCTCACCTTTGCCGACGTTGCCAAGGCGATCGAGACCAACAACGTCAGCCGCGGTGCGCGCTATATCGAGCGCAACGGCGAAGGCTTCGTCGTGCGCTCCGGCGGCCGGCTCGAGAACATCGACGAGCTCGGCGCCGTCGTCGTCACCACCCGCGGCGGCGTCCCGGTTCGGATCCGCGACCTCGCCACGCTTTCGATCGGCGGTGAGACGCGCACCGGCAGCGCCAGCGAGAACGGCCGCGAGGTCGTGGTCGGCACCGCGCTGATGCTGATCGGCGCCAACAGCCGCACCGTGTCGGCCGCGGTCGACGCCAAACTGCGGACAATCATGCCGTCCTTGCCGGCCGGCATCGAGGTCAAGACGGTGCTGGATCGCACCCAGCTGGTTGATGCAACGATCGGCACCGTGGCGCGCAACCTCAGCGAAGGCGCGCTGCTCGTGATCGCCGTGCTGTTCGTGCTGCTCGGCAATTTCCGCGCGGCATTGATCACGGCGCTGGTGATCCCGGTCGCGATGCTGATGACGGCGATCGGCATGTGGCAAGGCCGGATCAGCGCCAATCTGATGAGCCTTGGAGCGCTGGATTTCGGCCTGATCGTCGACGGCGCCGTGATCATCACCGAGAACAGCCTGCGTCACCTCGCCGAGAAGCAGCATGCGCTCGGCCGCGTGCTGACGCGCGACGAACGGCTGGCGACGGTGCGGGCGTCCGCGGTGGAAATGGTCCAGCCGAGCCTCTATGGCCAGGCCATCATCCTCTTGGTCTATGTGCCGCTGCTGACCTTCACCGGTGTCGAAGGCAAGATGTTCGAGCCGATGGCGCTGACGGTGATCCTTGCGCTCGCGGCCGCCTTCGTGCTGTCGCTGACACTGGTTCCGGCGCTGATCGCGATCGGCATCACCGGCCGCGTGCAGGAGCAGGAAAACCGGCTCGTTGCCGCCCTGAAGCGCTGCTACAGCCCGCTGCTCCGGCGCGCGGTTGCAACGCCTATTCCGGTTATCGCGGTGGCGGTCGTGCTGTTCGCGACCGCCCTGTTCGGGTTCTTCCGCCTCGGCCAGGAGTTCATCCCCTCGCTCGACGAGAAGAACATCGCCATGCACGCGCTCAGGATTCCGAGCACGGCGCTGTCGCAGTCGCAGGCGATGCAGCTGTCGGTCGAGAAGACCGTCAGCCGCTTTCCGCAGGTGTCGTTCGTCTTCTCCAAGACCGGCACCGCGGAGGTGGCGAGCGATCCGATGCCGCCGAACGCGTCCGATACCTTCATCATCCTGAAACCGCGCGAGCAGTGGCCGGACCCATCGCTGACCAAGGAGCAACTGATCGAGGACATCTCGAAGGCGGTCGGCCGGCTGCCCGGCAACGTCTATGAATTCACCCAGCCGATCCAGATGCGCTTCAACGAACTGCTCGCCGGCGTTCGCGGCGACATCGCGGTCAAGGTATTCGGTGACGAGTTCGGGCCGATGCAGAAAGCCGCCAACCAGATTGCCGCCGCGCTGCGCAGCGTGCGCGGCGCGACCGACGTCAAGGTCGAACAGGCCGGCGGCCTGCCCGTGCTCGAGATCAAGGTCGATAAGGCTGCGATCGCCCGGCGCGGGCTCAGCGTTTCGGCCGTGCAGGACGTGATCGGTGCCGCGGTCGGCGGCCAGGATGCCGGCGTCGTCTACGAAGGCGACCGCAGCTTCGACATCGTGGTGCGATTGCCGGAGAGCGTGCGCTCCGATCTCGAGGCGCTGAGCAATTTGCCGGTCGCGTTACCGAAGGCAACGCCGAGTTCGCCGGTGCAGAGCCTGCCGCTCAACCGCGTCGCCCAGTTCTCCTTCACCGAGGGGCCGAACCAGATCAGCCGCGAGAACGGCAAGCGCCGCATCGTGGTGACAGCCAATGTTCGCGGCCGCGATCTCGGCTCGGTGGTCGAGGAAGCCCAGGCAAAAGTCGCGCAATCGGTGCAACTGCCGCCGGGCTATTGGATGACCTGGGGCGGCCAGTCGGAAAATCTCGCCGCGGCGCGCCAGCGCCTGGCCGTCGTGGTGCCGGCCTGTTTTGCGATGATCTTCCTGTTGCTGCTGGCGGCGATGGGCTCGGCCCGCGATGCCCTGCTGGTGTTCAGCGCGGTGCCGCTGGCGCTCACCGGCGGCATCGCCGCACTTTGGCTGCGCGGCATGCCGTTCTCGATCTCGGCGGCGGTCGGCTTCATCGCATTGTCGGGCGTTGCGGTGCTGAACGGGCTCGTGATGCTGAGCTTTATCAGGCAGTTGCGCGAGCGCGGCGTGCCGATGCGGGAAGCCATCGAGCAAGGCGCCCTCACCCGCTTCCGCCCCGTGGTGATGACCGCCTTGGTGGCCTCGCTCGGCTTCGTGCCGATGGCGTTCGCCACCGGCACCGGAGCCGAGGTGCAGAAGCCGCTCGCCACCGTCGTGATCGGCGGCCTGATCAGCGCGACCCTGCTCACGCTTGCCGTGCTGCCGGCGCTCTATGCCCGGTACGGGCATGCCGGAAGCGCTGCGCGCAATGAGAGAACGGCGATTCAACCTGCGGAATGACAGTGTGTTGACCGGCATTCCGCGGGAAAAATCCGGCCGTTACAGCGACGAACAAGCGCTGTAACATTTCTGTCATATGGCAAAACTAAACGAAGGCTGCGGCGGGCTGCCGCGGGGCTTCATCAGGGGGAACAGCAATATGCGTCGTGCCATTACGTTACTGTCCGCGAGCATGATCGCGCTTGCGGCGGGCGCCGCCTCGGCGCAGAACGCCAAGCCCCGCAACCTCATCCTGTTCGTCCCCGACGGCCTCCGCGGCGGCATCGTGACGCCGGAGACCGCACCGGCCATGGCCGAGATCCGCGACAAGGGCGTAAACTTCAAGAATTCGCATTCGCTGTTCCCCACCTTCACGATGGCGAACGGCTCGGCGCTATCGACCGGCCATTATCTCGGCGACACCGGCACCTTCTCCAACACGATCTATACCGGCTACACCTCGGTGCCCGCCGGCGACACGGTAGTCCCCTTCATCGAGAACGACGCGGTGCTCGCCGATGTCGACGATCACTTCAACGGCGACTACCTCAACGAGGAGACGCTGCTGAAGATGGCCCGCGGCCAGGGTTTCAGCACCGCCGCCATCGGCAAGGTCGGCCCGACCCTGCTGTTCGACCACACCGATCGCGGCAAGAACACGATCGTGGTCGACGATTCCACCGGCGGCAAGACCGGCGTGCCGCTCTCGGACGAGATGAAGGAAGCGCTCACCAAGGCCGGCCTGCCGCTCGCCACCCCGAGCCGCGGCGACAATGCCAAGGCGGGCGACGCCAAGACGCCCGGCACCACGGTCGCCAACGTGGCACAGCAGGCCTACATGGCCGACGTCGCGACCAAGGTCGTGCTGCCGATGTTCAAGGCGCGCAACAAGCCGTTCGTGCTGGTGTTCTGGTCGCGCGATCCGGACGGCAGCCAGCACAACACCGGCGACAGCCTCAACACCATCACCCCCGGCATCAATGGCCCGACTTCGATGGCCGGTATCAAGAACGCCGACAACAACCTCGCGCAGCTGCGCAAGGCGCTCGACGAGCTCGGCCTTTCCGCCGACACCAACATCATGATCTCCTCCGACCACGGCTTCTCGACGATCTCGAAGGAGAGCAAGACCAGCCCCTCGGCCAAGATCGCCTATAGCGACACGCCGAAGGATTTCCTGCCGATGGGCTTTCTGGCGATCGACCTCGCCAAGGCGCTGGACCTGCCGCTGTTCGACCCCAACGACAAGAACGCGAAGGTCGCCGACAACGCCCACCCCAAGGCTGGCAACGGCGTGCTCGGCCAGGACCCGGCCAAGCCCGACGTCGTGATCGCCACCAATGGCGGCTCGGACCTGATCTATCTGCCGAACCGCGACAAGAAGCTCGCTGACCGCGTGATCAAGGCGCTGCTCGAGCAGGACTATGTCAGCGGCCTGTTTGTCGACGACAAGCTCGGCACCTTTCCCGGCACGCTGCCGATGTCGAACCTCAATCTGAAGGGCAAGGCGGTGACGCCGACCCCGTCGATCGTGGTCAATTTCCGCTCCTGGTCGAGCGGTTGCGAAATCCCGACCAACTGCTCGGTGCAGATCGCCGACACCGTGCTGCGCCAGG
The DNA here is from genome assembly GCF_001189245.1 of Bradyrhizobium pachyrhizi. Classification (GTDB taxonomy): domain Bacteria; phylum Pseudomonadota; class Alphaproteobacteria; order Rhizobiales; family Xanthobacteraceae; genus Bradyrhizobium; species Bradyrhizobium pachyrhizi. The sequence continues at coordinate 35,282 of NZ_LFIQ01000092.1, read as the reverse complement.
GCCAGGGCATGCATGGCAGCTTCAGCCGCGGCGACACCTTCAACTTCACCGCCGCGATCGGCCCCGACTTCAAGGCGGGCTATGTCGATCCGCTGCCGGTCAGCAACGCCGATGTCGGCATGACCGCGGCCCAGCTGCTCGGCCTGCGCGCGCCGAACAATGGCGGCTTGATCGGCCGGGTGATGTCGGAGGCGCTGCCGAACGGCATCGTGCCGAAGATGGCCGAGGGCACCATCATGTCGAAGAAGGCGTCGGCCAACGGCCTGCGCACCGTGCTGAAATTCCAGCGCGTGCTGTCGACCCGCTATTTCGACGTCGCCGGGTTCCCGGGGCGGACGCTCGGGCTCAAGGAAACCGGCGGCAAACAGAAAACGGCGGGGAAGTGATCCCCGCCGCTCTCGTCGAATTCCAGTGACGCGGGATGATGGCTTACATCATCCCGATGTCGAACACGTTGGGGAGCTGCGCCGCGAGCGGCAGCGCAGTCGCGCCGACCAGCGTCGCCACCATCGCCGCCAGCGCGCGACCGGTGCGGCGCTGACCGCGCATCTGGCCCGCGATCCACTCCAGGACCTTTGTGTCCATCTTGGCACCCTGCCTCGGCGCCCAGCGATCGATCTCGGTGTCGGCCGACAGCGCCACCGTGCGCGGCGGCACCGGCAGGCCGGACTCGGAGGCGGCATGATGGGCGATCGCCTTGGCGAGCAGATCGTCGAACCGCCCGCCATCGCTGCGCTCGGCGGCGGCCTCGTTGATCGCGAACAGCGCCTCGATCTCGGCCCGGCTGACCGGCTGATGCTCGACCGCGGCCGCCGTCAGGATGCGCGCGCACCAGGCAGCGTCATCGGCATCGAGCGACCGGGAGAAATGGATGCGGCCCTTGGTGGTCGGGCCTTCGCCGGTGATCACGCCGTCGCGCACGATGGTGAGCGCATGGGCGGCAGTCTTGCGGCAGGACGGATGCAACGCACCGCTGAGAGGCTCAGCGGTCTTGGTACTTGGGGTAGACATTGTGGGAGCTTTCAATTCCTATCTCAGGCCAGCTTTTCCATGCGGGCGTAAACGAGTGGTTAATGATTCGGAACTTGCGTTCCGAGATTTTTAGATGGTTGCTATTTGGTCGCTTTAAACGTCGTCACGGTTCAGTCCTATAGCAGCCAGGGCCGGCGTGATGACGGCGATAAGCGGCATTATCTGGGCATTTCCAAGCCTTTGTGCCGCAGCTGATATTTCGCCGCAGGGATCCGGATCAAAACAAGTTGCTTGGAATTCCACCCTCAAGAAGAAATGTTTCACCTTTTTTCAGAACCCGTTCACTTAAGCCTTATCCCGTCCTATACTGAAACAGACAGCCTCAAATACAAATTCAATCGCAACTTCAAAGAGATGAGGTAAAATCATGGCACTTCAGATTGGCGCCGTCGCCCCCGACTTCGAAGCCGAGACCACCGAAGGAAAGATCAAGTTCCATGACTGGATCGGCAACAGTTGGGCGCTTTTGTTCTCGCATCCCAAGGACTTCACCCCGGTCTGCACCACCGAGCTCGGTGCGCTCGCCCGCCTCAAGCCTGAGTTCGACAAGCGCGGCGTCAAGCTGATGGGCCTGTCGGTCGACCCGGTGGACCGCCACGCCAAATGGTCCGACGACATCAAGGAAACCCAGGGCGCGGCGCCGAACTATCCGATGATCGGCGACACCGATTTCAACGTGTCGAAGCTCTACGACATGCTGCCGGCATCGACCTCGGGCGATCCCCTCACCCGCACCGCCGCCGACAACCAGACCGTCCGCAACGTGTTCGTGATCGGACCGGACAAGAAGATCAAGCTGGTGATGGTCTATCCGATGACCACCGGCCGCAATTTCCAGGAGATCCTGCGCTCGATCGACTCGCTGCAGATGACCGCCAAGCATCGCGTCGCCACGCCTGCCGACTGGAAGCAGGGCGAGGACGTGATCATCGCGGGCTCGGTCAGCGACGACGAGGCCAAGACGATCTACCCGCAGGGCTGGAAGGCGCCGAAGCCTTACATCCGCATCGTGCCGCAGCCGAAGTAACGGCACGCTCACTGCGTCCGGGTGACCCGCGCACGGCCAATCGTCGTCTGGTTTCGTGATGACCTGCGGCTGTCGGATCACCCGGCCCTCCACGAAGCAGCCAGCCGCGGCGCGCCCGTGGTTGGCCTCTATGTCCGCGACGAAGCAAGCCGCACCCTGAAACCTCCAGCCCCGCGCCCCCTCGGGGGCGCGACGCGCTGGTGGCTGGCGCAATCGCTGCGCGCGCTTCGCAACAGCCTTGAGGCGATCGGCGGCACGCTGGTGCTGCGCACCGGACCGGTCGCCTCCGTGATCGCCACGCTGGCGAGCGAAATCAGCGCGGGCGCCGTGTTCTGGAACGACATCGCGCAGGCACCGCATCAGGCGATTGCGAGAGACGTTGAATCCACGCTCGCAAGTGACGGCATTGCTTCGCAGATTTTTCCCGGCGACTTGCTCGTCGAACCCAAGGCGATCCGCAACAAGGACAATCGGGCCTTGCGCGTGTTCACGCCGTTCTGGCGGCGCCTGCAAGGGCTCGGCGATCCGCCAAAGCCTTTGCCGGCTCCGAAGAAGCTCACATCCGTCAGCGGCGTCGCCAGCGAGGACCTCGGCGACTGGCGGCTTGAGCCCGACAGGCCGGATTGGGCCGGCGGCCTGCGCGAGACCTGGATACCGGGTGAAGCCGCGGCGCAGGCGCGGCTGAAGCGATTCCTCGATGAGGGGATCAGCGGTTACGCCGACGACCGCGATCGGCCCGACCGCGACGGCACCTCGCGCCTGTCGCCGCATCTGCGCTTCGGCGAGATCAGCCCGCGGCAGGTCTGGCACGCGGCCCGCTTCGCCGCCGCGGAAGACTCGCGCCTTGCCGGCGACATCGACAAGTTCCTGAGCGAGCTCGGCTGGCGCGAATTCTGCCGCCATTTGCTGTTCGACGTCCCCGACCTGGCTGAGCGGAACATGCAGGAGCACTTCGATGCCTTCCCGTGGAAACGCGACGCCCGCGCGCTGAAGGCCTGGCAGCGCGGACTCACCGGTTATCCGATCGTCGATGCCGGCATGCGCGAGCTCTGGCACAGCGGCGTGATGCACAACCGTGTACGCATGGTGGTCGCCTCGTTCCTGGTCAAGCACCTCCTGATCGATTGGCGCGCCGGCGAACAATGGTTCTGGGACACGCTGGTCGATGCCGATGCCGGCTCCAACCCAGCGAACTGGCAATGGGTCGCGGGCTGCGGCGCTGACGCCGCGCCCTATTTCCGCGTCTTCAATCCGGTCCTGCAAGGCGAGAAGTTCGATCCCGCCGGCGGCTATGTCAGGCGCTGGGTGCCGGAGCTCGCGCAGCTCTCCAACGACCTGATCCACCAGCCCTGGACAGCAACACCGATCGAGCTGGCGAGCGCCGGCATCGAACTCGGCAAGACCTACCCGCCGCCGATCGTCGATCACAAAAAAGGCCGCGAACGCGCGCTTGCGGCCTATGCCAAGATCCGCCGCAAGAATTAAGCGCGGCGGTTGACCAGCAGCACCGCCGCGGCGCAGGCGGCCATGCCGGCGATGGCGACATGATCCAGCCGCTCGTCGAACAAGACGTAGGCCATCAGCGCGGTCACCGCCGGAACCAGATAGAACAGGCTCGCGACCGAGGTCGCGGCGTGGTGACGGATCAGCCAGTACAACAGCCCGATCGAGCCGATCGACAGCGCGAACACCAGCCAGGCCAGCGCCAGCACGAACTCGCCGGTCCAATGCACGACATTGGTCTCGAACACAAAGGCGCCAATGCCGAAAAAGATCGTCACCGCGATGTACTGCACCAGATTGCCGGCGCGCCAGTCGATCCGGTTGCAATAGCGCCGTTGATAGAGCGTGCCCAAGGTGATGCTGATCAGCGAGACGCCGGAGGCGAGCCAGCCCCACCCCGCCTCACCCGTCATCGGCCGGTTGTGCAGGATCAAGACGACGCCGGCGAGGCCAAGCACCAGTCCGCCCCATTGCAGCGGCGTGACGCGCTCGCCCAGCCAGCGGTTGGCAATGGTCGAGGTCAGGATCGGCTGCAGACCCGGGATCAAGGCCGAGAGCCCTGCCGGAACCGAATGCGCGATCGCAATCGCGGTGCCGCCGAGATAGAAGCCGTGCACCAGGATGCCGGCGACCGCGCTGTGGAAAATGCCAGTCCGGTCCGGCCAGTTCGGCCGCGCGATCGCGGCGATGACCGCCATCACCACCACCACGAACGCCATCCGGATCGCCAGATAGGTCAGCGGCTCCGCATTGTTGATGACGTATTTGGTGCCGATGAATCCGGTGCTCCACAGCACCACAAAGATCGCCGGCGCCAGACGAGCGGCAGTTTCCTCGAAGCTCTTGTTCATTGCAGGCTGTCATTGCCTGAAGACGAGGCAGCCAGCAATCGTGAATTTTGGTGGGGTGGCCGCGCCCGTTCCGCAAGCACACTGTCGTCCCTGCCTAGTGCGCAATTGCGCACTAGGCAGGGACGACACTGAGTGTGTTGCGCGGTCAGTGGTGTGCGCGAGGAGATTGAGTAGGTTTTCACTGAGTTGCGCGTCGGGTCGACTTGCCGTGGCAACAGCGGCTCGCGAGCTCGCCGGCCTCGCCAGTCCTCTCACGCGATGCGACGCAAAGCGCCGGCCGCACGTGCTGCCAATCACGACGATGTGTCCTCAGGGATGCCATGCGCGTTTATCGGATGCGACATGCCGCCCTCGCCGATACGCTTCGGTAGAATCTCGCAGCCGTCGGTCGCGGCACGTTCCGGATTGCACTGGAATCTACCGTTGCCGAATACCGGCGGCCAAAAACACTGCACAAGAAGAGCCGGCCACGAGCCGGACAAGAACAAAAACAATGGATCAAGTGGCGTTGGTCGTCGTTCGGGCGGTCGAGAGCGGCGCGACGACGACGAAAGATATTATCGGCGTGACCAGATTGTCGCGTCTCAAGGTCGAGCGTGCACTGAGCACGCTGGAGAAGCAGAAGCTGCTCCTCCGCGAACGACAAGGCTTGTGGGCCCTCGGCTTTCCCGTGGCTCCGACCGTCAGGCAATGTGGATCATGCACACTCTGCTGCAAGGTGCTTGAGGTGACCGATCTCGGCAAGCCGGTGAATACGGTCTGCAGCCACATCCTGGCGGGCGGCGGATGCGAAATCTACCACGAGCGTCCCCGGCAGTGCCGCTCATTCAGCTGTGCCTGGCTGCAAGGCCACCTCGATGATGATTGGTTTCCCGAGACCACGGGCATGGTGCCGCATTTCGGGCTCGATGCGCTGAATGTGCAGGTCGACCTCGATGATCCCGACCGCTGGCGCGAGGAACCCTATTTCAGCAAGCTGTGCGAACTTTCGTTGAAGGGCCTCAGGGTAAGTGAAGGGCGGCCGTATGCCACCCTCGTCATCGTCGGTCAGGACCGCTACCTGCTGCTCGGGCGGACCATCGTGCCCGATCCAACGCTGTTCGGCACCGCCTTCGTGCCGGTTACGCTCGACACCTTCCGCTACTGGAAGGCAACATCGCTTGAGCATCTGCAGCGGTTGAACGATCGGGTCGTCGAGATCCAGCGCATCCAGCAGGAGTTCGGCCATTGCGCCATCCCTGACGACGACGATCCCTCCCCGCCTTACCGGCCGGCTCTTCTCCAACGGTCGAAGGAACTGGGCGTGATACGCACGACGTGACGACAGCCGGACACAGCGCACGTCAGTTCGTCATCTCAGGTGATACTTCCTGCCGTTGGTGTTCGGGTCGGTGTTGTCGCTTGTCGAGAACATCAAAGCCGGGCCGAAGTAATTCCAGGTGTCCCGGTAAAATGCGAAGCGGCCGGCACCCTTGTCGATGATCTCTTGCTGGGCGGTGTTAGCGGGGCCGAGAAGCCGGTCGTCTTCGTACAATCGGGCAGTCTCGAGCGTGCCGTCCACGTATTTGACGGGGATGAGATACGCATATCCCTTGTAAAGGCGGAAGGCGCCACGCAGCAGGTTCCTGTCGATCGGACTCGGAGGAACCAGAAAAAGGAATACACTCGACGCCAAGGCAAAGAGTGTCGATCCGATCGCGATGCGCGTGCTGGCAGATGTCCTCAACGATGCTCTTCCCTTGGCTCTTGCTTGCGAGGCTTCCCGCCTTCTCTAGCGCGCGCCTGCGACGCAGACAACCGACCGGCCCCCGCCACGCCTTGCTGCGAGCCGGATCTGGCTCGCGATATTTCCGCATCGAACGACAATCAGATTGTCGCCGCGCGGCCGGCTGATCGGCCCAGGACTGCCATCAGCACCGTCGCGACGGCGCAGCACGCGAGCGCAACCTCCCAGCCTCCGGTCGCATCATGGGCAAGTCCGGCGAGCGGCGGGCCCGCAGCGGCGAGCGAGTAGCCGAGGCACTGCGCCATGCCCGACAGCGCGGCCGCCTGGTGGCTGTGCGAGGTTCGCAGGCTGACGAATGTCAAGCCGAGGATGAAGGCTGCACCCGCTCCGAAGCCGAACAGCGCGACCCACAGCATTGCGAGCGACGGACACTGCCACAATCCCAGCAGCGAGACGCAGGTTGCAAGCGACACGGCAATCGCAATCCCGCGCTGGTCCTTCATGCGCCGGACCATCGGCCCGAGGATCAGGCCGGGAAGCGCGGTCGCCAATTGCAGCACACCGTGCAGCGTACCCGCCGTCGCCGCCGGGTAGCCTGCCTGCACGAGGATGGCAGGCAACCAACCGATGATGATGTAGAACACCAGCGAGGTCAGGCCGAGGAAGCCGGTCACCTGCCAGGCGAGCAGCGAGTGCCAGATGCGCCCGCGATGCGGCGATGAGGCCGGCTCGACCGTCGGGGCCGAGTGCGTCGCCAGCTGGGGTGCCCAGGCTATCAGCGCCACCAACGGAAAGATCAGCGTGCTCGCAAGCGAGAGATGCCAGTTCGATCCCGGCAATTGCGCGAGCGGGATTGCCACGACCGATGCGAGCGCCTGGGCCAATGCGGACGTGATCGCGTAAGCGCCGGTCAGGCTGGCGATGCGAGTCGGAAAGTCCCGCTTGAGCAGGCTCGGCAGCAGCACATTTCCAACGGCGATTCCGGCACCAATGGTGGCGGTGCCCGCGAACAGCGCCCAGACCGGACCGGACGAGCGCAGCGCGATCCCGGCCGCGATGACAAGCAGCGCACCGAACAGCAACCGCTCGATGCCCCATTCGCGCCCGAGCACAGCTGCAACCGGTGAGAT
>NZ_LFIQ01000092.1:3914-28003 GCF_001189245.1 Bradyrhizobium pachyrhizi | reverse complement strand
CGCCGCGCTGATCCCGCTGGTCTCACCGATCATGCCGAGCATCGGCGCGACGCCGGTAATGGGCGCGCGGAGCGTCGAGGCGATCAGCAGGATCCCCGTCAACAACAGCCCCTGCCCGCCCAGCGTGCGCATCGGCGCAATCATCGTCATCGCATGCTCCTGGCCATCTGCATGCACCAAGCTATCGACTTGGCTGTCGGAAGAATTTACATATCTATTCTATCGATCGCTAAATTCGGTCACTCGACGGGTTTCCAGCTCCGTTATGGGCTTTCAACTTCGCTATCCCTGGCCGGACCTTGATCCGGATGACGTCGCGGCGGCGGCCATCGCCGTGCGCCTCGACGTCACCGACAACAAGGTCGAGGCGGCCGAGCACGCGCACCGGAAGGGACAGCTCGTCTTTGCGCTCGGCGGCGGCGTGATGTGTCGCGTTCCTAACGGATTGTGGATGGTGCCGCCGCATTGCGGCGTCTGGCTTCCCGGCGGCACGCGCCACACCAACATCGCAACCGCCAATGCGCGGATCTTCTTCGTCTTCATCGAGCCCGGTGCCGCCGACCTGCCCGACCGCTGCTGCACATTGTCGATCTCACCCTTGCTGCGCGAGCTGATCATCGCGCTTTCCGACCGCATGCAGCACGACGGCGGCAGCGAGACGCTCGTTGCGCAATTGCTGCTGAGCGAATTGCCGCGCATGCCGCTGCAGCAGCTGCATCTGCCGATCTCGCCCGAGCCACGCTTGCGACGGATCGCGGCAGCGCTCGCCGATGATCCGGCCGATCGCCGCACGATGGCCGAATGGGCTGAACGCGTGGCGCTGAGCGAGAGCAGTCTGGCGCGTCTCATCCTGAGGGAAACCGGCCTGACATTCGGGCGCTGGCGCCAGCAACTTCATTTGATCGTCGCGTTGCGCGAGCTCTCCGCCGGCGCGAGCGTACAGCAGGTCTCGTCCGCACTCGGCTATGAGTCCGTCACAGCCTTCATCACCATGTTCAAGAAGGCGCTCGGCAAGCCACCGGCGAAATATCTCAGCGATATCATGCAAGGTAGCGGCTCGGCGTTCGCGGCTGGTGGGTGAATTTAGGAACACCGGTCGGCAACGGACGTTTTCGACATATCGGGCGAACGAGACACGCGAGCCGCCTGCGTCGAGCCAATGCATCGAGGATGCCAGATGCCCTACGCGCTATTCGATCGCGACAGACAGATCGACAAGGCTTTTCCGACGGAGAAGCAAGCGTGGGAACATGCACTGATCTGCGGGCTGATCTTCGACGTTCCGGTCGCGGATGAAGCGCCGGGCCAGGTGCTGCCGGCCGGCTATCACATGAAGCGAATTCCCGGCGACGGCGAAGTCTTCGAACCAGCGCCCGAATGGAAGTTACCGAACGAAATTTCGTGATCGGCCCGCGGCAGGGTTGCCGGTTGCGATCGTGACGTTGCGCGATAAGTAACGTCGAACCGGACCAACAATTCAGGGTGAGCGCATGGCCGAAACCGGCAAGATTTTTCACGTTCGCTGCGTCGACAACACGTTGCAGCGGGACACGCTGTCGCTCGGGCGCGTCTACGAGGTGACAAGGGATATCGAACGTGACGGCTATTACGAGCTCAGCGGATTGGGCCGCTTCAGCCGATCCAGATTCGAGGTCGTCGAGACGAGCGACGACACGGCCGAAGTCCGACAGACGTCTCGATCAAAATAGACCGGAGAGCGCGATGCCCAGAGGCGACAAGTCGAGTTATACCGACAAGCAGAAGCGGCAGGCCGAGCACATCGAGGAAGGCTACGAGACGCGTGGTGTTCCGGATCGCGAGGCCGAGCGGCGCGCATGGGCGACCGTCAACAAGGAGACCCACGGCGGCAAGAAGAGCGGCTCCGGCCGCGGCACGCGCGAGGATCATTCCCCGTCGCGCAAGGGCGGCAAGCTCGGCGGCAAGGCGGCCGCGAGCCGCCCCGCGGCGGAGCGGTCGCGCTCGGCGAAAAAGGCGGCACGCACCCGCAAACGCCGGGCCGCTTGACCGGCCGCGGGCGCCCCCGCAGACAGCAAGACAATACCGCACGCCCGAGCATGATCCGGGAAAGTGCGCAGCGATTTTCCGAAAAAATCATGCTCAAACAATGAGCTAAAGCGCGATGACGACGGGACCCGATCTCATCGCGCCTTAGGCGACGGCTCGCAAATGCGTGATCGGGCGCCACCACCGGTTGCCTTCATTTCGGCACCTATCGGGAACAGGCTGTCAGGCCAGGAAGCAAAAGCGAAGCAAAGGCGGCCACCGCAGGGGGTGCCTGCAATTGACGTATCGGTCCCATAGCAGTTGGCAGGACGTGGATTTGCGCAATCTCGTCCGGGTCATATCGGCCTGCACCCTCGGGCTTTGGGCATTTGCGGCCGGCCTCCTGATCGGGACCTTCCTGCTGTGATGGATCGGTGCGGCACGCGCCGCCTGCCTACCCGCCGCTCAGGTGATGCGCGGCGACGAACAGGACGAGCGCGCTAAGCACCAATGCCGATGTGGCGCCGGCAACGCTACGCGCGAGTTCAGCCTTCGAAAGATTGGATCTGGTTGCCATCGCAGCCTCCCGTTCGCGCGAGCTGAGCCACAGCCGCTCCGGCGGTCAGGCTCGCTCATGGAGACATTCGCATCACCAGGATGAACGCATCATGAGCGAAACGAACCGCCGGTGCGTCCGTTCCAAAATCTGACCCAGTGGATCACTTTCGGAACCCGGGCGTTGACCGCATGCGGCAAGCCGGCCGAGCCGCGCTGGAATTGGAAATCGGAGATACCATGGTGATCCGCTGGGGGCGGCTTCAACCGGCGATTTGGGCGACCGTCATCCTGCTCGTGAGCATCACGGCAGCCGACGCCGCGGGCGACAAGGCGAGCAAGCCATCCGAGTTCATCCTGCTCGTCCAGATCGCGCTCCTGATCGCGGTCGGGCGCGGTCTCGGCGAATTGATGCAGCGGATCGGCCAGCCCTCCGTGATCGGCGAACTGCTCGGCGGCCTTCTGCTCGGACCGTCGCTGTTCGGCTGGCTGTGGCCGTCGGCGCACGGCGTGATCTTTCCGCCGTCCGGCGAGCAGAAGGCGCTGATCGACGGCATTGCGCAGTTCGGCATCCTGCTCCTGTTGCTGCTGACGGGCATGGATACCGACCTCAAGCTGGTGCGGAAGGTCGGCCGCGCCGCGACCACGATCTCGGTGGCGGGCATCGCGGTGCCGTTCGTGTGCGGCTTCGTGCTCGGCGAATTCCTTCCCGACGGCCTGCTGCCGCATCCCGAAGCGCGGCTGATCGCCTCGCTGTTTCTCGGCACGGCGCTGTCGATCTCCTCGGTGAAGATCGTCGCCGTCGTGGTGCGCGAAATGAACTTCATGCGCCGCAATGTCGGCCAGATCATTGTCGCCAGCGCGATCATCGACGACACCCTCGGCTGGATCATCATCGCTGTCATCTTCAGCCTCGCCTCGCGCGGCAGCCTCGATATCCTCTCGGTCGCGCAGGCGCTGTTCGGCACCCTGGCCTTCCTCGCAGCCAGCTTCACGATCGGCCGGCGGCTGGTGTTCCGGTTGATCCGCTGGGCCAACGACAATCTGGTCTCTTCGGCGGCGGTGATCACCGTGATCCTGCTGTTGATGAGCGGGATGGCGATGATCACGCACCTGATCGGCGTGCACACCGTGCTCGGCGCTTTCATCGCCGGCGTGCTGGTCGGGGAATCCCCGATCCTGACCCGGCAGATCGACGAGCGGCTGCGCGGGCTGATCTCGAGCCTGTTCATGCCGGTATTCTTCGGGCTCGCCGGCCTCAGCGCCGACCTCACGGTGCTGAAGGATCCGTCGGTGCTGGGGTTGACCGCGGCGCTGGTGCTGATTGCGAGCATCGGCAAGTTCGGCGGCGCCTTTGTCGGCGGTGCGCTCGGCGGGCTGACCCGGCAGGAGTCCTATGCGCTGGCGAGCGGCATGAATGCGCGCGGCTCGACCGAGGTGATCATCGCCACCATCGGCCTGTCGATGGGGGTGCTGAGCCAGACCATGTTCTCAATGATCGTGACCATGGCGATCCTGACCACGATGGCGATGCCGCCGATGCTGCGCAGCGCGCTGGCGCGGCTGCCGCTCGGCCAGGACGAGAAGGAGCGGCTGGAGCGCGAGGAATATGAGCAGCGCGGCTTCGTGGCCAATCTCGAGCGGCTGCTGCTCGCGGTCGACGAGAGCAGCAACGCGACATTCGCCGCGCATCTCGCCGGCCAGCTCGCCGGCGGGCGCGGTCTGCCGATCACGGTGCTGCATGTCGGCGCCAACGCCAAGCTGCAGGAGAAGAACCGTGCCGATGAGGAGAGCCCCGAGGCGGCGGTCATCAACGCGGCCAAGGCGAGCGCCGAAGCCGATGCCGACGGCGGCGGCAATGTCGACGTCATCAGCCGCGCCCGCGAGGAGACGGCGGCGGAGGCGATCGCCGAGGAAGCCAAAAAAGGTTTCGACCTGCTGGTGGTCGGCATGGACGCGGTCGCCGGCCCCGATGGCGGCTTCGACCGGCAGCTCGACGACCTGACCTCCGGCTTCGACGGCCCGCTGGCGATCGCGGCCGCCAAGGGCGTACACGAGAAAGAGCCGACGGCGAATGCGCGGAAGATCCTGGTGCCGGTCTCGGGCAGCAACGTCTCACGGCGCGGAGCCGAGGTCGCGATCGCGCTGGCGCGCCTTTCGAGCGAGCCGCTGCAGGTGGTCTATGTCTCGACCACGCGCGACAAGGGCGCCCGCCGCACCAGCCCCAGTATGTCGCTGGCGCATGAGGAAGCAATCCTGAAGGACATCGCGGCGACCGCGGCGCGCTACGACATCAACGTGACGACGCGGCTGCGCGCCAACACCGCACCTGAGGTCGCGATCCAGCAGGAGATCGCGTCAAGCCGGGCAGACCTCGTTGTGATCGGCGTCGACCGCATCCAGGGCGACAGCCTGAATTTCGGCAGCGTCGCCACGGCCGTGCTTGGCAAGTCGAAGGCGTCCGTGCTGCTGGTGTCGGATGGCGACGTCAGGCCCAGGACCTGAAATCCCAAGACTTGAAGCCCCAAGAGAGACCTGGGGAGGTTCGAAGCGCGAGCGCGTCCGCGCCTACCACTCTTCCGGACAGGGATCGACGATCTTCCAGAGATCGACCCCGTTCTTGATCTTCTTCATCTCGGTGGTGAGCCCGCCATTGCGGCGGATCCAGTCCTTCACCGTATCGGGGTAGTAGGACATCAGATCGGAGGTGCCCTCGAGGCTGGTGACCTTGATACCGAAGGTGAAGGCCTTGTCGTAATAGGCCTGGTGGAAGCCGATGCTGGCCCGCGGCGTGACGCAGATCTTGTTCAGCGGCACGATGCCGAACACCAGCGTGCAGGCCGAGTTGCAGATGCCGTCGATCACGACGCGCTCGCGGCGCTCGCGGATCTGCTTGTACTTGGCCTTGTACTCCTCGACATAGCCGCCATGGTCGCGCGTGATGTGCAGCACCGCCCGCGCGGGCGTCGCGGCCAGAACCGAGAGCAGCAAGGCGACAAGGGGCGTGATGCGCATGGATCGTTCGAAACCGCGGGAAAGGCCGGGCCCGGGCGGACCTGACCGCAAGACTCTGGCCGGACTGTGTTGGCAATCCGTTAAGCATCCGCAAAAAGGCAAAATTTGGCGCGCTGTGACTGATTTCCCGCAGCTTTTGGCCCCGATTCCAGGTTAAATGGGCCCCGGGGCGGCCCACAATGCCGATTCCCGTAAATGACCGGAGGCCGCCCATGACCAAGACCAAGCTTTTCGCCGCCCTCGCTCTGGCCGTGATGGCCCTGACCCCGGCGGCTGCGGCCGACCTCACGGCCCATCCGCGCCACCACCGGCATCACCACCACGCCCATTGGGGCCTGCCCTACCACATCAGCTATTTGCACAATTACGGCCCCGGCCCGACTGCCGGCACGTTCGCCTATTACGATGGCTCCCCGCGCAACAAGTGCTACCAGGGCGCGGCCGCCTATATCGGCCAGGACCACCGACGGCATCCCTGCTTCTGACGGCTTTAAGGGAGAGGACCGCCGGGGCGCCGGCACCGCCGGGTGCCGCGCTTCGTGCCTGCTGGCCCTCCCCGCCCAAGTCTGATAATCGACCCGCAACGCGCTCGTAGCTCAGCTGGATAGAGCATCGGATTTCGATTCCGAGGGTCGGGAGTTCGAATCTCTCCGAGCGCGCCATCATTTGGACGCCCCCGTGGCAGCGTGCGACGGCAGCCACGAAACCATTTTCACCAGCGGACGAAACCTGGCGGAAACATTTGACCGGTACCACTTCTCCCAAACAATAATGGGGAAGTGTCATGATGGAAGCGACCATTGTCGCGCTGCTGCTCCTCAGCGCCGCTGTGTTTTTTGCTCACGCCTACGACGCCCTGCATACGCATTGACGGGATCGGCATCGTTTAAGTCTGCGTACCGTCCACCAGGTCTGTGGGCTTGCGCGAGGCGTCAACCGCGCCCTAACCCCGCCCGCCCTTCTCTCCGAACCACCGCCGGCACGCCCGGCTGAAGCTCGTCGCATCGGTGTAGCCGAGCGCGGCCGCCATTTCGTCGCGCGATTGGGTGCCGGCCGCGAGCATGATCCTTGCGCGCGCGCGCAGCACGCCGTCGAGCAGCGGGCGGAAGGCGCTGCCGGTCTCGGCGAGCCGCCGCACCAGCGTTCGCCGCGAGGTGCCGACGAGGCGCGCGGCCTCCTCCTCAGCGAGACGCCGCGGCAGGCGGGCCGCGATCAGGCGCTCGACGATCCCCGCCAGCGCCGTGGTGTCGGGCTGCGGATTTTCGATCGCCTCGAGCGCTTCGATGGCCTTGGCGTGCAATTGCGGATCGGCAAACGGCGACGGCCGCGCGCCAAGCGCTTTCGGTACCTCGAAGATGAAGGCGGCAGCGTTGAACTTCACCGCGCAGGAATAATGCTCGAGCAGCCGCTCCGCGCCCGCAGGCGGCGGCCAGGGAAATTGCAGCGTCGCCTCACCGATCGCATCCTCGAGCAGCTGGACGTACACCGCGTGCACGTTGAGGCTGACCGCCAGCGCCACGGCGTGCCACAGCGCTTCGTCCATCGCGACGGCGGGAGAGATTTCGATCTGGATCGCGCGCGCGGTCTTGCGGAGCCGGTTGCGGACGAAGGGCGCGCGGGTCGACCCGAAACGCACGCCGGTCGCCAACGCATCCGCGATGGTCGGAGCCGTCCTGGTCGCGACGTCGAGCGCGCCTTGCAGCGATGTCGACCACACCGTCGCGGCCGACAACGGCCACAGTTCGCCATGCCGGCGGGTGATGTTGGCCGCCAGCACCACCAGCGAGGATACCGGCATGTGAGCGCCGGGCTGGTCGAGCGCGTCGAGCCGAATTCCGGTGCCCTTCAGCAGATCGTCGCGATCGCTTCGCGTCTGGCCAAATGCCCGCACCAGGGCCCGCGCATAGGCCGCGGACACCGGCGTGCGAAGGGTATCGGATTCCGATCCGTGCATGGCGTCGGCGACCTCCCCCTCGCGAGCGTCCGGCCGAACAGGCTTGGCGCAAAATGCCACAAGATTGGCCTGTTGTGAACTGGCGGCGCAGGCCCGCCTCGCGGCATGCTCGGCCCAATAAAACGCCGCCTCGCAAGAGACGCTGGAGGGAATGCGATGATCTTCACGGGCACCAATGCTGCTGGCGAAACGATCACCTACCGGGACGGCAAACGCTATCTCTGGATGCTCTCGTTCATTCCGCCGCTGATCCCACTGTTGTCTTACTGGCTGTTCCTGCGGACGCACAATGCGCTGGTGACGCTGATCCCCTTCGTCTTCATCTTCATCCTGATCCCGCTGCTCGACGTCGTGTTCGGCGAAGACACCCACAATCCGCCGGCGGAAGTGGTCGCCGCGATGGAGGCCGATCCCTATTACCTGCGGCTCGCGCGCATCACCGTGGTGTTTCCCTGGATCAACTACGTCGCGCTGATTGCGTTCTTCGGCACCCAGGATCTGCCGTGGTGGTCCTATGTCGCCTTGCTGCTCGGCGTCGGCACCATCAATGGCGGCGCGCTGTTGATCGGGCACGAACTCGGCCACAAGCCGGACAGGCTCAACATCCTGTTCGGCATGCTCGCCAACTGCGCGGTCGGCTACGCGCATTTCCGCGTCGAGCACAATCGCGGCCATCACACCTGGGTCGCAACCCCCGAGGATCCCGCCAGCGCGCGCTTCGGTGAATCGATCTATGCGTTCGCAACGCGCGAGCTGCCCGGCGCCTTCAAGCGCGGCTGGCGCAATGAAGCCGAACGGCTGACCCGGCGCGGCGAGCCGGTCTGGTCGGTCAACAACGAGATCCTGCAAGGCTTTGCGCTGACGCTCGTCGTCGCGGCCGTCCTGATCGCGCTGTTCGGCTGGAAGGTCGCGCCCTTCATCGTCGCGCACCATTTCCTCGGCTGGTACGCGCTGACCCAGGCCAACTATGTCGAGCACTACGGGCTGCTGCGCGAGAAGCTGCCGAACGGCCGCTACCAGGCCGTCGAGCCGCGCCACTCCTGGAATACCAACCACATCGTCTCGAACCTGATGACGTTCCACCTGCAACGTCACTCCGACCACCACGCCAACCCGATGCGCCCCTACCAGTCGCTGCGCGATTTCGACGACATCCCGCGGCTGCCGAACGGCTACACCGGCATGTTCGGGCTGGCGGCGATCCCGCCGCTCTGGTTCCGCGTGATGGACCCAAAGACCCTGGCCTGGGCCGGCGGCGACAAGAGCAAGCTGAACCTCCGCGATCGGCCCGCGAGCTCGTGATCGCGGCGATTGCCCGGCTCCCGGTCCTACATCTGCGCCGATCGCCGCTTCATGGCGCCGATGCCGAGGAATGAGCCATTCACCGACGGATACTGGCTGGTGAATTCGAACGTATCGAAGCTTGGCGCTTCCAACTGCTTCAGCGCCTTCCAGAGCAGCGTGGTATCGGGACAGGCCTGGGAATGGATGTCATGATGCACGATGATGCGGGCGTGGGAACGCACCAGCAGATGATCCTGTAGCGCACCGCGCAGGCTGTGATCGCCGTCGATAAAGACGAAGTCCGGCTTCAGCCGGTCGACATGCGCACCGACCAGCGGGGAGGTCGAAAAATCCTGCATGTAGATCGGTTCGATAGCGGCCTGCTGCTGCAGCAGATCGAAATAGGTCGAGATAAAGGGCGTCGGCGCGATCGGATCGAGTGCAATCACGGTCTTCAGGTCGGCGCCGCTGTTCCTGAGCCACTCAGTAACAAGGATGAACATGCCGCCCCAGCGGCAGCCGATTTCCATGTACGAGGAGACGCCGGACGAATTGCGGGCAAGCCAGGCGAGGTATGGCGCAAGCTGGTTCGGGTATTGCCAAAGGTGGAGGCCCTTGCCGAAGTTCGGCGCCAGTTCCGGCGGCTGCTCATGAAGCAGTTCGTCATTGAGCCCCAGTGCCGGGATGAATTCGCGTTCGAGGAAGTCCACGTCGGTACGCTGAGCCGGATTCAACCCGGCGATCGCATTGATCGCGTCACCGACGGTGACAGCGAGATCGGCGAAACGCTGGTATCGGTCGGCTTGGTATCGGTCGGCTTGGGCTAGCTGGGCGTTGAGCATCGGCGCAATCGGATCGGTGGGCTGAAGAGGACACAGAGAGGCCGCAGGTCGTCGTGCCCCCCGATGATTGAACGGACGGGGCGTCCGTCTCGGGCGCGAAATCTTACATTCGGTCGCGAATGGTCCGCCTTCCCCGCCGGATGCGCAAGCCGCTTCGGCATGGCGCGCCCGGCGTGCAGCCGGCATTCCTTTCAGCCGCTCGGAATCTTCCGCCGCACGGCCTCCACGCCGGCATCGGTCACGTTGTATCTGCGCCCCATCTCCGGGACGATCCAGCCCTTCTCGATCATTCCGGCAATGGTGCTCGGGCCGACGCCCGCGGGAAACGGACGGCGGTTGCGGATTGCGTCGATCGCGACCCGCTCGAGATGGGTGGCGACATGCGAGGGGCGCGCGCGAAACGCCTTTGCCATGATCAGGACCGACAGGACCTCGGCGCGCCGGCGCACGGCCGAAGCGCTGCGGGTCAGTTCGTTGCTGATCTCGAGAGCGTTCTTGCCGGCCCTGGCGAGTTCTCTGAGCTTCTCGTCCTCGTCAGGGCTCCAGCGCCGCACGATCCCCATCTGCCCCTCACCGCCTGGATACCCATCTCAAACCGATGCATACGCAGGCGGCGCTGATTTGCCATGTGACTTTCGGCACCTCTTGATGTGACGTCGGGGCTGTCGCCACCAGGACGGCCGATCGCGGCTGCCGCGCGATGCAGCACAAAGAGCATGATCCGATTGAATCGGATCATGCTCTCAATCCCCTTGCTTGGTTGCGTTTGCTTGCGCGCGAAAACGCTTCAGTGCTTGCTGGGTTCAAGCGCGATGAGCACGCCGGTCGGCTCCGGCTCGTGCGGCCGAAGCGACGTCAGCTCCGGATCGCTCCATTCGGCGAGACTGACGACTTCGCCGGTCTGCCCCGACATGTCGGAGGTCTGGGCAGGTTCGAGCACCTTGAGCCCGCTGGTGTCGACGAAGAATGTGTGCTCACCGAACACGCTGTTCAGTTGCGCCACGGCCGGGTGATCGTCCGGAAGCACCTGGGCATTCAGTTGCGTCATGGTCTGCTTGACTTGCGTGGAATTGAGTTTCATCCGCTGCTCCTTCTCGTTGGTTCCGGCCGCGATGGCTTCCTTGACAGGTTTCCTTGACAAGTTTTCCTTGGCTGGTTCCTCCCCGCCCGCACCCCACATCGGGGGCTTCAAGGTCTCGAACCGATCAGGCACCGAAACGTTCCGCACGCGCGACGCATTGACCGCCTGCGCAGCGGTTCCCCGCGTATCGGACGTGAAGTGCGACTCTGAAGTCACGCCCATCGCTACGAGACGGGAGGCTTCTTCCTTGCGAGCCCTTCCAGATGCACACGGCGCGCGGCGGATTTGCGCGCACGCTCCTTGCTGCGGCAGGCCCGGCAGCGCGCCGCCTTGGTGAACACGTCGCCCTTGGCGGTCTCGTACCACCACTTCTGCTGCAACGGCGTCCAGACCTCGGCAACGCCGCAGTCCTTGCAGACGAAAGGCTCGGGTCGATAGGTTCCGCGCAGGACGAAGTCGGGGGTCGAATAGCTGTTCGAAGGCGCCAGCGCGCTCGTCACCACGGCAACCTCGCCGCGCGCCAGCGCAATCTTGTACTCATGGAGACGGCGCTGTTCGGCGGCGCGCTGCGCCTGCATGCGGCGCCACTCCTCGGCCTTGCGCCGCTTGGCTTCGATCTCCCCGCGCTTCCGCTTGTTGCTCTTCACGCCCATCTTCACGCCCACATCCGTCCAGGCCGATGCCCCACAGCGCGTAGCTGAACCAACTACCGGGCAGCACGACCTCGTCGATGATGACGTCATTGATGCGCTGCTGTTCTGCCGCCGGCTTGTCATAATTGCCGCAACATTGCGCGACGACAAGGTCGCGTGCGGGGAACACGTAGAGGCGCTGACGGCCGTCCGAGGCGGATGACTTCGGGATGCCCCTCAGGCCGCGCCTATGCCCGCCCCTGCTCCGCCGGCCGCATGCGGATCAGCGCGTCGAGCACGAGGACAAGAACCGGGCGCTGCTCGTCGTTGACCAGCTCCGTCTTGAAGATCACGACAGCGTCGCGCCGCTCCGGCCTGATGGTGATCTTCTGGATCTGGGATTGGCCGGTGAGCGTGGCGCCGGGCCGAACCGGGCTCGGCAGGCGAATCTCGAAGCTCCGCCCGACGATCCCCGCCACCTTGGTCCAGATCGCCTCCACGACGAGCCGCTGATAGATCGCAATGGTGTTGAAGCCGCTTGCGATCAGTCCGCCGAACGGGCCGGCCGCAGCCGCGACGGGATCGGCATGGATCGGCACCGGATCATATTTGCCGGCGAACTCCAGGATCTCGGCCTCGCCGATCGTATAGCTGCCAAGCTTGAACGTCTGGCCCTCGGTGAGATCTTCCGCATACAGCATCGGGCGCCTCCATCTGTCGCGCGACGATAGACGAATGGTGCGGGCTTTCCATTACCCCGGACGTCATGAACTTCGCGCGCGATACGCGAGCGACACCCGCCCCTCGCATATCGCCGCAGGTATCCCGCGCCATTGCAGCCGGGCCGCCCTCGCCTTTGCGGCCTTCAGCGTGTTTTCCATCAGGCAGGCGATCGTCATCGGGCCGACGCCGCGCGGCACCGGCGTGATCGCACCGGCGACCTGTACCGCCTCGTCGAACGAGACGTCGCCGCACACCGCATAGCCGCCGTCCGGCTTCTCGACACGCGTGGTGCCGACATCGATGACGATGGCCTGCGGCTTGATCCAGTCGCCGCGCACGAGGCCCGCCTTGCCCACCGCGCTCACCAGGATGTCGGCCTCGCGGCAGATCCTGCTGATGCCGCGGGTGTGGATATGGGTCTGGGTCACGGTCGCGTGCTCCTGCAGCAGCAGCGCGGCCATCGGCTTGCCGACGATGTTGGAGCTGCCGATCACCACGGCATGGGCGCCGGTGAGGTCCGGCAGGGTCGATTTGATCAGCCGGAGACAGCCGAGCGGCGTGCACGGCACCAGCGCATCGTCGCCGTGAAACAGCCGGCCGGCGTTCAGGGCGTGCAGGCCGTCGACGTCCTTGGCGGGATCGACCGCCGCCATCACGCGCAAGGCGTCGATATGCGCCGGCAACGGCAGCTGCACGAGGATGCCGTCGATATCGTCGCGCGCATTGAGCGCCTCTACTCCGGCAAGCAGATCGGCCTCGCTGGCATCATCCGGCAGGCGTGCGACCTCGCCGCGCAGGCCGAGCCGTCCGGCCATCCTGACCTTGCTCTGCACATAGATCTGGCTCGCCGGATCACAGCCGACCAGCACGACCGCAAGCCCCGGCGCGCGGGGCAGCCGGTCGAGTTCGCCAGCAATCTTGTCGATGACAATTTGGGCATGTGCATGCCCATCGAGAATGTTCGCCGTCATGGCACCTCCGTTTCGAAGCGGTGCCCAGGCGCGCGGCGTTCAGTCTCTGCGCTCCCCGATGGTGGTCCATCCAAGCGCCAGTCGCGCAGATGGCGTCGTCATAGCCGCCCCGCCGGGCAAAGGCAATTCACGCTCTCCCGCGGGTCGAGCGGCGACGAATTGCCCTCACTTTTGCCGGTGGATCGGTGCCGGGCGGGTCACCTCTGGGGGTAGGATTCGGGCAAGACTTGCGTTAAGTCTCGGCGCTTGCCGGGCTTTTCCGATCCCCGGCGCCATCCTTCCGGTCATCACGCCATTTCGGACATTTTCGACATGAGACATATCATCCTCGCGCTGGCGCTCTTCTGCCCGGCTGCCGCGCTTGCCCAAGGCATCACGCCGGCCCCCGCCGACGCCGACAAGCCGGCGGCGACCTCGCAGCCGATGGTCGGCGACAAGCCGCTGGTCCAGGTCGGCAAGAAGTCGGCCGCCAAGAAGGGCGAGAAGCCTGCTGCGCCCGGCAAGCCGCAATCGGTCGCCCAGAAGCTTCAAGCCTGTCAGGACATCGACGACGCCACCAAGGAGCGGCTGATCTGCTACGACGAGATCTTCAAGCCGCAGCCGAAGCCGAAAGCCGCCCCGGCCAAGGGCGTTAACGATTGCCGCTTCGTGAAGGAAGAGGACGAGCGGCTGACCTGCTACAACGGCTTCGCGGACAAGATTCCGCGCCTGCCGCGCTAAAGGTAGCGGGCGGCACTCGGACGCCTTCCCGCATCCGGCGAGGTGCCTGATCGCGGACGTGAAAATGCCGCCGCAAGTGTTTGCGGCGGCGGATCGATTGCCGACTGCGGCAGCCTTTTCTTACCAAGTCCCGAAGCCGCCGAAGAAGCCCATGCGCTGCTGCTGCTGCGCGACGCGGTAAGGCTGATACATGCCGGGCTGCGCCAGCCGCATCGGCTGCTGGGGATGGGCATGGTAGCGCGCGACCTTGCGCTTCTTCGGCGCCTGAGGCTGGGCCTGCGCCGGTTGTTCAGCCGATTTTGCCTCAGCCGCGACCTTCTGCGCATCAGCCTTCTCCGGCGGAATGAACTGGGCGAACGTATTGCGGACGCGGGCTTGCGCCGACGCATCGCCCGTAGCCGACGGGACGGCCGCGGCGACCGCGTTGACCTGCGCTGGAACAATGGTCGGCAAATTGGTGTCGTAGACCACCCGCTCGGGCAATTTCTGGGTCGACTTGATGCGCACCATGGTCTTGTCGACACCCGACGACGACAGTCCCTGGGCCTGGCCGGCGACCACGGCCTCCTGCGGCACGATGGCATTGACGACGAAGAGTAGCGCGAGCAGCACTCCACCAACGAACAGGAAATAACGCGCCACAGGCATTTTGGTAGCTCCCCCCGCGCAGCAGGGCGCGGTTCATCTCGGCGCGACGACATCAGTCATCGCGCGGGCGATTTCATCGTCTGCGCATGATCACCCGGACGCTATCCGCGCTCCCGGGTCGGTCACTAACGGCTGGTTTATTAGTTAGTTCCGGCCCGGCCGTTACGGTTCACCCGGCAGGTCAATTTGCGGTCACTTTTTCGAGATGCCGGGAATTAAAGGCGGCTGGCCGTCACGACCGAGCATTTCGCCTTGTTTGCGTTAACGTTGACGAACCCGACCAACATCTGCGAGTAGGTCTTGCGGCTTTTCATGGCGATGGTGTCGGAGATCAGCCGCTTGCGCTCGGTCAGCGGCCGACCGTCCCGGCGGATGAAGGCGCAGGCGATCTCGATATCCTTGACGGCGAAATCATTGGCATTGCGCAGCGTCAGGGTGACCAGCGCCTTCGAACCCAGCCCGCCGCGCCGCCACGATTGCGAGGCGATCCGCAGCTTGTCCAGCGGCGACCTTTCAGCGCCAGGCCCGGACGGCTTGGCCTCCTCTGCTCCCTGTGGGGCGGCGGCAACGCCGACAGTAGTCGGCTCGTCCGCCGGTGCGGCCAGCGCATCCCTCGCGGTCTGATTTGTGATTTGGGCGGGTTGCACAGCGGTCGGGGCATTCTGGGCGGTACGGATCATGGAGGACACCGGCCAGATATCCTGGTCTCCGGCGTCGCTCGGCTCGGGGAGCATGAACCATGCGGCGATCCCGGCGAGCGCAATCAGCGGCAGCAGCAGGCTGGCGTAGAAGCCCCCTTCACCGAGACGTCCGGCGGCCAACCTCCGAAACGACGCCAAGCCGATCCGCATCGTCGTGCCCTCACCCTGGCAGCCTGATCGGGCCGCCCCCCACACAGAGAGGAAGCCGCACCGCGCGGCTTCCGGGACGGCCGCAGGTCGAGCGGCCACGCGAAGACAATCGCTGACGGCCGCAATGGTTTCATTCCGGGACGACAATCTTGCGGCCGGCAGCACGGAGGGATGGCCTCACGGCCGGCCGCTCGCTAAGTTCGCGCCGCCCGAGAGCGAGTGCCGCGCGCCGAAGCGGCGCGAGAACAGCAAGGAGATCGCAATGCCTGTCGTCACCTGGGACCACGTCCACCTGCGCAGTCCCGATCCCGAGGCCACTGCGACCTGGCTGCGCGACATTCTCGGCGGCGAGATCATCCGCGGCCCCGGCCGCATCGACGTCCAACTCGGCGGTGCCAAGGTGTTCATTGCGGAGGTGACCCAGGGCGACGGCGTCAACGCCGCGCCGGTGACGCCCTATCAGGGGCTCGATCATTTCGGGCTCACGGTGAAGGACATCGACGCGGTCGCGGCCGAGATCAAGGCCAAGGGCGTCGAATTCACCAAGGAGCCGACCACGATCCGTCCGGGCGTGCGGATCTGCTTCATCCGCGGTCCGCAGGGCATCTCGATCGAACTGCTCGAGCGCGACCAGAAATACGTCTGAGCCACGCGTGCGGCGCTAAGTCATGCTGCCGGGCATGAAGCAGCGGATCGTCACGCCCATGTAGCTGGGAATCGGCCAGACCATGGCGCGGCCGACCCGGTTGGGCTCGGTGACCACGGCCTCGTCGGGGACATCGATCCACGCCCCGTCGAGGCGCACACGATAGTGCCCGTCCTTGGATTCCCAGTCGACATCGCTGACCGCTGTACCGTCGGCATCCGAACAGCACGGCCCTTTGCCGCTGCGCAGGCCGTCGAACCATTCCTTCAGCGGCGAATTGGCGTAGCGGCCGTCGGGATCGCGCGCCTGCGCGATTCGCATGGCCGCGACCAACACCAGCGTTATCAGCACGAGGGATACGATCATGTGGCCCGCATAGCGGGCCGGAGTTCCATTGAGCCTGCGAGGGCGTGCCCAATGGCCGCCGGATTCAATCCAGTCAGACATGTGTTTGCTCCAGCACTCACCGGCCAGTGCAACCAGAGCTATGCATTTCGCGGGCCACTTTGATTCGCGCGTACGGTCCGCTGTCATCGCGCCGTCACACTGCCTGGCAGGAACCGAGGGTGTCACCCGAACGCGGAACACCCGGGAATCAACCTGCCGCATTGCACGAGGTTGCTCGCTTTGGCATAAAAAACCAACTGGCTTGCCGTGGGCGCGGCGGCCAGCAATCGGGACATCATGAAGAACGGACTTTACTCAATTCACGTCACCCTGCTGGACGGTCGCGTCGGCAAGGGCAGCGGCGTCATTCTCTTCCGCGACGGCCAGATTCTGGGCGGCGACGCCTATCTTTACTACACCGGCAGCTACACGGTGAAGGGCGATGCCTTCAAGGGCGAAGTCCTTGTGCAACGCCACACGACGCCGCGCGACACCGACAACCCGCTGTTCGGCGGGCCCGCGCCCGTCGGCATCGGCGTCTCCGGCACCTTCACCGACACCCGCGGCACCATGAGTGGGACCGCGCTGGTCGGCAAGGCGAGCCTGATCTTCGGCGCCACGCTGCACAAGCTCGCGGATATCAATTAGCGGTTTGAAACTCGCTGCGAGATCCGTCATCCCCGCGCAAAGGCTTTGCGCGGGGATGACGGAACGAGAGCGAGCGCGCGGCTGGCCATTTCGCTTCGTGCCTACTCCGCGGCCTGCTCCAGCGGCGCGACGCGCGGCAGGATCATCTGGATGCGTGTGCCGTTGCCCGGCGCGGAATCCAGCGAGAGCCGGCCGCCGAGCCGCGTGGTGACGATGCTGTAGACGATGTGCAGGCCGAGCCCGGTGCCGCCCTGATCGCGCCGCGTCGTGAAGAACGGATCGAAGGCGCGGCGGCGCACGTCGAGACTCATGCCGCAGCCATTGTCGGCGAAGATCACCTCGACATTGTCGCCGCCTGCGGCGTGGACCTGGATCTCGACCTCGCCGGCCTTGCCGTCCGGGAACGCATGCGCGACCGCGTTGAGGAACAGATTGGTCAGCACCTGGCCATACGGTCCCGGATAGGAATTCATGATCAGGTTCGGCTCGCAATCGACATTGAGCGTCAGATTGTGCTTGCGCAGGCCGGGCCTCAGACTCATCACCACCTGCTCGGTGAGATCGCCGAGGTCGAAGGTGCGCTGGTCCGAATAGTTGCGGTCGGCGGCGACCTGCTTGAACGACTGGATCAGTTCCGCGGCGCGGTTGAGATTGGCGACGAGTTGCGAGGAGGCATCGCGCGCCGTGTTCAGGAAATCGTTGAGGCTGGAGCGGCGCAGGTCGCCGCGCTCGACCTGGGTGGCGAAATTCGCGGTCTTGCGCTCCAGCGCGGACGCCACCGTCAGGCTGATGCCGACGGGATTGTTGACCTCATGGGCGACGCCGGCCACCAGGCGGCCGAGCGCGGCAAGCTTTTCGGCCTCGATCAGCGAATTCTGGGTTTCCCGCAGATTGCGCAACGCGGCCTCCGCGGAATCCCTTGCCTTGCGCATCTCCTGCTCGGAGCGCTTGCGCTCGCCGATGTCGAGCGCGACCGTGACGATGTTCTCGATCTCGCCTTGCGCATCGAGGATCGGCAGCTTGTTGACCAGCCATTGCCGCATGTTGCCGGCGACGTCCTTGTACTCCTCTTCATAGAAGCCGAGCTCGCGCCGCGCCGACAGGACGCGCTTGTCGTTCTCATCGGTCTTGGCCGCGCCGTAGCGCGACATCAACTCGCCGGTGGTCTGGCCGATCGCATCCTGCGGCTCGATGCCGAAGATCCCCGCCATGTAGCGGTTCATCAGCACGTAGCGCAGGTCGCGGTCCTTGACGTTGATGACGGCGGGCACGGTGTCGATGACCATCTGCAACAGCCGACGGCCTTCGGCGATCGCGTCTTCGGCGCGCTTCTGGTCGGTGATGTCGCGCACCGTGCCCTCGTAGCGGATCACTTCGCCCGCGTCGTTGCGGACGACGGTCGCCGAATCGGACAGCCACAGCACGGTGCCGTCGCTCGCGCGCACCTGGTACTCGTAGTCACGCACCGTGCCGTCGCGCTGCATCAGCTGCTGGTACTGCTCGCGCGCCGCCGGATCGAGGTAGACGGTGGTGGCGATGTCGTCGATGCCCTTGATCAGGTCCTGCGGCGTGGCATAGCCCATCATCCGTGCCAGCGCCGGATTGGCGTTGAGCAGCGCGCCGCCCGGCGTCGTGACGTAGATACCCTCCACCGACGCCTCGAACAGCTTGTGGTAGCTCTCTTCGGCAAGCCGCTGCTCGGCGAGCGCGCGCAGCGCCGCTTCGCGCGCGCTGTCGGCGTCGACCAGGGTCTGGCGGAACACTTCGGCGGCGCGCGCGATGTCGCCGATCTCGTTGTCGAGGTCGGCGCCGGGAATGAACGCGCTCTTCTCGCCGCCGGCGACCTTGCGGATCGAGCCCGCGATCCTGGCAAGCGGGCGGACGGTGCGGCGAACCACCAGCACCGACGCGAACAGGCCGATCAGCACGCCCGCCGTGCCGAGCACGATGCTCTGCCATTTCGCTTCAGCCAGCGTCCGGGCAAAATCGCGCGACAGCACATGGCCGCGGCGAGAGCTGAGCTCGCGCAGCAGCTCGGTGACCTTCTGGATCAGCCGTCCTTCGGCGCCGAGCACCTCCTTGTCAATGTCGGCGATCTGGCCCTCACGCACCGAGACCGCGATGATCGCCTCGGCATAATTGTCGACGGCGCCGCGCAGCGCGGGATCGGAGATGGTCATAGCCCGCATGCTCTGCGCGGCCTGCTCGGCGGCCGACGTGTTGTGCGCCAGCAGCGCGGTGGCAATCCGGCTCTGGGATTGCGACAGCGCATTGGCCAGCGCCGCATCGTTGCTCGCGGCGACCGCCTTGTCGAAGGCATCGCGCAGCGGCGGCAGCCCGGCGACCAGCTCGGCGCGGCGGCTGAGCAGCGCCGAGATGCGCTCGATGCCGTTGCGATAGGTCGCCAGCCGCTGGGTGACGCCGTCGATCATGTCCTGCTGCTCGGGCGCCAGCTTGATGCGGGTCTTTTTTAGAATCTCGCTCAGCGACTGGGCCGCCTCCGCGACCTGGACCGACTGGCTGCCCGGCTCGGTGACGAAGTCGCGCGCCGCCAGCCGCAGCTCGTTCATGCGGCGGTCGATATCCTCGGCGATGTCGCCGACGCTCTGCAGCCGCTGCAGCTCGGCGAAGGTCGTATCGATGTGGCGGATCGCGATCACGCTGGCGGTGGATGTGATGATGATCACAGCCAGGACCAGCAGGAAGCTGCCGAACGTGAGCTGGCCAATGGAGAGGGAGAACGCACGCGGCGCTTGCGAATTCGGCGGCAATTCAGCGGTCATGTCATCAAGGCCGGGGTCCAATGCGCCCTAATATACGGGAAATTACGGGCTTTGGGGAAACATGCTGCACGGCCCAACCCGCCGGCGGTGTGACCGGCGTCACCCCGGGCGGGTGCCGGTGGTCGATTCCGGCACAGGCAGCGTCGGCCTAGTCCGGCGGGATGCCAGCCTCCTTGACCACCCGTGCCCAGAGGGCGACGTCCGCCGCGATGACGTCCGCAAAGCGCTTCAGTGGCGCGCTCCGGGCGTCGCAACCGGCAACATCCAGCTTCTTCCGCACCTCGGCGGAGGCCAGCGCAGTTTCCAGCGCCGCGCTGATGCGTTCGACCACCGGCTGCGGCGTGCCCGCCGGCACCACGAAGCCGAACCACGGCGTCACCTGGGCCTCGGCAAACCCCTGTTCGGCCATGGTCGGCACGTCGGGAAAGTATTTCGAACGGCCGTCGCTGATCGCGCCGATGATCCGGATGCCGCCGGACTGCACCTGGGCCAGCGCCTGGTTGGCCGACAGGAAGCTCGAGTTGATCAGGCCGCTCGCGATATCGGGCACCATCTGCGGATAGCCGCGATAGCCGATCGCGGTGACGTCGATGCCGGCGAGCCGCTTGAACAGCTCGAAGCCGAGATGGCCGGTCGAGCCCTTGCCGGGATGGCTGTAGTTCAGCGTCCCCGGCTTGGCCTTGGCCAGCGCGACATAGTCGGCGACGGTCTTCACCGGCAACGAGGTCGGCACGATGAAGAAGTTCGGGGCGAGACAGATCTGCCCGACCGGCACGAAATCCCTGACCGGATCCCAGCGCAGCTGCGTGTTCAGCGCCGGGCTTGCGGTAAAGAAGGTCGTCACCAATAGCCATGTGTAGCCGTCGGGAGCGGCGCGTGCGACCTCCTCGGCCGCGATCGAGCCATTGGCGCCGGATTTAGCCTCGACGACGATCGTCCCCTTCCACTGCTCCTGCATGTCCTGCGCCATGATGCGCGCGAACACGTCGGCGACGCTGCCCGGTGCGTAGGGAATGACGATGCGGATCGGCCGGTTCGGGAAGTCCTGCGCGCGCACCGTGCCCGCCATCGCCAGCAACGCCAGGCACGCACCGGCAATGAGGCTGACCCGCTGCAACATCGTCTCGTTTCCCGCCCAGTGATCTCGTTGCGGGCAGCATGCAGGCATTGGCCGGCGGCAGCAAGGCGCCGGTTTCAGCGGGCGAAACTTCAGGCGGTGGCGGCCCTTCGCGCCGGAATCGTCATCGCGGCGATGACCTCAGGCCGTGGCGACTCTTCGTGCGGGAATCGTCATCGCGGCGACACCGATCACGACGCAGGCGAGCCCGATCCATGCCGTCGGGCTCAGCCGTTCGCCCAGCAACATGACGCTGAGCGCAACCCCGATCGGCACCCGCAAGTAAGCTTGCGCGGTGGTGCCGACCGAGCCGAGGGTCTGGATCAGGCGGAAGTAGATCACGAACGCGATCGCGGTCGAGAACACTGCAAGCGCGAGCAATGCGGCGAGCGACGTCGTCGACGGCGACAGCGTCCAGGGCCGCTCGACGGCAACGCTGAGCGGAACGAGGATCGCAGCGCCCGCGATCAGCGAACCCGCCGCCGGCGCCATCGGATCGAGCCCCTTGAAGCCGCGGCTGAAGATCGCGGCACAGGCATAGCAGATGGTGGCGGCGACGATCGTGACCTCGGCTACGATCCCCTGCCCGAGATCGCGGAACGCATCGACGCCGACGATCAGGCAGATGCCGGCCATGCCTGATATCACCCCGAACAGCTTGCGCGGGCTCGCGGCCTCGTGGCGGGTGATCGCGGTGGTGAACAGGAAGGTGAAGATCGGCGAGGCCGAATTGAGGATGGTGGCGAGCCCCGCATCGACGAAGCGCTCGCCCCAGGCGATCAGCGTCCACGGGATCACGCTGTTGAGGCAGGCCTGGAAGATGAAGCGGCGCCAGGTCGCGCGATCGGTCGGCATCGTCACGCCGCGCATCCGCATGATGACGAGCAGCAGCAGCCCCGCGATCGCGGTGCGCGCCGCGATCAGCGTGATCGGCGGGATGGTCGCGACACCGAGCTTGATAAAGGTATAGGAGCCGCCCCACAGTGTGGCGAGCGCGACCAGCAAGGCGAGCTCGAAGGCCATGCTCGGCTGTCGTGGAGTGGTGGTCATTGGCGGGATTCCGTCTCGATGGTTGAGACGGAAGC
Organism: Bradyrhizobium pachyrhizi; assembly: GCF_001189245.1. Taxonomy (GTDB): domain Bacteria; phylum Pseudomonadota; class Alphaproteobacteria; order Rhizobiales; family Xanthobacteraceae; genus Bradyrhizobium; species Bradyrhizobium pachyrhizi. The sequence goes on along the minus strand of NZ_LFIQ01000092.1, from coordinate 6,057 downwards.
TACATCGATGTGAGTGTGTGATCCTTCGCTACAGACCGAAGTGTGGTTAGAAAGCGCCTCGCTTTCCCATCGTCGTCCCGGCGAAAGCCAGGACCCATTACCACAGGGTTGTGCTGTAAGAAAAAGGTGCGGCCCCAGCGTCGCTCAACAATGAACGTCGGTGGTTATGGGTCCCGGCTCCCGTGCGCAATTGCGCACTAAAGCATGATCCGGAAAAGTGCGAAGCGGTTTTCCGAAAAGATCATGCTCAAACAAGGAGCTAAAGCGCGACGACGATTCAACCTAATCTCATCGCGCTTTAGGCCGGGACGACATTGAATGTGTTGCGCCGCCCGTGAGTCACGCACACGCCATCTCTCAGGACGACGGACCTACCCCAACGCTCCGACGTCGAACACCTCGCCGTCGTACCCCGCTTCCTTGGGAATGCGGAGCTGGCGACCGGTGGCGGTCTTGGTCATCACGGGCATTACGGCGACAATCGACTTGCCCTCGCTGTCGGCGAGCGCGGCGCCGACGTTCGGCTGCTTGCCGAGCCGGATCAGGTTGCGCGTGGTCGGGAACGGCAGCTTGAAGCGCCCGCTCTCGCCGCCTTCCAGCGCCTCGCGCGTCGACACCCAGATCGAGTCCGTCGATTCCTTGCCGTCATGGGCGCCGAGCTGTTCGGGCGGCGCGGCGGCCAGGAAGAACCAGGTGTCGAAGCGCTTCGGCATGCCCTCCGGCGTGATCCAGTGCGCGTACGGCACGAGCTCATCGAGCGCGAGCACCATGCCGTTGTCGGTCAGCACCTTGAGGAAGCTGATCTTGCCTTCGTTCAGCGCCGCGCGATGCGCGGTCGCGATCTCGTTCGCACGCTTGGCATCGACCAGATCCTTCGAGCCTACCGGCCGCGCCAGCAGGATGCCGCTCTCCTCGAAGGTCTCGCGGATCGCCGCGATGCGGAAGCCGAGCGCGTCGCCGTCGAGCCCTTCCCCGCCGGAAAAGAGCGCAGGATCGGCGGCGATCTCCTTGTCGTTCTTGTCGACGCTGCCGCCCGGAAACACCAGCGCACCCGAGTTGAACTCGATCTGGTGATGGCGAACCATCATGAAGACTTCGATTTCAGACGACGCTCCATCCCGCAGCAGCAGCACGGTCGAGGCAAGACGGGGGGCAACGATCTCGGTCATGATTAGCCTGCTGCACTGGATTGCGGTTGCAGATTGGCGCGGCGATCGACGCGCGCCACACGGGACAAGAGATAGTCGACCTCCGCCCTCGCCTGTGGCGTGATGACCGCACCTGGCTTGCGCTGGGCGCTGGAGGAGATGATGCCGCGCTTCTGCAGCACGTATTTGCGCACGGTCAGGCCGACGCCGGGCTGCTGCTCGTAGCGGATCAACGGCAGATGCGCATCGAACAGATCATGCGCGGCATCGCGCTTGCCGGCCTTGGACAGGTTGACGACGTCGATCAGCAGCTCAGGAAAGGCATAGCCGGTCATCGCACCATCGGCGCCGCGCTCCATCTCGAAATCGAGGAACAGGCCGCCATTGCCGACCAGGATCGACAGCGGCCGCAGCGAGCCGTCCTTCTGGAAGTTGCGCAAGGTCGAGATCTTCTCCAGGCCCGGCCAGTCCTCGTGCTTGAGCATCACGCAGGACGGCGAATCCATCACGATCTTGCGGATCACGGCCGGCGTGAACACGACGGTCAGCGTCAGCGGATAGTCCTGCAGCACCCAGGGAATGTCGTCGCCGATCGCTTCCTGCGCCTGCTTGAAATAGCTGATGATCTGGTCGTCGGTACGCAGATGCGGCGGCGGCGCGATCATGACGCCGGCGGCGCCCGCATCCATCGACTTCTTCGCCAGCGAGCGCATCGTGGCAAAGCCGGGCGCCGAGACGCCGACGATGACCTGCAGCTTCTTGGCGCGCTTGACGAAGCGCAGCGCGACCTGCTCGGCCTCGGCGGCGTCGAGCTTCGGCGCCTCGCCCAGGATGCCGAGCACGGTGACGCCGTCGCAGCCGACATCGGTATAGAAATCGGTCAGCCGGTCGATCGATGCCTCGTCGATGCGGCCGTCATCGTGGAACGGCGTCGGCGCGATCGCAAAGGTTCCTGCGGCCTGAGCGGTGAGTTTGGTCATGGCTATCCTCTTATC
>NZ_LFIQ01000092.1:0-3904 GCF_001189245.1 Bradyrhizobium pachyrhizi | reverse complement strand
CGAACCCGGAATCTCGAGGTTCCGGGTTCGTCCTTCGGACGCCCCGGAACGACAGGTAGCATCAGAACCGCCGCGCGCCCATCTTGATCTGCTCCTCGGAGAAGAAGATGTCCTTGGCGTGGGTGACGATGTCTTCGGCCCTCCAGCCGGTAAATGGCGGCTTCCAGCCCTCCATTTCCATCATCCGCATCTCGCGGACCCCGCGCGGGCCCGAGACGCCGAGGACCTTGCCGGTCTGGTCGCCCGACAGGTCGCTGACCATGTAGAGCACGGCCGGCGCGATGCCGTCCGGGCCGAGTGCCGCGCCCGGGTTCTCCTTGTAGCGCGGCAGGTCCGCGGTCATGCGGGTCAGCGCGCCCGGCGCCAGGGTCCAGATCCGGATGTTGTACTTGCGCCCCTCGATCGCCAGCACGTTGGACAGGCCCCAGATGCCGCCCTTGGCGGCGCCGTAATTGCTCTGGCCGAAATTGCCGATCAGGCCCGAGGTCGAGGACGTGTTGACGATGACGCCGCCGCCATTGTCGCGCATCCATTTGAACACCGGCTGGGTGCAGCAGAAGGTGCCCTTGAGGTGCACCTTCATCACCTTGTCCCAGTTCGCTTCCTTGGCCTTGTGGAAGGTCTCGTCGAGTAGAATGCCGGCATTGTTGACCAGGATGTCGGCGCGGCCGAAATGCTTGATGGCATCGTCGAACACCGACTGGCCGCCGGCCAAGGTCGAGATGTCGGCGCCGTTGGCGACCGCACGGCCGCCCTCGGCCTTGATCGCGTCGACCACCTTGTCAGCCATCGACTTGTCGGAGCCCGAACCGTCGCGCGGGCCGCCGAGATCGTTGACCACCACGGCCGCGCCCTCGCGCGCAAACAGCTTCGCATAGGCTTCACCAAGCCCGCCGCCGGCGCCCGTGATCAGCGCCACCTTGCCGTCGAGTAATCCCATGGTTGTTTTCTCCCTTGTCGTTGTCCTGTCATTCCGGGGCAGCCCGCAGGGCCGAACCCGGAATCCGGAGATTGTGGCGCGAGATTCCGGGTTCGATGCTTCGCATCGCCCCGGAATGACGGAAAGCTACGCCAGCACCGTCTTGCCGCTCTTGATCACGGTGACGCCGCGCGACTTCACCTTGGCCTCGAACGACACCACATTGCCGTCCTTCCACAGCTCCATGGTCACGGTCTCACCGGGGAACACCGGCGAGGAGAACCGCGCCACGTGCTGCTTGAAGGCGGACGGATCGTAGTCGGCGTAGGTCTGCAGCACGCCGCGGCAGGTGATGCCGTAGGTGCACATGCCGTGCAGGATCGGCCGCGGGAAGCCGGCCTTCTTGGCAAACTCCGGATCGGAATGCAGCGGGTTGCGGTCGCCGCACAGCCGATAGACCAGCGCCTGGTCCGGCCGCGTCGTGATGTCGACGACCTTGTCCGGCGCGCGCTCCGGCACCTTGTGCGGCTCGGGCTGGCCGTCGGACGGGCCGCCGAACCCACCATCGCCGCGGGCGAAGCGCGAGGCGACCAGCGTGGCGAGCTTCTCGCCCTTCTCGTCCTTCAGCACGGTCTGGTGGCGGATCACCGCGCCCTTGTCCTTGCCCTTGTCGAACACGTCGAGCACCGTTGAGTCGGCCGTGATGTGGGCCGCGGTCGCGAACGGCTTGTGGAAGGTGATGTCGCGCTCGCCATCGACCACCATCACGCGGTTGAGGTTCATCTCGCCGGGACCGGCGCCCCAGGCCGCGACCGAGGCAAACGTCGGCACCACCTTGAGCGGGCGCGGCGTCAGCACACCCTCATTGACGAAGGCGAGTTCCTTCTCGTCCATCGGATCGGCACCCAAGCCGATGCCATAGGCATAGAGCATCACGTCGCGGTCGCTGTAGCTGTATTTCTGGCCGAGATTCTTCAGGGCCATCAGCTGTTCGTACACGATCGGCATTGTTGTTTTCTCCCCGAATGTATTCTTAACGGCACGGTGCCCATTACTGCGCCCTCTCCCCTTGTGGGAGAGGGCTACGCGGGCGTCAGCCGCAAACTCGCTTGGGTGAGGGGTTGCTTCCGCAGATGCATCTCTATCGCGGATAGAACCCCTCATCCGGCGGCCTCCGGCCGCCACCTTCTCCCACAAGGGGAGAAGGTACTTTCTAGGCCGGTGTGAAGAACGGCAGCGGGGCGCCGTCGGTCGGCTTCCACACCACCTTCACCTTCTGGCCGATCTTCACCTGCTCCAGATCGCAATCGACGATGTTGGTCTGCAGCGACGGACCTTCCTTCAGCGTCACGTAGGCGATCGCATAGGGACCGGTCGGCGACTTCCGCATCAGGCTGTAGGTGTAGACCGTGGCCTCGCCGCTCGACTCTTCCCACACCGTCTTGTCGGAGAAGCAGAACGGGCAGATCGCGCGCGGGAAGTAATGCGCTTCGCCGCAGGTATTGCAGCGCTTGATCATGAACTTGCCCTTCTTCGCGGCTTCCCAGAACGGCGCGGTCTCCGGATTGGTCACCGGGGCATTGTACTTCTTCGCTTCAGACATCACGCACGCTCCAGAATGCAGGTTGAGGCGGCGTGGCGAACGCCGAGCAGACCGCCGGTGCCGTGGGCGATCGCGAGGTCGCAGTTCTTCACCTGCACCTTCGGATGCGCCTCGCCGCGCAACTGGCGCACAGCCTCGAGGATTTTAGTCATGCCGCCGCGATTGACGGGATGGTTGCTGCACAGGCCGCCGCCGTCGGTGTTGAACGGCAGCTTGCCGACGCCCGAGATCAGATTGCCGTCGGCGACGAACTTGCCGCCCTCACCCTTCTTGCAGAAGCCGAGGTCCTCGAGCTGCATCAGCACCGTGATGGTGAAGCTGTCATAGATCGAGGCGTATTTGATGTCCTTCGGCGTCACGCCCGCCTCCTCGAAGGCGCGCGGACCGGACCACACGCCGGCGGAGTAGGTCAGATCGAGATCCTTGCCGCCGCGCGGACCCTTCATCGCCTCGCCATGGCCAATCAGGCGCACCAGCGGCTTCTTCAGGCTCTTGGCGATCTCCGGCGTCGTGACGATCATCGCGCCGCCGCCGTCGGTGACGACGCAGCAATCCATCCGGTGCAGCGGATCGGAGATCATCGGCGAGTTCAATACGTCCTCGACGGTGACGACTTCCTTCAGCATCGCATGCGGATTGTATTGCGCGTGATGCGAGGCCGCGACCTTGATCCAGGCGAGTTGTTCGGAGGTGGTGCCGTAGTCGTGCATATGGCGCATGGCACACATGCCATAGGCATTGTGCGTGGTAGCCCCGTAAGCGGATTCGAAATCGGCCTCGGCGCCGGACGCGCGCGGCGGCATCGGGCCGGTGCGCGGTTTGCCCGCCAGCGTGACCAGCGCGACCGAGCATTTGCCCGCAGCGATCGCCTCGGCGGCGTGGCCGAGATGGATCAGATAGGAACAGCCACCGGTCTCGGTGGAGTCGACGTGACGGAGCTTCCTGGTGTTGAGGCCGAGATAATCGACCATCGGCCACAGCCCGCCCGGCGCGTCGCCGGCGCAGAAATAGCCGTCGATATCGTCCTTGGTGAGCCCGGCATCCTCGATCGCGCCCTTGGCGACCTCGGCATGAAGCTGTGCTGTTGATTTATCGGGTGCGTGCCGGGTGGGATGTTCGTAGATCCCGGCAATGTAGGCCTTGCCCTTGATGGTCAAATCGCTCTCCGCTGGCGTTTCTTCGCTCGAGCGTTTTTCTGAACCGACGACGCGACCTTGGCAAGCGCGGAAATATTCCGTCAGGCGAGACTGCATCCGCAACTCAATCGTCGTCCGGCGAAAGCCGGGACCCATAACCACGCGGTTGTGTGGTGAGAGTGAGCTGTGGCCCCAGCGTCGCGCTACAACGAAGTGCGGTGGTTATGGGTCCCTGTGTCTTGGAAG
>NZ_LFIQ01000091.1:109248-116784 GCF_001189245.1 Bradyrhizobium pachyrhizi | reverse complement strand
TGGCGGCCAGGGCACCAAGGCGGCGGCGGACGCGGCCGCCAAGCTTGCCGGCGTCACCAAGGTGCTGGTTGCCGAAGGCCCCGCCTATGAGCACGACCTTGCCGAGCCGCTGGCAGCGTTGATCGTCGCGCTGGCTCCTGGCTATGACGCGTTCGTCGCGCCCGCTACCTCGCGTTTCAAGAACGTGATGCCGCGCGTCGCGGCCTTGCTCGACGTCATGCAGGTCTCCGAGATCATCAAGGTCGTCGCGCCCGACACCTATGAGCGCCCGATCTATGCCGGCAACGCGATCCAGACCGTGAAGTCGAAGGACGCCAAGAAGGTGATCACTGTGCGCACCTCGACCTTCGCGGCTGCCGGCGAGGGCGGCAGCGCTGCGATCGAGAACGCCGCTGCGGCCGCTGATCCCGGCCTGTCGACGTTCGTCGGCGAGGAAGTCGCCAAGAGCGACCGTCCCGAGTTGACCTCGGCCAAGATCATCGTCTCGGGCGGCCGCGCCATGCAGAGCCGCGAGAATTTCGCCAAGTACATCGAGCCGCTCGCCGACAAGCTCGGCGCCGGCGTCGGCGCCTCGCGCGCCGCGGTCGATGCCGGCTATGCGCCGAACGACTGGCAGGTCGGCCAGACCGGCAAGGTGGTGGCCCCGGAACTTTATGTCGCGGTCGGCATCTCCGGCGCGATCCAGCATCTGGCCGGCATGAAGGACTCCAAGGTGATCGTCGCCATCAACAAGGATGAGGACGCGCCGATCTTCCAGGTCGCCGATTACGGCCTGGTCGCCGACCTCTACCAGGCGGTTCCTGAGCTCACCGAAGCGCTCGGCAAGCTCGGAAAGTAAGCGACAAGACACCGGCCGGACGAGTAAGCTCCGGCCGGTGTTATTATTTTCGAGGCAATGATCCGGAAACGTTTTTCCGAAAGGATCATGCTCGACAGGGGAAAATGGGACCCGGGTATGATGACCTGTCATCACATCATGGTCCCGGGAAACGTTTTCCGGCGGATTGGGCAACCCGGAAGGCTTTACTTCGGGTATCGTTGGAATTGGGCAGGCGCGATGTGCGCGCCGTTCCGGTGGATGACAAGATGACGGTGGCAATCAAAAAGGTCGGCGTGATCGGTTCGGGCCAGATGGGCAATGGCATTGCCCATGTGGCGGCGCTGGCCGGCTTCGACGTGGTGCTCAACGACGTGTCCGGCGACCGGCTGAAGTCGGCGCTGGCGACCATCAACGGCAATCTGACCCGGCAGGTCGCCAAGAAGGCGATCAGCGAGAGCGACCGCAAGCAGGCGCTCGACCGCATCGCCTCCGCCGAGTCGCTCGACGCGCTCGCCGATTGCGATCTCGTGATCGAGACCGCGATCGAGAAGGAAGAGACCAAGCGCAAGATCTTCCACGAGGTCTGCGCAGTGTTGAAGCCGGAGGCGATCGTCGCGACCAACTCGTCGTCGATCTCGATCACAAGGCTCGCCGCCTCGACCGACCGCCCGGAGAAATTCATCGGCATTCATTTCATGAATCCGGTGCCGGCGATGGAACTGGTCGAGTTGATCCGCGGTATCGCCACCGACGACATGACCTTCGACACCGCCAAGACGTTCGTCGCCAAGCTCGGCAAACAGGTCGCGGTGTCGGAAGATTTCCCAGCCTTCATCGTCAACCGCATCCTGTTGCCGATGATCAACGAGGCGATCTACACGCTGTATGAAGGCGTCGGCAACGTCGAGGCGATCGATGCCGCGATGAAGCTCGGCGCGCACCATCCGATGGGCCCGCTCGAGCTCGCCGATTTCATCGGCCTCGACACCTGCCTGTCGATCATGCAGGTGCTGCACGAGGGGCTGGCCGACTCCAAGTACCGGCCTTGTCCGCTGCTGGTGAAGTATGTCGAGGCCGGCTGGCTCGGACGCAAGAGCCAGCGCGGCTTCTACGACTATCGCGGCGACAAGCCGATCCCGACGCGGTAATCCATCCCGCCTTCAGGTCAGTGCCCGCAGCAGCGCAAGCGCCGCAGGCACCAGACCGATAATCATCGTCGCACTCGTTCCAAGTCCAAGCAGATGCGCCGCCAGCGCGAGGCGCTGGCTTTTTGCGTGAGACGTCATTGCAGCGCCGCGCAGGCGCGCTTCAGCCGCCTTGCGGCCTCCTCGATGGTCGATGACGGGTTGGCGAAGCTGAGGCGGATATAGGGCGACAGCCCGAGATCCTCGCCGGGAAACACCACCACATCGGACGCCTCGAGCAGATAGGCCGAGAAATCGCGGTCGGTCCGGATCACTCTGCCATCGGGCGCGCGCTTGCCGATCACGCCGGCGCAGCCGACCAGCAGATAGAAGGTGCCTTCGGGCGGCGTGCAGGACAGCCCGGCGCATCCGTTCACGAGTTCGGCAAAGCGGTCGCGCTTGGCGCGAAGGATGGCGGCGCGCTCGAGCAGCACATCCTGCGCGCCGTCGAGCGCGGCAACCGCCGCGGCCTGGCTGATCGACGACGCGCCGGACGTGGTCTGCGACTGGATCGTGACCATCGCGCGGATCAGCGCCGCGGGTCCGGCGGCATAGCCGATGCGCCATCCCATCATGGCGTAGCTCTTGGCGAAGCCGCTGACGATCAGCGTCCGCGGCTTCAGGCGCGGCTCGATTTCCGCAAGCGTCGGCGCGGGCGCGCCATTGAACACGATCTGCTCGTAGAGCCCGTCGGCCAGCACCCAGATGTCCGGATGCCGCAGCAGGACCGCGGCGATCTCGGACAGATCCTCACGCGAATACAGCGCGCCGGATGGGTTGACCGGATTGTTGACGATGATCCAGCGGGTTCGCGCCGAGATCGCCGCCCGCAGATCCTCCGCACGCAGCTTGAAGCCGTTGTTCTGCGCGCACGGCACCACCACCGGCTCCGCGCCGGCGAGCCGCACCTGATCGAGATAGGGCGCCCAATAGGGCGCGGAGATGATCACCTCGTCGCCGGGCGCCAGCGTCGCCAGCAGCGCGTTGAACAGCGCCTGCGTCGAGCCGTTGGTGATGACGATCTCGTCCAGACCATAGTCGAGATGATGGTCGCGCAGCAGCGCGGCCTGCACCGCCCGCTTCAGCTCCGGCGTGCCGTCGACATCGGTGTAACGGGTTTCGCCGCGCAATGCCGCTGCATGCGCCGCCGCGATCACATGGTCAGGTGTCGGGAAGTCCAGATTGCCCGACGACAGCTCGATGATGTCGCGCCCGGCCGCGCGCAGTTCGCGGGCGCGGCGGCGCAGCACCGATGCGGGCGATGCTGTGATGCCGCTCATGCGCGGCGAGAGGGTCGGTGCGGCGGTCATCGGACGTACTGCGCCTCACCGTTGCCGAACGACCAGTTCTCGGGGAGCACCTCGACCAGGTTGATGAAGATGTCCTCGGCGCGCAGGCCGGGGCTTTCGGTCAGCCGTTCGGCGATCCGTCGATAGAGCTTCTGCTTTTGCGCCACCGGGCGCGTATTGCTGACAGTGATCTGGATGATGATCAGATCATCGCTGCGCCTGATGCCGAGATAGTCGGCGCCATAGACGAAATCGTCGTCATCGTGCTCGGAGATCGTCATGAAGCGATCGCCTTCGGGCACGTCGAAGGTCTCGCGCATGGCGCGATAAAGGCTTTCGAGAACGGCCTTGCGGTAGGCGACGGGCTTGCCCCGTCGCAATGAAACGCGGGTCAGCGGCATGATGGTGGCTCTCCTGGTGGCGTCACGTGCTGCCGATCCTAGGGGCTCCTTGTTCATTGCAAAACGGTATGGTAAATTGTTTCAATGATTTCATATTTAAATGAATGACCATGAAGGCGCTCGACCTCGAGGCAGTCCAGGCCTTCGTCCTGGTGGCGGATCTCAGCAGCTTCACGCGCGCGGCGCAGGCGATGGAGACCACGCAGTCCGCGGTCAGCTTGAAGATCAGGCGGCTGGAGGACGGCCTCGGCCGACGGTTGCTGGAGCGAACGCCGCGGCAGGTTCGGCTGTCAGCCGAAGGTGCCGCTTTCCTCGGCGCCGCGCGCAATCTGGTGGCTGCGCATCAATCGGCGATCAGCTCGTTTGCCGTCGAGCATCGGCGATTGGTCGTCGGCATCAGCCACCACATCGTCGGATCGGAGCTCGCCTCGCTGCTGAAGCGGATGAGCAGCACCGATCCCGGGCTGGTGATTCAGCTGCACGTCGATACGTCGCGTTCGGTGCTCAGCGCATTCGACGACGGGAAGCTTGATGCTGCGATCGTGCTTCGTCACGACGCCAAGCGCCGCGATGGCGACGTGCTGTTCGAGGAAGCGTTCGGCTGGATGGCCGCGCCTGATTTTCACCATCGGCCGGGCGAGCCGTTGCGCCTCGCCACGCAAGCCGAGCCGTGCAGCGTGCGTGCCATGGCGGTTGAAGCGCTCGACGCCGCCGGTATCGCCTGGACCGAGGCATTCGTCGGCGGCGGGCTGTCGACGATCGGAGCTGCGATCTCCGCGGGCCTTGCGGTCGCAGCGCTGGCGCGCCGGGTCGCGCCCGCGGATACCGTCGACCTCGGGCCACGGCTTGGCTTGCCGCCGCTGCCGTCCCGTGACGTCATCCTGCACTCGAAGCTGTCAGATGCGCGGACACGGCAGGCGCTGCGTACCCTCGGCGCAGCCTTCGCGGCGAACGCGGCCTGAGACGCGGATCATCGCGCTGCCGGGAGCTTCGAGGCCGATGCGTCAGCCTGACGCGGCCATCGATTACCCAACCATTAACTTTCGCGCGATACCTCAAATCCCAGTTTTGGGAGTGCCGCGTATGGACATGATGAGCATGGTCACCAGCATCCTGTCGATGCAGCAGGGCAATTTGCAGGGTGAGATCGCAACCCGCGTGACCAAGCAGAACCTCGACGCCGAGAAGTTCGCGGTTCAGACCCTGCTCGGCACGCCTTCCACCGCGAATTTGTCGCCCGGCATCGGCGACAACCTCAACACCGTCGCCTGATCAGAACCCGGCTGCGGCCGGCTGTAGCGCGGCCTTCACCAGCTTGATCGCGTCGTCGCTCGCCCATTCGGCGGGACCGGCGATATTGGCGATCTCGCAGCCCTGGCCGTCGACCAGCACCGAGGTCGGCATGCCCAGCGCCTTGCCTATGTTCTTAAGATCCTGAAAGACCTTGGCTTTTTGGTCGCTGAAATAGCCGAGATTGGTCAGATTGGCCTCTTTCAGGAAGTTTTTCGGCTTGTCCGGGTCGCGGGTATCGATGTTGATTGCGACCACCTCGAAATCCTTGCCGCCGAGCTTGGTCTGCAGGCTGTCGAGCGCCGGCATTTCCTTGCGGCAGGGCACGCACCAGGTGGCCCACAAATTGACCAGCACGGTCTTGCCGCGCCAGTCCGAGAGCTTCTTTGGCTGGCCGTTGGCGTCCTCGAAGGCCAGGTCGGGCAGCCTCAGGGGGGTGGTCGCCATGGTCAGCGCCGCGACCTCGCCATGGGCGAGCGGGGCGATCTTCTTCGCCAGAGCCACCGCGCTGTTGCAGGCGATATCGCCCGCGGGATGCTTGAGGCTGGAGACCCCGACATAGCCGATCACGGCCCCGGCCAGCACGGCGCCGATCACCAGCGGGATGCGCCACTTGGCGGTCGGCCTGGCGGTCGGGTTGGGTGGGGTCGTCTCGGGCATATCGTTGTCTTCCTGGGTCGATGTGGCTAAGCAGTGCCGGGAATACGATCGGAACCGCCACGCTGTTTCGCCGCTCCGGCGAATGCAACAGCTCGGCCTGAAATACAAATTCGTGAGCGAGATGTCATGAGCAACAAGATGTGGGGCGGCCGGTTCTCGGAGCGTCCCGACGCGATCATGGAGGAAATCAACGTCTCCATCGACGTCGACCGTCACCTTTATGCCCAGGACATTGCCGCGTCCAAGGCCCACGCCGCGATGCTCGCCGCGCAAGGCATCATCACCGCAGCTGATGCGAAAAATATCGGCAAAGGTCTAGACACGATTTTGTCAGAAATCGGCAAGGGCGATTTCGATTTCAAGCGCGCGCTCGAGGACATTCATATGAATGTCGAGTCGCGGCTGTCCGAATTGATCGGGCCCGCGGCGGGCCGGCTGCACACCGCACGCTCGCGCAACGACCAGGTCGCGACCGATTTCCGCCTCTATGTCCGCGACACCATCGATGAGACCAATGCGGCGCTGGCCGCGTTCCAGCAGGCGCTGGTCGCCCGCGCGCTGGAGCATGCCGGCACGGTGATGCCGGGCTTCACCCATCTGCAGACCGCGCAGCCCGTGACCTTCGGTCATCACCTCCTGGCCTATGTCGAGATGGCCGGCCGTGACCGCGGCCGCTTCGCGGACGCGCGCAAGCGGCTGAACGAATCGCCGCTCGGAGCGGCCGCGCTCGCCGGCACCTCGTTTCCGATCGACCGCACTGCTACCGCCGAGGCGCTCGGCTTCGAGCGTCCGATGGCCAATTCGCTCGACGCGGTGTCCGACCGCGATTTCGTGCTGGAGACGCTGTCGGCGGCGGCGATCTGCGCGGTGCATATGTCGCGCTTCGCTGAGGAGATCGTGATCTGGACCTCGCCCTTGGTCGGCCTCGTCAAGCTCAGCGACAAGTTCACCACCGGCTCGTCGATCATGCCGCAGAAGCGCAATCCGGACGCGGCCGAGTTGGTCCGCGCCAAGACCGGCCGCGTGATCGGCGCGCTCACGGCGCTGCTGATCGTGATGAAGGGCCTGCCGCTCGCCTATCAAAAGGACATGCAGGAGGACAAGCAAGGCGCGATGGAGGCTTTCGAGGCACTGTCGCTGGCAATCCGCGCCATGACTGGCATGGTCGAGGACTTGGTGCCGGACGAGGCCAGGATGAAGGCCGCCGCCGGCGAGGGCTACGCCACCGCGACCGATCTTGCCGACTGGCTGGTACGCACCCTGAAAATGCCGTTCCGTGACGCCCACCACGTTACCGGGCGCATCGTCGGCCTGGCCTCGAAGCAGGGTGTGGCGCTGCACGAGCTGCCGCTCAAGGCCATGCAGGAGGTCGAGCCTGATATCACGGCCGACGCGCTGAAGGTGCTGAGCGTCGAATCCTCGGTGCGGAGCCGGACCTCGTTCGGCGGCACGGCGCCGAAGAATGTGATGGCGCAGGCCAAGGCCTGGGCCAAGCGGCTGGAAAAAGAGCGAAAATTGGGCTGAACCGGAAAATTTGGCCGTGATTTCATGGCGCTCCGCCTCTCGCCAGAGCACGGCAATGTTTGTATGGTGCCGCCCGAATTGGGGAATTCGTCGTGATTAGCAAGAACCGCCTGACCCCCTCGGGATGGGCCATCATTGTGCTGGGCGTATCAGCGCTGGCGCTCGGCGGCTGCGGCCGCAAGGGACCGCTCGACCTGCCGCCGACCGCGAACGTCGCGCCGGGCGCGGCACCGAGCGACACCGAGACCGAGCGGGCGGCGCAGCCCAGCGTGTTCAATCCGACCTATGGCTCGGAGGCCGCGCCGGCCGCGCCGCGAGGCAATAAACGGCCCTTCATCCTCGATCCGCTGCTCGGCAATTAATATCTC
>NZ_LFIQ01000091.1:87019-109238 GCF_001189245.1 Bradyrhizobium pachyrhizi | reverse complement strand
GGAAAAGTGCGAAGCGGTTTTCCGAAAAGAATCATGTTCAAACAATCTAGCGTGTCATGAACCATTTCGACTATCGCAACGGCGTGCTGCATGCCGAGGCGGTCAATCTCATTGAGCTGGCAGAGGCCGTCGGCACGCCGTTCTATTGCTATTCGACCGCGACGCTGGAGCGCCACTACCGCGTCTTCACCGAAGCCTTCGCCGGCGAGAAGGCGCTGGTCTGCTATGCCATGAAGGCGAACTCCAACCAGTCGGTGCTGCGCACGCTGGCCAAGCTCGGCGCCGGCGCGGACGTGGTGTCCGGCGGCGAGTTGAAGCGGGCGCTGGCGGCCGGGATTCCGCCCTCGAAGATCGTGTTCTCCGGGGTAGGCAAGACCGAGGGCGAGCTGCGGGCCGCGCTTGCCACCGACATCCTCTGCATCAATATCGAGTCCGAGCCGGAACTCGAGATGCTGTCGCGTCTCGCGGTCGAGATGAAGAAGACGGCCCGCATCTCGGTGCGGGTCAATCCCGATGTCGATGCCGGCACCCATGCCAAGATCTCGACCGGCAAGTCGGAGAACAAGTTCGGCATTCCGATCGCCCGCGCCCGCGAGGTCTATGCCCGCGCGGCAAAGCTGCCGGGCATCAAAGTCACCGGCACCGATGTGCATATCGGCAGCCAGATCACCGATCTCGGGCCGCTGGAGGTTGCTTTCCGGCTGCTCGCGGAATTCGTGCAGACGCTGCGCGCCGACGGCCACGACATCTCGCATATTGATTTCGGCGGTGGCCTCGGCATTCCCTATTACATGGATCGCGCCGCGCCGCCGGCGCCGGACGCCTATGCGGCGATGGTCAAGCGCGTCACGCACAATCTCGGCTGCACGCTGATGTTCGAGCCGGGCCGCATGATCGTCGGAAATGCCGGCATCCTCGTCACCCGCGTGATCCATGTGAAGCCGGGCGATGCCAAGAATTTCGTCATCATCGACGCCGCGATGAACGACCTGATCCGGCCGACCCTGTATGAAGCGCATCACGACATTCTGCCGGTGCGTCAGCCCGCGGCCGGCACCCCGACCATGGTCGCGGATGTAGTCGGCCCGGTCTGTGAGACCGGCGATTACCTCGCGCTCGACCGCTCGCTGCCGCAGCCGAAGGCCGGCGATCTCCTGGCGATCATGACCGCCGGCGCCTACGGCGCGGTGCAATCCGGCACCTACAACACGCGGCCTCTGGTGCCGGAAGTGCTGGTCAAGGACGACCAGTACGCGGTGGTCCGCCCGCGCATCGACGTCGACGCCCTGATCGCGATGGACAAGCCGGCGCCGTGGCTGTGAGGCACTGGCGTGCCACATCAATGGTGTCGTCCTGGCGAAGGCCAGCGCCCATAACCACCGCTCTTGATCGTTGCAGTGAGCTGGGGCCCCGGCTCAGCTAACCACGAACGCCTGTGGTTATGGGTCGCGCTTCGCTTGCCCGGGACGACAGTGCCAATTTGTCGACGGCCTTTACTTCGCGGCGTGACTACCGCCTTTACCGCCGCCGCCGACGATCACGCCCGCGGCCTTCTCGATCGGCTTGATTGCCGCGGTGAAGTCCGACTCCGGTCCCTCGTCGCGGATGACGACTTCCCAGAGCCGGCCGACCGCTTCGGCGACTTCCATCGACAGCCCGAGCGCGCGCATCTCCTCGACGGCGAGCCGCACGTCCTTCACCATCAAGCCGGTGGCGAAGCCGAAGTCGAAGCTGCGCGGTAACACCGAGCGCGGAAACTTGTCGCGGCTCGCGGTGTTCAGCCCGGAGCCGGCATTGATGACGTCGATCATCACGGCCGGATCGAGCCCGGACTTGACGCCCATCACAACAGCCTCCGAGGTCGCCACCATTGCGGTCGCCGACAGGAAGTTGTTGGCGAGCTTCATGGTCTGGCCGGAGCCCGGCTTGGTGCCGATGAAGAACACCTTGCCGATGACGTCGAGCGCGCCCTTCACCAGCTCGAAATCGGCGCGCGGGCCCGACACCATCACCGCTAGCGTGCCCTTCTCGGCGCCGGCGACGCCGCCGGAGACCGGGCTGTCGATCTGCACGATGTTCTTCTTGGCCAACAGCTCGTGGATCTTCACCGCCATCCGCGAGCCGACGGTGGAGAGGTCGATGAAGCGTTTGACGCGCGTGCCCTCGATCACGCCGCCCGCGCCGGTCGCCACCTCGAGCGAGGCCTGCAGCGAAGGCAGGCTCGCCATCACGGTCTCGACGCGGTCGGCGATGTCCTTGGGCGAGGTTGCGGCCACCGCGCCGAGCGCAACCAGCCTGTCGAGCGCGTCCTTGCTGGTGTCGAACACGGTGAGCTTGTGGCCGGCCTCGATCAGTCGGCGCGCCATCGGGAAGCCCATCTTCCCGAGGCCGATGAATCCGATTTCCATGAGTCGTTTCCTCTATGTCGTTATGTGCGGAGCCGCGCACCCCACATTCGCTGTCGTCCCGGCGAAGGCCGGGACCCATTACCACCGCGGTTGATTGCTGTGCTCCGCTGGAGCCCCAGCGTGTTCCCACCACGAAGGCCTGTGGTTATGGGTCCTGGCTTTCGCCAGGACGACATTGCGTGTGAGGCAGCAGCGTCTCACGCCTTGTTGTCGAGTTCGGCGAACACCTCGCGCGCGATGCGGAAGCTGTCGACGCCGGCCGGGATGCCGGCATAGATCGAGACCTGCATGAAGATCTCGCGGATTTCGTCGCGGGACACGCCGTTGGTCAGCGCGCCCTTGATGTGGGCCTTCAATTCGTGCGGCCGGTTCAGGATCGAGATCATGGCGAGGTTGAGCATGCTGCGGGTCTTGCGCGGCAGTTCCTCGCGGCCCCAGACCGCGCCCCAACAATATTCGGTGACGAGTTCCTGGAATGGCTTGTTGAAGCTGTCCGAATTCTTCAGCGCATTGTTGACATAGGCTTCGCCCAGCACCGCCTTGCGGATTTCGAGCCCCTTGTCGTGCGTTTTTTGGTCCATATCGCGTTCCTCATGCGTTAATGCGATGGTTCGGCCGCGACGTTACGGGGTCGAACCGCCGCAGTCACGCATTCGTGTTATGCGTATTTCCCGGTGTGGGTTACGCCCTGGAACGGGTGCCTCAAAGCCGCCGCCGTGCTAGGCTGACCTGCCGGCTACCCCGGAGATTTTATTGAGCGGAGCCAACATCGAGCCCTCTGACCCGTCACGCGCCGTCCACGACAGCGATGCGGTCGCGCGGCTGAAACTGACAGAGGCTCTGCAGCAGGCAAGGTTCGCGATTGGGTGGGAACGAGCCTGGCCGCATCTGGCGCGGTTCCTGACGGTCGCAGGATTGTTCCTGGTCGCGTCCTGGGCCGGGCTGTGGCTGGTGCTGCCGTTTGTCGCACGCGTGGCCGGCGCCGGCCTGTTCGCGATTGCCGCGCTCGTGGCGCTGTCGCCGCTGGTGCGCTTCCGCTGGCCGAGCCGCGAGGAGGGCCTGAGCCGGCTCGACCGCGGCGCCGGCATTCGCCATCGCCCGGCGACCACGCTCTCCGACACGCTTACCAACAAGGACCCGTTTGCGCTGGCGCTGTGGCAGGCGCAGCGCGAGCGCACGCTGGCCTCGATCAAGCGCATCCGCGCCGGGCTGCCGCGGCCGCGCGTCTCGCTGCACGACCCCTGGGCGCTGCGCGCGCTGGTGATCGTGATGCTGGTCGCGAGCTATGTCGCCGCCGGCGACGAGCGCGGCCTGCGGGTTGCCTCGGCATTCGACTGGAACGGCATCATGGCGCCGGCCAATGTCCGGGTCGATGCCTGGGTGACGCCGCCGAACTACACCGGCAAGCCGCCGATCATCCTGTCCAACGCCAACAAGGACGCCAACGCGGCGGACACCACCCCGCTCGCGGTTCCGGCCGGCAGCACACTCCTGGTGCGCTCCAGCGGCGGCAGCATCGACGTCGTCGTCGGTGGCGGCGTTGCCGAGGTCGCGCCGGACGGGCAGGCGCCGAAGGGCACCAACGAGCGGCATTTCAAGATCACCGGCGACGGCACCGCGCATGTCCGTGCGCCGGCCGGCCAGCCGCAGTGGAAATTCACCGCGACGCCGGACCGCCCGCCGTCGATTGCGCTCGCCAAGGATCCGGAGCGGCAGGCGCGCGGCGCGCTGCAGATGTCCTACCGGCTCGAGGACGACTACGGCGTCAGCGAAGCGCGCGCGCAATTCGCGGTGCGGCCGACCGATGCGCCGAAGGAGGCTGACGGCAAGAAGGATGCCGACGGCAAGGCGGCGCAGCCGCGGCCGCTGTTCGAGCCGCCGCAATTCGCGCTGGTGCTGCCGAATGCGCGCACCCGCAACGGCGTCGGCCAGACCGTGAAGGACCTCAGCGAAGACCCCTATGCCGGCGCCGACGTGACCCTGACGCTGACGGCCAAGGACGAGGCCGGCAATGAAGGCAAGAGCGAGCCGTTCAACATGCGGCTGCCGGAGCGCCTGTTCACCAAGCCGCTGGCGCGCGCGCTGATCGAACAGCGCCGTATCCTGGCGCTCGACGCCAACCAGAACGGCCAGGTATTCGCCGCGCTCGAGGCGCTGATGATCGCGCCCGAAATGTTCATGCCGGAGACCGGCTATTACCTTGGCCTGCACACCGTGAGCCGGCAGCTCGAGGCGGCGCGCACCGACGACCAATTGCGCGAGGTGGTCGCCAGCCTGTGGTCACTCGCCGTCACCATCGAGGACGGCAACATCTCGGACGTCGACAAGGCGCTGCGCGCGGCGCAGGACGCGCTCAAGCAGGCGCTGGAGCGCGGCGCGACCGACGAGGAGATCAAGAAGCTCACCGACAATCTGCGCGCGGCGCTGGACAATTTCCTGCGCCAGATGGTCGAGCAGTTCCGCAACAATCCGCAGCAGCTCGCGCGGCCGCTCGATCCCAATGCCAAGGTGCTGAGCCAGCAGGATCTCAAGAACATGCTCGATCGCATGGAGCGGCTGTCACGCTCCGGCGACAAGGATGCGGCGCGGCAGCTGCTCGAGCAGATGCAGCAGATGCTGGAAAACCTGCAGATGGCGCAGCCCAATCAGGGCGACGACGACATGCAGCAGTCGCTCAACGAGCTCGGCGACATGATCCGCAAGCAGCAGCAATTGCGCGACAAGACCTTCAAGCAGGGCCAGGATTCCCGCCGCGACCGCATGCGCGGCAAGCAGGGCGAGCAGTCGATGGGCGACCTGCAGCAGGACCAGCAGGCGCTGCGCGACCGCTTGAAGAAGCTGCAGGAAGAGCTCGCCAAGCGCGGCATGGGACCGGACCAGCGCGGCCAGAAAGGCCAGGGTCAGAAGGGCGATCAGGCGCAGCAGGGCGATCAAGGCGGCGACCAGGGCGATGACGGCGACGGGCTCGACCAGGCCGATTCCGCGATGGGCGATGCCTCCGGGCGGCTCGGCGAGGGCAATGCCGACGGCGCGGTGGATTCGCAGGGCCGTGCGCTGGACGCGCTGCGCAAGGGCGCCCAGAGCCTCGCCGACGCGATGCAGCAGGGCGACGGCGACCAGCCGGGCGACAGCCCCGGCAACCGCGCCGGCCGCCAGCAGAGCGGCGGCAACCAGACCGATCCGCTCGGCCGCCCGTTGCATGGCCGCGAATTCGGCGACGACTACACGGTGAAGATCCCCGGCGAGATCGACGTGCAGCGCGTCCGCCGCATCCTCGAAGAGCTGCGCCGCCGCCTCGCCGATCCGTCGCGGCCGCAGATCGAGCTCGACTACATCGAGCGGCTGCTAAAGGATTATTGAGGTCTGCACCTCGTCCTCGACTGTCGTCAGCCGCGAAAGCTGGTGACAGCGTTCAAGAGACATCAGCGCCTTAATCGAACGGCCGTGGCAACCTGGATGCCGCGCTTTCGCGGGCATGACGCGGAATCCGCACGACGGTCGTAAGCCGGCAGACGTCAGCTTCTGCGGGCAACGCGCCTCGCGTTCCGATCGGTGTGGTCGGGTCCGCGGGAGCCGCCGGTTTCGCACAATTTCTTTAAAATTGTCGAGTTCCCGTTGGTGCGCATTTAAGTCGCTTGCGTCACCTTACTTCTGAAAATTGGCAAGCGTCTCAGGAGAGCACATGAGGCACAGCCGTTTATTCATTGCTTCGTCATACCGGCCATTGGGTATTACTCGCCGGCACCAACATCAGACCCGCTTGGTTCGACAATTCGTTCGGGACCAGTCGGGCAGCTATGTGATCATTTCAGCGCTGCTCATGCCGGTCCTGGTCGGCACGGCAGGGCTCGGTACCGAAGTGGGGTGGTGGTACTACAAACATAAGAACATGCAGAGTGCCGCCGACTCTGGCGCGGTAAGCGCCGCAACGGCGGCAAGTGCAGGCGCCGACCTTTTGTCCGAAGCCAATGCGGTCACGGCAAACTACGGTTACGCGAACGGGGCGAACAACGTCACGGTCACGGTGAATCAACCGCCGAAGACCGGCAGTCAGACGTCGAACCTGCAGGCGATCGAAGTCATCGTGAGCCAACCGCAACAGCGGTTGCTGTCGGCCCTGTTCGGCTCGGCCCCGGTGCCGGTCACCGCGCGCGCGGTCGCCCTGCCGAATTCCGGGACGGGCTGCGTACTTGCGCTCAACGCCAGCGCCAGCCCCGCCGTCAATGTGAGCGGCAGCAACCAGCTCAACTTGATCAAGTGCAATCTCTATAGCAACTCGAGCGCAAGCCCATCGCTCAACGTGGCCGGCAGTGCGGCGGTCTCCGCGAATCTGGTCGGGGTTGTCGGCGAGGTCTCCGGCGCGAGCAACATCACGGCCACCAACGGCATCAAGACGCACATCCGGCCGATCGCCGATCCGTATGCCAATGTCTCACCCCCATCGGAGCCGAGCTGCACGAACGCCAAGATCACGGTCAATTCCAACGGAAAGACAAACTCGCTCAGTCCCGGCTGCTATAAGGGCAACATAACGGTCAATGCAGGTGCCACCCTGAGCCTTGATCCAGGTATCTATTATCTGGACGGCGCCAATTTGAGCGTCGCGGGAAACGCAACGATCACGGGCAGCGGCGTGACCCTGGTGTTTACGGGCTCGGGCAGCAACTGGGGCACCGCTTCAATCGGCAGCAACGCGATTATCGATCTGACGGCGCCGACCTCCGGCGCAACGAAGGGTATCGTCATGTATGGCGATCGCAACATGCCGGTCGGCACCGCCTTTAATCTTACGGGTGGCGCCACCCAGAACTTCGGCGGTGCCATCTACCTACCTAGGGCCAACCTCAGCTTCAGCGGTGGCAACGGTACGAGCACATCATGCACCAAGATCATTGTGGATACCTTGACGCTCTCCGGCACGTCGAACCTTCAGGTCAATTGTTCGGCGCTCGGCACCGCGACGATAGGCACGCAAACCGCGCAACTCATCGAGTGAGGTTGGCTCCGATGCAAATCCAGAGATCCTCATCCAACAGCCGTGGTCGATTGGTTTTCTCCCTGACGCGGCTTGTGCGCACCGCCGTTCACGACAGGGGCGGCGTCGCGGCCATCGAATTCGGCATCATGATCCCGTTGTTGTCCCTGATGGTCGTCTCGGTAACCGACATCGGACTCGCGCTCTATCGCAAGATGCAGGTCGAGAATGCCGCGCAGGCGGGAGCGCAATACGCCATCGTGCGCGGCTTTGACGAGACCGGCGTCACCAGCGCCGTAACAGCCGCCACGAATTCCACAGCCATCAATGCTTCGCCCAAGCCGTACCAGTTTTGCGGGTGCCCGACCAGTTCGGGGGTCAGCACCGTCAGTTGCGGTGCGGTCTGCCCCGGCGGCGCGCAGGCCGGAACATATGCGATGGTTTCGGCGCAAGGGACGTACTACACGCTGATCAATTATCAGATTGTGGCAGCCACATACACCTATAGCGCCCAGTCCACTGCGAGGCTGCAGTGAAACTCACACCGCTATGGCGGGACGATCGAGGGGCCTCCGCGCTGGAATTCGCCCTGACCGCTCCCGTGTTCTTCCTGTTCATATTCGGCATCGTCGAATTCGGACTGCTGTTCTGGACTCAGCTCGGGCTGCAGCACGGCACCGAAATGGCGGCGCGTTGCGCGACCGTCAACAGCACGCTCTGTCCAAGCGGCAGCGCCATCACGAATTACGCCGCGCAGCAGGCATACGGCCTCACGCTCCCAGCGCAGACATTCAGCTATTCCACGTCAGCCTGCGGCAACATCGTCAGCGCGAGTTATTCATTTCAATTTGCACAGTTTCTCAATCTGTCCCCGGTGACGCTGACCGCCCGGGCATGCTTTCCGAGTTGAACTCGTAACCCTAGCCGGCCTTCCGCGCCGCCAGCGCGTCCGCGACTGCGGTGCGGATATCGGCCACCGAGAACGGTTTCG
This sequence comes from Bradyrhizobium pachyrhizi, assembly GCF_001189245.1. Lineage (GTDB taxonomy): Bacteria > Pseudomonadota > Alphaproteobacteria > Rhizobiales > Xanthobacteraceae > Bradyrhizobium > Bradyrhizobium pachyrhizi. Next base: position 100,864 of record NZ_LFIQ01000091.1, on the reverse strand, counting down.
TCACCACGTCATGCACGATCGCCTCGAGGCCGGAGGCGCGTTCGCGCTGATGGGCGAAGCCGGTCATCAGCAGGATCTTCAGCGCAGGGAAGTCGCGCGCCGCGGTCAGCGCCAGCGCGATGCCGTCCATCACGGGCATCTGGATGTCGGTGAGCAGAAGGTCGAACGCGCCTTCGTCGCGCGTCAGCACCTCCAGCGCCTCGGCGCCGTCCTGCGCGGTCACGGTTTCGTGGCCGTCCATGGCGATGGCGCGCGCCACCAGCGAGCGCATCGAGTCTTCGTCGTCGGCGATCAGAACACGCGTCATGGTGATTGGTCGGTTCCCGATAGAGTTGGCCGGCGGCTCACGCGCGGCCGCCGGTGAGATCACGCTTGTTGAAGAAGCGTACGTCGATATTGCGGCCTTCGGGCGGCGGCGAGGCGAGGCGCGACTTGAAGAAGGCCCGCTCGCCGGGATTGAGCACCGGCTGCTCCAGCACGGCGTTCCAGGCATAGATTTCGGCGCCCTGGGCGTCGCGGACCGAGAAGCGCAGCCGAGGCAATTCGACCGGCTTCCTGGTCTGGCCGACGATCATGCCCTCGATCACCAGCACCGGCTTGCCGTCCACGGTCTCGTTGGTGATCTTGAGATCCTTGAAGGCGAGCCCGCGCAAATTCACGTCGAGCCCGGCCATCCTGTAGAACAGCGCGGACTGCGGCAGCAGCCGCACCACGTCGTTGCGCCAGACGAACAGCGCGATGATCAGCGCGGCCATGGCGCCGCAGGTGGTCGGCAGGGCGCCGATCACGGGCATGAACGGAATTCGGGGCAGGGCGGGCAGCCGGAACAGGCGGGGAAGCCGGGGCAGGCGGAAGCGGCCCCTGGTTCCCGCGTCCCCGGCGTCGGCATGGGCCGCGGCATCCGCCTCGGCCAGCGCCGGCCATTCCGTGGCGGCGTCGCTGCCCTCGGCGGGCAAATCGGCCGAAATCGAGGGGCTCTCGACCATCGGGGTCGCGTCAGCCTCCTCCCGGCCCATGGCCTCCCATTCGGCGGCGAGGTCGGATCCGGCGGACTGATAGGCCAGAGTGGGCGCGGTTGCCCCGATGGCGTCCTCCGGCCGGGCCAGCCAGACCTCCCGGCAGCGGGAACAACGGACGGTACGTCCGGCCTCGCCAAGGGTGGCCGGATTGATGGCGTAGGATGTTGTACAATGCGGGCAAACAATATGCATGGAGGCCGAATCTCCACCGTGTGGATGCCCGGATGCTACTTTGCGACCGTTAACGAATCGGAAACCATAATCGAAGCACAAGCTTTCTGTGCGGTTCGCGGGCGCTCGGCCGGGGGTCGGGCCGTCTTCGCCGTCGGTGTGGGGTATCGGGCCATCGGCCCTCTCGAACGGAGCTAGCGCATTGGTTCGGTTCGAAAATGTCGGTCTGCGCTACGGGCTCGGCCCGGAGATTTTGCGCGACCTCTCGTTCATGATCCCGGCGCACTCGTTCCAGTTCCTCACCGGGCCGTCGGGCGCGGGCAAGACCTCGCTGCTGCGGCTGTTGTTCCTGTCGTTGCGGCCGACCCGTGGGCTGGTCAATCTGTTCGGCAAGGACGTCTCGCTGCTGAGCAAGGATCAGGTCGCCGACCTGCGCAAGCGGATCGGCATCGTGCTGCAGGATTTTCGCCTGCTCGATCACATGACCACCTATGAGAACGTCGCGCTGCCGTTCCGCGTGATGGGCCGCGAGGAATCGAGCTATCGCCGCGAGGTGATTGATCTCTTGAAATGGGTCGGCCTCGGCGAGCGCATGGATGCGCTGCCGCCGATCCTGTCGGGCGGCGAGAAGCAGCGCGCCGCGATCGCGCGCGCGGTGATCTCGCGGCCGCAACTGCTGTTGGCGGACGAGCCGACCGGCAGCGTCGATCCGACACTCGGGCGCCGCCTGCTGCGGCTGTTCATCGAGCTCAACAAATCCGGCACCGCGGTCATCATCGCGACCCACGACATCACGCTGATGGATCAATACGAGGCGAGGCGGCTGGTGCTGCATCAGGGACGGCTGCACATCTATGAATAGGGGCGGCGACGAGAAAGTGTCGTTGGTCGATCTCGGGCGCGAGCGCCCGCAGGTCCCGGCCACCGCGCGCAACATGTCGCCGATCGTGCCGCGCGCCTCGATCTCGGGCCGTGCGCTGGTCGCGGTCGTCGCGATCATGACCTTCCTTGCCTCGCTGACGACAGGCACCGTGCTGCTGGTCAGCGCGTCGGCCGCCGAATGGCAGTCGGAAGTGTCGAGCGAGATCACCATCCAGGTGCGCCCCTCGCCGGGCCGCGATCTCGATCGCGACGCGCAGGCCGCGGTGGAGGCGATGCGGGCGCAGCCCGGCATTCTCGAGGTCCGTCCGTTCAGCAAGGAGGAATCCGCCAAGCTGCTGGAGCCGTGGCTCGGCAGCGGGCTCTCGATCGACGAACTGCCGGTGCCGCGCGTCATCGTGGCGCGGGTGCAGCCCGGCACCACGCTCGATCTCGCCGGCTTGCGCGCGCGGGTGACGCAGGCGGCGCCGACCGCAAGCGTCGACGATCACCGCGCCTGGATCGAGCGCATGCGCTCGATGACCGGCGCCACGATGTTCGCCGGCGTCGGCATCCTCATCCTCGTGATCATCGCAACCATCATCTCGGTGTCGTTTGCGACCCGCGGCGCGATGGCCGCCAACCGCCCGATCGTCGAGGTGCTGCATTTCGTCGGCGCCGGCGACAGCTTCATCGCCAACCGCTTCCTGCGGCATTTCCTTCGGCTCGGCCTCCAAGGCGGGCTGATCGGTGGCGGTGCGGCGATGTTGGCGTTCGGCTTCTCCGAGTCGATCGCCAACTGGTTCTCCGGCACGCCGGTGGGCGACCAGTTCGCGGCCCTGCTCGGCACGTTCTCGCTGCGTCCGTCGGGCTATCTGGTGCTGGCGATGCAGGCGGTGCTGATCGCGGCGATCACCGCGTGGGCATCGCGGCGCACCCTGTTTGCCACGCTCGACGACATCGACTGACGGCGCCGCGAAACTCGAAATCATGGCGCTGCCTCGTGATCGCATTTCGTCGCCCAAGTGTGATTTCGCGCGCGTGCACGCGGCACTGGTCCCGCGGAAAACCGGTTTCCACTTTTCCGGATCATGCTTTAAAATCCCCGGGGGGAAGGATAACCGCATCACATGAGTTTGCAGTCCGACGATACGTCGCCGAATGGCTTTGCCGCGCGCCCGCGCGGCTGGCTGCGCGCCGTCATCGTCGCGCCGCTGGCGGTTGCCTTCGTCGCCGCGGCGGTCGGCTTTGTCGGCTTCCTCTCGCAATTGCGCGGCGTCGAGACCGACCCGCCGCAAAATGCCGACGGCATCGTGGTGCTGACCGGCGGCTCGTCGCGGGTGTCCGACGCCATGGAACTGTTGGCTGCCGGCTACGGCAAGCGTTTGCTGATCTCGGGCGTACATCCGACCAACGACGCCAGCGACATTTCCCGCTCTGTGCCGGACAGCAAGGGGCTGATGAGCTGCTGCGTCGATCTCGACCGCTCGGCGCTGAACACCCGCAGCAACGCGGCGGAGACGCGGCGCTGGGCGCGCGAGCGCGGCTTCAAGTCGCTGATCGTGGTGACCTCGAACTACCACATGCCGCGGGCGATCGTGGAACTGTCACATGCGATGCCCGACGTGACGCTGATCCCGTTCGCCGTGGTCGGCGACAAATGGCGCGACGAGCCGTGGTGGACGAGTGGCGCGACGTTCCGTCTCTTGCTATCGGAATACGCCAAATATGTCGCCGCGGAGATGCGGGTGCGGCTGGCCGATCTCGGCCTTGACCTGACCTCCGAGCTCGCCGAGCCGGCTGCCGCGCCACGCCGCCCGGCGACGGCGCAGGCGAATTGATGTATCAGGCACCGTCATTCCGGGGCGATGCGGAGCATCGAACCCGGAATCTCGAGATTCCGGGTCTGGTGCTGACGCACCATCCCGGAATGACGGTGTAAAGGATAGTGTTGAGAGAATGACTTCGATCTTCCTGCGCTCGCTGATCTTCAACGTGCTGTTCTATCTCGTGCTGGTGGCGCTCTGCGTCATCGCGCTACCGGCGCTGCTGCTGCCGCGAGGGGCGTTGATGGCGCTCGAAGCCGCGTGGGCCAACATCAGCCTGTTCCTGATGCGCGTGATCTGCAACATCAGGATCGAGTTTCGCGGGATCGAGAAGATTCCGAGCGGGCCGCTGATCGTCGCCTCCAAGCACCAGTCGTTCTGGGAGACGTTCGCGCTGGTGCGCTTCTTCGAGCATCCGCTGTTCATCCTCAAGCGCGAGCTGATGATGATCCCGGTGTTCGGCTGGTACCTCAAGAAGGTCGGCATGATCTCGGTCGAGCGCGGCGGCGGCCCGCGCTCGCTGATCAAGACGCTGAAGCGCGCCGCGGCCGAGGTGAAGCTCGGCCGGCAGCTCGTGATCTTTCCGGAAGGCACCCGTACCGCACCGGGGGCGCCGCCGAACTACAAGGCCGGCGTCGCGCAGATCTATGCCGAGAGCGGCGTGCCGTGCCTGCCGATCGCGCTCAATTCCGGGCTGTTCTGGCCGCGCCGCACCTTCATGCGTTATCCCGGCACGCTGGTGGTCGAATTCCTCGATCCGCTGCCGCCGGGATTGCCGCGCGATGAGTTCATGACCCGCTTGCGCGACCAGATCGAAACCGCCACCACCCGCATCGTCGAGGCCGGCCGCGCCGAGCAGGCGAAATTGTTCGGCGTTGTGCCGAACGCGGCAAAAGGGTAGGCGCAGCACAAGCTTTGGTGCGGTTGCTGCCGCGAATTTCGTGCCCGCGTTTCGTCGGTCCTTACAGAAATCGTCATGCCCGGGCTTGTCCCGGGCATCCACGTTTTTGGTTTGGCCCGAAGCAAGACGTGGATGGCCGGGCACAGGCAAGCCGAAGCGACGCCGTCCTTCGGACGGCTGTGCCCGGCCCATGACGATGCGGAGAGTTACCGTATCGCGAACGGGGTCGCCACTACTGACCGGCCGCCGCGTCGGTGTTGAAGGTCTCGCCTTGCGGCACCCAACTCTTGCCGTCGAATGTCGCTATCTGCATCTGCGTGAACGGCGCATAGCGGTCCGGCCGCGTCGAGATGGCGATGCCGGGCAGCAGCAGCGGCGCGACCACCTTGTTGAGGTTGGTTGCCTGCTTCAGCAAATTCTCGCGCGTCAGATCATCGCCGCACATCTCGATGACCTTCACCGTCATATAGGCCGAGATGTAGCCGGTGACATTGCTGCCGTCGGCGATGTCGCCCTGCGGGTACCACTTTGCCAGGAAATCCTTGAACTCCTTCACGTCGGCCGCGTTCTCCCAGGTGGGATCGGTCGGCGTTTTGAACGCGAGCGCGGTCAATAATCCCTTCGAAGCTTCTATGCCCGCCGGCTCCATGACGCCCTTGATCGATGAGGAGACGCTGACCACGTAATTCAGCGGTTTCCATCCGAGCTCGTAGACCTTGCGTATCGCCTGCGCGCCGAACTTGGGCGTCGCCATCGTGAACAGCGTGTCGGCGCCGGAGGCTTTCAGCGAGACGATCTGCGAATCGACCGTGGGATCGGAGACCTCGTAGGTCACTTCCTTGACGATCATCGTCTTCGCCTTGTCGCCGAGGCCATCCTTCAGCCCCTTGACGTAATCCTTTCCGGCATCATCGTTCTGCGAGAACACACCGAGCTTCGCGTCGGGCTTGTTCTTCAACAGATATTTGGCGAAGATCATGCCCTCCATCTGGTAGGGCGGATAAAGCTGGGTGGTCCACGGGAAGTTCTTCGGGTCGTCCCATTTTGCCGCGCCCGTCGAAATGAAGATCTGCGGGACCTTCTTCTGGTTCAGATATTTCTGGATCGCTGAATTGGTCGGCGTGCCGATGGTACCGATGATCGCCAGCACCTCGTCCTGTTCGACGAGGCGCCGCGTCTGCTCCACGGTCTTGGGCGGCGAATAGGCATCGTCGAGTGAAATCAGCTTGATCTTTCGGCCGTTCACGCCGCCCTTCGCGTTGATCATCGCGTAGTAGGCTTCTTCGAGACGCCCCTGGGTGCCGTAGGCGGACGCCGGGCCGCTATAGGGCATGGTCTGGCCGATCTTCACCTCGCTATCGGTGACGCCGGGGCCGTATTTCTTGTCGGCGAGGGCAGGCTGGGCGGCGGCAAGCATGAGCGCGCAGAACACTGCGCGCGAGTAACGAAACGTCATGGCGAATCTCCCCAAGTATCGGCCACGCTCTTCGGCGTGTGCCCTAGACGCTCATGATCGCTGCTCCACCCTGCACGTCAAGTGCGACAGCTCGGCGCGCGGGTGCCGTCGTACCTCTGTCCGTCCGGGAGCGGTGAAGCGAGCGATGTCAGTGCCGAAAACTCACCACATCACGAACGGGTTCGCCGGCACGTCCGTCGCGGTCGAGATCCAGACGCTCTTCGTCTCCTGATATTCGCGGACCGCGTCGATGCCGCTTTCGCGGCCGACGCCGGGCTTCATGCCGCCGAACGGCATCATGGAGCTGGTCGCACTGATTTAGCCGCGCTTTCTTTGCCCTGCTTCAGGATGGCGTAGCGCGTCGACGACCACCTTGAATGCGGCCGAGTTCTGCCGGGATGTCGGGTAGTAGATAAAGTAGCCCTCGAACTTCGGCGACCAGTCGTCGAGCACCACGACGAGCTCGCCCGACTGGACGTGTTGCGCCACCAAGTCCTCAGGAACGTAGGCGATGCCGAAACCCTTCAGGGCGGCATCGATCATGGCGCGAGAGTCATTGAAGGTCACTTGCCCCTCGACGCGCGCCCGGAGTTCGGCGCCGTTCTTGGCGAACTCCCACACGTAGTGACCACCCGCCGCCTGACGTCGCTTGATGCAGATGTGCTTGATGAGATCTTTCGGATGCCTTGGTTTGGGGTGCTCTTTCAAATAGGTGGGAGAGGCGACCGCGACCAGCCGCCAGTCCGGGCCGATCCGCACCGCGATCATGTCTTTCTCCACGCTCTCACCGAGACGGATTCCAGCATCGAAGCCGTCCTTGACGATGTTGCGGAACCCGGTGTCGAGACTGAACTCGACCTTGATGTCAGGATATTTTTTCAGGACCGACGACAGCCTCGGCCAGACGGCCTTTTCCAGCGCATGGTCCGAGAGCGTGATCCGGATGGTGCCGGATGGCGTGTCGCGCAGCGACATCAGCGCCGCGATGTCACGCTCGATTTCCTCGATGCGCGGCGCCAGTGACTGCTGAAGACGCTCGCCCGCTTCGGTCAGACCGACGCTGCGCGTCGTGCGCGTGAGCAGCCGCAGGCCCATCTGGGATTCAAGGCGCTTGATCGTATGGCTGAGTGTCGATTGCACGATGCCCAGTTTCGCCGCGGCCCTGGTGAAGCTGCGTTCGCGGGCGACGGCCACGAAGGCCAGTAAGTCATTGAAATCCCGGCTTGCCATGGCCCGTCAATATTCATGGCCTAGGTCGATTAATGCAAGCGAATTATGGCAACTAATCGAACACCGTGGCGGGCTCTATGTGTTGCTGTGAACAGCGCCAACTGGGCGCTTCTCTGAACATGGATGCCCGATGGACGCCACGATCAATCAAAAGACAACGCAGCCAATGGCCGCATGGAGCGCCGTCTTCGCGATGACGCTGTGCGCCTCGACCCTCATCGCGTCCGAGTGGATGCCGGTGAGCCTGCTCACGCCGATCGCAACAGGTCTTGAGTTGACCGAAGGACAGGCCGGGCAAGCCATTTCCGTGTCCGGCTTCTTCGCAATCCTGACCAGTCTTTTCATCTCGGCCGCAACGCGTGGCGTCGACCGGCGCACCGTCTTGTTGTGGCTGACCAGTGTCATGCTGATCTCCGGCGTCGTTGTCGCGTTCGCGCCCAATTATACGGTCTTCATGGCAGGGCGCGCGCTTGTCGGGATGGTCGTTGGCGGATTCTGGTCGATGTCCGCCGCAACGATGATCCGCATCGTGCCGGGCAAGGACGTGCCGCGCGCGCTGGCGGTTCTCAATGGCGGCAATGCCCTCGCGACGACGATTGCCGCGCCGCTCGGCAGCTTTCTCGGTCAGTATATCGGCTGGCGCGGCGCGTTCTTTTGCGTGGTGCCGGTCGCGGCGCTGACCTTGTTTTGGCAATTCGTCACGCTTCCCAGGATGCCGAGCCGTGAGCGGGCGAGTGCGGCAGCGGCATTCAAGGTGCTGCGCCGGCCTGGAGTTCCCTACGGCATGCTCGCAGCGGCGCTGTTTTTCCTCGGGCAATTCGCACTTTTCACGTATTTACGGCCATTCTTCGAAACGGTAACGCGCGTCGATGTCACGACGATCTCGGCACTGTTGCTTGTGATGGGCGTCGCGGGTCTGATCGGCACTGCACTGATCGGTGTAGTCATCCGCGATCGCCTCTATACGTTCCTCGTATTGATGCCGTTCGCAATGGCCGTAATTGCCGTTGCCCTGATCGCGACGGGTTCGTCACTGGGCGCCACGGCGGCGCTGATGTTCCTGTGGGGCTTCATCGGCACGGCTGCACCCGTTGGCTGGTGGACCTGGCTGAGCAAGGCCTTGCCCGACGACGCGGAAGCAGGCGGCGGGCTGATGGTCGCGGTGGTCCAACTGGCGATCACGGCAGGTGCTGCGGGTGGCGGCGTGCTTTTCGACAGCAGCGGCTATCAGGCCACTTTTCTGTTCAGCGCCGTCATCCTCGCGCTGTCGTCGTTGGTGATTTTGGTCGGAGCACGCCGTCGCAAGGCCGACGCGCAATGCGCTTCTTGTGCGTCGGCAAGTCGGGCTGTGTGACGCAGCGTCCTCGCGGGATTTCCCCACGTCATCGGAAACGAATGCAGGCCCAAAGTCATTGGCATCAGTCGGAACGACAGCATCAAGGAGGTATTCGATGCAAATCAGACCAGCAGGTTCACAACCTTCAGCCCGCGGCCCCGCCGAGTATTTCACCGGCACCGTCCGTGTTGATCTCTTGTTCCAGGCCGCAGACCCTGGGCGCGCCTCCGGCGCCCACGTCACCTTTGAGCCCGGCGCGCGGACCGCATGGCATACGCATCCCTTTGGTCAAACGCTCATCGTGACGTTCGGCCGCGGTGCGTACAGCGCTGGGGCGGCCCGATCCAGGAAATCCGTCCAGGCGACGCGGTGTCGTTCGAACCCGGCGAGAAACACTGGCACGGTGCGTCGCCGACGACGGCGATGTCCCATATCGCCATTCAGGAAGCGCTCAATGGCAGTCCGGTCGAGTGGATGGAGAGGGTAACCGACGAACAATATGGCGCTGGCACTGCGGCCGAATAGATGAATATTGCGGCGTTGTCATTGAGGTCGGTAGCGAGGTCGTTCGAGAGGCAGGCCCTGTTCTTCGGGCAACGGCGCATGCTCGGCGGTCCTGCCCACGTCGGCCGTTTCCTGCCTGACCTGATGGACCGGGTGCTCAAAGACCGCATTCAGCCCGGCAAGGTCTTTGATCTAACGCCGCCGATCGAGCAGGTGGCGCAGGGTTATCGTGCCATGGACGAGCGCCGCGCGATCAAGACGCTGCTGACCGTGTGACGGCAGCTATGGCGAATTCGATGACTGCGCAGGCTTGGTGCACCTCTCCCGCCGGGGAGAGGTGCTGAGCCCCGTCACCGCATCACGAACGGGTTCGCCGGCACGTCCGTCGCGGTCGAGATCCAGACGCTCTTCGTCTCCTGATATTCGCGGACCGCGTCGATGCCGCTTTCGCGGCCGACGCCGGAGTGCTTCATGCCGCCGAACGGCATCATGTAGCTGATGGCCCGGTAGGTGTTCACCCACACGGTGCCGGCGCGCAGTTGCTTCGGCACGCGGATGGCGCGCGCGAGATCCTTGGTCCAGATGCCGGCGGCGAGGCCGTAGATCGTGTCGTTGGCGATCCGGATGGCGTCCTCCTCGGTGTCGAAGGAGATGATCGACAGCACCGGCCCGAACACCTCCTCGCGCGCGATCCGCATGGTGTTGTCGACGTCGGTGAAGATGGTCGGTTCGACGAACTGGCCGCCCTTAATGCCGTCGCCGGAGGCCGGCTTGCCGCCGAGCAGGCAGCGCGCGCCCTCGGCTTTGGCGATGTCGATATAGTCGAGCACCTTCTTGTACTGCGCCGGCGTCGTGATCGGGCCGACATTGGTGTCTGACTGCATCGGATCGCCGATCTTGGCGGACTTTGCCAGCTCCAGCACCCGCGCGACGAATTTCTCCTTGATCGAGCTCTGCACCAGGAGGCGGGATCCCGCGATGCAGGTCTGCCCCGTGGCGGCGAAAATGCCGGAGATCGCGCCGGCCGCGGCGGCGGTGAGGTCGGCGTCCTCGAACACGATGTTGGGCGACTTGCCGCCGAGCTCGAGCGAGACGCGCTTCAGGCTCTTGGCCGCGGTCTCGTAGACCTTTGCGCCGGTCGTGTCCGATCCTGTGAAGGTGATCTTGGCGACGCCGGGATGGGCGATCAGCGCGGAGCCCGCCTCGGGACCGAAGCCGGTCACCACGTTGAAGATGCCGTCGGGAATTCCGGCCTCCCTCGTCAGCGCGGCGAATTCCAGCGTGCTGGCCGAGGTGAATTCCGACGGCTTGACGACCACGGCGCAACCGGCGGCGAGCGCGGCGGCGCATTTCCAGGCGACGAACAGCAGCGGCGAATTCCATGCGGTCAGCGCCGCGACCACCCCGACCGGCTCATGGGTCGTGTAGGCAAAGGTCTCTGCCTTGTCGATCGGCACCACGCCGCCCTCGAGCTTGTCGACGAGCCCGCCGAAATACCACCACCACTCCGGATGGTAGCGCAGCTGGCCGAGCATCTCGGCCATCAGCTTGCCGTTGTCGCGCACCTCGATTTCGGCGAGGCGCTCGGCATTGGCCGCGACGAGGTCGCCGAGCTTGCGCATCACCTTGCCGCGTGCGGAGGCCGTCATCTTCGCCCAGGGGCCGCGCCACATCGCCTCATTGGCTGATTTCACCGCCTTGTCGGCGTCGGCGGCCGTGCCGCGCGGAATCTTCGCCCAGGCCTCGCCGCGATAGGGATCGATGCTGTCGAACCATTCGCCATTGGCGGGGTCGACATACTGGCCGTTGATGTAGAGCTGATAGGTTTTCATGACATCCTCCCGCAAGGCGATGGTTCTGGTTGGCGGAACGCTATCACGCATTGCGCGACGCCGTCATAACGCAGTCACGTGAGCCGGGTTGCAGCCGGGGCGGGCCGCTATCGGTCGTGCGGCGCGGCCAGCTCGGCCGCAATGATCGCGCCGAGCGCCATGTCGCTCTGCTGGCCAAAGCCGTGATGCACGATGTTGCCGTCGCGGCCGATCAGGATGCTGGTCGGCGTTCCCTGCATGCCGTAGCGCTGCATGGTGACCGGGATCGGCGTGCCTTCGCCGGCCTCGTCGACGCCGATCGGGAAGGTCAGCCGGTACTCGTGGATGAAGGCCTCCAGCGACACCTCCGTCATCGCCGCGTGGTGCTCGAATACGGTGTGCAGCCCGATCACCTGCAGGTCCGAATGCCTGAACAGCTCGAACGCGCGCTGGGTCTGCGGCGTGCCGTGCGCGACGCAGCCGGGGCACAGCATCTGGAACGCGTGCAGCAGGACCGGCCGGCCGCGCAGCCCAGCCAGGGTCAGTGGCTCGCTGGTGTTGAACCAGCGCGACGCGGCGATTTCGGGTGCTGGAGTCACAGCTGGGTTCCTTGCGTCTGCCACCTCGCGGCAGGGTGGCAAGATCGGCGCGGGTCTGTCAACGACCGGCGGCGCTTGATGCCGCGGCCCGGCGTGCGCGGCGCGCGGCGCGGCGGCGCTGGGTCCAGAGCCTGGCGCGGTCGAGATAGAGATAGACCACCGGCGTCGTGTAGAGCGTCAGGATCTGGCTCAGAATCAGCCCGCCGAAGATCGCGATGCCGAGCGGCTGACGCAGCTCGCTGCCTTCGCCGAGGCCGATCATCAGCGGCACCGCGCCGAACAGGGCAGCCAGCGTCGTCATCATGATCGGCCGGAAGCGCATCAGGCAGGCCTCGTAGATTGCATCGCGCGACGACAGCCCGCGCTGGCGCTCGGCATCGAGCGCGAAGTCGATCATCATGATCGCGTTCTTCTTCACGATGCCGACCAAGAGGATCACCCCGATCATGCCGATGATGTCGAAATCGGTGTGCGACAGCATCAAGGCCGCCACCGCGCCGACGCCGGCCGATGGCAAAGTGGAGAGGATGGTCAGCGGGTGGATGTAGCTCTCGTAGAGCATGCCGAGCGAGATGTAGATCGTCGCCAGCGCGGCGAGGATCAGGAACAGCTCGTTCGCCAGCGCCTGCTGGAAGATTTTCGCGGAGCCCGCAAACCCGCCGGAAATGCCCGCGGGCATGCCGAGCGCGTGCATCGCGTTCTCGATCGTGGTTGTCGCCATGCTCAGCGAGACGCCCGGCGGCAGGTTGAACGAGATGGTGCTCGAGACCAGGAGATCCTGGTGGTTGACCGAAAGCGGCGTCTCGCCGTGCTCGAAGCGCGCGACGCTCGACAGCGGGATCATGGTCTCCGCGGTGGTGGAGACCGCGGTACCGGTCGATGCGACGCCCTTGCCCGTGGCACCGATCGAATTGGTGGCCTGGTTGCGCACCACATTGGCGGCGACCGCGCTGACCGAGCTTTTTTGCGAGGACGAGGCCATCGTGCCGGCCACCGCATTGGTGCTCTGCGTGCCGCTCGCCGAGCCGCCCGAGGTCGAGATATAGACCTCCTTCAGGGTTTGCGGGTCCTGCGAGAAGCGCGGCGCGACCTCCATGATCACGTGATACTGGTTGCGCGCGACGAAGATGGTCGAGACCTGGCGCTGCCCGAACGCGTCATAGAGCGTGTTGTCGAGCTGGCTGACCGTGATCCCGAGCCGCGAGGCGGCATCGCGATCGATGATCAGATTGGCCTGCAGCGCCTTGTTCTGCTGGTCGCTGTTGACGTCGGCGAGCGTCGGCTCCTTCTGCAATGCCGCGACGAGCTTCGGCGTCCACTCGTTCAGCTCCTCGTAGGTCGAGCCCTTCAGCGTGTACTGATACGCCGCGTTGCCCGAGCGCCCGCCGGCGCCGAGGTCGCCGATCGATTGCAGGAACAGGGTGGCGCCCGCGACGCTTGCCAGCGGCTCGCGCAGCCGCTCGATCACCTTGTCGGCGCGCAGCCGGCGCTCGGCCATCGGCTTCAGCGAGGCGAACACGGTGCCGGTGTTGGTGCCGCCGGGACCCACCCCGCCGCCGCCCGTGAAGCCGACCGCGGTGTCGACCGCCGGATCCGACTTCACGATGTCGATGAACTGGGTCAGCTTCTGCTGCATCAGCTGGAACGATGTGCTCTGGTCGGCCTGGATCGAGCCGACCAGCAATCCGGTGTCCTGCTGCGGCACGAAGCCTTTCGGCACCACCTTGTAGAGATGGAAGTTCAGATAGAGCGTCGAGCCGAGGATCAGCATCACCAGGAGCGGATGGCGCAGCGCGAGGCCGAGCGTCGCGCGGTAGCCGTTCAGCATCAGCTCGAAGATGCGTTCGCTGATCCGGTAGATCCAGCCGTGCGGCCGGCCCTCCTCCTTGCGCAGCAGCACCGCGCACATCATCGGCGTCGTGGTCAGCGAGACCACCAGCGAGATCACGATCGCGATCGTGATGGTCATGGCGAATTCGCGGAACAGGCGGCCGACCAGGCCGCCCATCAGCAGGATCGGCACGAACACTGCGATCAACGACACGCTCATCGACAGCACCGTGAAGCCGACCTCGCGGGTGCCGAGCAGCGTGGCCTCGAGCCGCGACAGCCCGGCGTCCATGTGGCGCGTGAT